>NZ_FOUG01000038.1 GCF_900114785.1 Variovorax sp. OV329
TCCCGCCAGCCGTATCGAAGAGCTCCTGCCGCATCGCTGGCAGCAGAGCTGACCTGCGCGAATCGCCGTCAAGGCGAGTTCACCGGACGCTTACCAGGAAAGCGCCGGACTGCAGGCGCTCGCGTAGCGAGGGGGGAAAGGGCGGCTTTCGCTGCGGTACAGCGGCTCGGATCTGCCGTTGCGTCTTCTGAGGGAAGAACCCACAGGCGCTTTGCCTCGGCCGTCAGGCGAGCTTTAGTCGTTTGTGATTCGCGAACTTTCTCACTACCATTGCGACCAACTCCCAGGAGCCGAGATGTCGCCAACCAAGCCGATTCGCACACCTCTCTGGCCGCGACGGGTTCGCGGGTCATGACACCACCGCTGCACAGGCCGGCCTTGCCACGCAAGGACGGCGAGGGCGAAGACGGCGGAGGAGGCCTCAGGCCCGCCACCACCGACCCAGACACCACCATCCCGGTCGCCGAGAAGACGACGCCAGACCCCGCGGCCGAGGCGGCCCGCAAAGTCAAGCAAGACGAGGAAGCGCAGAAGCAGAAGAAGGCCAAGGAAGAGGCGGAAAGCGCCGCGGCGAAGTTCCATCTCCTGGTCGCCATGCTCGCCCTTGGCTTGGTGATGGTCTACCTCCCGTACCCCATGGCCGCGCGCGGCTGGGCCCCGCCCATTCACGAAAAGTCTTTGTTCGTGCTGGCCCTTGCCTACGCAGGATTCGTCTTCAAGACGGCCATCACATTCTTGGCGACCGCCAAGTTTCGCTACGAGAAGCATGCCTTTGACATGTGCATCATGGTCTTCGGCGGCGCCATCGCCTGCCTGTCCCTCCAGGTGTTCTCTGATGCGGATGTATTTCCTGGGCTCTTGAAGATTCCGGAAGTCGCCGGGGCGACGGCCCAGATGCCCAGTGCGAACCGCAACTTGGCCGTGCTCGGTGGCCTCACTCTTGGCTCGCTGCTGGCCACGATCTTTGCCTGTGTCGGAGTGCAGACGGCCGAACTTGGCAAGCCCAGCCCCACTTGGAACCTTATCAGTGCGGTGTTCGCGCACATCTTCGTTGGCGCCTACGCGCTGGCCCTGATCGCCAAGGCCTGACACATGTGGTTCATCATTGCATTTGCAGTGGCCGCTACTGCCATTCCGATCGCCTTCGAGATCTACTTCAAAGGCTCGGACAACATCCTCACCCAAAGTGCCAGTGAGATTCGAAATTCCAGCCTCGTCCTGTACCTGGCGCGGCTCCTTCGCAGGTTGACCGGTTCGTCCGGCGAAGATCAGCAAACTGCACCCCCTATGTTGGTGCCGCAAGCGGCCGGCGCCAGATATGGAGTGGTGGTCCGGGATAAGCAAACAAACTACCCCGAGCAGTACGAGCGGCACAAGCAAACGATCGAATCACGCCCCCTTCGTGTCAACCTTGCTCGGCAGTGGCTGTCGATTGGAGCGGTCTTCCCGGCGCTCACGCTCGTCGTGTACGCCCTCAACACGCCCGAGATCTTTCTCCACCTACACAACAACCGCACCGCCGCCAGCCTTCTGACATCATTCGCCATCGTTTATGGCGCCATCGCACCGCTGACGATTGGCCTGATCTCACGTTTGATCTCCTTACAGATCGACGGAGGCGAAATGGCAGAGGCGGTGGTTCCCCCAAGCCAGTGGATGCTGACAGTTGGAGGGGCCGCAAGTTTTGTGGCGGCTGCACTGGACTCGACTGGGAGAGGGCTCAATCATCTGGCCGCCGGGATAGCCGTGCTTGCCGTGACGTGGGCCTTCGCCACGTTCGCCTGTCGACTCATCGTGAGCATCTTGAACATGCGACCGCCAAGGCTGACGCTGGCGAGAATGCCCCCCGAATGCTGGGCATGGTTGGTCGCCTCCGCTGTCTTCCTGTGCGCGAGCCTTCTTGTGCTTTCCCTTGGCGGCCTGCTGATCTTCGGACAAGCAACGGACCTTGAGGCACTTGATCTCCAGTGGCGAGGTCTGGTTTCCTTGTCGATCGGGGCGATGGAGTCGACCCTGTTGCTTGGCGCCGTCGGCTTCACCCTTTCGCTTCGGTCCGGATCCCCCGCCAATGCTGCAGAGGCCGACACTCGAATGACGGACCGCCGATTTCCCCGCACATTGCTCGTGGTCGCGGGGTTGTGCATCGTGTTGCAACTCGGCCTGCGAGTTTTGCAGCTTCTTGACATGAAGCTGGCCCCACCTCCTTGGACTGTCAACGCGATCACCTGGCCGCTGTTTGCGATCTGCCTCCTTTGCCTTGCCGCCGTCTTGTCGGCGCTTCGACGCCACGGGGCGCGGGCTGCTTTTATCGGGCTCTCGCTTGCTCTATTCGCCGCGGGGCTCGCCGAGGCGGCACTGACGCACCGGGCCTACGCCGTCAGTTTCTGCTTCTTCTTTGCTGCCATGTTCTACGTTTGGGCCATCGCCTATAGGTGGTTCCCACAGTTCGCGCCCATTCCGAGCTTCTTGCCATGGGTGCATCTTGCGCTCCTGACACTTATCGCGGCCCCAGGTCTGGTCGACCACGTCCAGCTATACACCTCTTCCGATCCGCATCTCTGGATGCCTCCCGCAATAGTGATGTTGTTTGCTTCCATGGCCGGGGTCGGCCTGCTCCACGCATGCTTTGGGATCGGCATCGTCTTGCACGTCCGTCGATTTTCTCAGGCTTTGTGGGATCCGGTCCCATCGAGCAACCATCCAAAGGGGGCCGCCTACCTAGGGCCGTGACAGCCGCGTGAAGGAGAACAACCGCTGCGCAAGCGTGCCGCCGCCCCCCGAACGTAACGGCAGGGCAATACCGATAACACCAAATCAGCCCCTCCTGGCATAGACATCGTCCCTTGCGCAACATTGGTGGTCACCGCTTGAAGGGCAAGTACCGGAGCGAGAATGCTCGGGACTCGCGACGGTCCGGAGAGCGGCGAACTGCAGTCGCCCGGACTCGCTTCCGCGAAAGCCCGCTTTCGCTGCAATCCCGCGGTTATGCTGCCGGCTAGATAAGGCAGCAATGGTGCCGTGACTGACATTGGCCTTCGACACAGGCACAACGTCAGAGTGACAGAAAGTGATGCACCGCGGGCCGCTCCGGCCCCTGGTGGAAGCGCATGACTTCCTTCTGCAGATCCGCATCGGCCTGGGACACCCGATGGTGCTGGCGCATGTGCTCTGCCCAGGACTCCAGCAAAAACCACTCGACGATACGCTCACCGTCCTGCGAGTGCTCCTGCAGCCCCCAGGCATAGGCGCCGTCGCGCCGGCGCTCGTGCGACAGGCGCTTCATGGCGTCGATGAACGCTGGGCGGTCTTCCTTGCGAATGCGGTATTCCACCTGCACCATCACCGGACCACGGTCGTGCGCCACCGGCTCGGCAAGCAGCGGCTCCGGCCAATGGTTGGAAGCCTGCAGGTCGGCCTCTCCCTTCGGCAGCTTCACGCGATGGAATGCGAAGCCGGCCAGCGCCAGGCCCACGGCCCCGGCCACCAGCGTGGCCGGCACGCCGACGGCCTGCGCCACCAGGCCCCAGCCCAGGCTGCCGGCCGCCATGGCGCCGTTGAACACCATCAGGTACACCGCGAGCCCCCGCCCGCGCACCCAGTTCGGCAAGATGGACTGCGCCACGCTGTTGAGCGTGGTCAGCGCGATGATCCAGCCCAGCCCCAGGAACAACATCAGCACCACCGCCAGCGGTTTGGGCGGCGCGAAGACCAGGGCACCCATCACGCCGGCCGTGAGCAGTGCGGCCAGCAGCAGCATGCCGTCGGCGTCCAGCCGTGCGCGCAGGCGCGGCATCACCAGCGCGCCGGCGATGGCACCGGCGCCGACCGCGCCGAGCAGCACGCCGTAGAAGCTCGCGTTGCCGCCCAGCATCTGGCGCGCCACCAGCGGCAGCAGTGCCCACACGGCGCTGGCAAAGGCGAAGAACACCACGGCGCGCAGCAGCACCACGTGAAGTTCCTGGCTGGCGCGTGCGTAGCGCAGGCCGGCGCGGAAGGCGCCGAGGAAGCTTTCCGCAAGCGCGCTGTCGGCGGCCGCAGGCCGCTTCCACCAAAGCAGCGCGGCGACGACGAACAGGTAGCTGACGACGTCCACGCCGTAGGTGGCGGCCGCGCCGAAGGAAGCCAGGATCAGCCCGCCGGCGGCAGGGCCGATGGCGCGGGCGATGTTGATGCCCAGCGAGTTCAGCGCGACCGCACCCTTGAGGTCGGCGCGGGACACCAACTCCGGCACGATCGCCTGCCAGGTGGGACCCATCAGCGCCGCGCCAATGCCGCCGACGAAGGTCAACGCGATCAGGTAGGGCACCGTGAGCGCGCCGGTGGAGGACAACAGCAGCAGGGCGCCACTGACTGCTGCCAGCACCACTTGCACGAAGATCAGGAAGCGCCGGCGGTCCAGGATGTCGGAGAGCACGCCGGCGGGAATGGCCAGGAGGAACACCGGCAGGGTGGCGGCGGTCTGGATCAGCGCCACCGCGGTGGGGCTGGCCGACATGTCGGTCACCAGCCAGGCGCTGGCCACGTCCCGCATGAAGCTGCCGATATTGCCCAGCACCGTGGCGGTCCACAGCACCGCGAAAACGGTCTGGCGCAAAGGGGCGAAGGCGCCGGGCGCTGGCGGGCTGGCGGTGTTCGAATCAGCCATTGCTGCGCTCCTGCAGGTCATGCCAGGCCACGAGCAGGAAGCCGCCGGCCAGGCCGAGGTGCTCGAAGAAGGCGTTGGTGGCGCCGAAGCGTGCGGGGCCGGCGGGCAGTTCCCAGAAGCGCAGCGCCACGAAGGTGGCCATCAGCGTGAAGCCGGCCAGGGCCAGTGCGCCCAGCCAGCGCAATCGGCCCGTGAGGATCATCGCTGCGGCCCCAAGCTCCAGCACGATCACGGCGATGGCAAGAGGCACCGCGGGCGCGAGGCCGAAGTGGTTCATCTCGGCGATGGCGGCCGGGAAATCGAAGGCCTTCTGAAGTCCGCCCTGCAAGTAGGCCGCGCACAGCAGCAGCAAGGCAATCCATCGAATGGCGGGGGAAGTCATCCAGCGCATCTCATTCCTTTCGCGTCATACGGCCCAGCAGGCACAACCCAGTGCGCCCCAGAAGCTCTTGAGGTCCGACACCGGCATCTGGCTGCCCCACGCACCGGCGTGCTGGTGGCCGTGCAGGTTGCAGTTGTTGGCGCAGCCGCAGGACATCGCCGCCTGGCGCACCGCCTTTTGCAGGGGCTTGCCTTCCTTCTCGCCCCAGGCGCCGTAGCCCCCGAAGCGGCGCACCGGCGACCAGTCGGGCATGGCCGGCGGCACCGAGCCTTCGTCATTGCTTGCAAAAGGCCCCGCTCCCCACACCACCTTGCCCCCCACCATGGTGAGAAGCGAAGTGATGTCGGTGATTTCCGACTCGGGACAGGCGAAGTAGTCGCGGTCGGGGACCACCAGGTCGGCAAACTGGCCCACCGCGATCTGCCCCTTCTTTCCCTCTTCATTGGAGAACCAAGTGCCCTTCTCCGTCCACAGGCGCAGCGCCTGTTCGCGATCGAGCAGGTTGCGCTGGGGCGTGATCTGCAGCCCGCCCACGGTCTTGCCCGTGACCAGCCACGACAGCGACACCCAGGGGTTGTAGGAGGCGACGCGCGTTGCGTCGGTGCCGGCCGAAACCTTGAGGCCGCGCTCCAGCATCCGCTTGACCGGCGGCGTCGCCTCGGCCGCGGCGCTGCCGTAGCGCTGGACGAAGTATTCGCCCTGGTAGGCCATGCGGTGCTGCACCGCCACCCCGCCACCCAGCGCGGCGATGCGGTCGATGGACTTGTCCGAGATCGTCTCGGCATGGTCGAAGAACCAGTTCAGGCCAGCCAGCGGCGTCTCGCGGTCGACCTTCTCGAAGACATCCAGGGCGCGCGTGATGGTTTCGTCGTAGGTGGCATGCATGCGCCAGGGCCAGCGGTTCTGCACCAGCACGCGCACGACCTCCTCCAGTTCGCCCTCCATCTCCGGGGCCATGTCCGGGCGCGGTTGGCGGAAGTCCTCGAAATCGGCGGCGGAGAACACCAGCATCTCGCCGGCGCCGTTGTGGCGGAAGTAGTCGCTGCCCTGCTTGTATTTGGAAGTGGCGGTCCAGTTCAGGAAGTCCTGCTTCTCCTGCTTCGCCTTCTGGGTGAACAGGTTGTAGGCCAGGCGGATCGTGAGCTGGTCCGCGTCGGCCAGCTGCTGGATGATCTGGTAGTCCTCGGGGTAGTTCTGGAAGCCGCCGCCCGCGTCGATGGCGCTGGTGAGGCCCAGTCGATTGAGCTCGCGCATGAAGTGGCGCGTGGAGTTGAGCTGGTACTCCGCCGGCAGCTTCGGCCCCTTGGCGAGGGTGGCATAGAGGATGGCCGCGTTGGGCTTTGCAAGTAGCAGCCCGGTCGGATTGCCGGCACCGTCGTGCACGATCTCGCCGCCCGGGGGTGCCGGGGTGTCCTTGGTATAGCCCACCGCGCGCAGCGCGGCGCCGTTGAGCAGCGCGCGGTCGTACAGGTGAAGCAGGAACACCGGCGTGTCGGGCGCCACGGCGTTGACCTCCTCCAGCGTGGGCAGACGCTTCTCGGCGAACTGGTGTTCAGTGAAACCACCCACCACGCGCACCCATTGCGGTGCTGGCGTGATGGCCACCTGCTGGCGCAGCATTTCCATGGCATCAGCGAGGCTGCGCACGCCATCCCAACGCAACTCCATGTTGTAGTTCAGGCCGCCGCGGATGATGTGCAGGTGGGTGTCCATCAACCCGGGCAGTGCGCGCCGCCCCTGAAGGTCGATCACGCGGGTGCCGGAGCCGGCCAGCGCCAGGATGTCCCCGGCACGGCCCACGTGAGTGAAGCGACCGCTCCGGATGGCCACCGCATCGGCCGTCGGGTTGGACCGGTCCAGCGTGGTGAACCGGCCGTTGTGCAGGATCAGCTCGGGGGGCTGGGCGTCATTCTTCATCGTCGCTGAGCTCCAGGATTGGGAAGGGAGCAGGCCGGAGGCTGCGAGGGTAGCGCCCGCCGCGCCCAGAATGCGGCGGCGCCGCGGATCGGGCAGATCTGTCGTCATGTGTTGTCGCTCCTCGAAGTCGCGCCTGCGTCGACGGCCTTGGCCGCGCCTGCTTGCTGCGTGCACTGGGGCAGTTCACCGAACATGTGGGGCTTGACCTGCTGGTGCAGCCACGCGCCGGAGACGGCCGGCCGGCCGTCGAAGGCCTGCTTCACCAGCGGAGGGATCTGCTCGCCCAGCAAGATGCCGAGCAATCCGACGAGCGCGATCACCGGCGGGGCCGGCGAGCGCACCTGGAAAAGTGCATAGATCACGCCGACCAGCAGGCCCAGCGCAAGTGAGACGAGGTAGGTTTTCATGGCCGGCCTTGCTCTGGTTCCCGCATGCACGGATCAGCCTTCGTGCGCGCCGAACATCGACTTCGCGTAGGTGATGCCCAGGCCGTAGGCGCCGCCCACCTTCTTGGCGATGCCGGTGGTGAGTTCGTAGGTGTCGCCACGTGCCCAGTCGCGCTGCAGCTCCAGCAGGTACTGCAGCGAGGTCATCGGCCGCGCGCCGGCTTGCACCATGCGTTCCATCGCGCGGTTGTGCGCCTCGGCCGACACGTCGCCACAGGCATCGGCGATCACGTACACCTCGAAGCCCTGGTCCAGCGCCGACAGCGCCGGGCCGACGATGCACACGCTGGTCCACAGACCCGCCAGCACGATGCGCGGCTTGCCGATGCGATTCACTTCCTCGATGACTGCCGCGTCTTCCCACGTGTTCATCGAGGTGCGGTCCAGCATCCCCTGGCCTGGGAAGGCCTCGCCGATCTCGCTGAACATCGGGCCCGAGAAACTCTTCTCGGCCACCGTGGTGAGGATGGTCGGCACCTTGAAGCCGGCCGCCGCCTGTGCCACCAGCGACGCGTTGTTGCGGAGGGTCACCGCGTCGATGGAATGCGTCGCAAAGGCCATTTGCGACTGGAAGTCGATCATCACCAACGCGTGGTCGTTGGGCGAGAGCAACTTGGCACCGGCGGTGGGAGTGGCTTTGACGGTCATGAGGGCTCCTGAAAGTCGAGGTAATAGGTCAGAATTCGATTGAATTCACGATCTGCTTTTGGAACTATTTCGAGTCAGTTCCTCGGCAGTGCCGCCATCATCTCCGGCGAGTTCACCAGGATCGACGAAATTTTTTCCTTCCTATCATCGATTTTTTCGAATTTGCGAGGAGCTCTACCTCATGCTCAAGCTCACCCTCGAAGCCATTGAAGTCGTCGACGCCATTGCGCGCCACGGCTCCTTTGCCGCGGCCGCTGCGCGGCTCAACAAGGTGCCCTCCACCATCTCCTACGCCGTCGCCAAGCTGGAGGAGCAGCTGGGCCTGCCCCTGTTCGAACGCAACGGCCCGCGGGTCAGCCTCACGGCCGCGGGCGAGGAACTGCTGCGGGAAGGCCGCTGGTTACTGGGTGCCGCCGGGGACCTGGAGTCGCGCCTGAGGCAGATTGCGACTGGCTACGAGTCGGAGTTGAGCCTTGTGCATGACTCCCTCATCCCGAGTGAGGCGCTGATCGGCGACATCCGCGCGTTCGAGGAGTTGCGCTGCGGCACCCGCCTGCGTGTTGGGAGCGAGGCGCTGACCGGCACCTGGGAGGCGCTTCGTGAAGGGCGTGCCGACATTGTTGTAGCCGCTGGCGAAGGACCGGCTGGCGGCGGCTACCAGGCGGTGACGGTGGGCAGCGTCGAGTTCGCCTTCTGTGTCGCGCCCACCCATCCGCTCACGCGGCTGAGCCGCCCCCTGCAGCGCCGCGACCTGCTGGAGTGCAACGCCATCGTGGTGGGCGACAGCGCGCGCACCTTGTCGGACCGCACGGTTGGGTTGCTGGCTGGCCAGCCGCGCATCGCGGTGCCGACGATGACGGCCAAGATTGCATGCCAGGTGGCAGGCCTGGGCCACGGCTTCCTGCCGCGCAGTTGCGTTGCCTTGGCTCTGGAGCGCGGCCTGCTGGTCGAGCTGCCGACCGAGGAGCCCCGCCCCCCCGAGTCCTTCTGGCTGGCGTGGAAGACGGGCGCGCAGGGCCAGGCGCTGCGTTGGTGGCGCGAGCGGCTGAACCGCACGCTGGTGCCTGCACTACTGCCTCGCACGTTCTGGATGCCCTGATTTTCGGAATGCGTCCCGCAAAAATGTCCATCCCGCTTCGGGTCTGGTGACTGCAAAGTGCACCTACGCGACATCCAGCATCCACGACAGGGTAGGGCAGTTCGGATGGCCCGCTGTGCGTCAGTTCTCGGTCATTCGCGCCTGCGGGGCTGAAGGTCCGCAAACGCTGGAGGCCGTGTGGAAACACGCTCGGCCTCGTTGCCTGAAGTCCGTGTGAGGGAAGCAAGAGTGCATCCCGCTTCACCTTGAGCCGCAGGGCTTGGCACAGCTTGGGAAGACCGATTTGAGCGGTTGGTGATTGGTTAAAGGGGCTCAGGCCCCGGCAAGCCGCATCGCCTTCATGGTTCTGGCAGTACCGAGCAGGCTCATCACTCGCTTCATGTTGTAGGCCAGGACGTTTAGGCTCATCTCAGTCGCGACGTTCTCGCTGCCGCGTGTCAGGAAGTGCGTGGAGCCCATCCAGTGCTTGAGCGTGCCGAAGACGTGCTCCACGGTGCGCTTGCGCAACTTCATCATCTCCGGGTGGCGTGCCAGGCGTCGCTCGGCTGCTTCGACGATCTCTTCGTGCTCCCATCGCCGGATCCGGCGGTAGCTGCTGGTTGTGCATTGCTTTCTAATGGAGCAGTTTGGGCAAGCGCTTGTCCAGTACAGGTGGATGAAGAGGCCGTCTTCTTCCCTGGCGAACCGGTGGATCGCGCGTTCTCCTGCGGGGCATTGATACTCGTCATCGCGGGCGATGTAGATGAAGTCATCCTTGCTGAAGCGCCCCTGGGCGGCCGCGTTGGAGGTCATCACCCGGGGTACGTACGCCTTGATGCCAGCGTCGGCGCACGCCTTGAGCTCCGGGCCCCCGTAGTAGCCCCGGTCCGCGACCACACTAAGCCGCTTGCTGCCCATAGCCTCCCGAGCAGCCTTGGCCATCTTGCTCAACTGGTTTCGATCGCTGCCGGTACCCGTCACCTCGTGCGCGACGATGAGGTGGTGCTTGGCATCGACAGCGGTCTGCACGTTGTAGCCCACCAGCGCTGTGCCCTTCATGCTGTGCGAGGTCATCGCCCGAGAATCCGGATCGGTCAGCGATAGCTGGTGATCGGGCGTCCGATCCAACTGCTCGCGCACGGCCTGAAGACCGCGCATCTTGTGGCGCAGCTTCTGAAGCTTGGATTGAATCTGCTCAGTCCTGGCTGGCAGATCTGCCGCCTGGACGCGGTCCGCCGTCTCCAGCGCATCCAGGTAGTGCTGGATGCGTTGCTCCAACTCGCGCTCGAGCCGCTCGACCTTGCCTGGGGTGAAGTTGCGCTCGCGGTTGTTGACCGCCTTGAACTTGCTGCCGTCGATGGCCACCACCGCGCCGAACAGCTTCAGTTCACGGCACAGCATGACGAAGCGGCGGTACACGCTTCGGATGCCTTTGCCGTTGTTTCTGCGGAAGTCCGCAATGGTCTTGAAGTCCGGCGCCAGACGGCCAGTGAGCCACATGAGCTCCAGGTTGCGCTGAGCCTCGCGCTCCAGTCGGCGGCTTGACTGGATGCGATTGAGGTACCCGTAGATATAGAGCTTCAAAAGGACCGCGGGGTGGTACGAGGGGCGGCCGGTGGCCGCCGGCTCTATGCCTTCGAATCCGAGAGCATCAAGGTCGAGCTCTTCAACGAAGGCATCGACGACACGCACCGGGTTGTCGTCGCCGACAAAGTCGTCCAGGCACTCGGGCAGCAATGTGACTTGATGTCGGTCCTCGCCTTCGATGAATCGCTTCATGGTCACCTCGTCGCGAACGGGTTGACTCAATATAGGCGAGCATCAAAGAGTTTTCACACAATCTCGCTGCTCAGCGAGCGCCCGCGCAAACCCTGCATAGAGCCCCCTTCTGCCGCGGAGTCTCCAATTGAGAAACTCTCATGGGTCGGAGGCATCACACCACTGGTGCACAGTTCAAGGCAAGGTTCGGAGAGCGACAATGCCCCATGACCAACGGAAAGCGCATCTCGGCAGACACCTTCGACATCGACTCTTCGACTTCGCTGCAGCTGAATGAAGAGCAAGTTTGGCTGAACGGCGCACCGGCCACTTTGTGCCCTGACTCGGGTCGGTGGCGCAAGGCCGGCTAGCCGGGAAGAATCCCCTATGGCTTCCGAACGAGATAGCGCCGAAGAGATCGCGCGGCTCCAAAGAGCACGCGCGCAATGGCGCCATGTGGGCGATGCCCGCCCACCATTCGCGCAAACGCCGGGCCCCGGCCAGGAATCGGTGTGGGACTATCCGCGCCCGCCCCGCATCGAGGCCGACCGGCGCGAGATCGTAGTGCGCAGTGGCAATGTAGAAATCGCGCGTACCCGCAACGCGTTGCGGCTGCTCGAAACCGCCAGCCCGCCGACCTTCTACCTGCCGCGAGCCGACGTGCGACCCGATGCGCTGACTGCGGCCACAGGAACTTCGCATTGCGAGTGGAAAGGCGAGGCGCACGATTTGACCGTCATTGCGGGTACGCGACGCTTTGAATCAGCGGCTTGGTTCTACCCTCAGCCTGAACTTACGTTCGCGGCATTGCGCGACCACGTCGCGTTCTATCCGCAGCAGCTCGAGTGCCTGGTCGATGGTGTTCGCGTGTTGCCACAGCCCGGGCGCTTCTACGCCGGTTGGATCACGCCCGAACTCGTCGGCCCGTTCAAGGGCGAACCCGGCTCGGCCGGATGGTGACGCGCAGGGTGCCT
>NZ_FOUG01000043.1 GCF_900114785.1 Variovorax sp. OV329
TGTCGCTGCAGTTCCAAGACTTCAGTTTTCGTCAGTTCCATTGCGCCCTCCGGAGGCACAATGATACTTCCTATTTAACCGTTACAGTCCACTAGGTACCTAGCGTGAAGTTTCGATACAGCCTCGTCGCCCGATGCGGCGATTGCGCTGTGCTTTGCCGCGGAATCGCCACCTGTACCGGAGGGGGAGCATGCTGAAACGAAAACACCCCGCAAGACCGACTGCGAGAAATGAACACTTGTGCATCGGCATCTAGTTCGGTTGTTGGCATGAAAACCGACGATTCAAGCATTGCACTCGTCAATTGAACCTTTTCTTGATGCTTGCCATCCAGGTTCACGCCGCGACCCCAAGCAGGAGGATTAAAGCACCAGTTGCGTCTCGAAGTGCATCACGTTCTTGACGACGAATTTCAAGCTCCGCGGCCGAAGCCTCATCAACCAGGATCGTTTTCCAGTCGAAGAACAGTTCTGAAAGATTTTGTTAGACCCATTCAGGGCCCTAAGGCGGGCTTGTCTGGTAGGGCGTTCGTCGGCAGAATCGTCTTGGCTCCGCGGCTCGCACCTTACTCGAGGAGGACGCAATTGAAGACCTTAGAAACAAAGTGCCGGCGCTGGGCAAGCGCACAAATCGCCTTCGCAGCCCTCTTACTACTGCCGGGCATCGCCGTCGCGACCGAGCAGTCGCAGCAGCGTCAGCAAGGGCGGGCGGTGAATCAGGCCGCAAAACAGGAGTCGCGCTCCACGAAGCAGGACTGCCGCGCAACCAACCAGAAGAGCAACTCCCAGTGTCGGCAGGACAAGCGCGATACCAAGCAGGAAGGCCGGCAGGAGAAGCGGGACATCAAATACTGATCTGGCGATGCCCAGCCCTTCGTAGTGCCTGCCATGGCATCCCGGAAGCCGTTTTTACTAGGGCAAACGCGTGCCCGCCGGATCAGCCTGGACCCATCCCATAAAGATCTGGTAGCCCAATGCCAGCAGCGTGGCGCCTACGAACATGCCCAGAATGCCCGCGGTTGCCATGCCGCCCAGGGCACCAATGAGGATCACAGGCATAGGCGCATCGACGCCACGGCCGAGCATGAGCGGCTTGAGCACGTTGTCGGCCATGCCGGCTACAAACAGGAGGATGCTGTAAAGGGTGGCCGCACCGCTTCCGTGGTCCGAGCCGGTCCAGAGCCAGACGATGGCTGGCAATGTGATGATGACCGCTGGCACCTGCGCAATACCCAGCACAAGCACGATGGCCGCGAGCACGCCGGCCCAAGGAACGCCCGCTACGAGCAAGCACACGCCCACCAGGAGGGCCTGGATGAACGCCACGCCGATCACGCCCTGCGCGACCGCACGGATCGTGGCGGTAGAAAGAGCTGCGAACTCCTTGCCCCGCGCTGGCCCGATGATTCGAACGAAGATGGCCTGCGTGCCGCGCGTTCCGGCCTGGCCGAAGGCCATGACGATGCCCGCGACAATGATCGCTGCCAGGAACATTAGCAAGGCGCTCCCGATGCCGGCCACCACGCCCAAGGCGATCTTGGCGAGCTCGCCGAGCTTCGGCTGCAGGGCCTGCACTGCCGACGGCAGATCGGTGGATGCCTGTGACCACAATGCATGAATTCGATCTCCCACGACGGGCCAACGTGCGACACCTTCGCGCGGTGGAGGAATGCGCAGAGTGTTGTTCTGCACATCGTTGACGAGTTGGCGAATCGAGTCGCCAAAAGAGCTCATCAGGACAGTGGTTGGTGCGAAGATGAGCGCGATGCCCGCCAGAACCACGATTGTGCCTGCCAGGCCTTGCCTGCCTCCGATCCGGCGGGCCAGCGACTGGTGCAAGGGGTAGAGAGAAACGGCCAGGATCAGCGACCAGGCGATCAAGGTCAGGAAAGGAGCGAAGATCCGGTAGCAGAGAAGCGCAAGAGCCAGGACCAGCCCGGCACGAATCAGCACGTCCATAAGGGCTGACGAACTTCTTCGCTGCGCGAGATCGATACGAGATTCGCTTGGCACGGCCGTGCTTGACTTTTCCATATCCCCTCCATCGGGCAGGTGTATACCCTAGCAGGCTCTCTGCCGCAATTATGGGATGCACTCGCGCGAATGAGCTTCACTCCTGAAGTGGATTGGCCGGTGTTTGGCTACAGTTGGCGCCAGCGGAACTACGACAGGGGTGCTCGAGTGTCCAAGCGCGATGTGCGCAAGGTGATGGTCTGGGCGGCTTCGTGCATTGGCCTGCTGTCCAGCCTTTCTGCTAGGGCCTGGGTCTATCCGGAGCACCGGGAATTGGCATTGAGCGCGGTCCAGCAACTCGACGCTGACCGCCGGGTGATCTTCGACCAGCTGTGGCGCAGCGCCCGCATCGGCAATGAGCAGCGCCTTTGCGAGCAAGGTGCCGACCAGACGCAAGAGCTGACGCCCTCATGCATCGATTGGGCCGCACTGTCGGCCATCGCGGGCGACCACTCATGCTCGAGCCAGGAAATGATGGAGACGGCTCGCTCATCCCCATGGGTCCTCTCGGTGGCAGATGTCGCGGCCCAGCTGAAGGTTGACCTTGCACGCCTGCCGGTGACAGCCGAACCCGACATGAGCGGCCGCGCGCCAAACGTGCTCTCGGACGCGCAACGCCGACTGGCAGGCCAATCGGTACGGGCGCAGCGCATCAACGCCCTGCGCACTGCCGACATCCGACTGCAGCGCGCCGACACGCAGTACGCGACCCGTGCCGGCTACAACAACGCTCACTTCCTGCTCGCCCGACCGAGTCCAAATGTGAGGCCAATCGACTATGCCTCGCTGACCCTGCGGCCGGGGTCTGAACTGAATGCCATCGGAGTGTACGCATGGTTCCACCTCAGCGCTCTGCAGAAAGCGAGCCGCCTGCGAAGCGGAGCGCTCGATTCGGACCAGCGCATCGAACTCATGCGTTCCGCGCTGGCCGATGAAGCCTTTGCGCTGCACTTCCTGCAAGACACCTTCGCCGCTGGCCACATCGCGGGTTCCTGGGGCGACGCTTCACAGCGGCAGGGCACACACGACTTCTACAACCAGAGCGGCCTGGAAGTGTTCACCTGGAGCGGCGGCGGGAACTCAGTCGTGCTGATGGGCGATGCTCACATGCGCGCCGAAGATGCCCGCATTGCTTCTGCGTCGGTCAAGGCCAGTCTGGAGCAAGTGCTTGACGTAGTCTCGGGTCGAGTTTCTGAAGCCGTATTCGCGACACTTGCCGATGCGCCACTGCAGCCCGACGCCTTTAACGTGTGCAGCGCCCGCAACTTTCCTTCGCGCGAGCCGGGGCAGCGGGTGCGCCAGGCAGATCTGCCGCTGCTGGAGTCAACGCTGATCGCCACCGCGGTGCCGAGCCTGGGGCCAGGCTTGGGCGCGATGCCGCGATTTCGAAGCGAGGTCGGACCCTTCGTCGGCTTGGCCGGATCGATCGACGGGCGAGCAATCGACGGCGGATTCATTCGTGGCCAGTCAGGCACCGGCGCCATCGTAGGATTGGACCTTTCCGTTCGCGCCGGCTTCGGTCTCGACGGGGTGATGGGCGAGGCGGGCGATGGGCTGGTATATGCCTCGCTGGGCTTTCGGACTGACTCGCCTTCGAGCAACCAGTTCCGGGACGTTACGGGCAACACCCTGAGCGGAAACCTGAGCGCGGCGGTACCTGCGCGCACCGGCGTGGCGCTGCGCCTGCGCATGCCCTATTACCTCGTGCCTGGTGATTTGCTGTTGGCGTCGCCTCTGTACTTGGTCCAGCCCCAGGCCTTTGCCGACATGGCCGTCACCGCCGGCAACGGCGGCCTGTTGGGCCTGCAGTCCGGTTGGGCGACGCCGGTGGGCCGGTTTCAGTTCGTGCTGGGGCGTGAACTTGGCATCACCTTCTATGGGTTGTCGGGTGACGACCAATTGCTGGCACCGGGCGTACAGTCAAGCGATTTCGGGCGCGTCGTGAACTTCAAGTCCACCTCTTACGACCTGCCCATCCTGGAGTACCGGCCCTACCGGGCTTTCTCGACCAACCAGAGTTCGTCCGTGCTTTTCCAGTTCTACGCCGCGGCAGACGTGCCGCGCGGCGGAGCGGTTCGCTTTCCCGCCGGCGCGCCCCCAGTCCACCTGCAGACCGTTTGGTCGCTGGGGCTGCGATTGATCTTCGACTGGCGTTACTACTACTAAGGGTGTGAGACATGCGCGCGAACAACCGCTGGACGCCCACTGCCGGTTGCCGTCGAGGTGGCTTGGCATGGCTATGGTTGCTCAGCGCCTGCACTTCGCCACCCTTAATGCCTTTCAGTACCCAGGGCCCTGCGCTTGTTCTGGTACCAGCGGTGCAGGCAGGTATATCGGACGAGCGAGCGCGATTTCGCGAGATCTTCTGTGAGGTGCTGGAAGCCCGCAAGGACCAGATCGAGGACTACCGTCCGTGCAGCGATGCCATGACCCGACTCGCTGACGAGCCACCAGGCACTGGTCGTGCGGTCGATCTAGGGCTGGCCAAGCGCCGATTGGTCGCTTTGACAGTTCCCGGTGTCGGCTACGAATGCTTTGAACCCTGGCTGCAGCCGCCTGGCACGAGCAGGCGCCACGTGGGAAAGTTTGGCTATGAATTGGACCTGTTAAAAGTGGATCCGCTCTCGGGCACGGCTAAGAACGCGCGCTTGATTCGGGATGCACTGATGTCCATGGCTCCGGGGCAGGGAGCCCGGCCGTACATAGTGCTTGTTGGTTACTCCAAGGGAACGCCTGACATCCTCGAAGCACTAGCCGCCTATCCGGAGATCCGGGGCCGCGTGGCAGCTGTGGTAAGCGTGGCTGGGGCGATCGGGGGCTCGGCATTGGCCAACGACGCGACACAGAATCAGGCCGACCTGTTGCGGCATTTCCCGCAGGCCACGTGCGACTCGGGTGACAGGGGGGCGGTCGAATCCTTGCGCCCGGACACGCGCAAGGCGTGGCTCGCGCAGAACAAACTACCGGAGGGCCCCCGCTACTACTCGTTAGTCACGCTCCCGCAGCCTGAGCGCATCTCGCTGATTTTGAGGCCGAGCTGGAGCAAGCTGGCACGGATCGACGCACGCAACGACAGCCAGGTCATCTTCTACGATCAGGTGATCCCTGGGAGCGCCCTTATGGGCTATCTGAATGCGGACCACTGGGCGATCGCAGTGCCGCTAAACCGCAGCCGGCCCGTGATCTCCGAAACATTGGTTACGCAGAACGCCTTCCCACGCGAAGCGCTCGTGGAAGCGATATTGCGCTTTGTGGAGGAAAGTCTTGCTCCGTAGGGCAGAACTGCGAAACGTCGTCTCGAACAACGCCGCTATCGTCGGCCATGGTCCAGAGTGGCCATCTACCTGCCGTCCGGGCCTTTGGCCGTCTGCAAGGACTGCAGCCAGTCTCCATGCGAAGTTCGCGGACGGTGCAGGAGCGGACCCAACCGGGAGACCGTGCGGCGAGTCCACACACGCCGGATGCCGATTCACGGTCGGCCGCAACTGATCCGAATGCCGGCATAGTTTCCGATTGCCTGGCTGCCCGTGTTGTCTGTGTCTGTCATCACCGCGACCCCCAGCACTGGCCCCGGAGCAGTGCCGTAAGCTGCCTTGTAGTCGTCGTCGATGTTGCGCTGGACAGAGTGCCAACGGCCCAAGCCATCCGGCCCCGAGGCCACCACCATCATCTTCACCTGGCTTGTATGTGCAGACGGAATCACGGTGCCCACCGGTACGTGGTCGCTCCAGATGTACATGAGCACCGCGTAGGGGATGTCACGCCGCGCCAAGTTCTTTGCTCTGCTGAATCGCTTGCGCTCCGCGTCCGGCAGCGCGGCTACATCGCCGTCGAACGCCACGAGCACGCGCAGCGGAGCGTCCTCTGCGCTCTTGTCGCGATTGTCCGCGCCAGGCACCAACGCATCGGTCATCCACTCCCAGTCGATCGTCATAGGAGAAAGTTGAGCGGGTTTCAGCCGAGCCATGTAAAGGGACGCGGACCGATCCGCCACTGCGCGCAGCACCGCCCGGCCTTCCTGCTGCGCAACGCTGTATGCGGTGTCTCGCTTGAGCTTGGACAGGGGAACGGCAGACCAACCCGCGGCGGTGTCATCGAAGGCAAGGCTGCGCGGCTTGCAGGCCGCGCCCACCTCTTGCACGGCGCCGCTGGCCGAAATGCAAGACATCGCCAAAAGCAATGAGAGCATGCGAGGGATAGTCAAGGGGATTCCTTGTTCGCGGAGTGATTGTCAGAATATAGCGCCCGAGTCTTGCACTGGGACGTCGAACATTTCCGCGCGTGCTTGGGGAAGGTGGACCTGGTGGTCTGATCACGAGGGACCTGATGGATGAGGCTCGACGTAGGGCCGAACGGCCCGTAAGGGCCCCCAAAGCTGCCAGTCACCTGGAACGTCGGTTTCCTGAGGGCGCTACTTCCGCAAGGGGCACGGAGCCGCACTTTCTCCCTGCCCTGCCCTTCGGCTGCTTTCGTTTAGGTTTGTCCGACATCTGCCCGGCCTGCAAGACGAGCCTGCGCATAACACCGACCTGAGGGCAGGTGTTGGACAAGCCTCGAGGGAGGAA
>NZ_FOUG01000006.1 GCF_900114785.1 Variovorax sp. OV329
AGCACCGGGGACACCGGGCCGAAGCTCGCGTCGCGCCCGCCGTAGCAGCCCAGGTCGGCAAAGCCCAGGTCGTCGGCCACGATGAAGATGAAGTTCGGACCTTGCATGGTGTCGATCAGGGCTGGTAGCCGGACTTGCGCACCACCGGCGCCCACTGCTCGCGGAAGGCCTTGAGCATCGCCACGGTCTGGGCCTGGGTGGCGGCCACCGGCGTCATCAGCGAATCGTTGAAGGTCTTGACCGTGGCCGGATCCTTCATCACCTCGTAGATGGCCTTGGACAGCAACTGCACCTTCTGCGGCGGCATGCTGGTGGGCGCGAAGAAGGCGTTCCAGCCGGTGGCGGCGAGGTCCAGCCCGCTCTCCTTGAAGGTGGGGATCTTGGGCGCGAATGGCGAGCGCCTGGCGCCCGACATCGCCAGGATGCGGATCTTGCCGGCCTCGTGCTGCGGCAGCGCCACGTCGAAGGTGTCGAAGGCGATGGGGATCTGCCCGCCGATCAGGTCGGTGAGCAGCGGCGCCGAGCCCCGGTAGCCCACCACCTGGCCCTGCACGCCGGCCTTTTCGGCCGTCATCAGCGCGAAGAAGTGCGGCAGGCTGCCGGTGGCCGGCACGCCGAAGTTGGCCTTCTCGGGGTTGGCGCGCATCCAGGCCAGCAGGTGATTGAGTTCCTTCACAGGCACCGCGGTGGACACCGAAAGGGCGAACTCGTAGTCGTTGACATGCGAGACCGGCACGAAGTCCTTCTCGCCGTCGTAGCCGTTGTCCTTGAAGACCAGGGGCGCCACCAGCATCACCGCCGGGTTGGCCAGCATCAGCACGTTCTGGCCGGCCGGCGTCAGCTTCACCTGCTGCGCGGCCAGGCGGCCGCCGGCGCCGGTCTTGTTGTCCACCACCACCGGCACGCCCAGCTTGGGCCCGAGCTTGTCGGCCACGATGCGCGCCACCTTGTCGGAGGCGCCGCCGGGCGCGAAGCCCACCACGATGCGAAGCGGCCCGTCCAGCGTCTGTGCCTGCAGGCCGGTGCCGGCGGTGGCGAGGGTGGCCAGGCCGAGGCCGGCGATTAGGCTGCGAAAGGTCTTGCGCAGGTACACGGTGCGTCTCCTTGTTGTGGCGTTTCGCTGCGCGCGCCGCGGCGCGCAGCCCGCCACTGTAGGACCGCGACAATCGATTGTTCAAATCAACTGCTTTGCGGAGTTACCCCGATGGCCGAGAAGCCCGGCGCAGGCCCCCTGCTCGACGACCTGCTGCTCTACCGCCTCAGCCGCCTGCTGGCAGTGGGCGGCAGCCCGGTGATACGGCTGTGCGAGGGGCGATTTGGCATCACCCGGCGCGAATGGCGGGTGCTGGCCACGCTGGCGGAGCATGGCGGCGACGGCCTGGGCTCCTCGCAACTGGCCGAGGTGGCGCAGCTGGACCGGGCCCGCACCTCCCGCGCGATCGGCTCGCTGGCGGCCAAGGGGCTGATCTCGCGCAGCCAGCCCGGCGGCGACCGGCGCCAGGTGATGCTGCGGCTGACGGACGCGGGGCGCGCCATCCACGACCAGCTCTTCCCGCTGGTGCAGGAAATCAATTCGCAGCTGATGTCGGTGCTCACGCCGCAGGCGGCGCGGCAATTCGACGAATCGCTCGCACGGCTGCAGGCGCAGGCCGAGGCGCTGCTCCCGGCAGCGGCCGACCTGCCGAAGGCCGACCGGCGCCGGCGCGCCGCTTCTGGCGTGTGAGCGCGGCGGCGCTCAGCCGGCGCTGGCGCTGCGCCCCGCAGGCGCCGCCTGCACGCCTTGTACGGACGCGTCCTGCTGCAAGGCGGCCTGCGGCAGCAGCGCGTCCTTGCCGATGCGCAGCTGCGGCAGGTGCTGCGGGTATTCGCGCTGCATGAAGTCGATCAGCCCTTCGCGGATGCGGCAGCGCAGATCGAAGGCCCTGCCCGAGCTGGAGGCAGTGGCCAGCGCCCGCAGCTGCATGGTGCGCTCGGTGGTGTCGGTCACCTGCAGCACGAAGGTGCGGCCGTCCCACTCGGGCGCGGCGCGCACGATGCGTTCGAGCTCGGTGCGCAGCGGCGCGATGGGCATGCCGAAGTCCACGAAGAAGAACACCGAGCCCAGCAGCTGCGAGCTGCTGCGCGTCCAGTTCTGGAAAGGCTTCTCGATGAAGTAGGACAGCGGCAGGATCAGGCAGCGCTCGTCCCAGATGCGCAGCACGACGAAGGTTCCGGTGATCTCCTCCACCCGGCCCCACTCGCCCTCGACCACCAGCACGTCGTCGATGCGGATGGGCTGTGCCAGCGCCAGTTGCAGCCCGGCGATCAGGTTGCTGAACACCGGCTTGGCCGCCAGGCCGGCGACGATGCCGATCACCCCCGCCGATGCCAGCAGGCTCGCGCCCACCTGCCGCGCGCCCGGGAAGGTCATCAGCATCATCGAGGCGGCGGCCACCAGCATCACGCTGATGGCCGTGCGCGCCAGCACCCGGCCCTGCGTGTGCAGGCGCCGCGCCTGCAGGTTGTCCGCGACGTTGGACGGGTAGCGCGAGAGGAAGCCGTCGGTGAAGCCGTTGATGGCCCGCGTGAGCAGCCAGGCCACCGCCGCGATCAGCAGCAGGCCGTTGAGATGGCGCACGCTGCCGATGCCGCGCAACTCGTCGGGCGCGGCCTGCCAGACCATCTGCAGCCCGATCAGCGGCAGCACCCAGCGTGCCGGCGAGCGGCTCTTGCCCACCATGGCGTACAGGCCCGGAAGATCGCGCGTGACGCGCAGCAGGAGCAGCCCGCCGATGCGGTGGACGATGAGCGCCACCACCACGGTGACCAATGCCGCCGTCAGGCTGGGGAACCAGGGGTGCGAAACGATCGCCTGTCCGTTCATGTCGCTTGTTCTTCCTCCGCGGTGGATTGCAGGACGCGGGTCGCGTCCTCGCGCAGCTGCAGCGCGATGCGGGTGGCAAAGTCCAGCCGGCGCAGCAGCCAGGGGCTGATGTCGTTCTCGAAGGGGTCGGGCAGCGAGATAGGCCCGCCGGCGCTGGGCGTCACCGGCGCGCCGGCCTCCATGGGCGCGAGCGCCGTCTCGTCGAAGGGCGCAGTCAGCGCCTTCTCGATGCGGTCGGCGGTGCGCTCCAGCGGGCCCTCGACCTCGGCCGGCGTGAGGCGGTCGCGGCGCAGCACCAGCATCGATTTCACCGCGCTCAGCTGGGCCAGCAGCTGGTAGCTGTGCGCCTGCAGGTATTCCAGCGGTGCCAGTGGCGGGCGCACCGCGCGCGGCTCGGAGATGGAGCGCTGCGTGGCTTGCACCAGGGCCGACAGGCTGTCGTAGGCTTCGCGTCGCGCGAGGCGCCAGGAAAGCTCGGGCGCGTCGTCGGCGGCCTTCAGCTGCCCTAGCCCCAGTGCCAGCTTGGCGTGACGCGCCTGCGCGCGCATGGAGCGGGCGACCAGTGCCGGCAGCTGGTGGCGCTCCCACGAGGGCAGCACGTAGCAGAAGGCCCAGGCCAGGCCGGCGCCGATCAGCGTGTCGGCCAGGCGCTCGAACAGCGCGAAGGTGGGTGCCATGCCGGCGTTCAGCAGGTGCGCCTGCACCAGGCCAAGCACGGTAGCCGCCACCGAGGTGATGAGGTAGCGCCGCACGGCGAAGCCATGCGCCACCGCCTGCGCCACGCTCACGCTCACCAGCAGTGCGACGGCCGACGGATGTGCCGACAGCAGCGCCGTGGCCAGCACGCAGCCCAGCAGGGTGCCGGCGACGCGGTGGTTGCGCCGCTCCAGCGTCTGCGAGAGGCTGCCGCGCAGCACCACCACGATGGTCAGCAGGATCCAGTAGTCGTGCGAGCCCCAGGGCAAAGCCACCGCGATCCCGTAGCCGGCGGCGATGGCCAGCGCGGCGCGGATGGCATGGCGCAGCGGTGGTGCGTCCCAGCGCCAGACGTTGAGGAAGGGCGCGATCGACCAGTCGGTGGGACTGACGAACATCTTCCAGCCGGCGCGCACCACGGTCAGGTCGGGCGGCGTGTCGCCGCGGGCGATGGAAGTCAGGCGCAGCACGTCGTCGTTGAGGTGGCCGATGCGGTTGGCCATGCCGCGCGCCAGCAGCGCCGGCGTGGGGCCCATGCGGCCGTCGGCCGCCGGTCCCTGGTCGAGCGGAATCCGGATCTCGGCCAGGTGCGGGCGGCGGTCCAGCGGCGCGTCGGGCTGGCGGCCCAGCAGCAGCGCGTCGGCCAGGGCTGCCGTCTCGCCGGCCAGCTCCTGCAGCACGAAGCGCATCTCCCGCAGCACCTGGGCGCCGTGGGGGTGGGCGACGAGCGCCTCCAGGTCCAGCTCGGTGGCCACCAGGTGGTCGCGCATCTCCAGCGCGATCATCAGCATCGCCGCCAGCTGCTGGCGCCGGGGCGTGCGCGGCGACTCCAGTACGATGTCGCGCGCCGCCTGCAGCTGGTCGGCCAGCTGCGCCTGGTCGCGCAGCAACTGCCCCAGGATGGGCGCACCGACCTCGCGCACGTCGTCGGCTTCGTCGGGGGCGCAGAACTGCCGGGCCTGCGTGCGCATGAGCGCGGCCAGCGAAAAGAGCACGTCGGCGGTGAACTGCACGCGGTAGCGCGCATTGAGGGCCGAGTTGGCCAGCACCGCCCACACCACGTACAGCCCCGCGCCCAGGCCGAAGTGCTGGGTGTTCGTCCAGGCCACGTGCCAGTCCGGCGGCGCCGGCGTGGCCATGGAGAAGATCATGGAGAACATCACCGCGATGGCGATCGGGATGCCGCGTTTGCCCCAGGCCATGGCCAGGAAGGCGAAGAAGGTGGCCGGCACCAGCAGCAGGCCCAGCTCCAGCGGCTTGCCATGCAGCATCTGCACCGCGAAGAACAGCGGCAGGCCCAGCAGGGGCGCCGGCAGCATCTGGTAGAACTTGCCGCGCCTCGGCGCGGCAAGGTCGGGCGGTGCGGTGACCAGCACGCCCACCGAGGCGGTGGCGCCGGCCACCGGGCCCAGGAAGTAGTGCACCGCGGCCGAGATCAGCGCCAGGCCGAACGCGACCGAGATGCCGTTGGTGACGTAGTAGCTCAGGGCGACGCGCACCGCCGCGCGTACTCGCCGCGCCGCGGCGCTTGGCGCCTGCATCACTTGCCGGAGTTGGGGTCCGTGGGGGTCGCGCTGCGCGAGCGGATCAGCTTGCGTGGCGCGGGCGCTGCAGCGGCCTGGGCGGGCTCGCCTTGCCCGGCCGCACCCTCGGCGTCCTCGGGCTGCTGCAGCGACACGGTGCTGCGGGCGTAGATGTCGGCGTCGGCGTCCTCGGCGCGGCCGGACTGGCGGGCCGCGCCTGCGCTGACCTCGCGCATGCGGTCGGAGGCGTTGAGCTTGTCGTCGACACCGGCGAACTTCGAGTATTTGGCCAAGAGCGGCACCAGCTGGCCGTAGATGCGCGGTGCACCGGCCAGGCATTCGCGCTGGTCGAGGAAGTCGGGTTCGCCGGTGAAGTTGCCGATCAGGCCGCCGGCCTCGGTCACCAGCAGCGAGCCGGCCGCCACGTCCCAGATGTTCAGGCCGGTCTCGAAGAAGGCGTCGGAGAAGCCCGCCGCCACGTAGGCCAGGTCCAGCGCGGCGGCGCCGGGGCGGCGCAGGCCGGCGGCGCGCGGCATCAGGTCGGCCATGATGGCCAGGTACTGCTTGAAGTTGTCGCCGGTGCGGAAGGGAAAGCCGGTGGAGATCAGGCACTCGTTCAGGCGGGTGCGCTTGCTCACGCGGATGCGGCGCTCGTTCACGTAGGCGCCGCGGCCCTTGGTTGCGGTGAACAGGTCGTTGCGGGTCGGGTCGTAGATGACGGCCTGCTCGATCTTGCCCTTCACCGCCAGGGCGATGGAGACGCAATAGACCGGGAAGCCGTGAATGAAGTTGGTGGTGCCGTCCAGCGGATCGATGATCCACACATAGTCGGAATCCTGCGCGCCATGCTCGCGGCCCGATTCCTCGGCCAGGATGCCGTGGCCGGGGTAGGCGGTCAGCAGTGTCTCGATGATCACGGCCTCGCTGGCATGGTCGACTTCGGTGACGAAGTCATTGACCTGCTTTTGCGAGATGCGCACGGCTTCGACGTCGAGCGCGGCGCGATTGATGATGGCGCCGGCGGCGCGGGCGGCCTTGATGGCCACGTTGAGCATGGGGTGCAGGTTGGACGACATGAATTTTGTGAAGAGCGGGGCCAGGAAGCCGGGAGCGGCCCGGCGATGCGGGCGGCGACAATGGGCCCAGATTTTACCCGGAGCCCCCTTTTGGCGGCAGTTCCCCTGATTTGTTCCCCATGCGCACCCGTTTCATCCTGATCCAGACCAGCCACGCCGGCAACGTGGGCGCGGCCGCCCGCGCCCTTCGCACCATGGGGTTCGACGACCTGGTGCTGGTCGCGCCGCGCTGGCCCAACGTGCTCAGGCGCGAGGAAACCATCCAGCGCGCCAGCGGCGCCCTGGACGTGCTGGCCAAGGCCCGCATCGTGCAGACGCTGGACGAGGCGCTGGACGGCGTCACCCACCTGTGCGCCACCGCCATGATCCCGCGCGACTTCGGCCCGCCCACCCGCAGCCCGCGCGAGCACCTGGGCCCGCTGGGCGTGCAGAAGGACCAGCACGTGGCCTTCCTGTTCGGCTCCGAGCGTTTCGGCATGCGCAACGAGGATGTCTACCGCTGCAACGTGGCGCTGCGCATTCCCACCGACCCCAGCTTCGGCTCGCTCAACCTGGGCGCGGCGATCCAGGTGGTGGCCTACGAATGGCGGATGGCGCTGGGCGGCTTCGAGGCCGAACCCGACGCCGCCACCGGAACGCCGGACCCGGTCGCCGCCGATGCCAAGGCCGTGGCCGGCATGCTGGAGCATTGGGAGCGCTCGCTGGTGAGCATCGGCTTCCTGGACCCCAAGGCGCCCAAGAAGCTGATGCCGCGGCTGCAGCAGCTGTTCAACCGGGCCCAGCCCACGCAGGAGGAGATCCACATCCTGCGCGGCATCGCCAAGCTGATGGCCGAGCCCCAGCGGCCGGCAGCGCCTGCCACCGACGTGGAGCCCCCACCGCCTGCAAGCGATTGAAGCCGGCGATAGACTCGCGGCCCCATAACGATATAGCCCCAAGATGTTTGATCGCCTGCGCTCCGACATTCGTTGCATCCTGGAGCGGGACCCGGCGGCCCATTCGGCCTTCGAGGTCCTGACGCTCTATCCCGGCCTGCACGCCGTGATGCTTCATCGTCCGGCGCACTGGTGTTGGAACCACGGGGCGAAGTGGCTGGGCAACTTCATCGCGCACCTGGGGCGCTGGCTCACCGGCATCGAGATCCACCCCGGCGCGAAGATCGGCAACCGCGTCTTCTTCGACCATGCGATGGGCGTGGTGGTGGGCGAGACCGCCGAGATCGGCGACGGCTGCACCATCTACCAGGGCGTGACCCTCGGCGGCACCTCGCTCTACAAGGGCACCAAGCGGCACCCCACGCTGGGCCGCGACGTGGTGGTGGGCGCGGGCGCCAAGGTGCTGGGCGGCTTCACCGTGGGCGACGGCGCGCGCATCGGCTCCAACGCGGTGGTCACGCGGCCCGTGCCGGCGGGCGCCACGGCGGTGGGCATTCCGGCGCGCATCATCCCGGCCGGCGAGGCGCAGCTGCGCGACAAGGTGGAAGGGCGCGAGGGCGCCTTCGCCGCCTACGGCGTGACGCAGGGCGACGACCCGCTGTCGCTGGCCATGCGCGGGCTCATCGACAGTGCCTCCACGCAGGACAGGCAGATCGCCCTCCTGTGGCAGGCCATCGAGAAGCTCTCGCAGCAGCAGCGCGACTGCGTGCCCGACGAGGCGGCGCGCAAGGAATGCTTCGAGGCCCAGAAGCTCACGGAGCTGGTGGGCAAGTAGGCTAGCCGCCCACGATCGCCGACACGTCCAGCACGTACATCTGCCGCATCGACTCGTGGACCGAGTCGATGCACACGGCCTGGCCGTCGTGCCGCCAGCGGGGATGCAGGTCGCAGCGGTTCTCCTTGCCCAGCTCGGGCGTGGCGAAGAAGCTGCCCAGGTCGTGGCGCCGGCCGGTCTGCATGTCGTAGAGGAATAGCACCCGCTCGTGCGTGTTCGCATCGGGGTAGGTGTCGCTCAGCAGCCAGCGCTTGTCCGTGGGCGAGAAGCTCATGTGGCCGTTCTCGACCAGCACGCCTTCGCCCAGCACCTGCACCTCGCCGCCTTCGCTGTCCGTGTAGAGGTGATAGTGGATGCGCCCCGCATGCGGTCCCCACACGACGATGGTCCGGTCGTCGCGCCACAGCGGGTGAGAGATCTGATATTCGGACTTCTCGTAGTCGAAGGTGCCGACCGCGTCGGCGTCGAAGTGGTGGCCCAGCTGCGGCAGCGGATGGTCGGAGCATTCGAGCAGCCGCATGTCCGAGCCGTCGGGGTTCATCGTGATGAGGCGGTGCAGGAAGCAAGTCTCGTCTTCCACTCGCTCGGTCCAGCGGTGCAGCAGCAGCACGCGCGACGACGACGGGTGGATCTCGATGTGGCTGACCCAGTGGATGGCGCGTTCCATCGAGGTGCGCGGATGGAAGTTGCGCAAGGCCGCGTAGCTCGCCACCAGCTGCGTCTCGCCCGTGGCGAGGTCCATGTGATGGATGCCGTCCCCGGCCGGCGCCAGCGGAATGTCGAAGGGTCCGCCGTCCTCGCTGTAGCCGATAGTCTCGTGCGTGCGGTACAGGCGATGGTAGTCCACGCATAGCGCGTAGCGGCTGTCCGGCGCGACCACATAGATGGGCATGGGGAGCTGCCGCGCGCTGCCACGGTCCACGTCGAAGATGGTGGCGCCGAAGCCGGGGTAGATGGCATTGGCGTCGCTGGTGCGCTGGTTGTAGATGACCTGCCGCCCCGGCGCGCCGTCCAGCCATTGCAGCTGGCTGCCCATCTGCCAGTTCCAGGCGCCGGTGGTGTCCAGCAGGTGGAAGCGGTCGCCGTCCTCCAGGTCGAAATAGCCGATGCCGGCGCGAAGCCCGGGCGTGAGCTGCTCGGTCATCCAAGGCACCTGCTGCGCCAACAGGTAGCGGCCGCTGCGGTCCCAGGGGCTCTTGTCGTAGTAGCCGAAGAAGTGATGCGCGCCGCTGGCGGAGCCGATTCGGCGGCAGGGGACGGGAGAAGAAGGATTCATCGATTGCGTGCGTGTCATTCCACCGTGACGTGGCCGTCGCGGATCACTTTGTCCCAGCGCGCCTTTTCTGCGGTGATGAAGCGCGCCGCCTCGTCGCGGGTGTTGGCCACCGGGGTCATGCCCTGGTCCTCCAGGCTCTTCCTGAAGTCCGGCGACTGCTCGATCTTGCGGATGTCCGCGTTGAGCTTGTCCAGGATGGCGTCGGGCACCTTGGCGCCGGCAGCCACCGTGGTCCAGGAGGTGGCGACGAAGGCCGGGTAGCCGGACTCCGCCGCGGTGGGCACGTTGGGCAGCACCGGCAGGCGCGTCTTACCCGTGACCGCCAGCGCCTTGAGCTTGCCGCTTTGCAGGTAGCTCAGCAGCGTGGGCGGGTTCTCGAACATGAGCTGGATCTGCCCGGCCACCAGGTCGCTCAGCGCCGCCGCGCTGCCCTTGTAAGGCACGTGCGTGATCGGCGCATCGGCCACCTGCTTGTACAGCTCGCCCATCATGTGCACGGACGAGCCCACGCCGGCTGAGCCGAAGTTCAGCGTGTTGGGCTTGCTTCGCGCGAGGGCCGTGAGCTCGCGCAGGTTGCTGGCCGGTACGGCGGGGTTGGCCACCACCACGTGCGGCATCTCGGCCAGCACGGTGATCACCTTCAGGTCGGTGGCTGGGTTGTAGTTGAGCTTGGGAAACACGCCGTAGGTCGCATGCAGTCCGATGGAGCCCAGCAGCAGCGTGTAGCCGTCGGCCGGCGCATCGGCCACCGACTTGCCGCCGATGTGGCCGCCGGCACCGGGCCGGTTGTCGACCACCACCGGCTGCCCGTAGAGCTTGCCGAGCCGGTCGGCCAGCAGGCGCGCCTGCAGGTCGGAGCTGCCGCCTGCGGTGAAGGGCACCACCAGCTTGATGGTGCGGTTGGGGTAGTCGGACTGCGCGGCTGCGAAAGGCGCCGCCGACAACAGGCTTACCGCCAGCCCCAGACCGAGTGCCTGGCGGCGCTGCAGAATTTTCACGACGTTTCTCATGCGTTCTCCCTTTGCGAAGCGGCTCCTGCCCCTGGTTCCGAGGAACAAGACTCGGCGGCAGTTTAGGAAGACGGCATCATTCTGGAAAATTCAAATTCGTTGCCGACCTATGCAAAATGGATATAGCTTCGGCGTCGAAGACAACACCGGAGGCCTGCCATGACCCGCCCCTTGAACTTCCGCCAGATCGAGGCCTTCCAGGCCGTGATGCAAAGCGGCACCACCACCGCCGCGGCCGCGCTGCTGCACACCACGCAGCCCTCGGTGAGCCGGCTGATCGCGCAGGTGCAGGGCGCCACCGGCCTGAAGCTCTTCGACAACCACAAGGGGCGCCTGCGGCCCACGCGCGAGGCGCAGGCCCTGTTCGACACGGTGCGGCAGCACTTCCTGGGGCTGGACCGCATCGAGCGCAGCGTCGTGGCGCTGCGCAAGTTCGGTGCCGGCACCCTGCGCCTGGCCTGCACGCCGGCCCTGGCCCTGAGCCTGATGCCCAAGGCGGTCCATGCCTTTTCCCAGCAGCATCCGGACGTGCACATCAACCTGCAGACGGTGGGCACGCACGCGCTTCGCGAAGGGCTGGTGCATGGCCAGTTCGACCTGGGCCTGACCACCTCGGCACTGGAGCACGACCAGATCGACATCGAGGTGCTGCACCGCGCGCAGGTGGTGTGCGTGATGCATCCCAAGCATCCGCTGGCGAGCAAGAAGGATGTGCACGTGCGCGACATGCGTGGCCAGATGCTGCTCACGCTCAATGCCGACGACGAGATCCAGCAGCCCTTCGTCCGCACGCTGCAGGAGTTCGGTGTGGAGCCCGCCGGCACTGTGGAGACCACCTACTCGGGCACCATCTGCATGATGGCCGCGCAGGGCACGGGCATCGGCGTGGTCAATCCCTACGTGGCCTCGGTGTTCGCGCACGAGCTGCGCATCCTGCCGCTGCAGCCGCGCTTCGGCGTGTCGGTGTCCATGGCCTTCGCGCCGCAGGCGGCGCCTTCGGCCATGGCCGACCGCTTCGCGAGCCTGCTGCGCGAGCGGCTGCGCGACTTCGCCGGCGCGAAGAACGCGGCCTGAGCGGCCGTCCGGCTCAGGCTTCGAAAGTGCGGATCGCGGCCTTGGGCCGCCAGACCTTGCACACCTCGGGATTGCCTTCGAGGTAAGGCCCGCCGATCAGGTCGATGCAGTAGGGCACCGCGGCGAAGATGCCCGCAACGACCTGCTCGCCGTTCTCGTCCTTGAGGCCTTCCAGCGTCTCGGCGATGGACTTGGGCTGGCCCGGCAGGTTGATGATCAGGCTCTGGCCGCGGATCACGGCCACCTGGCGCGAGAGGATGGCCGTGGGCACGAAGTGCAGGCTGATCTGGCGCATCTGCTCGCCGAAGCCTGGCATTTCCTTGTCGGCCACCGCCAGCGTGGCTTCGGGCGTGACGTCGCGCAGGGCCGGGCCTGTGCCGCCGGTGGTCAGCACCAGCGCGCAGCCGGCGTCCACCAGCTCGACCAGGGCCTGGCTGATCTGCGCCTGGTCGTCGGGGATGAGGCGCGGCTCGAAGCTCAGAGGGTTCTTCAGTGCACGCGAGAGCCAGTCGCGCAGCGCGGGCAGGCCCTTGTCCTCGTAGACGCCGCTGGAGGCGCGGTCGCTGATGGAGACGATGCCGATCTTGACGGGGTCGTAGTTCATGTCTTTGCTGGCTGCCTGCTTCAGGCGTCTTCTTCTCGGGATTGCTCGGCGCCCTGCGCAGCGTGGTCTTCGCCGCCATGCACTGCCAGTTGCTCGCGCACCAGCTGGAAGATGTCGCGGTAGGCGCGGCCTTGGCGCGGCGCTTCGCCGGGGGCGCCGGTCTTGTGGTCCTTGCGGGCCTGGCGCACGAGGGCGCGCAGTTGCTGGGCATCGGTGGCGGGATGGGTCTCGATCCAGGCGCCCAGCGCATCGTCGTCGGCAACGAGGCGGTCGCGCCAGGCTTCGGCTTCGTGCAGGGCGGCGGTGGCCTGCGCATTGGGGCGGTCCTGCGCATCGAGCGCCGCACGCACGGCGTCCAGCACCTCGGAGGTCTGCTTGCGCATCAGCTTGCCGATGAACTGCATCTGGCGGCGCTTGCCCTCGAAGTTGGTAATGCGGCGCGCTTCCACGATGGCGTCGCGCAGACGGTCTTCCAGCGCGAGCTCCTCGAAGGCGCGGCCGCGCAGGTTCAGCAGGGCTTCGCCGAGGGCCTGCAGCTCGGTGCTCTCGCGCTTGAGGTCGGTGCGGCTGACGTCGTTGCCCTTGAGTTCGCGCTTGAGCTCGAGGTCGAGTTCGCTGCCTTCGGCAACGAATTCACCGCGCACGAAATAGCCTTTTTTGGGTTTGCGGGGCATGGTGGTCTGATTCTTCTCTGGAGGGCCCGTGGGTGGCACGCGCTCGGCGCGGCCGGGTGGGCCCAAGTATCATTGTCCTCCACATGCCTTCTACCTCTACCTCGCGCGCCGAGGGTGGCTTCGCCTACAGCCGCTCCCACTTCGAAAACCTGGTCGACACCGCCCTGGCCCACGCCAAGAAATTGGGCGCCACCGACGCCGGCGCGGAGGCCTCCGAGGGCTGCGGCCTGAGCGTCTCGGTGCGCAAGGGCGAATTGGAGAACGTCGAGCGCAACCGCGACAAGTCGCTGGGCGTAACGGTGTACGTCGGCCAGCGCCGCGGCAATGCCAGCACCTCCGACTTCTCCGAGGCCGCCATCCACCAGACGGTGCAGGCGGCCTACGACATTGCCCGCTTCACCGCAGAAGACCCGGTAGGCGGCCTGCCGGACGAGGAAGACATCGTGCGCGAGCAGCCCGAGCTGGACCTGTTCCACCCCTGGGCCGTCACCAGCGAGGAAGCCGCGAAGTTGGCGCTGGAGTGCGAGGCCGCGGCCCTGTCCACCGACAAGCGCATCACCAACAGCGAAGGCGCCGGCGTCTCGGCCCAGCAGAGCCATTTCTTCAGCGCCCACACGCATGGCTTCCGGGGCGGCTACGCCAGCTCGCGCCATTCGATCTCGGTGGCGCCCATTGCCGGGCGCGGCAACGACATGCAGCGCGACGCCTGGTACAGCTCCATGCGCTCGGCCGACGATCTGGCCAGCCCGCAGGCCGTGGGCCGCTACGCCGCCGAGCGGGCGCTCAGCCGCCTGAAGTCGCGCAAGATCAAGACCACCGAATGCCCGGTGCTGTTCGAGTCGCCCCTGGCGGCCGGCCTGCTGGGCTCGCTGGTGCAGGCCACCAGCGGCGGCGCCCTGTACCGCAAGAGCACCTTCCTGCTCGATTCGCTGGGCAAGAAGGTGCTGCCCGACCACATCAGCGTGGACGAAGACCCGCACGTGCGCGGCGGCAAGGGCAGCGCGCCCTTCGACGACGAAGGCGTGGCCACCAGGGCGCGCAAGATCGTGGACGCCGGCCGTCTGGAAGGCTACTTCCTGTCGACCTACTCGGCCCGCAAGCTGGGCATGAAGACCACCGGCAACGCCGGCGGCTCGCACAACCTGACCCTGCGCTCGTCCCTCACCAAGCCCGGGGACGACCTGGATGCCATGCTCGAGAAGCTGGGCACGGGCCTGTTCGTCATCGAGCTGATGGGGCAGGGCGTGAACTACGTGACGGGTGACTACTCGCGCGGTTGCAGCGGGTTCTGGGTGGAGAAGGGCCGCATCGCCTTCCCGGTGCAGGAGATCACCATCGCCGGCAACCTCAAGGACATGCTGCTGGGCATCCAGGCGGTGGGCGCCGACGCCTACACCTACGGTGCCAAGACCACCGGCTCCATCCTGCTCGACCGGCTGAAGGTGGCGGGCAGCTGAAGCTGCCCCACTCCGGGGCGCTCGTCAGGCCGATGGCTTGCCGGCGGCCGTCAGCACCGTCCAGGCCTCGCGCACGCGGGCGATGGTCTGCAGGTAGGGGGTGATGAAGCCCTGCGGCTCCTCCCCGGGCGCCAGCCAGGAGAAGTCGAACACCAGGCCGTCTTCCTCGGGGCTGCCCGTGGCCACGTGCTCGAAGCGTTCGGGCAGCGGCCCCTCGGCGCGCATCAGGTACAGGTGCCACAGCTGGGGGTGGCGGTGCTTGTTGCCCTCCACGCCGGCGGGGCATTCACGGTCCAGCGTGCCCAAGGGATGCAGGGGGCCGGTAAAGCGGATGCCCGATTCCTCCAGCAGCTCGCGCCGCACCGCGTCTTCCGGCGCCTCGCCCGGCTCCACGGTGCCCTTGGGCAGCTGCATGTTGCGGTCGCCCGGGTGGTGGAACACCAGCAGGCGGCCCGCCTCGTCCACCAGGCAGGCGCAGGCCTTGTGGACGACGGGGCGGGTCTGGCTCATGGCCCGGCTCAGGCGCCCGTGAGGGCCGCCTTGACCGCCGCGCTGACCTGGCCCATGTCGGCCTTGCCCGCCAGGCGGGTCTTCACCGCGCCCATCACCTTGCCCATGTCGCCCGGGCCGCTGGCACCCAGCTCGGCCACGATGGCCTTCACCTCGGCGGTGATCTCGTCGGCGCCCATGCGCTGGGGCAGGTAGGCGTCCAGCACCTTGATCTCGGCGGATTCCTTGTCGGCCAGGTCCTGGCGGCCACCCTGGGTAAAGGCGGCGACCGAGTCCTTGCGCTGCTTCACCATCTTGTCGATCACGGCCACGACCTGGGCGTCGTCCAGCTCGATGCGCTCGTCCACTTCCTTCTGCTTGAGCGCAGCCATCAGGAGGCGGATGGTGGCCAGGCGTTCCGAGTCCTTGGCGCGCATGGCGGTCTTCATGTCTTCGGTGATCTGGTCCTTGAGGCTCATGGCGGGATTCCTTGGTTGTTCTGTTGTGTTTGCGAAGGCAGAAATGACAAGAGCCGCGGCAGGATCTCCCTGGCGCGGCTCGAAACCGGCGGCGGCACGGGGCCGTCGCAGGATGCCAGCTTTTAGTACAGCTTCTTGGGCAGCTGCATGCTGCGCACGCGCTTGTAGTGGCGCTTGACGGCCGCAGCCTTCTTGCGCTTGCGCTCGGCGGTCGGCTTTTCGTAGAACTCGCGGGCACGCAGGTCGGTCAGCAGGCCCAGCTTCTCGATGGTGCGCTTGAAGCGGCGCAGTGCAACGTCGAAGGGCTCGTTTTCTTTAACGCGGATGGTGGTCATTTAGCTCGGGTTTTGAAACATTGGCCCAGTCAAGATCGTGACCCGGGCGGGGGTTCCTCAACTGAAAACGGATGTGGCCGTTGAGGTGGGGCCAAAAAGTGTTAGCCGGCAATTATAGCCCGGTTTGTGAAGCTGCGGCCATGCCTTGCGCACAAGCCGCCGCGCTGGCCCAGGCCCACTGGAAGTTGTAGCCGCCCAGCCAGCCGGTCACGTCCACCACTTCCCCAATGAAATACAGGCCCGGCTGCTTCGATTCCAGGGTCTGGGAGGACAGGTCCCGCGTGTCCACCCCGCCAGCGGTCACTTCCGCCTTCTTGTAGCCCTCGGTGCCGCTGGGCGTGATCTGCCAGCGGCCGATGCGCTCGGCCAGCTGGGCCAGCGCCTTGTCGGCCGCCTCGTTGACGGGGCGGGACAGCGCCGGGTCCTGGCCCACCCAGGCGTCCGCCAGGCGGGAAGGCACCCATTGGGCCAGCTCGTTGGCGATGCGCTTCTTCGAGCGCAGCTTGGCCTCGCGCAGCTCGGTGTCGATCTGCACGCCCGGCGCGAAATCCAGGGTGAGCGGGGCGCCGGGCTTCCAGTAGCTGGAGATCTGCAGCACCGCCGGGCCCGAGAGCCCGCGGTGGGTGAAGAGCAGGTCTTCCAGGAAGCTCATGCGTTCCTTCTTGGCACCGGTCTCGATCTGAACCGGCAGGGCCAGCCCGGCCAGGTCGGCGTAGGGCGCCCACGCGTCGCCGCCGAAGGTCAGTGGCACCAGCGCCGGGCGCGGCTCCACCACCCGCAGGCCGAACTGCGTGGCGATGCGGTAGCCGAAGTCACTGGCGCCGATCTGCGGGATCGACAGGCCGCCCGTGGCCACCACCAGTTGCGGCGCCCGCACCTCGCCGCGCGAGGTCTGCAGCGTGTAGCCCTCGCCGGCGGCATAGGCGACCGCGTCCACCTTGCAGGGCTGCCAGTGCGTGACGCCGCCCTGGGCGCACTCGGCCAGCAGCATGTCGATGATCTGCTGCGAGGGGCCGTCGCAAAAGAGCTGGCCCTTGTGCTTCTCGTGATAGGCGATGCCGTGCTTTTCCACCAGCTCGATGAAGTGCTGCGGCGTGTAGCGCGACAGCGCCGAGCGGCAGAAGTGCGAGTTCTCGCCCACGAAGTGGCGCTGCGGCGCGCGCACGTCCAGCTCCCGGTTGGTGAAATTGGCGCGGCCACCGCCCGAGATGCGGATCTTCTCGGCAATGCGCTCGGCGTGGTCCAGCAGCAGCACCTTCAGGCCGCGCTGGCCGGCCTGCGCCGCGCAGAAAAGGCCGGCGGCGCCGGCGCCGATGACGATGGCGTCGAAGGAAGACGGGGAACTCATGGGCCGTATTCGAACACGACGGCCAAGCGCGGCCGCCCGAGCCGCTGTGCCCTCGGCCCCTCAGCCCTTCCAGACGAAGGGAAACTTCAGCTGCTTGAAGAAGCCGTTGGGCACGTAGTCTCCCACCACGCCGTAGTGCTCGGGCCAGAGCCGGTCGCTCTTGACCGCGGTGCCGAAGAGGTAGTCGAGGAAGGCGTAGTGCGCGGCGTAGTTCTTGTCGATCGCCTCGTCGTCCTGGCTGTGGTGCCAGTGGTGGAAGTTGGGCGTGACGATGATGTAGCGCAGCGGCCCCAGCCGCACGCTCACGTTGCAGTGGTTGAACACCGCCTGGAAGCCCACCACCACGATGTAGGCGTCGATCACTTCCTTGCTGAAGCCCAGCACGTAGATGGGCGCCAGCACCAGCGTGCGGGTGATGAGCAGCTCCAGGATGTGCTGGCGCGAGCCCGCGAGCCAGTCCATGCTCTTGACGCTGTGGTGCACCGCATGCAGGCGCCACAGCAGCGGCACCTCGTGGTAGCCGCGGTGCGTCCAGTACTGCACCAGGTCGGCCACCAGGATGATCAGCAGCAGCCCGGCCCAGAAGGGCAGCCCGGCGATCCAGCCGCGCACGCCGTCGTTGGCGGCCCAACCGAAGAAGCGGTGCACCATGAGGTTGGTGGCCAGCAGCACGAAGCCCACGATCATGTGGTTGACCACGAAGTGGTGGAAGTCGGTCTGCCACTCGGCTCGGAACACCGGCTGGTCCTTGCGGTGCGCGAACAGCTTCTCGATGAAGATGAAGATCAGCGAGGAGCCCAGCAGGTCGAGGATGAACCAGTCCAGGCCGATGTAGGGCGTGCCGTCGGCGAAGTCGTTCACCGGGACCTTGTGGCCGCCCAGCAGGGCCGAGAGCACCACCAGCAGGAAGGCGATCGACGACAGCCAGCGCGTGCGGTTGAAGATGATGTTGACCAGCGAGAGCCCGCCCGAGATGACCATGGCCGTGAGCAGCACGTAGCGCATCACGTCCACGTTGTAGCCCTTGCGCAGTTCGGGCGTGCTCAGGTACTGCGGGAAATGGAACACCAGCACGCCCAGGAAGCACAGCGCCGCCAGGATGATCGCGATGGTGCCGGTGACCATGCCATGGCCGCGCCGCAGCTCGCCGTGGCTCTCGGCGAGTTCGTTCAGTTTCTCGAGTTCGAGCATTGTTGTTTTCTCCTCGCTCCGTCTGCGCCTCGGATGGATGGGCGCGACGGATTATCGGCCGTGGCGCACGGCAGGGGGAGGGGAATAGTTACGCTGGCACGGGTGAAAGCCGCAACGGCTGCGCGCCGCTGGCTCTTCGATTGGAAGGGGCCTCTCCGGCCCTCGTACCCGGTCCTCAGTCGCCGTTGGCCAGGCGGCGGGGCAGTTCCGCATCCACCGCTGCAGCGCCGCGCACCACGTCGCCCACCACGATGACGGCCGGGCTGCCGAAGCCTTCCTGCGCCAGGTCGTTGGCCAGCCGGCCCAGGGTGGTGGTCAGCTGGCGCTGGTGCGCCAGGCTTGCATGCTGGACCACGAGGACGGGGGTATCCGCGGCCAGGCCATGCAGCAGTTCCTGCTGGATGTGGTGCGCGCCGGTGATGCCCATGTAGATCACGAGCGTCAGCCGCGCGTCGCGCGCGGTGGCGGCCAGGGCGCGCCAGTCGGTGGGGTGCTCGGTGGCCGCGTGGCCGGTCTTGGCATGGCCGGTGACGAACACCACGCCCTGCGCGTGGTCGCGATGCGTCAGCGGTACGCCCAGCGCAGTGACGGCAGCCAGGCCGGCGGTGATGCCGTTGACCACGGCGCATTCGATGCCTTCCTCGCGCAGGTGCTCGACCTCTTCGCCGCCGCGGCCGAAGATGAAGGGGTCTCCGCCCTTGAGGCGCACCACGTGCTCGCCCTCGCGCACCGCCGTGATCATCAGCTTCTCGATGAAGGACTGGGGCGTGCTCTTGCAGCCGCCGCGCTTGCCCACGTGGACGATGCGCGCGTCCGGCCGCGCGTAGGCGCTGACGATCTCGTCGTTCACCAGGTCGTCGACCAGCAGCACCGTGGCGGCCTGGATGGCCTTCACGGCCTTGAGCGTCAGCAGTTCCGGATCGCCGGGGCCGGCGCCCACCAGCGTGCAGCTGCCTTGGAGGGGGGAAGAGGCAAGGTGGTTCATCGCGTCAGGCGGCCTGTGTGGCGCTTGTCTTGTCGTGGGAAGAAATCGGGCTCGAAGGGAATCGCATCAGCCGTGCCAGCTCCAGCACATGGCCAACCTGGCGCGAGATCGCTTCGGGCACCGGCAGCGCGCCCTCCAGCACGCGGCGCGTGTAGTCGACGGTGCTGTCCAGGTCGATGGCTTCCGGCAGGCCGGGCACGTCGGACTGGGTGCCGGCCTGCTGGGCCTGCAGCTCGATGCGTCGGCCCTCGATGAAACCGTCCACCTGCGCGGTGCGGCGCGGGTCGGCCACGCTCTCGCCTTCGAGGCCGCGTGAGAGCAGGGCGTTCATCTGCATGAGCGCGAAGGTCTCGGCCATCGATTCGGCGTAGGCGGGATGGGTGTAGCTGCTGATCAGCAACTGGTTGGTGCCCTGGGCCGGCAGCATCAGCTTGACGACGCTGTGGCCGGGGTTGCGCAGGCCCACCACCTGGCGGACGTCCAGCAGGCGCTTCAGGCCTGGCAGCAGCAGTTCGGTGCTGACATGTGCGACTTCGCCCTCGGCGACTGCGCGCACGGAAGTCAGCGGTGCCACACCCAGGGCTTCGAGCACCGAGGCGGCGGTGACGCGGCGTGCCTCCGTCTGGCTGCCATGAAGCAGCACTGGCAGCCCTTCGCGCCCCAGCAACTGGGCCAGCAGCGGGGTGAGCACCGGCAGCTTGCGCGCGCCGTTGTAGCTGGGGATCACGACCAGGGGCTGGCCCTGCGCCGCGGGCAAGCGCGCCAGCCGCTCGTGCGTGGCATCCAGGAAACCGCCCAGCTCCTCGGGCGTCTCGCCCTTGATCCGCATGGCCAGGCAGAAGGCGCCCACTTCCAGGTCGGTGACGGTGCCGTCCAGCACCTGGCCGAACAGGTCGCGGGCGTGTTCACGCGCGAGCGGCTTCGCGCCGCGCGCGCCGCGCCCGATTTCCTTGATGTAGTGGCTGATTCCCATGGTGGCTGGCGTCGATTGTCCCGCAAGGCTTATGCCAAATCCGCAGGGTGCTTATGCCCCCACGGCTTCACGGGATGCCACGAGCACGCGCACCTTGCGCTTGAGCTCGGGCACGCAGGAGCCGCAGTTGGTGCCGCAGCGCAGCGCGCCCTGCAGGGCAGACAGGCGCTCGGCCTCGCTCCCACTGCCGCATTGCAGGGCCTGGTCGATGGCGGTTTCGCTCACGCCGAAGCAGCTGCAGACGGTCTTGCCGCTGGAACGCACGCCCGCCGGCGCCTTCGGTCCGGGGCGCAGCAGCTGGCGGCCCAGAGACTGGGCGGGCAGGCGCTGCTGCAGCAGGGCCTTGATCCAGGATTCGGCGCGGATGTCGCCGCCCAGCAGGAAGGCCTCCAGGTAGGCCTCGCCGCCCGCGCGCACCAGGCGCGCCGCGCGGCGCTGGCCCGAGCGCGCATCGGCATAGCGGATCACATCGGTGCCCGCCAGGCCCAGTAGCGACTCGACCTGCGCCAGCAAGGCCGGTGACGCCGGATCGTGGCCCGCGGCGCGGAACAGCACGCCGCTGCGCTCGCTGTCGCCGTCGAGGGCGCCGGCGGCACCGAAGGGCACGCAGCTGGCGAAAGGGAATTCCTTCATCAGCTCGCGCAGCGACCGCAGCGTCTGCAAGGCGCTGTCGTCAGGCAACCAGGCCGCCGCCAGCAGCGACCAGGGCAACTCGGCCTTGAGCACCTTCACCGCCGTGTGCTTGAGCTCCGGCTGCTTGGAGTCGGGGCAATAGGCGGGCGTGGTCAGGGCATTGATGCCCGCCAGCGTCTCGCCGGCGGAGGCGCGTCCGCCGAGGAACTCCGAGCCCCAGTGCATGGCGACGAAGGCCTGGCTGGCGCCCAGCTCGCTGCTGCCCTGCGCCGGCAGCACGATGCTGCCGCGGCGCGAAGTGAGGTAGACCAGGTCGCCGTCCTGGAGCTTGCGCTGCGCCATGTCCTGCGGATGCAGCTGCACCACCGGTTCGGGCACGTGGCCGAACAGGCGCCCCAGCGTGCCGGTGCGGCTCATGCCGTGCCACTGGTCACGCAGGCGTCCGGTGTTCAGCGCGATCGGGTAGCGCGCCTCGCACTGCTCGGCGACGGGCTGGTAGGCCGTCGCGACGAAGCGGGCGCGGCCGTCGGGCGTGGGGAAGACGCCGTCCTTGTACAGGCGCTGGCGGCCGACAGGCTGGCCGGCCGGCATGGGCCACTGCTGCGGGCCCTGGCTGTCGAGCACGGACCACGACAGGCCGGTGATGTCCAGGTCGCGCCCGCGCGTCGACTCGCGGTGCTCGTTCCAGATCGCCACGGCGCCGGTTTCGCTGTCCAACTCGTAGGGGAAGAGGGCGATGCTCGTTTTGCGGGCAGGCAGCAGGGCTTCGAGGCGGCGGGCGAAGTCCGTGGCGGCCGACCAATCGTGGCGCGCTTCTCCCGGCGCCGGAACTGCGGGGCGCACGCGCGAGATGCGGCGCTCGCTGTTGGTCACGGTGCCCACCTTCTCGCCCCAGGTGGTGGCCGGCAGCAGCAGGTCGGCATAGGCGCAGGTGGCGGTGGAAGCGAAAGCCTCCTGCACCACCACCAGCTCGCAGCGCTCCAGCGCGCGGCGCACGGTGCGCTGGTCGGGCATGGACTGGGCCGGGTTGGTGCAGGCGATCCACAGCGCGCGGATCTCGCCGTCGGCCGCGGCCTGGAACATCTCGACGGCCGTCTTGCCGGGCGTGGCCGGCACGTCGGGCACGCCCCACAGTGCCGCGACTTCGGCGCGATGTGCGGGGTTGCCCAGGTCGCGGTGCGCCGACAGCAGGTTGGCCAGGCCGCCCACTTCGCGTCCGCCCATGGCATTGGGCTGGCCGGTGAGCGAGAAGGGGCCGGCGCCCGGCTTGCCGATCTGCGCCGTCGCCAGGTGCAGGTTGATGAGCGCCGCGTTCTTCGCGGTGCCGCTGGAGGACTGGTTCAGGCCCTGGCAATACAGGCTCAGCGTGGCGGCCGAGGTGGCGAAGAGGCGCGCCGCCTCCCGCAGGTCTTCCACTGCAATGCCGCACACCTGCGCCGCCTTCTCCGGCGTGCAGTCGCGCACCACGGCTTCGAGCGCGTCGAAGCCGCTGGTGTGGGCAGCGATGTACCCGGGCTGCGTCCAGCCCTCGCGCAGCATGAGGTGCAGCATGCCGTGGAAGAGCATCACGTCGGTGCCCGGCTGGATCGGCAGGAAGAGGTCGGCGATCTCGGCGGTGTCGGTGCGGCGCGGGTCCGCCACCACGATCTTCATCGCCGGGTTGGCGCGCTTCGCGTCCTCGATGCGCCGAAACAGGATGGGATGCGCCCACGCCGTGTTGCTGCCCACGATGAACAGGCATTGCGCGTGGTCGAAGTCCTCGTAGCAGGCCGGCGGCGCATCGGCGCCCAGCGTCTTCTTGTAGCCGGCCACCGCGCTGCTCATGCACAGGCGCGAGTTGGTGTCGATGTTGTTGGTGCCGATGAGGCCCTTGGCCAGCTTGTTGAAGACGTAGTAGTCCTCGGTGAGCAACTGGCCCGAGACGTAGAAGCCCACCGCGTCGGGGCCATGCTCGCGGATCACGTTCGAGAACTTCAGCGCCGCGGTGTCGAGTGCGTGGTCCCAGCTCACGGGCTGCGGCTCGGTGCCGCGCTGCAGGCGCTGCATGGGCTGAAGCAGACGCGTCTGCCGCGTGATCTCAGCGCTGGCCGTGAGGTGCAGGGTCGAGCCCTTGGTGCACAGGCGGCCGAAGTTGGCGGGGTGCTGCGGGTCGCCGCGCACGCCGGTGATCTGCGTTCCGTCCGATTCGATGATCACACCGCAGCCCACGCCGCAGTAGGGGCAGGTCGAGCGCGTCTCAGTCATGCGGGCCACCGAACATCAGCTCGTCGCGAATGCCGCTCACGTCGCTGCGCTCGCGCAGCAGCTTGAAGTACCAGCTTCCATCCGCCGTGTCGCCGTACAGGCAGGCGCCCACCAGCTTGCCGTCCTTGATGACCAGCTTCTTGTAGACGCCTTCGACCGGATCGCTCATCACGATTTCCTCGCAACCCTCGCCGCCCATGAACTCGCCGGCGGAGAAGAGGTCGATGCCGGTCACCTTGAGCTTGGTGGACGTTTGCGAGCCCGCGTAACGGCCGATGCCCATCTGCGCCAAATGGTTGGCCGCCACCTGCGCCTGCTCGAACAGCGGCGCCACCAGGCCGTAGGCCACGCCGCGGTGCTGGGCGCATTCGCCCACCGAGTAGATGCGCGCGTCGGTCACCGTCTGCATGGTGTCGTCCACCACGATGCCGCGCTCGCAGTGCAGGTGGATCTGCTGGGCCAGGCCGATGTTCGGACGGATGCCCACGGCCATCACCACCAGGTCGGCGGGCAGCTCGGTGCCGTCCTTGAAGCGGATCGCGCCCACCTGGCCTTCGCCGTTGTCCACCAGTTCCTGGGTCTGCGCGCCGATCATGAAGTTCAGGCCGCGCTCTTCCAGCGAGCCCTGCAGCAGCTTGCCGGCCACGTCGTCGAGCTGGCGCTCCATCAGCCAGGGCATGACGTGCACGACGGTGACCTTCATGCCGCGCAGCATCAGTCCGTTGGCAGCTTCCAGGCCCAGCAGGCCGCCGCCGATGACCACCGCATGCCGGTGCGTGCGGGCCGCCTCGATCATGTAGTCGGTGTCGGCGATGTCGCGGTAGGCGATCACGCCCTTCAGGTCCTTGCCGGGCACCGGCAGCATGAAGGGCGTGGAGCCGGTGCACATCAGCAGGCGGTCGTAGGCGGCCTCGGTGCCATCCTCGGCGCGCACGATGCGGCGCACGCGGTCCACGTCCACCACCTTCTTGCCGGCGTGCAGGGTGATGCCGTTCTCTTCGTACCACTCCCAGCTGTTGAGCACGATGTCCTGCACCGTCTGCTCGCCCGCCAGCACCGGCGACAGCAGGATGCGGTTGTAGTTGGGATGCGCCTCGGCGCCGAACACGGTGATGTCGTACAGGCCGGGCGCGATCTTCAGCAGCTCCTCGATGGTGCGCACGCCGGCCATGCCGTTGCCGATCATCACGAGCTTGAGTTTGTTCACGACACTCTCCCTTGCAGAACCATCAGGTGCCCTGCACGCGCATGGACAATCGCGCGTCATGAGCTTTGAAGTGGATATCGGCTACCACAGCCAGCGCGGGCCGCGCGAGGCGAACGAAGACTTCGCCGGCTGCGTGCATGCGCCGCCGGGCGAGGAGGCGCGCGGCCTGATCGCGGCCATTGCCGATGGCGTGTCCGGCGGCGGCCATGGCCTGGAGGCGGCGCAGGCCACGGTGATGGGCCTGCTGGCCGACTACTTCGCCACGCCCGACACCTGGGAGCCCACGGCCGCACTCGACCGGCTGATCGGCGCACAGAACGCCTGGCTGGCCGAGCACAACCGGCGCCGCCAGAGGGGCGCCGCGCTCACCACGCTCACCGCGCTGGTGCTGCACGGCCAGAGCTACACCCTGGCCCACGTGGGCGACACCCGCGCCTGGCGCGTGCGTGCCGGCGACGGCGCCGCGCAGCTGCTGACGCAGGACCATGCCTTCGACCATCCCGACATGCGCAGCCGCCTGACCCGCGCCATCGGCCTGGACGACCAGGTGCGCGTGGACTATGCCCAGGGCGACGCGCGCGTGGGCGACTGCTTCGTGCTCAGCAGCGATGGGGTGCATGGCGTGCTCAAGCCGGTGCAGCTTGGCGCGCTGGCGTTGAAGGGCAGTGCGGCCGAGGCGAGCCAGGCTTTGGTGGCAGCTGCCTTGGAGGCCGGCTCCCGCGACAACGTCACCGCGCTGGTCATCCGCGTGCAGGGTTTGGACGCGCGCCAGCTGCTCGACGAACTGGGCGACGTCCGCCGGCTCGATCCACCGCCGGCACTCAAAGTGGGCGACACCCTCGACGGGTACCTCGTCACCGCGCTGGTGGCCGACACCGGCGTGCACCGCATCTACCAGGCCCGCGAGCCGCGAAGCCGCAGCCTGGTGGCGCTGAAGACCCTGCATCCGTCGCGCGCCGGCGACCCGCAGGAGCGCGCCATGCTCGCGCACGAGGCCTGGCTGGGTCTGCGCGTGGGCGCGCGCGAGAACAGCGGGCTGGTGCGCGTGCACGAGCGAGCGGCGAGCGCAACCGCCCTCTACCTTGTGTTCGACTGGCATGGGGGCCACACCCTGGAGCAGATCCGGAAGAACACGCCGCGCGGCAGCGTCGACGAGGTGATCGCCGCGGCCATCGAGATCGGCAAGACCCTGGGCCGTCTGCACCGCCAGGGCGTGGTGCACCGGGACATCAAGCCCGGCAACCTCCACCGGGGCGACGACGGCCGGTGGCGCATCCTCGACCTGGGCGTGGCGCTGTCCGGCCGCGAGGGCGCGGCGCAGCGCGAGCTGCATGCCGGCACGCCCAGCTACATCAACCCCGAGCAGTGGGAGGGTGCGGCGCCGGATGCCGGCAGCGATCTCTTCGCCCTCGGCGTGACGCTCTACCAGTGGCTGGCCGCACGCCTGCCCTACGGCGAGATCGAGCCCTACCAGTCCGCCCGCTACCGGCATGACCCGGCCTCGCTCGCCCGCATCCGTCCCGACGTGCCCGTGTGGCTGGACCACCTGGTGCGCAAGGCCGTCGCGCGCGATCCGCGTCATCGCTTCGAGACTGCCGAGGAACTGCTTCTCGCGCTGGAGCGCGGCGCCTCGCGGCCCGTCGGTGCCCCCATGGCCACGCCGCTGCTGCAGCGCGATCCGGCCGCGCTGCTCAAGCTCGGGCTGGGCCTGTCGGTGCTGCTGAACCTGCTGCTCATCGTGTGGCTCTTGTTGCTGCCACGCTGAGCGCAAGAGGGTGAAGCGCCCGGTCATGGACGGGCCGTGTTGCGCAGCTTCGCGCGCTCGTTCGCGGCCGGCGCGGCGTGGGCCGCATGCGTGCGTGCACGGCCGCCCTTCTCGGCCCAGGTGCGGGTCCAGCGGATCTGCATGACTCGCATCACGCCCAGCATCACCAGCGCTAGCACGGCGAAGAAGACGAAGCCCCACAGGTAGCTGCCCAGGTACTGCTTGGACAGGCCCATCGCGTTGGGCACCAGGCCGCCGCCCAGCGCGCCGATCTCTCCGATCATCGAGCCGGCCACCGCGGTGCTGGCCGGCCAGCGCAGCGGCACCAGTTGGAACAGCGCGCCGTTGCCCGCGCCCAGCGCCGCGAAGCAGACGATGAGCAGCAGCGTTGTCAAGACCAGCGACGAAGAGGCCAGGCCCACCAGCGCCAGCGCCACGGTGACCACCACCAGCACCAGCGTCAGCGTGTTGACGCCGCCCCACCGGTCGGAGATCCAGCCGCCGAAGACCCGCACCATGGCGCCCATGAAGGCCGCCAGCATGGTGAGTTGGCCCGCCTGCACCTTGCTCACGCCGAACTGGTCGTAGTAGTAGGAAGGCAGGAAGGTCGTCAGGCCGATGAAGCCGCCGAAGGTCACGCCGTAGATCAGGCTGAAGACCCAGCCGTCCTTCTCGAACAGGCAGGCGACGTGGGCGCGGAAGCTCGCATGGCTGTCCACGTCCGGCGGCTCCTTGGCGAACACCACCATCACCGCCATCGGCAGCAGGATGGCGCAGGCAGCCACCGCGTAGACGCTCTGCCAGCCCAGCCACTGCGCCAGCGGCGGCGCCACCAGCACCGACACGGCAGTGCCCACGTTGCCCGCGCCCACCAGGCCCATGGCCAAGCCCTTGTGCTGCGGCGGGAACCAGCCCGCGCCCAGCGACAGCGCCACGCCGAAGCTGGCGCCCGCGATGCCCAGCAGCACGCCCATGGCCAGCAGGTCGTTGAAGGTCTGGACCATGAAGAAGCCGTAGAGCATGGCGACCGCGATCAGGCCCATCTCCACCAGCGTGGCGTTCTTGCGGCCGATGTATTGCGAGAGCACGCCCAGCGGAAAGCGCATGAGGGCGCCGGCGATGATGGGCACCGAGAGCATCAGGCCCTTCTGCGCCGGCGAGAGCTGGAACGACTCGCCGATGAAGGGCGCCATCGCGCCGTTGAGCACCCAGATGCAGCACGAGAACGCGAAGTAGAGGAAGGACGCGAACAGCGTGGGTCCGTGGCCGGATTGAATGAAGGACTTGAAGCGGGTCATGGCTTTTCAGTGCGACGAATGGCCGTGGCTGCAGCCTGTGGCGGGCCGCGACCTCGGATGGAGCAGGGGGTGGATGCCGCTGGCGGACGCCGACGGCTGGAGGCTGGTTCCCGGTGCTGCTGACCAGGACAGGGCGCTGCGTGACGCGCCTTCTTCACCAATGCGGTGCTTCGTTACACCACGCCCACTCTCACGCAAGAGCCATGCCTGAATGCAGGTGCCGGCGTGGCCTATGCTCGCGGCCTTGCCATGGCATCCCTTCTTCTTGCTTTTTCCAATGAATCCGCGGCACGGGACGTGGCCGACAGGCTGCGTGCGCTGCTGGCCGGCACCGGGTTTGCCGACCCGGGTCAAACCGACTGCCGCGCTCTGGTGCAGGACTTTGCGGCGCATGCACCGCGACAGGTCTTGTTGTGCGCCACGCGAAGCGAGGACGAGCCCGCGCTGCTCGACGCGCTGAAGCCGTGGCAAGGCTCGCCGCCTTGCGCCCTGAGCTTCATCGGCAGCTGCGCGCCGGAGGCGCCTGCGACCTGGGTCGAGCGCGGCGTGCAGGGCTGGACCACGCTCGACGGACTCGACGCAGCGCGGCTGACCTCCTTGCTGGCGGAGGCGGAGGCACGCTGGCAGCGAGAACTGGCCCTGCGCACCGAGATGGATGCGCTGCGCACGCGGCTGGACGACCGCAAGTGGATCGACCGTGCGAAGGGCATGCTGATGTCCGCACGCGCCATTGGCGAGGACGAGGCCTTCGGGCTGCTGCGCAATGCCGCCATGCATGCCAACCTGCGCTTGGGCGAGGTGTCGCGGTCGGTGCTCGAGGCGGCGCAATGGGCCGAGGCCATCAACCGCGCCGGCCAACTGCGCATGCTCTCGCAGCGCCTGGCACGCCTGGCGGCGCAGGACCTGGCCGGCATCGATGCGCGGCGTGCGCGCGTGCTGCGCAAGGAATCGGTGCAGCGCGTGCAGTCCAACCTCGACTACCTGGACGGTCTTTCGCTCGATGCCAGTGCGGCGCAAGGCCTGGGCAATGTGCGCAGTGCCTGGCAGGGGCTGTCCACCGCGCTCGGCGAGCGCCTGGCGTCCGATGGCCTGGCCGATCTCGACCAGCGGGCCGATGCCCTCCTGCGCAGCGCCGAGTTGCTCGCTGATGCACTCGAAGCCAGCGGCGCACGGCGCGCGCTGCGCATCGTGAACATCTGCGGGCGCCAGCGCATGCGTGCGCAGCGCGTGGCCAAGGATGCGCTGCTCGCCTCGGTGCTGGGGCAGGGCGCCGCACAGGCGCGGCTCGCGCCGACCATGGACGAATTCGAGGCAGCGCTGCTCGAACTGGAGCAGGCGCCGCTGAGCACCAGCGAGATCCGCGCGACCCTGGCGCAGGCGCGCGACGAGTGGCTGCTGCTGTTGGGCGGCATTCGCAATGCCGACAGCAGTGAAGGCCGCATGGCGCTGGTGCGCGCCAGCGAAGCGCTGCTGCTGCGCTTCGACCGGCTCACCGACGCCTACGAGCACAGCCTGCAGGTCATCATGTCCTGAACCACGCAGGGCACGCAGTGTTCGCATGGCTTGGTCGCCGCCAGTCCGGAGAGGCTCAGGCCGCGGCCTTTTCCACGTGCGCCTGCCGTGTGTAGAGGAAGTCGATGACCGCCTTGCGCGCATGCACGTAGGCCGGGTCTTCGGCCAGCTCGACGCGGTTGCGCGGGCGCGGCAGGTCCACGTCCAGCACCTCGCCGATGGTGGCGCCGGGGCCGTTGGTGAGCATCACGATCTTGTCCGAGAGCAGCACGGCCTCGTCCACGTCGTGCGTCACCATCACCACCGTGCTGTGCGTGTTGGCGACGATGGCCAGCAACTCGTCCTGCAGCTTGGCGCGGGTGAGGGCGTCGAGCGCGCCGAAGGGCTCGTCCATCAGCAGCACCTTGGGCTCCATCGACAGCGCACGTGCGATGCCCACGCGCTGCTTCATGCCGCCGGAGATCTCGCCGGGCCGCTTTTGCGCCGCGGCCGTGAGGCCTACCAGCGCCAGCGCTGCATCGGTGCGCGAGCGCAACTGGGCCTTGCCTTCGCTCGCAGCGAACACGCGTTCCACCGCCAGGTAGACATTCTCGAAGCAGGTGAGCCAGGGCAGCAGCGAATGGTTCTGGAACACCACCGCGCGCTCCGGGCCCGGGCCGCGGATCTCGCGGTTGGCGCACAGGAGCGTGCCCTGCGTGGGCGAGGCGAGCCCGGCGATCAGGTTCAGCAGCGTGGACTTGCCGCAGCCAGAGTGGCCGATAAGCGTCACGAACTCGCCCTTGGCCACGTTCAGATTGATGCCCTGCAAGGCGAGGAAGCTGCCCTTGGCCGTCTTGAAGCGCTGCTCGACGCCGCGGATTTCGATGTACTTCAGGTCGTTGTTCATGCCTTGACCTCCTCGAAGGTGAATGCGGTGGCGATGCGGATCAGCGCAAATTCGAGCAGCAGGCCCACGATGCCGATCACGAAGATCGCGATGATGATGTTCTTGACGTTGAGGTTGTTCCACTCGTCCCACACCCAGAAGCCGATGCCCACGCCGCCCGTCAGCATCTCGGCCGCGACGATCACCAGCCAGGCAGTGCCCACCGCGAGCCGCACGCCGGTGAGCATGTAGGGCAGCACGGCAGGAAAGAGGATCTTCGTGAGCACTTTCCATTCGGACAGCTGCAGCACCTTGGCCACGTTCATGTAGTCCTGCGGCACGCGCTGCACGCCCACCGCGGTGTTGATGACCATGGGCCAGATCGAGCAGATGAAGATGGTCCAGATGGCCGCCGGGTTGGCGCCCTTGAAGACCAGCAGCCCGATGGGCAGCCAGGCCAGCGGGGACACCGGGCGCAGCAGGCTGATCAGCGGGTTGAACATGCGCGAGAGGAACTCGAAGCGGCCAATCGCAAAGCCCGCCGGAATGCCGACGGCCGCCGCCAGGCCGAAGCCCAGCGCCACGCGCTGCAGCGAGGAGAGCACGTTCCAGCCCACGCCCTGGTCGTTGGGGCCCTTGCTGTAGAAGGGATCGCTGAAGACCTGCAGCGCCTGCTGCCAGGTTTCTGCCGGCGAAGGGAAGCCGCTGGTGCTGCGCAGCGCGACCAGCTCCCACACCAGCAGCAGCAGCACGATCCCCAGCACGGGTGGCAGCAGGCGCAGCCAGATCCAGCTCCAGTCGCGCGGCGCGCGCGCCGAGGGTGGCTCGGAAAAAGCGGGCGCGAAGGGCTGCGGTGCCAGTGGTACGGGCTTGGGCGCGGCCACCGGAACCGCCGCGGATGCAGGCAGGGCGCGGGCAGCCTCGAGGGGCGAATGGAAGACGGCGCTGACCATGGAATGTGCTCCGGTTGGGTTGCGGCTCAGGCGCCGTAGACCTTGAAGGAATCGGCGTACTTCTTCGGGTCCTTGCCGTCCCACACCACGCCGTCGAAGAGCTTGCTGGTGCGCAGCACGTCCTTGGGCACCGGGGTGCCGGTGGCGGCCGCGGCCTGCTTGTAGATGTCGATCCGGTTGATCTCGGTGGCCACCTTCAGGTAGTCGGGGTGGTCCTTGAGCAGGCCCCAGCGCTTGTGCTGCGTGAGGAACCACATGCCGTCCGACAGGTAGGGGAAGTTCACCGCGCCATCGCCGTAGAACTTCATGTGGTTGGGGTCGTCCCAGTTCCTGCCCAGGCCGTTGGTGTAGCGGCCCAGGATGCGCTGGTTGATCGCGTCGACGCTGGTGTTGACGTAGCTCTTGTCGGCAATGGTCTCGGCCATCTTGTTCTTGTTCTGCAGGCCGGCGTCGATCCACTTGCCCGCCTCGATGATGGCCGCGGTCACCGCACGCGCCGTGTTGGGGTACTTCTTGACGAAGTCGCCGGTGGTGCCCAGCACCTTCTCCGGGTGGTCCTTCCAGATGTCCTGCGTGGTGACGGCGGTGATGCCGATGCCGTCCATGATGGCGCGCTGGCCCCAGGGTTCGCCCACGCAGTAGCCGTCCATGTTGCCCACGCGCATGTTCGCAACCATCTGCGGCGGCGGCACGGTGATGACCTTGGCGTCCTTCATCGGGTTGATGCCGTTGGCCGCCATCCAGTAGTACAGCCACATGGCGTGCGTGCCGGTGGGGAAGGTCTGGGCGAAGGTGTAGTCGCCCTTCTGCGAGGCCATCAGCTTGGCGAGCGAGGCGCCGTCCACCGCGCCCTTGTCGGCCAGCTTCTTCGACAGCGTGATGGCCTGGCCGTTGTTGTTGAGGGTCATCAGCACGGCCATGTCCTTCTTCGCCCCGCCGACGCCCAGGTGCACGCCGTAGATCAGGCCGTAGAGCACGTGGGCGAAGTCCAGTTCGCCGTTGACCAGCTTGTCGCGAACACCCGCCCAGCTGGCTTCCTTGCTGGGCACGATCTTCACGCCGTACTTCTTGTCGATGCCAAGGACGGAGGCCATCACGACGCTCGCGCAATCGGTGAGCGGGATGAAGCCGATCTTCACTTCCTCCTTCTCCGGCTTGTCCGAGCCTTGAGCCCAGACGGCCGCGCGCAGCGCCGGGTCGATGCCCAGGGCGCCGATGGCGGCGCCCTGCAGGATGCGCCGGCGGCTCAGGCCAGGTTTGCTCTTCGGAAGTTGCTGCTGCGAATCGTTCATGGGACGAACTCCAAGGCTGATGACGAAAACAAGAAAGGCGTCCGCATCACGGCAAGCGCGCTCGCGAACGAGCCCTTGCGGGATGGGGACGCCTTTGTCCTTTTGCCCAGGCGACACCCTTCGTCGGATGTCTCCTGGTCTTTCGATCAAGGCCACCGTTGGCCTTTGCGAGGGGAGTGTGCAAACGCCGTGCCAGCGGCGCGTTGCTCTCAAAATGAGAGCGGAAGATGCTGGATTCGCCGGGGCTGCGGCGGAATCGGACCGCTCGATGTCGGACGGCGCATCATCTTGTGCAGCGCACCAATCCGGTTCGGCCGCGCTTCACGGCGCTGCATCCTTGGGCAGGAAGTCGGCCATGGCCAGCACCGACTCGGCCACCTCCACCAATCGGCGCTTCTGGTTCATCGCGGTCTGGCGCAGCATCTTGTGCGCGTCGTCCTCCGACAGGCGCCGGTGCGCCATCAAGAGGCCCTTGGCGCGTTCGACCAGCTTGCGTTCGTTGAGGGCGACGCGCACGGTCTCCAACTCGTCGCCCATGGACTGCAGGCGGTGCGCCTGCTCCTGCACCAGCTGCAGGATCGAGCGTTCCAGGTGCCGGCCATAGGCTGGCGTCGCGGTGTCGCCGGTGGCCAGGGGCGCGCTGCGGTCGGCGCTGCCGAAGAAGAAATCGGCGCTGGCGGTGGGAGGCTGCTGAGCCCAGCGGGCCAGCAGCCGCTCGTGTGCTTCCAGCTCGGCGCGGGCCTGCGCGATGCGGGCTTGGGAGAGCAGGCGCAGCTCGGCGGCAAGCTCGGCCTCGATGGCCTGCATGGCGTCGATGCGCTGCGAGCAGCCGTCGAACCAGCTTGCGCTCAGTCCGGTGTCAAGTAGCGCGCCTGCGGGGGCGCTGCAGGCGACGCGGCGCAGGCGCTCCAGCTCGGCCAACTGCGCCGGCGACTGGCTGGCCCGCCAACGCGCGGCCAGGGTGGCGCTGGCGAATTCTGCAAAGGTGTGGAAGCTGGCTTCCTGCGAGGCGATCAGCTGCAGCCACTGCTGCTGGCGGGCCAACTCGCTGCGGCCGGCGCCGAAAGCGGCGGCGCCACAGGCGCGCTCCTGGCCGGCGAACTCCTTGCCCTGCATGAAGTTGAACAGCGCCACCAGCCGGCGCGAGATGTCCGGATCGGTTGCGCCGTCGGCGGCTTCGAACACCACCGCGAGCAGGCCTGCGACCAGCTTGATGAAGGCGGCGGTGGCCTGCGCCGGGTCCAGTTGCAGCCCGCCGATCCGCAGGCGCAGGGCCGGCAGCGCGTCCAGCCCCGGCAGCACCCAGGCGATGCGGGAAAAGAGCCGGCTGCCGTTGGCCGTGTGCCGCCGGCGGTCAACCGCCAGCGCGTCGAAGCCCGCACGCACCGCCTGCTCGCAGGCCAGGCATTCGAGCACCTGCTCCTCGCGCCGTCCGGCGAACTGGTGGCCACCGGAGGCCAGCACGCCGTTGGAAAGTCCGCGCTCTCGCTGCAGTGCGTGGACGAGCCGGCCGATGTCGCCCACCAGGTCGCTGGTGCGCGCCAGCTCCTCCAGCGCGTCGATCTCGCAGCGCAAGGCGGCAACAAGGAAATTCAGGCCGGTGCTCATTCGTCGTCGTCGTGGCTATTTCTGGGGCTATCGAGCAACATTCGTGCCCCAAAACGATGCGGCGCCTAAACTCCCCGCATGCTCGTTCTGGGAATCGAATCCTCCTGCGATGAAACCGGCGTGGCGCTGGTCGAAACGCATGGCGCCGCCGTGCCGCGCCTGCTCTCTCATGCGCTCCACAGCCAGATCTCGATGCACCAGGCCTACGGCGGCGTGGTGCCGGAATTGGCCAGCCGCGACCACATCCGCCGCGTACTGCCCCTGGCGCAGACGGTGCTGGCCGAAAGCGGGCGTGCGCTCGGCGACGTGGACGTGGTGGCCTATACCCGCGGTCCCGGCCTGGCGGGCGCACTGCTGGTGGGCGCCGGCGTGGCCTGCGCGCTGGGCGCGGCGCTGGACCGGCCGGTGCTGGGCGTGCATCACCTCGAAGGCCACCTGCTCTCGCCCTTCCTGAGCGCCGATCCGCCCGAATTTCCCTTCGTGGCGCTGCTGGTTTCTGGCGGCCACACCCAGCTCATGGAAGTGGACGGTGTCGGCCAGTACAAGGTGCTGGGCGAAACCATCGACGACGCCGCCGGCGAGGCCTTCGACAAGAGCGCCAAGCTGCTGGGCTTGCCCTACCCGGGCGGCCCCTGGCTGGCCAAGCTGGCCGAGGATGGTAGCGAAACGGCCTTCAAGCTGCCGCGCCCCCTGCTGCACAGCGGCGACATGGACTTTTCCTTCGCCGGGCTCAAGACCGCCGTGCTGACCCAGGTGCGCAAGCTGGGCGACGAGTTGGAGGCGCACAAGAGCGACCTGGCTGCCTCGACGCAGGCAGCCATCGTCGAGGTGCTGTTGAAGAAATCACTGATGGCGCTGGACCGCACCGGCCTCAAGCGCCTGGTGGTGGCCGGTGGCGTGGGCGCGAACAAGCGCCTTCGCGAGCAGCTCGATGCGGCCTGCGCGAAACGGGGAGTGAGGGTGCACTATCCGGAATTGCACCTGTGCACCGACAACGGCGCCATGATCGCCATGGCCGGCGCGATGCGCATGCAGGCGGGGCGGGAGCAGCCCTCGGCCCGCTATGCCTTCGACGTCAAGCCGCGATGGCCATTGGACGCGCTGCCGGTCGCGGCATAGCCTGCGCGCGCGAGGGCACCGGCAGGACGTCCACGATCTTCTTCCACAACTTGGACCACTGGGGCCAGTCGTGGCCGCCCTCGGTGGTGAAGACCTGGCCGGAGGGCAGGGCGTCGGCCAGCAGCTTGTGGTTGTTCACGAAGCGGTCGGCCAAGCCGAAACCCAGGTAGAGCGGCGGCAGGTTGTTCTGCTTGGCATGCTTGGAGTCGGCGTACTGTTGCAACCAGGGCCACAGCTTGCGATCCACTTCCTCGTCGGGCAGCGGGCCGGTGGGCGCCTTCCAGGCGCGCAGGCCGCCGGCCTTGTGGATCTCGGCGCCCAACGGGCGTCGGCCCAGGTAGGGGGCCAGCGCGACGATGCCGTCGACACAACCCGGGCGGGCCAGTTCATGCACCAGGGCCCCGAAGCCGCCAATGGAAATGCCCACCAGCCAGACCTTCTTGTAGCCCTTGGCCCGCTGGGGCTTGAGCACGTCGGCGTCCAGGCGCTCGATGAAGGTCTGGTCGTAGTAGTAGGAGACGTCGGCATGCACCAGCAGCACGTCGGCCGCCAGGTCGCGCTCGCGCACCGCACTCACGAAGCCTTCCCGCTCGAACTCGTCCGGATGAAGGAAAGCGCCCGGCAGGAACACCATCAATGTGTCCGAGCGTGAGCTTTGGCTCGCAGGCATGAGTTGCGTATCCATCGGTTTCCTTGCGTCAAGCGGAGGTCAATGATGTCTCGTGACCTTTGTTGATTAATTCACCGAACTGAGGCCTAAGAACGGCTCTGTTCGGGATTTAAGCCACAGGATTGACGGGATTATTGTGATTGCGTCACAAAAAGGAACGGCAACTAAAGGTTACATCCGACGGATCGGCGCAACAATGAAAAAGCCCGCCAGAGGCGGGCTCGAGGGATTAGCCCCGGATGATTCGGGGCTATTCAGGGAATTTTCTTAGTTGATCGCGAGCTGGGCGACGTTGCTCACGGGCACCTTTTTGCCAAGCTTGAGCGTAAGGACGCCGTTTTCCAGCTTGGCTTCGCTGGCGGCCGCGTCGATTTCCAGCGGCAGCTCGTAGCTGGCCTTGTACTGGCGCTTGGCTTCAGCCTTGCTTTCGATGCGAACGACAGCGCCTTCGATGCCGATGCTCAGCTCTTCACGCGACAAACCGGGCACGTCCAGCGAGAGAGTCCAGCTCTTGTCGTCCTGCTCCAGTTTCAGCGAGCGGGCCGGCGCGGCGACGAAGGCGTCGTTGACGAAGCGCTCAAAGCTGCGATCGAAGGCGCGGGGCGAGTAGGCGCGGGTGCGGACGGCGGGGGTGAAAAACATCGAGGTACTCCTTGAGTGACATGCACATCGGGACAAGAAGGTGTGTCCCTTACACTGCGCGGCCTTTCAACCATGAGTGCCGCATGCCTCGAAATCTGGGAGCGGGCGGGGCAGTTTCAAGTCCATGATTTCCAACGTTTTTTTGCGCCGCGACGCCTTGAAATTCGGTGCCGCGTCGCTACTTGCCGGCGCCTTCGCAACCTCCGGCAGCGCCTGGGCGCAGTCCCAGGGCCCCATCCGGCTGGCGCTCATCGAGAGTCTGAGCGGCCCCTTCGCCAACGCCGGCGAAGCTGTCTACCGCAACCTGCTGTGGGCGGTGGAGCGCGTCAACCAGCGCGGCGGTGTGAAGCTGCAAGGCGGCACGCGCCTGCTGCAACTCGAGCGCTACGACAGCAAGGGCCTGAACGAGGAAGCGCTGTCGGCGCTGCGCTCGGCCATCGACGACGGCGCGCGCGTCGTGCTGCAGGGGAACTCCTCGGCCATGGCGGCGGCGCTGCTGGATGGCGTGGAGAAGAACAACGAGCGCGACCCGTCCAGGCGCGTGCTCTTCCTGAACTACTCGGCGGTCGATCCGATCCTCACCAACGAACGCTGCAGCTTCTGGCACTTCCGTTTCGACGCGCATGCCGACATGCGGGTGACCGCGCTGATGCAGGTGATCGCCGAGGATAAGTCGGTGCAGAAGGCCTATCTCATCGGCCAGGACTACAGCTTCGGCCAGGCCGTGCTGCGCGAGTCGCGCAGGCAGCTGACGGCCCTGCGGCCGGACGTGCAGATCGTCGGCGACGAACTGCATCCCATGGGGCGGGTGAAGGATTTCTCGCCCTACGCCACCAAGATCATGACCAGTGGTGCCCAGGCGGTGATCACCGGCAACTGGGGCAACGACCTCACGCTGCTGGTGAAGGCGGCGCGGGAAGCCGGCTACCAGGGCAAGTTCTACACCTTCTACGGCAACGCGCTGGGCGCGCCGGCGGCCATCGGCGATGCGGGCATCGGCCGCGTGGTCGCGGTGGCCGACTGGCTGCCCAACGTGCAGACGCCCGAGTCCGAAGCCTTCTACAAGTCCTTCCGCGCGCGCTTCCCCAAGGCCGCGGACGACTACGTCCACATGCGCATGCAGTTGCTGATCGAGGCGCTGGCGCAGTCGCTGGAAAAAGCTGGCAGCACCGACACCGTGGCCGTCGCCCGCGCCATGGAAACTGCCGATGTGCAGTTGTCCGGCCAGCGCGGCCGCATGCGCGCAGCCGACCACCAGTTCCAGCAATCGCTGGTCGTGGGCGTGATGGACAAGCAGGGTTCGCCCGGCGTGAAATTCGACGTGGAAGGCTCGGGCTACGGCTTTCGCGTGATCAAGACCATCGCGCCCGAGCGCGCCGAGATGCCCACCACCTGCCGCATGCAGCGGCCCTGAGGCGAGAAGAGACATGAGACAAGCCATCCAAGACCTCGAAGCTTCCCGCATCCGTGAGGTGGCCAATGCCGGCCTCGGCCGCGACGACGTGCTGGCTTTCTGGTTCGGCGAGAGCGACGAGGTCACGCCCGACTTCATCCGCCAGGCCGCCATCGACTCGCTGCAGCAGGGCGAGACCTTCTACGCCCACAACCTGGGCCTGCCCGAACTTCGCGAGGCGGTGGCCGGCTACATGAGCCGGCTGCATCCGCGCATCGACGCCGGGCGCATCGCCATCACATCGGGGGGCGTGAGTGCGCTCATGCTGGCCGTGCAGGCGCTGGTGGATGCCGGCGACGAGGTGGTCGCGGTCACGCCCGTGTGGCCCAACCTGACGGCGCAGCCGGCCATCATGGGCGCGAAGGTGCATTGCGTTCCGCTGGTGCCGCGGCAGGGCGAATGGACGCTGGACCTGGACGCGGTGCGCGCGGCCGTCACTTCGAAGACGAAGCTGCTGATCGTCAATGCGCCCAACAACCCCACCGGCTGGACGCTGACCCGCGCCGAGCAGGAGGCGCTGCTGGCGCACTGCCGCCAGACCGGCACCTGGATCCTGGCCGACGAGGTCTACGAGCGCCTGTACTACGAGCCCACGCCAAACGGCTGCGCCCCCAGCTTCCTGGACATCTCGACCGCCGAAGACAGCCTGGTGGTGGTGTACAGCTTCAGCAAGAGCTTCCTCATGACCGGCTGGCGCCTGGGCTGGCTGGTGCTGCCGCCGGCCCTGGTGGATGCCCTGGGCAAGCTGATCGAGTTCAACACCTCCTGCGCGAGCGTGTTCACCCAGCGCGCCGGCATCGTTGCCCTGGCGCGCACCGACGAGGTCACGCCCCGGGTGGTCGCCCATCTCAAGCAGTGCCGCGACACCCTGGTGCCGCTGCTGGCCCAGGTGCCGGGCGTGAAGGTGGCGCCGGCGCGCGGAGGCATGTACGCCTTCTTCCGGCTGGAAGGCTTCGACGACTCGCTGGCCCTGGCCAAGCGGCTGGTGGTGGAGGCCGGCCTGGGCCTGGCGCCCGGCGCTGCCTTCGGCGGCGAGGCCGAGGGCTGGCTGCGCTGGTGCTTCGCCTCGCGGGACCTGGGACGGCTGGAGGAAGGCGTGCGGCGCCTGCGCAGCTGGCTGGACAAGGAATCGGCCAAGTAGGGGCTACCGGGACGGGTGGCTGGGCCGGGGTATAATCCCGTGGTTTTGCATCTCGCAAAGCGCACGTTGGGGGCAGTTCCAGCCCCCATCGCAAGTCAAACATCCCGGAACAAGAAGGAAACCATCCAATGATCGCTGCCTCCTCCAAGGCCGAAATCGTCAAGGACAACGCCCGCGCCGCCAACGACACTGGCAGCCCGGAAGTGCAAGTTGCGCTGCTCACGGCCCGCATCAACGAGCTGACCCCCCACTTCAAGCAGCACGCCAAGGACCACCACGGTCGCCGCGGCCTGCTGCGCATGGTGAGCCGCCGCCGCAAGCTGCTGGACTACCTCAAGTCCAAGGACGCCGACCGCTACACCGCGCTGATCGCCAAGCTGGGTCTGCGCAAGTAAGCACCATCGCATGCGAAAAACGCCTGAGTTAGCCCGCTAGCTCAGGCGTTTTTTCACTTCGGAGCCGCCCAACAGAGCGAAGCTGTGTCATTCCAATGAGGTCCGAGAGGGGTTTCACTGGAATGGCATCGTGTTCTGAGAAGCGCCCCGAGCCCCGCAGGCCCGCCAGGGTTTGCTATCAAAACAGGAGCAATAAATGAGTCTCTTCAACAAAGTCACCAAGTCCTTCCAGTGGGGCGACAAGACCGTCGTCATGGAAACGGGCGAGATCGCCCGCCAGGCTTCCGGCGCCGTGCTGGTCGACATCGACGGCACCGTGATCCTGGCCACCGTGGTGGCCTCCAAGTCCGCCAAGCCGGGCCAGGACTTCTTCCCGCTGACGGTCGATTACATCGAGAAGACCTACGCCGCCGGCAAGATCCCCGGCAGCTTCTTCAAGCGCGAAGCCAAGCCCAGCGAACACGAAACGCTGACCAGCCGCCTGATCGACCGCCCGATCCGCCCGCTGTTCCCCGAAGGCTTCCTGAACGAAGTGCACGTGGTGATCCACACCGTGTCGCTCAACCCCGAGGTCGACGCCGACATCGCCGCCATGATCGGCGTGAGCGCGGCCCTGTCGATTTCCGGCATTCCTTTCAGCGGCCCGATCGGTGCTGCCCGCGTGGGCTACATCAATGGCCAGTACGTGCTCAACCCCGGCCAGACCGCCCGCAAGGACTCGCAGATGGACCTGGTGGTGGCCGGCACCGAAGCCGCCGTGCTGATGGTCGAGTCCGAAGCCCTGCAGCTGTCGGAAGAAGTGATGCTGGGTGGCGTGGTGTTCGGCCACGACCAGGCCCGCGTCGCCATCAACGCCATCCATGAACTGGTTCGCGACGCCGGCAAGCCGGTGTGGGACTGGAAGGCACCGGCCGAGGACGAGGCCCTGGTCGCCAAGGTCAATGGCCTGGCCGAGGAAAAGCTGCGCGCGGTCTACCAGATCCGCAGCAAGCAGGCCCGCACCCAGGCCCTGCGCGAAGCCAACGCCAGCGTGATCGAGGCCCTGAAGGCCGAAGGCGTCGCCTTCGATGCCGGCAAGGTCAGCGACCTCCTGTTCGCGATCGAATCCAAGATCGTGCGCAGCCAGATCCTGGAAGGCGAGCCCCGCATCGACGGCCGCGACACCCGCACGGTGCGCCCCATCGAGATCCGCAACAGCGTGCTGCCCCGCACCCACGGCTCGGCCCTGTTCACCCGCGGCGAGACCCAGGCGCTGGTCGTGACCACGCTGGGCACCGAGCGCGACGCGCAGCGCATCGATGCGCTGGCCGGCGAGTTCGAAGACCGCTTCCTGTTCCACTACAACATGCCTCCCTTCGCCACCGGCGAAGTGGGCCGCATGGGCTCGACCAAGCGCCGCGAGGTCGGCCACGGCCGCCTGGCCAAGCGCGCCCTGGTGGCCTGCCTGCCGAGCAAGGAAGAGTTCCCCTACACGGTGCGCGTGGTCTCGGAAATCACCGAGTCCAACGGCTCCTCGTCGATGGCCTCGGTGTGCGGCGGCTGCCTGTCCATGATGGACGCCGGCGTGCCCATGAAGGCACACGTGGCCGGCATCGCCATGGGCCTGATCAAGGAAGGCAACCGCTTCGCGGTGCTGACCGACATCCTGGGCGATGAAGATCACCTGGGCGACATGGACTTCAAGGTGGCCGGTACCACCAACGGCATCACCGCCCTGCAGATGGACATCAAGATCCAGGGCATCACCAAGGAAATCATGCAGGTGGCACTGGCGCAAGCCAAGGAAGCGCGCATGCACATCCTGGGCAAGATGCAGGAAGCCATGGGCGAGGCCAAGACCGAAGTCTCCAGCTTCGCGCCCAAGCTCTACACGATGAAGATCAACCCCGAGAAGATCCGCGACGTGATCGGCAAGGGCGGTGCGGTCATCCGCGCGCTGACCGAAGAAACCGGCACGCAGATCAACATCGAGGAAGACGGCACCATCACCATCGCCGCCACCGACGCCGCCAAGGCCGACGAGGCCAAGCGCCGCATCGAGCAGATCACCGCCGAAGTCGAAATCGGCAAGGTGTACGAAGGCCCGATCACCAAGATCCTGGACTTCGGCGCGCTGGTGAACCTGCTGCCCGGCAAGGACGGCCTGCTGCACATCAGCCAGATCGCCCACGAGCGCGTGGAACGCGTGACCGACTACCTGAGCGAAGGCCAGATCGTGAAGGTCAAGGTCCTCGAGACGGACGACAAGGGCCGCGTCAAGCTGTCGATGAAGGCCCTGGCCGAGCGTCCGGCCGGCATGCCCGAAGAGCGCGAGTTCCGCGGCGACCGCGGCGACCGTGGTGACCGTGGTGACCGTGGTGACCGTGGTGACCGTGGCGACCGTGGCGACCGTGGCGACCGCCGCGATCGTCCGCCGCGCGAAGACCGCCAGCCGCGCGCCAGCGCCGAGGCGGCCGACGCGTCGGCCGAGCAGCAGCAACAGCAAGCGCTGCCGGGCACCGAGCAGCAAGGCTGATCGGACCCCGGCGGCCGGCCAGCCCTCGGGCAGGCCGGCCGCATTGCCATCCATCTGCAACGAAGCTGTCCCCTGGTGGGCAGCCCAACGAGCACAGAGCACATGAAAGCCATCGAGATTGCGTCCTACGGAGCACCCGAGATGCTGCGCGAGACCGAGCGTCCCGCGCCGGTCGCGGGTGCCGGCGAGTTGTTGATCCGGGTCGCCGCCAGCGGCGTGAACCGGCCCGATGTCCTTCAGCGCATGGGTCATTACCCGGTGCCGCCGGGTGCCTCCGACCTGCCGGGCCTGGAAGTGGCCGGCGAGATCGTGTCGGGCGACGAGGCGGCGCTGCGCGAGGCCGGCTTCAAGGTGGGCGATCGCGTCTGCGCGCTGGTTGCGGGCGGCGGCTACGCCGAACTCTGCGTGGCGCCGGTGGCCCAGTGCCTGCCGGTGCCCAAGGGCTGGAGCGACACCGAGGCAGCCTCGCTGCCCGAGACCTTCTTCACCGTGTGGAGCAACGTCTTCGACCGCGGCCGGCTGCAGAAGGGCGAGACCCTGCTCATCCAGGGCGGCACCAGCGGCATCGGCGTGACCGCCATCCAGCTGGGCAAGGCCCTGGGCGCCACGGTGATCGCCACCGCGGGCAGCGACGAGAAGTGCGAGGCCTGCCGCAAGCTGGGCGCCGACCACGCCATCAACTACAAGAGCACCGACTTCGTCGAAGAGGTCAAGCGCCTCACCGGCGGCAAGGGTGTGGACGTGATCCTGGACATGGTCGCCGGCGACTACGTGGCGCGCGAGATCGACTGCCTGGCCGACGATGGCCGGCTGGTCATCATCGCGGTGCAGGGCGGCGTCAAGAGCGGCTTCAACGCCGGCCAGGTGCTGCGCCGGCGACTGACCATCACCGGTTCCACGCTGCGTCCGCGTCCCGTCGCCTTCAAGGGCGCGATCGCGAAGTCGCTGCGGGAGAAAGTCTGGCCGCTTCTGGAAAGCGGCGCGGTGCGCCCGGTGATCCACAGCACCTTCGCGGCTGGCGGCGAGCCCAGCGGCGCAAGCCAGGCGCATGCGCTGATGGAATCGAACCAGCACATCGGCAAGATCGTGCTGACCTGGTGAGCGAGACGGACATGAACAAGAAGAAGCTCATTGCCGGCAACTGGAAGATGAACGGCAGCCTGGCCGCCAACGAGGGCCTGGTGAAGGCCCTGGCGCAAGGCGTGGGCACGCCGGCCTGCGACGTGGCGCTGTGCGTGCCGGCGCCCTACCTGGCGCAGGTGCAGGCGCTGGTCGCGGGCACGCCCATCGCGCTGGGCGCGCAGGACGTATCGCAGCACGAGCAGGGCGCCTACACCGGCGAGCAGTCGGCCGCCATGCTGCGCGAGTTCGGCGTGCGCTATGCCATCGTGGGCCATTCCGAGCGACGCCAGTACCACGGCGAGACCGACGACCTCGTGTCCGCCAAGACGGCTGCAGCGCTCAAGGGCGGCGTGACGCCCATCGTGTGTGTCGGCGAGACGCTGGCCGAGCGCGAGGGCGGCCACACCGAGGAAGTCGTCAAGCGCCAGCTGGCGGCAGTGATCCACGTCAACGGCCATTGCATCAGCGAGATCGTGGTGGCCTACGAGCCGGTGTGGGCTATTGGCACCGGCAAGACCGCCACGCCCGAACAGGCGCAAGCTGTGCACGCGTTGCTGCGCGCCCAGCTGCACCATGCGGCTTCCGACCATGCGGCCGGCATCCGCATCCTCTATGGCGGCAGCATGAACGCCGCCAACGCGGCGCAGCTGCTCGCACAACCCGACATCGATGGCGGTCTGATCGGTGGCGCTTCGCTGAAGGCGCCCGACTTTCTGCAGATCATCGCGGCCGCGCGCTGAGCGCGCGCGCTGCAAGTCAAGAATCTAGGAGTCCAGAAGAAATGAACGTGTTTTTGAACCTGCTGGTCGGCATCCAGATGCTGTCCGCCCTGGCCATGATCGGCCTCATCCTCGTGCAGCACGGCAAGGGTGCCGACATGGGTGCCGCCTTCGGCAGCGGCAGCGCCGGCAGCCTGTTCGGCGCCAGTGGCAGTGCCAATTTCCTCTCGCGCACGACGGCCGTGCTGGCGGCCGTGTTCTTCTGCTGCACGCTGGGCCTGGCCTACCTGAGCCACTCGCGCCCGGCCGCCAGCGGCGGCAACAGCCTGCTCGAGCGTGCTGCCACGCAACCCGCGCCCGCCGCTCCCGCGTCGGAGATTCCCGCTGCGCCGGGATCGGCTCCAGCCGCCGGCTCGACGGCACCCGCCGCGCCCGCGCCTGCCCAGGGCGGCGCCGGGCAAATCCCGAGCAAATAAAGCTGTCAACTTGTATGCAGTCGTTATCGGTTTCGACTGCATTTCAGGGTAAACTCTAAAGCTGCCCGGAAAGCCAAAGCCCGAAGCCGAAGTCGCCGAGGGTTCCTCATGCCATCCGGGCACGCAGAAAAAGCCGCCGTCGTGGTGAAATTGGTAGACACGCTATCTTGAGGGGGTAGTGGCGAAAGCTGTGCGAGTTCGAGTCTCGCCGACGGCACCAAATATCACCGGCAGGGAGCCATTTCCTGTCGGTGGCAAGCGGTAAAGAAATCCCCGATGAGCCTCGATTCCTATCTCCCCGTCCTCTTGTTCATCCTGGTCGGCGTCGGTGTAGGAGTTGCGCCACAGGTTCTGGGCTATCTCCTGGGCCCCAATCGCCCGGACGAGAAGAAAAACTCCCCTTACGAGTGCGGCTTCGAAGCCTTCGAAGATGCTCGCATGAAGTTCGATGTGCGCTACTACCTGGTGGCCATCCTCTTCATCCTCTTCGACCTCGAAATCGCATTTCTCTTCCCTTGGGCCATTGCGCTCAAGGAAATCGGCGCCGTCGGCTTCTGGGCCATGATGATCTTCCTGGCCATCCTCGTCGTGGGCTTCGCCTACGAGTGGAAAAAGGGCGCGCTCGATTGGGAATGACAAGGAAAGCGAACCATGGCCATTGATGGCGTCCTGAAAGAAGGCTTTGTCACCACCACCTATGACACGGTGGTGAACTGGGCCAAGACCGGCTCCCTGTGGCCGATGACATTCGGCCTCGCATGCTGCGCCGTCGAGATGATGCACGCGGGCGCTGCCCGCTACGACATCGACCGCTTCGGCATGCTGTTCAGGCCCAGCCCCCGGCAGTCCGACCTGATGATCGTGGCTGGCACGCTGTGCAACAAGATGGCGCCGGCGCTGCGCAAGGTCTACGACCAGATGCCCGAGCCGCGCTGGGTGCTGTCGATGGGCTCGTGCGCCAACGGCGGCGGCTACTACCACTACAGCTACTCGGTCGTGCGCGGCTGCGACCGCATCGTGCCTGTCGATGTCTACGTTCCCGGCTGCCCGCCCACCGCGGAAGCGCTGCTGTACGGAATCATCCAGCTGCAGCAGAAGATCCGCCGCACCAACACCATTGCGCGCGCCTGAGGACGGACGACAGACGATGACCGATATCGCCATTTCTCCCGAAGCCCTGCTGGCCACCGTCACCGAAGCGCTGGGTGCCCGCGCCCGGAGCGTGACCCTTGCCCTGGGCGAAGTCACCGCGGTGGTGGGCGCTGCCGACTACCTCGAGGCTGCGCGCCTGCTGCGCGATGCCCCCGGCTGCCGCTTCGAGCAACTGCTGGACCTGTGCGGCGTCGACTATGCCGACTACCGTGAGGGCGAGTGGGAAGGCGATCGCTTCTGCGTCGTCAGCCACCTCCTGTCCGTAAGCCTGAACCAGCGCCTGCGCCTGAAGGTGTTTGCGCCCAGCGAAGACCTGCCGGTGGTGGACTCCGTCACCCCGGTGTGGAGCGCTGCAGCGTGGTTCGAGCGCGAAGCCTTCGACCTGTACGGCATCGTGTTCGAGGGTCATGACGACCTGCGCCGCCTGCTGACCGACTACGGCTTCATCGGCCACCCCTTCCGCAAGGACTTCCCGGTGTCCGGCCACGTCGAGATGCGCTACGACCCCGAGGCCAAGCGCGTGATCTACCAGCCCGTGACGATCGAGCCGCGCGAGATCATCCCGCGCGTGATCCGCGAGGACAACTACGGCGGCGGCCTCCGCCACTGAACTGCTGCTCCCATGGCTGAAATCAAGAACTACACCCTCAACTTCGGTCCGCAGCACCCGGCAGCACACGGCGTGCTGCGCCTGGTGCTCGAGCTCGACGGCGAAGTCATCCAGCGCGCCGACCCGCACATCGGCCTGCTGCATCGCGCCACCGAGAAGCTGGCCGAGACGCGTACCTACATCCAGTCGCTGCCCTACATGGACCGTCTCGACTACGTGTCGATGATGAGCAACGAGCACGCCTACTGCCTGGCCATCGAGAAGATGATGGGCCTGGAAGTGCCGATCCGCGCGCAGTACATCCGCGTCATGTTCGCCGAGATCACCCGGCTGCTGAACCACCTGCTGTGGCTCGGCGCGCACGGCCTGGACTGCGGCGCGATGAACATGCTGATCTACTGCTTCCGCGAGCGGGAAGACCTGTTCGACCTGTACGAGGCAGTGTCCGGCGCGCGCATGCACGCGGCCTACTTCCGTCCGGGCGGCGTCTACCGCGACCTGCCGGACAGCATGCCGCAGTACAAGGTCAGCAAGATCAAGAACGCCAAGGCGATCGAGAAGCTGAACGAGGACCGCCAGGGCTCGATGCTCGATTTCGTCGACGCCTTCTGCAAGCGCTTCCCCAAGTTCGTCGACGAGTACGAAACGCTGCTCACCGACAACCGCATCTGGAAGCAGCGCACCGTGGGCATCGGCGTCGTGTCTCCCGAGCGCGCGCTCAACCTGGGCTTCACCGGCCCGATGCTGCGCGGCTCCGGCATCGCGTGGGACCTTCGCAAGAAGCAGCCCTACGACGTGTACGACCGCATGGAATTCGACATTCCCGTGGGCAAGACCGGCGACTGTTATGACCGCTACCTGGTGCGCGTGGAAGAAATGCGCCAGGCCAACCGGATCATCCAGCAGTGCTCGGCGTGGCTGCGCGCCAACCCCGGCCCGGTCATCACCGACAACCACAAGGTGGCGGCGCCCGCGCGCGAGTCGATGAAGTCGAACATGGAGGAGCTGATCCACCACTTCAAGCTCTTCACCGAAGGCTTCCACGTACCCGAGGGCGAGGCCTATGCCGGCGTCGAGCACCCGAAGGGCGAGTTCGGCATCTACCTGGTGAGCGATGGCGCCAACAAGCCCTATCGCCTGAAGATTCGTGCCCCTGGCTTCGCCCACCTGGCAGCCCTGGACGAAATGGCCACCGGCCACATGATCGCCGACGCCGTGGCCGTGATCGGCACCATGGACATCGTGTTCGGCGAGATCGATCGATGAGTGATCACATGACTACCGACAACCAACAGGGCGCCTCTGCGCCCTTGTCTGCTGCGACGCTGGAGCGCTTTGCCCGCGAAGTGGCCAAGTACCCCGAGGCCGGCAAGCAGTCGGCCGTGATGGCCTGCCTGGCCATCGTGCAGCAGGACGAAGGCTTCGTCAGCCTGCAGCGCGAGCGCGAGATCGGCGCCTACCTGGGCATGGCGCCCATCGCGGTGCACGAGGTCACGACCTTCTACAACATGTACAACCAGCGGCCGGTGGGCAAGTTCAAGCTCAACGTCTGCACCAACCTGCCGTGCCAGCTGCGCGACGGCCAGCGTGCGCTGCACCATCTCGAGAAGAAGCTGGGCATCCACATGGGCGAGACCACGGCCGACGGCCTGTTCACGCTGCAGCAGAGCGAATGCCTGGGCGCCTGCGCCGATTCGCCGGTGATGCTGGTCAACGACCGCACCATGTGCAGCTTCATGAGCGACGAGAAGCTCGACCAGCTGGTCGACGGCCTGCGCGCCAGCACGGAAGGGAAGGCGTGAGCACCATGAACGCATCCCAAGTCCTCGCCCAGTTCCAGGCGACCGGTGTCCAGACCTGCTTCCATGACCGCCACATCGATCCGCAGATCTATGCGGGCCTGGACGGCACCAACTGGCGCCTGGCCGACTACGAGGCGCGCGGCGGCTACAAGGCCCTGCGCAAGATCCTCACCGAGGGTCTCACGCCCGACCAGGTGATCGCCGAGGTCAAGAGCTCCGGCCTGCGAGGCCGCGGCGGCGCAGGCTTCCCCACGGGCCTGAAGTGGAGCTTCATGCCCCGCCAGTTCCCGGGGCAGAAGTACCTGGTGTGCAACTCGGACGAGGGCGAGCCGGGCACCTGCAAGGACCGCGACATCCTGCAGTTCAACCCGCACATCGTCATCGAGGGCATGGCCATCGCCGCCTACGCGATGGGCATCAGCGTGGGCTACAACTACATCCACGGCGAGATCTTCCAGACCTACGACCGCTTCGAGGAGGCGCTGGAAGAAGCCCGTGCCGCCGGCTACCTCGGCGACAAGATCATGGGCAGCGGCTACAACTTCCAGCTGCATGCGGCCCACGGCTTCGGTGCCTACATCTGCGGCGAGGAAACTGCGCTGCTCGAATCGCTGGAAGGCAAGAAGGGCCAGCCGCGCTTCAAGCCGCCGTTCCCGGCCAGCTTCGGCCTGTACGGCAAGCCCACCACGATCAACAACACCGAGACCTTCGCGGCGGTGCCCTGGATCATCAACAACGGCGGCCAGGCCTACCTCGAGTGCGGCAAGCCGAACAACGGCGGCACCAAGATCTACTCGGTGAGCGGCGACGTCGAGCTGCCGGGCAACTACGAAGTGCCCATGGGCACGCCCTTCTCGAAGCTGCTGGAGCTCGCCGGCGGCGTGCGCAAGGGCCGCACGCTGAAGGCCGTGATCCCCGGCGGCTCGTCCGCGCCGGTGCTGCCGGCCGACATCATGATGTCCTGCACCATGGACTACGACTCGATCGCCAAGGCCGGCTCGATGCTGGGCTCGGGCGCCGTGATCGTCATGGACGACAGCCGTTCCATGGTGGAGTCGCTCAAGCGCCTCTCGTACTTCTACATGCACGAGTCCTGCGGCCAGTGCACGCCCTGCCGCGAAGGCACGGGCTGGCTGTGGCGCCTGGTCGACCGCATCGACCGCGGCGTGGGCAAGGCCTCCGACATGGACCTGCTCAATTCCGTCGCCGACAACATCCAGGGCCGCACCATCTGCGCGCTGGGCGATGCCGCCGCGATGCCGGTGCGCGCCATGATCAAGCACTTCCGCCACGAGTTCGAGGCGAAGATTCCTGGCTACGTGCCCAAGGCACCGGCCAAGGCCTGAGAACGAAGAACATATGGTTGAAATCGAACTCGACGGCAAGAAGGTGGAGATCGCCGAAGGCAGCATGGTGATGCATGCAGCCGACAAGGCGGGCACCTACATTCCGCATTTCTGCTACCACAAGAAGCTTTCCATCGCGGCCAACTGCCGCATGTGCCTGGTCGACATCGAGAAGGCGCCCAAGCCCATGCCGGCCTGCGCCACGCCCGTGACGCAGGGCATGATCGTGCGCACCAAGAGCGACAAGGCGATCAAGGCGCAGCAGTCGGTGATGGAGTTCCTGCTCATCAATCACCCGCTGGACTGCCCCATCTGCGACCAGGGCGGCGAATGCCAGCTGCAGGACCTCGCGGTGGGCTACGGCGGCTCCAGCTCGCGCTACGACGAAGAAAAGCGCGTGGTCTTCCACAAGGACGTCGGTCCGCTCATCAGCATGGAAGAGATGAGCCGCTGCATCCACTGCACCCGCTGCGTGCGCTTCGGCCAGGAAGTGGCCGGCGTGATGGAGCTGGGCATGTCCAATCGCGGCGAGCACGCCGAGATCGAGACCTTCGTGGGCGAGTCGGTCGATTCAGAGCTGTCGGGCAACATGATCGACATCTGCCCGGTGGGCGCGCTCACCAGCAAGCCCTTCCGCTACAGCGCCCGCACCTGGGAGCTGTCGCGCCGCAAGTCGGTCAGCCCCCATGATTCCACCGGTGCAAACCTGATCGTCCAGGTCAAGAGCGGCCAGGTGATGCGCGTCGTGCCCTTCGAGAACGAAGAGGTCAACGAGTGCTGGATTGCCGACCGCGACCGCTTCTCGTACGAGGCGCTCAACGGTCCCGAGCGCCTGACGCAGCCCATGCTCAAGCAGGGCGGCCAGTGGCAGCAGGTCGACTGGCAGACCGCACTCGAGTACGTGGCCAACGGCCTCAAGCAGATCAAGAACGACCACGGCGCCGACAAGATCGGCACGCTGGCCAGCCCGCACAGCACCCTGGAAGAGCTCTTCCTGGCCGCGCAGCTGACCCGCGCCCTGGGCAGCGACAACATCGACCACCGCCTGCGCCGTGCCGCCTTCGACTCCGCACCGGGCGTGCGCTGGCTGGGCACCTCGATCGCCTCGCTGTCGTCGCTGCAGCGCGTGCTGGTCGTGGGTTCCAACCTGCGCAAGGACCATCCGCTCTTCGCCCAGCGCATCCGCCAGTCGGTGCGCAAGGGTGGGGTGCTGAGCGCCATCACCTCGCAGGCCTCCTTCGCCGACGCCGATGCGTGGGCGATCCCGGTCGCCAACGCCGTCGTGGCGCAGGCCGACCAGTGGGTCTCGCTGTTGGCCGGCGTGGCCGGTGCCATCGCGCAGGAGAAGGGCGTTGCCGCGCCCGGCAACAGCGCGCAGGCCGACGACACCGCCAAGGCCATCGCCGCCTCGCTCGCCACCGGCGAGCGCAAGGCGATCCTGCTGGGCAACGCGGCCGCGCACCACGCGCAGGCCGAAGAGCTGCTGCAACTGGCCAACTGGATCGGCGCCCAGACCGGCGCCACCGTGGGCTACCTCACCGAAGCCGCCAACACCGTGGGCGCGCAATGGGTGGGCGCGCAGCCGCAGAAGGGCGGCGCCAACGCCGCGCAGATGCTGGCCGGCGGCCTGAAGGCCGTGCTGCTGCTGAACAACGAGCCGGTGTTCGACTCCGCCGCAGGCGCTGCCGCCGCGCAGGCGCTGGGCCAGGCCGAGATGGTCGTGACCCTGAGCCCCTTCAAGGCCAACCTGGAATTCAGCGACGTGCTGCTGCCGATCTCGCCCTTCAGCGAGACCCCCGGCACCTTCGTGAATGCCGAAGGCCGCGTGCAGAGCTTCCATGCCGTGGTCAAGCCGCTGGGCGAGACGCGTCCGGCCTGGAAGGTGCTGCGCGTGCTGGCCAACCTGCTGGGCGTGCAAGGCTTCACCTACGAGTCGACCGCCGACGTGCTGGCCGCCGCCGGCGTGTCCGGCAACGTGCCGGCCGACAGGCTGAGCAACGAGGCCGTGGCCAATGCCGCGCCTGCCGCGCAAGGCGAACCGGTCGTGGCGAGCATCTACCAGCTCGACTCCCTGGTGCGCCGCGCGCCCTCGCTGCAGCTCACGGCCGATGCGCGCCGCGCGTCGCCTGAAGCCGCCACCCGCGAGGAGGCCCTGGCATGATCGATTCGATCTACGGCTTCGGCCTCGGCCTGGCTTCGGCCGGCTGGTGGACCGGCTTGGCCTGGCCCGTCATCTGGACGCTCATCAAGATCGTCATCGTCGTCATTCCGCTGATGCTGGCCGTGGCCTACCTCACGCTGTGGGAACGCAAGGCGATCGGCTTCACGCAGATCCGCCTGGGCCCCAACCGCATCGGCCCGCTGGGCCTGCTGCAGCCCATTGCCGACGCGCTGAAGTTGCTCACCAAGGAAATCATCATTCCGACGGTGGCCAACAAGGGCCTGTTCCTGCTGGGCCCGATCATGACCATCATGCCGGCCCTGGCCGCATGGGCGGTGATTCCCTTCGGCCCCGACGTGGCGCTGGCCAACATCAACGCCGGCCTGCTGTTCGTGATGGCCATCACCTCGCTGGAGGTGTACGGCGTGATCATCGCCGGCTGGGCCTCGAACTCGAAGTACGCCTTCCTGGGCGCGCTGCGCGCCTCGGCCCAGATGGTGAGCTATGAAATCGCGATGGGCTTCTGCTTCGTCGTGGTGCTCATGGTCTCGGCCAGCCTGAACATGAGCGACATCGTCATGAGCCAGGGCAAGGGCATCTTCGCCGGAATGGGCGTGGGCTTCCTGTCGTGGAACTGGCTGTCGCTGCTGCCCATCTTCGTCGTCTACTTCATCTCCGGCCTGGCCGAGACGAACCGCCACCCCTTCGACGTGGTGGAAGGCGAATCGGAAATCGTCGCGGGCCACATGATCGAGTACTCGGGCATGAGCTTCGCCATGTTCTTCCTGGCCGAGTACGCCAACATGTGGCTGGTCTCGATCCTGTGCGTGATCCTGTTCCTCGGCGGCTGGCTGCCTCCCTTCGAGTTCCTGTCTTTCATCCCGGGCTGGATCTGGCTGGGCGCCAAGACCTTCTGCGTGGTCACCATGTTCCTGTGGGTGCGCTCGACCTTCCCGCGCTTCCGCTACGACCAGATCATGCGTCTGGGCTGGAAGATCTTCATCCCCGTCACCCTCGTGTGGCTGGTGGTGGTCGGCGCCTGGATGCAGACGCCTTTCAACATCTGGAAATAACTGGAATCGCCATGCCTGCGAACTCCACGCTCGCCCCCGCTCCGTTCTCGCTGAAGGACTTCCTGTCCAGCTTCATGCTGGTGGAACTCTTCAAGGGCCTTGCCGTCACCGGCAAGTACGCCTTCTCGCGCAAGATCACGGTGCAGTTCCCCGAAGAAAAGACGCCGCAGTCGCCGCGCTTCCGCGGCCTGCACGCGCTTCGCCGCTACGAGAACGGCGAAGAGCGCTGCATCGCCTGCAAGCTGTGCGAAGCGGTGTGCCCGGCGCTGGCCATCACCATCGAGTCGGATGTGCGTGACGACGGCTCGCGCCGCACCACGCGCTACGACATCGACCTGACCAAGTGCATCTTCTGCGGCTTCTGCGAAGAAAGCTGCCCGGTCGACTCGATCGTCGAGACGCACATCTTCGAATACCACGGTGAGAAGCGGGGCGACCTGTACTTCACCAAGGACATGCTGCTCGCCGTGGGCGACCGCTACGAAAAAGAAATCGCCGCCAACAAGGCAGCCGACGCCAAGTACCGCTGACGCGGCCTGGCTCGACCCACCAAGAAGCGAATCCGACCCATGGACGTCAAGACCGGTCTGTTCTACCTATTTTCCGCGGTGCTGCTGTTCGCAGCCTTCCGCGTGATCACCGCGCGCAACCCGGTCTACTCGGCCTTGTACCTGGTGCTGACCTTCTTCCAGGCCTCGGCCATCTGGCTGCTGCTGCGCGCCGAGTTTCTCGCCATCACGCTGGTGCTGGTGTACGTGGGCGCGGTGATGGTGCTGTTCCTCTTCGTCGTGATGATGCTGGACATCAACGTCGACAGCCTGCGCCAGGGCTTCTGGAAGCACTTCCCGCTGGCCGCCGGCGTGGGCGCGCTCATCGCGCTGGAGATGGCCGCCGTGCTGATGGGCGGCTTCCGGATGGAAGGCGCGCCACGCGGTGCCGCGCTTGCCGCCGTGCCCGGCACCTCCAACACCATGGAACTGGGCAAGCTGCTCTACTCCGAATACCTCTATCCGGTGCAGATCGCCGCGGTGATCCTGCTGGTGGCCATCATTGCCGCCATCGCGCTCACGCTGCGCGAGCGCAAGGACAGCAAGTACGTCAACCCGGCCGACGCCGTGCGCGTGAAGGCGCGCGACCGCGTGCGCATCGTCACGATGCCGGCCACGCGCGCCGCCGAGCCGGTGGCGGCCGACGCGGCTGCTGCTGCTGAAGCACAACCGGGAGCCAAGGCATGACCCTCTCGCTCGGACACTTCCTGACCCTGGGCGCGATCCTGTTCGCGCTGTCGGTGATCGGCATCTTCCTGAACCGCAAGAACCTGATCATCCTGCTGATGGCCATCGAGTTGATGCTCCTGGCCGTCAACATGAACTTCGTCGCCTTCTCCTACTACCTGGGAGACATGCACGGCCAGATCTTCGTGTTCTTCATCCTGACGGTGGCGGCGGCCGAGTCGGCCATCGGCCTGGCGCTGCTGGTGCTGCTGTTCCGCAACAAGTCGAACATCAACGTCGACGAGCTGAACGCGCTCAAGGGCTGAGGACAACAACAAATGAGCGCATCCCTTTCCGCATCCACGCTGCTGGCGGTTCCGCTGGCGCCCCTGGTCGGCTCGATCATCGTCGGCATCTTCGGCACCAAGTTCGGTGGCAACCTGATCGGGCGCAAGGCCTCCCACTCGATCACCATCCTGGGCGTGTTCATCGCCTTCGTCATCTCGGCGATGACGCTCAAGAGCGTGGCGCTGGACGGTGCCCGCTTCGAGGGCACCATCTACGAATGGATGGTCGTCGGCGGCCTGAAGATGGAAGTCGGCTTCCTCGTCGACGGCCTGACCGCCATGATGATGTGCGTCGTCACCTTCGTGTCGCTCATGGTGCACATCTACACCATCGGCTACATGGAAGAGGACGAAGGCTACAACCGCTTCTTCTCCTACATCTCGCTGTTCACCTTCTCCATGCTGATGCTCGTGATGAGCAACAACATGCTGCAGCTGTTCTTCGGTTGGGAGGCGGTGGGCCTGGTGTCCTACCTGCTGATCGGCTTCTGGTACAACAAGCCGACCGCCATCTTCGCCAACATGAAGGCCTTCCTGGTCAACCGCGTGGGCGACTTCGGCTTCATCCTGGGCATCGGCCTGATCGTCGCCTATGCAGGCACGCTCAACTACGGCGAAGTCTTCGGCAAGGCCGGCGAACTCGGCCAGATGGGCTTCCCCGGCACCGAGTGGATGCTGGTCACCGTGATCTGCATCTGCCTGTTCATCGGCGCCATGGGCAAGAGCGCGCAGTTCCCGCTGCACGTGTGGCTGCCCGACTCGATGGAAGGCCCGACCCCCATTTCCGCGCTGATCCACGCCGCCACCATGGTGACGGCCGGCATCTTCATGGTGGCGCGCATGTCGCCGCTGTTCGAGTTGTCGGACACCGCACTGTCCTTCGTGATGGTGATCGGTGCGATCACGGCGCTGTTCATGGGCTTCCTGGGCATCATCCAGAACGACATCAAGCGCGTGGTGGCCTACTCCACGCTCTCGCAGCTGGGCTACATGACCGTGGCGCTGGGCGCCTCGGCCTACTCGGTGGCGGTGTTCCACCTGATGACCCACGCATTCTTCAAGGCGCTGCTGTTCCTGGGCGCGGGCTCGGTGATCATCGGCATGCACCACAACCAGGACATCCGCTGGATGGGTGGCGTGCGCAAGTACATGCCCATCACCTGGATCACCTCGCTGGTGGGTTCGCTGGCGCTGATCGGCACGCCCTGGTTCGCGGGCTTCTACTCGAAGGACAGCATCATCGAGGCGGTGCACGAGAGCCACCTGTGGGGCTCGGGCTTTGCCTACTTCGCGGTGCTGGCCGGCGTGTTCGTGACCGCCTTCTACTCGTTCCGCATGTACTTCCTCGTCTTCCATGGCAAGGAGCGCTACGACCAGAATCCGGACGCGCATCACGACGACCACCATGCGGACGACGACCATGGCCACGGCCACGGCCATGACCACGACGCCAAGCCGCACGAGTCGCCCTGGGTGGTGTGGCTGCCGCTGGTGCTGCTGGCCATCCCCTCGGTGGTGATCGGCTACTTCGCCATCGACGCCATGCTGTACGGCGAATTCTTCAAGGATTCGATCTTCGTGGATGCCACGCGCCACCACGCCATGAAGGAAATGGAAGAGCTCTTCCACGGCCCCATGGCGATGGCCCTGCACGGCTTCACTGCCTGGCCGTTCTGGCTGGCGCTCGCCGGCGTGGTCCTGTCCTGGTACATGTACCTGGTCAACCCGGCCGTTCCGGCGGCCATAAAGCGCGCCTGCGGCCCGATCTACAACCTGCTCGAGAACAAGTACTACATGGACTGGTTCAACGAGAACGTGATCGCCCGCGCCACCCGCGCCCTCGGCACCGGTCTCTGGAAGGGCGGCGACCAGGGCCTGATCGACGGCGCTATCGTCAACGGTTCGTGGAAGCTCATCGGCCACGTCGCCGGCGTGGTGCGCCGGGTTCAGTCGGGCTACATCTATCACTACGCCTTCGCCATGCTGCTTGGCGTGTTCGTGCTGTTGTCCTACTTCGTGTGGTTCCAGCGATAAGCGGCGGGCAGGAGAAAAACAAAAATGGGTTTGCTGAGTCTTGCCATCTGGCTGCCGATCGCCATCGGCGCCTTGCTGCTGCTGTTTAGCCGCGACGAACAGGCGCGCATGGTGCGCTGGATCGCCCTCATCGGGTCGATCCTGAGCTTCGTCGTCACCATCCCGCTGTACACCGGCTTCCAGCTGGGCACCGCGGCCATGCAGTTCGTCGAGAAGGCGCCGTGGATCGAGCGCTTCAGCATCAACTACCACGTGGGCGTCGACGGCCTGTCGCTGTGGTTCGTGATGCTGACCGCCTTCATCACCGTGGTGGTGGTCATTTCCGCATGGGAAGTGATCACCGAGCGCGTGAACCAGTACATGGGCGCGTTCCTGATCCTGTCGGGCCTGATGATCGGCGTGTTCGCCGCGCTCGACGGCATCCTGTTCTACGTCTTCTTCGAAGCCACGCTGATCCCGATGTACCTGATCATCGGCATCTGGGGCGGACCGAACAAGATCTATGCAGCGTTCAAGTTCTTCCTATATACGCTCCTGGGCTCGCTGCTCCTGCTGGTGGCCCTGGTCTACCTGTACAACGCCGCTGGCCAAAGCTTCGACATCCTGACCTGGCACCAGGTCAAGCTGAGCAGCCATGCGCAGACGCTGATCTTCTTTGCCTTGTTCGCGGCCTTCGCGGTGAAGGTGCCGATGTGGCCGGTGCACACCTGGCTGCCGGACGTGCACGTGGAAGCGCCTACCGGCGGCTCCGCAGTGCTGGCGGCGATCATGCTGAAGCTGGGTGCCTACGGCTTCCTGCGCTTCTCGATGCCCATCGCCCCCGACGCCTCGCGCGAGTGGGCCTGGTTCATGATCGCGCTCTCGCTCATCGCCGTGATCTACGTCGGCCTGGTGGCGCTGGTGCAGAAGGACATGAAGAAGCTGGTGGCCTACTCCTCGGTGGCGCACATGGGCTTCGTCACGCTGGGCTTCTTCATCTTCAACGAGCTGGGCGTTGCCGGCGGCATCGTGCAGATGATTGCGCACGGCTTCGTCTCGGGCGCCATGTTCCTTTGCATCGGCGTCCTGTACGACCGCGTGCACTCGCGCCAGATCGCCGACTACGGCGGCGTGGTCAACACCATGCCCAAGTTCGCCGCCTTCGCGCTGCTGTTTGCCATGGCCAACTGCGGCCTGCCGGCCACCGCCGGTTTCGTGGGCGAATGGATGGTGATCCTGGGCGCCGTCAAGGCCAACTTCTGGCTGGGCCTGGGTGCAGCCACCGCGCTCATCTTCGGCGCTGCCTACACGCTGTGGATGTACAAGCGCGTCTACCTGGGCGACCCGGGCAACGACCATGTGAAGGAACTGACGGACATCAACGGCCGTGAATTCCTCATGCTGGCGCTGCTGGCGATTCCCGTGTTGTGGATGGGCATCGACCCGAAGCCCTTCACCGACGTGATGGACGCTTCGGTGACCGAGCTTCTTCGCCACGTCGCGATCTCCAAGCTTCCCTGACGCCACGCTGAACAAGAGAACGAGATGATTGACAAACTCAGCTGGATCGCCATCTACCCGGAGATCGTGCTCCTGGTCATGGCCTGCATCATTGCGCTGGTCGACCTGTCCTCCAACGACCCGCGCCGCACCCGCACCTACATCCTGACGCTGCTGACCCTGGCGGTGGTGGCCTATCTCACCGGCGCCAACGCTGTGAGCGGCCACACCATCTACGGCTTCGGCAACATGGTGGTGAACGACCCCATGGGCAACTGGCTCAAGTGCTTCGCCTGCATCGCGCTGATGGTGACGCTTGTCTACGGCCGCCCCTACTCGGCCGACCGCGAGATGCTGCGCGGCGGCGAGATGTTCACCCTGAGCATGCTGGCCCTGCTGGGCATGTTCGTGATGATCTCGGGCAGCAACTTCCTCTTGATCTACCTGGGCCTGGAACTGCTCACGCTGTCCAGCTACGCCCTGGTGGCGCTGCGCCGCGACAACGCGGTGGCCAGCGAAGCCGCCATGAAGTACTTCGTGCTGGGCGCGCTGGCCAGCGGCTTCCTGCTCTACGGCCTGTCGATGATCTACGGCGCCACCGGCTCGCTGGACGTCAACGAGGTCTTCAAGATCATCGCCAGCCGCACGGTGAAGCATCAGGTGCTGGTGTTCGGCCTGGTGTTCATCGTGGCCGGCCTGGCCTTCAAGGTCGGTGCCGCCCCCTTCCACATGTGGGTGCCCGACGTCTACCAGGGCGCGCCCACGGCCGTCACGCTGCTGATCGGCGCCGCGCCCGAACTGGCCGCTTTCGCCATCATCATCCGCCTGCTGGTGGAGGGCCTGCTGCCGCTGGCCATCGACTGGCAGCAGATGCTCGCCGTGCTGGCGATCGCATCGCTGATCATCGGCAACCTGGCAGCCATCGCGCAGACCAACCTCAAGCGCATGCTGGCCTACTCGACCATCTCGCAGATGGGCTTCATGCTGCTGGGCATGGTGGCCGGCGTGGTCAACGACAACACCTACAACGCGCAGTACGCCTACAGCGCCGCCATGTTCTACGTCATCACCTACGTGCTGACCACGCTGGCGAGCTTCGGCATCATCCTGCTGCTGGCGCGCGAAGGCTTCGAGAGCGAGGAGATCACCGACTTCGCAGGCCTGAACCAGCGCAGCCCGCTGTATGCGGGCGTCATGGCCATCGCCATGTTCTCGCTGGCCGGTCTGCCGCCGCTGGTGGGCTTCTACGCCAAGCTGGTGGTGCTGCAGTCGCTGATCGCCTCGGGCCAGGCGCTGTACATCGGCCTGGCCGTGTTCGCCGTCATGGCCTCGCTGGTGGGCGCCTTCTACTACCTGCGCGTGGTGAAGGTCATGTACTTCGACGAGCCGGTCACGGCCAGCACCGTGTCGGCACCGGTCGACGTGCGTGCCGTGCTGACGGTCAACGGCGCCATGATCCTGATCCTGGGCGTCCTGCCCGGCGGCCTGATGGCGCTGTGCGGCAAGGCCATCGTGGCGACCCTCGCCGGCTGAGCCCGCCGCGCGCGTGTCGCAGAGTGCTTCTGTCTGGCTGGTGCTCGTGGTCGCCCTGGTGGCGGCCAACCTGCCTTTCCTGAACGAGCGCCTGTTCGGATGCATTCCCCTGCGCACGGCCCGTAAATTGCTGGCCGTGCGGTTGGCCGAACTGGTCGTGCTGTACTTCATCGTGGGTGCGCTGGGCCTGCTGTTCGAACGGCGCGTCGGCCAGATCTCTCCCCAAGGCTGGGAGTTTTTCGCAGTGTCGGGTTCGCTGTTCCTGGTGCTGGCCTTTCCGGGCTTCACCTGGCGCTACCTGATCAAGCATCACCGGAGCTGAAGGCATGGATGACGGTCACCTGAAGGAAGAGCGCGTCGACGGCATGCTGCTCTTCAAGGGCAACTTCCTCGAGGCGCATCGCGACACGGTGCGCATGCCCGACGGCCACACGGCAACGCGTGAATTCGTGATCCACCCCGGCGCCGTGGTGGTCGTGCCCCTGCTGGACGACGGCCGCGTGGTGCTGGAGCGCCAGTACCGCTACCCGGTGGGCCACGTGATGACCGAGTTTCCGGCCGGCAAGCTGGACGCTGGGGAGGATCCGCTTCTGTGCGGCCAGCGCGAACTGCTGGAGGAAACCGGCTACACCGCCCGCGAATGGGCCCGGGCCGGCGCCATGCACCTGGCGGTGGCCTATTCCACCGAGATCATCCATGTCTACTTCGCTCGCGGCCTGACGCTGGGCGAGCGCCAGTTGGACCACGGCGAGTTCCTGGACGTGTTCACCGCCAGCGTGGACGAGCTGATGCAATGGTGCCGCGATGGCACCGTCACCGACGCCAAGACGCTCACCTGCACGCTGTGGCTGGCCAACGTCGTGTCGGGCGCATGGGCACTGGACTGGCAGCCGGCGGAAGGCGCCACCCAAGCGGGATAATCGGGGCATGAAGGTTCTCAACCTCCAGTGCTCCCACGGCCATGGTTTCGAAGGCTGGTTCGCGTCGAACGATGAGTTCGAGACGCAGCTGGCCGGCGGCCTGGTGGAATGTCCCCTGTGCGGCGCCAAGGAGATCACCAAGATGCTGGCCGCGCCCCGCCTGAACCTGGGCGCCGGCAAGGAAGCACCCGCTTCGCAAAGCCAGCCCCAGGACGCCGGGCAGCAGCATGGCCGCTGGCTGCGCGCCGTGCGCGAGCTGATCGCCTCGACCGAGGACGTGGGCGAGCGCTTTGCCGACGAGGCACGCAAGATCCACTACGGCGAGGTCAAGGAGCGCGGGATCCGCGGCAAGGCCACGCGCGAAGAAAGTGAAGCGCTCGCAGAAGAGGGCATCGCCGTGATGCAGATCGCCGTGCCGGCGTCGCTCAAGGAACCCCTGCAGTAAGGCACTTGCTGCCGGCCGAGTCGTGAAGGCACGGCGCGCACTTCGGTATCGCAACGGGCTACTTCCAGTAGCCGGCCCGACAACCGGGCCATAAATCTTCTCCTTGTTGCTGCATGGCGAACGAGCATCCGTTCGCCCTGGGCAACTGCCGATCGACTCGGCAACCACCTGGGCGCATTCCTCAACAACCGGAAGAGTCGCCATGAAGAAAACCCTTTCCACCTGTTCCCTGGCGCTTGCGCTGTGCTTTGGCGCGTCCGCGCTGCCATTGGCAGCGCATGCGCAGAGCGAGGCCTCGCTGGCCGTGTCGATGCTGCCCGTGGCCTCGGTCGTGCTCAGCGCTGCGGCTGCCGGTACCGCGGCGAGCGCGGCGGTGGTGCTGCCTGCCGCGCTTTCGGTCGCGGGCAGCCAGCTCGTCGTCAAGAGCGTGCAGGTGACCGGTGATGCGGTGGTCTACCTGCTCGAGCGCGTGGCGGACGGTGCGCAAGCCAGCGTCCGGGTGTCGCTCAATGCGGGCAGCTACTCGATCCGGCAGGTGGACACGGCGGTGAGCGTGGTCGTCATCGCTGCCGGCGTGATGCTGGTCGCGACCGGCGAGGTGCTGGCCTTCATTCCCAACCAGATGGGCCAGGCGCTGCTGCACAGCGCGAAGCTGTCGGGCTGAGGCGATGCGCGCGTTCAAGCTCACACCGCTGCTGGGCGCCTGCTGCCTGGCCCTGGCCATGGCGGCGCATCACGCACCGGCAGAAGCTGGCCGTTCCTGCGAGCGCAAGCCGCTGGATGCGCAAAGCTTCGGCCTGGGCATGCAACTGGCCGAGCGCACCGCCCAGGCGCTCGATGCCAGCGGCGCCCAGGTGGTGTTCCTGGCGCGCGCCGGCCAGGACCTGAGCAAGTACCGGCTTCACTATTCGCACCTGGGCATCGCCTACAAGCGCGAGGACGGCGCCTGGCGCGTGGTGCACAAGCTCAACCAGTGCGGCTCGGCGCGCGCCAGCATCTACAGCCAGGGCTTGGGCGATTTCTTCCTCGACGACCTGTGGCACTACGAAGCGGCCTTTGCAGTGCCGGACCCTGCCGTACAAGCCAGGCTGCTGGGCCTGGTGAAAGGGCCGCGCACGCAGTTGCTGCAGCTCAACGAGCCGGCCTACAGTGTCGTGTCGTACGCATGGGGGCAGAAGTACCAGCAGTCCAACCAGTGGGCGATCGAGACCCTGGCGATGGCGATGGAGCCCTCGGCAGCCACCACCCGTGCACGCGCGCAGGCCTGGCTGCAGTTCAAGGGCTACGAGCCGGGCACGATCACCCTCGGCCCGCTGACGCGGCTGGGCGGGCGCATCTCCTCGGCCAATGTGGCCTTCGACGACCATCCCAACGAGAAGCGCTTCTCGGACCGCATCGAGACCGTCACGGCCGACTCGGTCTTCGCCTGGCTCAAGCGCAGCCGCATGGCGGCGGCGCCGGTGGAGCTGTCCTTGTGATTGCGCCTAGGCGCTGAACTGCAGCGCCGCCAGGCGAGCGTACACGCCGCCCTGCGCCACCAGCGAAGCGTGCGTGCCTTGCTCGACAATGCCGCCGTGGTCGAGCACCACGATGCGGTCGGCCTTCTGCACGGTGGCCAGGCGGTGCGCGATGACCAGCGTGGTGCGGTTCTCCATGGCACTGTCCAGGGCCGCCTGCACCATGCGTTCGCTCTGTGCGTCCAGGGCGCTGGTGGCTTCGTCCAGCAGCAGCAGCGGCGCGTTCTTCAGGATCGCACGAGCAATGGCGATGCGCTGGCGCTGCCCACCCGAGAGGCGCACGCCGCGCTCGCCCAGGAAGGTGCCGTAGCCCTCGGGCAGGGCGCTGAGGAAGTCGTCGGCAAAGGCGGCGCGCGCGGCTTCGCGCACGGCTTCCTCGCTGGCGCCGGGGCAACCGTAGCGGATGTTCTCCAGCGCGCTGGCCGAGAAGATCACCGCGTCCTGCGGCACCAGGCCGATGTGGGCGCGCAGGTCGTCCAGCGCCAGCTCGCCGATGGGCACGCCGTCGATCAGGATGCGGCCCTGCTGCGGGTCGTAGTAGCGCAGCAGCAGTTGCAGTACGGTGCTCTTGCCGGCGCCGCTGGAGCCGACCAGGGCCACCGTCTCACCCGGCCGCACTTCCAGGTCGATGTCGCGCAGGGCGGGCGTGTCGGGCCGCGAGGGGTAATGAAAGCGCACCGACTCGAAGCGGATCGAGCTGCCGTCCTTGACCGCCGGCAGCTGCCGCGGCGCGGCGGGCGAGCGGATGTCCGACTCGGCGCCGAGCAGTTCCATCAGCCGCTCGGTGGCGCCAGCCGCGCGCAGCAGGTCGCCATAGACCTCGCCCAGCACGGCCGCCGCGCTGGCCAGGATGATCACGTAGACGACCGTCTGCCCCAGGTGCCCGGCGCTGATGTCCCCGCGCAACACCGCCTGCGTGCCTTCATACAGGCCCCACAGCAGCGCGGCCGAGGTGGCGATGATGATGAAGGCCACCAGCACCGAGCGCGCCTTCGTGCGGCGCACGGCAGTGCGGAAGGCGCTGTCGGTCGACGCATTGAAGCGCTGCGACTCGCGCGCTTCCGCGGTGTAGCTCTGCACCACCGGGATCGCGTTCAGCACCTCTGCCGCGATCGCGCTGGAATCGGCCACGCGGTCCTGGCTGGCCCGCGACAAGCGGCGCACGCGGCGCCCGAAGGCCATGCTGGGCAGCACGATCAGCACCAGGATCAGCAGCACCTGGCCCATCACGTAGGGGTTGGTCCACACCAGCATGGCCAGGGCGCCCAGGCCCATCACCGCGTTGCGCAATCCCATGCTGAGCGAGGAGCCCACCACCGTCTGCACCAGCATGGTGTCGCCGGTGATGCGCGACAGCACCTCGCCAGTCTGGGTGGTCTCGAAGAAGCGCGGGCTCTGCCGCAGCACGTGCGAATAGACGGCGTTGCGCAGGTCGGCGGTGACGCGCTCGCCCAGCCAGCTCACCGTGTAGAAGCGCGCGGCTGAAAACAGGCCCAGCGCCACCGCCACCCCGAACAGCGCCAGGAAATGCTCGCGCAGGCCCATAGCCTGCTGGCCCGGATCGGCACTGACCAGGCCGCCGTCGATCAACTTGCGCAGCGCCAGCGGGAAGAGCAGGGTGGTCAGGGCCGCCAGCACCAGGAACACCCCGGCGAGGACGATCTGAAGGCGATAGGGGCGCAGGAAGGGCGCCAGGCCGGAGAGCGAACGGGGCGCCCCTTTGCCGGGCATGCGGGAATCGTCAGAAGCCATATCGGCGGAGATTTTAACTAACAGTTGTCCATACAAAGTCAGCCTTGACAATAACTGCTATGACAGCTAAATTCAGGGTCATGACTGATGGGAACAATCCTGACTCTGCACCGAAGCCGGTGAAGTTCTACCGCGGCGAGGGCTATCACGCGGAAGAAAGCATCGGCTTCATGATGAAGCGCATCCTGTCGTCCATCAGCCAGACGGTGGAAGGCAGGTTGTGCGAGCCGGGCAGCCCGACATTCCCGCAGTGGATCCCCCTGGCCAAGCTGAGCCAGGGCCACGTCACCACGGTGGCCGAACTGGCACGCGAGTGCCAACTCGACACCGGTGCCATGACCCGGCTTCTCGACCGCCTCGAGGCCAAGGACCTGGTGCGCCGCGTGCGCTCGCAGGCCGACCGCCGGGTGGTGAACATCGAGCTCACCGACGAAGGCCGCGCGGCTGCGAAGGATGTTCCTTTCTACCTGGCCGCTGTCCAGAACGAATACCTGGCCGGCTTCACACAAGAGGAATGGGAGCAGCTCAAGGGCTACCTGCGCCGCATCCTCGACAACGCCCAAACCATCTCTGCCCGTGGAGAAACTAAGAATGACGATCCCGGCACGCCTTGAACACCCGCGCGTCGCGCGAAGTGGGCTGGCATTGGCCGCCTCGCTGGCACTGGCCGTCCTCGCTGGCTGCGCCGACATGTCCGGCATCCACGCCGGCGACTCGAAGATGCGCGACGCGCAGTCGCTGGGCCTGTCGGCCCAGGCGGCCGCTCCGCGCGTGAGCGACGTCGACCACAACGGAATCGACGCCACCTGGTGGCTCGGCTTCGGCGATGCGCAGCTCAATGCGCTGATCGAACAGGCCCTCAAGGGCAACCCCAACCTGGCCGCAGCGCAGGCGCGCGTGGCAAAGGCGCAGTCCTCGGTGCTGATCGCCAGGTCGGCGGACCTGCCGCAGGTGGGCGCCGGCCTGGACCTGACGCGCCAGCGCTTCAGCGAGAACTTCATCTATCCCGCACCGCTGGGCGGTGCCAGCGTCAACACCGGCACGCTCCAGCTCAGCGCCAGCTGGGAGCTGGACTTCTTCGGCAAGAACAAGGCTGCGATCGAGACAGCCGTCGGCGGCGCCAATGCCGCCGTTGCCGACGCCGATGCCGCACGTGTGCTGCTGACCACCCGCGTGGCCAGCGGCTACATCCAGTGGGCGCGTCTCGAAAGCCTGCAGGCGGTGGCCAAGCGCACGCTGGAGCAGCGCCAGGAAACGCTCAAGCTGGTGCGCGACCGCGTCTCCGCCGGCCTGGATACGCGCCTTGAATTGCGCCAGAGCGAATCGGGCATTCCCGAGGCGCGCCAGCGCATGGAGTCGCTGGCCGAGCAGATCGCGCTGAACAAGCACGCGCTCGACGCCCTCGTGGGCCAGCCGGGCGCCACCGACAAGTTCACGCCGCCGGCACTCGCCAGCTTCAAGCCGATGCAACTGCCCGCGCACATCCCGGCCGACCTGCTGGGCCAGCGGCCCGACGTGGTGGCCGCGCGCTGGCGCGTGGAGGCGGCCACGAAGGACGTGGCCTATGCCAAGACGCTCTTCTATCCCAACATCGACCTGGTCGCGAGCGCGGGCTACCAGAGCCTGGGTTTCGACAACCTGCTCAAGCCCGGCAGCCGCCTATGGAGTCTCGGCCCGGCGGTGCGCCTGCCGATCTTCGAAGGCGGCCAGCTGCGCGCCAACCTGCGCGGCAAGAACGCCGACATGGACGCGGCCATCGAGAGCTACAACACCACCGTGCTCGACGCCGTTCGCGACGTCTCCGACCAGGTGAGCTCCATCCAATCGGTCGCACGCCAGCAGGTGCAGCAGCGCGAAGGCCAGGAAGCGGCCGAGGGCGCCTACGACATCGCCGTGCAGCGCTACAGCGCCGGCCTGGGCACCTACCTGAACGTGCTCACCGCAGAAAACAACGTGCTGCTGCAGCGCCGCGACGCGGTCGACCTGGCCTCGCGCGCACTCGATACCCAAGTCGGCCTCGCCCATGCCCTGGGCGGCGGCTACCAGGCGTCCGCCGACACGGCGGCGCTTTCGGGCAAGGAAAGAACCACACCATGAGCGAGCAAAACACTCCGGCGCAAGGCGCCGCCCCTGCCACTTCCGAGCAACCGGCCGGCAACGGCAAGCGCCGCAAGGCCCTCACCACGCTGGCGGCCGTCGTCGTCGTGGCGGGCGCGGGCTGGGGCGCCTACGAATGGCTGGTGGCCAGCCATTACGAGTCCACCGACAACGCCTACGTGCAGGGCAACGTGATCCAGATCACGCCGCAGATCGCCGGCACGGTGATGGGCATCGGCGCGGACGACACCGACTTCGTGAAGACCGGCCAGTCGCTGGTCAAGCTCGACCCGGCCGATGCCAAGGTCGCGCTGGAGCAGTCCGAGGCCGCGCTCGCGCAATCGGTGCGCCAGGTTCGCACGCTCTATCTCAACAACGGCTCGCTGGCGGCCCAGGTGGCGCTGCGCGAATCGGACATCGTCAAGGCCAAGGCCGACATCGCCCGCGCCGCCGACGACCTGCAGCGCCGCAAGGCCCTGTCGGGCAACGGCGCGGTGTCGAAGGAAGAGCTCAACCACGCCGAGACGGCCCTGTCGAACGCGCAGAGCGCGCTCGCTGCCGCACAGGCCGGCGTCACCGCGGCCAAGGAGCAACTGGCCAGCAACCAGTCGCTGACCGAAGGCACCAGCGTGCAGGAGCACCCGAGCGTGAAGGCCGCCGCCGCCAAGGTGCGCGAGGCCTACCTGGCCACCCAGCGCGTCGACATTCCCGCGCCGGTGGACGGCTACGTGGCCAGGCGCACCGTGCAGCTGGGCCAGCGCGTGGCGGCCGGCACGCCGATGATGTCGGTGGTGCCGCTCAGCCAGGTGTGGGTGGATGCCAACTTCAAGGAAGTGCAGCTGCGCAAGATCCGCCTGGGCCAGCCCGTCAAGCTGACGGCCGACGTCTATGGCACCAAGGTCGAGTACACCGGCAAGGTGGAAGGCATGGGCGTGGGCACCGGCGCCGCCTTCGCGCTGCTGCCGGCGCAGAACGCCACCGGCAACTGGATCAAGGTGGTGCAGCGCGTGCCGGTGCGCATCGCGCTGGACGCCGAGCAGCTCAAGACGAACCCGCTGCGCGTGGGCCTGTCGATGGACGCCGTGGTCGACGTGTCGAACCAGGACGGCAAGATGCTGGCCGATGCGCCGCGCGGCAATGCCCTGTCGCAGACGCATGTCTACAGCTCGCTCGACTCGGGCGCCGACGCCGAGGTGCAGCGCATCATCGCCGCCAACCTCGGCAGTGCGGCCAATGGTGCCAAGGCCACGTCTGCGCCTGCCGCGCGCAACGGCGGCCATGCGCCAGCCACGCACGCCAATCCGTCCTGATCGCGTTTTCCTTTTCGGCGCAGTCCTGAATGTCGTCCGCAACCGCGTACACGCCGCCGCCGCCGCTGGAAGGCTCGGCGCGCATCTGGGGCACGGTGGCCTTGTCCGCCGCGACCTTCATGAACGTGCTCGATTCGTCGATCGCCAACGTGTCGCTGCCGGCGATCGCGGGCGACCTCGGCGTGAGCGCCACCCAGGGCACCTGGGTCATCACCAGCTTCGCGGTGGCCAACGCCATCGCGGTGCCACTCACCGGTTTCCTGACGCAGCGCTTCGGGCAGGTGCGCCTGTTCACGACCAGCGTGCTGCTGTTCGTGATCACGTCCTGGCTGTGCGGCCTGGCGCCCAACATGAGCACCCTGATCGCCTTCCGCGCACTGCAGGGTTTCGTGGCCGGTCCGATGATCCCGCTGTCGCAGACGCTGCTGCTGTCGAGCTACCCGCGCGCCAAGGCGGGGCTGGCGATGGCGCTGTGGTCCATGACCACGCTGGTCGCGCCGGTGATGGGGCCGCTCCTGGGCGGCTGGATCACCGACAACATCTCCTGGCCCTGGATCTTCTACATCAACATCCCGGTGGGCATCCTGGCGGCGCTCATCACCTGGGGCATCTACCGCGAGCGTGAGAGCGTGGTGCGCAAGGTGCCGATCGACGCCATCGGCCTGGCGCTTCTGGTGCTGTGGGTGGGCTCGCTGCAACTGATGCTCGACAAGGGCAAGGAGCTGGACTGGTTCCACTCGGCCGAGATCGTGATCCTGGGCGTGACCGCCGTGGTGGGCTTTGCCTTCTTCCTGGTGTGGGAACTCACCGAGAAGCACCCGGTGGTGGACCTGTCGCTGTTCAAGCGGCGCAACTTCTGGACCGCCGCGGTGGCGACCGCCGTCGCCTACGGCCTGTTCTTCGGCAACATCGTGCTGCTGCCGCTGTGGCTGCAGCAGTACATGGGCTACACCGCCACCCAGGCGGGCATGGCGATGGCGCCGGTGGGCCTGCTGGCCATCGTGCTGTCGCCGATCGTGGGGCTCACGGTGGGCAAGGTGGATCCGCGCCGCTACGCGACCTTCTCCTTCATCGTGTTCGCGGTGGTCCTGTTGATGCGCTCGCATTTCAACACCCAGGCCGACTTCACCACGATCATGATCCCGACGGTGATCCAGGGCATCGCGATGGCCTTCTTCTTCATTCCGCTGGTGACCATCACGCTGTCCGGGCTCACGCCCGACCGCATCCCGGCGGCGTCGGGCCTGTCGAACTTCCTGCGCATCACCGGCGGTGCCATCGGCACCTCGGTGACCACCACCCTGTGGGAGAACCGTGCCACGTTGCACCATGCGCAACTGGTCGAATCGGTGCATCAGGGCAGCAGTGCGGCGACCAGCGCCATCTCCGGCCTGGGCGCAAGCGGCTTCAGCGCCGACCAGGTGCTGGCGCAGATCAACCGCATGGTCGACCAGCAGGCCTTCATGCTGGCCACCTCCGACATCTTCTACGCGTCGGCGGTGCTGTTCATCATGCTGATCCCGCTGGTGTGGCTGTCCAAGCCGCAGCGCGGCGGCTCCGGCGCGGACGCCGCAGCAGGCGCGCACTGACGCCTGCATCGGGCAGGGCGCGCCCATGGCGGCGCGCGCCCTGCACCGTCCCCGGGCAGGGCGGCGGCTGCGGTTGCACTGCAGCATAGGCATTTGCCCCAGTAGGAAATTCAGGAGCGGCTGCCAAGAATGAGCGGGCGCCTGTTGTTTGGCGCGTCCGACACCAGCCGCATGATTCAACCTCCGCCAATGCTTCCGGGTGGTCGCTCCAGATGAGCGACGCCATCCTCGAGACGCGCCAGCTCACCAAGGAATTCAAGGGCTTCACAGCGGTCAGCAACGTGAATCTGTCGGTGCAGCGCGGCTCCATCCACGCGCTCATCGGGCCCAATGGCGCAGGCAAGACGACCTGCTTCAACCTGTTGACCAAGTTCCTGGAGCCCACGGCGGGCACCATCCTCTTCAACGGCCAGGACATCACCCGCGAGCGCCCGGCGCAGATTGCGCGGCGCGGCATCATCCGCTCCTTCCAGATCTCGGCCGTGTTCCCGCACCTCACGCTGCTGGAGAACGTGCGCCTGGGCCTGCAGCGCAGCCTGGGTACCAGCTACCACTTCTGGAAGAGCGAGAAGTCGCTCAAGCCGCTCGACGAACGCGCCCGCGCGCTGCTGGCCGAGGTGGGCCTGCAGGAGCTGGCCGACGAGCTGACCGTGAACCTGCCCTACGGCCGCAAGCGCGCGCTGGAGATCGCCACCACCCTGGCCATGGAGCCCGAGCTGATGCTGCTGGACGAGCCCACCCAGGGCATGGGTCACGAGGACGTGCATCGCGTGGCGCAGCTCATCAAGCGCGTGTCGGCCGGCCGCACCATCCTCATGGTGGAGCACAACATGGGCGTGGTCTCCACCATCGCCGACACCATCACCGTGCTGCAGCGCGGCGCGGTGCTGGCAGAGGGGCCCTACAGCGAAGTCTCGAAGAACCCGCAGGTGATGGAGGCCTACATGGGCACCACCGACGGCCAACTCCAAGGGGCGCACTGACATGGCGGTCCCCGCGCTGGAAATCAAGAACCTGCACGCCTGGTACGGCGAATCGCACGTGCTTCACGGCGTCGACCTGGTGGTGCAACCCGGCGAGGTGGTCACGCTGCTGGGCCGCAACGGCGCCGGCCGCACGACCACCATGCGCGCCATCCTGGGCCTGACCGGCACGCGCAAGGGCAGCATCAAGGTCGACGGCCACGAGACCATCGGCCTGCCCACGCACCGCATCGCGCACTTCGGCATCGGCTACTGCCCGGAAGAGCGCGGCATCTTCGCTAGCCTCTCGGCCGAGGAGAACCTGATGCTGCCGCCGCCCATCAAGGGCGCCGGGCCGGGCATGAGCGTGGAAGAGATCTACGCCATGTTTCCGAACCTGGCCGAGCGCCGCCACAGCCAGGGCACGCGCCTGTCGGGCGGTGAGCAGCAGATGCTGGCCGTGGCCCGCATCCTGCGCACCGGCGCCAAGCTGCTGCTGCTGGACGAGATTTCCGAAGGCCTGGCGCCGGTCATCGTGCAGGCGCTGGCCCGCATGATCACCATGCTGCGCGCCAAGGGCTACACGGTGCTGATGGTGGAGCAGAACTTCCGCTTCGCCGCGCCGCTGGCCGACCGTTTCTACGTCATGGAGCACGGCCGCGTGGTCGAGGCCTTCGCGGCCTCCGAACTGCAGGCCAAGATGTCCGTGCTCAACGAGTTGCTAGGGGTTTAGGGCCGGACAACAGGCCCCGGAGTTCGTCAACCTTGAAGGAGACTTTTCAAATGAATACCCGACTCACTTCCATTGCGCTGGCCGCCATGGCACTCACCCTGGCTGCGGGCGCGCAGGCGCAGGAAAAGGTCAAGATCGGCCTGATCACCGACATGTCCAGCCTGTACTCGGACGTCGAGGGCAAGAACGGCGCCCTGGCCATCCAGATGGCCATCGACGACTTCGGCGGCAAGGCGCTGGGCCAGCCGATCGAGCTGATGTCGGCCGACCACCAGAACAAGGCCGACATCGCTGCCTCCAAGGCGCGCGAGTGGATCGACACCGCGGGCCTGACCATGGTGTTCGGCGGCACCAACTCCGGCACCGCGCTGGCCATGGCCAAGGTCGCGCAGGAGAAGAAGCGCGTCTACTTCAACAACGGCGCCGCGTCCTCGGCACTGACCAACGAGCAGTGCAGCCCCTACACCGTCCACTACGCCTACGACACGGTGGCCCTGGCCAAGGGCACCGGCGCCGCGGTGGTCGACCAGGGCGGCAAGAGCTGGTTCTTCCTGACCGCCGACTATGCCTTCGGCCACGCGCTGGAAGCCGACACCACCAAGGTGATCAAGGAGAAGGGCGGCACGGTGGTGGGCGCAGTGCGCACGCCGCTCAATGCCTCCGACTTCTCGTCCTTCCTGCTGCAGGCGCAGAACTCCAAGGCGCAGATCCTGGGCCTGGCCAACGCGGGTGGCGACACCATCAACTCGATCAAGGCCGCCAAGGAATTCGGCATCGACAAGACGATGAAGACCGCCGGCCTGCTGGTGTTCCTCTCGGACATCCACAGCCTGGGCCTGAAGAACACCGAAGGCCTGCTGCACACCACCAGCTGGTACTGGGACCTGAACGACGACACCCGCAAGTGGTCCGCACGCTTCTTCGACAAGACCAAGCGCATGCCCACCGACGTGCAGGCCGCCGACTACTCGGCCACCATGACGTACCTCAAGGCGGTGGCGGCGGCCAAGACCACCGACGCCGACAAGGTAATGGAGCAGATCAAGAAGACCCCGATCAGCGATTTCTACGCCAAGGGCAGCGTGCGTGCCGACGGCCGATTCGTGCACGACATGTACCTGGTCGAGGTGAAGAAGCCCGCCGAATCCAAGAAGCCCTGGGACTACCTGAAGGTGGTCAAGACCCTGCCGGGCGAACAGGTCTACACGGCCAAGGCCGACAGCAAGTGCGCGCTCTGGAAGTGATCGCGACCCTCCACTAGAACCTGAACCGCGCTGCCACCACCCTATGTCCATCTCCATGCCCGCCTTGCTCAGCCAGCTCCTCCTGGGGCTGGTCAACGGCTCGTTCTACGCGATCCTGAGCCTGGGGCTGGCGGTGATCTTCGGCCTGCTCAACGTCATCAACTTCGCACACGGGGCGCTGTTCATGTTCGGCGCCGTGCTGACGTGGATGGGGATGAACTACTTCGAGGTGAACTACTGGGTGATGCTGGTGGTGGCGCCAGTGATCGTGGGTGTGTTCGGCATGCTGATCGAGCGGCTGCTGCTGCGCTGGATCTACAAGCTGGACCACCTCTACGGCCTCCTGCTCACGCTGGGCCTCACATTGCTGATCGAGGGCGTGCTGCGCTCGATCTACGGCGTCTCGGGCCTCGCCTATGACACGCCCGAGCCGCTCAACAGCGCCACCAACCTGGGCTTCATGGTGCTGCCCAACTACCGCGCCTGGGTGGTGGTGGCTTCGCTGGTGGTGTGCTTCGCCACCTGGTTCCTGATCGAGAAGACGCGCATCGGTGCCTACCTGCGCGCCGGCACCGAGAACCCGCGCCTGGTCGAGGCCTTCGGCGTCAACGTGCCGCTGATGATCACGCTGACCTACGGCTTCGGCGTGGCGCTGGCTGCCTTCGCGGGCGTGCTGGCGGCGCCGGTGATCCAGATCTCGCCGCTCATGGGGCAGAACCTGATCATCGTGGTGTTCGCGGTGGTGGTGATCGGCGGCATGGGCTCGATCCTGGGCGCCATCCTCACCGGCCTCGGGCTGGGCGTCATCGAGGGCTTCACCAAGGTGTTCTACCCCGAGGCATCTTCCACCGTGGTGTTCGTGATCATGGTCATCGTGCTGCTGATCCGGCCGGCCGGTCTGTTCGGCAAAGAAAAATAAGGCCGGCACGATGAACAACCGCTACGCCATCCCGCTTTACCTGCTTCTTCTTCTCGCCCTGGTGCTGGCGCCCTTCGCCGGCGCCTACCCGGTGTTCGTGATGAAGCTGTTGTGCTTCGCGCTCTTCGCCTGCGCCTTCAACCTGCTGCTGGGCTTCACCGGCCTGCTGTCCTTCGGCCATGCGGCCTTCCTGGGCGGCTCGGCCTACGTGGCCGGCCACGCGATGAAGATCTGGGGCCTCACGCCCGAGCTGGGCCTGCTGCTGGGCACCGCCACCGGTGCGCTGCTGGGCTGGCTGTTCGGCGTGCTGGCCATCCGCCGCCAGGGCATCTACTTCGCCATGATCACCCTGGCGCTGGCGCAGATGGTCTTCTTCGTCGCGCTGCAGGCCAAGTTCACCGGTGGCGAGGACGGCCTGCAGGCCGTGCCGCGCGGCAAGCTCTTCGGCGTGATCGACCTCGCCAACGACCTCACGATGTACTACGTGACGCTGGTGGTCGTGGTCGCGGCCTTCCTGGTCATCGCTCGCACCATCCACTCGCCCTTCGGCCAGGTGCTCAAGGGCATCAAGGAGAACGAGCCGCGCGCCCTTTCGCTCGGCTACGACGTCTCGCGCTTCAAGCTGCTGGCCTTCGTGATCTCGGCCGCGCTCTCGGGGCTGGCAGGTTCGCTCAAGACCCTGGTGCTGGGCTTTGCGACGCTGACCGACGTGCACTGGTCCTCGTCGGGATCGGTGATCCTGATGACATTGCTGGGCGGCCTGGGCACGCTGTCGGGGCCCATCGTCGGCGCCGCCATCGTGGTGGCGCTGGAGAACAAGATCGGCGAACTCGGCCATCTGCTGGCGCGCATCACCACCGTGGACTGGTTCAACACGCTGGGCGAGTCGGTGACCATGGTCACGGGCCTGATCTTCGTCATCTGCGTGCTGGCCTTCAGGCGCGGCGTGATGGGCGAGGTGATCGCATTCGTCGACCGGCATCGCGGCCGCCGTTGAGCTTCTGCAGCTCATTGCCCCGGGCGCGGCCAGCGTCTACAGTGCGCCCTTTCCTTCGTGGAGTGGGCGCATGACGACTGTGGTGGCAGAGGGCAGCTTCAACGCGGAGATCAAGCCGCAAGCCGATCCGGCAGCGGCCGATGGCGTCAGTCTGGGGCGCCTGTCGCTGGACAAGCGCTTCGAGGGCGACCTGGTGGCCACCGGCCAGGGGCAAATGCTCACGGCCATGACGCCGGTGCAGGGTTCGGCCGGCTACGTGGCCATCGAGCGCATCACCGGCACGCTGCACGGCAAGCAGGGCAGTTTCGTGTTCCAGCACACCGGCACCATGACGCGTGGGGCGCAACAGTTGTCGATCACGGTCGTTCCCGACTCAGGCACCGGCGAGCTGGCCGGCTTGTCGGGCAGCTTCAGGCTGCAGATCGTGGACGGCCGGCATCTCTACACGTTCGAGTACCAGTTGCCCTGAAGCTCCGGCCATGTTCTGGCAGGCGCTCCTCGCCTTCCTGGCCATGCCGGCGCTGGTGGCCTTCGCGATTCCAGCCGGCTGGCTGTGGCTTCACCAGGAATGGCAGCTGGCGCATCCCTGGGGCTTGCCGGTCTGCCTGACGGGCGTCGTCGGCCTGCTGTGGTGCGTGCGGGACTTCTACGTGCTGGGCAAGGGCACGCTGGCGCCCTGGGCACCGCCGCAGAAGCTGGTGGTGCGGGGGCTGTACCGCTTCAGCCGCAATCCCATGTATGTCTCGGTCGTGCTGGTGCTGCTGGGCTGGGCGATCAGCTTTGGCGCGCGCGCGCTCTTCGGCTATGCGCTCATCGTGGCTACGGCCTTCCACTTTCGTGTCGTGTGGGGCGAGGAGCCGTGGCTGGCAAGCACGCACGGCGAGCAGTGGGCGGCGTACGCAAGGCGGGTACCGCGCTGGTTCGGCCGCACGCGAGCCTCGCGCCGAGGCTAGAGCTTCAGCGCCGACGCGTAGCCCGTCATCTCCAGGTAGCCGCGGCCCAAGGGCTGCCCGCGCTCGTCGAGCAGGTCGCTCACGCCTTCCCAGTAGATGGTGCCGGTGGAGCCCCGGCTGTCCAGTTCCTGGTCGTCGAGCAGTGAACGCACCGTGAACTTTCCGGCGGGCGTCGCCAGCGTCCATTCGACCGGGTAGGTAGCGCGCGATGACGGGCTGGTCCAGCGGCGCACGGGCTCGAAGCGCACATCGTCCTGCGAGAACACGCGCAGCTCGCCGCCCTTGCTGCGCCAGGAGCCGCCGGCCCACAGCGCCTGCCCGCTGCGGTCGCGCAGGCGGAAGGCGGTGAGGGCACTGCCGTCGTGCAAATTCATGCCGATCCAGTCCCAGCCCACCGCCTGCGCCGACATGATGGTCTCGCTCCATTCGTGGTCCAGCCAAGCGCGGCCCTGCCTGACGGTGATTTCCTGACCCTGGAATCCGACACGGCCCTGCACCTGCAACTGCGGTTCGCTGTAGTAGTAGCTGGCCTCGCGGGGATCGGCGCCCTTGCGTGACAGGCCCGCGTCGCCCTGCAGCAGCACGGCCTGCGAGGGCGTGATATCCAGCGAGAGCGAGAAGTCGGCGGCGCCGACGCGGGCCGCATAGCTGCCCCCGGGCTGGCGCTTGAGCGACCAGTCGCGCAAGCGGACGTCGGTGTCGCCTTCCGATGCAAAGGCCACGCCCATGCCGGCGCGCGCGATGCGCTGGTCGTGCCACAGGTGGCGCCCCTTCAGGTCGGTCAGCGCCGCATGTGCGAAGACGACCTGGCGGGCGGCGAAGGCCGAGCGCAGGTCCTTCGCCGCGTCGATGCGCGAGCGGAAGAAGGTCACCTGGAAGCCGAAGCTGCGCGTGCCGCCGCCCGCATCGGGCGCCTCGGCGTGGCCGGTGATGTACCACCACTCGGTACGCCAGTCCGGGTGGCTGCCGAAGTCGCGGGGAAAGCGCAGCGGGCGCAGGTCCGGCATCGAGGTGTCGGCGAGCGCGCGGCCTGCCGGCGCGGCCAGTGCGGCCAGCAGGAGGGCGCGTCTTTGGATCGCGCTCATCTCACCAGTCCTCCTTCACCGCCATCACCGCGTCGCGCCCCGCGGCCGCGCGCCCGGCCAGCCAGGCGGTGAGCGTGCCGGCCACCAGCACCGCAGCGCACAGCAGCGACAGGCGCAGCCAGGGGATCATCAGGTCCATGGTCCAGTGAAAGCTCTGCGGGTTGACCACGTGCACCAGGATCAGCGCCACCCCCAGCCCCAGAGACAGGCCCGCAAGCGCGCCGATGGCAGTCCACGCCATGCCTTCGCCCGCCACCACGCGCAGGATCTGGCCACGGGTGAAGCCCAGGTGCGCGAGCAGGCCGAACTCCTTGCGCCGCGCCAGCACCTGCGCGCTGAAACTGGCCGCGATGCCGAACAGGCCGATGGCGATGGCCACCGCCTGCAGCCAGTAAGTCACGGCAAAGCTGCGGTCGAAGATGCGCAGCGAGTTGGCGCGGATGGCACCTACCGAGGCGAACTCCACCAACTCGCCGCTGCCCAGGCGCTGCTGCGCCAGCGCCCGGATCGCCGTCTGCACCTCGCCTTCCTGCGTGCCCGGCGCAAGCTGCAGCGAGATGTCGCTCACGCCCCGCTCGCCAGTGAGGCGCTCGAAGTCGCGCGAATCCATGGTGATGGCGCCGAACTGCCGCACGTAGTCGCGCCACACGCCGGCCACGAAGAAGCGCGGCGCCGTCGTGCCCTCGGCCGCGAAGGCGCGCGTCAGCGGCTCGAAGGTCTGGCCGGGCTTGGCGCCATACAGGTCCACGACGGCCTCGCTCACATAGATGCCGATGTCCCCCGGCGGCACCGCAACCGCCTCGCCCACCAGCGGCAGGCTGCGCGCCGGATCGCCGTTGTCGAAGCTGCGCGAGATGAGCGTGAGCGCGGGTCGGCTGCTGTCGAGCAGCAGCGCCCGCGTGCGCAGCGTGCCCACGCTCTTCACGCCAGGCACCTGCGCGACGGCCTGCACGAAGTCGGGCTCGAAGGAGGCTGAATCCAGGGCGCCTGCCGCGCTGTTGCCGCTGCCGGCGGTACGCGCGTAGAGTTGCGCGGGCAGCACCGCGTCCAGCCAGCGCGATACAGATTCGCGAAAGCTCGCCACCATCACCGTGAGCGCCACCGCCAGGCTGAGTGCGGCCACCACGCCGCTCACTGCAACGGCTGCGTTGCCGCGCATGCGGCGTGCGCGCTCCACCGCCAGCATGGGCAGCACGCTGCGCGAGGCCGCGCGCGCGAGCCGGTCGTAGAGCGCGCCGATCAGCACCGGCAAGGTGGTGATGCCGCCCACCAGCAGCAGTCCCACCGCGAGGTAGGCCGCGATGGGCACGCCGAAGATCGGCGGCGCCAGGGCCAGCAGCGCGCCCGCCACCATCAGCGCCAGCCCCATCCAGCGGGTGAGGGCCGTGCCGGGCGCCGTGCCGGTGGCGCCCAGTCCCTTGAGCGTGCTCGCCTCGGGCATGGCCTGCGCCGCGCGTGCCGGCCACAAGCCGCCGACCAGCGCTGCCGCGAGGCCCAGCGCGGCGTAGAGCAAGGCGGCCCCATGGCTCCAGTGCAGCGAAGGCGCCACGCCCGGGAAGTACCCGCCACCCAGGTCACCGCTGAGCAGGCGCAGTGCCAGCGAGGCCAGGGCCGTGCCCAGCGCGATGCCGGCCAGGCTGCCCGCCAGCCCCAGCACACCCGATTCCAGCAGGATGAGTTGCAGGCGCTGGCGCGGTGTGAGGCCCAGCACGCCCAGCAGCGCGAACTGCTGCGCCCGCTTGGCCACGCCCAGCGAGAGCACCGAGAACACCAGGAAGGCGCCCGTGAACAGCGCGACCAGCGCCAGCACCGTGAGGTTGACGCGGTAGGCACGCGAAAGATTGCTGACCCGTTGCGCCGCGTCGCCCGGCTCGACCAGGCGCAAGCCGCTGGGCCAGCCGGCCGACTGGTCCAGCGAGCGCGCGAAGGCCGCGCGGTCCACCCCGGGCTGCAGGCGGATGTCGATGCGGCTGAGCTGCCCGATGCGGCCGAACAGGTCCTGCGCCGCGCCGATGTCCATCACCGCGAGCGCGCCGCCACCGGCCGCCACGCTGCCGGCCACGGCGAGGCTGTGCGTCTGTGTGCCGGCCTGGATGCGGACGTCGCGCGCATCGGTGCCTGCTGCAGAGCGGGCTGCGGCGTTGAGAAAGACCTGGCCCGGCGAGAACAGCGCCAGGCGGTCCACACCCTCGGCCGCCTGCGGCATCAGCGCGGGCGCGATCTCCGGCAGCACCAGGCTGTCCACGCCAAGCACCCGAAGCGGCACGCGCTGCGTGGTGCCGGCGAGCAGCTGCACCTGCGTCTCTAGCACGGGGCTGGCCAGCTTCACCTGCGGATGCGTGGCGATGCGGGCGAAAAGCTGCTCGTCGAAGCCGCCCTGCGCGGCGCGCAGCTCCAGGTCGGGCTGGCCGTTGACCGAGCGCACCGCGCTGGCAAATTCGTCGAGTGCGGAAGCATTGGTGAGCTGCACCGAGAAGGCCAGTGCCACGCCCAGCATCACCGCCACCACGGCCGCGGCATTGCGCCAGGGGTGGTGGCGCAGTTCACGCCAGGAGAAGCTTCGGAGCAGGGCCAGCATGCGTTCGATGATGCGCCGATTCAGCGCAGCCGCCGTGCAGCGGCTTCGAGGTAGGCACGCACCGCCGGCTGTGCAGTGAGGCCACCCGCGCGCGCATAGGCAGAGCGCGCCTCGTCAATGCGGCCGCAGGCGCCCAGCAGGTGCGCGCGTGCCGCCCAGCAAGGCTGGTAGCTCGCCACCTGGGCGGCGTCGATCGCATCCAGCGCCTGCAGTCCCGCGGCCGGGCCATCCGCCGTGGCCAGGGCACAGGCGCGGCTCACCTGGGCTCCGATGCTGGGGCGCAGTGCCAGCAGGCCGTCGTAGAGCGCCACCAGCGCCGCGGGCGGCACGGGCATGCCCAGGCGGCGCTGCGTATGGGCCGACTGGATCGCGGCCTCGAGCTGGTAGGCGCCCAGCGCGCCGAAGGCGGCCGCCTGCGCCAGCTGCGCCTCGGCCTCGATGCGCATGCCGTCGTTCCAGTGCGCCGGGTCCTGCGCATCGAGCGGCACGTAGGCACCTTGCGCGTCGCGCCGGGCCTGCGCCCGGCTCTCGCAGAAGAGCATCAGCGCCAGCAGGCCGCGCGGCTCGGGTTCGCCGGGCATCAGCGCACAAAGGATGCGGCCCAGCTCGATGGCTTCCAGCGTGAGCCCGCGATGGCTGGCGTCGGCGCCGTCCACGTCGTCCCAGCCGGTGCCGTAGGCGGCATAGATGCCGTCCAGCACGTCCTGCAGGCGCTGGGGCAGGTCCTCGGCGCGCGGGTATTCGAAGCCGATGCCCGCGGCGCGGATGCGCGACTTGGCGCGCACCAGGCGCTGGCCCAGCGTGGCGGGCGCGACCAGGAAGGCGTTGGCGATGCGGGCCGCGTCCAGACCCAGCACGGTCTGCAGCATCAGCGGCGCACGTGCCGCGCCGTCGATGGCCGGATGCGCACAGACGAAGAGCAGGCGCAGGCGCTCGTCGGGAACGGCGGCGCCGCCCTCGGCCTCGCCCTCCACGGCCTGTGCCAGCACCTGCAGGCTGTGCACCGCGGCGTCCTGCACCTGGGCATGGCGCCAGGCATCCAGGCGTCGATGGCGCGCCACCTGCAGCAGCCAGGCCTCGGGGCGATCGGGGATGCCTTCGCGCGGCCAGCGTTCGAGTGCGCGCTCGAAGGCATCGTGCAGCGCGTCTTCCGAGGCCGCGATGTCGTGCGTGCGCGCCGACAGGATGGCCAGCAGCCGACCGTAGGACTGCCGCGCCGCCTGCTCGGCGCTGCGGTGCGCGGCTTCGCGGCCGTCTTGCGTCACATCTTCGACGGGTTGAACAGGGGCCGCAGCTCCACGCCGCCGGTGGCCGCGCAGGGGGCGCGCGCCGCCCATTCCAGCGCGGCGTCCAGGTTGGCCACGTCGAGCAGCACGTAGCCGCCCAACTGCTCCTTGGTGTCGGCGAAGGGACCGTCCTGCACCTGGCGCTTGTCGCCGCGGATGCGCAGCGAGGTGCCGGTCAGCGGGCCTTGCAGGCCGTTGCCGCCGCGCATGACGCCTGCTTCCTGCATGGCGCCGATGTAGGACAGCCAACTGCCGAACTGCGCCTGGGCCTGCGGGGTTTCGCGGCGGGCGAAGTCTTCCTGCGTTTCGTAGAACATCATGAGGTATTCCATGACGGGACTCCTTGTTTCCTCGTGCTTCGAGGGATGCCGAGCAAGATCGCTCGACCCAATGACGGCTGGCGGCGCGCCATTTCGACAATTTTCCTGTGCGTGACCTTCAACCCTGCGCGATGCCGTCGGCGCGCAGGTGCAGCACGCGGTCGGCGCGCGCCGCCGCTGCCTCGGAATGGGTGACCAGCACCAGCGATGCGCCATGTTCGCGCGTTTGCAGCGTGAGCAGTTCCATCACCTTGGCGGCCGTGGCCGGATCGAGGTTGCCGGTGGGCTCGTCGGCCAGCAGCAGGGCGGGCCGGTGCACCAGCGCCCGCGCGATGGCCACGCGCTGCAGCTGCCCGCCGCTGAGCTGCTGCGGCAGGCGTTCGCCGGTTCCGGCCAGGCCCACGGCCGCCAGCATCCGTGCCACGCGCGCATCGTCGCGCTTGCCCTGCAGCATGAGCGGCAGGGCGATGTTCTGCGCCACGTCCAGGTGCGGCAGTACGTGGAAGGCCTGGAACACGAAGCCCACCTTCAGTCGACGCCAGATGGCGCGCTGCTCGCCGTCCAGGGCGCCGAGTTCGACGCCTTCGTGGGTGATGGTGCCGTCGTCCCAGTGGTCCAGGGCCGCCATGCAGTTGAGCAGCGTGGACTTGCCCACGCCGGATTCGCCCACGATGGCGATGAATTCGCCGGGCGCGACGTCGAGGGACACATTGCTGAACACCGCCGTCTCGCCATAGTGCTTGGCCAGGGAGCGGACCGAGAGGCCTTGCCTTGTCGGTGCGCTGCTCATGCGGCCCACTTAACCTGGCCGGCGTCGAGCCATGCGCGCACCTGCCCAAGCACCTGCTGCGCGGCGTCCGGCGCAGCGGCCTCGACCACGGTGCGCTGCGGCATGCTGCGCAGCCAGGTGACCTGGCGCTTGGCCAATTGGCGGGTGGCGGCGATGCCGCGCTCGCGCAGCTCGTCCATGGGCCAGAGCCGGTCCAGCGCTTCCCAGGCCTGCCGGTAGCCCACGCAGCGCATGGACGGCAATTCGGGCTTGAGGTCGCCGCGCGCGCGCAGGGCGCGCACCTCGTCGACGAAGCCCGCGGCCAGCATCGCATCGAAACGCTGCGCGATGCGCTCGTGCAGCCAGGGGCGCTCCTGTGGCTCGAGCGAGATCAGGGCCAGGGGCTCCGCAGCCGCGGTGGCGGTGCGCTCCGCATGGAAGCTGGACAGCGGCCGGCCGCTCGCGTGCCAGACCTCGAGCGCGCGCTGGATGCGCTGGCTGTCGTTGGGCGCGAGGCGCGCGGCGGTCACGGGGTCGACCAGCGTCAATTGCGCGTGCATGGCCGGCCATCCCCGCTCGGCGGCTTCGCGTTCGATGCGCTCGCGCAGTTCGGGCGCAGCGCTGGGCATGTCGTCGATGCCGTGGACCAGCGCATTGAAATACAGCATGGTGCCGCCCGCCAGCACCGGCAAACGGCCGCGCGCCCGGATCTCGTCGATGAGCCTCGTGGCGTCGCGCACGAAGGCGCCGGCGTTGTAGCTTTCGGTGGGATCGCGGATGTCGATCAGGTGGTGCGGCACCTGCGCCTGCTCCTGCACGCTGGGCTTGGCGGTGCCGATGTCCATGCTGCGGTAGACCAGGGCCGAGTCGACGCTGATGATCTCGATCGGCAGGGCCTGCGCCAGTGCCAGGGCCGCGGCCGTCTTGCCGCTCGCGGTGGGACCCGCCAGGCCGATCCAGGTCGCGGCGGAAGGGGGGGAGGGCGGCATGCGCCCGAGGTTAACAGGCGCCGATGGCTGCGCTGCGCGTGAGCAGCCTGGCTCAGCTGGGCGCGCGTTCGCTGGCGCGCGCGTGCACCCTGCCGTCGTCCGGTTGCGGCGGCGGCGCGGCTTCCAGGGGCGGCGGGTGCATGCGGAACAGCTGGTTGAGCGCCGCACGGTACTGCACCTCGCCCACCGTGTTGGTGCTGTGGTGCGAGCCGCCTTGCACCAGCACGAACATCTTGGGCACCGTGGCCGCCTCGTAGAGCTTGCGGCCCAACTCGGGACGGATGAGGTTGTCGAGCGAACCGTGCACCACCAGCAGCGGGGCGCCGATGTCCTTCACCCGCGCCAGCGCGTCGAAGCGCTGCGTAATGAAGGGCTGGAAGGGCAGCCAGCCCCACTTGAAGCTGCTCACCACATCAGAGATGGAGGTGAAGGTGCCTTCGACGATGGTGCCGCTCTCGTCGTTGACGCGCGAGGCCAGGTCGATGCCGATGGCGCCGCCCAGCGAGTGGCCGAAGATGTAGCGGCGTTGCTGCGGATGCTGCCTGGCCAGCCACTTCCAGGCGGCCATGGCGTCTTCGCGGGCCGTGTCTTCGGAGGGCAGTTCCTTGGTGCTCTTGCCGAAGCCGCGATAGTCCACCGCCAGCACCGAGAATCCCAGTTCATGCATGCGCTGGATGCGCGGCGCCGAGCCTGCCACGTTGAAGCGCGCCCCGTGCAGGTACAGCAGCACCGGCGTGTCCTTGGATTCGGGCTTGTTGCCCAGCCACAACCCGTGCAGTCGCACCGGCTCGCCGCTGACGCTGGAATTGAAGTCGATCCAGACGTCGTCCATGCCGGCCGCCAGGGCGGCCGTGTTGCCCCAACTGCGGTCGCTGGGCTGGAAGATCCATTCGCGCTGCTGGGTGTCGAGTGTGGAACAGCCGCCGGCGAGGACGCCGACCAGCACGGTACTCAATGCGAACAGGGACCAGCGTTTCATTCGAAGGGCAACTAGACGATCGACAGACGGACGGCAGGCAAAGTTCCTCACGCCCTGTCAGGGGGCGCAGGCACAAGTTCATGCAACGGCCATGCCACCACCGGGGATGACAGGGCAGTTAGTCATAAAGTGTCAAATTGTCTGCTTCAGCCGGCTGAAGCGCGGCTTTTGCGGGTAAAACCCGGGAAAATCCCTAGGCTGCTAGGGTTTACGCGGACCCGGTTCAGCGGCCGCGCAAAAAGAGCGCGTCCAGGTCGCGCACGGTTACCTGCCGCCAGGTCGGACGGCCATGGTTGCATTGGTCCGAGCGCTCGGTGGCTTCCATCTGCCGCAGCAGCCCGTTCATCTCGTCGATGGTCAGCTTGCGGTTGGCGCGCACCGCCCCGTGGCAGGCCATGGTGCCCAGCAGTTCGTTCTGGGCGCGCTGCACCACGGTGCTGGCGTCGTGCTGCGCCAGTTCGGCCAGCACGCTGCGGGCCAGTTCGACCGGGTCGCCGTCGGCCAGCGTGCTTGGCACGGCACGCACAGCCAGCGTCTTGGGCGAAAAAGGCGTGATCTCCAGGCCCAGCGCCGGCAGCACCGCGGCACAGGCTTCGGCGGTGGCCACTTCCTGCGGCGTGGCGGCAAAGGTGGCCGGGATCAGCAGCGGCTGGCTGCCGATGGCGGCGCCTTCGAGTTGCACCTTCAGGCGCTCGTAGACGATGCGCTCGTGCGCCGCATGCATGTCGACGATGACCAGGCCCTGGGCGTTCTCGGCCAGGATGTAGATGCCCTGCAGCTGTGCCAGGGCGCGGCCCAGTGGCCAGGTCTCGCCCTGCGCCGGCGCAGGCTGGACCAGCGTCGAAACAAAAGCGGCGGGAGCACCCGGAAGCGCTGCCGCGAAGCCGCCGGCCGGCAAGTCCTGCGCCGGTCGCTCGTAGGCGCGGGTCGGCCACATCGCCGCACTGTCGCCCGGGCCCTGGCGCTCGCTGGCGACTAACTGCATCGCGGGTTGCGACCAGGGGCGCATCGGGTTTGGGGCGGGGGAGTCGAAGGCAGGCAGCGGCGTGGCCGCATCGGCCAGCGGCGCGGCTGCGCCCTGGCCCGCGCGCGGCACGGCCAGCGCGTTCTCGATGGCATGGCGCACAGCCTGGTGCACCTCGCGCCCGTCGCGAAAGCGCACCTCGATCTTGGTGGGATGCACGTTCACATCCACGCGGGCCGGGTCGATCTCCAGGTACAGGGCATACACCGGCTGGCGCTGGCCGTGCAGCACATCCTCGTAGGCGCTTCGGGCCGCGTGCGCAAGCACCTTGTCGCGCACGAAGCGGCCGTTGACGTAGAAGAACTGCTGGTCTCCACGCGAGCGTGCCGCATCCGGAATGCCGGCCCGGCCAGTCACGCGCACCGGGCCCATGGCATGGTCTACCGGCACGCTGCGCGAGACGAAGTCCTCGCTCAGCGCGTCGGCCAGCCGTGCCGCCTGCGATGCCGCCGGGCGCCACTGCTCGACCAGCTTGCCTTCGTGCCACACGGCGAAGCCCACGTCGGGCCGCGCCAGTGCATGGCGGCGCACTGCTTCCAGGCAATGCGCCAACTCGGTGGCGTCGGTCTTGAGAAACTTGCGGCGGGCGGGCGTGGCGAAAAAGAGCTCGCGCACTTCCACCGTGGTGCCCACAGCGCGCGCGACGGGCCTGAGTTCGCCCGATTGGCCGTCGAGCGACCAGGCACCGGTATCACCGCCCTGCGTGTCCGCCGTGCGCGAATGCAGCGAAAGTCCGGCGATCGAGTTGATGGCCGCCAGCGCCTCGCCGCGAAAACCCATGGTGCCCACGGTTTCCAAATCGCGCAGGTTCGCGATCTTGCTGGTGGCATGGCGGCGCAGGGCGACGGGAAGTTCCGATGCCGGGATGCCCTGCCCATCGTCCTCCACGGAGATCAGGCGCACCCCGCCGGCCAGCAGCCGCACCACGATCTGGCGCGCGCCCGCATCCAGTGCGTTGTCCACCAGCTCGCGCACGACGGAGGCGGGACGCTCGACCACCTCGCCCGCGGCGATCTGGCTGATGAGCTCGTCGGGGAGCTCGCGGATCGGACGGCGTGCAGGGGAGGCGGCGAATTCGGCGGGAGAAGGTAGGACGGCGCTCACCCGGCCATTCTAGGAAATCGTAATCGCCGGTGCGCCGGCCCGGTATTCGGCTTTCGTTCACGCAGGCTCGTGATAATGAGCCCATGGAAATCATCGCCTTTCTCGTCGACTTCATCCTGCACGTCGACAAGCACCTGGAAGCCTTCGTCGCCGCCTACGGCACGTGGGTCTACGTGCTGCTGTTCGTCATCGTGTTCGTCGAGACGGGGCTGGTCGTGATGCCCTTCCTGCCTGGCGACTCGCTTCTGTTCATCGTCGGGGCGCTGTGCGGGGTGGGGATGATGAACTTCCCGCTGGCCTGCGGCATCCTGCTGGCCGCGGCCATCCTGGGCGACCAGACCAACTTCGCGATCGGCCGTTATTTCGGCCCGAAGGTCTTCCAGTGGGAGAACTCGCGCTTCTTCAACAAGCGGGCCTTCAACCAGGCCCACGAGTTCTACGAGCGTTACGGTGGCATCACGATCATCCTTGCGCGCTTCATGCCCTTCATCCGCACCTTCGCGCCCTTCGTGGCGGGTGTGGCCAGCATGAGCCGCCCAAAGTTCACCGCATACAACGTGACGGGTGCGCTGCTCTGGGTACTCGGCATCGCGACGGCGGGTTATTTCTTCGGCAACTTGCCTTTCGTGCGCCAGCACTTGGACAAGATCATCTGGGCGCTGATCCTGGTGCCGGGCCTCATCGCCATCTACGGCGCCTGGCGCGCAGGACGCAAGTCCAGTCGGGCACCAGTGCCCGACGGCTCGCTCAACAAGCTTCAGTAGCGTTCAATTGCGCGGCCCGTTGTTCGGGTAGTAGTTGTTGCGGTTGTCGTAGTAGTTGCGGTTGTCGCTGCGGCGGCCCACTTCGTTGCCGATCAGCGCGCCGGCGGCGGCGCCACCCACGGTGCCCAGGGCACTCCCGTTGCCCACGGCATTGCCTACCGCGCCCCCCACAACGGCACCGCCTACGGTACCGAGTTGCTGGTTGCTCGGGCCGCTGGCGCAGCCGCCCAGGAAAGCGGTGGCCGACAGCGTGATCGCGCAAACCCAATAGCGTGTCTTCAACATGATTCTTCACCTAGGAGTGGTCATGAGAAGACTGTAGGAAGCGGGACGCGCCGCGGCTGTAGGAGCCAGCCGCGCGGCCTTGCACGCGGAGGAGGCCGCGCGTTGACGGACCACGGCGCCGCGGGCGTCGGTCAGAGCTGACGGCTGCGGGCCAGCGGTGGGTTCTGCGCGAAGTAGCGCTGGATGCCACGCATCAACGCATCGGCCAGGTCTTCCTGGTAGCCGGTCGTGCGCAGCTTGGCTTCTTCGTCCGGGTTGCTGATGAAGGCGGTCTCCACCAAAACGCTGGGAATGTCGGGCGCCTTGAGCACCGCGAATCCGGCCTGCTCCACCTGGCCCTTGTGCAGCTTGCCGACGTTGCGAATCTCGCCGAGCATGGCAGTGCCCAGCTTGAGGCTGTCGTTGATCTGCGCGGTGGTGCTCATGTCGAGCAGTGCGCGCTGCACGTGCAGGTCTTCTGCGCGGATGTTGATGCCGCCCACCTTGTCGGCATCGTTCTCCTTGTTGGCCAACCAGCGCGCGGCGCTGCTCGAGGCGCCGCGCTGGCTCAGCGCGAACACGCTGGCCCCGCGCGCGTCGGGGTTGGTGAAGGCGTCGGCATGGATGCTCACGAACAGGTCGGCCTGCACGCGGCGTGCCTTCTGAACCCGCACATGCAACGGCACGAAGAAGTCGGCGTCGCGCGTGAGGAAGGCGCGCATCGGGTTGCCATTGACGTTGGCGCTGTTGATGCGGTCGCGCAGGCGGTGCGCCACCTGCAGCACGATGTCCTTCTCGCGCGTGCCGTTGGGGCCCATGGCGCCCGGGTCCTCGCCGCCGTGCCCCGGGTCCAGCGCCACGATGATGATGCGGTCGGTGCGGGTGGAGGTGGCGGCACTCGCCACCTGCGCGGCCGGCGGCGCGGGCGCCACGCTGGGCGGCGCCGACGGGCGCGGCGTGGCAATAGCCACCGAAGGCGGCAGGGGCGTGGGCGCGACTGGCGTGGACGGCAAGGGGCGTGCGGACTGCTGCGCCATCAGGTCGCCCAGGGGATCGGAGGCGGAAGGCTTCGGTTGCGCGTAGGCCGGCGCGGGTGCGGAGGCCGGCGCGTCGCGCATGCGCTCGGCGATCAGGGCCTCCATCGGGTCCACCGGCTGCTCGGGATACAGGTCGAGCACCAGGCGATGCTTGTAGGCTGCCACCGGTGCAAGCGAGAACACCTGGGGCAGCACCGGCTTCTTCAGGTCGAACACGATGCGCACCACCTCGGGTGCGAACTGGCCCACGCGCAGGCCGTTGATGTAGGGGTCGTCGGGGCGGATCTTGCCGACCAGTTCGCGCAGCGCGGGGTTGAGGTCGATGCCCTCGATGTCGACCGCCAGGCGAGGCGGGTTGCCGACGACGAGTTGCCGCGATTGCACCCGCGCGTCGGATTCGATGGTGACTCGGGTGTAGTCGTTGGCCGGCCAGACCCGCACCGCGACGATGCTCGCGCCCCAGGCGATCTGCTGGCCGCTGAGGAGCAGCGCCAGGCTGCCGCCCTTGAGCAGGGCTCGCCGTTGCATCAGCAGCTTGGGTTGTTCCTGGCCCAGGTCGCCGCCGCTCATGCGAGCGCCTCACGGAGAAGCCGGGCGCCGCGCGGGGTGCCGGCCTGCAGGATCACGGTTCGCGTCTCGTCGCTCATTGCTTCGATTTTAATAGCAAGATCCTCAAGTGGAATGCGGCCCGCGGCCTTCTCTGGCCATTCCGCCAACTTGAGCCCCGGACCCGCGAAAATGTCACGGAAGCCGGCGTCTTCCCATTCGCGCGGATCGCTGAAGCGATAGAAGTCGAAGTGATGCACCGCCAGGCCCGAAGGCGTGGCATGCGGTTCGACCACCGCATAGGTGGGACTCTTGATGCGGCCGCGGACCCCCAGCGCATGCAGCAGGTGCCGCACGAAGGTGGTCTTGCCGGCGCCCAGGTCGCCATGCAAGGCGATGAAGCTGTCGGCCAGGTCGGGCTGCGAGCCCATGGCCTGCGCCAGGCGGGCGGCGAAGGACAGCGTGTCTTCTTCATTGCGCCATTGGCGCGTTTCTACAATCGGCAGGTGATCGGCAGCAGGCAACTCGTATCCCGTATTCAAACGCTGGCGCGGGAGCTCGGATTCTCCCAAATCGGTGTGGCAGGCGTCGACCTGTCCGCGGCGGAGCCTGGATTGATGCAGTGGCTCGAAAAAGGTTTCCATGGCGAGATGGCCTACATGGCCGCGCACGGCCTGCGCCGCGCCCGGCCGGCCGAGCTGGTGCCGGGCACGGTGAGCGTGATCACCGTTCGAATGGACTACCTGCCGCGCGGCACGCCCGATGACTGGCAGCGCATCGAGTTCGCCAGGCTCGATCGTCCTGGCGAGGCGATCGTGTCGATGTATGCGAGGGGCCGGGACTATCACAAGGTGCTGCGCTCTCGGCTGCAGAAGCTGGCCGATGGCATCGCGGCGGAGGTCGGGCCCTTCGGCCACCGTGCCTTCACCGACTCGGCGCCGGTGTTGGAGGCCGAGCTCGCATCGCGCAGCGGCCAGGGCTGGCGCGGCAAGCACACGCTGGTGCTGGACCGCGAGGCGGGCTCCATGTTCTTCCTGGGCGAGATCTACGTCGACCTGGCGCTGCCGCCCAGCGAGCCGGTGAGCCCGCACTGCGGCTCGTGCAGCGCCTGCATCGACATCTGCCCCACGCAGGCCATCGTCGCACCGCAGCGGCTGGACGCGCGGCGCTGCATCTCCTACCTCACCATCGAGCATCCGGGCCCCATCCCCGAGGAACTGCGGCCGCTGATGGCCAACCGCATCTATGGCTGCGACGACTGCCAGCTCGCCTGCCCCTGGAACAAGTTCGCCAAGAAGAGCGCCTTGCCCGACTTCGATCCGCGCGAAGGGCTCGCCGGCAGCACCCTGGCCGCGTTGTTCGCGTGGAGCGAAGAAGAATTCCTCTCGCGCACCGAGGGCAGCCCGATCCGCCGCATCGGCCACGAGCGCTGGCTGCGCAACATCGCGGTGGCGCTGGGCAATGCGTTGAGAAGCGGAGATACGTCGGCGCGCGCGGCGCTCGAATCACGGCGGGAACATCCCAGCGAACTGGTGCGCGAGCACGTGCTGTGGGCGCTGGAGCAGCAGATCGCCTAGCGCGGATAGCGCCGCCGCATCCACCACTGCAGCGCCTCGAACAGCGCCTCGCTCGCCAGGGCCAGGGCTGCCGCAGGGATTGCGCCAGCCAGCAACAGGGCCCGGTCGTTCAGCGCCAGGCCGGTGACGATGCGCTCGCCGAATCCCCCGGCACCCACGAAGGCCGCGATGGTCGCCGTGCCCACCGCGATGGCGGTGGCCGTGCGCACGCCGGCCACCAGCGTGGGCAGTGCCAGTGGCAGCTGCACCAGCCGCAGGTTCTGGGCCGAGGTCATGCCCAATGCGGTGCCGGCCTGACGCTGTCCTTCGGGCACTTCGGCCAGGCCCGTCACCGTGTTGGTCATGATCGGCAGGAGCGAATAGAGCGTGAGCGCCACCAGCGCGGGCACCGTGCCGATGATGCCCAGCAGCGAGATCAGCACCGCCAGCATTGCCAGCGAGGGAACCGTCTGCAGCACCCCGGTGATGCCCAGCACGAGGGCGCGCACCCGCTGCATCGGGAAGATCAGCACGCCCAGTGGCACCGCGATCAGCACGGCGATGCCCACCGACACCGCCACCAGCAGCAGGTGCTGGCGCGCGAGGCGGCCCAGGTCCGGTCCCAGCAGCTTGGCCATGAAGCCGCGCCCGGCCTCCGGCGCTGCGCCGGCGTGGCCCTGGGCGAGGAAGCTGCGCGCGATGGCGTCGAAGGACTCGCCCTTGAGTTCGGCGCGCGCGTTCATCGCGATCATGGCGCGCTCGTCGATGCGGCCCTGCAGCGCGCCGATGGCGGCCCAGGCCTTGGGGAAGCGCTGCGCCACGTCCAGGCGGTAGAGCACCACGGCGTCGTAGCGCGGGAAGTAGGCGCGGTCGTCCTCCAGCACGCGCAGGCCCAGGTGATCGATCTTGGCGTCGGTGGTGTAGATGTCCATCACGTCGATCTGCTTGGCGGCGATGGCGTCGTAGGCCAGCCCGTGGTCCAGGCCGGTGGGCGTCTGCGGCAGCCCGTAGCGCGAAGCGAGCCCGCGCCAGCCGTCGGCGCGGCCGATGAACTCGTTGGACAGGCCCAGCTTCAGTTGCGGATGCTTTGCGAGTTCGCCGAGCGTGCGGACGCCCAGTTCCCGGGCTTGTGCCTCGCGCATCGCCAGTGCGTAGCCGTCGTTGAAGCCCAGCGCGGGCCCGAGGCCCAGGCCCAGGGGCGCGAGGCCAGCCGCGATCTGCTCGCGCGACATGCCGGGCGGGCCCTTGAGGATTTCCAGGGCGATGGTGCCGGTGTATTCGGCGTACAGGTCGATGCCGCCCGAGCGCAGCGCCTCGTAGACGATGGCGGTGTTGCCCAGGCCCTGCCGCACCACCGGCGGCGCGGGCAGTTGCGGTGCGGCGCTCTGGGCCAGCAGCTCGGCCAGGATGTACGACTCGGTGAAGCGCTTGGAGCCCACGCGCAGCGTGTCGCTCTGGGCCCAAGCCGACAATGCCAGCACGAGGGGCAGCAGTGCCGCCAGCAGGACGCAGGACCAGGTTCGAGGGCGAGGCCAGTGCATCGCGGGCAGTTTAAGGCTCGGACGCCCCACTGCGCGCAGGACGCTTTCCTACACGCGATGTTGCGCGAAGCCGATGCGCCGGCGCGTCGAAGGGCTTCACAGTTGCGCACATGCCAAAAGCGACCAGCGTGCCCAGGCGCATGCAAGCCAGCGACGTCGCGCCACATGGCGTGATGGTCCTCCCCAAGATCAAGATCGAAAGCTATAGCCTGGAACTGCGGGACCAGCACGGCTTCGTCGGCGACCAGGCCAGCCAGACCGCCTTCCGCGAGTTGCTGGAGCGCTGGCGCAAGCGCCTGAAGAACCGCCACGGCAAGGACCCGCTGGGCAAGGTGCCCAGCAAGCACATTGCCAAGAGCGAGCTGGACGAGGCCATGCAGGCCAAGCGCAACAAGGAGGAGGCCAGGGACCTGCTGCATGCGGCCATCGAGGAGTTTTCCGAAGAGCTTGCCCACGTGATCCGGCGCTACCTGCGCCAGAAGACGTGGCGCAAGGTGCAGCGCATCGTGCTGGGCGGCGGCTTGCCGGGCAGCGGCGTGGGCGAGCACGCGGTGCTTCAGGCGGCCGCGCTGCTACAGGCAGACGGCATCGCGGTGCAGCTCGCGCGCCTCTCGCACGAAACCGACGACGGAGGGCTGATCGGCTGGGTGCACCTGGCGCCACGCGTGCTGATCGAGGAATACGACGCCATCCTGGCGGTGGACATCGGCGGCACCAACGTGCGATGCGGCATCGTGCAGACGCGGCGCAAGAAGGCGCCGGACCTGTCTCGCGCCCGCGTCGTGCGCCGCCACAAGTGGCGCCACGCGGATGACCAGCCGCAGCGCCAGTTGCTCGTACAGGGCATCGCCGACATGCTGCACGAGCTGATCGCGCATGCGCGAAGAAAGAAGCTGGCGCTGGCGCCTTTTGTGGGCATCGCCTGCCCGGGGCTGATCCGCGAGGACGGCTCCATCGCGCGCGGCGCGCAGAACATGCCCGGCGACTGGGCGAGCCCGAACTTCCACCTGCCCAGCGAGCTGGCCGAACTGCTGCCCCCCATCGACGATCAGCATCCCCTGGTGCTGATGCACAACGACGCCGTGGTGCAGGGGCTGAGCGAACTGCCCTTCATGCAGGACGTGAAGCACTGGGGCATCCTGACCGTCGGCACCGGCCTGGGCAACGTCAGCTACACCAACCGCCAGCGCCTGGCCAAGCCTCAGAGCTGAAAGGCCAGCGTCAGCAGCAGCCCTTCGGCCACGTCGCGCACCAGGCCCGGCTGGCGAGCGCGGAAGGTCTCGCCGGCCGAGGCCGTGGTCTCGATCCAGTGGGCCAGCCAGTCGATCTCCGGCGCGCTGTAGAAGATCACCGTCGACTCGTGGTTGAGCAGCAGGCTGCGGCCGTCGAGGTTGATGCTGCCGCACAGCGCCAGGCTCTCGTCCACCACCGCCGCCTTGGCATGGGCCATGAAGGGCAGCATGCGGAAGATCACGCCGGCGCGCGCCAGGTCGCGCATGGCGCGAGCGCGCACGAAGTCGGCCAGGCGGTGGTTGGACACCTGCGGGATCGCGATGGTCACCTGCACGCCGCGGCGTGCCGCCAGCCGCAGCGCATCACGCAGGCCGTCGCCGGGCACGAAGTAGGGCGTGATGGCCATCAGCCGGTGCTCGGCCCGGAAGCAGGCATCGATGAGCAGGGCCTGCGCCGTGTCCTCGGTCTGGTCGGGGCCGCTGGGCAAATACTGGGCCAGGCTGGTGCCGCCGGTGGGCGGCAGGTCGGCGATGCTGCGCGGCTGGCGCTTTCGCACCGAGGCCCAGTCGTGCGAGAACTGGCGTGCCGCCGCCGCCGCGACGTTGCCCGTCAGGTCGAAGGAGAGGTCGCGCCAGGGCTGCGGATGCTGCTCGTTGCCGCAGAAGTATTCGCCAGCCAGGTTGCGCCCGCCGGACCAGAGCCAGCGGTCGTCGGCGATGGTCACCTTGCGGTGGTTGCGCAGGTTGCGCGGGCCGATGTTGCGCAGGCTGAAGAGCGGCCGGAACACCGCCACGTCGCCACCCGCCTCGCGCAGCTGGTCGAAGTAGCGCCGCGGCAGGCTCAGCGCGCCGAAGCCGTCCAGCAGCACACGCACCTTCACGCCTTCGCGCGCGCGGCGCACCAGCCGCTCCATCACCTGCTGGCCGAGTTCGTCGCTGCCGATGATGAAGGTGCCCACGTCCAGGCGCTCGCGTGCGCCCTCGATCACCTGCCACAGCGCATCGCGTGCGGCGGCGCCGTCGGCATGCATGCGGATGTTGCAGGGACTGGGCGGGGCGAGGCCGAAGCTGTCGACGAGTTCGGCCGCCCAGTGCGCATGGGGCGCTGCACGGGGCGGGCGCGGCGCGCCGGCCGGGCGCAGCTTGCGGCGCCCGAACATCAGGTACATCGGCAGCATCAGGTAGGGCATGAGCGCCAGCGCCATCACCCAGGCGATCGCCGTAGTGGGCGCGCGCTGCTGGCGCTGCGAGCGCGTGGTCAGCACATAAATCAGCAGCGCGACCGCGACGGCCAGCAAGTGCTGCGAAGGCGAGGGCAGCCAGTTGAAATCCCGGAATCCGGCAAGCGGCATGGGCCCTCGGCGCTCAGCGCTGCAGGAAGGCCGGCACGCCGCGGCCCTGCGATGCCAGGAAGCCCATCATGGGTTCGACCACGGCGCGTACCGCCGGGCGCTCGCCGACGCGGGTGCGCCAGTCGATCAGGCGCGGCGTGGCATCCGTCATGCCTGCGCCCTTGCGGTCCGCGAACACGCAGGCCATGTAGAAGCCGATGTCGGCGAAAGAGTAGGGGCCGGCCAGGAAGTCGCGCCCGGCCAGCAGCGCTTCCATCTCGTCATAGAAGCGGGCGCAGGCGGCGCAAGCCGCGAGCGCCGGGGCGGCCTGCATGTCGTCCTGCAGGCCGAAGAGCCGGATCACGTTGGGGAAGAAGACTTCGTCCGACTGCTGCTCCAGCTGCCGCGCGCGTGCCCGGTCGGCGACGCCTTCGGGCCAGAGCGGGGCCTGCGGGTAGCGATCCTCGAGGTACTCGAAGATCTGGGTGGAGTCGAACAGCGCCACCTCCTCGTCCACGAGCACCGGCACCTGGCGCTTGACCGGGTTCACCCGCAGCACCTCCGGGTGCTTGGGCTCGTAGGCGTCGTCGGTGGTGAAGGGCACCATGACCAGCTCGAAGGCGACACCCTTCTCGCGTGCCGCGATCTCGACCTTGGCGCCGAACATGCTCAGGGGCCCCGAATAGATGCGTGTCGTCATGGGCCCCGACTTCAACAGAAAGCGCGCGTCAGGTCGAGCCCCAGACCTCCTGCGCGGTCTCGATCACCAGGCGCAGCTTGGCGCGCTGGGCCTCCACCGCGATGTTGTTGCCGTGCACGGTGCTGGAGAAGCCGCATTGCGGCGACAGCGCGAGCTGGTCGAGGTCGGCGTACTTGCTGGCGTCATCGATGCGGCGCTTGAGCTCGTCCTTGTCCTCCATCTGGCCGAACTTGGTGGTCACCAGGCCCAGCACCACGGTCTTGCCCTTGGGCAGGAAGCGCAGGGGCTTGAAGTCGCCGGAGCGGGCGTCGTCGTACTCCATGAAGTACGCGTCCAGGTCCATTTCCTCGAGCAGTGCCTCGGCCACCGGCTCGTAGTTGCCGGCCGCGGCGTGCGTGCTCTTGAAGTTGCCACGGCACAGGTGCATGGCCAGCAGCATGCCCGGGGGCTTCTGTGCCACCACCTTGTTGATGAATTTGGCGTAGCGGTGTGGCAGCTCGTTGGGGTCGTCGCCGCGCTGGCGGGCGGCTTCGCGCAGGTGCTCGTCGCACAGGTAGGCCAGGTTGGTGTCGTCCATCTGCACGTAGGTGCAACCGGCCGCGGCCAGCGAGCGCAGCTCGTCGCCGTAGGCCTTGGCCACGTCGTCGTAGAACTCCGGGTCCAGCTCGGGGTAGGCCGTCTTGCTGATGCCCGCGCGCCCGCCGCGGAAGTGCAGCATGGTGGGCGAGGGGATGGTCACCTTGGGCGTGTGGCCCGCCGAGACCTGGCTCTTGAGGTACTCGAAGTCGGCCAGCTGGATGTTCTTGGCGTGGCGCACCTTGTCGATGACGCGCATCACCGGCGGCGCCAGTTCCTCGTGGCCGTCGGCCTTCTTGATGAGCACCGGCACGTCGGCCTGGACACCGCCGAGCTGTTCGAGGAAGTCGATGTGGAAATAGGTGCGGCGGAACTCGCCGTCGGTGACGCTCTTGAGGCCCACGTCCTCCTGGAATTTCACGATTTCGGTGATGGCCTTGTCTTCGACTTCGCGAAGCTGCTCTGCGTTGATCTCGCCCTTGGACTTCTTCTCGCGTGCTTCGAGCAGGTACTGGGGACGCAGGAAACTGCCGACGTGGTCGTAGCGGGCGGGCAGGCGGGCGTGCTGGGACATGTGAGAACTCCGTGCAGGCTGGGGTGATTGGAAAGGAAAACGATCGTAAACGCAGGCGGGCGCCCAGTTGTGTATACATCGATGCTGGTGTTTACCCTTGAAATCCCCCAATTCGCTGGACTTGGCGGCATCAATGTATACAGTGAGTATCCATGATCGCCACCAAGAGTCCCGCTTTCCCCTTGAATGCCTGGTACGCCGCCGCCTACGACGTGGAGGTGAAGCACGCCCTCACGCCTCGCACCGTCTGCAACCAGAAGCTGGTGCTTTTCCGCCGCACCGACGGACAGGTGGCCGCGCTGGAAGACGCCTGCTGGCACCGCCTGATGCCCCTGTCGCTGGGCCGCCTGGAGGGCGACGAGCTGGTGTGCGGCTACCACGGCCTGGTCTACAACAGCCAGGGCCGCTGCACCCACATGCCCAGCCAGGAGACGCTCAATCCCTCTGCCTGCGTGCGCAGCTTTCCGGTGGTGGAGAAGCACCGCTTCGTGTGGGTGTGGCCGGGCGACCCCGCCAAGGCGGACCCCGCCCTGGTGCCCGACATGCACTGGAACGACGACCCGGCCTGGGCCGGCGACGGCAAGATGATCCGCGTGGCCTGCGACTACCGCCTGGTGGTCGACAACCTCATGGACCTGACGCACGAGACCTTCGTGCACGGCTCCTCCATCGGCAACCGCGAAGTGGCCGAGGCACCCTTCGTCGCCACGCACGGCGACCGCACCGCCACCGTCACGCGCTGGATGGAAGGCATCGACGCGCCGCCCTTCTGGGCCGGACAGATCAAGCATGCGCGCGGCTACACCGGCAAGGTGGACCGCTGGCAGATCATCCGCTTCGAGGGGCCGTGCACCGTGACCATCGACGTGGGTGTGGCCGAGGCGGGCAGCGGAGCGGTGCCCAGCCAGTCATCGCCTGGCGACCGCAGCCGCGGCGTGAACGGATACGTGCTCAACACCATCACGCCCGAGACCGACACGACCTGCCTGTACTTCTGGGCCTTCGCGCGCAACTATTGCCTGGGCGAGCAGCGCCTGACCCATGAACTGCGCGAGGGCGTGGCCACCATCTTCCGCGAGGACGAGCTGGTGCTGGAGGCGCAGCAGCGTGCCATGGACGAGCGGCCCGACCACGTCTTCTACAACCTCAACATCGACGCCGGCTCCATGTGGGCGCGCCGCCTGATCGACGGCCTGGTCGAGCGCGAACGGCCCCGCGCGCCGACCATTCCCATCCAGCCGGCGCAGCCCGGTCGGATCGCGGCATGACCGTCGCCTTGAACAGCGCGGCCGACACGGCCGAACCCGCAGGCTCGCACGCGGTGAAGGCGCAGTTGCGGCTGCGCGAGCTGATCCTGGCAGGCGAGCTCGCAGGCGGCACGCGCATCGCCGAGGTGGCCATCTCCGAAATGCTGGGCGTGTCGCGCACGCCGGTGCGCAGCGCGCTCATGCGGCTGGAGCAGGAAGGCCTGCTCGAAGCGCTGCCCAATGGCGGCTATGCGGTGCGCACCTTTTCCGAACGCGACGTGTCCGATGCCATCGAGCTGCGCGGCACGCTGGAAGGCCTGGCAGCCCGACTGGCCGCTGAGCGCGGCGCGGCGCCGGTGGTGCTGCGCGAGGCGCGCGCGTGCCTCTCGCGCATCGACGAACTGCTGCGAGAGAGCGCGCTGGACGATGCCGCCTTCTCGCGCTACGTGGCCTTCAACGAGCAGTTCCATTCGCTGCTTTATGAGATGTCGGGTAGCCCGCTCATCGCCAAGCAGCTGGAGCGCGCGGTGAACCTGCCCTTCGCCTCGCCCTCCGCCTTCGTGGTGGTGCAAGCCAATTCGCCGGCCGCGCGCGACATGCTGGTGATCGCGCAGGACCAGCACTGGCAGGTGCTCGACGCCATCGAGGCCCGCGAAGGCGCCCGCGCCGAATCGCTGATGCGCGAGCACAGCCGCATTGCGCGTCGCAACCTGCGCGAGGCGCTGCACGGCAACGTGGACCACTCCCTGCCCGGCGTGCAGCTCATCCGCCGCCGCGGCTAGAACAACAAGACACTTCTTCCCAAGATGAAAAGCGAGATCCACTGGATGCCGGCGCGCATCGCGGCCGTGCGCGAGCTCACGCCCACGGTGCGTGAATTCCTGATCCGCCCCGATTCGGGCGTCGCATCGGACCACGAGCCGGGCGCCCACCTGCAGGTGCAGGTGCTGGCCGGCGGGCGCATGCAGACCCGCTCCTACTCGCTGGTCGGCGAGCCCGACGGGCAGGCCTGGCGGATTGCGGTCAAGCGCCTGGATGATGGCCGCGGTGGATCGCTGGCGATGTGGAAGCTGGCCGTGGGCGACCGCATCCTGGTGAGCGAGCCGCAGTCCCATTTCTCGCTGGACCTGAACGCGCCGGCCTACCTGGTGGTGGCGGGCGGCATCGGCATCACGCCGCTGGTGTTCATGGCCCGACGGCTGGCCGCCCTGGCGCAGCGCAGCGGTGCCAGCGTGCGCATGCTCTACGGCGCGCGCAGCCGGGATGAGCTGGCCTATCTCGCCGAACTGCAGGAAGTGCTTGGCGACCGCCTGGTCACGCACGAAGGCTCGGCGCCCATCGACTTCGCCGGCGAAATCGCGCGGCTGCCGGCAGGCGCACAGGTCTACACCTGCGGCCCGGTGCCCATGCTTGAGGCGGTGAAGCAGGCCTGGAGCAGCTCGGCCCGGCCCCTGGCCGACCTGCGCTTCGAGACCTTCGGCAGCAGCGGCCGCCTGCCCACGAAGAGCTTCAGGGTCAAGGTGCCTCGGCATTCACTCGAGATCGAGGTGCCGGCCAACGCGACCCTGCTCGAGGCCCTGGAGGCCGCCGGCGTACAGACCCTGTGGGACTGCCGGCGCGGCGAATGCGGCCTGTGCGCGATGGACGTGACCGCGCTGGAAGGCGAGATCGACCACCGCGACGTGTTCCTCAGCGAGCACGAGAAGAAGGGCAACTCCCGCATCTGTGCCTGCGTGTCGCGGGCCGTCGGCACCCTCACGATCGACTCGGCCTATCGGCCCGATTGAGCCTGTCATCCGCTCGCGCGATGATCGCGCAAACCGCTCGCACAACGCGCAGCAATCCTCGGGGCCTCGCGCGCTCTAGGTGAATGCGTCGAGGCGAGAATGTTGCAAATTGTTGAAAATAGCGCAGCTTTGCCCGTCCCCTTCGAGACCAAGGAGATTCTCCAGATGATGAAACGCCGTCAACTCATCCAGGCCTGCAGCCTCACCGCCCTGGCAATCGCCGCGCCGCTGGCCCTGGCCCAGAGTGCCCCCTTCAAGATCGGCCTGGTGCTGCCCATGACCGGCCAGCAGGCCAGCACCGGCCGCCAGATCGAGGCCGCCGCGCGTCTTTACATGGCGCAGAACGGCGACACCGTGGCGGGCCGCAAGGTCGAGTTGATCGTCAAGGACGACACCAGCCTGCCCGACGTGACCAAGCGCCTGGCGCAGGAACTCATCGTCAACGACAAGGTGGACGTGCTGGCCGGCATGGGCATCACGCCCTCGGCCATGGCCACCGCACCGCTGGCCACGCAGTCCAAGACGCCGCTGGTGGTGATGGCCGCCGCCACCTCGTCGATCACCAATGCCTCGCCCTACATCGTGCGCACCAGCTTCACGCTGCCGCAGGTGTCGGTGGCCATGGGCGACTGGGCGCCGAAGAACGGCGTGAAGTCGGTCGTGACCCTGGTCACCGACTATGGCCCGGGCAACGACGCCGAGAAGTACTTCAGCGAGCGCTTCACGCTCAACGGCGGCAAGGTGCTCGAGAAGCTGCGCGTGCCGCTGCGCAACCCGGACTTCGCGCCTTTCCTGCAGAAGGTGCGCGACGCCAAGCCCGATGCGCTGTTCGTCTTCGTGCCCTCGGGCGCGGGCGCGGCGGTGATGAAGCAGTTCGTCGAGCGCGGCATGGACAAGGCCGGCATCCGCCTGATCGCCACCGGCGACGTGACGGACGACGACCAGCTCAACGACATGGGCGACGGCGCGCTGGGCGTGGTCACCACCCACCACTACTCGGCCGACCACAACTCGGCGCTGAACAAGAAGTTCGTCGACGCCTTCCAGAAGGCCAACAAGGGCATGCGTCCCAACTTCATGGGCGTGGGCGGCTACGACGGCATGCGCGTGATCTACGAGGCGCTCAAGACCACCAAGGGCAAGGGCGGCGGCGACGCGCTGCTGGCTGCGATGAAGGGCCAGGTCTTCGAGAGCCCGCGCGGCGAGGTGCTGATCGATGCGCAGACGCGCGACATCGTGCAGGACGTGTACCTGCGCAAGGTCGAGAAGAAGAACGGCCAGCTCTACAACGTGGAGTTCGACGTGATCAAGGCGGTGAAGGACCCCGGTAAAGACAAATAGGGCCTCCCGGCTTTTCACTTCGCTTCGCTTCGTGTAATTCCCGAGGAGGGGACCCTGCCTGCGGCCCGGCAAAGCCGGTTCCGCGGCACGGGGGCTGATACAGGTAGCTCGCGTCGTTTTTTCCGATGGGCCGTGACTTGCTGATATGTTGACCATTCTTTTCGACGGCATCGCCTACGGCATGCTGCTCTTCGTCCTCGCGGTCGGACTGGCCGTGACGCTGGGGCTGATGAACTTCATCAACCTCGCGCATGGCGCCTTCGCGATGGCCGGTGGGTACCTCACGGTGATCGCGATGCAGAAGCTCGGCATCCCGTTCCTTGCGTGCCTGCCGCTGGCCTTCATCGGGGTGGCGCTGCTGGGCGCGCTGCTGGAGCGCACGCTCTATCGCCCCATGTACGGCAAGTCGCACCTGGACCAGGTGCTGTTCTCCATCGGCCTGGCCTTCATGGCGGTGGCGGCCGTCGACTACTTCGCGGGCTCTTCCCAGCAGAACGTGCACTTGCCCGAGTGGCTGCGCGGCCGCACGGAAATCGGCGACGGCGCGTTCATGCTCGGCATGGGCCACTACCGCATCTTCATCATCGCGGTGTGCGCGGTGCTCACCGTGGTGCTGCAGCTCATCTTGTCCAAGACCCGCTTCGGCAGCCGCCTGCGCGCCGCGGTGGACGACCCGCGCGTGGCCTCGGGCCTGGGCATCAACGTGAACATGGTGTTCCTGCTCACCTTCGCGGTGGGCTCGGGCCTGGCGGGGCTGGGCGGTGCGCTGGGTGCCGAGATCCTGGGGCTGGACCCGACCTTCCCGCTGAAGTACATGATCTACTTCCTCATCGTGGTCTCGGTGGGCGGCACCTCGTCCATCACCGGGCCGCTGCTGGCGGCGCTGCTGCTGGGCATCGCCGACGTGGCCGGCAAGTACTTCATCCCCAAGATGGGGGCCTTCACCGTCTACCTGCTGATGATCGTGATTCTTCTGTGGCGCCCTCAGGGCCTGTTCACGCGCAAGGGAGCCGCCAAGTGACGAACACCCCTGCCGAGCTGCAGACGGCCCTGCTGCGCAAGGCGCGCTGGCGTCCCTGGGAATTCGCCGTGTGGGCGCTGGCCTTCGCGCTGCCGCTCATCACGCCCTCGCACGCGCTGATGATCAACGAGATCGCCATCGTGGCCCTGTTCGCGATGTCGCTGGACCTGATCCTGGGCTATACCGGCATCGTGTCGCTGGGGCATGCCGGCTTCTTCGGCTTCGGTGCCTACGCCGCAGCCCTGTTCGCCAAGCATGTGATGCCCGACCCCACCGTGGGCCTCGTCGTGGCCATCGTGCTGACCGGCCTGCTGGGCGCGGTGGCCAGCGTCACCATCCTGCGTGGCACCGACCTTACGCGGCTCATGGTCACGCTGGGCACGGCGCTGCTGCTGCTGGAACTGGCCAACAAGCTGGACTGGCTCACCGGCGGCGCCGACGGCCTGCAGGGGGTGGTCATGGGGCCGGTGCTGGGCCTGTTCGAGTTCGACCTGTTCGGCCGCACGGCCGCCTGGTACTCGATAGGCGTGGCCTTCGTGCTTTTCCTCTTCATGCGGCGCCTGGTGCATTCGCCCTTCGGCGCCACGCTCAAGGCGATTCGCGACAACCGCCTGCGCGCCATGGCCATCGGCGTGCCGGTGGTTTCGCGGCTGGCCGTCGTCTACACCATCGCCGCCGCCATCGCAGGGGCGGCCGGCGCGCTGCTCGCGCAGACCACGGGCTTTGCCTCGCTGGACGTGCTCTCCTTCGACCGCTCGGCCGACGTGATGCTGATGCTGGTCATCGGCGGCGTGGGCTGGCTCTACGGCGGCGTGGCGGGTGCCATCGTCTTCAAGGTGCTGCAGGACTGGCTCTCGGCCGTCACGCCGCAGTACTGGATGTTCTGGATCGGCCTGATCCTGGTCCTGCTGGTGCTGGTGGGCCGCGAGCGGTTGCTGCGGCCCTGGACCTGGTTCGGTTCCGGCGCTGCTGCGAAGAAGGGGGCCAAGGCATGACATCGCCCGTGCTCTGCGCGACCGGCCTGGTGATGCGCTTCGGCGGCATCGTGGCGACGAACAACGTCTCGCTTCAGCTGCGCCCCGGCGCGCGCCATGCGCTCATCGGCCCCAACGGCGCCGGCAAGACGACCCTGATCAACCTGCTGACTGGCGTGCTCGCCCCCACCGGCGGCCGCATCGAGCTGCTGGGCGAGGACATCACCCGCCTGGCGCCCCACCAGCGCGTGGCGCGCGGCATGGTTCGCACCTTCCAGATCAACCAGCTGTTCGACTCCATGACGCCGCTGGAGACGCTGGCGCTGGTGATCTCGCAGCACCAGGGCCTGGGTCGGCAATGGTGGAAGCCGTTGGGCGCGTCAAAAGCGGTGGCCGAGCGCGCCGCGCAACTGCTGGAGCAATTCCGCCTGTCCGACGTGGCGCAGGTGCAGACCAAGCACCTGGCCTATGGCAAGCGTCGCCTGCTGGAGATCGCCATCGCGCTGGCCTGCGAGCCGCGTGTGCTGCTGCTGGACGAGCCTGTGGCCGGCGTGCCTGCCGGCGAACGCGAGGAGCTTCTGCAGACCGTGGCCGCCTTGCCGGCCGATGTCTCGGTGCTGCTCATCGAACACGACATGGACCTGGTTTTCAGTTTTGCCGACCGCATGACGGTGCTGGTCAACGGCACGCTCCTCACCGAGGGCGACCCCGACACCATCGCCAACGATCCGAAGGTCAAGGAGGTCTACCTGGGCCACGGCGAGGTGGCGCATGGCTGAGGTGCTTCTGCAGACCGAGGGCCTGAGCGCCGGCTACGGCGAGGCGGTGGTGATCCACGGCGTGTCGCTCCGGCTGGGCGAGGGCCAGACCCTGGCGCTGCTGGGCCGAAACGGCACCGGAAAGACCACGCTCATCAACACGCTGGCAGGCGTCACGCGCCAGCATGGCGGCAGCATCGCGCTGGCGGGGCAGACGCTGAACAAGCTGGCACCGCACCAGCGCGCCGCGGCCGGCATCGGCTGGGTGCCGCAGGAGCGCAACATCTTCAAGTCGCTGACGGTGCACGAGAACCTCACGGCGGTGGAGCGGCCGGCGCGCGCCGGCAGCAAGCAGGCTTGGACGCCTGCGCGGGTGTACGAGATGTTCCCGCGCCTGGCCGAGCGCAAGGGCAACCTGGGCACGCAGCTTTCGGGCGGCGAGCAGCAGATGCTGGCCGTGGGCCGCGCGCTGGCGCTCAACCCGCGCCTGCTGCTGCTGGACGAACCGCTGGAAGGCCTGGCGCCCATCATCGTGGAAGAGCTGCTTCGCGCCATCCGGCGCATCACCCGCGACGAGGGGCTGGCCGCGATCATCGTGGAGCAGCATCCGCAGGCGGTGCTTGCGATCTCCGACGAGGCGGTGGTGCTCGATCACGGCACGATCGTGCACGCGGAGAAGGCGCAGGCGCTGCGGGCGCAGCCTGAGGTGCTGGGGCGGCTCTTGGGGGTGGCGCGGTAGTTTGTGTTTCTCATTCTTTTCATTGCTCCGGCAATGACCAGAATGAGAAACAGAAATGCCTTGCGTCGCGCCTGTGCCGCAAGGCCGCTCAGCGCCGCCAGCTCACAGCGCGTGCTCGCGCCCGATCTCCGGCCAGCGCCTGCGCAGCCAGAACCACGCGACCAGCCCCACCGCCATCATCGTGAAGGAGGTGAGGGCCAGCAGCACGGTCGAATGCATCACCAGCGGTGCCACTGCGCCCGCCACCACGCCGTTGGCCACCGCGCCGATCACCGCCTGCAGCGACGAGGCCATGCCGCGCCGCTCGGGGTGCAGGTCCAGGACCAGCAACGTGACCACCGGGACCATCAGCGCCCAGCCATAAGCGAACACGCCCAGCGGCCACAGCGCCCAGCCCACGTGCGGCGCGAAGAGCAGGTTGGCCACCACGTTGACGATCGAGGTCAGCAGCATGATGAAGAAGCCGTCGCGGATCTGCCGCTTGGGCCTGACCTTGCCGGCCTTGCGCCCGCTGTGCCAGGCGCCCAGCATGATGCCGCCGATGGTCAGCACGAAGAACCAGAAGAACTGCGTGGGCGCCAGGTGCAGGTGCTCGCCGAGGAAGGCCGGTGCGGACAACACGTAGAGGAACATGCCGTTGAATGGCACGCCGCTGGCCAGCGCGAGCAGCAGGAAGCGCGGGTCCGAGCACAGCGACCAGTAGCCGCGCAGCAGGTGGGCCGGGTGGAAGGGCTGCCGATCCTGCACGTGCAGCGTCTCGGGCAGCAGGCGCCAGTTGAAGACGAAGAGCAGCACGCCCACCGCCACCAGGAACCAGAAGATGCTGTGCCAGCCCAGGTGCACGAATAGAAAGCCGCCGATGATCGGCGCGATGGCCGGGGCGATGCCGAAGTAGATGGTGACCTGGCTCATCACCTTCTGCGCCTCGGCCGGCGGGAACATGTCGCGGATCACCGCGCGCGACACCACGATGCCTGCGCCCGCCGCCATGCCCTGCAGCGCGCGGAACAGCACCAGCTGCCCGATGCTCTGCGACAGCGCACAGCCCAGCGAGGCCAGCGTGAACACCGCGATCCCGCCCAGCACCACCGGGCGGCGACCGATGCTGTCCGACAGCGCCCCGTGGAACAGGTTCATGAAGGCGAAGCCGAACAGGTAGGCCGAAAGCGTCTGCTGCATCTCGACCGGGCTCGCGCCGATCGAATGCGCGATGCCCGAGAAGGCCGGGATGTAGGTGTCGATGGAGAAGGGCCCCAGCATGCCCAGCACCGCCAGCAGCACGGCCAGCGCCCAGCGGGGCGCTTTCCAGATGGTTGCTGCTTCGGGATTCATGGCTGCCCTTCTTCTTCGTCGTTGTTCATCGCCAGCCCAAAGAAAAAGCGCCCGGCATTTCCTGCACGGGCGCTTTCATTGGCGGGCGAGGGGTGTCGCTCTACAGTGTATCGATGAAGCTGCGCAGCTTGTCCGAGCGGCTGGGGTGCTTGAGCTTGCGAAGTGCCTTCGCCTCGATCTGGCGGATGCGCTCGCGCGTCACGTCGAACTGCTTGCCCACTTCTTCCAGCGTGTGGTCGGTGCTCATCTCGATGCCGAAGCGCATGCGCAGCACCTTGGCTTCGCGCGGCGTCAGCGAGTCGAGGATGTCCTTGACCACGTCGCGCAGGCCAGCTTGCATCGCGGCCTCGATGGGCGCGGTGTTGGTGCTGTCCTCGATGAAGTCGCCCAGGTGCGAATCGTCGTCGTCGCCGATGGGGGTTTCCATCGAGATCGGCTCCTTGGCGATCTTCATGATCTTGCGGATCTTGTCCTCGGGGATCTCCATCTTCGCGGCCAGGATGCCGGCATCGGGCTCGAAGCCGAACTCCTGCAAGTGCTGGCGACTGATGCGGTTCATCTTGTTGATGGTCTCGATCATGTGCACCGGGATGCGGATGGTGCGTGCCTGGTCGGCGATCGAGCGCGTGATGGCCTGGCGGATCCACCACGTGGCGTAGGTCGAGAACTTGTAGCCGCGACGGTATTCGAACTTGTCGACCGCCTTCATCAGTCCGATGTTGCCTTCCTGGATCAGGTCGAGGAACTGCAGGCCGCGGTTGGTGTACTTCTTGGCGATGGAGATCACGAGGCGCAGGTTGGCCTCGATCATTTCCTTCTTGGCATCGCGCGAGGACGACTCGCCCTGGTTCATGCGCTTGTTGATGTCCTTGAGCTCGGCCAGCGGCACCACCACGCGCGACTGGATGTCGGCCAGCTTGGTCTGCAACTCCTGGATCGGCGGGATGTTGCGCTGCATCACGGCGCTCCAGGGCTTGCCGGCGGCGGCCTGCTTCTCCACCCACTTGGTGTTCAGCAGGTTGGAGGCCACGCGCTGGCCCTTCTTGTCGTAGCCGGAGAAGTCGCGGATGAAGTCTTCCTGCGGGAAGCCGCACTTGTCCACGATGATGCGGCGCAGCTCACGCTCCTTCTTGCGCACGTCGTCCACCTGCGTGCGCACCATGTCGCACAGCTTCTCGATGGTGCGGGCGGTGAAGCGGATGGTCATCAGCTCTTCCGACAGGGCCAACTGCGTCTTGGTGTACGTGGGCGTGCCGTAGCCTTCCTTGTCGTAGGTCTTGTGGACCTTCTCGAACAATTCGGCCATGCGGTCGAAGCGGGTGAGGGCTTCGCGCTTGAGTTCTTCCAGCTTCTTGGTCAGCGCCTTGGAGCCGCCGTTGCCGTCGTCGTCATCGTCCTCGTCGAACTCGTCGAAATCTTCCTCGGCCACGTAGTCGTCGGCTTCGTTGGGATTGGAGAAGCCGTCGACCACGGTCGAGATGACGATCTTGCCTTCGCGGATCTCGTTGCCCAGCCGCAGGATCTCCGCAATGGTGGCGGGCGAGGCCGAGATGGCATGCATCATGTCCATCAGGCCGCCTTCGATGCGCTTGGCGATCTCGATCTCGCCCTCGCGGGTGAGCAGTTCGACCGTGCCCATCTCGCGCATGTACATGCGCACCGGGTCGGTCGTGCGGCCGAACTCGCTGTCCACGGTGGACAGGGCGGCTTCGGCTTCTTCCTCGGCTTCTTCCACGGTGGCCGCGGTGGGGGCCACGTTGTTCTGGAACAGGGTCTCGGCGTCGGGCGTCTGCTCGTACACCGCCACGCCCATGTCGTTGAGCATGGAGACCACCACTTCCATGGTCTCGGCGTCGACCAGCTTGTCGGGAAGGTGGTCGGAGATCTCGCCTTGCGTGAGGTAGCCGCGGGTCTTGCCCAGGGTGATCAGGGTCTTCAGGCGCTGGCGGCGCTTGGCCAGGTCTTCCTCGGACAGAACGGTCTCGTCCAGGCCGAACTCCTTCATCAAGGCGCGTTCCTTCGCCTTGCTGATCTTCATGCGAAGCGGCTTGACCTTTTCCTCGGTCACTGCCGCTGCCGGCTCGCCCGCCAGGTCTTCCTCGATGTCCGACAGGTCGACGTCGCTGCCGGCCGGTGCCTCGGCCGCAGCCTTGGGCTTGCGGCCGCGCTTGGCGCCGGTCGTGGCGGTGGCGGTGGTGCCGGCCGCCTTGGGCGGACGGCCGACCTTCTTGGCCGGGGCGGCGGCGGTCGCGGTGGCCTTGTCGGCGGTCTTCTTCAGTTCGGCGGTGGTGGGGGTGGCTTTGGGGGTGCTGCTGGTCGTCACGGTTTTGGCTTTCTTCACCTCAGCGGTCTTGGTCGCTGTGGTTGCCGTCTTGCTCGCAGCCTTGGCTGCGGGCTTGGCCGGCGTCTTGCCGACAGCGGATTTCGTGGCGGAAACGGCAGGCTTCTTTGTACTGGGCATACGACCTCGAACATCTTGATGAAACTAGCGGAATCACACAGCGCCACGAACCCGGCGCGGGCATAGGGGCAGATGCAAGGGGCGCGTCAGGGCGCACCTTTGCATGGCGCCGGCAAGATGTGGGCGAACATTTGGTGTGCAGTCCTTGCGGTGTATTGGCCCTGATCCCGTCGAGGGAATGCGTTGCGCTTAGGGGCCGGCCCGGAGGTGCTGCTGTCGCTCTTGCCAGCTCGCGAACGACATTTACGCCGTCCACGAAGCCTTACATTATAGCGTCCTGCCGCTTTTTCAAGCAGGTATTGCGCTTGTTTTGCGTCCAGTCGAGGTCAGAGGCTGGCTTGGAGTTCCCGCCGCCGGGCTTCCAGGGCGCGATAGCGCTCCGGCGCGGCCGGGTCGGTGCCGAAGGCGCCGGCCGTCTCGGTCAATTGGGCGCCCAATCTGTCGATCAGCATCCGGGCCAGCACGTCCTTGAGTTCGGTCGTCACGTCCGGCGCGGCCTGGCTGGACGAGGCCTCTTCTTCCATGTCGCCCACGGGCGCGCCATCCGGGCCTGTCATCAGCTTCAGGGCCATGGGCTCGAAGCTGAGGCCGCGCAGGCCTTCTCGCAAGGCCGCCCAGGGGAGTGTGCCGTGCTCGTGATGCTGGGTATCGATCCAGCGAAAGAGTTCACCCAGCTCGCCCGGCAGTTCGCACAGCACGGTGTGCAACTCGTGGGAGAGGCCTTCCCAGGGGGCCATGTTGGACAGCAACAGCCGGGCTGCAACCTCCTGGCGGCTGGTCGGCTTGATGCGGCCCTGCGGGCGGGGTGGGCGGTTGAACTGCTGCCGGCGGCCCTTGAAGCCGCCGCGTCGCTCACCGGAGCCGTAGGCGCTACCGGAACCATGGCCGCTGCCGGAACCATAGCCGCCGCCGGACCCGTAGCCATCGCCGGATCCGTACCCTGGGTCCGGGTCGTAGCCGCCGCTGCCTTCCCACGGGGCATCGGGCGGACCGTCCCAGGCGGGCGGGCTTTCCTGACCACCCGCAGGCGCATTGCGGCGGGCCGGCGCGGCGGCCGGCTTCCAAAGGTCGGACAGGTCCTGGGCGCCCAACTGAACCAGGCCCGCGATCTCGCCGAGCAACTGTCGCTTGAGGGCGCCTTCGGGCAGGGCCGTCCACATGGGGCCGATGTTGCTGCTCAGGTGAGCGCGGCCCTCGGCCGTGCCCAGGTCGCAGCCCTCGCGGGCGGCTTCCAGCATGAAGCGCGACAGCGGCGTAGCCTCGCCGACGAAGCGGGCGAAGGCGTCGGCGCCGAACTCGCGGATGAAGCTGTCGGGGTCGTGCTCGGCCGGCAGGAACAGGAACTTGATGGTCCGCACGTCGCTGGCGAAGGGCAGGGCGGCGTCCAGCGCCTTGCGCGCCGCGCGCCGGCCGGCGGCGTCGCCGTCGAAGCTGAACACCACCGAGTCGGTGAAGCGGAAGAGCTTCTGCACATGTTCGTTGGTACAGGCCGTGCCCAGCGTGGCCACCGCGTTGGGAAAGCCCAGCTGCGCCAGCGCCACCACGTCCATGTAGCCCTCGGTGACCAGCGCGTAGCCCTTCTCGCGCAGGGCGGTGCGGGCCTCGAACAGGCCGTAGAGCTCGCGGCCCTTGCTGAAGACCGGGGTCTCGGGCGAGTTGAGGTACTTGGGCTTGTCGTCGCCCAGCACCCGGCCGCCGAAGCCGATGCATTCGCCCTTGACGTTGCGTATGGGGAACATCACCCGGTCGCGGAAGCGGTCGTAGCGCTTGCCTTCGCCTTCGTCGGAGGTGATGACCAGGCCGCTTTCCACCAGCAGGGGCTCCTCGTAGTCCGGGAAGACGCTGGCCAAGGAGCGCCAGCCCTCGGGCGCGTAGCCCAGGCCGAAGCGCTTGGCGATCTCGCCCGACAGTCCCCGGCCCTTGAAGTAGTTGACGGCCCGGTCCGAGCGCTTGAGCTGCGCCCTGTAGGACTCGCCCGCCTTTTCCAGCACGTCGGAGAGGCTGGCCTGCTTCTGCCGCTGGCTGGCCGCGCGGGCGCGGTCCTGCGGCGAGGCGTCGTCCTCGGGCACCTGCAGGCCGTACTGGCCGGCCAGGTCCTGCACCGCCTCGACGAAGCCCATGCCGCCGTGCTCCATCAGGAAGCCGATGGCGTTGCCGTGCGCCCCGCAGCCGAAGCAGTGATAGAACTGCTTGGTCGGGCTGACAGTGAAGGAGGGCGACTTCTCGCTGTGGAAGGGGCACAGCCCCATGAAGTTGGCGCCGCCCTTCCTGAGCTGCACCGAGCGGCCGACGATCTCGACGATGTCGGCACGAGCGATCAACTCCTGGATGAACGAGGCTGGAATGGTCATGGGGCGGGGGCTTCCGATGATACGCAAGGGCCCAGGCAGCGCACGGCGCGCCGGCCAATGACATACTGGGCCGGCATCCCATCCGATGCCCAGGAATGAACCGCAGGCAACCCTTCTTCGTCGCCATCCGCCACCCCTTGCGCTTCGCGTGGGATGCGGCCAAGGCTTTCAGGGCCAACCAGGGCCTGCTGCTGGCCGGCGCAGTGGCCTACTACGCGCTGCTGTCCATCGTGCCTCTCCTGATCCTGAGCGTGATGGTGTTGTCGCACTTCATCGCCGAGGACGAACTTTTCGCCACGGTGGGCCGCTATCTGGAATGGGTGGTGCCGGGCCAGTCCAAGGCGCTGGTGGCCGAACTGGCCAATTTCCTCCTGCACCGCGACGTGCTGGGGCCGGTGCTGCTGATCACGCTGCTGTTCTTCAGTTCGCTGGCCTTCACTGTGCTGGAAGGCGCCATGTCGGTGATCTTCCACCACCGCAAGCAGGACCGCTCGCGGCATTTCCTGGTCTCGGCGGTCATGCCCTATGTCTACATCGTGTGCCTGTGCATCGGCCTGATGCTGGTGACGGTGGTGGCGGGCGCCCTGCAGGTCATCGGGCAGGAAAGCATCGACCTCTTCGGGCGCAGCTGGTCTCTCTCCGGCATTTCCGGCGTCCTGCTCTACCTGCTGGGCCTGGGCGGCGAGATCCTGATGCTGACCTCGCTGTACATGGTGATGCCGGTGGGCCGGCTCTCGCTCAGCCATGCATTGCTGGGCGGCGTGACCGCCGCGCTGCTCTGGGAGGTGACGCGGCGCTTGCTGATCTGGTATTTCTCGTCGCTGTCGCAGGTGACGGTGGTCTACGGCTCGCTCACCACGGCGATCGTGGTCCTGCTGAGCCTGGAGATCGCCGCCACCCTGCTGCTCTTCGGCGCCCAGGTGATCGCCGAGTACGAGCGCCTGGAGAAGCGCTCGCGGGCCGGGCGCGACATGGACGCGGCGCCCCGGCGCCGCTAGCCCTTCGTCTTCAGCGCGGTGCCAGGCGGATGGCACCGTCCAGCCGGATCACCTCGCCATTGAGCATGTCGTTCTCGATGATGTGGCGCGCCAGCTTGGCGTAGTCCTGGGGGGTGCCCAGGCGCGAGGGGAAGGGCACGCTGGCGGCCAGCGCGTCCTGCACCTCCTGCGGCATGCCGAAGAGCATGGGCGTGCCGAAGATGCCGGGAGCGATGGTCATGTTGCGGATGCCGTTGCGCGCCAGGTCGCGGGCGATCGGCAGGGTCATGCCGACCACGCCGCCCTTGGAGGCGCTGTAGGCGGCCTGGCCGATCTGGCCGTCGTAGGCCGCGACCGAGGCGGTGGAGATGAGCACGCCGCGCTCGCCGGTCGATTCCGGCTCGTTCTTCGCCATCGCGTCGGCCGCCAGGCGGATCATGTTGAAGCTGCCCAGCAGGTTGACGGTGATGGTCTTGCTGAAAACGGCCAGGGCGTGCGGGCCGTTCTTGCCCACGGTCTTCTCGGCCGGCGCCACGCCGGCGCAGTTGACCAGGCCCGAAAGCTTGCCCAGCTTGAGCGCCGCGGCCACGGCCGCCTGGCCGTCGGCTTCCTGGCTGACGTCGCACTTGACGAAGATGCCGCCGATCTCGCGGGCCACGGCCTCGCCCTTGTCGACCTGCATGTCGGCGATCACCACCTTGGCGCCGGCCTCGGCCAGCATGCGCGCCGTACCTTCGCCCAGGCCCGAGGCCCCGCCGGTGACGATGAATACATTGCCCTTGATTTGCATTTGAAGTCTCCTGTGCTGCGGGGGAGATTATGGAAGCGGGCGGCGCAGGCAAAAAAAGAGCCCCGTCCGAAGGCGGGGCTCAATTGGATCCCGAGGGACCCAAGGAGACAACTTGTAGGACTGCTTAGCGCTTGCGCGAAGCGGTCTGGGCGGTGCTCTTGGCGGCGTTCACGGCCGTGGTCGAGACGGCGTTGAAGTTGGCTTCGGCGACGTCGGAAGCTTGCTTGACGGCCTTTTGCACGGACTCGAAGGCATTGTTGGCGGCGGCGACGGCGCTCTTGAGCACGGCGACGGCGGTTTCCGAACCGGCCGGGGCGTTCTTGGAGGCGCTGTCGATCAGGCCGACGATGGTCTGCTGGGCTTCGGTGGCCTTGACTTCGAAGGCCTTGCCGAATTCGGCGCCGGTGCCTTGGGCGATTTCGTACAGGTGACGGCTGTAGGAAGCGGTCTTCTCGGCCAGGGGCTGGAACAGGCTGGCTTGCAGGGCCAGCAGTTCTTGCACGTCCTTGACTTGCAGGGCGGCCTGGGCGGTCGTGGCGGCTTCGGTCAGCGCTGCCTTGGAGGCGGTCACGTTCAGTTCGACGATCTTCTCGACGCCTTCGAAGGCCTTGGTGGTCAGGCCGAACAGGGTTTCGAGGTTGGCTTTTTGGGCGGCGATGAGTTGGTCGGCGGTCAGGGACATGAGTTTGCTCCAGTGAGGGTGGTCAACAGTTCGAAAGAGAGTCGTTTAGCTGATCCGCCCATTCATGTTGCGGTGCAGCATGGTTCGAAGTATGCGGCCTGCGAGTGACGGATTCAAGCCCTTTTTGTTGCATTGCAGCAATTTAGAGGCGGCTTTCTAAAAAGGCAGAATCGCCGCCCATGAGCCGCCCCACGCCCCATCTCCGCAGCAGCTACCCGGCGTTCCGGGCCATTCCTACGCGCTGGGCCGACAACGACATGTACGGCCATGTCAACAACGTCGTTTACTACAGCTGGTTCGATACTGCCGTGAATGCGCTGCTGATCGAGCGAGGTGCGCTGGACATCCACCAGGGCGAGGTGATTGGCCTGGTGGTCGAGACCCAATGCAATTATTTCGCCTCCCTGGCCTTCCCGGAGACGGTGGAGGCGGGCGTGCGGGTGGCCCACACCGGCTCGTCCAGCGTCCGCTATGAGGTGGGCCTGTTCGCCCAGGGTGCGGAGACAGCGGCGGCACAGGGCCATTTCGTTCACGTCTACGTCGACCGGACGACACAACGCCCGGTGCAGTTGCCCCGGGCGCTGAGAGAGGTGGCCGACGCGCTGCGCGCCGGCTAGACGGCCCCGGCTTACTTGCTGGAGGTCTTCATGGCCTTCAGGTCGGCCTTGCCCTTGGATTCGTCGGCCTTGGCCTGCTTCTGGCAAGCGTCCTTGGCGTCACCCTTCATGTCGTCGCACTTTTCCTTGGCGACCTGATAGGCGGCCTCGACCTTTTCTTCCTGGACCTTGCGGGCATGCGCGTCGCTGGGCTTGTACTGCTGCTCCAGTTCGGCCTTGGCAACCTTTTCCTTGCCTTCGGCTTCCTTCTTGCACACGTCCTTGGCATTGTCCTTCAACGTGTCGCACGCGGTCTTGTCGACCTTGTAGTCGGCTTCGATCTTTTCCTTGGCAATCTTGTATTCGTCGGCGGTCAGGGCAAACGCCTGGCCTGCGGCAAAGCAGGACGCCACGGCCAGCATCAAAATGTGTCGCTTCATTTTCTATTCTCCTTACGGGTTGGAAAGGGGTCTCAGACCTTCTCGAAGAAGGAATTCGGATTGCGGCCTTCCCAATCCTTGACTTGCTTCTCGGCTTCGTCGCGGCTGATGCCGTGGCGTTCCTGGATGCGGCCGACCAGTTGGTCGCGCTTGCCGGCGATGACATCGAAATCGTCGTCGGTCAGCTTGCCCCACTGCTCCTTGACCTTGCCCTTGAGCTGCTTCCAGTTGCCTTCGACGGTGTCTTTGTTCATGGCTGAACTCCTTGCTTGAGGTGGATCGGATGGCAGTTGCCTGCCGCCTGAACTGCACTGTAGGTTCGCGATTGGGAGCCATTGGTAGGAGCGGCGGGGAAGGGTCCGTAGGCACCCGCCGACGCAGACCGTGATAATCGGGCGCACGCCCAAGAGAGACTGCGCCTGCGAAAAAATGATCATTCAAAGCCTGCTCGACACCGACCTGTACAAGTTCACGATGATGCAAGTGGTGCTGCATCACTTTCCGGGGGCGCGCGTCGAGTACCGCTTCAAGTGCCGCAACCCCGGCGTGAACCTGGCGCAATTCGCCGGCCAGATCCGCGAAGAGGTGCGGGGCCTGTGCCAGCTGCGCTTCAAGGACGCCGAACTGGCCTACCTGCGCTCCATGCGCTTCATCAAGAGCGACTTCATCGACTTCCTGGGCCTGTTCCAGCTCAACGAGAAGTACATCAGCATCAAGCCCCTGCCCACCGGCGAGCTGGAGATCGGCATCGAGGGGCCCTGGCTGCACACCATCCTGTTCGAAATCCCGGTGCTGGCGATCGTCAACGAGGTGTACTTCCGCAACACGCAGCCGCAACCCAACCTGTCCGAGGGGCGCGGCCGGCTGGAAGAGAAGATCAAGCTGCTGCAGGCCGATGGCCTGTCGGACCTGAAGATCGCCGACTACGGCACCCGCCGGCGCTTTTCCAAGGAATGGCACGAGGAGGTGCTGCGCACGCTTTCGGCCCGGCTGGGCGCGGTGTCGCCACCGCCGGCCAGCGGCCCGGTCAAGGCCATGCCTGCCGGCCAGCCGGCGCAGTTCGCCGGCACCAGCAACGTGCTGTACGCGATGAAGCTGGGGCTCATTCCGCTGGGCACCATGGCGCACGAGTACCTGCAGGCCTGCCAGGCGCTGGGGCCGCGGCTGCGCGACAGCCAGGTCTTCGGCTTCGAGAGCTGGGCGCGCGAATACCGGGGCGACCTGGGCATCGCGCTGTCGGACGTCTACGGCATGACCGCGTTCCTGCGCGACTTCGACATGTATTTCTGCAAGCTCTTCGACGGCGCGCGGCACGACAGCGGCGACCCGTTCCAGTGGGGCGAGCGCATGCTGGCGCACTACGTGGCCAACCGGGTCGACCCGCGCACCAAGACGCTGATCTTCAGCGACGCGCTCACCGTGCCGCGCACCATCGAGCTGTACCAGCAGTTCCGCGGCCGCTGCCTGCTGGCCTTCGGCATCGGCACCAACCTCACGAACGACCTGGGCTACGAGCCGCTGCAGATCGTCATCAAGATGGTTCGCTGCAACGACCAGCCGGTGGCCAAGCTGTCGGACACGCCTTCCAAGAACATGTGCGAGGACGAGCGCTACCTGGCCTACCTGCGCCAGGTGTTCGACATCTCGCAGCCCACCTCGGCCTGAGGCATGGACGGCGCGTCCCTGTCGGCCTGGTGGGGCCTGCCCTTTGCCGGGCTGCTGCTCTCGATCGCGCTGGTGCCGCTGGCGGCACCGGGCTTCTGGCACCACCACTACGGCAAGGTGGCCGCCGCCTGGGCGCTGGCCTTCGTGCTGCCCTTCGCCGCGGGCTTCGGCCTGCCGGCCACGCTGCATGAACTGGTGCACGTGCTGCTGGGCGAATACGTGCCCTTCATCATCCTGCTCACGGCGCTCTACGTGGTGGCCGGCGGCATCTACATCCGCGGCAACCTGCATGGCAGCCCGGGGCTCAACACGGCCCTGCTGGCCATCGGCGCGGTGCTGGCTTCGCTGATGGGCACCACGGGGGCGTCGATGCTGCTCATCCGCCCGCTCATCCGCGCCAACGACAACCGGACGCACAAGGTGCACGTGGTGGTGTTCTTCATCTTCATCGTGTCCAACGTGGGCGGCTCGCTCACGCCGCTGGGCGACCCGCCGCTGTTCCTGGGCTTCCTCAAGGGCGTGGACTTCTTCTGGACGGCGAAGAACATCTTCCCCGAGACCCTGTTCATCGTCGGCGCGCTGCTGGCCCTCTTCTGGCTCATCGATCGCCACTACTTCAAGCGCGAGGGCGTGCTGCCGGTCGATCCCACGCCCGACACGGCCCGCCTGGGCTTCGAGGGCGGCATCAACTTCGCGCTGCTGCTGGTCGCGATGGGACTGGTGCTGCTGAGCGGGGTGTGGAAGTCGCCCATGCGCTTCGAGGTCTTCGGCACCGCCGTGGGCCTGCCCGGCCTGGTGCGGGACATCGGCCTGGTCGTCCTCGTCCTGGTGTCGCTGCGGATCACGCCCGCGCGGGTGCACGAGCGCAACCAGTTCGGCTGGGGGCCCATGGCCGAGGTGGCCAAGCTCTTCGCCGGCATCTTCCTGACCATCGTGCCGGTGATCGCCATGCTCAAGGCCGGCGCGAACGGGCCCTTCGGCGCGATCGTGCAGGCCGTGACCCGGCCCGACGGCCAACCCGACCCGGCCATGTATTTCTGGGCCACGGGGGTGCTGAGCTCTTTCCTGGACAATGCGCCCACCTACCTGGTGTTCTTCAACACCGCGGGCGGCGATGCGGCCGCACTCATGACCACCTACGCCAGCACGCTGGCCGCGATTTCCGCCGGGGCCGTGTTCATGGGCGCCAACACCTACATCGGCAATGCGCCCAACCTCATGGTCAAGGCCATCGCCGAGGACCGCCAGGTGCGCATGCCCAGCTTCTTCGGCTACATGGCGTGGTCCGGTGCCATCCTGTTGCCGCTTTTCGTCGTCCAGACCTTCATCTTCTTCCGCTGAACATCATGACCCGACCCAAGGTACTCGTCGCCCGCGCCATCTTTCCCGAGACCATCGCGCGCCTGGAACAGCACTTCGACGTCGAAGCCAACCAGGCCGACGAGAGCTGGAGCAAGGAACAGCTCATGGCGAAGCTGCAGGGCAAGGCCGGCGCCTTCACCACCGGCACCGAGCGCATCGACGCCGAGCTGCTGGCGGCCTGCCCGGAACTGAAGATCTGCGCCAACATGGCCGTGGGCTACAACAACTTCGACGTGGACGCCATGACGGCCCGCGGCGTGCTGGCCACCAACGCGCCCGACGTGCTCACCGAGACCACCGCCGACTTCGGCTTCGCCCTGCTGATGGCCACCGCCCGCCGAGTGACCGAGAGCGAGCATTTCCTGCGCCGCGGCGAATGGACCAAGTGGCGCTACGACATGTTCGCCGGCAGCGACGTGCACGGCAGCACGCTGGGCATCATCGGCATGGGGCGCATCGGGCAGGGCATCGCGAAGCGCGGGGCGCATGGCTTCGGCATGAAGGTGGTCTATCACAACCGGTCGCGCCTCGATGCGAAGCTCGAAGTCGAGTGCAAGGCCAGCTACGTGAGCAAGGAGGAACTGCTCAAGACCGCCGACCACGTGGTGCTGGTGGTGCCCTACAGCGCGGCCTCGCACCACACCATCGGCGCGGCCGAGCTGGCGCAGATGAAGCCCACTGCCACGCTGATCAACATCGCGCGCGGCGGCATCGTGGACGATGCGGCGCTGGCGCAGGCCCTGCGCGACAAGCGCATCGCAGCGGCCGGCCTGGACGTGTTCGAAGGCGAGCCCAAGGTGCATCCGGACCTGCTCACCGTGCCCAACGTGGTGCTCACGCCGCACATCGCCAGCGCCACCGTGCCCACGCGCAAGGCCATGGCCGACCTGGCGGTGGACAACCTCATCGCCTACCTCACACGCGGCGAAGCCAAGACCCCCCTGAACCCCGCCGTCATTTCGGCGTCCCGCAAGTAAGAAGAGAAGAACGCGCATCTTGGAAACCTGGATCCTGGTGGGCCTTGCGGCCCTGAACCTGCTGCTGCTCGTCTGGCTGCTCGTGCGCAAGGCGCCGGCGCCCGAGCACGGCGAGATATTGCAGGCGCTTTCCAGCGCCAACGAGAGAACCGAGCGCGAGCTGCGCCACGAGATCGGCGAAAGCGCGCGCGGGGCCCGGCAGGAGACCGCGCAGGCCTTCGCCAACTTCCAGCAGAGCGTGCTGCACCAGAGCGCCGAGGCCACCCGGACGCAGAACGCGCAGATCGAAGCCTTCGCGCACCAGCTGTCGCTGTTGCAGAAGTCGCTGGGCGACACGCTGTCGACGCAACTCCAGGCATTGGCCGAATCGAACGCGCGCCGCCTGTCCGAGGTGCGCGCCACCATGGAGGCGCAACTCGCCCAACTGCAGCAGAGCAACACCGCCAAGCTCGACGAGATGCGCCAGACGGTGGACGAGAAGCTGCAGAGCACGCTCGAGACCCGTTTGGGCGAAAGCTTCAAGCAGGTCGCCGAGCGCCTGGAGCAGGTGCACAAGGGCCTCGGCGAGATGCAGTCGCTGGCCGTGGGCGTGGGCAACCTGCAGCGCGTGCTGACCAACGTGAAGACCCGCGGCGTGTTCGGCGAGGTGCAGCTCGAAGCCCTGCTGGAGCAGGTGCTGACCACCGAGCAGTTCGCCCGCCAGGTCGAGACCAAGCCGCGCAGCGGCCAGCGCGTGGACTTCGCGGTGCGCTTCCCGGGCCGCGGCGACGACGGCGCGCCGGTGTGGCTGCCCATCGATGCCAAGTTCCCGCGCGACGACTACGAGCGCCTGCTCGACGCCCACGAGCGTGCCGACTCCGCGGCCGCGGAAAGCGCGGCCAAGGCGCTGGAGACGCGCATCCGCGTCGAGGCCAAGTCCATTGCCGAGAACTACCTCGCCGCGCCGCACACCACCGACTTCGCCATCCTTTTCCTGCCGGTCGAGAGCTTGTATGCCGAAGTGCTGCGCCGGCCCGGCCTCATGGACGCCATGCAGCGCCAGCACCGCGTGACGCTGGCGGGCCCCACCACCTTGCTGGCCATGCTCAACAGCCTGCACATGGGCTTTCGCACGCTGGCGCTGGAGCGCCAGGCTTCCGAGGTCTGGAAGGTGCTGGGCGCGGTCAAGACCGAGTTCGAGCGCTATGGCGAATGGGTGGGCCGTGTCAGGGAGCAGGTGGCCAAGGCCTCCGACACGCTCGACAAGGCCGACACCCGCGCACGCCAGATGCGCCTGGCGCTGCGCAAGGTCGAAGCATTGCCGGATGCGCAGGCCCAGGCCCTGCTGCCGCTGGTCGATCCGCAGCTGCCCCTGGACGACGAACTGGCATCGTGAACGCGGAACTGCTGCGCCTCATCCTTGCGCAGGTCTGCCTGCACGCGGCGATGACGGGCACGCGGCTGGCGGCGCCCCTGCTGGCACTGCAGCAGGGCTACAGCGCCGCTGCCGTGGGCGTGCTGCTGTCGCTGTTCGCGCTGACACAGGTCTTCCTGGCACTGCCTGCCGGACGCTATGCCGACCGGCATGGGCTGAAGCGGCCGCTGGGCATCGCCGTCGCCTCGGCGGCCATCGGCGCGGGCCTGGCCGGCCTCTTTCCGGTCTTCCCGGTGCTGTGCCTGGCGGCACTGCTCACCGGCGGCGCGACCGGCGTCACGGTGATCGTGCTGCAGCGCCACGTCGGTCGCACCACCAGCAACCCGACCCAATTGAAGAAGGTGTTCAGCTGGCTGGCCATTGCGCCGGCCGCCGCCAACTTCATGGGGCCCTTCTGTGCGGGCCTGCTGATCGACCATGCCGGTCGTGTGCCGGGCGACCTGATGGGCTATCGCGTGGCCTTCGCGCTGCTGTTCCTGCTGCCCTTGCTGTGCTGGGCACTGGCCCGCGGCGCGCACGAGGCGCCCAACACGCCGGCGCCGGCCACCGGCGTGAAGCTGCGCGCCTGGGACCTGCTGGCCGAGCCCATGTTCAGGCGCCTGCTCTTCGTGAACTGGCTGCAGTCGGCCTCGTGGGACGTGCACACCTTCGTGCTGCCCATCCTGGGGCACGAGCGCGGCCTCTCGGCCTCGGTGATCGGTTCCATCCTCGGCGCCTTCGCGGTGGCCGCGGCCTGCATCCGCATCGTGCTCCCGCTGCTGGCCTCGCGCCTGAGCGAGCGCCACGTGATCATGGCCGCCAACGTGCTGACGGCCGTCGTCTTCGTGGCCTACCCGTTCGCGCCGGGCGCCTTGACCATGGGCCTGTGCTCGGTGGTGCTGGGCGTCGCGCTGGGCTCGGTACAGCCGATGGTGATGAGCATGCTGCACCAGATCACGCCCGCGGCCCGCTACGGCGAGGCGCTGGCGCTGCGGGTGATGACCCTCAACGCGTCCAGCGTGGCGATGCCCATGGTGTTCGGCGCGGCCGGTGCGTGGATCGGCATTGCCGGCGTGTTCTGGCTGGTGGGCGGCGTGGTGGCGGCCGGCACCCCGGCGGTGAGCCGGCTGCAGGCGCCACCCCGCGCCGATCACGGCTGACGCCGCGCGCCGGCGGGCACGCGCGTGGGCGCGTTTCAGAGCTTGTAGAAGCGCTTGATCGCGTCCCACGCGTCCTGCGGCGCGTCCACGTACTCGAAGAGCTTGATGTCCTCGGGCGAGATCACGCCTTCTTCCACCAGGAAGTCGAAGTCGATGAGCCGGCGCCAGTAGTCGGAGCCGAACAGCACGATGGGCACCTGGCGCGACTTGCGCGTCTGCACCAGCGTCACCACCTCGAACAATTCGTCGAGCGTGCCGAAGCCGCCCGGGAAGGCCACCAGCGCCTTCGCCCGCATCATGAAATGCATCTTGCGGATGGCGAAGTAGTGGAACTTGAAGCTCAGCGCCGGCGTGACGTAGGGGTTGGCCGCCTCTTCCATCGGCAGCGCGATCGCCAGCCCCACGCTCAGGCCGCCGGCCTCGTAGGCGCCGCGGTTGGCCGCCTGCATGATGCCGGGGCCGCCGCCAGTGCAGACGAAGAGCTTGTCTTCCGGGTCCTTGTCGTTGCTGTAGTTGGCCACCAGCGCGCCGAAGGCGCGGGCCTGCTCGTAGTAGTGGGTGCCGCGGCTCAGGCGCCGCCAACGCTCGGCCGCGGCCTGGTCGCCGGCGGCCTCGGCCTGGGCCAGCAGCGCGCCGGCCTCGTCCTGGCTGCGGAAGCGCGCGCTGCCGAACACCACCACGGTGTTCTCGATGCCGTGGGCGCGCATCTCCAGGTCGGGCTTCATCAGCTCCAGCTGCATGCGCAGGCCGCGGGTCTCGCGGCGCAGGAGGAACTCGGGATCGGCGAAGGCCAGGCGCGAGGGATCGTGATCGAGCGGAAGGCCCTGGTCGGCATGGGCCTGCAAGGTGGCCCATGCATCAGCCAGGCGCTTGTCGTGAAGGTTGTGCGTAGCGTTGGGCATGGTTGATTCTGACGAACGGTCGGGCATTGTGCGCCTTGCGGGGGCGGGGCTTCAGGCGGGCTTGCCGTGCCTGCCCGCACCTTGCACGAAACGGGCCGCGCCGGCCGCGCCCTCGGCCGCGACGATGGGCACGCCGTGCCGGCCTTCCTGCCGCAAGGCCTCGGCCAGCGGCAGGTCCCACTGTGCGTAGGCGGAGGCGCGATCGGCCAGCATGCACTGCTGAGGAAAGGCCGCCAGCTCGCGCGCCAGCTGCTCGGCGGCATGCCGGGCTTCGCCCTTGGGCACCACGCGGTTCACGAGCCCCATCGCGAGCGCTTCGTCGGCGGCGACGGCGCGCCCCGTGAGGATCAGGTCCAGCGCGCGGCCCATGCCGACCAGCCGCGGCAGCCGCACCGTGCCGCCGTCGATCAGCGGCACACCCCAGCGGCGGCAGAAAACGCCCAGCACGGCATCCGCCTCGGCCACGCGCAGGTCGGCCAGCAGCGCCAGTTCCAGCCCGCCGGCCACCGCATGGCCGCGGATGGCGGCGACGAGCGGCTTGGACAGGGCCATGCGGGTCGGGCCCATGGGGCCGCTGCCACCCCCTTCGGGGTCGAGTTCGTTCCGGCGCGACGGGTCGCTGATGGCGCCGAGGTCCGCGCCCGCGCAGAACACGCCATGCTCGCCCCACAGGACCGCCACGCGCAAGGCCGGGTCCGCCTCGAAGCCGGCGAAGGCCTCTTGCAGCGCGCGGGCGGTGGGGCCGTCCACCGCATTGCGCTGCTTCGGGCGGCTCAGCACGATGGTGCAGACCGGGCCGTCGACCTCGGTGCGCACGGCGGCGTCAGGAGCAGAGGTGTTCATGGTCGCAGCGTACAAAAGCAAAAGGCTCCCGAGGGAGCCTTTTGCTGCGGATCGAAGTCCTCAGACGCGCTTGCGGTATTCGCCCGTGCGGGTGTCGATTTCGATCTTGTCGCCTTGCGACACGAACAGCGGCACCGGCACTTCGAAACCGGTGGCGATCTTGGCGGGCTTGAGCACCTTGCCTGAGGTGTCGCCCTTGACGGCCGGCTCGGTCCAGGTGATTTCGCGCTCGACGCTGGTGGGCAGTTCGACCGAGATGGCCTTGCCTTCGTAGAACACCACTTCGACGGGCATGCCGTCTTCCAGGTAGTTCAGGGCGTCGCCCATGTTCTCGGCTTCGACTTCGTACTGGTTGTACTCGGTGTCCATGCAGACGTACATCGGGTCGGCGAAGTAGGAGTAGGTGCAATCCTTCTTCTCCAGCACGATCTGGTCGATCTTGTCGTCGGCCTTGAAGACCACTTCGGTGTTGAAGTTGGCGATCAGGCTCTTCATCTTCATGCGCACGGTGGCGGAGTTGCGGCCGCCGCGGCTGTATTCGGTCTTGAGGACGACCATCGGGTCCTTGCCGTGCATGATCACGTTGCCGGCGCGGATTTCTTGAGCGATTTTCATAGCGAGTCTTTGTCAGGAGGATGTGCCGCTTGGCATCGTCGGGCTGGCCCTGGACGCATGGACCCGCGGCGGGTTCGGCGAATGTCTCTGTTGGAGCCCGTCCCTGGATTGGCAAGGCCCGGAATTCGCAAAGCCGTCTATTTTAGCTTTTTTGGGCGACGAAACGGCGAAGGCGGGTCGCCAAGTCCGGTTCGGCCAGCAACCCGGCCCGCGCGGCGCGGGCCGTCTCACCCCACGAAGCGAGCCCGGGCGCGTCCGGCCATTGCAACTCGGGGGCGTTGGCAAACCCATTCCAGCGGTGGTGGAACTGGCGCAGGGCCGGGGGCGCCTGCAGCCAGTCGAGGAAGGCATTGAGTTTCTCGTGGTGGGCGTCGTCGTCCTGCGGGTAGATCTGCCAGGCGAAGGGCTTGCCGGCCCAGAGCGCCCGCACCAGCGAGTCTTCGCCCCGGACGAAATTGAAGTCGCAAGCCCACAGCAGGTGGTCGAATTCCTCCTGGGGCACATGGGGCAGCCAGGCGATCGACAGCGATCCGCCCGGCTCGCCCGTCGGGCACAGGGCGCGCACGGCGGCGGCGGCGCGCCCGGGGGTGACCATCAGCCGCACGGGCTCGGTGGCGGCAGCCAGTTGCGACAGCAGCGAGGCGAGGGCAGGGGGTTCGTAGCTGAAGAGCGTGACCAGCCGCTCGCCTTGCCAGGCGATGCCCTGCTCGGCGAGCCAGGCGCCGCGGTCGAATACGGCCTGGCGGGCGCTTAGGTCGGCCTCGCGCAGAAGCCCACCGGTGGCCGCCGTGAAGCCTGGGTAGAAGAAATACTTGTTGAGCCCTTCGCCGGGCCCGCGGAACACCGGCGAGGTCAGGCCGTGCAAGCGCTCCACATAGGGCTCGGCCGACAGATATTCCAGGTTGATCCAGCAGCGCTTGCGGCCGTCGCGCCGGATCGCCTCTGCGAACTGGGCGACCACGGCCGGCGCCGGATCGCAGCCGAAGGCCTCGATCAGCACATCGGGCGCGGTCTCGGCCCCCAGGTGTTCAGGCGCGATCTCGTCCCCGCGCCAAGGCAGCACCGAGACGCCCGCGCAGCCTTCGGGCGCCATCCAGGCGAGGGCCGAGGCATCGTCGATCCAGAGGCGGACTGCGTCGCCGTCCGCGGCCAGCGCGCGTGCAAGCCGCCAGCACACGCCGGCGTCGCCATGGTTGTCGATGACCTTGCAGAAAATGTCCCAGCGCATCGCGGGATACTCTACAGCCCGTCGCATCCTGCCCATTGCCTCCAACCCCACGCATGTCGGAAACCCATTCGGATCAACTGCTCGCCGAAGTCGCCGCGCTGCCCTCGCTGCCGGGCGTCTACCGCTATTTCGATGCGGCCGACGGCGTGCTGTACGTGGGCAAGGCGCGCAACCTGAAGAAGCGGGTGTCGAGCTACTTCCAGAAGAACCATGGCGGCACGCGAATCGGCCACATGGTGAGCAAGATCACGCGCATGGAGACCACGGTGGTGCGCACCGAGGCCGAGGCGCTGCTGCTCGAGAACAACCTCATCAAGACGCTCAAGCCCCGCTACAACATCCTGTTCCGGGACGACAAGAGCTACCCCTACCTGAAGATCGCCGCGCACGACTTTCCGCGCCTGGCCTACTACCGCGGCGCGGTGGACCGCCGGCACCGCTACTTCGGTCCCTTTCCCAGCGCCTGGGCGGTGAAGGAGTCCATCCAGCTGCTGCAGAAGGTGTTCCGGATCCGCACCTGCGAGGACACCGTCTACAGCAACCGCACCCGGCCCTGCCTGCTCTACCAGATCAAGCGCTGCAGCGGGCCCTGCGTGGGCCTGGTGTCCAAGGAGGACTACGCGCAGGACATCGCCAGCGCCGAGTCCTTCCTGCTGGGCGATTCGCAGCAGGTGCTGCGCCAGCTGGAGTCGCGCATGAGCGCGCACGCCGAGAAGCTGGAGTTCGAGCAGGCGGCCGAGCTGCGCAACAAGATGGCGGCGCTCTCGCGCGTGCTGCACCAGCAGGCGGTGGAGAGCACCACCTCCGACAAGGACGTGGACATCATCGCGGTGAGGGTTCAGGGCGGAAAGGCGTGCGTGAACCTGGCCATGGTGCGCGGCGGCCGCCACCTGGGCGACCGCGCCTACTTCCCGGCGCACGTGGACGACGCCGCGCAGATGGGCGCCGACGACGAGGACGTGCAGGCCCCTATCGAGCAGCAGGTGCTGGAGGCCTTCATCGCGCAGCACTACATCGACGTGCCGGTGCCGCCCACCCTGGTGCTGGGCGAGGCCATCGGCCGCGAGCTGGTGGAGGCGGTCGCGCAGCAGGCCGGCATCCGCATCACCGCGGTCTTCGCGCCGCGCGAAGCAAGGCGCCTGTGGCTGGAGATGGCGCAGAAGAACGCCGACATCCAACTGGCCCGCCTGCTGGCCGAGGAAGGCTCGCAGCAGGCCCGCACCCGCGCCCTGGTCGACGCGCTGGAGATCGCGCCCGACGACCTGGACAGCTTCCGCGTGGAGTGCTTCGACATCTCGCACACCGCCGGCGAGGCCACGCAGGCCTCCTGCGTGGTGTTCGAACACCATGCCATGCAGAACCGCGAGTACCGGCGCTACAACATCGACGGCATCACGCCGGGCGACGACTACGCCGCCATGCGCCAGGTGCTGCACCGCCGCTACGGCAAGCTGGCCGAGGCCATCGCGGCCGAATCCGACGCACCTACCCCCGGCGATGCCTCGGGGGCCGATGCCAAGCCGGGAACGGTGGGCGCGCGCATGCCCGACCTGGTGCTGGTCGATGGCGGCAAGGGCCAGGTCTCGATGGCGCGGGAGGTGTTCTCCGAACTGGGCCTGCCGCTGTCGCTGATCGTCGGCGTGGAGAAGGGCGAGGGCCGCAAGGTGGGCCTGGAGGAACTGGTCTTCGCCGATGGCCGCGAGAAGGTCTACCTGGGCCGCGACTCGGCTGCGCTGATGCTGGTCGCCCAGATCCGCGACGAGGCGCACCGCTTCGCCATCACCGGCATGCGCGCGCGCCGCGCCAAGGTGCGGGTGGGCGGCAGCCAGCTGGAGGACATCCCGGGCATCGGCCCCAAGCGGCGCGCCCGGCTGCTGCAGCGCTTCGGCGGCATCCGCGGCGTGGCGGCGGCCAGCGTGGAGGACCTGGCCTCGGTCGACGGCATCGCCTTCGACCTGGCCGAGGAGATCTACAGGGCATTGCACTGAGGCCGACCTGAAGGCCAGCGCTCACATGCCACAATCGCGCCCAATGTTCTGGACACTGCCTACCTTCATGACCTGGACGCGCATCGTCGCGATCCCGCTGCTTGTCGGTGTGTTCTACCTGCCCCTGGCGGAACCGGTGCGCAACCTCATCGCCACCGTGATGTTCATCGTCTTCGCCGCCACCGACTGGCTGGACGGCTACCTGGCGCGCAAGCTCAACCAGACCTCGGCCTTCGGCGCCTTCCTCGACCCGGTGGCCGACAAGTTCCTGGTGTGCGCATCCCTGCTGGTGCTGGTGCATCTGCAGCGCACCGACGTGTTCGTGGCCCTCATCATCATCGGCCGCGAGATCGCCATCTCGGCCCTGCGCGAATGGATGGCCCAGATCGGCGCCAGCAAGAGCGTGGCGGTGCACATGATCGGCAAGGTCAAGACCACGGTGCAGATGGTGGCCATTCCCTTCCTGCTCTACAACGGCATGCTGTGGGGCGTGATCGACACCGGCCTGTGGGGCCGTTGGCTGATCTGGATCTCGGCCGTGCTCACCGTGTGGTCGATGGTCTACTACCTGCAAAAGGCCATCCCCGAGATCCGGGCACGCGCCAAATGAGCGCGGCCTCGGCCCGCACGGCGGGCTGGGTGCGGGCCATGCCGGCGGTCTTCGTGCTCATCTGGAGCACCGGCTTCATCGTGGCGCGCTATGGCATGCCCTATGCGCCGCCGCTCAAGTTCCTGGCGGTGCGCTTTGCGCTGTCCCTGCTGTGTTTCTGCGCCTGGGTGGTGCTCGCCCGCGTGGCCTGGCCGCGCGGCCGCGCGCAGTGGGGCCACCTCGTGGTCACCGGCATCCTGATGCAGGCCGGCTACCTGGGCGGCGTGTGGGCGGCCGTGCGCGCGGGCATGGGTTCCGGGCTGGTGGCGCTGCTGGTGGGCATCCAGCCGGTGCTGACGGCGGTCTGGATGTCCTTCACCGGCGGGCGGGTGTCATCGCGCCAGTGGCTGGGCCTGGTGATGGGCTTTGCCGGGCTGGTGCTGGTGGTGTCGCGCAAGTTCGGCGAAGGTTCGGAAGTCAGCGCTCTGACCATGGGCCTGGCGCTGATGGCGCTGCTCTCGATCACCGCCGGCACGCTCTACCAGAAGCAATTCGTCGAGCCCTGCGACGTGCGCAGCGCCAGCGCGGTGCAGATGATCGCCGCCCTGGTCGTGGCGCTGCCCTTCGCCTTGCTGGAGCCAGCTGCCATCGAGTGGAACGCGCATTCGATCGGTGCCATGGCCTGGTCGGTGCTGGCGCTGTCGCTGGGCGGCAGTTCGCTGCTCTACATGCTGATCCAGCGCGGCACCGCGACGGCCGTCACCAGCCTGCTGTACCTGGTGCCGCCCTGCACGGCGCTGATGGCCTGGCTGCTGTTCCGCGAGCCGATCACCGTCGCCACCGTGCTGGGCACGGCGCTCACCGCGGCGGGCGTGAGCCTGGTCGTTCGCGCGACGCGCTGACCCCGCCGGCCGAAGGCTTCCACGGCTCGCCGCGGAACTGCTCGGCCAGGTGGTCCAGCAGCAGCCGCACCCGGCGCGGCGTCTTGGGCCGCCAGGGCGCCATCCAATGGATGTCGGCGTCCGGCATGCTGTGGTTCGGCAGCACGCGAAGCAGTTCGCCGGACGCCAGCTGCGGTGCGATGTCCCACAGGCTGCGCAGCATGATGCCGTGGCCGGCCAGGCACCAGTCGCGCACCATCTCCCCCGAGTTGCTCGACAAGGGGCCCTGCACGCGCACCCGGGCCGTGCTGCCGTCGCGGCCATGGCGCAGCGTCCACAGCGCGGACTCCTGGCGAGGCGCCTCGCCGTTCTCGCGCGCCACCAGGCAGTCGTGGCCGGCCAGTTCATCCACCGATGCCGGCGTGCCGCGGCGCGCCAGGTAGGCCGGCGAGGCCGCGAGCACGCGCTGGTTGCGCGCGATGCGGCGCGACGTCCAATCGGCCGCATGGCGCTGCTGCACTTCCCACAGCCACAGGGCGCCGTCGAAGCCTTCGGCACCCAGGTCGGGCAGGCGCTCGGTCAACTGCAGTTCGATGCGCAGGGCAGGGTGCTTCGCCTGGAAGGCCGCGATCGCCGGACCCACCCATCGGCGGCCGAAGCCGAAAGTCGCGGCCAGCCGCACCGGGCCGCGAAGCTCGTTCTGCCGTTCGCCCAGTTCGCTCTCGAGTGCGGCGAAGCCCTGGAGCAAGTCGATGGCATGCCTGCACACGGCCTCGCCTTCGGCGGAGACGCTCAGGCGCCGGGTCGTCCGGTCGAACAGCCGCTGGCCCAGTCGCGCCTCCAGCGCGCCCAGCCGCTTGGTGACGACCGAAGGCACCACCTCCAGCGCCTGTGCCGCGCCCGCCAGGCTGCCGTGCTCGCGAATGGCCAGCACCAGTTCCAGGTCGGAGCGCTCCAATGAATTCATGCCATTTCGGAAAGTATGAATTGGCTCATTGTTGCTTGATGGCCGAAGACGCGCAACGCACAATCGGCGCGTGAGCAACGTCCCCACCTCCCTCTTGGACTTTCCCTGCTTCGACATCGAGCGCAACGGCGTGCGCGTGCATGGGCGCATCGGCGGACGCGGGGAACCGTTGCTCCTGCTGCACGGCCATCCGCAGACGCACCTCATCTGGCACCGCGTCGCGCCCGCGCTGGCCGAGCGCTTCACCCTCGTGGCGCTCGACCTGCGCGGCTACGGAGACTCCGGCCGTCCGCCGGCCGACCCTGAACACGCCAATCACAGCAAGCGCGAGATGGCGCTCGACGCACTGGCGGCCATGCGGCACCACGGCTTCGAGCGCTTCGGCATCCTGGCGCACGACCGTGGCGCGCGCGTGGCGCACCGCCTGGCCGCCGACCATCCGGCGACGGTGCAGCGCATGCTGCTGCTGGACATCGCGCCCACGCTGGCCATGTACGAGCACACCAGCGAGGCCTTCGCCCGCGCCTACTGGCACTGGTTCTTCCTGATCCAGCCGCCGCCGCTGCCCGAGGCGCTGATCGCCTCCGACCCGGTGCGCTACATCCGCAGCGTGATGGGCGGCCGGCATGCCGGCCTGGCACCCTTTGCGCCGGAGGTCATGGCCGAATACGAACGCTGCGCCGCCATTGCCGGCACGGCCGAATCGATCTGCGAGGACTACCGCGCGTCCGCCGGCATCGACCTCGATCACGACCGTGCGGACATCGCCGCCAACGCGCGCCTGCAGATGCCGCTTCGCGTGCTGTGGGGCGCGCACGGCGCGGTGGGCAACTGCTTCGACGTGCTGGCGCTGTGGCGCGAGCGCGCCGACCTCGTCGAGGGCCGCGCGCTGCCCTGCGGACACTATGTTCCAGAGGAGGCGCCAGGCGAACTGCTTGCCGAGGCCCTCGACTTCTTTGCACCCCTGACACCCTCTTCATCATCAAAAGGATCGAGACCATGAGCACCCGCACAATTGCAGTCATCGCCGGCGACGGCATCGGCAAGGAGACCATGCCCGAGGGCCTGCGCGTGGTGGATGCGGCGGCGCGCAAGTTCGGCATCGACCTGCACTTCGACCACTTCGACTTCTCGAGCTGGGACTACTACGAGAAGCACGGCCAGATGCTGCCCGACAACTGGAAGGAGCAGATCGGCGGCCACGATGCCATCTATTTCGGCGCCGTGGGCTGGCCCGAGAAGATCGCCGACCACGTGTCGCTGTGGGGTTCGCTGCTGCTGTTCCGCCGCGAATTCGACCAGTACGTCAACCTGCGCCCGGCACGGCTCATGCCCGGCATCATCGCGCCGGTGGTGCGCCGCGACGGCAGCCCGCGCCAGGCCGGCGAGATCGACATGTACATCGTGCGCGAGAACACCGAGGGCGAGTACTCCAGCATCGGCGGGCGCATGTACGCCGGCACGCCGCGCGAGATTGTCATGCAGGAGACGGTGATGTCGCGCCACGGCGTGGACCGCGTGCTGAAGTTCGCCTTTGAGCTGGCCCAGTCGCGGCCCAGGAAGCACCTGACGAGCGCCACCAAGTCCAACGGCATCGCCATCACCATGCCCTATTGGGACGAGCGCGTGGCGGAGATGGCGAAGAGCTATCCAGGCGTGCAACTGGACAAGTTTCACATCGACATCCTGACCGCGCATTTCGTGCAGCGCCCCGACTTCTTCGACGTGGTGGTGGCCAGCAACCTGTTCGGCGACATCCTGTCCGACCTGGGCCCGGCCTGCACCGGCACCATCGGCATCGCGCCCAGCGCCAACCTCAACCCGGACCGCACCATGCCCTCGCTCTTCGAGCCCGTGCACGGCTCGGCGCCGGACATTGCCGGCAAGGGGATCGCCAACCCCATCGGGCAGATCTGGTGCGGCGCGATGATGCTGGAATTCCTCGGCCACAAGGACGCGCACGACGCGATCCTCTCGGCCATCGAGAAGGTGCTGGCGCCCCAAAGTGGCGCGCCGAAGACGCCCGACATCGGCGGAAATGCAACGACTTCCGACCTCGGGCGTGCCATCGAACAGGCACTCTGAGCCACACGAACAGGCCCTTTGAAGTAGGACTGCACAAAAGCCAACTAGAATCGCGGCGCTCGCTGGTTCACAAGTCGTTGTGCCTTATTGACACCCTGTAGACCAGTGGCTTTAATTCCCGTTGGCAGTGCGCTGCCGCACGTGTCAGATCTCCTCCTCCATCGCCCACCCACGCGACAATCCCAGCGATATTGCCGCGTGATCGGCTTTGCAGTTGACGAATCACTCCGACCAACTTTTTTTTGGACAAGGGGCCCTTGTGAACAAAACCGAATTGATTGAGCACATCGCAAAGAACGCAGACATTTCCAAAGCAGCAGCCACCCGTGCACTCGAGTCGACCATTGGCGCGATCCGCACCACGCTGAAAAAAGGCAACTCCGTTTCGCTCGTCGGTTTTGGTACTTTCGCCGTGGGCAAACGGGCCGCCCGCACCGGCCGGAATCCCCGCACCGGCGCTGCGATTAAAATCAAGGCCGCCAAGATCCCGAAGTTCCGTCCCGGCAAGGCGCTCAAGGACGCATTGAACTGAGGCAAAGCTTCACGGTGGGGTGCTTAGCTCAGCTGGTAGAGCGGCGCCCTTACAAGGCGTAGGTCGGGGGTTCGAGCCCCTCAGCACCCACCACCCAAAGCAATCAAAGGCGAACGAGTTGTTCGCCTTTTTTGTTGTGCCGCCCGCAAGGCGTCCGCCATAGAGAGTGACTAAGCATGTTTGATTTCTTCCGCAAGTACAACAAGGTGATGATGATCGTCTTGTTCTTGCTGGTCATCCCCTCCTTCATGCTCTTCGGCGTGGAGCGCTTCATGGATGGCAACCAGAAGGGCGAGGTGGTGGCCAAGGTCGACGGCCGCGACATCACCCGGCCGGAATGGGACGCGCGCCACCGCAGCGAGGTGGACCGCATCCGCCAGCAGATGCCCAACATCGACGCTGCCGTGCTCGACACCGAAGTCGCCCGCTACGGCACGCTGGAGCGCATGGTGCGCGAGCGCGTGCTGGCCGCCGAGGCCGCCAAGTCGCACCTGAGCGTGCCCGACGAGCGCCTGGCGCGCTACTTCGCTCAGGAGCCTGGGCTGGCGTCCTTCCGCACGCCGGACGGCAAGTTCAACCGAGACCTGTTCGTGCGCGCCACCGGCCAGACCCCCGAGCAGTACGAGGCCGCGGTGCGCGGCGAAATGGCCACGCAGCAGGTGATTCAGGGCGTGCACGCCGGCGCCTTCATCTCCAAGGCCCAGGCCGAGGCCATGCTCAACGCCTTCTACAAGCGCCGCGAGGTGCAGCTGGCCCGCTTCGAGCCCAAGGACTTCACGTCCAAGGTCACGGTGACCGACGCCGAGCTGGAAGCCTTCTACAAGGACCACGTGGCGCAGTTCCAGGCGCCCGAGGAAGCCAGCATCCAGTACCTGGTGCTGGACATGGACTCGGTCAAGAAGAACATCACGGTCAACGAGGCCGACCTCAAGACCTACTACGAGCAGAACAGCGCGCGCCTGGGCACGCCCGAGGAACGCCGCGCCAGCCACATCCTGATCGTGGCGCCGGCTGCCGCCAGCGCGGACGACCGTGCCAAGGCGAAGGCCAAGGCCGAGGAACTGCTCAAGCAGGTGCTGGCCGCGCCCAACACCTTCGCCGACGTGGCGCGCAAGAACTCGCAGGACCCGGGCTCGGCCGAGAAGGGCGGCGACCTGGACTTCGTCACCCGCGGCGCCATGGTCAAGCCTTTCGAGGACGCGATGTTCGCGCTCAAGAAGGGCGAGATCTCCAACAAGCTCGTCGAGACCGAGTTCGGCTACCACATCATCAAGCTGGACGACATCAAGCCCGGCGTGGTGCCGCCCTTCGAGAAGGCGCGTGCCGGCATCGAGACCGAGCTGCGCGCGCAGATGGCCACCGCCGAGTTCGCCAAGGCCGCCGAGGCCTTCAGCGATGCGGTCTACCAGCAGGCCGACAGCCTGCAGCCTGCCGCCGACAAGCTCAAGCTCACCATCCAGAGCGCGACCAAGGTCGGCCGAACGCCGGCCCCGGGTGCAACGGGCGCTCTGGCCAACCGCAACTTCCTCAATGCCCTGTTCGCGCCGGATGCGCTGGAGCGCAAGCACAACACGGAAGCCATCGAGGTCGGTCCCAACCAGCTCGCCGCCGGCCGCGTGATTCAGTTCTCGCCCGCACGCACGCAGCCCTTCGCCGAGGTCAAGGACCAGGTGCGCGCGCAGCTGGTGAACCAGCGCGCCGCCGAGCTCGCCCGCAAGGATGGCGAAGCCATGCTCGCCGCCTGGCAGGCCGACCCCAAGGCCGCCAAGCTGGGTACGCCCATCGTGATCTCGCGTCCTGACGCGCAGGGCGAGCCGCAGCAGGTGGTCGACGGCGCGCTGCGCGCCGACGGCAGCAAGCTGCCCGCCTGGGTGGGCGTGGACCTGGGTGCGCAGGGCTATGTCGTGGTGAAGGTGAACAAGACCGTGCCCCGCGAAGCCTCGAACCCGGAAGTGGCGCAGCGCGAGAACGCCCAGATCACCCAGTCCGTGGCTTCGGCCGAAGACCGCGCGTACTACGACCTGCTCAAGGAGCGCTTCAAGGTGCAGATCGTCGTGGCGCGCCCGTCGGAAACGCCGGCGGTCGGCGCACGCTGACAGAAGGTGGCTCTTTTCAGGCTACAATAGCCAGCTTCTCGAAATGGTGGCTGTAGCTCAGCTGGTAGAGTCCAGGATTGTGATTCCTGTCGTCGTGGGTTCGAGTCCCATCAGCCACCCCACCGCATACGAATGAAAAAAGGCGCCCTCGGCGCCTTTTTTCATTTTGGGCGCCTGCATCGATTCATCGTGGCGCCTTCACCCCCTGCGCCGCCAGCGCCCGGTACTGCGATGGCGAATTCCCCGTCGCGCGAGTGAAGAACTTGCTGAAATAGGCCGGGTCCTGGTAGCCGATGGCAGCGGCCACTTCCACCACCGACATCGGCGTGTAGGCCAGCAGGCGCCGCGCTTCCAGCATCAGCCGTTCGTGCAGCAACTGCAGTGCCGACTGGCGCGTCAGGTTGCGGCAGCTGCGGCTGAGGTGGTCGGGCGTCACGCCCAGGGCCTGCGCATAGAAGGGCAGGCCGCGGTGCTCCCGGTAGTGCTGCTCGACCAGCGCCTGGTAGCGCGTCACCAGTGCGTCGCGCGCGCCGGGTGCCTGGGCCTTCTGGATGTGCTCGCCATGCAGGCGCAGCAGCAGCACCGCCAGCAGCGTGGCCGTGGCGAGCAGGGCTTGCACGCGGCCGGCACCATGGCCGCGGAACTCTCGCGCCAGCATCTCGAAGAGCATCGCGCATTCGCCGCGCGCTTGCGCCGTCAACCCGGCCAGCACCAAGGAATGGGCCAGCCCCGCGTCTGCCAGGCGCGTGCCCGCCAGCAACTGCTGCAGGGTCGCGGTGGGAATGGTGAGCTGGTGTCCAGCCGTGTCGCGCGTGTGGCTGAAGCCGTGCACCGAGCCCGGCGCGATCAGCAGGATGGCCGGCGCCTTTGCCTCCACTGCCCGGCCGTCCACCGTGCCGCGGATATGGCCGCGCTCCAGGAACTGGATCTGGTGAAGCCCCTCGTGTCGATGCGCCGGAATCGTCCAGTCCATCTCCTGCCCGCGCACGGCCACCGGCTCGTAGTGCAGGCAGTCGTCCGGCTGTTCGTGGCGGACTTCCCGGTACGGAACGAGAAGAAGGGGCGCGATGGCGGGCTTCAAGGCGGTGCAATTGAAACGGAGGCCGGAAAACTACCTGTCGCGGTGCGATTTGTCCATTCGCAGCAGCACCCGGTGCCCCGACCATCCAGGCAAGCACAACGAGGGCAGACATGCCCAGGAGACATGCCATGGACCGCAGACACTTCCTTCATCTCCTGCAGGCCGGCAGCGCGCTGGCCGCGCTGGCGCCAATGGGCCGCGCGCTCGCCCAACTCAACGGCAATGCCTCCATCGTCTCGGGCTTTCCGGCCGGCGGCATGGGCGACTACGTCGCGCGGCCGATGGCCGAGAAGCTGCGCGGCAGGTACGCCACCAGCGTCACGGTGGAGTCGAAGACGGGTGCCGGCGGCCGCATCGCGGTCGACTACGTCAAGCGCGCGGCGCCGGACGGCCTGACCATCCTGCAGATCCCCAGCTCGCCGATGACGCTCTACCCCAACACCTACAAAAAGCTCAACTACGACCCGCTGGCCGACTTCGCACCGGTGACCAGCACGGTCAACTACGCCTTCGTGCTCACCGCCGGCCCGGGCCTGCCGGCCGAAGTGAAGTCGGTGGCCGACTACCTCAAGTGGGCCAAGGCCAATCCGGCGCAGGCCAACTACGGCGTGCCGGCCGCGGGCTCGGCGTTGCACTTCGTCGGGATGATGCTGCAGAAGGCGGGGGACACTCCGCTCACCGCCGTGGCCTACCGCGGCGGCGCGCCGTTGCTCAACGACGTGCTGGGCGGGCAGATCCCGGTGAGCGTGAGCGTGCTGGGCGAGGTGATGCCCTACATCCGCTCGGGCAAGCTGCGCGGCCTGGCCGTGTCCAGCCCGCAGCGGTCTACCTTCCTGCCCGAGGTGCCTACGTTCGTGGAGCAGGGCTACGCGGACATCGTGGTCCAGGAATGGCTGGGCTGGTTCCTGCCTGCGCGCACGCCGGCCGACACCGTGCAGCGTCTCAACACGCTGGTGCGCGAAGGGCTGCAGGCGCCGGAGCTCATCGAGTCGCTGGCCAAGTCCGGCCTGCAACCGGTGCACCAGAGCCCGGACGAGTTTGCCCGCATCGTGCGCGCCGACCAGCAGCGCTGGGCGCCCATCGTGAAGGCGGCCAACTTCACGGCGGAGGACTGACGCGTGGCGCTCTTGCAGATGAATGGCGCCCAGGTCCTGGTGCGGCTGCTGCTCGCCGAGCAGGTTCGCGATATCTACGGCATCGTCGGCGGCAAGCTGGGGCCGCTGCTGCACGCCATCGCGCAGCACGAGCAACTGCGTTTCCTCGGCCTGCGCCACGAGGCCGCGGGGCCGATGATGGCCGCGGCGTCCTGCGCCGGTTCGGGGCAGATCGCGGTGGCGCTGGGCGAGATGGGGCCGGGTGGGCTCAACCTGGCCTCGGGGCTGGGCGTGGCCTTCAACAACAACCTGCCGCTTGTGGCCATCACCACCAACCAGCACCGCGCCGCGAGCTATCCGCACAGCGGGATGTTCATGGACCTGGACACGGTGGCGGTGACGCGCCCCATCACCAAGTGGAACGCGGTCGTGCACGATGCGCGACGGCTGCCGGAACTGGTGCGGCGCGCTTTTCGCGAGGCGCTGGGCGGACGGCCGGGTCCGGTGCACCTGGACATTCCGCAGGATGTGCTGAGCCAGGCCTGTCAGTTCGACGAAGCGGAATTCGCCGTGCCACCAGCACGCTACCGGGCGATGGGCCAGACGCGGCCCGATGGCGCCGATGTTCGCGCTGCCGCCGGACTGATGCGGCGTGCCAAGCGCCCGTTGATCGTCGCCGGCGGCGGCGTGATCGCCAGCGGCGCGGCCGAGCGCGTGCGCGAACTCGCGCAGCGCTGGGGCGCGCCGGTGCTGCCCACGCAGATGGCCTTGGGTGTGGTGCCATCGGACAGCGCGCACTTCATCGGCCACGGCGGCCTCATCGCAGGCGAGCCGGTGCGGCAGGCCTTCGACGGCGCGGACCTGGTGCTGGCCGTGGGCTGCCGCTGGTCCTCGTGGATGTGGGACGAGCAGGGGCCGCTGGCCAGGCACGCGCGCCAACTCATCAGCATCAACATCGATCCATCGGCATTGGGCGCCCCCGCGCTGCACGAGGTGGCGATGCAGGCCGACGCCGGCGCCGCACTCGATGATCTTCTCGCCGCCTGCGGCGCGAACCTGGGCGAGGATACCGATCGTGATTGGCTGCCGGGCCTGAAGAAGTCGCGACAGGCCTATGAAGAGAAGCTGCAGACCCTGGGCGGGCAGGGCGAGCGGGGCCAGCCCATGCATCCCGCGGCCCTGGCTCTTGCGATCGGCGAGGCCTTGCCGGCGGACGCGCTCGCGGTGTTCGACGGCGGCCACACCACCTTCTGGAGCAACGACCTGACGCCGGTGCGCGAGGTGCGCACGCGCTTCCACGAGCCCGGCATGAGCCACCTGGGCTTCGGCCTGCCCTATGCCATCGCCCTGCAGGCGCAGCAGCCGGGGCGCCCCGTCGCGCTGATCACGGGGGATGGATCGTTCGGCTTCACGCTCAACGAACTCGACACCGCTCGCCGCTATCGGCTTCCGGTGATCTGCATCCTGCACAACAACGCGGCCTGGGGCATCATCCGCGCCGGACAGCGCAATGCGCTCGGCTTCGAGATGGGCACGGCGCTGGACGACACGGACTACGCAGCCATCGCGCGCGGCTTCGGCTGCCACGGCGAGCGGGTCACGGCGCTGGACGAGGTGGGCCCGGCGATCCGCCGCGCCATGGCCTCGGGCCTGCCGGCGGTCATCGATTGCCAGACCCGCTTCGTGCCGCACCCGGCCATGCCCGCCTTCGGCAGCATGAACCGCTATGGCTTCGAGGCACTGTCGGGCGCCGAAGCAAAGCATTGACGAAACACGAAGGAACACAAGACATGTCCACCCTGACCCTGCAGCAAGCCCAGACCATCGTCGATGCCGCCCTGAAGAAATCGAAGGAGGCGGGCTACCAGCCGATGGGCATCGCCGTGCTCGATGCCGCGGGCAACCTCAAGGCCTTCGTCAGCGAGGACGGGGCCAGCATGTTCCGCTTCGACGTCGCGCGCGCCAAGGCCTGGGGCGCCGTGGGCATGGGCGTGGCCAGCCGAAAGCTGGCCGAGCGGGCCAAGGACAACCCCAACTTCTTCGTCGCGCTGGCCGCCACCGCCGATGGCAAGTTCCTGCCGCAGACCGGCGCCGTGGTGATCCGCGACGCAGCCGGCCAACTGCTTGGCGCCGTGGGCGCGAGCGGCGGCACCGGTGACGAGGATGAAGCGATCTGCATCGCCGGCGTGCAGGCCGCCGGCCTGGTCAACGGCTGAGCTCGCCGGAACCCGGTACGGCGCGACGCGCGTCGACGCTTCAGGCCGCCGCCTGCCAGTCGGGCAGGCGCGCATCCGCGTCCCGCCGGTTCACGTCGTAGAACAGGCCGCGCAGCCACCGGTTGGAAGCATCGTTCTGCATGCGCCGATGCCAGTACTGCTGCACCTGCAACTGCGGCGGCTTGAAGGGCAGCTCGATCGTCCTGATCGCGATCTGCCGCCCGACCACGGTGGCGATGTCGTCGGGCACCGTGGCGAGGAGATCGCTGCCGGGCAGCAGCGACAGCAGGCTCAGGAAGTGCGACAGTTCCAGCGTCACGTGCCGGTGCCAGCCCTTGTCCTCGAGAAAGCGGTCGAGCATGTGCTCGCGCCCGTCCGGCCGTACCACGATGTGCCTTGCCGCCAGGTATTGCTTCGCCGTCATGCGGGCGGGCGCGCCGGTATTGCGCGCGCAGGCGATGCACGTATAGGACGTGCGGAACAGCGCCTGCCGGAAATAGCCCGCCTTCTGCAGGTCCGGGAAGAAGCCCACCGCCAGGTCCGCCTCGCCCGCCTCCAGCGCCTGCGCGGCGGCCGTGCGCGGCATCGACAGCGCGCGCAGCCGCACCTGCGGCGCCTCCTGGCGCAGCCGGCGCAGCACGCCGGGCAGGAAGGCCACCTCGCCGATGTCCGGCGTGAGCAGGGTGAAGCTGCGCTCGGCCCCGGCCGGATCGAAGCCCGCCGGCTGCAGGATCTCCGACTGGATCGCCTGCACCACCCGCTGCACCGCGGGCGCCAGCGCCTGTGCGCGCGGCGTGGGCTCCATCTGCGCGCCGGCCCGGATGAACAGGGCGTCGTCGAACACCGCGCGCAGCCGGGAGAGGGCGGCGCTGGTGGCCGGCTGGCTCAGGCCGATGGCCTCGGCGGCGCGGCTCACGCTGCGCAGCCGCGCCATGGCATCGAAGAGCACGAGCAGGTTGAGGTCGACCGAACGTATATCCATGATTTGGATTCTATGTATCCACGTCATCGACTGGTCAGATGGTCCAGCGGTTCCTAGCATGCGGGCTCCAAGAACAAAAGGAGACTCCATGCAGCGCAGAGACTTCGCCCGTGCGGCGATGCTGTTCCCCCTGGCCGGCAGCGGCCTGCTTCGTGCCCAGCCGCAGTGGCCGCAGCGGCCGGTCAAGTTCATCCTGTCGCAGCCGGCGGGGTCGGGGCCTGACATCCTCGCGCGCTACGTGGCGGACCAGCTTGCACGCGGCTGGGGCCAGGCGATCGTCATCGACAACAAGCCGGGCGGGCAGAACGTGATCGGTGCGACGGCGGCGGCGCGCTCCGCGCCCGATGGCTACACCTTCTACTACGCCACCACGGCCGCGATGGTGACCAACGCCTTCACCTTCAAGACCTTGCCCTACGACCCGGGGAAGGACTTCGCACCGGTGCGGCTGGTGGGCCGCAGTCCTTTCGTCATCGCCTGCGGCGCGAACTTCCCGGCCAGGAATCTCAAGGACGCGATCGCGCTGGCCAAGGCACAGCCAGGCAACATCGCCATCGCCACCGAGGGGCCCAAGACCTTCTCCGGCATGCTGGCCGACAGCGTGGCCGGCATGGCCGGCATCAAGCTCAACCACGTGCCCTACACCAAGGCGCCGGATGCCCTGCAGGACGTGCTGGGCGGCCGCGTGCAACTGGTGTGCCTGCCCGACGCGGCGCTCACTTCTTACATGCAGGCCGGCACGATCCGCGCTCTGGCCGTCAGCACCGGCCAGCGCCAGCCCACCATGCCCGGCGTGCCCTCGCTATCCGAGACCTTTGCCGGCTTCGACTACGCAGGCTGGAACGGCCTTTTCGCGCCCGCGGGCACGTCGGCGGACATCGTCAACCGCGTCAACCGCGACCTGGAAGCCATCCTTCAGCAGCCGGAGGTGGCGCAGCGGATGCAGGTGCTGGGTTCGCAGCCCGAGCCGCGCATGTCGGTGCCCGAGTTCGAGGCCTTCATGCGCGCCGAGCGCGAGCGCTGGGCCCGGCTGGTGAAGCAGCTGGACATCCAGCCGGAGTAAGGCTCGCGTGCACGCAAGCAACTGCCAGTGCTGCGGCATCGACGTGCATGCGCACGTGGTGCCGGAGAATTTCCCGAGCTACATCGGCGCGAAGCTGCCGGCCGACTGGCCCTCGATGGCGCCGGCCGACAAGGCCTGCCATCGGCACGTGATGATCTCGGGCAAGGTCTACCGCACCGTGTCCGATGCCTGCTGGAGCACCACGCGCCGGCTGGAAGACCTGCCGGGCATGGGCCTGGCACTGCAAGTGGTTTCGCCGATGCCGGAACTGCTCTCGTACTGGATGGGCGCAAGCGATGCGCAGCAGTTGCTGCGCTACACCAACGACTGCCTGGCATCGATGGTGCAGCAAGGCGGCGGGCGCCTGGCCGCGCTGGGCGCCGTGCCGCTGCAGGACATGGACCTGGCCATCGCCGAGCTCGAGTACGTGGTCCGGACGCTGGGCTTTGCCGGCGTCGAGATCGGCAGCAACATCAACGGCGTGCCGGTGGGCGCGCCGCAGCTCGATCCCTTCTTCGAGGCCTGCGAGTCGCTGGGCGCCGCGGTGTTCGTGCATGCACTTCGCCCAGCGGGCATGGATCGTCTGGTCGGGCCAGCCCCGCTGCAGCAGGTGCTCGGCTATCCGGGCGACGTGGGCCTGGCGGCGGCGTCGGCCATCACCGGCAACCTGATGCTGCGCCGGCCGCGACTGCGCATTGCCTTCAGCCATGGCGGCGGCACGCTGGCTGCGCTGCTGCCGCGCCTGCAGCAAGGCTGGGAGGTGTTCCCGGCGCTGAAGGAAAGCGTGCAGGCCTCGCCCACCGAACAGGCCCGCCGGCTCTTCTACGACACGCTGGTCTTCGACACGCCCATGCTGCGCCACCTGGTGGAGCGCTTCGGCGCCAGCCAGCTGGTGGTGGGCACAGACTACCCCTTCAACTTCCACGACCGCACGCCGGTGCAGCGCATCGAGGCCGCGGGCTTCGATGTCGACACGACGGCGGCGCTGGTGCATGGAAACGCCGAGCGCTTCCTCGGCCTCGAATCGACGAAGAAAGAGACCACACCATGAGCTCCCCCTGGATCGAGGGCCTGCGCAGCGTGGCCCTGTTCGTGCCCGACCTGGCCAAGGCCGAGGACTTCTACACCCGCACCTGGAACCTGGAGGTGGCGCACCGCGGCGACGACGCGCTGTACCTGCGCGGCACCGGCAGCGACGGCTACCTGCTGGCGCTGCACCAGGGCGGCGAGCTGCCGCAGATCCGCCAGGTGACGCTGCGGGCGCGCAGCCGCGAAGCGCTGGATGCCATCGGGGCCCAGGTGCTTGCTGCAGGCGGCACCCTGATCGCCGAGCCGCATGCGCTGACGCGCGACCCGGCCGGCGGCATCGGCCTGAAGTTCAAGGACCCGCATGGGCGCGTGATCCAGGTGGTGCACGGCGACGTTCGGCGGGACGAGAGCGCGCCGGTGAAGGACCGGCCCATCCGCCTCACCCACGTGGTGCTCAACAGCCACGCGGTGGACGAGACGCAGTCCTTCCTGCAGCAGGCCCTGGGATTCCGGCTGGCGGATCGCACCGGGATCATGGCTTTCATGAACTGCGCCGGCGACCACCACACCATCGCCATCGGCATCTCGGACAACGATGCGCTCAACCACATCGCCTTCCTGATGCCCGACTTCGAGTCGGTGATGCGCGGCGGCGGCCGCATGAAGGATGCGGGCTTTCCCATCCAGTGGGGCCCCGGCCGCCATGGGCCCGGCAACAACCTCTTCAACTACTTCCTCGATCCCTTCGGCGTGGTGATCGAGTACACGGCCGAGGTCGAGCAGGTCGACGACAGCTACGTCTCGCACGGTCCCGAGCACTGGAAGTGGCCGCCCGGCCGCGTGGACCAGTGGGGCATCTCGCCCGCGCCCGGCGCCAGCCTGAAGGAAGCGCAGAAGCGCATCTTCTTCGCCCCCAACCCCTGATTCCCCAACCGAGCACATCACCATGAAGTTCACCACCTACCTGCGCGATGGCGCGCCGCGCCTGGCCGTCGTCGACGGCGAGGATCTCGTCGACCTGAACGACGCCAATGCGCAAGTGCCGGCCGACCTGCGTGCGGCCCTGAAGGCCGGCCTCGACCTGCCATCCGCCGGCCGCCAGGCAGTCGACTCGGGCAAGCGCCAGCCGCTGGCCTCCGCGAAGCTGGCGCCGCTGGTGCCCGAGCCCGGCAAGATCGTCTGCCTGGGCCTGAACTACTACGACCACGCCAAGGAAGGCGGCCGCGAAAAGCCCGACTATCCCTGGTTCTTCTTCCGCGCGCCGTCCTCGCTGGTGGCGCATGGCGAGGCCGGCTGGCTGCCCAAGGTGTCCAGCCGCTTCGACTACGAAGCCGAACTGGCGGTGGTCATCGGCCGCACGGTGCCGCGGCGCACGAAGGAAGCCGACGCGCTGCAGTACGTCTTCGGCTACGGCTGCTTCAACGACATGAGCGTGCGCGACTACCAGAAGCGCACGCCGCAATGGACCATCGGCAAGAACTTCGACCGCACCGGTGGCTTCGGCCCGGCGCTCGTCACTGCGGACGAACTGGCGCCCGGCGCCAAGGGCCTGCGCATCCAGAGCCGCCTCAATGGCCAGGTGATGCAGGACGCGAACACCGACGACATGATCTTCAGCGTGGCCGAGACCATCGCGCTGCTGGCCGAGGTGCTGACGCTGGAGCCGGGCGACGTGATCGTCATGGGCACGCCCGCCGGCGTGGGCCAGGCGCGCAACCCGCCGGTGTGGATGAAGGCGGGCGACACCATCGAGATCGAGATCGACCGCGTGGGCCTTCTCTCCAACCCTATTGCGAACGAGGCGGCGTGAGCGCGGCCAGCGACACCGTCTACGACGTCGCCATCGTCGGCTACGGGCCGGCGGGACAGGTGGCGGCGGCCCTGCTGGGCCAGCGGGGACTGCGGGTCTACGTCTGCGAGCGGCTCGCGCAGGTCTACCAGATCCCCCGCGCCATCGCGCTGGACCACGAGATCATGCGGGTGTTCCAGCAGATCGGCGTGGTGGAGGCCATCACGCCCTACACCGAGCCTTTCACCAACTCCGAGTACTTCGGCGTCGATGGCCAGCTCATCCGCCGCATGACCATGGTGGCGCCGCCTTATCCGCAGGGCTACACGCCATCCGTCGTGTTCACGCAGCCGCCCGTGGAGCGGGCCTTGCGCGAGCGCGTGGCGCAACTGCCGAACGTGACGGTCGATCTCGGCGTCGAAATGCGCGAGCTGGCGCAGGACGCCGAGGGCGTCTCGCTGCAGATCGATGCGCAAGGCGGCAGCCGCACGGTGCGCGCCCGCTACGCCATCGCCTGCGACGGCGGCAGCAGCGGCGTGCGCACGCAGCTGGGCCTGGAGATGGAAGACCTGGACTTCGATGAGCCCTGGCTGGTCGTCGACGTGCTGGTTAACGAGCGTGGCCTGGCCAAGCTTCCCAAGGTGAGCGTGCAGTACTGCGAGCCCGGGCGCCCCTGCACCCTGGTCATCGGCCCGAAGAACCATCGCCGCTGGGAAATCTCCATCCTGCCGGGCGAAGACCCGAAGGAAGTTGCGACGGCCGAACAGACCTGGCAGCTGCTCTCGCGCTGGTTGTCGCCGGAAGACGGGCAACTGTGGCGGCAGGCGAGCTACCGCTTCCATGCGCTGGTGGCCAGGCAGTGGCGCAAGGAGCGCGTCTTCCTGGCCGGCGACGCCGCGCACATGCAGCCACCCTTCCTGGGGCAAGGCATGTGCCAGGGCATCCGCGACGTCAGCAACCTGAGCTGGAAGCTTGCGGCCGTGCTGCAGAACGAGGTGCAGGGAGCGTCGGCGCAGGCGCTGCTGGACAGCTACGGCGCCGAGCGCCAGGCCCACGTGCGCGAGCTCACCAGCCGCATCAAGGCCGTGGGCGCCGTCATCTGCGAACGCGATCCGGCCAAGGCGCGTGAACGGGATGCGCGCCTTCTGCAGGAATGCGGCGGCACGGTGCGTGACACGCCGCGCCAGGACATCCTCCCCAGGCTGGAGTGCGGCCTGCTGTCCGGCGAGGCCAGCGCAGGGCGGGGAAGCCTGTTCCCGCAGCCCTGGCTGCAGACGGGCGCGAACCGGCGCGAGCGCATGGACGAGGTGGCCGGCCACGGCTGGCGGCTGGTGCTGGCGCCGGGCGTCGCTGCGCAGTCGCCGGGCAGGCCGGCATCTCCGATCACGGTCGTGGCGCTGGGCGAAGACGATGACGGGGAAGGCGTGGCAACCGACTGGTTCCGTCGCCTCGAATGCGTGGCAGCGCTGGTGCGGCCCGACAACTACGTGTTCGGCGTGGCGCGCACGGCGCAGGAAGTGCCAACGCTCTTGCGGGAAGCGCAGGCGGCGCTGCAGTCGGACAAGCGCTGAGGGACGCGGCCGGCCCCGCGTTCTACCATGCGGGGCATGGCAGATCCCACCGACCTCGACGCCGACGCGCTGTCGCGCGCCATCCATGCCCGCGACATCTCCTGCCGGGAGGTGATGCAGGCCTACCTGGGGCGCATCGGGCGGCTGAACCCGGCCTTCAACGCCATCGTCAACCTCGCGCCGGCCGACGTGCTGCTGCGCCAGGCCGACGAGCGCGACGACGAGTTGGCGCGCGGCCACTCGCGCGGCTGGATGCACGGCATGCCGCAGGCCATCAAGGACACGGGGCACGCGCTGGGCTTCCCCACCACCCTGGGCAGCCGCGTGCTGGCGCAGGCGCAGGCGCCGGTCGACAGCCTCTACGTGTCGCGCATGAAGGCCGCAGGCTGCATCGTGATCGGCAAGACCAACATGCCCGAGTTCGGCCTGGGCTCGCACACCTTCAACGATCTCTTCGGTGCCACCGGGAACGCCTGGGACAGGAGCCGATCCGCCGGGGGCAGCAGCGGCGGGGCGGCGGTGGCCCTGGCGCAGAGGATGCTGCCGGTGGCCGACGGTTCGGACTTCATGGGTTCGCTGCGCAATCCGGCGGCCTGGAACAACATCTTCGGCCTGCGGCCCAGCCAGGGCCGCGTGCCGGGCTGGCCCAAGCCGGACGTGTGGGTGAGCCAGCTGGGCACCGACGGCCCCATGGCCCGCAGCGTACGGGACCTGGCGCACTTGCTGTCCATCCAGGCCGGCCACGACCCGCGGGTGCCGCTGTCGATCCCGCAGGGGCCGCAGAGCTTCGTGCAGGAGGCGCTGCCGAAGCCCGCGGGCCTGCGCATCGGCTGGCTGGGCGACTTGCAGGGATACCTGCCCATCGAGGACGGCATCCTGTCCCTGTGCGAAGGCGCGCTGGGCACCCTGGCCGGGGCAGGCATGCAGGTCGAACCAGTGGCGCCTGGCTTCGATGCCGACGCGGTCTGGGAAGCCTGGCTCGCGTGGCGGCGCGCGCTGGTTGCACCCACCGTGGCGGCCGCCCTTGCGCAGCCTGGGGCGCGCGAACAGATCAAGCCCGAGGCGCTGTGGGAACACGACAGCGCCGCCCGCCTCGACGCTTCGGCCTTCATGCGCGCCAGCCAGGTGCGCAGCAGCTTCCACGGCCACATGCTGGGCCTGCTGGAGCGTTTCGACGCGCTGGCCTTGCCGGCGACCCAGGTCTGGCCCTTCGACCTGCGCGAGCGCTGGCCCCGGGCGATCGCCGGCCGGTCCATGGACACCTATCACCGCTGGATGGAAGTGACGCTCTATGCAACTTTCGCCGGATTGCCAGCCATCAGCGTGCCCTGCGGTTTCGATGCCCAAGGACGCCTGCCAATGGGCCTGCAACTGATCGGCAGGCCAGGCGGCGATGCGGCGCTGCTCCAATTGGCGGCGATTCACGAGCAATTGATGACCAATGTGATCCGGCACCGCCCGCCGGAGCCCGAACGCGCCTGAAGACTGCATCGGGATTGTTCCGGATACGCGCCGCAGGGTCCTTTTTTGCCCCGTACAAGGGGGCGTTCGATTTTTTGTCCGGGCTTTGCCTCGCTATTGTTTTTCCCCGGCACCTTGAATTACAATTTTTTCTGTTTTCAATTCGAGGAATCCGGAATGACCACCCTTGCCGACATCAATTCCCAGATCAAAAAGCACGACGAGCAGATTGCTCAATTGCGCGTTCAGGCCGAACAACTGCGCAACCAGGAGCGCACCGGCGTGATCGATGACATCCGCAAGAAGATCGCCGAATACGGTTTGACCGCCTCGGACCTGAAGCTTGCCAGCCGGGCTCCGGGCCGGCGCCCGGCTGCCACCACGGCTGGCCGCACCACCGCCAAATACCGTGGCCCGACGGGCGAAACCTGGTCCGGCGGCCGCGGCCGCAAGCCGCGCTGGGTCACCGAAGCGCTCGCGGCCGGCAAGTCCCTGTCGGAATTCGAGATCAAGTAGGGAAGTTCCGGTTCCCCCAAATGCAAAAGCCCGCTTGACGCGGGCTTTTTTTCTGCCTGGGTTGCAACCGGTCTCAGTTGACCATCACGAGTTTGCCCATCACTCCGCGCGAGCCCATGTGCGCATAGGCTTCCTTCAATTGAGACATCGGCATGGCGCGGTCGATGACGGGCTTGACCTTGCCCTGGCCATACCAGTTGGCCAATTCGGCCATCATTTGAGCGTTGGCCTTGGGCTCGCGCCTGGCGAAATCGCCCCAGAACACGCCCACGATCGACGCCCCCTTGAGCAGCGCCAGATTGAAGGGCAGCGCGGGGATCGGGCCCGAGGCGAAGCCCACGACCAGGTAGCGCCCGCGCCATGCAATCGAGCGAAATGCGGGCTCGGCGAAATCACCGCCGACCGGGTCGTAAATGACATCGGGGCCCTTGCCGTCGGTGGCCTGCTTGATTGCCTCGCGGAAATCGTTGGGCACCGCGTGCTTGCTGTAGTTGATCGTGACGTCGGCACCGATGGATTTGCACAGCGCGCATTTCTCGTCGGTCGATGCCGCGGCGATCACTTTCGCGCCGGCGGCCTTTGCAATTTGAATGGCCGCCGTGCCAACGCCGCCCGCGGCGCCCAGCACCAGCACGGTTTCTCCAGCCTTGAGTTGCGCGCGGTCCATCAATGCATGCCATGAGGTCGCGTAAATCATGATGAATGCGGCCGCATCCACATGACCAAAACCATCAGGCAAGGGCATGCACAAAGCGGCTGGCGCCAGCGTATGCGTTGCAAATCCGCCGGTGCCCGACAAGCAGGCCACGTTCTGGCCCACCTTCAGGTGATTCACGCCTCCACCCACCGCCTGCACCACGCCCGCATATTCGGAACCCGGAACAAATGGAAGCGGCGGCTTCATCTGGTACTTGTTCTGGACGATCAGCAGGTCGGGAAAATTCAGGCTCGCCGCCTTGATTTCAATCAGCACCTGGCCGGGGCCGGGTTGCGGCGTGGGCAGTTCTTTCCAGGACAGCGCATCGACGCCGGTCGGGTTTTCGCAAAGCCATGCGTGCATGGAAGTCTCCTAATTCGGGCGGCCATGATACGAGCGGGCCGAAGGGGATCAATGTCTCAGTGGCGACCGGGCGCATCCTAGAATGGCGCATCGATTGGACGCCATGAAAATTCTCATTTCCAACGACGATGGCTACCAGGCACCTGGCATCGTCGAGCTGCACGCGGCCCTCAAGGATATTGCGCAGGTCGAGGTGATTGCACCCGAGCACAACAACAGCGCGAAGTCCAATGCGCTCACGCTGGCCGCGCCGCTGTATGTGCACGACGCGCACAACGGCTTTCGCTACGTGACCGGCACCCCCGCGGATTGCGTGCACATCGCGCTCAAGGGCCTGCTCGACTACAAGCCCGACCTGGTGGTCTCGGGCATCAACAACGGCGCCAACATGGGCGACGACACCATCTACTCGGGCACCGTGGGTGCGGCCATGGAGGCCTACCTCTTCGGCGTACCGGCCATCGCCTTCTCGCAGATCCAGAAAGGCTGGGCGCACATCGACTCGGCCGCGCAGGTGGCGCGCCGCCTGGTGCAGCAGATCGAGCGCGACGGCATGCTGGGCGGCGAGCCCTGGCTGCTCAACGTCAACATTCCCAACCTGCCGCTGGACGAACTCAAGCCGGTGAAAGTGTGCCGGCTCGGGCGCCGCCACGCGGCCGAGCGCGTGATCATGCAGGAGAGCCCGCGTGGCGAGACCATGTATTGGATCGCAGGCGCCGGCGGTGCCAAGGACAGCGGCGAAGGCACCGACTTCCATGCGACCGCGGCGGGCCACGTGGCGCTCACGCCCCTGCAGATCGACCTGACCGACCACGCACAGCTGGGCACCTGGCGCGAGACGGTGGACCGGCTCAGCGTGGCGGCGAAGTGAGCGGCGGCAGCGTGAAGCCGCGCCCCGGTTTTCCCGCCCGCCTCACGCCGGCGGGGACAACGCCGGGGCCGAGTGCACGGGCCAAGGCCGGCTCGGGTCCGGGCCCAGCCAAGCCAGCGGTGTCCAAAAGCCCGGTCGCCATGCCCAGCACACCCTCGATGGCATCCGATGCGGTGCGTGCGCGCATGGTGCACAAGCTCGCGGCCCAAGGCATTGCCGACGCGCGCGTGCTGCGTGCCATGTCCATCGTCGAGCGGCATCGCTTCGTCGACGGCGCGCTGGTCAATCAGGCCTACGAAGACACCAGCCTGCCGATCGGCCTGGGCCAGACGATCTCCAAGCCCAACGTGGTGGCACGCATGATCGAGTTGCTGCTGGGAGCGCCCGCGCTCAGCGGCCGGCCTGACGCGCGTCTGGGCCGCGTGCTGGAGATCGGTACCGGCTGCGGGTACCAGGCCGCAGTGCTGAGCCATGTTGCGAGCGAGGTCTACAGCATCGAACGCCTGCGCGGACTCAACGAGCGTGCGCGCGCCAACTTGCGGCACTTCCGCCTGGCCACCGTGCACCTGCTGCTGGGTGACGGCATGCTGGGCTACCCGAAAGGCGCGCCCTATGCCGGCATCATCGCCGCCGCCGGCGGCGAGGCCGTGCCAGACGCATGGATCGCCCAACTCGCAGTCGGCGGACGCATCGTCGCGCCGACGCGTTCAGCCGAAGGTGGACAGGCCCTGGTCGTGATCGATCGCACCGCCAACGGCGTGCAGCGGCGCGTTCTTGAGGCTGTTCACTTTGTCCCCCTAAAATCCGGGATTGCTTAATGGAGGATATGCATGCAGGGTCTTGGTCGTCGGGCTTCTTTTGCCTTCGCTTGCGTGGCAATGGCGCTCGTGTTTTCTGGCTGCACCAACCCACGCACGCCTGCTCCCGTTGAAGATCGCGGCGCCGCCGGCCGCCCGCCAGCTGCATCGTCCGCGCAGGCCGGCGCCCCCGGCATGCCCGTCCCGCCGATCACGGTCGATGCCAATGGCAAGCCCTTGCCCGGCATCGAAAACTACGGCAAGCCCGGCTACTACGCCGTGCGTCCGGGCGACACCATCATGCGCATCGGCCTGGAAACGGGGCAGAACTGGCGCGACATCGTCAAGTGGAACAATCTCGAGAACGCCAACCTGATCGAAGTCGGCCAAGTGCTGCGCGTGGTTCCGCCTGCGGGCGCGGCGCCGCCGACGCCCGGAACGCCCGCAGTGGCCGTGGCAGGGGCGCCATCCGCAGCCGGAAGCGCAACGCCTGGCGTGGCGACGACGACAGGCGCCGCTGGCGCGGCCGTGGCCGGGGCGCCGCCTTCGTCCGCTGCAACCAACACCACGCCTGCCAAGCCGACCCCACCGGTGGCTTCGACCGGTGACGACGATCTCGGCTGGATCTGGCCGGCCCAGGGCCAGCTCATCGCCGGTTTCGACGACGTGAAGAACAAGGGCCTGGACATCAGCGGCCGTGCTGGCGATGCCGTGCTGGCCGCGGCCGACGGCCGCGTGGTCTATGCGGGCGCAGGGCTGCGTGGCTACGGCAACCTCATCATCCTGAAGCACAACAACACCTACCTCACCGCGTATGCGCACAACCAGGCGCTGCTGGTGAAGGAAGACCAGTCGGTGCAAAAGGGCCAGAAGATCGCCGAGATGGGCAACAGCGATGCCGATCGCGTGAAGCTGCATTTCGAAATCCGTCGTCAGGGCAAGCCGGTCGATCCGGCTCGCTACCTCCCCTCAAGGTGATGCAATGGCCACCCCGCGCACCCGCCGCACATCGGTTGTGCGTGGGTCAGCGGGCCGAGGCCCAACACTGAACGGTTCGGGGGACGCGCAGCCCGACGGCAACGGCCACGCCGACGGCGAGGAGGTCGAAGGCAGTTCTGCAGAGCTGTCCGATGGCACCCCCGAGATCGCCCTGAACGACCTGTCCGGGCAGCAGGCCAGCGAAGGCGGTGACTCGCTCACGCAGTACCTGCGCGAAGTCCGCCGCACCGAGCTGTTCACCCCTGAAGAAGAGTACCGCTGCGCATGCGCCGCGCGCGCGGGCAACTTCGAGGCGCGGCAGTCGATGATCGAACACAACCTGCGCCTGGTGGTGAACATTGCCAAGGGCTATCTGGGACGCGGCGTACCGCTCATCGACCTGATCGAGGAGGGCAATCTGGGCCTGATGCACGCCATCACCAAGTTCGAGCCCGAGCGGGGCTTTCGCTTCTCGACCTACGCGACCTGGTGGATCCGCCAGTCGGTGGAGCGCGCGGCCATGATGCAAAGTCGCGCCATCCGCCTGCCGGTTCACGTGGTGCGCGAGTTGCAGCAGGTCCTGCGCGCGCGCCGATCGTTGGAGGCCGATCCGCATTTCGCGGAAAGCCGTCCCGACGGCGTGCGGGTGGAAGACGTGGCTGCGCTGCTCGGCCGTGATGCGCAAGAAGTGTCCGAACTGCTCGCGCTGGCCGAGGCGCCGCGTTCGCTCGATGCCGCCAGCGACCACGGAGGCGAGCCCGGTTTCACGTTGGCCGATACCGTGGCTTCCGACGACGATGGCGCCGATCCCACCGGCGTGACGCAGGCCCACGAGATGGAGCGCCTGCTCAACCAGTGGGTGCAGGCCCTCAGCGAGCGCGAGCGCGAGGTACTGGAGGGTCGCTACGGCCTGCATGACCGCGAGCCCGAGACGCTGGAGGTGCTGAGCGTGCGCCTGGGCCTCACGCGCGAGCGCGTGAGGCAGATCCAGAACGAGGCGCTGGCCAAGATGCGCCGCCAGCTCGCGCGCTCGGGCGTGGGGCGGGACGCCTTCCTGTAGCCCACTCGCAGGTGTGGGTGGTCGGCCTGAGACAATCCAGGCATGACGGATTCGAAACAGAAGAAAAGCCCGGTTCCCCACGAGGAAAGCGAGTGGCTGCAGGTGGAGTCGCTCGACCTGGACGCACAGGGCGTGTCGCGCAAGCCCGATGGCAAGGTGGTGTTCATCGAAGGCGCGCTGCCCTTCGAGGAAGTGCAGTTCAAGCTGCTGCGCACCAAGAACAACTGGGAGCAGGGCGTGCTCAGCGGCATGCGCCGCGAGTCCTCGCAGCGCGTGCGGCCCGGCTGCCCGCATTTCGGCCTGCATGCTGGCGCCTGCGGCGGCTGCAAGATGCAGCACCTGGACGCGGCCGCGCAGGTGGCGGTGAAGCAGCGCGCGCTGGAGGACCAGCTCTGGCACCTGGGCAAGGTCAAGCCCGAGAACCTGCTGCGCCCCTTGGAAGGCCCCGCCTGGCACTACCGCTACCGCGCGCGCCTGTCGGTGCGCCACGTGATCAAGAAGGGAACGGTGCTCATCGGCTTTCACGAGCGCAAGAGCCGCTACATCGCGGACATGACGGTGTGCCCGGTGCTGCCCAAGCGGGTGAGCGACATGCTGGTGCCGCTGCGCGGGCTGATCGGCTCGCTCGATGCGCGCGAGACCTGCCCGCAGATCGAGCTGGCCTGCGGCGAGGCGCCGGGGTCCACCGAACTGGGCGTGATCGCGATGGTGCTTCGCCACCTGGAGCCGCTGTCCAAGGGCGACATCGGCCGCCTGAAGGCGTTTGCCGAGGTGAACGAGGGCGTGCAATGGTGGCTGCAGCCCAAGGGCCCGGAGACGGTGCGCCTGCTGGATGAAGACAGCCCCGCGCTGCACTACGAGCTGCCCGACTTCGGCGTGCGCATGCCCTTCAAGCCCACCGACTTCACCCAGGTGAATCCGCACATCAATCGCGTGCTGGTCACGCGTGCGTTGCGCTTGCTGGATGTGCGCAAGGACGAGCGCGTCATCGACTGGTTCTGCGGCCTGGGCAACTTCACGCTGCCGCTGGCGACGCAGGCCCGGGAGGTGCTGGGCATCGAAGGCAGCGACACCCTGGTGGGTCGCGCCACCGACAACTACCAGGCCAACAGGGCCGCCGCCGGCGAAGGCCGAAGCTTCTGCCCGACGGCTTTCGTCGCCCGCAATCTGTTCGAGATGACGCCAGAGATGCTGGTGCGCGACGGCTACGCCGATCGCTGGCTGGTGGACCCGCCGCGCGAGGGTGCCTTCGCCCTGGCCAAGGCGCTGGCCGACCTGCACCAGCAGCGCGTGGAGCATCCGGAAGAAGCGCCCGCGCCCGGCGGCTGGCGCCCGCCACGCCGCATCGTCTACGTGAGCTGCAATCCGGCCACGCTGGCGCGCGATGCGGGCTTGCTGGTGCACCAGGCGGGCTACCGCTGCACGCATGCGGGGGTGATCAACATGTTCCCCCACACGGCGCACGTGGAGTCGATGGCGGTGTTCGAACTGGCCGATCCGCAGTAGCAGCCGCGCGCCAGCAATGAAAAAGGGCCCCGAGGGCCCTTTTTTCGTTCGACTGGAAGCGCGCTCAGTCGCGTTCGCCGCCGAAGATGCCCAGCAGGGCCAGCAGGCTCTGGAACACGTTGAACAGGTCCAGGTACAGGGCCAGGGTGGCGCTGATGTAGTTGGTCTCGCCGCCGTCGATGATCTGCTTGAGGTCATACAGCATGTAGGCCGAGAAGATGCCGATGGCTGCCACCGAGATGGCGGCCATGCCGGCGGTGGAGCCGACGAAGACGTTGATGATGGCGCCCACCATCAGCACCAGCGCGCCGACGAAGAGCCACTTGCCCATGCCCGACAGGTCGCGCTTGATCACGGTGGCCAGCGTGGCCATCACCAGGAACACGCCCGCGGTGCCGCCGAAGGCGGTCATCACCAGCTGGGCACCATTGCTGAAACCCAGCACCATCGCGATCAGGCGCGAGAGCATCAGGCCCATGAAGAAGGTGAAGCCCAGCAGCACCGGCACGCCGGCGGCGGAGTTCTTGGTCTTCTCGATGGCGAAGAGGAAGCCGAAGGCGCCGCCCAGGAAGACGATCAGGCCCAGGCCGCCGGTGAGCGCGGCGGTGATGCCCGTGGCCACGCCCAGCCAGGCACCCAGCACCGTCGGGATGAGGCTGAGGGCCAGCAACCAATAGGTGTTGCGCAGGACGCGCTGGCGCTGCGCCTGGTCAAGGCCAAGCCCGTAACCTTGCGAACTGCCGAGGGTGGTGACGCGGTCGTTCATGGATCAGATCTCCTTGTAGCTGCCGTATCGACAGGTAAGGACGATTCTAGGCAAGTGCAAGGGCAGGGGTTGCAAATAACCGCTGTGCGGTGATCCTACAAGTCGTAGGGCTACTGGCAGGCATGGCGCGTTATGCTCGTGGGCTTTCCCGCCCTAGCAGCCAGTATCCATCCATGAAGACCAAACACTTTCTCGAACTTGCAGACGTCAAGGCCGTTGCCGCCGCTGCCGAAGCCGAAGCCCTGAAGAACAACTGGGCCGTGACCATCGCCATCGCCGACGACGCGGGCAACCTGCTGTGGCTGCAGCGCCTGGATGGCGCCGCAGCGCTGTCCTCGCACATCGCACCGGCCAAGGCCCACACGGCCGCCATGGGCCGCCGCGAGAGCAAAGGCTACGAGGACATCGTCAACGGCGGCCGCACCGCCTTCCTCACCGTGCCCGCAGTGCAGGGCCTGCTCGAAGGCGGCGTGCCGATCGTCAAGGACGGACAGGTCATCGGCGCCGTGGGCGTGAGCGGCGTGAAGTCCAACGAGGATGCGCAGGTCGCCCGCGCAGGCATCGCCGCCCTCGGCCTCTGATCCTGCGAGCTCAACAAAAAAAGCCGCCGACCCTCGGGTCGGCGGCTTTTGTTTTGGGCAGTGTCGTGAGGAAAAAATGCTTGGCGGCGGCGAACCTTTGGCTAGCAAAAAACGACCCTTGGAGAAATGGCTTCCCCTCAAGTCGCCCCACGATGAAACCGGGGCAGCTGATCGGGCCTACTTGGTGAGGATCAGCTTGCCGAGCTTGGTGGCCTGCAGGCGGTAGAGCGAGCCGTTGTGCAGGATGCCCACCGTCTTGTTGCCCCGCAGGAGTTCGGTGCTCTCGACCAGCGTGACCGGGTGGTCAGCGGGCTCGTTCAAGGCCGAGGCGGCCACGGCGGGCATCGGACGATGGGTGGCGTTGAAGGAGCTGAGGTTGGTTTGCATGAGACAGGCGAGCTTTTGCGGTGTCGATGTCTAAATGATAATGGTTCGCATTCAAAAGTCAATCGACCCGATGGAAAAAATGCGAAACAAGATGCCTCTCATTGCTGTGCCTTGGGCTCTGTGATGAAGCCGATCTTCTGGATGCCGGCTTCGCGCGCCTGCGACATCGCCTGGGCCACGCGCTCGTAGCGCACTTCCTTGTCGCCGCGGATGTGCAGCTCGGGCTGGGGATCCTTGGCGGCCTCGGTGGCCAGGCGGGTGGCGAACTCGGCGTCGCTGACCTTCTGCTCGTTCCAGTAGTAGCTGCCGTCGGCGGCCACGCTGAACAGGATGTTGTCCGGCTTGGTCAATTCCCGCTCGCTGCTGGCGCGCGGCAGGTCGATGTTCACGGCGTGCTTCATCACCGGCACGGTAATGATGAAGATGATGAGCAGCACCAGCATGACGTCGACCAGCGGCGTCATGTTGATCTCGTTCATCACGTCATCGGTTTCGTCTTGCGTCCCGAAAGCCATGGCGATCAGCCCTTCTTGAGCGCGACCACGGTGGACTCGCCGCCAGCCTGCACGCGGGCACCGGTCACGAAGTAGGCGTGCAGGTCGTGGGCGAAGCTGTTGAGCTTGGTCAGCACGAACTTGTTGCCGCGCACCAGCGCGTTGTAGCCCAGCACCGCGGGAATAGCGACCGCCAGGCCCAGGGCCGTCATCACCAGCGCTTCGCCGATCGGGCCGGCCACCTTGTCGATGGTCGCCTGGCCGGCCGTGCCGATGCTCATCAGCGCGTGATAGATGCCCCACACCGTGCCGAACAGGCCGATGAAAGGCGCGGTGGAGCCCACCGAGGCCAGCACCGCCAGGCCGCTTTGCAGGCGGGCGGTGAACTCGTCGATGGTGTTGCGCAGCGACCGGGTCACCCAGTCGCTGACGTCGAGCGTGTCGTGCAGGTGGGCCTTGGTGTTGCGATGGTGCGCGGTGGCTTCACGGCCTTCCAGCGCCAGGGCGCGGAAGGGGTTGCCGTCGTCCTTGCCCAGCTTGGCCATGGCGGTGGCGAAGTCCTCGCTGTGCCAGAAGTCCGAAGAGCGGCGGGCCTGGCGCTTGTAGCGGATGACGTCGATGGCCTTGACCAGGATCACGATCCAGGAGGCGAGCGACATGCCCACGAGCAGGAGGGCGACCGCCTTGGTGACGAGATCGCCTTGCGCCCACAGGTGCATCAGGCCGAATTGGGTGTCCATATGAAGCTACTCCGAAGCTAGTTTGAAAGTCTGAAATTGATGGGGGCCCTGAACATGTACAGCGTCGACTCGTCGGCGCCAGGGCGACGAATCGGCGTGACACGCGACCCCATGACCGCGTCGCGCGCAGCCTGATCGAGGCGGTCAAACCCGCTCGATTTGTGGATTTCCGCCTTCTTCGGTACACCCTCGGCGTTGAAGTAGACCTCGATGATCACCGTGCCCGACTCGCCCATCCGCTTGCTCATTGCTGGGAAGGTCAAATGCGGTTCGCGGATGTAGCGCACGTCGCTCTCACCGACTTCAACAACCTTGGGCGCGGGCGGCGCCGGCGGCGGAGCCGGTGGCGCGGGAGGCGCCGGCGGCGCCAGGGGCGGCGCGGGCGGCTGGGGCTCGACCACGCCCACCGGGGCGGCCGGCGCCGGCCTGGGGTCGCGGATGGCCTGGGGCTTCGGCGGCGGCGGTGCCTTGACCACTTCCTTCTTGGGCTGCGGTGGGGGCGGGGGAGGGGGCGGAGGCGGCTCGACCGGCTTGGGCGGGTCGATGAACTGGGTCATGATGACCGTGGGCACCACCACCTCGGCGGCCCGCCGCAGCAGGCCCGCCTGCAGGGCCCAGAGGGCGGCCGCGTGGAAGAGCACCACGCCACCGGCGATCACTGCAGTTCGCGAGAGCCCGGACGGCGACGATTGAAAGCGGTCAGACACGATGAACCATATGACTAGACGCGGCCACGCAAGGTGCCCGCCAGCGGCCCATGCAGGCCACTATTTATGAAAGATCCACCAAGCCGATCCGAGGACCAGGATCAGGCTGCAGACGACAGCGACGAGTGCCATGCCCGGCTTTCCGTGATGGAGCTGGCGAGCTGGACGACAACCGGGCTGGCATCGCAATGCAGGGCAGCGACCGGATGCGACGCGCTGCACTGGGCAACGACGTCCCGCGCACAACCTTCGCATTGGCCGCACTGGGTGGCGACGCCAAGTTCGAGCTGGACTTCGTCGAAGCTCATACCCGCACGCGCGTGACGCGCGATCTCGCGGTCAGAAATTCGACGGCACACACAGACGATCATGGCAAGAAGAGCGAGGACTGGCTGGCTGTTGATGGTGTGCCACGATTATAAATACGAATTCCTCGCATTTGCAATAACTATGGAGTCGACGGGGCCGCCCTCGCCCCTGGTTCCTGCGCCGCCCTAGATTTCGCTCCACATTCGCAGCAGGTTGTGATAGTGGCTGGTGAGCGCCACGGCTTCCTCGCTTTCCCCCGCGCGGGCGCGCAGCTTCAGGATGGTCTGGTCCAGATCGAAGAGCATGCGCCGCTTCTCGTCGTTTCGAACCATGCTCTGCAGCCAGAAGAAGGAGCAGATGCGGGCGCCGCGGGTCACCGGCTTCACCCGGTGCAGGCTGCTGGACGGGTAGAGGATCAGGTCGCCGGCCGGCAGCTTCACCTCGTGGGTGCCGTAGGTGTCGACCACCTCGAGTTCGCCGCCCTCGTAGTCCTCGGGGTTGCACAGGAAGAGGGTGCACGACAGGTCGGTGCGCAGCCGCTCGCCGGTGCCGGGCACCGAGCGGATCGAGCCGTCCACGTGCAGGCCGTAGTGCTCGCCGCCCTCGTAGCGGTTGAAAAGGGGCGGAACGAAGCGCAGGGGCAGGGCGGCGGAGAAGAACAGCGCGCTCTGCAGCACGGCCGCCTGGATGCCCTTGGCCAGCTCCCGGCCGACGGGCGAGTGCTCGGGCAGCTGCCGGTTGCGCTTGACCTGTGCGCCCTGGGGTCCGACGGTTTCCCGCCCGTCCACCCAGTCGGCCGAATCGAGGGCGGCGCGCACTTCGCGCACCTGGGCGGCGTTCAGTACGCCGGGAACATGCAGCATCATTTCTTGCCTGCCTCTCCAAATGGAAACGCCCCGGCCTAGGGGCCAGGGCGCAGGTTCACGCTCCGGGCGGGCCCGAGGGCCCGCCGCCGGTCTTCATCAGAAGTAGAAGTTGGCGGTCACGCGGGCCGAGCGGGGAACGCCCGGCACGTAACGATAGCCGCTCTTGTTGATGGCCGCGACGTATTCCTTGTCGAACAGGTTGTAGACGTTCAGCTGCAGCTCGAAGTTCTTGTTCACGCGCCAGGAGGCCATGGCGTCGAACACCCAGTAGTCCTCGATGGTGGTCGGCGTGCCGATGGCGCCGTCGGTGCCGCGGTGCAGCTCGCCCACGTAGCGGGCGCCGCCGCCCAGCAGGATGTTGTAGGGCAGCTGGTAGGTGCTCCACAGGCTGAAGGCGTTCTTGGGCGTGTAGGCGATCACGCTGCTGCCGTCCTGGGTGACGGTGGGGCCGCTGACGATCTTGGTGTCCATCGTCGTGAAGCCGGCGCTCACGCCCCAGCGGTCGGTGATGGCACCGGCGGCCGAGAGCTCGATGCCCTGCACGCGCTTCTTCCCGCCCTGGATGAACTGCAGCGAGTTTTCCGGATTGGGAATGACCTCGTTCTCGATGTCGGTGCGGTACAGCGCGGCCGCCAGGCCCAGCTTCTTGTCCAGCACGTCCCACTTGGTGCCCACTTCGGCCGTCTTGGTCTCCTGCGGGTCGAAGTCGGTGCGGTTGGCGCTGTTGCCGGTGGCGGCCAACTGGAAGTTGAGGCCGCCCGGCGGCTGGGCGGAGGTGCCGTAGGACACGTAGATGCTGCCGTTTTCCGCCGGCTTGTAGATCAGGCCCAGCTGCCCGGACCACATGTCGCCCGAGGTGCTCAGCGAGGTGGCCGTGATCGGGCCGGTACCGGTGCGGGTCGTGCCGTTGTAATCGGTGCTGTAGTGGTCATAGCGCACGCCGGCGTTGATGAGCCAGTTGGGCGTCAGCGTGACGGTGTCGAAGACATACACGCCCACCGTGTCCGTGGTGCCCTTGTTGCCGGTGCCGTTGTGGACGCGGTTGAACGGCGTGATGTTCGGGTTGGGCGCGTACAGGTTGGCCGGTGCCAGCGCGACCACGCCGGCGAAGCCCGCGGCGTAGAAGAGGTTGGCGCTCTGCTCTTCACGCGTCAGTTCCAGGCCGGTGCTCAGCGAGTGCTTCACCGAGCCGGTGTCGAACTTCGCCGTGAGGTTGGTCTGGTTGCTGATGATCTTGTTTTCCTGGTCCTTGTTGGTCGGGTTGCTGCGCGCAATGGTCCAGGTCGACAGGTCGTTCGGGTTGGGCGTGCGCAGGTTGGCCGAGCTGCCCATGAAGGCGGTCAGGTAGTAGTCCTGCGAGGTCTCGCCCCAGCGCGTGATGTTGCGCAGGGTCATGTTCGGGCTGATGTCGTGCTCGACGCGCGCGGTCAGCATGTCGCCCTTCACGTTGTCGAAGTCCGACGAGGTGCCGTAGAAATTGCGCGAGCGCACCATGGGCGCGCTGGTGATGAACTGGCGCGTCGGATCGGGCGTCGTGTAGCCCGGGAGGCCGATGGTGGGCACGCCACCGTCCGGCACGTTGTTCTGGTCCATGTGCAGGTAGTCCAGGATGACGCGCGTGGGCGAGTTCAGGCCGAAGGCCAGCGAGCCGGCAAAGCCCCAGCGGTCGGTCTTGACCTCGTCCCGCGCGGCTGTGCCGGAATCTTCCTTGAACGCGTTGATCCGCAGGGCCGTGCCCGAGCCGTCCGCGCCGCTGATGACCTTGTTCCAGTCCACGGTGGCGCGCTTGTAGCTGCCGCTGCCGAAGCCCACCGAGCCGCTGAGCGAGTCCTGCAGCGTCGGCTTCTTGCTGATCATGTTGATGTAGCCGCCGGGCGAGGTGCGGCCCACGTCGGTACCGCTGGAGCCCTTCACCACCTCGACCGATTCGATGTTGAACACGTCGCGCGAAAAGGAACCTACGTCGCGCACGCCGTCCACGAAGATGCTGCCCGACACGTCGAAGCCGCGCATGAAGATCGCATCGCCGGTGTTGGTGTTGCCGTTCTCGCCGAGGAAGAAGGTGCTGACGCCGGGGGAGTTACGTAGCGCTTCGGTCAGCGTGGTGGCGGCCTGCTCGCGGATGACCTGCTCAGGCACCACCTGGATGGTCTTGGGCGTGTCGACCAGGGGCGCGGTGAACTTGGGATTGGACGATTCTTCCGTCCGGTACTCCGAGCTGGCGCCTTCGACGCGGACTTCCTTGAGGGTGCTGTTGGTCTGTGCGGCCACCGGCAGGCTGAGTGCGACCAGTGTGGCGGCGGCTGCGGTGGACAGGGGCGTGCGCGCGGGCACGGCCGCGTGCTTGCGACTCTTGATGTAAGCCATGAAAAAGCTCTCCGAAATGAAGCGGGGGAAACGAGAGCTCGTCTGGCGTGTCAAGCAGGCACAAGGCACCCCGACTGGCGCGGGGTGCGCATGATGGACTGGCTGGTGAGCTGGGTCGCAGCAAATGCGAACTCATCAAATGATAATCACTCGCAATAACGAATGGTTACCTAAGTTCGAGGAACTTTGGTTTTCGTGGCGCCTCGGCAACGATTTGGACATGCTTGTTCAGTAAACGTCGCGCCGATACCGACCCTGGGCATTCAGCTCGGCAACCGCCGCGTCACCAGCGATCTGCCGCAGCGCCGCGTCCACGCCGCTGCCCATGCCCTGCAGGCTGCCGCAAACGTAGAGGGCCGCGCCGCGTGCCAGCCAGGCCATCAGTTCCTCGCTGGCCTGGAGAAGTTGATGCTGTACGTAGCGACGCTCGGGCTGGTCCCTCGAGAACACGAGTTCCAGGCGCTCGAGCACGCCGTCCCGCTCCCATCGCGCCAGTTCGGCGTGGCAGGGCCGGTCCCATTGGGAATGCCGCTCCCCGTAGAGGAGCCAGTTGTCGTGCCGTCCTTGCCGGGCCCGCTCGCGAAGATGTGCCCGCAGGCCTGCCAGGCCACTGCCGTTGCCCACCAGGATCAGGGGCCGCTGGGCGTTGTCGCCCAGCCGGAAGTTGGTGTGCGGGCGGATGCGCATCGGCAGGCTGCCGCCCACCGGCAGGGTCTGGGTCAGCAGGCCCGAAGCGGCACCCAGCCGGCCGTCGGGGTGGCGCTCCTGGCGTACCAGGAGCTGCAGTTCGCCGTCCTGCGGAATCGATGCGATGGAATAGTCGCGTGGCCGCGCGGGATCGCCCGGGACCGTCAGTTGCACGAGGTCGCCGGCCTGCCATTCCGGGAGTTCGCCTTGCGCGGGAACCAGGGCCACGTGAAAGAGCGGGGCACCCTGGCTGCTGGGGTTGAGCTGTTCGCGTGCGAGCAGGCGCCAGGCGATCGCGGCATCGTCAGCCTGCGAAGTCGCGCGCTGGCCGCCGATGCGGTGGCGCCAGGTGTCCAGGGCGGCCGTGTCTGCGTTGTCTGCCTCCAGGCATTCGTTCTCCTGCTTCGCGCCGGTGCTTCGCAGCCAGGCGTCGAGCCGGCGGCCGAAGCCGCAGAAGTGCGTGTACTGCCGATCGCCCAGCGCCAGCACCGAGAAGCGCAGATCCGGCAGGGAGGCTGCCGTGGACATCACGCGTTCGTCGAACACGCTGGCACCATCGGGCGCATCGCCTTCGCCGTAGGTGCTGGCAACGAAGAGGGCGCGCTGCGCCGATTGCAGTTCGGGCGAAGTGATCTCGTTGAGCGAGCACACGCGCACCGGCTCGCCTTGCGCCTTCAGCCATCCGGCCGTCTGCCAGGCCAGGGCTTCCGCCTGGCCGGTCTGGCTGCCGTAGAGCACCAGGGTGGGCGCTCGTTCACCGGTGCCTGCGAGCGCTGCCGCGCGTTCGGCAGTCTGCGCGGCTCGGCGGGACTCGCGGCGAAAGGTGCCCACGCACAGGCCCGCGTAGGCGAGCAGGGTGGCGGCCGCGCCGGCCGCGCGCCAGGCCAGTTCGCTCATGCGCGGGCAGTGGCGACGTCCACCCAGCGCGCCGTTGCCTGCTGCCTCAGGGCACCATCGGCCAGCCGGGTGACGAACAGGGCCGCGACCTCGTGCTTCCGTGCGAACGCCATGCCCTCTTCCGGCCCCAGCACGGTCAGCAGCGTGGCCAGGGCGTCCGCCTGCATGCACTCGCGATGCAGCACGCTGACGCCGGCCAGGCCATGCTGCACGGGGAGGCCGCTTAGGGGATCGATGGTGTGCGACCAGTGCTGGCCGTCGTGGCCGTGACGGTGCCAGCGGTCGCCGGAAGTGGCGATCGACATGTCGCCGTGCAGCGCGACCGCCGTGCCCAGGCCCTCTGCCGTCTCCACCTGGACCCGCCAGGCGCTTCCATCGGGCCGCCTTCCGCTGGCGCGCAATTCGCCGCCCACTTCGAGAAGGAAATCGGACAGGCCCATCGCCTGCAGTGCAGCGCACGCATGGTCGACCGCAAAGCCCTTGGCAATGCCGGAAAGGTCGAGCGCGATGCCGCCGGGCTGATGAATCGTCGCAGCGTCGCGGTCGAAGCTCAAACGCTGCCATCCCACCTGCCGTCGTGCAGATTCGAGTGCTTGCGCCGTGGGCAGGGCTGCCGGCCGGGCTTGCGCGCCAAAGCCCCACAGGCCGATCAACGGACCCACTGTCAGGTCGAAGGCGCCCTCGCTGGCCGAGGCCCAGTGCCATGCGCAGTCGAGCACTTGGAAAAATTCGGGTGCCAGCTCGTGCGTGCTGCCTGCCGGCGCACGGTTGTAGCGACAGATGTCGGACCCGCTTTCCCAGGTGCTCATCTGCGCGATCACGCGATCGAAGCAGCGCTCGACGCACTCGCGCACCGCCTCCAGCGCCAGCATGCGGGGGTTGTCCAATCGCAGCGACCAGAGCGTGCCCATCGTGCGGCCGGACAGGTCCTGCACGGTGGACGCGTCGGCCGCACGCGGTGGCCGCACCGCGGCATAGCCGGCGCCGGCGCGCACCGCGTAGGCGCCGCCGGTGGCGACAGGCGTCGACGAGAAGCCGGTCAGGGCATGACCTCCAGGGTCGCTGCGTAGCTCAGCCGGCGTTCCTTGGCGCGTGCCACCGAGGTCTTGCTGTCCTGCGTGTTGGCTTCCAGCCAGTACATGCCCGCCGAGGGCCAGGTGATGTTGAACTGCCCGTTGGCGTCGGTCTTCAGGGCCTGCTCGCCCACCTTGTCGCGGTAGCGCGTGCTGCCGGCAGTCACCGTGACCTCGACGTCGCGCGCCGGCTGGCCATCGATCAGCAGGTTGAAGCTGGCCTTCTCGCCCTTGACCAGGTCGCTGGGGGCGGTTACCGGAATCAGTTCCATCCCCTTGCCGCTGGGACGCAAGGCGCTGGGCTTGCCGACGGTCACGAAGGACTCGATGCGGCCGGCCGATTGCGTAATCTCCACTTCCTGCGCGTCGGCCGGAACCTGCGACGCGATGTTGTCGGGCGTGCCGCGCGCGCGCTTGACCTGGCCGGTGGCCTTGTCCTTCCAGCGGGCGAACACGCCCTCGTTGATCACCGCCAGGCGGTAGGTGCCGGTCTGCGTGAGGTTCAGGTCGAAGGTGCTGCGCAGCTTGCCCTTGCCCACGTTCTCCGGCGGCACGCTGCTGCCGTCAGGCGCCGTGATGGCGAGGGTGTCCAGCCCCAGCGGGCGATGGTTGAAGAAGAACAGGTCGTTGGAGACGGCCGCGTCGACCGTGATCCAGTCGGCCTTCGACAGCACGGTGCTCGAGGGCAGCAGCCAGACGTTGTGGGCCTGCACGGCGAAGGCGGTGGCCGTCAGGGAAATGGCGATCGCGGCGTAGCGAAGGATGTTTTTCATGGTGTACCTGGAGGGTTGGTGGGACCGGGAATTCGCTTCTTGCTTCTTCGTCAGGGCTTGAGTTCGAGCCGCACTTCGCCCAGCTCGCTGCTGCCGGCGGCGCTGGCCTGTTCCGCCTTGGCCGGTGGCCATTGGAAGGGGATGCTGACGATCTCGCGGCCGCCCACTTCGCGCGCGGCTTCCACGTAGAGCTTGTAGGCGCCGGGTGCCAGCTTGGGCAGTTGCACCGAGCCTTCGGTGACCTGGATCTGCTGCTTGCCCGCGGGGCGCGTCGCGCTGCTCACGCCGTCCACCGGCATCGCGAGTTCGCGGCCGACGCGGCGCCACCACTGGCGAATGTCCTTGAGCCACTTCGTGCCTTCGCCCTCGGCATTGCCCTTGTTCTTCACGTCGTACCAGACGGCCAGGGTTCCGGCCACGGTCTGGTCCGGGCGCTCCACCCACGCGGCCACGTAGGGGCGGTGGTACTCGGCCACCTCCAGGCGCGGAATCTCGATGCTCACGTTGAGGCCGGCGGCGAAGGCGGGCGCGCCCAGCAGGGACGCGAGGGCCAGGGAATAGCGAACTTGCACGAAAGAGTCCTCGATGGATGGTTGGATCAATGGATGAACAGCAGCGCCAGCAGCACCGGGATGACCAGCCCCAGCGCCGCCATGGGCCAGGTGAAGGGCCGGTTGCCCGCGTGCATCTTCAGGATGAAGAGGCCGGTGATGGAGAAGACCAGCGTGGCCGCGGCGAAGATGTCGATGAACCAGCTCCAGGCCACGCCGGTGTTGCGGCCCTTGTGAAGGTCGTTGAAGTAGGAGAGCCAGCCGCGGTCGGTGCGCTCGTATTCGAGCTCGCCGTCCTGTAGGTTCAGGCGCAGCCAGGCATCGCCGCCCGGGCGCGGCAGCGAGAGGTAGACCTCTTCCTTCGACCACTCGGCCTCGCGGCCCTGCGTGTCGACGTCCCACTGGTCCTTGATCCAGGCGCGCAGCGCGCTTGGCAGCTCGGCGCGGTCCTTGTTGGCCTGCGCTGCGGGCAGGTGCCCGGTCACCTGCTGCAGTAGCGCGGGCTCGAGCTGGACAACCTTGCTCTGCACCTTCGGCTTGGCCTCTATCTGGCCGGCGTGGTTCAGCGTGAAGCCGGTGATGCTGAAGAGCAGCAGTCCCACCAGGCAGATCGCGGAACTGACCCAATGCCATTCATGCAAGGTCTTGAGCCAATAGGCGCGGCGGCGGGAAGGTGAGGGGGAGGCGGACATGGTGGGCAGCCGCCGATTCTAGCCACCCAGATGAGAATGACTTCCATTTGCATGTAAAGCGCAGGCAAAGAAAAGGGGCCCGAAGGCCCCAATCCATGGCAAATCCGCTGAACGAAGCTACTCGATCTCGCCCATCTGCGACTGCAGGTAGTTCTGCAGGCCGACCTTCGTGACCAGGTCGATCTGGGTTTCGAGGAAGTCGATGTGTTCCTCGGTGTCGTCCAGGATCTTTTGCAGCAGGTCGCGCGAGACATAGTCGCGCACCGACTCGCAATGCGCGATGCCGTCCTTGATGGTGGCTTGCGCGCCTTGCTCCGAGGCCAGGTCGCACGACAGGATCTCGGGGACGTCCTCGCCGACGCGCAGCTTGCCCAGGTCCTGCAGGTTGGGCAGGCCGTCCAGGAAGAAGATGCGGTCCATGAGCATGTCCGCGTGCTTCATCTCGCCGATCGACTCGTCGTATTCCTTCTTCGCCAGCTTGTCCAGGCCCCAGTGCTTGAGCATCCGATAGTGCAGGAAGTACTGGTTGATGGCCGTCAGCTCGTTCTTCAGCTGGGCCTGCAGGTGTTCGATGACCTTGGGGTCGCCCTTCATGATCTTTTCCTTCTTATGGTGTGAGTAGGGATTCTCCCGGGCGAAGGTGGTGGGCTGCAAGCTCACGCGCCTATGCCCCCGTCAAGGCGTTCTGCATGCGTGTGAGGCTGATAGGCGTTCGTGTTTGCAGCTGGCCGGTGGCGGGGGCACTGTTCAAAAAAACATAGGCCTGGGCAATGATTTTAATAGATCATGTCTATCGAAATGATGGCGTATCAGTGTTTATACTATGGCCTCGCAAGTCTTTTTAACCACCCGAGGAACTACTGAATGTCCGTGATCAACACCCAAATCAAGCCTTTCAAAGCCAGCGCGTTCAAGAACGGCAAGTTCATCGAAGTCTCCGACGCCGATGTGAAGGGCAAGTGGGCGGTCTTCTTCTTCTATCCGGCCGACTTCACTTTCGTCTGCCCCACCGAGCTGGGCGACGTGGCTGACTACTACAAGCAGTTCCAGGACCTGGGTGTGGAGATCTACTCGGTGTCGACCGACACCCACTTCACCCACAAGGCCTGGCACGACTCGTCGGAAACCATCGCCAAGATCCAGTACCCGATGATCGGCGACCCGACGCTGGCGATCAGCCGCAACTTCGAAGTCCTGCGTGAAGACCAGGGCCTGGCCAATCGCGGCACCTACATCGTCGACCCGCAAGGCGTCATCCAGGCCGTGGAAATCACCGCCGAAGGCATCGGCCGCGACGCCAAGGACCTGCTGCGCAAGGTCAAGGCTGCCCAGTACGTGGCCGCCCACCCCGGTGAAGTCTGCCCCGCCAAGTGGGAAGAAGGCGCTGCCACGCTGAAGCCTTCGCTGGACCTGGTCGGCAAGATCTAAGCCGCTTTTCCGACAAGCGACTGTTCCCTCTGAAAAGCCCGGGTGCGCTCCCGTGCCCGGGCTTTTTCGTTTCCGTTTTTCGTCTTTGAGAAAGTGAATCCTTCATGCTCGACGCAGGCACCAAAGCCCAATTGAAGAGTTACCTCGAACGCGCCACGCAACCGATCGAGATCGTTGCCTCGCTGGACGACGGCAAGGCCTCGGTCGAACTGCAGGCGCTGCTCAAGGACATCGCCGAGTCCTCGCCGCTGGTCCGCGTGACCGAAAGCCGCGACGACACGCATCGCAAGCCCTCCTTCTCCATCAACCGCCCGAGCGAGAACCACGGCCCGCGCTTTGCCGGCCTGCCCATGGGGCACGAGTTCACCTCGCTGGTGCTGGCGCTGCTGCAGGTGGGCGGCTACCCGCCCAAGGTCGACAAGGAAGTGCTCGAGCAGATCCGTGCGCTCGACGGCGACTTCGACTTCGAGATCTACATCTCGCTGACCTGCCACAACTGCCCGGACGTCGTGCAGGCCCTGAACCTGATGGCCGTGCAGAACCCGCGCATTCGCGCCACCATGATCGACGGCTCGCTGTTCCAGGACGAGGTGAAGGAGCGCCAGATCATGGCCGTGCCCACCGTCTTCCTCAACGGCACCGAGTTCGGCCAGGGCCGCATGACGCTGGAAGAGATCCTGGCCAAGATCGACACCAGCGGTGTCGAGCGCGAGGCCAGGAAGATCGACGCCAAGGACCCCTTCGACGTGCTCATCGTCGGCGGCGGCCCAGCCGGCGCCGCGGCGGCCGTTTATGCGGCGCGCAAGGGCATCCGCACCGGCGTGGCCTCCGAGCGCTTCGGTGGCCAGGTGCTGGACACCATGGGCATCGAGAACTTCATCTCCATCAAGGAGACCGAGGGGCCGAAATTCGCCCTGGCGCTTGAAGAGCACGTGCGCCACTACGACGTGGACATCATGAACCTGCAGCGTGCCAAGGGCCTGGTGGCCGGCGACGACCTCATCGAGGTGAAGCTGGAAAGCGGCGCCACGCTGAAGAGCCGCAGCGTGATCCTGTCGACCGGCGCGCGCTGGCGCAACATCAACGTGCCGGGCGAGCAGGAATACAAGAACAAGGGCGTGGCCTACTGCCCGCACTGCGACGGCCCGCTCTTCAAGGGCAAGCGCGTGGCGGTCATCGGCGGTGGCAACTCCGGCGTGGAAGCGGCCATCGATCTGGCCGGCATCGTGGGCCATGTGACGCTCATCGAGTACGACACGCAACTGCGTGCTGACGCGGTGCTGCAGCGCAAGCTCGGCAGCCTGCCCAACGTGAAGGTCATCACCAACGCGCAGACCACCGAGATCACCGGCGACGGCCAGAAGCTGAACGGCCTGCACTACAAGGACCGCACGAGCGGCGAGGTGCACGCGGTGGAGCTGGAAGGTGTGTTCATCCAGATCGGCCTGGTGCCCAACACCGATTGGCTCAAGGGCACGCTGGAGCTCTCGCGCCACGGCGAGATCATCGTGGACGCACGCGGCCAGACCTCGATCCCCGGCGTGTTCGCCGCGGGCGACGCGACCACAGTGCCCTTCAAGCAGATCATCATCGCCGCCGGCGATGGGGCGAAGGCCGCGCTGGGCGCCTTCGACCACCTGATTCGCACCTCGGCGCCGGCCTGAGGCGGCGCAGGGGCAGGGCGGGGGCGGCCTCAGTAGATGAGCCGCTCCGGCCGCAGCTCCTGCAGGATGGTGGTGGCGATCTCCTCGATCGACTTGGTGGTCGTGGAGAGCCAGCGAATGCCCGAGCGGCGCATCATGGCCTCGGCCTCCGACACCTCGTTGCGGCAGTTCTCCAGGCTGGCGTAGCGGGAGTCGGGGCGCCGCTCGTTGCGGATCTCGGACAGGCGCTCGGGCTGAATGGTCAGGCCGAAGATCTTCTTGCGATGGGGCATGAGCGCCGGCGGCAGCTGCTTGCGCTCGAAGTCCTCGGGAATCAGCGGGTAGTTGGCCGCTTTCAGGCCGTGCTGCATGGCCAGGTAGAGCGAAGTCGGCGTCTTTCCGCTGCGGCTCACGCCCACCAGGATGACGTCCGCGCCTTCGAGGTCGCGGTTGCTCTGGCCGTCGTCATGCGCCAGGCTGAAGTCGATCGCGGCGATGCGCTCGTTGTATTCCTTGCTCTTGCTGGCGTCGCTGAAGCGGCCGATGCGGTGGTTGGACTTCATTGCCAGCTCGATCTCGAGCGGCCGCACGAAGGTGCCGAACATGTCCAGCAGCATGCCCTTGCAGCCGTTTTCGATGACCTCGAGGATTTCCGTGTTGGCCAGCGTGGTGAAGACCAGCGGGCGCACGCCCTCATGCTCGGCCGTGTGATTGATCTGCCGCACCGCCTGGTGGGCCTTGTCCACCGTGTCGGTGAAGGGCAGGCGCACGTGGCGCGGCCTGATCTCGAACTGCGCCAGCACGGCATTGCCGAAAGTCTCGGCCGTGATGCCGGTGCCGTCGGAGACGAAGAAAACGGTGCGGTTGGTCATGTGGGTCGGCGCTCGGGTCCTCGGCAGCGCTCCGATTGCGGGCGCGCCTACAATTCCGGCCATTATCAGGACTTCCGGTCATGGGCCGGGCCTGGCACCAGAACGATTCCACCTCCATGCCAGCCGCCAACGCACCCAGAGCAACGAGAACGATCGTGCGCTGCCGTCCGCATGGGACACCGCTTTCAACTTTAGGAGCTTTCCCATGTCTGCACTCTTCGACGCGGCCGCCCTGGTCGTACCGTTCGAGAACCTGAGAATGACCGACGTCGAGTCGGTTGGCGGCAAGAACGCCAGTCTCGGCGAAATGATCTCTCAGCTGCCCCAGGGCGTGCGCGTGCCCACGGGCTTCGCGACCACTGCCCATGCCTTCCGCCAGTTCCTGGCGCACGACGGCCTGGCTGACCGCATCAACAAGCGCCTGGCCGAACTCAATACCGAAGACGTGCGTGCACTGGCCACCGCCGGCGCAGAGATCCGCGCCATGGTCGAGGCCCAGCCCTTCCCGGCCGACCTGCAGAAGGCCATCACCGAGGCCTTCGCCAAGCTGAGCGCGGGCAATCCGCAGGCCAGCTTCGCGGTGCGTTCCTCCGCCACGGCCGAGGACCTGCCCGACGCCTCCTTCGCCGGCCAGCAGGAGACCTTCCTGAACGTGGTGGGCATCGAGGACATCCTGCACAAGATGAAGGAGGTGTTCGCCTCCCTCTACAACGACCGCGCCATCAGCTACCGCGTGCACAAGGGCTTTGCCCATGACGTGGTGGCCCTGTCGGCGGGCGTGCAGCGCATGGTGCGTTCCGACCTGGGCGCGGCCGGCGTGATGTTCACCATCGACACCGAGTCGGGCTTCCAGGATGTGGTCTTCATCACCTCCAGCTACGGCCTGGGCGAGACGGTGGTGCAGGGCGCCGTCAACCCCGACGAGTTCTACGTGCACAAGCAGACGCTGCAGGCCGGCAAGCGTGCGGTGATCCGCCGTAACCTGGGCTCCAAGCTGATCCAGATGGAGTTCGCCACCGCGGCCGAGAAGGCCGCCAGCGGCAAGCTGGTGAAGACCACCGACGTGCCCGCCGAGCAGCGCAACCGCTATTCGCTCACCGACGCCGATGTCGAGCAGCTGGCCCGGTACGCCCTGGTCATCGAGCAGCACTACGGCCGCCCGATGGACATCGAGTGGGGCAAGGACGGCACCGACGGCCAGCTCTACATCCTGCAGGCGCGCCCCGAGACGGTGAAGAGCCAGCAGCAGGGCAAGGTCGAGCAGCGCTACAAGCTCAAGGGTCGCAGCAGCGTGCTGGCCGAGGGCCGCGCGATCGGCCAGAAGGTGGGCACCGGCCCGGTGCGCCTGGTGCATCACATCAGCGAGATGGACAAGGTGCAGCCCGGCGACGTGCTGGTCACCGACATGACCGACCCGAACTGGGAGCCGGTGATGAAGCGCGCCAGCGCCATCGTCACCAACCGCGGCGGGCGCACCTGCCACGCGGCCATCATCGCCCGCGAACTGGGCATCCCGGCCGTGGTGGGCTGCGGCAACGCGACCGAGCTGCTCAAGGACGGCACGCTGGTGACCGTGAGCTGCTCCGAAGGCGACACCGGCCACATCTACGACGGCCTGCTCGAGACCGAGGTCACCGAGGTCCAGCGCGGCGAGATGCCGCCGATCGACGTGCAGATCATGATGAACATCGGCAACCCGCAGCTGGCCTTCGACTTCGCCCAGCTGCCCAACGAAGGCGTGGGCCTGGCGCGCCTGGAGTTCATCATCAACAACAACATCGGGGTGCACCCGAAGGCGATCCTCGACTATCCCAATGTCGACAACGACCTGAAGAAGGCGGTGGAGTCGGTGGCCCGCGGCCATGCCTCGCCGCGCGCCTTCTACGTCGACAAGGTGACGGAGGGCGTGGCCACCATCGCCGCGGCCTTCTGGCCCAAGAAGGTGATCGTGCGCCTGTCGGACTTCAAGTCCAACGAGTACCGCAAGCTCATCGGCGGATCGCGCTACGAGCCGGAGGAAGAGAACCCCATGCTGGGCTTCCGCGGTGCGGCGCGCTACATCAGCAAGGACTTCGGCGAGGCCTTTGCCATGGAGTGCGAGGCGCTCAAGCGCGTGCGCGACGACATGGGCCTGACCAACGTGCAGATCATGGTGCCCTTCGTGCGCACGCTCGGCCAGGCGGCACGCGTGACCGAATTGCTGGCGGCGCAAGGCCTCAAGCGCGGCGAAGACGGCCTGAAGCTGATCATGATGTGCGAGGTGCCCAGCAACGCGATCCTGGCGGACGAGTTCCTGGAGTATTTCGACGGCTTCTCGATCGGCTCCAACGACCTGACCCAGCTCACCCTGGGCCTGGACCGCGATTCCGGCCTGGAGCTGCTCGCGGCCGACTTCGACGAGCGCGACCCGGCGGTGAAGGCCATGCTCTCGCGTGCCATCCAGGCCTGCAAGGCCAAGGGCGCCTACGTGGGCATCTGCGGCCAGGGCCCCAGCGACCATCCGGACTTCGCGCTGTGGCTGGCCGAGCAGGGCATCGAGTCGATCTCGCTCAATCCTGACAGCGTGATCGACACCTGGCAGCAACTGGCGGCGGCCGGCAAGTAAGCGCTGACAGCGTCATCAGGGTGTGCTCCGGTGGTTGTTGCCGCCGGACCACACCCTTTTTCACGCTTTGGCTGTCGTCAGGCCCGCGTCAGGGAAGACGGAATTGCTAATGGTGGCTAACTTGTGTCACATTCTGCGACAAATAGGGGGAAGACGTTTTGCTGAGTTTTCACGAAGAAGGCCCACGGCACGGGTCTCGCTAACAGGTCAGCATCCACTTCGAGAAAACATCCATGATCCTTTGCAAGAGCGACACGGGGCAGCAGGCCCTCAAGGACCGATCCGTCAGCGTCACGCCGCGGCAGCGTTCGGCCTTCATCCTCTTCGACGGCAAGCGCTCGATGGACGATGTGATCGGTGCCGGCCTGGGCGTGACCCGGGAGGACGTGGAACAGATGATGTCGCTCGGGCTGCTGGTCCCGGCGGCTGGGCAGCCGGCCATGGCGCCCGCGACTGCCGTCGCGACGCCTGCCGATGCGCCCGCTGCTGCCGGGGGCGCTGCATCCGAACCGGGACTCTCCCACCAGCAGCGCTACCAGCAGGCCTATCCGGTTGCCACCCGCCTGACCGCCGGCCTGGGCCTTCGGGGCTTCAAGCTCAACCTGGCGGTCGAGGCCGCAGCCACCTGGGAAGAACTGGTGGGCCTGGCGCCCAAGATCCGTGCGGCCGTCGGGGCCGACCGGGCGCTGGAACTGGACCGAGCCCTGGGCATCTGAGTCACCCGGCCGCCCCGCCCCTCAGACCTAGCCAGCGGCGGCCAAAGGCTGCTAGAATGTTGGGCTTCGCCTTGCCACACTGCAATTTGACGCTGCAGGTGGCTTTCAACCTCCGCCAGGCGGCCGAGTTGCAATCCAGGGGCGCGAATCGTGCAGGAGCCCAGGCTTCTTGCAAGGCAGCCGCTTGCTGCCCGTACCGTTCGCACGCCATGGATGCGGCCCGATGCCAGGCCCAAACCCAAAAGGAGTGCCATGCGTCACTACGAAATCATTTTGCTCATCCACCCGGATCAGAGCGAGCAAGTTCCGGCCATGCTGGAGCGCTACAAGGGCATGATCACCGCCGGCGGCGGCAGCATCCACCGCGTGGAAGACTGGGGTCGTCGCCAGCTGGCCTACCAGATCAACAAGCTGAACAAGGCCCACTACCTGTGCGTCAACATCGAGGCTGACCAGGCCGTGATGGCTGAACTGGAGCACGCCTTCAAGTTCAACGACGCCGTGCTGCGCCACCTGACCGTGCAGAAGAAGAAGGCCGACACCGCTCCTTCCGCCATGATGAAGACCGTCGAGCGCGAAGAAGCCCGCAAGGCTCAGCAGGCCGAATACGCCGCCAACAACAACGGTTGATGCGAGCGCCGCTGTGGCAGCCAATCAGCTGGTGCTGACTGCCTGCCTCGCCGAACGCGGATCCTTGCGATACACGCCCGCCGGAGTGCCGGCCCTCGACCTGAAGCTCGAACACGAGTCCACGGTCCAGGATGCCGGGCAAAGCAGGCAGGTGAAGGCGGCCCTCAAGGCCGTCGCCTTCGGCAGCAATGCCGAACGGCTCGCAGGGCAGGCGCTCGGAAGTCTCTGGCGATTCCAGGGCTTCCTCGCCACTCCAGGTTCGGCCAAGCATCCGGTTCTGCACATCCAGGATTTTCAGCAAGATTAATTTTCGAAAGAGGTCCCGAAATGGCCACGTTCAAGAAATTCAACAAAGACAAGCGCCCGAAGCGCAACACCCAGTCGCTGCTGTTCAAGCGCAAGCGCTTCTGCCGCTTCACCGTCGCCGGCGTCGAACAGATCGACTACAAGGATGTGGACACGCTGCGTGACTTCATCGGCGAGAACGGCAAGATCATTCCCGCTCGCCTGACCGGCACGCGCGCCATCTACCAGCGCCAGCTGAACACCGCGATCAAGCGTGCCCGCTTCCTCGCGCTGGTGCCCTACACCGACCAGCACCGCGTCTAAGGAGAACCGCATGCAAGTCATTCTTCTGGACAAGGTTGTCAACCTGGGAGCCCTCGGCGACATCGTCAAGGTCAAGGACGGCTACGCCCGCAACTTCCTGATCCCCGCCGGCCGTGCCCGCCGCGCCACCGAAGCCAACAAGGCTGAATTCGCCGCCAAGCGCGCCGAACTCGAGAAGGCCGCCGCTGCCAAGCTGGCCGAATCGCAAGCCCAGGGCGAGAAGCTCGCCGGCGCTTCGATCAAGCTGACGCAGAAGGCCGGCGTGGACGGCCGCCTGTTCGGCTCGGTCACCAACGGCGACATCGCCGAAGAGCTGAACAAGCTCGGCTACAAGGTGGTGAAGGCCCAGGTGCGCATGCCCAACGGCCCGATCAAGGTCGTGGGCGACAGCGCCGTGTCGGTGGCACTGCACACCGACGTGGTCGTGGACATCACCGTCACGGTCTACGGCGAAAGCGCCTGATCGATACCGCGCACGCCTCGCGGCGTGCGCCCGTGCAAAGGCCGCCTCCGGGCGGCCTTTGTTTTTGCCTGCCCCGGGTTGTCCCGCCCGGTGCACTGGAAGATCACCGGTTATTCACAGCCTTGTCCCATGACGGATCGCCTCGTGCGCCGTAGCATGGAAGGTTCCAGGAAATCTATGTCAGCAGTTTTCTCGTACGCAGACAACGACCCCTCGGCCGACCGCCAGGTGGCCAAGCTGCGCGTTCCCCCGCATTCCATCGAGGCCGAGTCCAGCGTGCTGGGCGGCCTGCTGCTGGACAACGGCGCCTGGGACCGCATCGGCGACCTGCTGGTGGAAGGCGACTTCTACCGGCATGAGCACAAGCTGATCTTCACGGCGATGGAGCAGCTGATCAACGCCAGCAAGCCGGCGGACGTGATCACCGTCTACGAAACTCTGCAGAACCTGGGCAAGTCCGACGAGATCGGCGGGCTGGTCTACCTGAACTCGCTCGCGCAGTACGTGCCCAGCGCGGCCAACATCCGCCGCTACGCCGAGATCGTTCGCGAGCGCTCGATCCTGCGCAAGCTGGTCTCTGCCAGCGACGAGATCGCCACCAACGCCTTCAATCCGCAGGGCAAGGCGGTCGACAAGATCCTGGACGAAGCCGAGCAGAAGATCTTCAACATCGGCGAGGAAGGCACGCGGATGAAGCAGGGTTTCCAGAGCATGGACACCCTGGTGGTCGAGCTGCTGGACCGCGTGACCGAGATGGCGGACAACCCGAACGACATCACGGGGGTTCGCACCGGCTTCTACGAGTTCGACAAGATGACCTCGGGCCTGCAGCCCGGCGACATGATCGTGCTGGCCGCGCGTCCCTCGATGGGCAAGACCTCGCTGGCCATCAACATCGCCGAGAACGTGGCGATCAACGAGGGCCTGCCGGTGGCGGTGTTCTCGATGGAAATGGGCGCTTCGCAATTGGCGGTGCGTATCGTGGGCTCCATCGGCCGCATCGACCAGGGGCACCTGCGAACCGGCAAGCTCACCGACGAGGAATGGCCGCGGCTGACCGAGGCCATCGAGAAGCTGCGCACGGTGTCGCTGCACATCGACGAGACGCCGGGCCTGACCACCAGCGAGCTGCGCGCCAACTCGCGCCGCCTGGCGCGCCAGTACGGGCGCCTGGGGCTGATCGTGGTCGACTACCTGCAGCTGATGAGCGTGTCCACCAGCATGAACGACGAGAACCGCGCCACGGCGGTGGGCGAAATCTCGCGCGGCCTGAAGATGCTGGCCAAGGAGCTCAAGTGCCCGGTGATCGCGCTGTCCCAGCTCTCGCGCGGCGTGGAGAGCCGCACCGACAAGCGCCCCATGATGAGCGACTTGCGCGAGTCGGGCGCCATCGAGCAGGACGCGGACCTGATCATGTTCATCTACCGCGACGACTATTACAACAAGGACTCGAAGGAGCCGGGCGTGGCGGAGGTGATCATCAGCAAGCACCGCAACGGGCCCACCGGCACGGTCAAGCTCGCCTTCCTGAAGCCGCTGACCAAGTTCGAGAACCTCGCGGGCGGCGGCAGCGACTACTAGACCATGGAGCGCGTCGGATCGGCTTCGAGCCGGCGCAGCATCTCTGCCAGGGTCTTGCCGTCTTCGTCGCGGAAGCGCTCGGGCATCACTTCGATGTCGTCGATGCGGTCGATGCGAAAGCCGCGGAAATCCTCACGCAGTTCGCACCAGGCCGAGAAGGTCCACACCTTGCCCCAGTAGAAGCAGCCCAGCGGCCGCACGATGCGCTGCGTGGGCGAGCCGATCACGTCGTGATAGCGCATGCGCAGCTTGTTGCGCGATTGCACGGCCTCGCGCAGGGTCTGCAGGCGCATGCGCGTGGCGTCGTCCAGCGCCCACGACGGCGCGGGCGCGAACAGCGCCAGGCTTTCGGCCGAGGCCCTGGCCACCGGAGGCAGCACCGACACGACCTTGCCGATGGCCGTCTGGATGTCGCGTGCCATGGCCGGGTCCACCCAGCTCTGTGCCAGCCGCGCTGCTGCCACCAGTGCGGTGGCTTCGTCCTGCGTGAACATCAGCGGCGGCAGGTCGAAGCCGGTGCCCAGCCGATAGCCCACACCGGCCTCGCCCTCGATGGGCACGCCTTGCGTCTGCAGGTCTGCCACGTCGCGGTAGATGGTGCGGTCGGACACCTCCAGCCGCTGTGCCAGAAAGGCCGCGGTGGTGAGGCGGCGGCCCCGGATGAGCTGCACGATCTGGAAGAGGCGGTCGGCACGGCGCATGGATGTTGGTGTTGTTGTTCTATCAGACGAGCTTGCGCCGGAAATCTTCGACGAAGTAGCGGCGACCCCGCTGTACGACTGTGTGGCCTTCGGATTCCAGGCGTTGCATGAGCTCGTCGAGTCCGCCCGGGTACCTGAGGTTGAGCTGGCCATCGGCTTTCAGCGTGCGCCAGTAGGGCGTGGGTGCGCGGTCGCCAGCCTGCCGGTCTTCTGCTGCGGCCTGTGCCGCCATGCTGGCAAAGATGGCCGTGGTCACCGTGCAGCCGATGGTGGCGCCATGATCGTGCGCAAGCTGTTCGCTGATGCCCATCACCGTGGCCAGCCGCCCCTCGGGCACCCTGCGCATGGCTTCCTCGACCTCCTTCGGCGAGGGGATGAGAATGGTGCCTTCGCCGTTCCGGACCTGCATGCGCTCGGGGATCGGCTTGACCTCCGGCAGGCGCGGATAGCCGGCGATCTTTTCTCGCCAGCTCTTCTTGCGCGTCTTGGTGTCGGAGGCGAGGGGGCTCATGGTGATCAGCTTTCGGAGGCCGTCAGCACCCCGATGTGGATGTCCACCTGGTCGGGGCCGCCATAGGACTCGAAGTCGCTGCGGTAGGTACGGCGCACGCCAGGATTGGCCTCGAAATACTGCCAGATCGATTGCCACAGGGCGAGCACCATCTGCGGCATCGGCCCCTGGCCGCTGAAGACCAGGTAGTCGCCGGCTTCGATGCGCACGGTGGCCGGATCGCCCATGACCGCCACGCCGGCGGTCATGTCGAACTTGCCGTCGGCATCCGATTCGTAGCCGGAATAGACGCCGTACAGGCGCATGTCGTTCACGCGGTGCGGCGCCTCGTAGCGGGCTTCGTCGAAGAAGCGCTCCCACAGCTTGCCGATGCGGGCGGATCGAGGGTCGCGCTCGTCCTCGTTGCAGGTGCGCGTCGTGAGGCCGGCGATGCTGAAAGCTTCGCGGCGTTGAATTTGCGGATGCATCTTCACACTCCTCTTGGGATCATCAGGAAGGCCGACCGGCGCTTGTGGCGCCCGCGGCCGCGAATGGCGGGCGCCGGGTGGCGGCGCCTGCGAGGTTCAGCCTTGCGCGTGCAAGCCTACGACGTTGCCCTCGCTGTCGCGCACGTGGGCGAAGAAGCCCATGCCAGGTGGCAGGGCGGTCTTGGGCACCACGATGTCGCCACCGGCAGTCTTGGCGCGCTTGAGCGCAGCATCGATGCTCGGCTCGCAGTCCAGGTAGATGCGCACGCCGGCCCCGTCAGCAGCCGCCGGTCCCGAGGCGGCCTGCAGGCAGCCACCCGCCTGCGGGTTCTCGTAGGGGAAGACCGCGAGCTCCTGGCCTCCGAAATTCTCGCGGCGCAGAGCGCGTGCCAGCGTCACCTCATAGAAGCGCTGTGCGCGCTCCATATCGGCGACGGGGATCTCGAACCAGTTGATGGCGTTGGGCATGAAGCACTCTCTTTTCCGGGTGGAAGAACAAGGGAGTGCAATGCTGCGCGCGCACTCCTGACAACGTGTTGTCAGGAGCCGCGTGACGCCGGGATGACGCTGGCCGGCGACCTGTCGGCGGGCGCTTGCGCTAGAGGACGTCGCTGGCGAAGTCCGCCAAACGCGAACGCTCGCCGCGCGCCAGCGTGATGTGTCCGCCGTGCGGCCAGCCCTTGAAGCGGTCCACCGCGTAGGTCAGGCCCGAAGAGCCTTCCGTGAGGTAGGGCGTGTCGATCTGCGCGATGTTGCCCATGCAGATGATCTTGGTGCCCGGGCCCGCGCGGGTGATCAGCGTCTTCATCTGCTTGGGCGTCAGGTTCTGCGCCTCGTCGATGATGACGTACTTGTTCATGAAGGTGCGGCCGCGCATGAAGTTCATGCTCTTGATCTTGATCTTCGAGCGGATCAGTTCATTGGTGGCCGCGCGACCCCATTCGCCGGCGCCGCTGCCGTCGCCCTTGGCCAGGAACTCGAGGTTGTCGTCCAGAGCGCCCATCCAGGGGCCCATCTTCTCTTCCTCGGTGCCGGGCAGGAAGCCGATGTCCTCGCCCACGCTCACGGTGGCGCGGGTCATGATGATCTCGGTGTAGCGGCGGTCGTCCAGCACCTGCGTCAGGCCCGATGCCAGGGCCATCAGCGTCTTGCCGGTCCCGGCCGTGCCGGTGAGGGTGACGAAGTCGACTTCCGGGTCCATGAGCAGGTTCATGGCGAAGTTCTGCTCGCGGTTGCGCGTGGTGACGCCCCAGACCGCGTTCTTGCCCGAGGCATAGTCCTTCAGCGTCTTGAGCACCGCGGTGTTCTCGCGGATCTCGGTGACGCGGGCGTACATGCTGGGCTCGCCGGGCGCTTCGAAGAAGACGAACTGGTTGATGTAGAGGCTGGGCACCAGCGGGCCGCTGATGCGGTAGAAGGTGCTGCTGCCGCTTTGCCAGCTTTCGACCGTCTTGCTCTGGCGCGTCCAGAAGTCGGGCGGCAGGGCCAGGGAGCCCGAATAGAGCAGGTCGCCATCTTCCAGCGTCTTGTCGTTCTGGTAGTCGTCGGCGGCCAGGCCCAGTGCGCGTGCCTTGACGCGCATGTTGATGTCCTTGGACACCAGCACCACTTCGCGCTTGGGCTGGTCGGGCGCCTCGACCGCATGGCGGTCGCGCAGTGCCTGAACCACGCCCAGGATCTGGTTGTCGGCCTTGCCCTGCGGCAGGCTGGTGGGCAAGGTGTAGTCCAGCGGCGCAGTCTGGAAGAACAGGCGCCCGCCGGCCGCCTTGTGGCCGGTGGCGTCGAGCTTCAGGCCCTTGGCGATGTCGGCGCCATGCGCCGCGGCCAGCGCGTCCAGCGTGCGGCTGCTCTGGCGGCCGTTGCGGGCGACTTCGGTGGTGCCTTTCTTGTGGCCGTCGAGTTCCTCCAGCACGATCATGGGCAGGAAGATGTCGTGTTCCTCGAAGCGGAACAGGCAGGTCGGGTCGTGCAGCAGCACGTTGGTGTCGAGCACGAAGAGCCTGGTGGGGCCGTCCGACCTGGCGCGTTTGGTGCGCGCGGCGGGCTGGGGCGCCAGGGACGCGACCGGCGGCACCGCGTCGGCGCTGCGGCGTTTGGATCGGGGTGCCTCGACGGGCGGCACGGGGGCCTTCAGGAGGGCGGGCGTGCTGTCTTCCTGCGCGCCGCCGGCTTCGGTGGCGTGGCGGTCGAAGAGTTCCAGTGCCTGGGGGCCCGCGGGAGCTCGATCGTCGGGGCGGCGATCGGTGGCGCGGCGTGAGCCCTTATGCGATGTGCGAGCCGGTGCGTCGAGCGCGTCCGGCGACAGGAAGGCAGCGCGTTTCGTGGGGGCGGGAGGCAGGGGCATGTGGCGGTTCGCTCGCTGGATAAAGAGGAAGGAAGGGGCCAGAAAACGAAAAAGCCGCCTTAGGCCTAAGGCGGCTTCGTTCGTTGGATGCGGTTGCGGGCGTCAACGGCATGAACCCATTATGCACACCGCGAGTGACAGCAACTGCCGTCGTTGCGCACCACCAACGTGATTGCGCAAAAGTCCACGCAACAGGAAGGTCAGGCGGCCTTCTTGAGCGTCTTGACGGCCTTGAGCACGTCGTCGACATGGCCGGGGACCTTCAGGCCGCGCCATTCGGCCTTGAGCACGCCGTCGGGACCGATCAGGAAGGTGCTGCGCTCGATGCCCTTGACCTTCTTGCCGTACATGATCTTGTTCTTGACCACGCCGAACATGTGGCACATCTTCTCTTCCGTGTCGGCGATGAGCTCGAAGGGCAGTTCGAGCTTGGCCTTGAACTCGTCGTGCGACTTCATGTTGTCGCGCGAGACGCCGAACACCGTGGCGCCCGCCTTCTCGAAGTCCTTGAAGCGGTCACGGAACTGCATCGCTTCGGTGGTGCAGCCAGGGGTGTTGTCCTTGGGGTAGAAGTACATCACCAGCACTTGGCCGAGATGCGAGGTGTTGGAGACCCTGAGGCCGCCCGTGGCATTGGCTTCGAATTCTGGAATTGGTTTGTTGACAACGATCGCCATGAAACTGTGTATCTCCGCTTAGATTCCCCGGAAGGAAGGTTGGTCGTTGCTCACCCTGTGAGTCCGGGCGTCCAAAAAACCGTCGCCCGACGCAATGCGAACAGCAGGTGCCTCCTGTACATTTGCGCCAACGCACAAATGCGATCATTCTTGCGCCCATTCACATCGGCGACTTCGCCTGCCCCGGGAAACTGGCGCAGGCCAAATCCCCATGCAGATGAGGTCGGCTGTTCAGATTGCAACCCGTGATTTTACCCTGAAACAGGCCCCCCTGGCCTGTGATCGGATACCCGGAATGGGCTTGCAGAGGGCTTCTTGACAGCCTCGGCCGTTCAAGCGTTGTCCTGGGTCGGTTCCACCAGCAGGGCAGCCACCACGTGCCGCCCTTCGGCCGCCAGGATGTTGTAGGTGCGGCAGGCGGCCCCGGTGTCCATGGTCTCGACGCCCGTGCGCCTGGCCATGAGCCCCGTGAGCCAGGCCGGCTTGGGAAAACGGATGCGACCGCCGCTGCCGAAGATGATCAGTTCGGCGCCCAGGCCCACCAGCTTCTCGAAATGTTCCGGCCCCAGGTCCTCGAAGCGCTGGCAGTCCCAGGAAAAGCGCTCGCCATGCGATCCCACCACCACGCTGCCCTCCACCTTCTCGTTGTTGATGGCCACCCAGCCGGGACCGTGCGCGGTCAGGGTCTGGACGTCGGACTTGTCGGGCTGAAGCTTCATCTGATCTGGGCGCTTTCTGTGGTCAAATTATAGGTTTTCCCCTGTAAAAGTACGCCCCGGAGGGCCTTTGAAGACCATTTCGAAATCCGCCAAGCTGGCCAACGTGCTCTACGACATCCGTGGCCCGATCATGGATGCCGCCAAGCAGATGGAGGAAGAGGGACACAAGATCATCAAGCTGAACCTGGGCAACCTGGCGGTGTTCGGCTTCGATGCGCCCGAGGAAGTGCAGCAGGACATGATCCGCAACCTGCCGAACTCGGCGGGGTACTCCGACAGCAAGGGCATCTTCGCGGCGCGCAAGGCGGTGATGCACTACACCCAGCAGCAGGGGATCGCGGGCGTCGGGCTGGACGACATCTACCTGGGCAACGGCGCCAGCGAGCTGATCGCCATGGCCACCAACGCGCTGCTGGACGACGGCGACGAACTGCTGCTGCCGGCGCCCGACTACCCGTTGTGGACGGCGGTGACCAGCCTCTCGGGCGGCCGGCCGGTGCACTACATCTGCGACGAGTCCAACAACTGGATGCCCAACCTGGACGACATCCGCGCCAAGATCACGCCACGCACCAAGGGCATCGTCGTCATCAACCCGAACAACCCGACCGGCGTCATCTACTCGGACGAACTGCTCAAGGGCATTGTGCAGGTCGCGCGCGAGCACGGCCTGGTGATCCTGGCCGACGAGGTCTACGACAAGGTGTTGTACGACGGTGCCAGCCACACGGCGCTGGGCAGCCTGTCGACCGACGTGCTCACGCTCACCTTCAATTCGCTGTCCAAGAGCTACCGCTCCTGCGGCTACCGCGCCGGCTGGCTGGTGGTGTCGGGCGACAAGAAGAGCGCCAGCGACTACATCGAGGGCCTGAACATGCTCTCGAACATGAAGCTGTGCGCCAACGTGCCGGGCCAGTGGGCCATCCAGACGGCGCTGGGCGGCTACCAGAGCATCAACGACCTGACCTGCGAGGGCGGGCGCCTGCGCCGCCAGCGCGACCTGGCCTACGAGCTGATCACCGCCATTCCGGGCGTGAGCTGCGTGCGGCCGCAGGCGGCGCTGTACATGTTTCCCAAGCTCGATCCCAAGATCTACCCGATCGAGGACGACCGGCAGTTCTTCCTGGAGCTGCTGAAGGAAACCAAGGTGATGCTGGTGCAGGGCACCGGCTTCAACTGGGCCACGCCCGACCACTTCCGCATCGTGTTCCTGCCGCACGAGGAAGACCTGCGCGAGGCCGTCGGCCGCATTGCGCGCTTCCTCGAGCGCTATCGCAAGCGGCACAGCGTCTAGTTCCCTCCCCCTTTTTCCTCCTGCGGCTGCTGCGGCGCCTTGAATCGATATGACTGAATCCATGAAACCCATCCAGGTCGGCCTTCTGGGCATCGGCACCGTCGGCAGCGGCACCTTCAAGGTCCTGGCCCGCAACCAGGAAGAAATCAAGCGCCGCGCCGGCCGCGGCATCGAGATCACCATGGTGGCCGACCTCGACACCGCCCGCGCCAAGGCCGTGGTGGGCGAGGGCGTGCAGGTGGTGAACGACGCGCGCGCCGTCATCGCCAACCCCGAGATCGACATCGTCATCGAGCTGATCGGCGGCTACGGTATCGCCCGCCAGCTGGTGCTGGAGGCCATCGCGGCCGGCAAGCACGTGGTCACGGCCAACAAGGCGCTGCTGGCGGTGCACGGCACCGAGATCTTCGCGGCCGCGCATGCCAGGGGCGTCATGGTGGCCTTCGAGGCCGCGGTGGCCGGCGGCATCCCGATCATCAAGGCGCTGCGCGAAGGCCTGACGGCCAACTCGATCCAGTGGATCGCCGGCATCATCAACGGCACCACGAACTTCATCCTGTCCGAGATGCGCGACAAGGGCCTGGACTTCGAGACCGTGCTCAAGGAAGCGCAGCGCCTGGGCTACGCCGAGGCCGACCCGACCTTCGACATCGAGGGCGTGGACGCGGCCCACAAGGTCACGCTGATGAGCGCCATCGCCTTCGGCACCGCCGTGCAGTTCGACAAGGCGCACGTGGAAGGCATCACCAAGCTGGCCGCGCAGGACATCAAGTACGCCGAGCAGCTGGGCTACCGCATCAAGCTGCTGGGCGTGACCAAGCGCGTGGCCAAGGGCATCGAGCTGCGCGTGCACCCCAGCCTGGTGCCGGCCAAGCGCCTGCTGGCCAACGTGGAAGGCGCGATGAACGCGGTCGTGGTCAACGGCGACGCCGTGGGCACCACGCTCTACTACGGCAAGGGCGCCGGCAGCGAGCCCACCGCCAGCGCGGTGATCGCCGACCTGGTCGACATCACCCGCCTGCACACCGCCGATGCTGCGCACCGCGTGCCGCACCTGGCCTTCCACCCGGATGCCATGAGCGACCTGCAGATCCTGCCGATGAGCGAGGTAGTCACCAGCTACTACCTGCGCATGCGCGTGGCCGACGAGGCTGGCGTGCTGGCCAAGGTCACGGGCCTGCTGGCCACCGCCGGCATCAGCATCGACGCGGTGCTGCAACGCGAAGCCGACGAGGTGGGCGGCGAGGGCTCGACCCAGACCGACGTCATCATCCTCACGCACGACACGCGCGAGGGCACGCTGGACGACGCGCTGGCGCAGCTGCAGGCACTGCCCTCGGTGCTGGCGCCCATCATCCGCCTGCGCAAGGAAGAGCTGTCGTGATGCGCTACCTGTCCACGCGCGGCCATCCGGACCGCCGGCGCTTCTGCGAGATCCTGCTCGAAGGCCTGGCGCCCGACGGCGGCCTTTACCTGCCCGAGAGCTATCCGCAGGTGGATGCCGCCACGCTTTCGAAATGGCGCCAGCTGCCTTACGCCGAACTGGCCTTCGAGATCCTGTCGCTCTACATCGACGACATTCCTTCCGAAGACCTGCGCGCGCTCTGTGCAAAAACCTACACCGAGGAAGTCTTCGGCACCGCTGACATCGTCCCCCTGCGCGAGCTGGAAGACGGCGTGTACCTCGAGGCCCTGTCCAACGGCCCTACGCTGGCCTTCAAGGACATGGCGATGCAGCTGCTGGGCAACCTGTTCGAATACGAACTGGCGCGCCGCGGCGAGGAGCTCAACATCCTGGGCGCCACCAGCGGCGACACCGGCAGCGCGGCCGAGTACGCCATGCGCGGCAAGAAGGGCGTGCGGGTCTTCATGACCTCGCCGGACGGCCGCATGACCCCTTTCCAGCAGGCGCAGATGTTCAGCCTGCAGGACGCCAACATCCACAACCTGGCGATCGAAGGCGTGTTCGACGACTGCCAGGACATCGTGAAGGCCGTCAGCAACGACCTGGACTTCAAGCGCAAGTACAAGATCGGCACGGTCAACTCGATCAACTGGGCGCGCCTGCTGGCCCAGGTCGTCTACTACTTCGCCGGCTACTTCCAGGCCACGGGCGACGATACGCAGAAGGTCAGCTTCGCCGTGCCCTCGGGCAACTTCGGCAACGTCTGCGCCGGCCACGTGGCGCGCATGATGGGCTTGCCCATCCACCGGCTGGTGGTGGCCACCAACGAGAACGACGTGCTCGACGAGTTCTTCCGCACCGGCGTCTACCGCGTGCGCGGCGCGGCCGACACGCACGAGACCTCCAGCCCCTCGATGGACATCAGCAAGGCCAGCAACTTCGAGCGCTTCGTGTTCGACCTGCTGGGCCGCGACGCGGCCAAGACCCGCGCGTTGTTCGAAGGCGAGCTGGGCAAGGCCGGCCGCTTCGACCTGAGCGGCGATCCGGCCTTCGCGCAAGCGAAAGAACGTTTCGGCTTCGTGAGCAGCCGCAGCACGCATGCCGAGCGCATCGCCACCATCCGCGACACCGACAAGCGCTTCGCCACGCTGATCGACACGCACACCGCCGACGGCCTGAAGGCGGCGCGCGAGCATGTGACGCCCGGCGAGCCGATGATCGTGCTGGAGACGGCGCTGCCCATCAAGTTCGCCGCCAGCATCGTCGAGGCCCTGGGCCACGAGCCCGACCGGCCGGCACGCTTCATCGGAATCGAATCACTGCCCAAGCGGGTGATCAAGGTGCCCAAAGACGTCGAAGCGGTCAAGCGATACATTTCGCAGCACTGCGACTGATTGACCGGTGCGCAGGCGCCAAGGGGCGCCGCGACCGTCTGGAGACAACAAGGTGGTGCGATGAAGGTGATCGGATTCTCTGGCTACTCGGGCTCGGGCAAGACCACGCTGGTGGAGCGGCTCATCCCGGTGCTCAAGCTGCAGGGGCAGCGCGTGTCGGTGGTCAAGCATGCGCACCACAAGTTCGACATCGACCATCCGGGCAAGGACACTCACCGCCATCGCGAGGCTGGCGCCTTCGAGGTGGTGGTGGCTTCGGACAAGCGCCTGGCCCTCATCCGCGAATTCGAGCAGCCGGCGCAGCTGACGGTGCACCACCTCATCGCCGAGCTGTACGACGGCGTGGACTGGGTGCTGGTCGAAGGCTTCAAGCACAGCGACCTGCTCAAGATCGAGATCTGGCGCCAGCCGGAGCCAGGGTCGGCGGCGCGGCCGCTGCTCTTTCCGGAGGACGACTACATCTGCGCGGTCGCCACGGACGTGCCCGGCGCGCTGCCTCATTCCACTGGTTTGCCGGTCTTCGACCTGAACGACGCGGATGCCATCGTTCAGTGGATGCTCGATAGCGCCGAGCGCTTCGAATACAACTCCGAACTCTATGTCTGACACCAAGGCGCCGAACGCCCGTCCTCCCCTGATGCCCCTGGACGAGGCGCTCTCGCGCCTGCTGGCCAACGCGAAGCCGCAACTGCCGACCGAGCGCGTCTCCACCTTCGAGGCCGACGGCCGGGTGCTGGCGCAGGACGTGGTTTCGGCCCTCACGGTGCCGCCCCGCGACAACAGCTCGATGGACGGCTACGCGGTGCGTGCCGCCGATTGCGCTCAGCCGGGCGCGGTGCTGTCGGTCGCGCAGCGCATCCCGGCGGGCACGGTGGGCACGCCGCTGGCCGCCGGCACGGCCGCGCGCATCTTCACCGGCGCGCAGATCCCCGAGGGCGCCGACGCCGTGGTCATGCAGGAAGACACGGCCCCGCTGGACGCGCAGGGCGAGCAGCACGCCTTCGGGCGCGTGCGCATCGAAGTGCCACCCGCCGCAGGCCAGTGGATTCGCCGCGCCGGCGAGGACGTGGCCAGCGGCGACGTGGTGCTGCACCGGGGCGAACGCCTGTCGGCGCAGGCGCTGGGCCTGGCGGCCAGCATCGGCATGGACACGCTGGAAGTCACGAGGCGCCCGCGTGTCGCGCTGCTGTCCACCGGCGACGAACTGGTCATGCCGGGCGAGGTGGCGCCGCAGGACATGAAGCCGGGGGCCATCTACAACTCCAACCGCTTCTTCATGCGCGCGCTGCTGCGCCGGCTGGGCTGCGAGGTCAACGACCTGGGCATCGTGCCGGACAAGCGCGAGGCCACCATCGAGGCGCTGCGCCAGGCCGCCGCCAGCAACGACGTCATCGTGACCACCGGCGGCGTGTCGGTGGGCGAGGAAGACCACATCAAGGCCGCCGTGCAGTGGCTGGGCACGCTGGAGCTGTGGTCGCTGTCCATGAAGCCGGGCAAGCCCTTCGCCTATGGCCGCATCGGCGACGCGCACATCTGCGGGCTGCCGGGCAACCCGGTGTCCAGCTTCCTCACCTTCCTGCTGCTGGTGCGGCCCTTCCTGCTGACTCTGCAGGGTGCGAGCCGCGTGGCCATCGAGCCGGTGCCCATGCGCGCAGACTTCGACTGGCCCAGGGCCGACCGCCGCCGCGAGTTCCTCCGCGCGCGCCGCAACGCCGCGGGCGGGCTGGACCTGTTCCCCAACCAGAGCTCGGGTGTGCTGACCTCCACCGTGTGGGGCGACGGCGTGATCGACACGCCGGCCGGCCAGCCCTTCAAGTCGGGCGACCTGGTGCCCTTCATCTCCTTCGCATCGCTGCTGGCATGAGCAAGCGCGTCACGGTCCGGTACTTCGCCTCGGTGCGCGAACTGCTCGGCAAGGGCAGCGAGACGCTGGAGACGGTTGCGCCCACGCTGGCCGACCTGCGCGACGAACTGATCGCCCGCGGCGCACCCTATGCCGAGGCACTCGCCCGCGGCAAGGCGGTGCGCATGGCCATCGACCAGGTGATGAGCGCCGAGACCGCGCCGCTGGCCGAAGGCAGTGAAATCGCCTTCTTCCCCCCGGTCACCGGCGGCTGATCCGTCCTAGCGCCGGCGCAGCGCCTGTTCGAGCTGGACGCGCAGGCCTGCGCCCGCAGGCGTCATCGGCAGGCGCAACTCGTCGGCGATCCAACCTTCGTGCGCCAGCGCTGCCTTCAGCGGGCCGGGGTTCGGCTCGGCGAAAAGCAGGTCGATCAGGGGCAGCAGCGCTTGCCAGTGCCCACGCGCCTGCGCGAGCTTGCCCTGGCGGATGTCCTCGATCAAGCGAACGAAGCGCTCCGTTTCCAGGTGCGCGCTGGCCGCGATCGCCCCTGCGCCGCCTTGCGCCACGGTCGCGAAGATCTGTGCATCCTCGCCTGCCAGCACCTGCAGCCGCCCGTCGGCGATCAGGGCCTGGGTCTTGCGCGCATCGCCCCCGCAGTCCTTGATTGCACGGATGTTCGGATGCGCCGCCAGCGCCAGCAGCGTGTCGAGCGTGAGCGTGGCGCCGGTGCGGTAGGGAATGTCGTAGACCACGACGGGCGCCTCGCTCGCCTGCGCGATTGCCTCGAACCACTGGATCAGGCCGGACTGGGAAGGGCGGATGTAGCTGGGCGGCGGCACCAGCAGGCCGGCCAGCGGCCGCGAGAAGAGACGGTCGACCCAGGCCAGCATCTTGCCCAGGTGATAGCCGCTCACGCCCATCACGCAAGATAGGTCCGGGGCGGCTTCGATGACCGTGTCGAGCACGGCCAGCTGCTCTTCCTCGTCGAGGGCGGCGGCTTCGCCGGTAGACCCGCAGACCACGAAGCCGGCAATGGCGGTTGCGGCCAGCCGGCGGGTGAGGGCACCGAGCGCCGCATGGTCCACCGCGCCGCCGCGAAAGGGCGTGACGAGAGGAATCCAGAGGCCGCTGAAATCGGCGGGGGTGAGTGGAGAAGGCTGTTGTTGCACGCGAAGTCCTTGCTTGGAACAGGAGACGACCGATGGAAGAACCACCGTCGAACGCGCGCGCAGCACTGGCAGGGAAAGAAGGGGAGAGAAAACCAGCCGGTCCCGTCGCTCATCCGACGACGGAACCGCAGCTCCGGTCAGACGAGCTTTGGTTTTTTGGAGGCTTTGCCCAGCGCAAGCCGATGCACGAATGCGCCGCCTTCTTGCGAGGGCGTGGACATCCGTTCAAGGGAGGTGGGCATGGCGCGAGTGTAGCGGCCCCGGCGCCGAGTTGCAGCGGCAGCTGACGCGGCTACTCCGCCTGGCGGAACGCGAGCAGATAGCCGTTGACGTCGCGCAGGCCGAACTCGCGGGCGCCATAGGGCATGTCCTGGATCGGCCAGGCGATGGGCGTCTTGTCCTTGACCTCGTTCCAGAAACCCTCGACGTCGGGCACCGAGAAATAGATGGTGCCCGAGAGTCCCGGCGCGGCGCTCCACAGGTCCTGGGTCGTGAAGATCAGCTTGCCGCCTTCCTTCTCGACCGTGAGCGTGCTCTCGGCCGACTCCACGGTGTTGAAGCCCAGCACGGTGTGGAAGAACTCGCGCGTCTCTTCGAGTTCGCGGCAACGCAGGAGGAGGGTGAGTGCCATGGTGAAGTGTCCCGATGGTTGGCCTTGCAGAGCATCTTAGCGAGGCCGCTGCGCGCTTGCCAGGTGCCACAATCCAGGCATGAGCCAGCCCCGTGTAGTCATCCAGACCCAGGACTTCGAACTGCAGGCCGAGATCGCCGCCCTGCGCGGCCAGGATGCGCGCGTTGGCGCGGTCTGCAGCTTCATCGGCACGGTGCGCGACCGCAACGATGGCAGCGCCGTCGCCTCGATGGAACTGGAGCACTACCCCGGCATGACCGAGAAGGCCATCGAGGCCATGATCGACGAGGCGCACCGGCGCTTCGACATCCTGGGGGCACGGGTCATTCACCGCGTGGGCCTCCTGCAGCCCACCGACCAGATCATGATGGTGGCCGTCATCTCGGCGCACCGCGGCGAGAGCTTCCAGGCCTGCGAGTTCCTGATGGACTACCTCAAGACCCAGGCACCCTTCTGGAAGAAGGAAGACACGCCCGAAGGCGCGCGTTGGGTCGACGCCCGCGTGGCCGACGATGCGGCGCTGGCCCGTTGGGGCATCGACGCCCCCAACGCCTGACCGACCCCGACACGAGGCCAGAAACACCGAGGAACCGGCTTTGCCGGGCCTCAGGTGTTGCCCCCGGCAGGGGGTTGGCGAAGCGCACGAAGTGCGCGCAGCCTGGGGGCGAGCCCCCTAATTCGCCTTGAAGCCGCTGGCCTGGATGATGCGTTCCCAGGTCTGTGTGTAGGTGCGCACCCGGCCGGCGAACAGGCCCTGCGGCTCGAAGCCCACGGTCAGGCCCAGGGCGGTGAGCTTCTCGCGCACGTCGGGCATGGCAATCACCTTGGCCAGCGCCGCGCCGAAGCGGTCGACGAAGGCTTGCGGCGTGCCCACCGGCGCGAAGATGCCGTAGTAGGGCAGGTCGTCCAGGTTGGAGAAGCCCAGTTCGGCGAAGGTGGGCACCTGCGGCAGCAGCGCCTGGCGCTTGCTGCCGATGGTCGCCACGATGCGCACCTTGCCGCCCTTGTGGTTCTCGATGAAATCGGGGACCGAGCCGATGCCGGCATGGATCTGGTTGCCCAGCATGTCGGCCATCATGGGCGCGCTGCCGCGGTAGGGCGCGCTCTGCAGGTCCAGCTTGTACTTGTCGCCCACCATCTTCACCAGGAACTCGGGAATGGAGGCCGGCGCCGGAACGCCGATGGTGTCCTTGCCGCCGTTCTTGCTGCGCACCCAGGCCACGTACTCGGGCAGCGACTTCGCGGGCGTGCCGCCCGACAGCGCCAGCGCATTGGCGAAAGTGGCGAAGCCGGCCACCGGCACGAAGTCGCTGGCAGGGTTGAAGCCAGGGTTCTTGACCACCTGCGGCAAGATGGAGATGCTGTGGTCGTGCGAGAGGAACAGCGTGTGGCCGTCGGGCACGGCGGTCTTGAGCACCTGCGCGGCGATCTGGCCGCCGGCACCTGCGCGGTTCTCGACCACCACCGGCATCCCCAGTTCGTCCTTGAGCTTCTCGGCCAGCAGGCGGGCGATGGCGTCGGTGCCGCCGCCGGCCGGAAAGCCGACCAGGATCCGGATGGGCGTGCCGGATTGCGCGCGTGCCACGCCCGGCAGTGCCGCCAGGGGGCCCAGGGCCAGGGCCCCGGTCAGAACGCCACGTCTTGAAAGGGACATCGTCGACTCCAATGCTTAGGTAGTTGTTGATCTGTGTACAGACCGGAAAAAGCGGCCGCCGGTGGCCCGGTGCCCTTGAATCGGCCCGCCAAGGCCCTATTTTGAGTGCAGGAATCAAGCCAATGCGCCAAGACAAACTCACCACCAAATTCCAGGAATCCCTGGCCGACGCCCAGTCGCTCGCGCTGGGGAATGACAACGCCTACATCGAGCCGGTCCACCTGCTGCTGGCCATGCTGCGCCAGGACGACGGCCCGCGCGCGCTGCTCGAGCGCGCCGGTGCCAACGTGCCGGGCCTGATCAAGGCCAGCGAGGCCGCGATCAAGAAGCTGCCGCAGGTGCAGGGCCACGACGTGGTCCAGGTCGGCCCCGAGCTGGGCAAGCTGCTGCAGGCCACCGAGAAGGAAGCCATCAAGCGCAACGACCAGTTCATCGCCGGCGAGCTCTTTTTGCTGGCCGTGGCCGACAGCAAGTCCGACATCGGCAGGCTGGCCAAGGAGAACGGCCTCACCCGCAAGTCGCTCGAAGCGGCCATCGACGCGGTGCGCGGCGGCCAGGGCGTGAACAGCGCCGACGCCGAAGGCCAGCGCGAAGCCCTGAAGAAATACACGCTGGACCTCACCGAGCGCGCCCGCATCGGCAAGCTCGACCCGGTCATCGGCCGCGACGAGGAAATCCGCCGCGCCATCCAGGTGCTGCAACGGCGCACCAAGAACAACCCCGTGCTCATCGGCGAGCCCGGCGTGGGCAAGACCGCCATCGTGGAAGGCCTGGCCCAGCGCATCGTCTCGGGCGAGGTGCCCGAATCGCTCAAGGGCAAACGTGTGCTGTCGCTGGACATGGCGGCGCTGCTGGCCGGTGCCAAGTACCGCGGGGAGTTCGAGGAGCGCCTGAAGACCGTGCTCAATGAACTGGCCAAGGACGAGGGCCAGACCATCGTCTTCATCGACGAGCTGCACACCATGGTGGGCGCCGGCAAGGCCGAGGGCGCCATGGACGCGGGCAACATGCTCAAGCCGGCGCTGGCGCGCGGCGAGCTGCACTGCGTGGGTGCCACCACCCTGGACGAATACCGCAAGTACATCGAGAAGGACGCCGCGCTGGAGCGCCGCTTCCAGAAGATCCTCGTGGGCGAGCCCAGCGTGGAGGCCACCATCGCCATCCTGCGCGGCCTGCAGGAGAAGTACGAGCTGCACCACGGCGTCGAGATCACCGACCCGGCCATCGTGGCCGCGGCCGAGCTGTCCGACCGCTACATCACCGACCGCTTCCTGCCCGACAAGGCCATCGACCTGATCGACGAGGCCGCGGCCAAGATCAAGATCGAGATGGATTCCAAGCCCGAGGTGATGGATCGCCTCGACCGCCGCCTGATCCAGTTGCAGATCGAGCGCGAGGCCGTGCGCCGCGAGAAGGACGAGGCGTCGCAGAAGCGCTTCGCACTGATCGAGGAAGAGATCGACAAGCTGCAAAAGGAAATCGCCGACCTCGACGAGATCTGGCGGGCCGAGAAGGCCCAGGCCCAGGGCAGCGCGCAGGTCCGCGAGGAGCTGGACAAGCTCAAGTTCCAGATTGAGGAGTTCACCCGCAAGGGCGACTTCAACAAGGTGGCCGAGCTGCAGTACGGGCAGCTCCCCGGCCTGGAGAAGCGCCTGAAGGAGGCGCTCGACTCGGAGGCCAAGAAGGGCACCGCCGCCCGCCCCAAGCTGCTGCGCACCCAGGTCGGCTCCGAGGAGATCGCCGAGGTGGTGGCGCGTGCCACCGGTATCCCGGTGTCCAAGCTGATGCAGGGCGAGCGCGAGAAGCTGCTGCAGATGGAAGACAAGCTGCACGAGCGCGTGGTCGGCCAGGACGAGGCGATCGCCGCCGTGTCCAACGCCATCCGCCGTTCGCGCTCGGGCCTGTCCGATCCGAACCGTCCGACGGGCTCGTTCCTGTTCCTGGGCCCCACGGGCGTGGGCAAGACCGAGCTGTGCAAGGCGCTGGCGGGCTTCCTGTTCGACAGCGAAGACCACCTGATCCGCATCGACATGAGCGAGTTCATGGAGAAGCACTCGGTCGCGCGCCTCATCGGTGCGCCTCCGGGCTACGTGGGCTATGAAGAGGGCGGCTACCTCACCGAGGCGGTGCGCCGCAAGCCCTACAGCGTGGTGCTGCTCGACGAAGTGGAGAAGGCGCACCCGGACGTCTTCAACGTGCTGCTGCAGGTGCTCGACGACGGGCGCCTGACCGATGGCCAGGGCCGCACCGTGGACTTCAAGAACACGGTGATCGTCATGACCAGCAACATCGGCTCACCGATCATCCAGCAGATGGTCGGGCGGCCGGGCGAGGAGATCAAGGACGCCGTGTGGGAGGAGTTGAAGAACTACTTCCGCCCGGAGTTCCTGAACCGCATCGACGAGACGGTGGTGTTCCACGCGCTCGACGCCGCGAACATCGAGGCCATCGCGAAGATCCAGCTCAAGGTGCTGCAGTCGCGCCTGTCGAAGATGGACCTGGCGCTGGACGTCACGCCGGCGGCGCTGGCGGAAGTGGCCAAGGTGGGCTTCGATCCGGTGTTCGGGGCACGGCCCCTGAAGCGGGCGATCCAGCAGCGCATCGAGAACCCCTTGTCCAGGCTGCTGCTGGAAGGAAGCTTCGCGCCCAAGGATACGATCCGGGTGGAAACCGATCCGATCCGGAATCCCGGCCAGTTCAGCTTCGTGCGGGCCGGGGAACCAACGGCGGCCGAAGTGGCCTAACTGCGGATGTTCACTTTCATCCTTCGCATCGTCCTGTTCGTGATGGGACTGATGTTCGCCGCCAGCCTGGCGGTGGCGGTGACCCTGCTGGCCACCGTGTGGGGCCTGCGCTATGCGTGGGCCCGCCTGACCGGCAAGCCGGTCGACCCCTGGGTCATGCGCTTCCATCCGGGCAAGGGCTTCGAGCAGTTCCGCGCTGCGGCGGCCCGCCGCAACGGACCCGCCGCCGCCGACGTGGCGGCTGCGCGGGCGCGTGGCGAGTCGGTGAGCAGCCCCGTGGTCAGCATCGGCCGGGGCGACGCCGACGTCACCGACGTGCGTTCGCGCCCGCTGGACAGCCGCAGCTGAGCGCGGCCCTCACACGGCTCACTTGAGCCACTTGTCGGACACCTGCTGCAGGTTGCCGCGCTTGTCCAGCACGTCCCACACGAAGCCCATCACCCGGGTGTAGTCCGCGTCGTCTGCCGGCAGCATGAAGCCCAGCCAGTTCTTGGGCGTCAGCGGCGCATCCAGGTAGGCGGCGTACAGGCGCGGGTCGGCCTTGCTGTAGTGCAGGGCCTCATAGGTCTCGGTGATCATCACGTCGCCCTTGCCGTCGGCGATCAGCGCCGGGATCTCCGCGTTCTTCTCATGCGTGCTCACCTGCGCGGCCGTGAGGTTCTGCAGCACGTAAGCCTCGTTGGTGCCGCCGGGGTTCTTGATGACGCGCACGCCGGCCTGGTTCAGGTCCTGCGGCTTGCTGAACTTGGCCTTGTCCGCGCTGCGCACCAGCGCCACCTTGCCGAAGGGCGCGTAGCCCGGGAGCATCGCCACCTGGCGGATGCGCGTCACGTTGCGGGTGATGCCGCCCACGGCCAGGTCGAACTTGTCGGACTGGATGTCCTTCATCAGGTTGGGCCAGCTGGTCTGCACGTACTCCACCTTCACACCCAGTTCCTTGGCCATGAGCTCGACGACTTCGATGTCGTGGCCCGAGAAGCCATCGTCCGTCTTGATGGCGAAGGGCCGATAGTCGCCGGGGGTGCCCACGCGCAGCACCTTGGTCTCCATGATCTTGTCCAGCCGCGGGCCGGCCTGGGCGGTGTGCGTGAAGGCGAGGCTGGCCAGCGCGAAGGCGGCCAGGGCGAGGATTCTCTTGGGGATCATGTGCTTGCCACTCCAATGTTGATCGATCGTTGCGCCATGGCGCGGCGGGCAGCTTAACCGGCTGCCCTGCTGCATCGCAGCACGAAAAACCAATCTTTTGTTGGGGGCCCCGGGCCAGGGGCGCTGCTGGAATCTCCCCACGCGTGAATCGAACGCGGACAGGAGACAAACACATGATCGAACTGCAGGGCCGACGAGCCCTCGTGACGGGAGCGGCGCAGGGCCTGGGCCTGGCCATTGCCCGATTGTTCGTCGAGCGCGGCGCGCAGGTGATGCTCGCCGACATCGACGAGGCGGGTGCCGGCAAGGCCGCCGATGAACTCGGCCCCATGGCGCGCTCCGTGCGCTGCAACGTGACCTCGGCAGCAGACCTCGCCCGCGCCGTCGAAGCCACCACGCAGGCCTTCGGCGGCATGGACACCCTCATCAACAACGCCGGCATCGAGATCGTCAAGCCGCTGCTCGACCACTCCGAGGAAGAGTTCGAGCGGATCATGGCCATCAACGTCAAGGGCGTGTTCCTGGGCATGAAGCAGTCGCTGGGCGCTCTGGTGGCCTCGGGTCGCGGCTCCATCGTCAACATCTCCTCGCTGGCGGGCGTCAACGGCGTGCCGCTGTTCGGCTGCTATGCGGCTTCCAAGGGGGCCGTGCTGCAGCTCACCCGCACGGCTGCGGCAGAACTGAAGCAGGCGGGCGTGCGCGTCAACGCGGTGTGCCCGGGCTTCATCGGCACCGCCATGGTCGATCGCCTGATTCCCACGGTGGAAGCCGCCGTGGGTGTGCCCTTCGATGCCCTGGTCGCGGTCAAGCAAGGCCGCCTGGGCACCGCGCAGGAAGTGGCCGAGATGACCGCCTTCCTCGCTTCCGACGCCGCCAGCTGGACGACCGGCTCCCACTACATCCTGGACGGCGGCCTGTCTGCCGGATTGCTATGAGCAAGAAGCTGCTTCAAGACAAGGTCGCCATCGTCACGGGTGCCGGGCGCGGGCTGGGCGAAGCCGTGGCACGGGCCTACGCTGCCGAGGGTGCGAAGGTCGTCGTGTCCGACATCGATGCCTCCGCCGCGCAGAAGGTGGCCGACTCGCTGCCCGGCGCCATCGCCGTGGCCTGCGACGTGCGCAAGTCCGAGCAGGTGAAGGCGCTGGTCGATGCAGCGGTGAGCAAGCACGGGCGCCTGGACATCATGGTGCCCAACGCCGGCGTGGCGCGTGTCGCACCGCTGGTATCCACCAGCTACGAGGAATGGCGCGAGGTCACCTCGGTCAACCTCGACGGCGTGTTCCTGTGCATCCGCCATGCGGCGCCGGCCATCATCGCCGCGGGCGGCGGCAGCATCATCAACATGGCCTCGGTCACGGCCAAGGCCGCCTGCGCGCTCATCGGCAGCTACGCGGCGGCCAAGGCGGGCGTGGTCTCGCTCACGCAGACCGCGGCGGTGGAACTGCGGGCGCACAAGGTGCGGGTCAACGCGATCCTGCCGGGCTTCATCGACACCGAGCTGGTGAAGTCGCACATCCCCGAGTTCGAGGAGCAGCTCAAGCTGCCCGACTTCGGCGCAGTGGTCGCGCAGCGCCAGGGCCGCTACGGCACGGTGGAGGAGGTGGCCCACCTGGCCGTGTTCCTCGCCTCGGAGCGCTCCAGCTTTTCCACCGGCAGCGGCTTCGTGCTCGACGGCGGCGTCAGCTCGTCGCTGCTCTGACCGAGCCGGCACCCCCAACGAATTCCAAGGAGAGATTCAAGATGAGCAAGAAACCTGTGGTGGTCTACGGCGCCTCCGGCTACACCGGGCGCCTGGTGTGCGAATACCTGCGCGAGTACAACATCCCCTTCATCGCCGCGGGCCGCAGCGCCGAGAAGCTCGAGGCGGCGATGAAGTCCAACGTGGCGGGCATCGAGACCGCGAGCTACGAGGTGGTGGAGGTGGCGCATTCGGTGAAGGCGCTCACCGAGCTGTTCACTGGTGCGTCGGTGGTGCTCAACACCGTGGGACCCTTCGCCAAGTTCGGTCCGGAAGTGGTGCAGGCCTGCCTGGCGGCCAAGTGCCACTACACCGACACCACCGGCGAGCAGGACTGGCTCATCACGCTCGAGCAGGAGTGGGGCGCCAAGTTCGCCGAAAAAGGCTTGCTGCTGTCTCCGGGCCTGGCCCAGATGTACACCACGGGGGAGATCGCGGCCCAGCTGTGCCTCGAGACGCCCGGGCTGGACACGCTGGACATCGCCGTGTTCTGGGGCGGCAGCCCCACCATCGCGTCGACGCAGACCATCCTGGTCAACGCCGCCACCTCCAAGGCCTTCTACCTGGAGCAGAACGAGTACAAGGAATGGCAGCCGGACGCCGGCCTCTACCAGCTCGCGATTCCCGGCCAGCATGAGATGGCGCTGGCGCTGCCCTGGGGCGGCACCTCGCACCCGGTGTGGTTCAAGCGCGATCCGCGCGTGGCCAACGTCAAGGTGCTGGGCGGCGTGTTCAACAAGCCGCTGATGCTGGGCGTGCCGCAGATCGTGGCAGCGGCGCTCAAGGCCACCGAGGGCATGAACGAGCAGGACCGCTACGAGGCGCTGGCCAAGACGGCCGCGAGCGTGATGAGCACCATGCCGCCGCGCGAGAACCCGCGCATCAACAAGTCGGTCGATTCGGTGCATGCCTCCGGGCCGCTGGGCCGTGTGCACTGCGTGATCTTCGGCAACTGCAACTACAAGCAGACGGGCCTGCTCAACGCCTACGCCGCGGCTTCGCTGCTGCAGCAGCCGCCCAGGCGCGCCGGTTTTGCCTCGGGCTGCCAGGCCTTCGGGCACCACGAGCTGCTGGGCGTGCTGCGCAGCTTCGGCCTGGTGCAGGAACCGGTCATCACCCGCGCGAGCTGACGCACGTGCGCCTCGTCGACTACCTGGACAAGGGCGCCCAGCTGGGCGCCGATTCGCCCTGCCTCACCATGGGCGAGAGCGACCTGAGCTACGCGCAGGTGCAGCGCTTCAGCTGGCGCGTGGCCCGAGGCCTGCAGCGCGCGGGCGTGCGCCCGGGCGACAAGGTGGCGGTGCTCTCGAGCAACGACGCGCATGCCTTCGCCACCGTGTTCGGCATTTCGCGCGCGGGTTGCGTGTGGTGCCCGGTCAATCCGCGCAACGAGGCGGCCGAAAACGCCTTCGTGCTGGACGCCTTCGACTGCGCCTGCCTGGTCTTCCACAGCAACTACGCGCCCATGGTCGAGCAGATGCGCGCGCAGTGGCCCAAGCTGCGCGCCCTGGTGTGCCTGGACAAGCGGCAGGTCTTCGCAGCTTCCATGGACGAGTGGCTCGACGGCCTTAGCGAGGAACCGACCGACATCGCGCCGCCCGACGACGTGGCCATGATCGCCGGCACCGGCGGCACCACCGGCCGGCCCAAGGGCGTGATGCTCACGGGCCGCAACCTGGAGACCATGTCGGCGCTCACGCTGATGGGCTACCCCTTCGAGGGCCGGCCCTGCTACCTGGCACTGGCGCCGCTCACCCATGCGGCCGGCGTGCTGTGCCTGCCGGTGATGGCGCTGGGGGGGCGCGTGGTCATCATGCCCAAGCCCGACCTGGGCGACTTCCTCTCGCTCATCGAGCGGCACCGCGTCACCCACACCTTCCTGCCGCCCACGCTCATCTACATGCTGCTGCAGCACGAGAAGCTGGCGAGCACCCGGCGCGATTCGCTGCAGTGCTTCTGGTACGGCGCCGCGCCCATCGCGGCCGCGCGCCTGGAAGAGGCATTGGAGAAGATCGGGCCGGTGATGGCGCAACTCTTCGGCCAGACCGAGGCGCCGATGATGATCTCCATGATGTCGCCGCGCGAGCACTTCAACGCCGACGGCACGGTGGCGCGCGCTCGCCTGTCCTCGGCCGGCCGGCCCGGACCGCTCGTGCAGGTGGCCACGATGAACGCCGATGGCGAGCTGCTGCCCAGCGGCGAACGCGGCGAGATCGTGGTGCGCTCCTCGCTGGTGATGGGCGGCTACTACAAGGACGCGGCGGCCACCGCAGAGGCCTCGCGCTTCGGCTGGCACCACACCGGCGACATCGGATATCTCGACGAAGAGGGCTTCCTCTACATCGTCGACCGCGCCAAGGACATGATCATCAGCGGTGGCTTCAACGTCTACTCGGTCGAGGTCGAGGCCGCGCTGCTGCAGCACCCGGACGTGCAGGACAGCGCCGTGATCGGCCTGCCCGACGAGAAGTGGGGCGAGCGCGTGGTGGCGGTGCTGCAGCTGCGGCCGGGCCGCGCGCTGGCGGCCGAGGAGGTCATCGCCTTCGTCAAGGCGCGCATCGGCAGCGTCAAGGCGCCTAAGCAGGTGGAATTCTGGGACGACCTGCCGCGCTCCAAGGTCGGCAAGGTGATGAAGAAGGACGTGCGCGCCACGCTGCTGCACAAAGGCGGCGCCACATGAGCCGGCGCGTCTTCGTCGCCGGCGTCGGCATGATCCCCTTCGTGAAGCCCGGCGCGAACGACCCGTATCCGGTGATGGGCGCCAAGGCCGGGCGGCTGGCGCTGGCCGATGCCTGCATCGGCTACGAGGCGGTGCAGCAGGCCTACGTGGGCTACGTCTACGGCGACTCCACCAGCGGGCAGCGGGCGGTGTACGGGCTGGGCATGACGGGCATCCCGGTGGTCAACGTCAACAACAACTGCTCGACCGGCTCGACCGCGCTCTTTCTCGCGCGGCAAGCCATCGAGGGCGGCGCGGCCGATTGCGTGCTGGCCCTGGGCTTCGAGCAGATGAAGCCCGGCGCGCTCAACACCGTCTTCAACGACCAGCCGAGTCCCTTCGAGGACTTCGAAGCGCAGGCCGCCGAGCTGGTCGGCATGCCCGACCTGCCGCTGGCCCTGCGCTACTTCGGCGGCGCGGGCCTGGCGCACATGCAGAAGCACGGCACGCCGCTGGAGGCCTTCGCGGCCATCCGCGCCAAGGCGAGCCGGCATGCAGCGCGCAACCCGCTCGCACTGCTGCGCCAGGAACTCACGACCGAGGACGTGATGAATGCGCCCGTGCTCTGGCCCGGCGTGCTCACCCGCCTGATGGCCTGTCCGCCCACCTGCGGCGCGGCCGCGGCGCTGCTGGTCAGCGAGGACTTCGCGCGCCGCAACGACCTGCGCACCGATGTGTTCATCCGCTCGCAGGCGATGACCACCGACACGCCAGGCACTTTCGAGAGCCGCGACATGATGGCGCTGGTGGGCTACGGCATGAGCCGGTCGGCGGCGCAGAAGGTCTACGAAGACGCGGGCGTGGGGCCCGGCGACCTGGACGTGGTCGAGCTGCACGACTGCTTCGCCCACAACGAGCTCATCAGCTACGAGGCCCTGGGCCTGTGCGCCGAAGGCGGTGCTGCCGGCTTCATCGCCGATGGCCTCAACACCTACGGCGGGCAGGTGGTGACCAATCCCTCGGGTGGCCTGCTGTCCAAGGGCCATCCGCTGGGCGCCACCGGCCTGGCCCAGTGCTACGAGCTCACCCACCAGCTTCGCGGCACGGCGAAGGCGCGCCAGGTGGAGGGCGCGCGCCTGGGCCTGCAGCACAACCTGGGCCTGGGCGGCGCGTGCGTTGTCACGCTGTATCAGGCAAACTGAAGGACGAACAACGCATGCAGGAGACAGGGATGGCGCGGTCCGCCCGGTCCGTGGGAGCTGCCAAGGCATCGGCCGCCGTGCTGGTGGAGTCGCGCCTGGTGCCGCCCCAGCTGTCGGCCACCACGCTGCTGGCCCGGCCCGGCCTTTCCACCCTGCTGCATACGGGCGTCGGCAAGCGGCTGGTCTGCATCACGGCGCCGGCCGGCTACGGCAAGACCACTGCGCTGACGCAGTTCGTGTCGCAGCTGGAGCCGCATGGCGTCACGGTCGCCTGGCTCAGCCTCGAGGCGCAGGACAACGACCCGCTGCTCTTCTTCCGCTACCTCGCCGCCGCGCTGAACCATGCGGACCCGCGCCTGGGCCGAAGCGTGCTGGCGCAGACGGCCGGCGGCAGCCTCGCATCGCCCGATGCCATCGTCGCTTCGCTGCTGAGCGACCTCGGCACCGACTGCGGCCGGCTGCTGCTGGTGCTGGACGATTTCCATCTCATTCAGCACGAAGGCGTGCACCGGCATATCGAATGGCTGGCGGGCCACCTGCCGCCCAACGTGGGCGTGGTCATTGCCAGCCGCACGCGCCTGCCACTGTCGCTGAGCCAGTGGCGCGTGCGCAACCAGCTGCTGGAGCTGGACGCCGCGCATTTCGGCCTGGCGCTGGACGAGGCGGCCGACTTCGTGGGCCGCGTCAGCGGCGCGCCGCTCGCGCGCGAGCAGTTGCGGGCGCTGCACGATCGCACCGAGGGCTGGATCGCCGGCCTTCAGCTGGCCTCGCTGGCACTGCGCGAAAGCGGCGACCGTGGCGCCTTCCTGCGCGACTTCTCCGGCAGCGACCGCGACATCACCGACTACCTGGGCGAGCACGTGCTCGACAGCCTGCGGCCCGACCTGCGCGACTTCCTGCTCGACACCGCCGGCCTGGAGCGCTTCTGTGCCGAGCTGTGCGACGAGGTGCTGGGCCGCAGCGACAGCCGTGCGCTGCTGGCCGAGGTGCAGTCGCGCAATCTCTTCCTCTCGGGCCTGGACCGCACCCGCACCTGGTTCCGCTACCACCACCTGTTCGCGGACTACCTGCGCAGCCGTAGCCGAGAGCGGCAGCCGGAGCAGAGCCGCGCGATCAGCCTGCGCGCCAGCGCCTGGTTCCAGCGCCAGGGGCATCTGCACGAGGCGATCCGCTATGCCTTCGACGGGCAGGACTTCGAGCGCGCCGCCGACCTGGTGGCCGAGTTCTCCGCCGAGCTGGTGCAGCACCGCGGCGAGCACGCCACCTTGCTGGGCTGGCTGGCGCGCCTGCCGCAGCACCTGGTGCACGCGCGGCCGAAGATCCGCGTCGGCCATGCCTGGTCGCTGGTGCTCACGCGCCGCTACGCCGAGGCCGAGCAGGAACTGCGCGCGCTGGAACAGGCCTGCAGCGAAAGCGGCGACGCCGAACTGCGCTGCATGGTCGAGATGATCCGCTGCGTGTACTGGGCGCATGCGGGCGAGCCCCTGCAGGCCAAGGCCACCAGCGAGACCTGGCTCAAGAGCTGGCCGCGTGCCGACGCCTTCTGCACCGGCGTGGTGGCCAACGTGCTGGCCAGCGGCTGCTGCGCCACCGACGCCTTCGAACAAGGCGAGCAGGCGCTGGCGGTCGCCCGGCGCTCCTTCGGCGAGTCGCACGCGGACTACGGCCTCGCTTGGGCCGCCGCCCTGGCCGTGATGCTGGCGATTCGCCGAGGCGACTACCACGAGGCCATGGTGCAGGTGAAGGCCGGCATCGCGGTCGTGGAGCGCAACCTGGGCCTGGCTTCCTACGCCGGCTCCATGCTGGCGTTGCTGGCGGCCGAGGTCTGCTACGAGCAGGGCGACCTGGCCGGCGCGCAGACCTTCGTGGACGTGGGGCTGCCCTACGTGGACGACCACGGCCTGGTCGAGATGACCACCGCCGGCTACCTCACGCGCGCGCGCCTGCTGCGCCTGCGCGGCGAGGTGGCGCAGGCCGACAGCTGCCTGTTGGAAGGCGAGTCACTGGGCCACCGGCTCAAGCTGCAGCGGCTGGCGCTGATCCTTTCGGCCGAGCGCTGCGCACTGCGGCTGCACGCGGGCTCGACCGAGGAGGCGCAGAAGCTGGGGCGCTCCTACGGCCTGATCGGCTACGGCGCCGGCAACACGCCGCAGGCGCCCGCCGCGCCCATCGAGGACGACAGCGTCTGCCTGCTGCACCTGCGGCTGCGCCTGGCGGGAGCGCAGGGTGGCAACGTGGCAGGTGCGCTGAACGATGCGTTGCGGCGCGCCCTGCGGGACAACCACCGCGCCCAGGTCGCGCGGCTGCTGGTGCTCAAGGCGGTCCACCAGCACCGCGCCCAGGAAGGCGCGCAGGCCCTGCGCACGCTGGACGAGGCCCTGGACCTTTCCGCGCGATGCGGCCTGGTGCGCAGCCTGGTCGACGGCGACCCGGTGGTGCTGGACATGATCGAGACCATCCGGGCCAATCGCGGCGGCCGCCCCGCTCAGGGCTCGGGGCAGGCGCCCGAGGCCTACCTGGAGCAGCTCCTGGTGGCCGCGGGCCGCTCCGGCGAGGCCTCGCCGCGCACCGTGCGGGCCGGCACCAGGCCGGGCGTGGCGTCCGAACTGCTCACCGAGCGCGAACTGAAGATCCTGCGCCTGCTCAAGGCCGGCCTGGGCAATCGCGAGCTGGCGCAAAGCCTGTTCGTGTCCGAGGCGACGGTGAAATGGCACCTGCACAACATCTTCGCCAAGCTGGGCGTGAAGAACCGCACCAGCGCCCTGGCCCGCGCGCAGGAAAACTCGCTGCTGTGACCCCTCCCTGAAGGAGGGGGAGCCCCCCGCCCGAAGGCCTGCGAAAATGGATCATTCCCCTTTGAGAGACATTCCATGACCCAACGCGACATCTTCGTGGTCGGCACCGCCCGCACCGCCATCGGCACCTTCGGCGGCGCGCTGAAGGACGTTCCCAACACCCAGCTGGCCACCACCGTGGTCAAGGCCGCCATCGAGCGCAGCGGCGCGTCAGCTGCAGACGTGGGCCACCTGGTCATGGGCAACGTGATTCCCACCGACACGCGCGATGCCTACCTGAGCCGCGTGGCCGCCGTGGACGCCGGCTGCCCCATCGAGACGCCGGCCTTCAACGTCAATCGCCTGTGCGGCTCGGGCCTGCAGGCCATCGTGTCGGCGGCGCAGGCCATTGCGCTGGGCGACTGCGACATCGCGATCGGCGCCGGCTCCGAGTCGATGAGCCGCGGTCCGTATTTCGACACGGCCGCCCGCCACGGCGCGCGCATGGGCGATGCCCAGCTGATCGACTACATGATCGGCATCCTGCACGACCCCTGGGAGAAGATGCACATGGGCATCACCGCCGAGAACGTGGCGGCGCGCTACGGCATCTCGCGCGAGCAGCAGGATGCGCTGGCGGTGCAGAGCCAGCAGCGCGCGGCAGCCGCCATCGCCGCCGGCCGCTTCAAGGAGCAGATCGTCCCGGTGGAAGTGAAGACCCGCAAGGGCGTGGTGCTCTTCGACACCGACGAGCACGTGCGCGCCGACACCACGCTGGACGTGCTGGCGAAGATGAAGCCCGCCTTCAAGAAGGACGGCCTGGTCACCGCGGGCAATGCCTCGGGCATCAACGACGGCGCGGCCGCCGTGGTGCTGGCGGAAGGTGCGCGCGTCAAGGCGCTGGGCCTCAAGCCGCTCGCGCGACTGGTGGGCTATGCGCACGCCGGCGTGGAGCCGGCGTACATGGGCATCGGCCCGGTGCCGGCCACGCGCAAGGTGCTGGAGCGCACCGGCCTGAAGGTCAGCGACCTGGACGTGATCGAGTCCAACGAGGCCTTCGCGGCCCAGGCCTGCGCGGTCATCAAGGAACTGGGCTTCGATCCGGCCAAGGTCAACCCCAACGGCTCGGGCATCTCGCTGGGCCACCCGGTGGGCGCCACCGGCGCGATCATCACGGTGAAGGCGCTGGCCGAACTGCAGCGCGTGCAGGGCCGCTATGCGCTGGTGACCATGTGCATCGGCGGCGGCCAGGGCATCGCCGCGATCTTCGAACGGGTCTGATGTCCTTCAGCGCCCGCGTCCTCGTCGATCCTTCGGAAGTGGAGATCAGCGCCATCCGGGCGCAGGGCGCGGGCGGCCAGAACGTCAACAAGGTGTCGAGCGCGGTGCACCTGCGCTACGACATCCACGCGTCCTCGGCGCCCGAGGCGGTGAAGGAACGGCTGCTGGCCACGCGCGACAGCCGCATCACGCAGGAGGGCGTGCTGGTGCTCAAGGCGCAGCAGCACCGCAGCCAGGAGATGAACCGTGCGGATGCGATGGAGCGGCTGCAACTGATCGTGGACGGGGTGTCGGTTGCGCCGCGTGTGCGGCGGGCGACCCGGCCGACGCGGGCGTCGGGTCAGCGCCGGCTGGAAGCCAAAAGCCAGCGTTCCGACGTGAAGCGCACGCGGGGGCGAGTTCTCGACTGAGGTGCCTCGGCGTCGGCCACCCGGCTGCTGTCGCGCCGCCTGCAGGCCGAAGCCGCATCGATCACACCTCCTTGCCGGGAGGCTGGCGAAATTCTTTGGGGCGACCGTGCCCTGTACGTTCTCAGCCCGGTGTGCGCGCCAGGGTCAACGCTGCCAGCGTCTCCGCGTCGGTGCGGTAGTTGAACAGCATGGGCCCGGGCGCGAGCAGCCCGGCACTGTCCAGCACCTGCTGCGCCGGCAGCTTCAGGCCGGAGATGTGCAGCCGCACGCCCTTGGCTTCCAGCGCGCGGCGGATGCTGCCGAAGACCTCGGCGCCGGTGATGTCCACCCGGTTGATCGGCTGGGCGAACAGGCACACGTCGGTGAGGCCGGGCCGCTGCGCCAGGGCCGAGTTGACCGCGCGCTCCAGCGTGCTGGCAGAGGCGAAGTCCAGCTCGGCATCCATCCGCAGCGCATAAAGCCGCGGCGCCAGCGGCGGCAGGTGCCACAGGTGGCGGTCGCGCAGGCTGCCGTCCGGGTGCAGGCCCACCTCGATGATGCGCGGGTGCAGGTGCCGGTACATGTAGTGCGCCAGGGCCGCCAGCAGTCCGCCGAGCACGCCCCAGTAGATCTGCGGCGCCGACGCGATGGTCAGGGCGAAGGTGCCGAGGGAGATCGCGGCCTCGATGCGCGACACCTTCCACAGCGCCACGAAAGCGCGCGGCTTGAGCAGGCCCAGCGTGGCCGTCACCACCACCGAGGCCAGCACCGCCTGCGGCACGTTGTAGAGCAGCGGCATGGCCCACAGCAGGGCGCCCGCGACCACCGCCACGCTGAACAGCGTGGCCCACTGCGTCTTGGCCCCTGCGTACAGCGTGATGGCCGAGCGCGAGAAGGAGGAACTGGTGGGGAAGGAGCCGCTCAGGCCCGAGGAGATCTTGGCCAGGCCCTGGCCCATCAGGTCCTGGTCCTCGTTCCACAGCGTGCCGGCGCGGGCGTTGTCCACCTTGGCACTGGAGGCCGTCTCCAGGAAGCTCACCAGCGTGACCAGGAAGGCCGGCAGCAGCAGCGAGCCCAGGCCCACCCCGGGCACCAGGTGCGGCACGTAGAACGACGGCAGGCCCGAGGGCAGGGCGCCGATCACGGCGCCGCCCTGCAGCGCATAGCCGATGGCGTAGCTGATCGCGGCGCTCAGGGCGACCAGCGCCATGGTGGTGGGAAACCTGGGAACGAAGCGCTTGCCCAGCCACAGCATGGCCATGCCGCCCAGGCCGAAGCCGATGGCATAGAAGTCGGGATGCGGGCCGCTCAGCAGCTGCGAGTAGCTGCGGCCGGTGAAGCCCAGCAGGGCCGGCAGCTGCGAGAGCGTGATGAGCACCGACGCGCCCTGGGTGAAGCCCATCAGCACCGGCGAATTCACCAGTCGCAGCAGCCAGCCGAAGCGCACGGCCCCCAGCAGCACCTGCATCAGCCCCGACAGCAGCGTGAGCCACACCGCCAGCGCCACCCACTCGTCGCTGCCCGGCACCGCCAGCGGCGCCAGCGAGGCGCCCACCAGCACGCTGGTCAACGCCGTCGGACCCACCGACAGGCGCGCGGAGGAACTGAAAAGCACCGCGATCAGCGCGGGGAAGAGGGCGGCGTAGATGCCCGTGATCAAGGGCATCCCGGCCAGCGCCGCATAGGCCACGCCCTGCGGAATGACCATCAGCGCGACCGTGACGCCGGCAGAGGCCTCGTTGATCAGCAGGGCCCGGTCGGGCCGGGGCCAGGAAAGAAAGGGGAGCCAGCGCTCGAGGCGTTCGCGGCGGGACGGGGTCGGCTTCTTGTTGTTGTCTTCGTCGGTCATTGAAAAAGAGGCGGCAACCAGGCTAGCTGGATTTCTTCTTGTGCTGGAAGGAAGTGGGCGATTGTCCCGTAGCCGCCTTGAACATGGCGCAGAAGGCGCTGTCGGTGGCATAGCCGCTGGCCGAGGCCACCTGGCTCACCGGCATGCCGCGGGCCAGCAGCGGTATGGCGTGGGCCAGCACCGCCTGCTGCCGCCACTGCTGCCAGCTCATGCCCAGCTGGTCGCGGAACATGCGCGCCACCGTGCGCTCGCTGGCGCCGATGGTCTGGGCCCGCTCGGCCAGCGTGGCGCGGCCGGCGGGCGCGCGCAGCAGGCCTTCGCACAGCTGGCGCAGCCGTTTGTCGGCCGGCAGCGGCACGTCGATGCGGATCTGCGTGGCGCGCTCCAGCTCGTCGATGAGCAAAGGCGCGATCCAGCGCTCGCGCTGCGGCGCATGCGGGTCGGCGGGAGGCTGGCCGTCGGGCGTGGTGTCCAGCGCCAGCATCAGGGCGCGCAGCAGAGGGCTGATCTCCAGCACCTCGCAGTTCTCCCAGGCGGGCGCCATCCAGCTGTGCACATACACCGTGCGCAGCTCGGCGTCCTCGATCAGGTTGATGCTGTGCGGCATGTTGGCCGGCACCCAAAGCGCCCGCGAGGGCGGGACGATGTAGCTGCCGTCCTGCGTCGACAGGCGTATCACCCCGCGGGTCGAGAAGGTCAGTTGCGGCCAGGGATGGGTGTGCAGCTCGACCAGGGTGTCGGCCTTGAGGAAATGTTCCTTGGCGCGCAGGGGGCGCACCGCGTCGGGAGCGAACAGGTGCGGCGTGAGCGACTGGACGCTGTGCACCGGTGTCGGCAGGGGCGCCGGCGCCGGTCTGGCGCTGGGCCGGGAGGGCGTTTCGGTGATTGGCATGGTTTCGACAAATGTTGTCGCGGTATCGCCATTCTGACGCGACTGCCACGATTAGGATCAAAGCCTTCCCCCAGATTTGTTGCCAGAAATGACTGTTTCCGCCACCGCGCCCGATGCCCGTTCCCTGGGCGCGGACGCCAAGTTGATTGGCCTGGTAGGCCTTGCCCACGCCATCAGCCACTTCAGCCAGCTGGTGCTGCCGCCGCTGTTTCCCTGGATCAAGGACGCCTTCTCCCTGAGCTACACCGAGCTGGGCGCGGTGCTCACCGTGTTCTTCGTGGTCTCGTGCATCGTGCAGGCCGCCTCGGGCTTCCTGGTCGACAAGATGGGGCCGAGGCCGGTGCTCTTCGCCGGCCTCGGCCTGCTGGCACTGTCGGGCTTCGTCTATGCGACGGCGCAGGCCTACTGGATGCTGTTCATCGGCGCGGTGCTGGCCGGCATCGGCAACGGCGTGTTCCACCCGGTCGACTACACGCTGTTCAACCGCAAGGTGGCGCCCACGCGCCTGGGCCATGCCTACAGCGTGCATGGCATCACCGGCAGCCTGGGCTGGGCGCTGGCGCCGATCTTCGTGGTGCCCCTGGCCATCGCCTTCAACTGGCGCGTGGCGGTCGCTGCCGCGGGCGCCGTGGCGGTGGTGGTGCTGCTCGTCCTGTGGATCAATCGCAGCGTGCTGCACCTGGACGTGAAGGAAGTCCACAAGGCCACCGGGCAGGGCGCGCACGCAGCCGGCGGCGAGTTCGACTTCCTGCGCATCCCCGCGGTGTGGATGTGCTTCGGCTTCTTCTTCCTGTACGCGGTGGTCATCAGCGTGGTGCAGACCTTCGCGCCCTCGGCCGCGGCGCACCTGCACGCGGTGCCGGTGGGGCTGGTGGCCCTGTGCCTGACGACCTACATGGTGGCCAGCGCGGGCGGCATGCTGGTGGGCGGCTTCCTGGTCACCGACCCCTCGCGCTGCGAGCGCATCGTGGCCATCGGCTTCGGCCTGGCCGCCGCGCTGGCGCTGGTGCTGGCCCTGGCCGACTTCGCGCCGGTGCTGGTGCCGGTGCTCTTCGGCGGCATGGGCTTCGCCAGCGGCATCGCGGGGCCGTCGCGCGACCTGCTGGTCAAGCGCTCCACGCCGCCCAATGCCACCGGCCGCGTGTACGGCGTGGTGTATGCCGGCCTGGACATCGGCCAGGCGACGGCGCCGCTGATCTTCGGCGCGCTGATGGACCATGGCCAGTACCGCAGCGTGATCCTGGGCCTGGCGGTGGTGCAGGCGACCCTGATTGCCGGCGCCTTCAACGTGCAGCGGGTGCGGCGCACGGCCCTGGTGCCGACTTGAGCGGCGCCGCCCGGCCGCGCCCCGGCGCGGCTGCCGCCCCCCGGCGCGGCTGCCGCCCCCGCAGCGCGGGCTTCATGAGCACTTCCCTCATCGCGATCGTCGCGCTCGGCGCGGTGGTCGCGGGCTTCGTCCAGGGCCTGTCCGGCTTCGCTTTCGGCATGGTGGCCATGTCCATCTGGGCCTGGACAGTGGAGCCGCGGCTGGCCGCGGTGCTCTCGGTGTTCGGCGCGCTCACGGGACAGGTGATCGCCGCGGTCACGACGCGCCGCGGCTTCGAGCGCACGCTGCTGTGGCCCTTCCTCGCCGGCGGCGTGCTGGGCGTGCCGCTGGGCATCTGGCTGCTGCCACGCTTCGACGTGCCGCTGTTCCAGGCCTGCCTGGGCCTGCTGCTTGCGGTGTGGTGTCCCCTGATGCTGGTGTCCGACCGGCTGCCGCCGATCCGCTGGGGAGGGCGCAAGGCCGATGCCCTCATGGGCGGCATCGGCGGCGTGATGGCCGGCGTCGGCGGATTCAGCGGCGTGATTCCCACCCTGTGGTGCACGCTGCGCCGGATGCCGCGCGATCAGCAGCGCGCCGTGATCCAGAACTTCAACCTGGCGATGCAGACGGTGGCCTTCAGCCTGCACATCGCCAGCGGCAACGTGCGCTGGGAAATGGTGCCCCTGCTTGCGCTGGTGGCGGTGGCCGTGCTGGTGCCGGTGCTGCTGGGCAGCAAGCTCTACCTGGGCATCAGCGAACTGGCCTTCCGCAAGATCGTGCTGGGTTTGCTCACCGCTTCGGGCATCGCATTGCTGCTGGTGTCCGTGCCTGTGCTGCTCAAGCGCTTCGGCTGACTGCGATGTCGGCCGCGAAAAGCGGCAATAGTGCGCACCGTCTTACACCCGCATACGCCTTGTAGCTGATGGATACCTGCGTGCTAAAGCATTACGCTGACTGCAACCGAAAGACCCGAGCGCCAGGGAGTCCAAGATGCTCAGCACCCAGCAGAAATCACAGATCCTGAAGAAGGCCGGCCGCACCGCGCCTGCCATGCCTGCCGGCAACGGCCCGGAACTGGATGCCTGGAAACGCGAGATCGAGAACCTCTACGTTTCGTATGTGGCGGCTCGCGCCGCGCGCAGCCTGCGCGAGTCCGAGGAGGCCGCGCAACTGGATCGGCTGCGCAACCTGGCCCTGCGGGTCTACGCCTCGGCCTGATCCGGCGTTCTCGCCTGGACCGGGCCGAGACTCGCCTCGACCAACCGCGCCACTAGCCGGTAAATCCGCCTTCGGCCAGGAAAGCCGATTCCTCCGCTGTCGATTCCCTCCCCAGCACCTCGTTGCGGTGTGGAAAGCGTCCGAAGCGCGCCACGATGTCGCGGTGGTGTTTCGCGAAGCGCAGGTTGTTGGCATCCGCCCGCGCGCACAGCGCCACGCTGCGCTCCTGGTCGGCCAGCGATTCCGAATGCATGAAAGGCAGGTAGAAGAAGGCCCGCAGGCCCGGGTCTTCGATCTGCATGTCCTGCCCGGCATCCACTGCGCGTCGCGCCACTTCCAGCGCCTTGTCGTCGGTGGCGTACATGCGGGCCGTGTTGCGCCAGGCATTTCGCGGCAGCTGGTCCAGCAGCACCAGCAGGGCGAGCGAGCCCTCCGCGCTGTCGCCCCAATGGTCGAATGCGCCGCTGGCGGCGGCTTCGTGCGCGGCCTCGAAGCGCGCCTTGAACTGCGCGTCGAAGGCCTCGTCCTTCTTGAACCACTTCTGCGGACCGGCCTCGCGCCAGAAGTCGAGCACGGCCTGTGCCGAAGCGCTGGAATGCGGCGCGCTCATGCCGGCAGGATCTCGCGCACGCGTTCCCACGGACGGCACATCAGCGTGCCGCGCGGCGAGACCACGATGGGGCGCTGCAGCAGGATGGGGTGCGCCACGATGGCGTCGAGGATCTGGTCATCGCTCCACTTGGGGTCGTCCAGCTTCAGCTCCGTGTACGGATCTTCCTTGGTGCGCAGCAACTCGCGCGCACCCATGCCCATGGCCTTGGCCAGCTCGCCCAGCTTCTGCTTCGTAGGCGGGGTCTTGAGGTACTCGATGATCTCGGGTTCCACGCCGCTTTCGCGGATCAGCTGCAGCACGTTGCGCGAGGTGCTGCAGTTGGGCTTGTGGAAGATGGTCATCGGGTAGTCGGTGGAGGGGGCTTTGCGTGTGCTCATGCGGCGCATTATCGGAATGCGCGGCGGCAAGCCCGCGTCGCCCCGCCCAGTCACCCGGGCGCGGGGAGGGCGAAGGGCTCGCGCCCTTCGAACATGCCCGCCTCAGGCGGCCAGCAGCGCCTCGACCTGCTTGAGCCCTTCGAGCGTCTTCACGCAGGCCTCGGCCACCTCGGCACCCTTGACGGCGAAGTGGCGGTGGAAGTACTTGCGATGCTCCACGTGCTCGTGGAAGTGGTGCGGCGTGAGCACCGCCGAGAACATCGGCACGTTGGTCTCCAGCTGCAGCGACATCAGCGTGCTCACCACCGTGTTGGCGACGAACTCGTGGCGGTAGATGCCGCCGTCCACCACCAGGGCGCAGGCGACGATGCCGGCGTAGCGGCCCGACAGGGCCAGCCGCTTGGCATGCAGCGGGATCTCGAAGGCGCCGGGCACGTCGAACACGTCGATGCGCTCGCGCGGCACGCCCAGGCGCGCCATCTCCTCGAGGAAGGCGTCGCGGGCCTGGCGGACGATGTCGGAATGCCATTGCGCCTGGACGAAGGCGATGCGCTGGCCGGCGCCGTCTTTGGCGGCAACAGGCACGGCGTTGATGGGAAGGTCGTTGATCTGACTCATGGTGCACCTCGTTGAATGCAGGATTGCCTGAATCAGGGCGCACGCAGCAGCGCCTCGGGCACGCGACGACGCAAGGACGGCGCGCGCCCAGGGGCGCGGTCACGCGCTCTCTTTCATCCGGACTGTACCGTCGGCCCCGGAATCCAACCGGGTCTGCTGACCCCGTGCCGCAGGTGGGCACGGGCGCTCGCGGGCTTGTGCCATCACAACCGTCAGGTTGCCTGGCCTTCACCGCCGGTGGGGAGTTGCACCCCGCCCTGAGAACGCTTTTCCGGCCAAGGCCGGAGCGGCGATTGTGCCGCGCCCGGCCGGACCGCGCTGTCCCGGCCCGGACAAGCCCCTTCAGCGCCGCAGCTTGAGGTAGCGCAGCATGATGTCGGACATGGTGCCGGCGCGCTGGAACACCGGCTCGAACAGCACGTTGTAGACGGCCGTGCCCACCACCGAGCCCAGGCCGACGGCGACGATGGTGAAGAGCGTGGTCACGAAGTTCTCCACGCCGGCCAGCCGGTCGTTGCCCACCAGCTCGGCCATGCCGATCAGGCCCAGCGAGCCGGGCACCAGGATCCACAGCGCCGGGATGAAGGTCACCATGAAGGGCGGGCCGGCGAAGCGGTACTGCACGATGTAGGCGGCCGGCGTGATCAGCACCGCGGCGAAGAAGCCGCTCATGTAGCCGCCGAAGAGCGCGTTGCCGATCTGTTGCCCTGCCAAGGCAATCAGCAGCAGGGCCAGGACCCAGGGCAGGGCGCGGCGCGTGGTGGAGTAGTGCAGCCAGTGACCCAGGGCGAAGAGCAGCACGCCCAGCCAGGGCGCCCAGGCCCGCACCGCCGCGTCGGACACCGGCACCAGCAGCTTGTCCGGCGGCAAGCCGACGATGGAGGCCGCCGTCAGCATGCCCAGCATCAGGAAGACCAGCTGCAGCATCCCAGACACGAAGCGCGTGGCGCCCGAGACGATGTCGCCATAGGCCAGCTCCACCGTGGCGACCGCCAGCGTGCCGCCGGGCAGGAAGGTGTAGAGCGCCGCCACCAGCACGTAGATCGGGCTGCCCGCCATGCCATGGCGCGCACCCAGCAGCGCCAGCAGCGCCACCACGAAGGCACAGAACATCGGCATCAGCGTGTTGACGATGCCGCCGCGCCCCATCAGCTGACGCAGCACCCCCACCACGAGGCCGAAGAAGGCTGCAGACAGCAGTACGTCGGCCGAGGGCCGCAGGATCAGGGCGATGCCCCCGGTGGCCAGCACGTGGCCCAGCACGCTCCAGTGCGGCTTGAGCGGTGGCGGCATGGCCAGGATGGCGTTCACGCGGCGCAGGCCTTCGGTGGGGTCCAGCGAGGTGCGCTCGGCATCGCGCGCCAGCTCGTAGGTGGCCTCGACCTGGTCGAAGCGCAGCACCAGGCCCTGCTCGGCGGTGAACTCGATCTGAAGGCTGGCGTCCTCGTCGGCGAAGTTGACGAAGACCACGGTGGGCAGCGCCAGCGTGTTGAACTGCTTGATCTTGTAGTTCTGCGCCACGCGGCGCAGCGTGGTCTCCACCACGCCGGCCGCTGCGCCGGTGGCCAGCAGCAGGTGGCCCAGCCGCAGCAGGAAGCGCAGTAGGCGGCGGCGTTCCTGCTGGGCGATCTCCGAGTCGGAGACAGCCGGTGCGGCGGCCGGTGCAGGCGCGGTCTCGACGGGAAGGTTCTCCGCCAGCTCGCTCATGCCTGCGCATCCTTCTGCGCGGTCAGCCGCCGGCGCGTCGCGTAGATGTTGCTGCGCAGCTCATACAGCTCGCTGGCGTACGAGAGCGGCACGGTGACCTTGTTGGCAAGGGTCTCCAGCGATTCGAGCTCGCGCAGCAGCACATCGGGCGACTCGGCGCGCGTGTCGGCGCGGTGCTCGATGTCGCGCAGCTGCGCGTACCAGCGGAACACCCGGCTGCGCACCCGGAACTGGTAGAGCGGCGGCACCACGCGGGTGAGCGGCAGCATCAGCACCAGCAGGCCGCCCAGCACCAGCCACATGCGCTCGAACAGGTTGCTGGCCCAGAAGGGCAGGTAGCGTTGCCAGAAGGGCGGCGTGCCGTTGATGGCGCGGTCGCCTTCGGGGCTCACCGGCAGTTCGCTGGTCTTGGTGTTGGGAAAGTCGCGCGCCCGGTTGAACCAGCCGCCCGAGCTGTGGATCTGCTGCGCGCTCTGCGCGAACAACTGGCGCAGGGCCGGGTGCGTTTTTTCCCGTGCAAGCAGCGAGGTGGTCGTGGCCAGCAGCGTCACGTCATGGCGCGGCAGGTCGGCCGCCAGGTCGACCACGCCGCGCGGCAGCGTCACGTCCGAGAGGAAGGCGAAGCGCCGCACGTAGGCCTCGGCCTGCTCGAAGTTCATCAGCTCGATGCCGGGCGAGCGCAGCAGCTTCTGCACCAGCGGCGACTGCGGCGCCGAGGCGAGCACGATGGCATCGAGCATGCCGGCTTCCAGCGCCTCGGCGGCGGGGGTCTGTTCCAGGTGCGAAAGCTCGACCGACTCCGGGTCCACATGGTTGGCCCGCAGCAGCTGCGTGATGATCTGCGGCACGCCGCTGCCAGGCTTGTCGATGTTGAGCCGGAAGCCCCTGAGCTGCGCCAGCGCATCGAGTTCCTTGCCCTCCTTGCGGCGCTCGCTCTTGCGCTTCTTCTGCTCGGCGCGCTGCACCGCGTCGCTGCGGTAGAACACCCACAGGGGCTCGTAGAAGAGGGCGCCCAGCGAAGTGAGCCCGGCCTCCTCGTCCTTGACCGGGTCCGCGCTGCCGCCGCGCACGAAGGCCACGTCGGCCTCGCCCTTGCGCAGCAGCTCCAGGTTGTCCAGCGAGCCGTCGGTGGGCTTGAGGATCACCTCGATGCCGTTGGTCTTGAGGGCATCCGCGTAGCGCTTGCCGAACTCCGCGTAGGCGCTGCCCGCAGGCCCTGTGGCCAGCGTGACCTGTTTGGGCGGCTGCGGATCGAGCCACCAGTAGGCCAGCACCAGCAGGCCCGCCACGATGAAAGCCACCGGCCCCGCCGAGACCAGCAGGTCGCGGATCGACAGGAGGATCAGCTTCAGCGTCTTGGGCATGGCTCAGTGCCCCGCGAGGTCCGATGCGCTCGGGATGTGCAGCGGCACGCCGCCCGAGAGCACGTCGATGGCGCGCGCAGCCAGCACGGCGCGCAGGGTCGCTCGCGCCACCACCTCCGCCGCCATGGCGCTGAGCACCGTCATGCCCAACTGCTCGGCGCCGGCTGCGGCGCGTCCGGTGGCCAGGGCGAACAGCGTGTCGCCATCGCTCATGGTGTGCACCGGGTTGATGGCGCGGGCCAGGCCGTCGTGCGCCACGGTGGCCAGGCGGTTGGCCTGCACCTTGGTGAGCGTGGCATCGGTGGCCACCACGCCCAGCGTGGTGTTGGTGCCGGCCAGCAGGGGCTTGGGCAGGTCGCCGCGCAGCAAGGCGCGGCGCGTGTCGAGAAGGGCGTGGCCGTCCGCGGTGCGCGCGCCGGCCACCACCTGCGCGGTGTCGGGGTCGATCACGTCGCCCAGCGCGTTGCAGGCGATGAGCGCGCCCACGGTGATGCCGGCCACGGTGACCGAGGCAGTGCCGATGCCGCCTTTCATCGCGCGTTCCACGCCGAAGAGCTTGCCCACCAGCGCGCCGCTGCCAGCGCCCACGTTGCCTTCGGCGGGCGCCGCAGTGGAGGCCGCTTCACAGGCGGCGTAGCCTGCAGCCGCGTCCGGTCGGATGCGTGCATCGCCCACGGGCAGGTCGAAGAGCACGGCGGCCGGCACGATGGGCAGGGTGCCGAAGCGCACGTCCATGCCCACGCCTTTTTCCTCCAGCCAACGCACTGCGCCCTCGGCGGCGGCCAGGCCCCAGGCGCTGCCGCCGGCCAGCATCACCGCATGCACGCTGGAGACGAGGTTGCCCGGCGCCAGCAGGTCGGTCTCGCGCGTGCCGGGCGCGGCGCCGCGCACGTCGACGCCGCCGACTGCGCCGCCCCGGGTGAGGATCACGGTGCAGCCGGTGGGCCGCCGCGGGTCGCTGAAATGACCGACCTCGATGCCGGCCACGTCGGTGATGGCGCCGGCCGGCGCGCTGCTGATGGAAGTGGAGTTCGCGTTCTGTCCAAGGGGCATGGCGGCCGATTATGGGGGCCTGCCCGCGCGCTCCGTAACCCCCTGTGTGTGCCTCAGCCCTTGTGGCGCAGCAGGCGCAGGCCGTTGGCGATCACCAGCAGGCTGGCGCCCATGTCGGCGAACACGGCCATCCACATGGTGGCCTGGCCCGCCACCGCCAGCAACAGGAACACCAGCTTGATGCCCAGCGCCAGCGAGATGTTCTGCCACAGCACGCCGTGCGTGCGGCGCGACAGGCGCACCGTCTCGGCCAGGCGGCGCAGGTCGTCGTTCATGATCACCACGTCGGCCGCTTCCATGGCGATGTCGGTGCCGGCCTTGCCCATGGCGAAGCCGATGTCGGCCTGGGCGAGCGCGGGTGCGTCGTTGATGCCGTCGCCGGTCATGCCGGTGGGGCCGAAGCGTTGCTGCAGCTCGCGGATGGCGCCCTGCTTTTCTTCGGGCAGCAGGTTGCTGCGCAGCTCGGTGAGGCCGGCCTGGGAGGCCACCGCGCGCGCCGTGGCCTCGTTGTCGCCGGTGAGCATGACGGGCGCCACGCCCATCGCCTCCAGCTCGGCGATGGCCGCGCGCGCGGTCGGCTTGACGGTGTCGGCCACTGCGAAGAGCCCGATCACGCTGCGGGCGCTGGCCAGCAGCGTCACGGTGCGGCCTTGGCGCTCGTGCTCGCGCAGCGCGGCTTCCAGCTCGTCGCCGCACTGGCCGCGGTCCTCGACCAGGCGGTGGTTGCCCAGCACCAGCAGGTCGCCGGCGATGCGGCCCTCGGTGCCGCGGCCCGGCAGGGCCTTGAAGTCGGTGATCTCGTAGGCTTCGCTGCGGAAGTGCTCGGGGATGCCGGCCAGGATGGCACGCGACACCGGGTGGTCCGAGCGGCCGGCCAGCCCCGCGGCGGCACGCTGCACGTCGGCCGGCTGCGCGCCGCCCCAGACCTGCCAGTGCACCAGCTTCGGCTTGCCCTCGGTGATGGTGCCGGTCTTGTCCAGCGCGATCGCCTTGAGCAAGCGTGCGGCCTCCAGGTGGTTGCCGCCCTTGATCAGGATGCCGCGCCGCGCGCCCGAGGTGAGCGCGCTCACCACCGTCACCGGTGTGGACAGCACCAGCGCGCAGGGGCAGGCGATCACCAGCAACACCAGCGCCTTGTAGATGGCGTCGACCCAGGCCCAGCCCATGAGGAGCGGCGGCAGCACCGCCACCGCCACAGCGATCGCGAAGACGGCGGGCGTGTAGATGGCGGCGAAGCGGTCGACGAAGCGCTGCGTGGGTGCGCGGGTGGCCTGCGCCTCTTCCACCGCGTGGATGATGCGGTCGAGCGTGGTGGTGCCGGCCGGGGCGGTCACGCGAAATTGCAGCTCGCCACCCTGGTTGATGGTGCCGGCGAAGACCGCATCGCCCACCCCCTTGTCCACCGGGATGCTCTCGCCCGTCACGCTGGACTGGTCGATGGCGCTCTGGCCCGCAGTGATGTCGCCGTCGAAAGGCAACCGCTCCCCGGGGCGCACGCGCACCGTCGCGTCCATGGCCACATCGCGCGCGGGCATGCGCTGCCAGCTGCCGTCCTCGCGCATCACTTCGGCTTCTTCGGGTGCCAGCGCCATCAGGCTGGAGATGGCGTGGCGCGCGCGGTCGGCCGCGCGGTGCTCGATGAGCTCGGCCAGCGCATACAGCGCCATCACCATCGCCGCCTCGGGCCACTGGCCGATGAGGAAGGCGCCGGTGACCGCCACCGTCATCAGCGTGTCGATGCCCAGCTTGCCGCGCAGCAGCGCGCGCAGCCCGCTCTGGTAGATGCCGATGCCCGCCAGCGCGATGGCCAGCGCCGCCAGCGCCATGCCGGCCACGTGCCAGGCAGTGGTGTCGGGCGCGAGGAAATGCAGCAGCTCGGCGGAGATGGCCGCCACCAGCGAGGCGGCGAGGCGCCCGATGCCGGGCAGGGGGCCGTGGTCGTGGCCGTCTTCCGCGCCTTCGTGTGCGTGCGCATGGTCGTGGCCGTGGTCGTGGTGCTCGTGGCCATGCGCCGCCTTTTTCGCCGGGGCGCGCAGCGGGATCGGAGCGCCGGCGCCGCACCCGCAGCAGTCATCCAGCGCCGCGGCGGCGGGTACGGTCTTGGGAGCAGAGGGCTTGGGGTCGCAGCAGGCGTCGGACATGGGTGCAGGGCTTTTTCAGGTGTGCCACCATTGGAAAGCTTCAAGTCCCTTCAAGGTCAAGCCATGCCAGGAAAAAAGCCGTCCGCCGGTCAAGGTTATCGCATCGGCCAAGCGGCAGACCGCAGCGGCGTGAGCGCCGCCAACATCCGCTACTACGAATCACAAGGCCTGCTCGCGCCGGCCGCACGCGGCGAGAACAGCTACCGCCTCTACAGCGAATCGGACCTGCACCAGCTGCGCTTCATCCGCATGTGCCGGGCCATGGACATGTCGCTGGACGAGGTGCGCACCCTGCTGGGCCTGGACCTCTCGCGCAAGGCCGATTGCGCCGCCGCCTGCGTGGCGCTGGATGCGCACCTGTCGCATGTGCACGAGCGCCTGATCGAGCTGCAGGCGCTGGAGGCCAAGCTCAAGTCCCTGCGGGATTGCTGCGACGGCACCGGTCCGCACTGCCTGCTGATCGAGGCGCTGCACGACCGCGCCGATGCGCAGCCTGGCGACGAGGAAGGGCGCGCCAACGCGGTGACGCGCCACGTCTGACTAGCCGTCCATCTCCAGCCGAAGGCGCGCGTGGGCCAGCCAGGACTGCAGGCCGTCCAGCAGGTCCTTCTGGCTGAACGAACAGCTTTCGTCGCTGAACAGGGCACTGGCCGAGAGGCGGTCCAGCAGGTCGCCCAGCACGGTCTCGAAGCGCTCGGGCAGCGCGGCGCGCAACTCGGCCGCCTCGCTGGCGCGCGCCGACAGGTTGTCGATGCCGCCCTGGCCGCTTCGCAACTGCTCCAGCGCCTTGGACAGCGACTGCCATTGCGTTTCCAGCGTGGTGGAAGTTCGAGTGCTCATTTCACTGCCTCCGTGCCGTTGGGAAGGGGCATGCCGCGCTCGCGCATCAGCTCGCGCAGCACATCGGGGTAGTCGGTGATGATGCCGTCCACGCCCAGGTCGAGCAGGCGGGCCATGTCGGCGCGGGCATTCACCGTCCAGGGGAGCACCAGCAGGCCCAGCTTGTGCGCTTCCTGCACCTGGGCCTGCGTCAGGTCGCGATAGGCCGGCGACCAGGTCAGCGGCGCGGTCGAGGGGCCGGCGGCCGCCTTCAGCAGCTGCGGCGCCGAGCCGCCATGGGATGCCAGTTCCAGCCCCATCGTCCAGCGCGGGTCGGCCAGCGTGCGGCCGCTGCTGAGATAGGCGCGCGGAATCTGCGGCGCACGCTGGCCGACGCGGGCCAGGGTGCGCCAGTCGAAGCTCTGGATGGTCACGCGGCCCGCCATGCCGGCGCGCTCGATCTCGGCCAGCAGGGCGTCGGTGATCGCGTCGGGCGATGCGGTCTCGTCCGGCAGCGTGGGGTCGACCTTGGTCTCGATGTTGAAGCGCAGCTTCGAGCCGGGCGTGGCCCGCACCTGCTCGAACAGCGCGGCCAGGGTGGGAATGCGCTGGCCGTCCGCCGCCTGCTGCCGGGTGAACTGCTTGCCGTAGTCGCTTTCGGCGCGGATGCGGCCGACGTCGTAGCGCTGCAGTTCGGCCAGGGTCAGCGAGCGGATCGTCGGGCCCTTGGCGGCGAGCCACTGGCCTTGCGCGTCCCGGGTGTGGTCGGGGTTGAGCGAGGTGTCGTGCGAGACCACGACCACGCCGTCGGCGCTCAGGCCGATGTCCAGTTCCAGCGTGTCCACGCCCAGGGCCGCGGCCTGCGCGAAGGCGGCCAGGGTGTTCTCGGGCGCCAGGCCGCGTCCGCCACGGTGGGCCTGCAGGTCAAAGGCCAGGGCCGGCGCGGCCACGAGGAGGGCCAGCAGCGGCGTGGCAAGGCGGGGGCGGAATGCGGACATGGCGGCGCAGCTTGCCACAGTCGGCCGACAAGGCGATGTCGGCCATCGTCCCGACCTCATTCCGCCCGGGCGCAGGCTGCGGAGAATCGCGAGGGCCTGCATCGATGGCGGGCCATGCTTAACATGCCCCACCCAACAGCAAGAGGAGTGCTCCCATGAGTGAACGCAAGGCCGCCATCGTCACCGGCTCGGCCACCGGCGTCGGTGCCGCCACCGCGCTGGAACTGGCCAGGCGCGGCTACGACGTGCTGATCAACTACAGCCGCAGCGAGCAGGAAGCGCATGCCTCGGAAGCCGCCTGCCGCGCCGCCGGCGCCGACACCCTGCTGGTGCGCGGCGACGTTGCCAGCGACGCAGATTGCCGCGCCATGGTCGAGGCCGCGCTCGCGCGCTGGAAGCGGCTGGATGCGCTGGTCAACAACGCCGGCATCACCACCTTCGTGGGCGCCGGCCAGTGGGATGCGCTGGACGCCGAGGCCTTCCAGCGCATCTACGCGGTGAACGTGATCGGTGCCTTCCAGATGGTGCGAGCCGCGGCCGAAGCGCTCAAGTCAAGCGGCGGCGCGGTGGTGAACGTGTCTTCCATCGCTGGCAGCCTGGGCATCGGATCGTCGGTGCCCTACGTGGCCTCCAAGGGCGCGGTCAATTCGATGACCCTGCACCTGGCCCGCACGCTGGCGCCGAAGGTGCGGGTGAACGCGGTGTGCCCCGGCCTCATCACCACGCGGTGGTTCGTCGACGGCGTGGGCGCCGAGGCGGCGGAGAAGCTCAAGGCCGGCTACGAGCAGATGTCGCCGCTGGCCCGCGCCAGCAGCGCCGAAGACGTGGCCGACGCGGTGATCTGGCTCATCGAGGGTGCGCGCAGCACCACCGGCGAGATGATCCACCTGGACGGCGGCATGCACCTGGGCGGCACCATCCGCGTGCCGTCGGCGGCATCGCCACTCTGAGCCGGACTACTTCAGCTGCACCTTGATCTCATCCTGTGCCACGGTGATGTCGCCGATCTCGTAGGTCTTGCGGCCGAAGCGCAGTTCCTCGGGCTTGAAGGTGCGCAAGGGGTAGCCCTGCAGCAGCTCCTGCGCCACGGCGCCGCCGATGCGCTTCAGGCGCTCGGCGTCGCGCCCGGTGACGCCATCCAGCTCCAGCCGCTCGGCGCGCGGGTCCTGCAGGCGCAGGGCCAGCGCCGGCGCGTCGTAGCGCAGCGCGCTGCTGATGGACACCATGCCGCCCACGGTCGAAGGCTGCAGGAAGGGGCTGTTGATGGACAGCCGCGCGGTGAGGGCCGCGCGGTTGGCCCCCGCGTCCAGCGCCAGCACCGGATCGAGCAGCGAGACGTTGAACACCTCGGCATAGCGCTGCGTGAGCGGGAAGCGCTTGGTGATCTCGGCCTGCAGCTCTTCGCGGCTCGCGGTGTATTCGCTCAGGAAGAAGTTGAAGCCGGCGTGCGCGGCCAGCGGCAGGCCCAGGGGCAGGGCGACCGCGCTGGCGCGCAGCAGGAAGAGGCGGCGCGAGGCATGTTGCAGGCGAGGGGGCATGGACCTGTGAGCTTGCCACAGGCCCGCGGGTTCAACTAATCGTGCAGCGAGGACAGGAACTGCTTGAGCTCCGGCGTCTGCGGATCGCCGAACAGCTGCGCCGGCGGCGCCATCTCGTGCACGCGGCCCTGGTGCATGAAGATCACCCGGTCGGCCACCTTGCGGGCGAAGTTCATCTCGTGCGTGACCATGAGCAGGGTCATGCCTTCCTCGGCCAGCGACTCGACCACGCGCAGCACCTCGCCCACCAGCTCGGGGTCGAGCGCCGAGGTGATCTCGTCGCACAGCAGCACCGCGGGCTCCATGGCCAGGGCGCGCGCAATGGCCACGCGCTGCTGCTGGCCGCCGGAAAGCTGCTCGGGCATGGCGTCGAACTTCTCTTCCAGCCCCACGCGGGCCAGCAGCTTGCGCGCCTGCGAGGCAGCCTGGATCTTCTGGCGGCTCTTGACCAGCATGGGGGCCAGCATCACGTTGCGTCCCACCGTGAGATGCGGAAAGAGATTGAAGCCCTGGAAGATCATGCCCACGCGCTGGCGCAACTCGCGCATGGCCATGGCGCTTTCGTGCAGCAGCGGCTTGCCGTCCACCGTGAGCGCACCTTCCTGGAACACCTCCAGCCCGTTGATGCAGCGAAGAAGCGTGCTCTTGCCCGAGCCGCTCTTGCCGATGATGGCGATGACCTCGCCGCGCCGCACATCCAGGTCGATGCCCTTGAGCACCTCGTTCGTGCCGTAGGACTTGCGCAGCGCCGTGATGCGCACGATGGGCGCGCCACCGGGCGGCGGCGCCACGCGCTCTTGCGTTTGCGATGGTTCAAGCACGGCGGCCATGGGTCTTTCTCTCGAGTTGGCGAGCCAGCAGGCTCACCGGGAAGCACAGGGCGAAGTACATCAGGGCCACGCAGCTGAACACCACGAAGGGCTTGAAGGTGGCGTTGGAAATCATGCTGCCGGCCTTGGTGAGCTCCACGAAGCCGATCACCGACGCGAGGGCGGTGCCCTTGATCACCTGCACCAGGAAGCCCACCGTGGGCGCGATGGCAATCTTCAGCGCCTGCGGCAGGATGATGTGGCGCATCTGCTCGCCAAAGCGCAGCGCCAGGCTCGTGGAAGCCTCCCACTGACCCTTGGGGATGGAGGCCACGCAGCCGCGCCAGATCTCGGTGAGGAAGGCGCTGGTGTAGAGCGTGAGGGCCAGCGCCGCCGCCGTCCACGGCGAGACCTCGATGCCCAGCAGCGCAATGCCGAAGTAGGCCAGGAAGAGCTGCATCAGCAGCGGCGTGCCCTGGAAGAGCTGCACGTAGAGCCCGACCGCCTTGTCGGCGAATCGTCCGCCGGACAGGCGCGCGAACAGCAGCAGCGCCCCCACCAGCCCGCCGCCCACGAAGGCGATGGCTGACAGCGCCACCGTCCAGCGCAGCGCCAGCAGCAGGTTGCGCAGGATGTCCCAGAGCGAGAAGTCGTTCATGCGCTCAACGCCCGAAGAAAAAGCGCGGACCCATCCAGTTGAGCAGCCGGCGCGCCAGGATGGACAGGAGCAGGTACACCAACGTGGCCACGATGAAGGCCTCGAAGGCGCGGAAGTTGCGGCTCTGGATCAGGTTGGCCGCGTAGCTGAGTTCTTCCACCGAGATCTGGCTGCACACGGCCGAGCCCAGCATCACGATGATGATCTGGCTCACCATGGCCGGCCACACCTTGCGAAGCGCGGGCGGCAGGATCACCCGCGTGAAGACCTGCACCTTGTTCAAAGCCAGGCTCAGCGCGGCCTCGATCTGCCCGCGTGGCGTCGCCTCGATGCCGGCGCGGATGATCTCGGTGGCGTAGGCCCCCAGGTTGAGCACCATGGCGATCACCGAGGCCACCTCGGGCGTGAGCTTGACCCCCGCCGCCGGCAGCCCGAAGAAGATGAAGAAGAGCTGCACGATGAAGGGCGTGTTGCGGATCAGCTCCACGTACGTGCCCACCAGCCAGCGGAGCCAGGGCGGACCGTTCGCCCGTGCCCAGGCGCACAGCGTGCCCACCACCATGCCAATGACGGTGGCGATGGCCGTGAGCCCCAGTGTCCAGGCCACGCCCCTGGCGAGCATGCGCCAGTCGACCAGGATGGCGCCGAAGTCGAACTCCATGGCGGCGCGCGTTCAGACGGGCAGTTCGCCGATGCCCTTGCCCAGCCACTTCTTGGACATGGCGTCCAGCGTGCCGTCCTTCTTGGCGGCGGCGATGATCTCGTTCACCTTGGCCTTGAGCGGGTCCTCGCCCTTGGCGATGCCGATGTAGCAGGGGCTGTCCTTGAGCAGCAGCTTGAACTCCGCGTTGATCTGCGGGTTCTTCGTGATCATCTCGGCCGCAACGGCGCCGCTGGCCGCGAGGATCTGGGTCTGGCCCGAGACGAAGGCGGCGATGGTGGCGTTGTTGTCCTCGAAGCGGCGATAGTCGACGTTGGCGGGCGCCACCTTGTTGAGTTCCTGGTCCTCCATGGCGCCGCGGGTGACGGCCACCGTCTTGCCCGCCAGGTCGCCGAAGCTCTTCACCGGCATGCTCTTGGGGCCGAACACGCCCTGGAAGAAAGGCGCATAGGCCGAGCTGAAGTCGATCACCTTCTCGCGCTCGGCGTTCTTGCCCAGGGTGGAGATGACCAGGTCCGCCTTCTTCGTCTGCAGGTAGGGAATGCGGTTGGCGCTGGTGACGGGCACCAGTTCCACCTTCACGCCCAGCTTGGTGGCGATGAGCCGGGCCATGTCGACGTCCAGGCCGATGGGCGTCATGGTCTTGTCGACCGAGCCGTAGGGTGGGTAGTCGGTGGGAATGGCGACCTTGAGGGTCTTCGACTTCAGGATGTTGTCGAGCGCGGCCTGGGCCTGGGCGGCGCCGGTGCCCAGCAGGGCGGCGAAGGCAAGGCCGAGCAGGGCGATGCGGCGGGAGGGAGAGGGCATGTCGGGCGTCCTGGGCAAGAGGTAGAGGCAGCCGCCGATCGGCCGCCTCCTGCCCGACATGCAAGAGCTGTGCCGCGGGTCCTCAGTCCATGCGCGCGCCCGAGGCCTTCACCGCCTTGTCCCAGCGCGGCGTCTCGGTGGCGAGGAAGCGGCCGAAGTCCTCGCTGCCCATGAAGGCGGGGTCGGCGCCCTGGCTCACCATGCGCTCGCGCAGCTCCGGGTTGGAGAGCACCTGGCGGAAGGCGTCGGACAGCCTGGCCACCACGTCCTTCGGTGTCGCGGCGGGCGCAAAGAAGCCGTAGAAGCCCACGACGTCGAAGTCCTTGACGCCGGCTTCCATCACCGTCGGGATGTCCGGCAGCGCGGGGTTGCGCTCGCGGCTGGTCACGGCCAGGGCGCGCACCTTGCCCTGCTTGTGGTAGCTGGCCGCCTGCGGAATGGACTCGGCCATGAACTGCACCTGGCCGCCCATCAGGTCGGTGAAGGCCGGGGCGCTGCCGCGGTAGGGAATGTGGACCATGAAGATGCCGGCCTGCGTCTTGAACATCTCGGGCACCAGGTGGCTGATGCCGCCGTTGCCGGCCGAGCCGTAGTTGACCTGGCCGGGCCGGGCCTTGGCGTAGGCGATGAATTCCTGCAGGTTCTTCACCGGCAGCTTGGGCGTGACCAGCAGCGCCAGCGGCTGCATGGCGGTACGGGCGATCGGGACGAAGTCGCGCTGCGTGTTGTAGGGCAGCTTGCTGTACAGCGCGCCGTTGATCACGGCCACGCCGGTGTTGGCCAGCATCAGGGTGTAGCCGTCGGGCGCGCTCTTGGCCACGGCCTCGGCGCCCACCGAACCACCGGCCCCCGGCTTGTAGTCGACGATGATGGGCTGGCCCAGCACGGCCTGCAGTCGGTCGGTGAGCAGGCGCGCATGCTGGTCCAGCGGGCCGCCTGCAGGAAAGCCGATCACGACCTTGATGGGCTTGTCGGGAAAGGCGGCCAGCGCGGGCCACGCGGCCCATGCGGCACAGGCCGCGAGCGCGGCCTTGGCCAGGGTCCTTCTCATCATCGCTGCGGGCGCGCTGCGCTTCATGCCGGTCTCCATGTCGTTGTGATGTGGCCGGCGATGATACGCAGCAGCGCTGCCCACGCGGACTCAGCTCTTGAGCGTCGCCTTCAGCGTGATCTCCGGCACGCTGGCCAGCGCCTTCGACAGCGGGCAGCCCGCCTTGGCGCCCGCGGCCAGTTCGTCGAACTTCGCCTGGTCGATGCCCGGGATCACCGCTTCCATTTCCAGTGCGATGCGGTCGATCTTGAAGCCGGGGCCGTCCTGCACCAGCCGCACCGCCGCCTTGGTATCGATAGAGGTGGCCGTGATGCCGGCGCCTTCCAGCGCGAAGGCGAAGGCCATGGTGAAGCAGCCGGCGTGCGCGGCGCCCAGGATCTCTTCCGGGTTGGTGCCCTTGCGGTCGTCCCCGAAGCGGCTGCCGAAGCCGTAGGGATAGTCCTTGAGCGCGCCGGTCTCGGTGCTGATGGCGCCCTTGCCGGTCTTGCCGGCACCTTCCCAATGAACACTGGCTTTTTTCTCTGGCATGAAAAACTCCTTTGCGACTCAGGTGGATGGAGGGCATGCTTATACGCCCTTGCCGCGTCGCCGGTCTGTCAGCGGATGGCTCCGCATGCCAGGCTCCGGCCGCGTCGCGAAGGTGACGCCATCAGGGCCAACCCGCTTCGACGCGACGCGGGGTCCTGTGTAGGCTCACAACCCCCTGGAGACCACGCCCTCATGGAACGCCCGCACTACAAGTTCTGGCCCAAGCGCCTGCCCAAATCGATTCAAGTCCCCGCCACCTCGCTGTGGCACAACCTGGCCACCAACGCGGCCCGCTATCCGGACAAGCCGGCGCTGATCTTCTTCGGCACCGAGACCACCTATTCGCAGCTCGCGGACCAGGTCGAGCGCCTGGCCGGCACGCTGCATGCCCTGGGCGTGAAGCGCGGCGACCGCGTGGTGCTGGACATGCAGAACAGCCCGCAGCTGATCGTGGCCCACTACGCCATCCTGCGCGCCAATGCGGTGGTGGTGCCGGTGAACCCGATGAACCGGGCCGAGGAGCTCAAGCACTACATTACCGACCCCGATGCCAAGGTCGCCATCACCACCGGCGAGCTGGCGGCCGAGTTGGCCAAGGCCAGCGACGCGCTCGATCCCAAGGACCGCCTGAAGCACCTGATCGTCACCCAGTACACCGACGGCTTCGACGCGCAGGTGCAGGGAGACATCGCTCCGCCGCCCGCATGGCGCGACTGGCTGCTCACCCGCCACCCCCTGCCGCAGCTTGCCGGCGGCGAGGTCATCAGCTGGACCGACGCCTTGAACGCCGGCCACCCCGCGCCCGAGCACGTGGTGGGCATCGACGACATGGCCCTGCTGCCCTATACCAGCGGCACCACCGGCCTGCCCAAGGGCTGCATCCACAACCACTCGAGCCTGATGCACAACGCCACCGCAGGCCAACTGTGGGGACTGGGCTCGGCCGAGACGGTGGTGCTGGCGGTGGTGCCCATGTTCCACATCACCGGCACGGTGAGCATGCTGCACACCTCGATCATGATGGGCGCCACGCTGGTCATCATGCCGCGCTGGGACCGCGACCTGGCCGGCCGCCTGATCTCGCGCCACAAGGTCACGAGCTGGACCAACATCCCCACGATGGTGATCGACCTGATGGCCAGCCCCAACTTCGCCAACTACGACCTGAGCAGCCTGCAGTACATCGGCGGCGGCGGGGCGGCCATGCCGCAGGCCGTGGCGCAGCGCCTGCTGGAGCAGTTCGGCCTGAAGTACCTGGAGGGCTACGGCCTGACCGAGACGGCCGCGCCCTCGCATGCCAATCCCTACGAGAACCCCAAGCAGCAGTGCCTGGGCATTCCCTACATGAGCACCGACTCGCGCGTGGTCGACCCCGACACGCTGCAGGAACTGCCGGTGGGCGAATCGGGCGAGATCATCACGCACGGGCCCGGCGTCTTCAAGGGCTACTGGAAGCGCCCCGAGGCCGATGCGGCCGCGTTCATCGAGTTCGAGGGCAAGCGCTTCTTCCGCACCGGCGACATGGGCCGCATGGACGAGGACGGCTACTTCTTCATCACCGACCGCCTCAAGCGCATGATCAATGCCAGCGGTTTCAAGGTCTGGCCGGCCGAGGTCGAGCTGCTGATGTTCCGCCACCCCGCGATCCAGGAAGCCTGCGTGATCGCCACCAAGGACAGCTACCGCGGCGAGTCGGTCAAGGCCGTGGTCGTGCTGCGGCCCGACTTCAAGGGCAAGGTCAGCGAGCAGGACATCGTCGACTGGTGCCGCGAGAACATGGCCGTCTACAAGATCCCGCGCGTGGTGCAGTTCGCCGATGCACTGCCCAAGAGCGGCAGCGGCAAGGTGATGTGGCGCCTGCTGCAGGAGGCGGAAGACAAGGGCTGAGCCCCGGGGGCTTGCGCGTCAATCGGCCAGTTGCGGCAGGTACCCGCTCAGCATCCTGGCTGCTTGGTCGAGGAGTTCAAACTCCGCGTCGGCCAGCGGATGGCTGCGCATGTCGAAGTGACTCAGCGTTCCCCATAGCGCCCCGTGTTCGTTCACCACGGGAACGCTGTGGTACGAGACCACGACGCCGCGGTACGGGTTGCCGACCAGGCGTTCGTCCTGCGACGAATCGTCGGTGCGAAAGGCCTGGTCCCGCAGCACGAACTGGCAGAAGCTCTGCTTGAAGGGGACGGCGATCAGGTAGTCGGGGCGCATCTGCCCTCGCTTGTCGTGCAGCAGCACGTTGCGAAGCAGTTCGCCTTCGAAGCGGTAGATGGCGGTATAGCGATGCGCGACACCGCTGTTCAGGTATTTCAGTGCCGCGTCCGGCCCCTCGCTCGCCAGCAGGCGCGAGAACGCGTCCGGGCTTCGTACGGATTGCCCCATGCTTCCATTCCCCCAGGAATCATCGTGAGCGCCTCGGGGCGAGGCGCTCTTGGACTATAGCCCGCTGCAGGGCAGGCACATGCAACACCGTGTGCGTGCACCGGACTTTGGAGATCAGGGAGGAAGCTGATGGTCGCGCCGCAGGCGGCGGCGCACCGGGTGCAGCGAACTGGCATCGACTTCCTCCGGCCTGTCGAGCCGCCGGATGGAGAGCGCCATCAGTTCCGCCGGCCAGGCCGACAGGTAGCCGCATCCGCCGTGGAACAGCGGACCGCTCAGCGAACCTCGCACGATCACCCGGGCGCCGTTCCACCGGCGGAACTGGCTCTCATAGGACTGAAGCGCCGCCGAGCCGAAGTAGAGCCAGAGGCTCGAGGACTCGCGGGGTTTGCCAACTGGCGCTTCGTGTCGTTCGGACCCGGGGAAGTGGTCCAGGGCCGCGCCTTCGAACTCGAAGCGGAGGATGCCGCTGACCGCGACATGCTCGCCTGCAAAACTGGACAGGTCGTCGAGAACTGCGTTGACTGAAAGCCCGAAGTCGACAGGGGCCGGTGCGAAGGCCGGGTACTGGGTGTAGTCGGTTCTCATCTTGGGTTCACCTTGGATGCTTGCGAAGCCAGGCATGGGATTGCTCAGCGGCCAGGGCCACCGCCACCGCCAGGGCCACCGCCCCCGGGGCCGCCGCCACCGCCGGGGCCACCGCCACCGCCGGGGCCACCGCCACCGCCAGGGCCACCACCACCGCCAGGGCCACCACCGCCGGGGCCACCGCCACCGCCGGGGCCACCGCCACCGCCGGGGCCACCGCCACCGCCGGGGCCACCGCCACCGCCGGGGCCGCCGCCGCCACCGGGGCCACCGCCGCCGCCACCAGGGCCACCGCCACCACCGGGGCCACCGCCGCCACCGGGGCCGCCGCCGCCGCCGGGGCCGCCGCCGCCACCGCCAGCGCCGCCACCGCCAGCGCCGCCACCGCCAGCGCCGCCACCACCGGCGCCGCCACCACCGGCGCCGCCACCACCAGCGCCGCCACCACCAGCGCCGCCACCACCAGCGCCGCCACCACCAGCGCCACCACCACCCGCGCCGCCACCACCAGCGCCACCCCCGCCGGCGCCGCCACCAGCACCAGCACCAGCACCAGCACCAGCACCAGCACCAGCACCAGCACCAGCACCAGCACCAGCACCAGCACCAGCACCAGCACCAGCACCAGCACCAGCACCAGCACCAGCACCAGCACCAGCACCAGCACCAGCACCAGCACCAGCACCAGCACCGGCACCAGCACCAGCACCAGCACCAGCACCAGCACTCGCACCGCTACCCGAGCCACCGCCAGGCCCGCCCCCTGCGTTTCCAGAGGGCGCGCTCCCACCGGGGCTGTCGGGTCCCGCGCTCACGCCCGTACCGCCGACGCCGTTGCTGCCGCCGCTCACAGCGGTGCCAGGCCCCGTCGCTGTCGCGGACATCGCCAGCGGCGGCGAGCCCTTGCTTGCAACACCGGGACTGGCCTGCTGCGCCGCCGAGACACCGGGCGCCGGCGCGCCGGCGGAGCCTGGGCCTTGCGCCGCCGCTGCCGGCGAGTTGATGCAGACGACCTCGCCATAGGGGTTGTATCGATCGCAGCGGGATGGCGCTGCCGTCGTGCGATTCACCTCGACGGGCACTGGGGCTGGCGGCCGCGCCACCGGAGCCGGGCTTTCGGCCTTCAGGGACGCGGGCTCGTTCAAGCGCTGCATGCTCGCCGGAACCGGGTTGCCGACGGCCGGTTGGCTTCTCGCCGCCGCGCGCGCAGTGACGGCGGGGCTTGTCGTCCTGTCGCGCTCGGCTGCCCGCGACCGCTCCTTCTGCGCCGGCGCGGCGGATGCCTGGCTGGACGGCGCGCGGGAGTGCTCGCTTCGCACGATCCGCGGCTCTTCTGCCGGGGCAGTCACGGGCGCCGCCAAGGCCTGCCGCGCAGCTGCACTCTGCTCGATCGAAAGCGCGCGCAGCGGCTCCTGCGCCTGCGAAGCCTGGGTCTGCGAAGCCTGCCCTTGCGGCGCTTGAGGCTGTGCAGGCGCCGCGGCTACTTGCGGTTGCGGCACCGACGCTTGCGGCGCCGACTCGACTTCGACGCGATGCGCTTCGTTCATCGGCAAGAGTGCCGGTGGGACCGCAGCCATCTGATTTGCGGGTTCCAGCGCCGAAGCCGGAGCTGGTCCGGCTTGCGAAGCCGCTTCAGGCGCCGCCTCCGGCGGCGGCGCGCCTTGCGAATCTTCCCGAGCCACCTCGGGGCGCGACACCTGCAAGTTCTCGTCCGCGTCGCTCTCGAGGCGGTAGACCAGCGAGGCCAGGAGAGGCAGCACGACCAGCGGCACGAGGACGAACAGCAGCTTCCTGGTATTGCTGGCTCCCCTTGGCGTTGGCGCTTCGAGCGGCTCGACTGCCGGTGCTGCCTCCGCGGGTTCTGCGCGTTGCCTGGCATCGAGAGGATCCTCGCGCAACGGCGTCGGGTTCGCCGTGTGCGCCCAGGGCGCCGCGGCCGCCGCGCGAGGCACTCTGGCGGCGCTTCGCGAGGACGCCCTGGCGAGCGTCCTCGCCGAAGGCTCACGGTGCGGCCTGGCGAAGCTGCCCACTGGTGCGGGCCCCGCCGCCGTCCTTGCAAAGGTGCTCCCTGCAGGACCTGCCACCGCGGTCAGGCTGGCCGTCGGCTTTCCGAACATGTCTTCGCGCTCGTCGCCGGCTTCGGCACGCGCAGGCTGCAGCGCCGATGTGCGCACACCGCTGAACCGGCCTGCGCATCCCTTGCAGGACCGCGCGTTGTCCTTGTTCGCGGTATGGCAGGCTTCGCAATATTTGGTCATGTCAGTCCTCGCTCGGGCGGCCGGTCATTGGATGGGCATGAACTCGGCGACCATCACCAGCAGGTTGACGACCAGCGCGAACGCCGCGAAATCCGTGAACGAAGCGCGATTCACAATGCTCCAGGTGCGGCGCATCGGCAGGCTCGATTCCTCCAGGCGGGGCAGCTTCGGCTCGCGCTCACAGGCGGCGTAGTAAGCCGGAAGCTTGTGGGCGCAGCCCTTGCAGTAGTGGGCCGACCCGAGGTTGACGGTGTTGCACGCATCGCAGATCTCCACGGACGAGGCGCCGAACTGCATGCGCGCCAGATCGACCAGGCTGGCGAAGGTGCAGGAGGTCTGTGATGCGGAGGGGTCCGACAGCCAGGTGGCGGGGCTCCCCGGCAATGAGTGATCGATTCCGCTGAGGTCCTGCAAGGCGTTGAGATTCAAGGACATAACTCACTCCGAAGGAGGGGGAAGCCGCATGCCGGCCAGCAATATGGGAAAATTTCCCATGTGGAAAGGGTTATGTACTCTCGTGCGAGGGTGCTGTGTAAGACGAAAGCTTTTGAACCTGTCCCGTTGGTAACCGGCTGTTAGCGTCGCTCCCTTATCGAGGTGAAATCAGCTCCATGACGACCAGGCGTACGGACTCGCACAGTTCCGCGAAGGGCCGCCAGACGCGCGTGCCGCGCGAGCAGATGGCTCAGGTCCGGGAAGGGCAGCTGGGGTGGGTGCTCGGGGCCTGCGAGCGCGTGTTGCGTCCTCTCGTGCGCCTGGCGCTGGCCTTCGGGGTCAAGCACGCGCAGATCGAACGTGTCCTTCGCGACGTGATGCTGGACGAGGCCCGGCGCGCCTGGCTGCACAAGGGCGTCGAGCCCAACGTCAGCCAGCTCTCGGTGACCACCGGGCTGAACCGCAAGGCCATCACCAGCCGCGTGCGCGAGCCGACGGAATCGCTGCCGCAGACCGAGGTGTCCGCGGAAGCCAAGACCCTGACCCTGTGGTTGCAGATGCAGGTGGACGACCCCGCCAACCGCTCGCTGCCGATCACCTCGGTCGACCCGTCCGAACCGTCCTTCGAGGCCGTCGCACGCCTGGCAAGCCGGGGCGACGTGCACCACCGGGCCATCCTGGACGAACTGGTCCGCTTGAACATGGCGACCGAGCGGGATGGCATGGCTCAACTGTCGGTCGAAGGCTTCGTGCCGGCCGGCGACCTGAAGGGGATGCTGTCCTTCCTGGGCGACAACGCGCGGGACCACCTGCTGGCGAGCGTGTCGAACACCGTCGGTGCCAGGGCGCCCCTGCTCGAGCGCTCGGTCTTTGCGGCCGGAATCTCTCTGGAGGAGTGCGAGCGAATCCACCGCATTGCGCGGGATCGCTGGGCCGGCCTTCATGACGAAATGACGCGCGAGATGCGCGGCGCCTTCGATGCGCGAGACAAAGGCGATTCCGCACGCATTCGAGTCGGCGTCTATGCCTACTTCGAAGACGCAGTTGGCGAGCTAGATTCGGCGACGTCCGGCTCTGGAGTGCTTCCGGGAAGCAAGAAATGAGGAACCGTCTGCTGCGTGTTGGCCTGGTGACGCTGATGCTGAGCGTCGTGATGTCGTGCGGGGGCGGCGGCGGCGGCGGCGTGGACGGCAGCGCATCGGCCACGGGGGCGATGGGATCGACAACGGGGGTTGGCGCCATGCCAGGCACCGACGGCAGTCCGGGCGCGAATGGGGCCGGCAACGGCATCGGCGGTATCGGCGCGGACGACGGCAGCACCGCCACCGCCGCGAGCGGTGGCGGCGGCGACGACGGCTCCGGTGTCGGATCCGGTGGCACCGGCGTGAGCACCGCCGACGCGACCGGCGTCGGTTCGGTCGATGGCGCAGGCAGCATCATCGTCAATGGCTTGCGCTACGACACCAGGACGGCGACCGGCAGCGTCGAGGATGCGCCCAATGGGCTGCAGCTGGGCATGAGCGCGAAGGTGACCGGCCCGGTGAACACCGACTTCACCCAGGGCGTTGCGCGTTGGGTCGAGTCCGCCGCCGATGTGCGCGGGCCGGCGGCATCGGTCAACCTGGCGCGCGGCACTTTTGTCATCCTCGGAACGACCGTCACCACCGACGAAGCCACCGTGTGGGCGGACGTCAGCGGACTGGCCAGCATCCAGGCGGGCCAGACCCTGCAGGTCTGGGGCCTGCCGGGCGTGCCTGGCGTGCTGCGCGCCACGCGCATCGAGCAGCGGCCCGTGTCGTCGCCGATCCTCACCGGAACGGTACAAAACCTTGATGCGGGGCGACGCACCTTCACCCTGGGCCAGGCCGTGGTCGACTATTCGCGCGCCATGCCCGACGGAATGCTGGATGGCCGGCCGCTGGTCAATGGAACGCTCGTGCGGGTGCGCGCCGACATGTCTGGACCGGGCAACAGCCTGTTGGCGACGCGGGTGCAGTGGTGGTATCCGGTGCCGACCAACGACAACGGGATCGCCCAGCTCGCCGGCATCGTCACGGACTTCGCCGGCCTGGGCTCCCTGCGGGTGCTCGGCTTCCCGGTCGATGCCAGCGCCGCAAAGGTCACCGCGGGACCGAACGGTGCCGTCGGCAATGGTGTGAAGGTCGAGGTGGGTGGCGCGGTGAGCGGTGGTGTGCTGCGGGCCACCAAGCTGAAGATCCGCAACGTGCCGGGCACGGGCGGGCCGGCATCCTTCGACCTGTCCGGCAACGTCGGGGCATTCAGGTCGGCTTCGGACTTCCGCGTCCGGGGCCAGCCGATCGATGCGAGCGCAGCCACTTTCGTCAACGGCCAGGCGGCTGGCCTGCGCAACGGCGTGCGGGTGCGCGTGCAGGGTGCCCAAGTCGTCGACGGCGTGCTGGCTGCCCAGACAGTGACCTTCCAGTAGGCCGACCTGGTGATCGGCTGCGGCGGACAGACGCAGGCCTCGGTGCTCAAGGTGGCCAAGCGCGCCGCGGCAAGCAGGAGTCCGGGACGGCTTCCGCGCTGCGCTGGCGGGCCAGCGGAGCTGCTACTGGAACTGCGCCGGCACCTATGGCCGGTCCGTTGTGTGACCCCAAGCCTGGATGAAGACACTTGACAGCACCAGTGTTTCCGGGTCTTCAAGGTGGCGCTTCAGGAGAGCTGTCAACTCGTTCAACTCGGCTTCTCCGATCAGTTTTTGACCGAGCATCCTGACCCGCGCGTTCTCTACGAAATCAAGCAGCAACATGCGACGGCCATGACCCACCGGGTATGCGTGTACCCACGGTTGCACGCGAACATCCGCCAACCCGGCTTCACGCATCAAACGCGGCAGCTTCGAGCCGATGGTCCGGTCAATCCCGTCCATCTCGGCCGAAGCGTTGAGCAACTCGAGCAAGCGGGTCTGGGCGTGGTGGGGTGGATCGCATCGTTGCGTGCTTGACTCGGCCTCGTGCAGTGCAACGATGCCCCCCGGTCGGACAAGCCGAACCATCTCCTGCAGGAGGCCCTCGGGTTGCGGAACGTTGACGAGAACCAGCCGCGCAGTCACGAGATCGAACGATTGCTCAGGCAGGCCGGTCTTGCGGCCATCGGCATGTAGAACCTCGACGTTGGCCAGGTGACAGTCCGCGACAAAACTTTGTGCACGCTGCGCTTGCTCAACGCTGCGTTCCACGCCGACGACGCGGCCCGCCGCACCGACGCGCCCGGCGAGAAGGCCCAGACAACCCTGGGGGCCGCAGCCAATCTCCACCACCCGCCAGCCCGCCGATACACCCACATGATCGAACAGCCAGTTCGAATCGGCGGCGAGCTCCAGAGCTTGTCGCCCCAGGCGATCTTGCTCCTCCTGTCGATAGCCTAGGAAATAGGGATCAGCTTCAATCACTGCTCACCTCCGGGGCGGCGTTCAGAGCTCGATGGCGCAGAACGGATTCGACCCAGTATCGTCCAGGCATCGCCGGCCTTCAAGCCTTCGCTGGGGACCGCAGCTGTCTTGCGGTGCAAACGCATTCCACACGCTGGTGCCTGCGGCTGCAGAACGCTCCCGCGGCGTCACGGTCAATACGACTGAAACGCGAGCGATCAGCTGGGACTGGTTTCCCAAAGCGCCCTGATTTCGATGTATCCCCCAGCGCGGGCGCACGGCGTTCCCTCGACAAGGCGGTGCACCTCTTCGAATGTCTCCGCTTCGATGACTGAGAAGCCGGCGAGGGGAAGCGTGTGCGTCGCATAGGGTGCGTCAGACAAGCGGGGACTTCGGTCCCAATTGGTGACGGTACGGACTTCCGCTCGGACGGCGGACATGAAGTCTCCCCGGGCACGAATCGCCGCGTCGGCGGCCAGGACCTCGTCCTTGTCCGAAGCACTCAGGCGATTCCACCCTGCTTCATCTCCATACGCCAAACACAGGAACTTCATCTCGGACCCCAACGCAGTGTCGTTAGCAAGTTGACGCGTTCGAAAGCTCTGCAGGCCAGCTGTTGGCCGATGATTGCCTCGGTAAGCCGTTGGTCGCCATTCCATCCGAAACTCGAATCCGGAGTTCAGAAAAGACCCTGCTGCGAATTCGTGAGCGCCACGAAATTCTCCCCCATGGGCTGGAGGATGGCATCGGCGATCGGCTGGAGCTGCTTGCTCAGGTAGTGTTCGTAGTCGATGCGGGAGCGGCGCGTCTCCAGCGGCTCCGGCCCCATCTGCGTCATGACGTATCGGATCCATCCGCCTTTCTGGTACTGCAGGGGCCGGTTGGCCCGGGCGTTGTATTCGTCGGCTGTGCGCGCCGCGCGCACCTGCGGCGGCACGTTGACCTGGTAGGCATCGAGACGATGGCGCAGCCGCTTGCGGTAGATGAGCAGGTCGTCCTTCTGTCCGGCCAAGGTCGAGCGCGCATAGTCGGCCACGAACGCCTTGTACGGGTCGCCATGGAAGATGCGCGACAGCAGCCCTTCCTGGAACTGGCGCGCCAGCGGAGTCCAATCGCTGCGGGCCATCTCCAGGCCCCGGTAGACCATCTCCTCCTGGCCCGCGGCATCCACGCTCAGGCCCGCGTAGCGCTTCTTGCTGCCCACGTCAGAGCCGCGGATGGTGGGCATGAAGAATTTCTTGTAGTGTGTGTCGAATTCGATCTCGAGGAAGTTCGCCAGGCCGTGCTCCTCGCGCAGGGTGCGCGTCCACCAGTCGTTGATGTCCTTCACCAGCCCGGCCGCAACCGCGTGCGCCTCCTCGTTGGCATGGCTGCGCTTGAGCCAGATGAAGATCGAGTCGGTGTCGCCGTAGATGGCCTCGTAGCCCCGCTCCTCCACGAAGGTGCGCGTCAGCTTCATCATCTCGTGCCCCCGCAGCGTGATGGCGGAGACCACCTGCGGATTGAAGAAGCGGCAGTCGGCCGCACCCAGCACGCCGGCGAAGGAGTTCATGAGCAGCTTCAGTGCTTGCGACAGCGATTCGTTCCTGGCGCGCTTGGCCTCGTCCCGGGCCCGCCACAGGGTGGTGACGATCTCGGGCAGGCAATGCTTCTCGCGCGAGAACAGGGTGCCCTGCGGTCCCTTCACGAGCGTCGAGGGGTCGCTCGCGTTCGCGCCCTCGACGAAGCCGACCGGGTCGACCAGGAAGGTCCGGATGATCGAGGGGTAGAGGCTCTTGTAGTCCAGCACCACGACCGAGTCGTAGAAGCCCGGTTTCGAGTCCATCACGTAGCCGCCGGGAAAGGCCTTGCTCGGGATCTCGCCCACGTTCGGCGCGACGTAGCCCAGGCGGTGCATGCGCGGCAGGTAGTGGTGGCTGAAGGCGGCAATGGAGCCGCCGAAGTGGTCCACCTGAAGGCCCGTCGTGTGGGCCCGTTCCAGCATGAACTGCAGCAGCTTCGTCCTGTCGAAGATGCGCAGCACCAGTTCGCAATCGCGGATGTTGTAGATCGCGAGGGCGGGCTTGTCCTGCTGGTAACGCCGCTCGATCTCGGCCATCTTGTCGTACTCGTCGCCGATGGCCTTGCCCTCGCCCAGCAGTTCCTGCGAGACGCTCTCCAGGCTGAAGGAAGCGAAGCTCTTCGAGGCGGCCCTGAGTGCCTCGATGCCGTCGATGACCACCCGGCCGGGCATGGCTGCGAACAGGTAGCCCTGCTTCCCCGGGTGCGTGCGCCAGTCGATGGGTTGGCGCTCGCGACCCAGGAGGAGCTGCACGCCGTGGGCGTCGGCGCATTTCTGCAGCACGCGAAGGTCGAACTGGATGACGCTCCATCCGATGATGACGTCCGGGTCGTTGCGCTCGAACCAGTCGTTGAGCTTCTCGAGCATGGCCCTGCGGCTCGTGCAGTAGACGAGGGCGAAGTCCAGCGCTTCGCCCGGCTCGGGCGGCGGCTCGCCGAGCATGAAGACGACCCGCTCGGCCGTGCCGTCCAGTGCGATGGAATAGAGCTCTTCGTGTTGGCTGGTCTCGATGTCCAGCGACACCACCTTCAGCGAGGGCCGGTAGTCGGAGGCTGGCTTGAGCTTGCAGTCGACGATGGTGGAAGAGTCCGCCCTGCCGCCTTCGACCTGCACGCCGGCGGTGATGAAGCGCTCCATGAGGAAGCGGTCCTGCGGGCGCACGTCGGCTTCGAGCAGGGGGATGTCCTGTGTCCGGAGGGTGCGTGCCAGTCGCCCCAGCTGGCGGAAGCTCTTCGCATAGACGCCGACGACGGGGGCCTGGTGAAAGGTCTTCAACCCGAGTTCGCGTAACTCCATCCCTGGCATGGCGGCCAGATGCGCTTCGACCGATGCCCTGTGCTTCGCTTCGACGAATGCGACGGAGGTCTGGGATGTGAGGAGCACTTTCCGCGGCCCCGCATCGGTGGCCAGCCAGTACTCGATCTCGGTGCCCGAGCTGAGCTCTCGCGAGCGGCGGGTGAGGATGAAGCCCTGGATGTCAATGGGGACCACGGGAGCTGCACCTACAGGTGGCATGGGATCGATTTCGGCGTGCTTTCGGGATGAATCGTTGATTGTTCCGCTCAGGATCGGATTTTGCCTGCCGCGGCTCCGGCGGCCTACCGCTTGCGCTCGATTGATCTGGGTGCCTCGCTTCGCGCCAGCCACGACCCGCTCAGGATGATCAGCGCACCGCCACCCAGCGTCCAAGCATCGGGCGCGGCCTGCCAGAACAGCCAGTCCAGCACCAGCGCCCAGGCGAGGGCGCTGTATTCGAAGGGGGCGATGGCGGCGGCCTGGCCGTGGCGGAAGGCCTCGGCAATGGCCATCTGGCCGAGGAAGCCGCTGACCGCCAGGCCCGCGAGCAGCCCCGCGTGCTGCGCCTGGATCGGCACCCATGCGGGCGCCGCCAGCAGGGTGCCGCCCACCGCCATGCCGGCCGTGGTCCAGAAGACCAGCGCCGCGCTCGACTCGGTGCGGCTGATGAGCCGGCCCAGCATGTTCGACAGCGCATAGCAGACCGCGGCCGCCAGCACCGCGATGGCGCCCATGGAGAGGAAGGCGCCCTGCTCGGGCCGCAAGGCGATCACGACGCCGACGAAGCCTAGGCCGATGGCGATCCAGTGCCGCGGCTGGACGGACTCCCCCAGCATCGGCACGGCGATGAGCACCATCAGCAGCGGCGCGATGAAGCTGAGCGTGTAGGCCTCGGCCAGGCCCAGGGTCTTCAGGCCATAGACGAAGAGCACGAGCATCGTCATGTTGAGCGTGGTGCGCAGCAGGTGCAGGCGCCAGCGCAGCCGGCGGTTGAAGACGCTGGCGGCCTCGCGGCGCCATGCGATGTACAGGCAGACCAGGGGCAGGGCCGTCAGGCCGCGCAGTGCCATCACCTGCACCGGCGGGTAGTGGCCGGCCAGGTTCTTCAGCAGCGCATCCATGCTCGCGAAAAACGCGCAGGCCAGCAGCATCGCGGCAATGCCGCGCAAGGTCCCGGTCGCGTGCATGGGCGGCGTCAGCCCTTCGTCTCGGGCGGCACGCCGGCCGGCAGGTCCGGCACCACGCGCGCATAGCGCTGGAAGCTCCAGTACGCGCTGGCCCAGTCCATCAGCACGACCAGCCGGTTTCGAAACCCGATCAGGAAGTACACGTGCGCGAACAGCCAGAACTGCCAGGCGATGCGCCCGCTCATGCGCACGTGGCCGAAGGGCGTGGTGAGGTCCACCACCGCCGAGTTGCGGCCGATTGTGGCCAGGTTGCCGTAGTCGCTGTAGCGGAAAGGCTGGGTGGCCCTGCCGGCGATGCGGGCCAGGATGTTCGCGGCTGCGGCACGCCCCATCTGCTTGGCGCCGGGCGACACGCCAGGCACCGGCCGGGGCTCCTTGCCGGGCGCATGGCTCATCGCCGCGGCCAGGTCGCCCACCACGCTGATTTCGGGATGGCCCGGAAGGCTGAGGTCGGGCTCCACCTTCACGCGGCCTGCGCGGTCCACCTCCGCGCCGGTCGCCTCGCCCAGCATGCGGCCCAGCGGCGACGCGGCCACGCCGGCGGCCCAGACGATGCAATGGCTGTCGATGCGCTGCGTGCTGCCGTCGGCAAGCTGGGTCGTGAGGCCGGTGGCGTCGATGCCGGTCACGCGCGAGTTCAGGCGCACTTCCACGCCCAGCTTCTGCAACTGCACCAGGGCCTTCTGGCTGAGCACTTCGGGCATGGCCTGCAGCACGCGCCCGCCGCCTTCGATCAGCAGCACCTCGGCGCTGCCCGGGTCGATGTGGCGGAACTCGCCCTGCAGCGTGTGCCTCGCGATCTCGGCCATGGTGCCGGCCATCTCCACGCCGGTGGGTCCGGCGCCGATCACGGCGAAGGTGAGCTTGGCGCGCCGGCGCAGCGGGTCGCTCTCGCGTTCGGCCGCCTCGAAGGAAAGCAGCACGCGCCGGCGGATGTCGAAGGCATCGGCCAGGGTCTTGAGGCCCGGCGCGTTGGCCGCCCACTCGTCGCGGCCGAAGTAGCTGTGGGTGGCGCCGGCGGCCACGATCAGGTGGTCGTAGCCGATCTGCGATCCGTCGTTGAGGCGCACCATGCGTTCATCCGGGTCGACGCCGCTCACCTCGCCCAGCAGTGTCGTCACGTTGGGGTAGTTGCGGAACAGCACGCGCACCGGCGCCGCGATCGAAGGCGCCGCGAGGCCGGCGGTGGCCACCTGGTAGAGCAGCGGCTGGAAAAGATGGTGGTTGGTCTTCTCGATCACCGTGATGTCGACCTGCGCCCGCTGCAGGGCGCGCGTGGCTTCGAGGCCGCCGAATCCGCAGCCGATGATGACGATGTGCGGTCGCGCCGATGAGGCGCCGGGGCGGGTGCTGCTGCTCATGCGTCGCATGATACGCAGCGCCGACTCCTGACAGAACGCTGTCAGGAGCGAGGCACCTGGGGGCCTTGTCCTACCGGCGCCGAACGCCGAAATGGGCTAGAAACGCGATTTGGCCGTCCCAAAACAAGTGCGGAGCACCCCCATGTCCATCTCCGGGATACAACTTCAGGCGGCAAGCGGCGCCTTGCATCAGCGATTTCGCGATGTGCGCGCGCACAGCCTGGCACTGGCGGCGCCCCTGTCGGCGGAAGACCAGTGCATCCAGTCGATGCCCGATGCCAGCCCCACCAAGTGGCACCTGGCGCACACCACCTGGTTCTTCGAGACCGTGCTGCTGATGCCGCACCTGGCGGGCTACCGGCCCTTCGATGCGCGCTTCCAGTACCTCTTCAATTCCTACTACGAGGCCCTGGGTCCGCGCCATCCACGGCCACATCGTGGCCTGCTCACGCGCCCCTCGCTGCAGGCCGTGCACGACTACCGGGCGCACGTCGACGAGGCGGTGCAGCGCCTGCTGCAGCAGCAGGCCGAGTCGACATGGCGCGAGATCGAGGCGATCGTCAACCTGGGCTTGAACCACGAGCAGCAGCACCAGGAACTGCTGCTCACCGACATCCTGCATGCCTTCTGGTGCAACCCGACGCTGCCGGCCTACGACGCCTCGCCCGCGCCGGCGCTGCGCCTGGCATCCAGGCCGATGCCGTTGCAGTGGACCGAGATGCATGGCGGCGTGGTGCAGATCGGCCACGACGACAGGAGCGGCGCCTTCGCTTTTGACAACGAGACCCCTCGCCATGCAGCCCTGATGCAGCCCTGCCGCATCGCCGACCGGCTGGTGAACTGCGGCGAGTTCCTGCAGTTCATCGAGGACGGTGGCTACCGCAACCCCCAACTGTGGCTCTCCGATGGCTGGGCCACGGTGCAGGCCCAGGGCTGGCGCGCGCCGGCCTACTGGGTCGGCGCGGACGACCCGCGCCGTGCGCTGGCCCAGCAGGACGCTGGTGCTGCTGCGAGCCAGGACGACTGGCAGGTGTTCGGCCTGCAGGGCCTGCGCGCACTGGACCCCGAGGCGCCTGTGATGCAGCTTAGCTTCTACGAGGCCGCCGCGTACGCCGAATGGGCCGGCGCCCGCCTGCCCACCGAGGTCGAGTGGGAAGCCGCCAGCGCCATGCCCGGCATGCGCCAGCTGAGCGGCCACGCGTGGCAGTGGACCCGCTCTTCCTACGACCCGTATCCGGGCTTCAGGCCGCTGCCCGGCGTGGCGGCCGAATACAACGGCAAGTTCATGGTGGGCCAGCTGGTGCTGCGCGGCGGCAGCCTGGCCACGCCGGCGGGCCACACGCGGCCCACCTATCGCAACTTCTTCCCGCCGGCCGCCCGCTGGCAGTTTTCCGGGCTGCGGCTCGCCAAGGAGCTTTGACATGCGTTTTTCACCCGCCCATTCCGACGCCTTCCAGTCGGCCACGCAAGAAGGAGACGACAAGGAGGGCGAGGGCGACAGCTTCGGCCGCGAGTTGCTGGCCGGCCTGGCGGGCAAGCCGCGCAGCATCTCGCCCAAGTTCTTCTACGACGCGGCCGGCTCGCGCCTGTTCGATGCCATCTGCGAACTGCCCGAGTACTACCCCACGCGCACCGAGCTGAGCATCCTGGCCGACCGCGCCGGCGAGATCGCGCAGCAGATCGGGCCCGATGCCGAAATCATCGAGTTCGGCGCCGGCTCGCTGCGCAAGGTGCGGCTGCTGCTCGATGCATTGAAGACGCCGCGGCGCTTCGTGCCCATCGACATCTCGGGCGAGCACCTGGCGCAGGCCGCGCGGTCCTTGCGCTCCGACTATCCGGCGCTGGACGTGCAGCCATTGGTGGCCGACTACACGCGCCCCTTCTCGCTGCCGACAAGGCACGACGGCGGCGGCATGCGCGTGGGCTTCTTCCCAGGCTCCACGCTGGGCAATTTCACCCCGGAGGAGGCGCTGGCCTTCCTGCAGGGCGCGGCGCGCGTGCTGCGCGGTGGCGGCCTGCTGCTGGGCGTGGACCTGGTGAAGGACCCGGCCCGCCTGCACGCCGCCTACAACGACGCCCAGGGCATCACGGCGCGCTTCAACCTCAACCTGCTGGCGCGTGCCAATGCCGAGCTGGGCGCCGACTTCGACCTTTCTGCCTTCACCCACACGGCCTTCTACAACGCGCCGCACCAGCGTATCGAGATGCACCTGGTCAGTCGCGCCTCGCAGACGGTGAACCTGCTGGGCGAGCGCCTTCACTTCGCCGAGGCCGAGACCATCCACACCGAGAACTCGCACAAGTTCACCGTGGAAGGGCTGCGCACTTTGGCGGCGCGCGCGGGCTTCGGCATCGGCCCGGTCTGGACCGACCCCGAGCGCCTGTTCAGCGTGCACTGGCTGCCGGCGGCACAATAGGGCGGTGCCCTGCCGGCGTGCGGGGCCGGCCTGGAGATACATCGTCTATGAAAGCAACCTGGAACGGCGCCACCATCGCCGAGAGCGACGACACCGTGGTCGTCGAGGGCAACCACTATTTCCCCGCGAGCTCGCTGAACCGCGACCACGTCACCTTCAGCAACCACCGCACCACCTGCCCCTGGAAGGGCTCGGCCAGCTACTACTCGCTGCTGGTCAACGGCGAACTCAATGCCGACGCCGCCTGGTACTACGCCGACCCCAAGCCCGAGGCCGAGATGGTGCGCGACCGCGTGGCCTTCTGGAAGGGCGTGAAGGTCGAGGCCTGAGCGCCGCCGGATGAGCAAGGATTTCTCGCCTCCGGCCACGCCGCCGGAGAACCTGGATACGGCCCTGGCGGAAGACGGCTACGCGGTGTTGGCGCCGCAGGGCCTGTCGCAGTGGCTGGGCCTGCCGCTGGCCGAGCTGGAGGCCCTGCGGCCCGACTGGGACGCACTGCCCCCCGACGAATACCTCAAGGACGGCGGCCGCTACCGCACCCGCCGCCATGCCTGCTTCGTCGCCGAGGGCGAGGCGCTGCGCCCGGTGCCGCACCGTGCGCACTGGCAGCCAGTGGAGTACAACGCACTTCACGGTGGCATGCAGCGCTGGTTCGCACCCATGCTCGACGCCACCGTCGCCCGGCCTGCCTGGCAGCGCCTCATGCACCAGCTGGCCGTGGCGGCCAGCGCGTTGCGTGGCACGCAGCCCTGGTTCATCGAGGCGCACCAGTTCCGCATCGACACGGCGGGCGGCATTGGCCGGCCCACGCCCGAGGGGGCGCACCGCGACGGCGTCGACCTGGTGGCGGTCGCCCTGGTGGGCCGCCACAACGTCAAGGGCGGGGAGACGCGCGTGTTCGAGGCCGCCGGCCGACGTGGCGAACGCTTCACCATGAGCGAGCCCTGGACCCTGCTGTTGCTGGACGACGCGCGCGTCATCCACGAGACCACGCCCATCCAGCCCCTGGCCGAAGGCGAGGGCGGCTGGCGCGACACCCTGGTGGTCACCTGCCGCGCCGGGGCTTTCCAGGGCGATTGAGGGAAACCCCGGGCGGCCGGGAGAGTCCTACACCTGGCGGCCTGCGGAGTCTGTACATTTGGCCTCGCAGCCGCGATTGCGGCAAGGACTCAAAGAAAGCGAGGGCACCATGTTCAACCACATCCTGGTTCCGATCGACGGCTCCGACGCCTCGATGGCGGCGGTGAGCAAGGCGAGCGGGCTGGCGCTGGCCTTCGGCAGCCGCATCACGCTGATCCACGTGATCGACAACTACCCCTTCATCGGCGTGGGCGCCGACTACGCGCTGGGGCAGAACGAGTACCTGGCGGCCGCCACCTCCAGCGCCAACGCGGCACTGGCGCGCGGCGTGGCCGCGCTGGCGGCAGAGGGCCTGCACAGCGACCAGCGGGTGATCGACGGCCACGTGGTGCACGAGGGCATCGTCGACACCGCCAACGCCCTGGGCTGCGACCTGGTCGTGATGGGCTCGCACGGCCGACACGGCATCGAGAAGCTGCTGCTGGGCAGCGTCACGCAGCGCGTGCTGCAGGACGCCCACGTGCCGGTGCTGGTGGTGCGCAGCTGAGCAAGCCGGCCCGCTAGGTCTGCAGGTATTCGACCGGCACGGCGGAAGGAGCGGGCGGCACGGGTTTCTCGCCCATCATCTCGCGCAAGGTGGCCTCGATCGAGGCCGACATCGCGTCCAGCGCCAGGTCGTTGGGCGAGGTGCCGAACGGGTCCTCGATTTCCTCGCCCAGCGCCTCCAGCGCGAAGAAGGTGTAGGCGATGAAGGCCACGATCACCGGCGTCATCGGCCCGATGGAATCCACCAGCCCGAAGCGCAGCAGCACGCAGTACAGGTAGATGGTGCGGTGGATGATGACCGCGTAGGTGAAGGGAATGGGCGTGCCCGCGATGCGCTCGCAGCCGCCCAGCGCGTCGGTGAGCCGGCCCAGGGGCGCTTCCATGGCCTGCGCCAGCCCGGGCGACAGCTGCCCCGTGCGCAGCCGGTCGCGCAGCCATTCCCCCGCCATGAGCAGAAGCAGGGCCGGCTTGTAGCGCGCCTGCTGGAGCCGCTCGCATTCCTGCGCCGGCAGCAGGCGCCGCAGGTCGGCCATGGGGTCGGACGCGCGCAGCTGGTGCCGAAGCGCGTGCACGAAGGCGATCAGCCTCGCGCCCACCACTTCCGCGTGCGATGCCGAGTCCGGCAGCGTCAGCGCCTGCCGCACCAGGCTGCGCGTCTCGTTGAGCACCGATCCCCACAGCGTGCGCGCCTCCCAGTAGCGCGCATAGCTGGTGCTGTTGCGAAAGCCCAGGAAGATCGCCAGCGTCAGGCCGATCAGCGAGAAGGGCACGAAGTTCAGCGGGATCTTCCAGGCGAAGAGCCGTCCGTGCAGCACCGTGACGAGAATCGCGAAGGCGGTGGTGCCCAGAAGTTGCGGCAGGATCACCGGCAGCACCGAGCCGCGCACCACGAAGAGCATGCGCAGCCAGTTCGGGCGTGGCCGCACGATCATGGCGCAGTGCTGCCGCCCAGCACGTCGAAGCTGCGCAGGATCCAGGACACCTGGTAGAGCAGGTTCAGCACAGCGAAGGAAACGTGGAAGCGCCGGTTGGTGGTGCTGGCCGCGATCCACGCCAGCACCAGGTAGAAGCCCAGGCGGATCGGGTACTCGATGCCGAAGGCCGCGAAATGCTCGCGCCCCTTGAGCCAGGAGTCGATCGCGTCGAAGACCATCGACACCGCCAGCAGCGCGAAGAACCAGCGCCGGCGCGACATGAAGTAGTCGTCGTAGTCGCGGTAGTCGCGGATGTCCGCCGGGAACAGCACCGCGCACATGAAGTAGTAGAGGATGGCGAAGGCCATCACGAACAGGTACAGCTCGAAGCGCCAGGCCACGATGCCCGAGAGTCGGTATTCCCACCACCAGAAGTGCAGCATGGCCAGCAGCATCGACAGCGCCCAGGCCAGGTGGACCCAGTCGGGCTTCTGCCGCGTGGGATGCTGCACGAATCGCGCAACGCCGGTCAGCACGCTGGCGATGGCCAGGCTCACCACCATGCCGATGGCGACCTTGATGTGGATGAAGAGGGCGGGATCGCCCGCGGTGGTGCCCATGGGGCGCGATTCTTGTCCAAAAGCGGCGAAAGCCGGAAGCGTGGGCCTAGAAGGGCACCGGACTCTCGAAGCGCAAGGGCGCGCCGGTGAAAGGGTGGGCGAGCTCCAGCCGCGTGGCATGCAGCAGCAGCCGCGGCGCGCGCGCCTGCGCGGACTCGCCGGCGTAGAGCGCATCGCCCAGGATCGCGTGGCCGATGTGCGCCAGGTGCACGCGCAACTGGTGCGTGCGGCCGCTTTGGGGCGCCAGCTCCAGCCGCGTGGCGCCCGGCTCGCTCATCGGCGCCTTCACGCGCCAGCGCGTGAGGCTGGGCTTGCCCTGCACGGGATCGACGATGCGAAGCGGCCGGCGCGGCCAGTCGGCGGCGATGGGCGCGTCGATCGTCTGCCATTCGTCCTCGCCCATCGATGCAGGAGCGATCAGGCCGTCGACCACGGCCTCGTAGCGCTTGTCGACCCGCTGCTCGGCAAAGGCCTGGCTGAGCGCGCGCTGCATCTCGATGCCGCGCGCCATCAGCACCAGCCCGCTGGTGCTCATGTCCAGGCGGTGCACCACCAGTGCGTCGGGCCACTGCTGCCGCGCGCGCTCGCTGAGGCAGTCCTGCTTGTCCGCGCCGCGGCCGGGCACGCAGAGCAGGCCCGAGGGCTTGTCGAGCACCAGCAGGCCGGCGTCTTCATGAATCACTTGCAGCAAGGGCATGGGCGCAAGTGTGCCGCGGCGCATGCCATGTGCCCGTGACGAAGCGATGACGGCCCGCAAGAGCACGGGGCATTGCGGGTGCGTCACGGCGCAGCCACCTCCGGGGCCTAGTCTGTCCCTGACCTCCGAAGAAGCAAGCCTGAAATCACAATGAACACCTCGATCCTCTCCCGCATCCTTGCGACCACCGCCACGGCCTGGTCCATCGTGGAACGCCGGCGCAAGCCGGCTCCGCTCGCGCTCGCTTGCACCGTGAATTAGCAAGCGGGTGAAAGTGCGCCCGCGCAGGCGCCGCCTGGGCCTTGGGCCCCTAAAACCCCTCGGGTAAGACTCGTCTGATCGCCGATTCGACTGGCTTGGGCGAGGGAGTTCGTTCCACAATGACCCAGCCCGACCCGGGCGTCGGAGAGGCCCCCATGAACGCCATCAAGCGCGCACGCCGCTACATCGAAGACCACCACGACGAACCCGCCGCCCTGGTGCTCTCGCAACTCGTGCTGGCACTGGAGACCGAGCACAGCTTCGCCCTCTCCACCATCTACCAGCTCGACCTCGATCAGTTCGAACTGGCCATCGACATCCTCAAGGAATGGCGCCTGGACCGCTATTACGCGGGCAAGGCCAAGCTGTTCGACATCTCACTGCAGATGGCCGCGCTCCAGGCCGGCGGCGGCACGCAGCCTTGAGCTGAAAACTTTTTCCTGGCCCGGGCAGCAGCGTGAAGCAGTTCACGCGCGAAGGCTGCAACGTCGCCAAATTGTCACTAGATGTGACGAGCATTGGCCGGCATGCAACTTTCGACTTCATCCGTGCGCCGGCGCCAGGTGCTGCGCGGCATGGCGGGCGCCCTGGGCGCCAGCGCCATTTCCTTCTTTCCTTTCCTTTCGAGCGCGCAAGGCCGCCCGGACGCGGCGGGCATGCGCGTCACGCAGCTGCTGGACATGTCGCCCGACCAGCAGCAGCTCTCGCGTGACTATTCGACCGGCATCCGGCTCGCATTCGCCGAGCTGAAGAAGGCCGGCCAGCCGGTGCCGCAACTGTCCACAGTCGAGACCGACGGCAGCACGACGGCCGTGCGCAATGCGCTGCAGCTGATCCGTGACGACACTTCGCAGGTTGCCCTGCTGGGTACGGCAGGCGAGGGCGTCGCGCTCGCGAGCATGTCGGAGTCCTCCCAGCTCAAGCTCGACATCGCCCACGTCGCGCCCTGGCTGGCCGATCCGCAGATGGACGACAACCCGCGCCTGTTCGCGCTCTTCGCTTCGCGCGAGGAGCAGATCCGCTACGTGCTCAAGACGCTGTCGGTGGTGGGTGTGCACGAGCTGGGCCTGGTCTATCCCAGCCAGGCGCATGCCGACACCATCCAGGCCGGCATGGCAGCCATCGGCGGCCGCCTTCAGCTCAAGACGCGCAGCCTGGTCATCCCCAAGGACAAGGACATTGCCGCCTATGCGACACAGCTGCCGGCCGATGCGCCTTTCTTCCTGATGTTCATGGGCGGCGCCATCGAGCTGGCGCTGTTCACGCAGGGCCTGAACAAGCTGGGGCGCCAGCGCTACGTGCTGTGCCTGTCGGACGTGGACACCAACACCTTCCTGCAGCTCAACCCCGGCAAGACGGTGCCGGTGATCTTCACCGACGTGGTGCCCAACCCGCACACCAGCAAGCTGCCGGTGGTGCGCAACTACCGCAGCCTGCTGCAGAACCTGTATGACGAGGCGCCCACGCCGGTGAGCCTGGCGGGCTACCTTGCGGGCCGCTATGCCGCCACGGTGCTGGCCAGCGTCGGTGCGGGGGCCACGCGGGCGCGCGTGTTGGCGGAGTTCCAACGCCGCCGTCCGCTGGAGCTCGACGGCTGGCACCTGGCCTTCAACGCACAGGGGCGCGCAAGCAGTTTCGTGAGCCAGACCATGCTCAACACACGCGGTAACTTCGTCGGTTGAAGTCGTCTTGATGACGGCTTCGTGACACACGCTTGACACACGCAGGGTGGAGCATGCCGCCCACCGCGTGATGTCCCGCGGCTGCATGCGCGTGCCCCCACCCTTTCCGTCAGCCATCCCGAGTCCCCGCCACCTTGCCAGCCATCTTTTCGGAAGTGAGCACCGCCAACTACGGCGGCGACGAAGCGGGACTGATCTGCGGATTCGTGTTCGGAGAAGCCGGGGTCGGCCGGCCCGTGTCCTCCAACACCGCGGCCGACTGGCTGGCGCAACGCGGCCCGCCGGACGAAGAGGCGCAGGGTGCCGCGGCCGGCTTCGCCTGGCTGCACTTCAACCTCGCGCAGGTGTCGGCCGAGCGCTGGCTGGCCCGGCATGCGGGCCTGTCGGACGACTTCTTCGAGCTGCTGCACGACGACCTGTATTCCACGCGCATCGAGCGCGCCGACCAGGCGCTGATGGCGGTCATCAACGACGTGCATTTCGACTTCGAGATGGACGCCTCGGACATCTCGACCCTGTGGATCAGCGTGGACCGCCGACTGGTGGTGACGGCCCGCCGCCATCCGCTGCGTTCGGTGGACCACCTGCGCACGGCGGTGAACCGGGGCGAGGCCTTCCGCTCCACCTCCGAGCTGCTGGAGCGCCTGATGCGCACGCAGGCCGACGTGCTGGTGGGCATCGTGCGCTCGGTCACCGACCGGGTCGACAAGATCGAGGACCAGCTGCTGGCCGGCCGGCTCGCCACCAAGCGCTCGCGGCTGGGCAACCTGCGCCGCGTGATGGTGCGGCTGCAACGGCTGCTGGCACCGGAGCCGGCGGCGCTGTTCCGGCTGCTGCAGAACCCGCCCGCCTGGATGGCATCCAGCGACGTGCAGGAACTGCGCGCCGCCACCGAGGAGTTCTCGGTGGTGCTGCGCGACATGCAGGCGCTGCAGGAACGCATCAAGCTGCTGCAGGAAGAGATCGCGGCCAGCGTGAACGAGGACAACAACCGCAGCCTGTTCGTGCTGACCATCGTCACCGTGCTCGCGCTGCCCATCAACATCCTGGCGGGCCTGTTCGGCATGAACGTGGGCGGCATCCCGCTGTCCGACGACTCGCACGGCTTCTGGATCCTGGTGGCGCTGGTGGTGGGCTTCACCTGCGTTGCCGGCTGGGCCGTGCTGCGCCGGCATCGCAAGGACCGGCAGGACTGAGCCCGCCGGCGCGATCCGGTCACCGCGATGCGGCAGCCGGCTAACGGGTCCAGCGGCGCAGGCCCAGTTCCTCGGCCAAGCGGCGGTAGGCGTCCAGGCGTTCGTCCACGTAGGCCTGCAGCGCCGCGCCCGTGAGCTCGAAGGGATAGAGCCCGTAGCGCTGGCGCAGGGCGGCGTAGCCCGGCGCCGCCACGGCCTCGCGAAACGCCGCCTGCCAAGCCTGGATGGCGCTCTCGGACACGTTGGCGCTGGCATAGAGCCCGCGCACCGTGGGCCACACCAGGTCCACGCCCTGCTCGCGCGCGGTGGGAATGCCTTCGAGGCCGCCGCCCAGGCGCGTTTCGGACAGCACGGCCAGCAGCCGCGCCGGCAGGCCGGCCCCGATGGCCTGCAGGGCCTCGGCTGCATCGCCCGGGAACACGTCCACATGACGGCCACGCAGCGCATCCAGCGCGTCGCCGCCGCCTTCGAAGGAGACGAAGCGCAGGGCCCGGTGGTCGGCGCCCGCGGCGCGCACCAGCAGCGCGGCCTTCACCCAGTCCTGGCTGCCCACCGAGCCGCCGGCGCCGAAGACCACGCGCGAGGCGGACTGGCGCAGCGCCTTCAGCACATCCTCCAGAGTCCGGTAGGGCGAATCGCGGTGCACCGCCACCACGCCGTAGTCGGTGCCCAGCGCGGCGAGCCAGCGCACGGCGGAGGGCGGATGCGGGCCGAAGCGGCCCTGCGCCAGGTTGAGCAGCGAGCCGCTGGAAAAAGCCACCAGCGTTTCCGGCCCGCCCAGGGCGCCGGTGGCGATGCGGTCGAAGGCCACCGCGCCGATGCCGCCCGGCAGGTAGCGTTGCGCCAGCGGCGGCCGGCTCGGACGCACCGCCTGCAGCGCGTCGCGCGCCAGCGCGCAGGTGAGAGCGAACCCGCCGCCCGCCTTGGCCGGAATCACGCATGCGGCGGCGCCCAGCGAAGGGTCGGCAGCCTGCGCGGCCACGATCGCCGGGCCGGCCGGCAGCAGCGTGGCGGACAGCGCCCGCAATGCGTTGCGGCGCGTCATGCCGCCGGCTGCCGGCGGGACGATGCCTTTCACGCGAGTCATTGCGCGACGCCTCCAGTGCGCGGCCACCAGACGATGGCATGCAGTCCGAGCGCGCCTTCGCCCGGGAGCAGGCGCAGTTCGCCGCCGTGCCGCTGGGCGATGGAGCGCACGATGGCCAGGCCCAGTCCGAAGCCGCCCTTGCCGGCGCGGGCGCCGCGCCGGAAACGCTGGCCGAGCACGGCGCGCTCTTCCTCGCTCAGGCCGGGGCCCTTGTCCTCCACGTTCAGGCTCCAGCCCAGCGCGTCGCTTGCGGCGGACACGGTGATGGTTCCCTCGGGCGGGTTGTAGGCGATGGCGTTGGCCACCAGGTTTGTCAGCGCCTCGCGCAGCAGCGCGCGGTCGCCCACCGCCGCAGCGCCGCCGGCCGGCGGCTGGATGCCCAGGTCGATGCGCTTGGCGCGCGCCTGCGGCAGCATCTCCACTGCCACCTCGCGCAGGAGGGGCGCCAGCTCGAACTCGCTGGCCGAGACGGCCACCGTGTCGCTGCGGCCCAGGGCCAGCAGCTGCTGCGCGCTGCGGGTGGCGCGTGCGATCTCCTGGCCCAGCGCGTCCAGCGTGTCGCGCACCTGCGCGGGGTCGCTCTCGCGCTGTGCGTAGTCCACCTGCATCTGCAGCGTGGTCAGGTGGGTGCGCAACTGGTGCGAGGCGTCGTCCAGGAACTGTCGCTGCAGCGCGACCAGGTCCTGCGTGCGCGCCATGTGGTGGTTGACCGCGCCCACCAGCGGCCGCACCTCGGCCGGCAGGCCAGCGTCGTCGATGCGGGTGAGGTCCTCGGGCGCGCGGGCCTCCACATCGCGCGCCAGCCGCGCCAGGGGCCGCAACGCCGCATGCAGCACCGCCGCCGTTCCCAGCAGCAGCAAGGCGAGCACCAGGCCGTCGCGCACGGCGGCGCTGCGCACGAAGCGGGTGGTGAATTCCTGGCGCGAGCGGGTGCTCTCGGCCACCTGGATCAGCACGCTGCGGCCGCCGGCACCGGCCGGTGCGCGGTCCAGCAGGCGCTGGTAGGCGGCCAGGCGCACCGCCTCGCCGAAGTAGACGGCGTCGTAGAACACCGGCACGTTCATGGCCAGCGGGCCGGGCGGCCCTGGCAGGTCGGCGCTCCCCAGTTCGACCAGGCCGTCGGAGGTGGCCACGCGGAAATACACCTGGCCGCTGGCGGTCAGCTCGAAGAATTCGAACATGGTGTAAGGCAGTTCGACCGAAAGGCCGCCCGAGGCGGTCGAGATGTTGCCGTCGATGGACTTGAGCGCGCCCAGCAGCGAACGGTCGTAGGCCGCGTTGGCCGACTCCAGCGCGTCGTGCCGCGTCATCCACAGCTCGATGCCGGTGACCGCCAGCAGGGCGGGCAGCATCAGCAGGGCCATGCGCTGCCACAGGCTGGTGCGGCGCAGCCACTGCATCAACCGGCGGCCCGGCGCAAATCGCAGAAGCGCCACGCCTCAGTCCGCTTCCAGCACGTAGCCCAGGCCACGCAGCGTGACGATGCGCACCCCGCTGCCTTCCAGACGCTTGCGCAGCCGGTAGACGAAGACCTCCACCGCCTCGCGGTGCACGTCCTCCTCGTCGGAGAACACGCGGTCGATGATCTGCTCCTTGGACAGCGGCTCGCCGCTGCGCTGTGCGAGCGCGCGCAGCACGCCCAGCTCGCGCGGAGACAGGGCGAGCGGCTCGCCGCGCAGCATGAACTGGCGGCGCGCGCCGTCGTACACCAGCGGCCCGCAGGCCACGCGCGGATGCTCGACGCCGCGCGCGCGGCGCACCAGGGCGTGCAGGCGCGCCTCCAGCTCGGCCAGGGCGAAGGGCTTGGCGAGGAAGTCGTCTGCACCTGCATTGAGCGCGCGCACGCGCTCGTCGAGCGAGTCGCGCGCCGTGAGGATCAGGGCCGGCAGGCGCTGGTCGCGCTCGCGCAGGCGCTGCAGCACGCGATGGCCGTCCATGCCGGGCAGGCCCAGGTCGAGCACCAGGGCGTCGTGGTCGCGCTGCTGCAGGGCGCGATCGGCCAGGCGGCCATCGTCCACCCATTCGACCTGGATGCCCGCGTGCTCCAGGGCCTTGCACAGCCAGGTGCCCAGCGTGCGCTCGTCTTCCGCCAGCAGGATCCGCATGGCGCGAATGCTAACCCCGGGGCTGCCTCAATCCGGCTTGATGCCGGCCCGCGCGATGACCTTCTGCCAGCGCGCCTGCTCGGCGGCGATGAACTGGGCGAACTGCTCGGGCGTGCCGCCGATGACCTCGGCCGCATCGGCGTTGAGGCGCGTCATGGCGTCGGGCGACTTCACGGCTTTCATGGTCTCCGCCGAGAGCTTGGCGACGCTGGCCGGGGCCAGGTTGGCCGGTGCCAGCATGCCGTACCACTGCGTCATCTCGAAGCCCGGGAAGCCCTGCTCGGCCACCGTGGCCACGTCGGGCAGCTGGGGCAGCCGCTTGGCCGAGCCGGTGGCGATGCAGCGCAGCTTGCCCGACTTGATGAAGGGAATGACCGCCGCCGCACCGATGGCCGAGGCCTCGAGCCGGCCGGCCAGCAGGTCGGTCATCAGCGGGCCGGTGCCGCGGTAGGGCACGTGCAGCATGAACATGTCGGACGTCATCTTCAGATACTCGAAGGCCAGGTGGCCGGCGCTGCCGTTGCCGGCCGAGCCGTAGCTGAGCTTGCCGGGCCGGGCCTTCACGAAGGCGATGAATTCCTTGAGGTTCTTCGCCGGCACGTCGGGATGCACCACGTACAGGCTGGGCACCTTGGCCAGCAGGCTGATGGGCTTGAAGTCCTTGTTGGGGTCGTAGGGCAGCTTGGCGAAGATGTACGGGTTGACGGCCAGGGTGCCGATGTGCCCGAGGATCAGCGTGTGCTGGTCTTCGCTGCGGGCCACTTCCTGCATGGCGATGTTGCCGGCGGCGCCGGGCTTGTTGTCGACGTACACGCTCTGGCCCAGGGTCTTGGTCAGCTCGGCGGCGGTGGAGCGCGCCACGATCTCCGAGCTGCCGCCCGGCGCGAAGGGCACCACGAAGCGGATCGCCTTGCTCGGCCAGGTGGTGTCGGCCCGGCCCAGCGCGGGCAGCAGGCCGCCGGCGGCAAGGACGCCACCCGCCTGCAGGAGGCGGCGGCGCAGGGCGGATTCGGGCAGGCCGCTGGGGGCCCAGGCGAGGGGGGTGGTCATGGACTTGTCTCCGTCTTTTGGCTGGAAGTGCGCATCCTGCCGGGGCGAAGCTGTCTGAATGCTGTCAGCGCGGCGCCACGCCCAGCGCCTTGTCATCCAAGCTTCATGCCGCGGACACGGCATCGACACCGAGCCGCACAACCATGGGTGTCCATGCAACGCGACGACGCTTTTCTTGCCGCATGGCGCGACACGGCCGCAACCGACGACTCGGATGCGCGGGACGCGGATGACATCGCCACCCGGCCGTCACAGCGCTTTCGCACGCTGTGGATCTCGGACCTGCACCTGGGCACGCCCGGCTGCCAGGCCAAGGCCCTGCTGGATTTCCTGAAGCACACCGAGTGCGACACGCTCTTCCTGGTGGGCGACATCATCGACGGCTGGCAGCTGCGCCGCCAGTGGTACTGGCCGCAGGCGCACAACGACGTGATCCAGAAGCTGCTGCGCAAGGCCAGGCGCGGCACCCGCGTGATCTTCGTGCCGGGCAACCACGACGAGTTCGCCCGCAAGTACATCAACCACACCTTCGGCGGCGTGGAAGTGGCCGAGGAGTGGGTGCACGAGACGGCCGACGGCCGCAAGCTGTGGGTGATCCATGGCGACCTGTTCGACGCCGTGATCCAGTGCGCCAAGTGGCTGGCCTACGTCGGCGACTCGCTCTACGAGTTCGCGCTCAAGCTCAACCGGCATCTCAATTCGATGCGCGCGCGCATGGGGTTGCCCTACTGGTCGCTGTCCAAGTACCTCAAGCTCAAGGTCAAGCGCGCCGTGAGCTACGTGGGCGACTTCGAGGACGCGGTGGCGCGCGAGGCCCGCAAGCGGGGCCTGCAGGGCGTCGTGTGCGGCCACATACACCATGCAGAGCTGCGCGAGATCGACGGCGTGCTGTATGCCAACGACGGCGACTGGGTGGAAAGCCTCACCGCCCTGGCCGAGCACGCGGACGGGCGCCTGGAGATCCTGGAGTGGGACCAGCACATGCCGGTGTCCAGCAAGGCGTCGCAGCGCGCCGCCCGTGCCGCGGCCACCGCGCAGCACGCATGACCGACGTGCCGCCGCGCCCCGCCGCCAGCGCACCCGTCGTCGATCTCGTCTACTTCAACGCCGGGGGTGGCCATCGTGCCTCGGCGCTGGCGCTGGAAGCCGCCATCGACCGCGCCGGGCTGGGCTGGAAGGTGCGGCTGGTGAACCTGCGCGAAATGCTCGATCCCAAGGACGGCTTTCGCAAGCTCACCGGCATGGACCCGGAAGACATCTACAACAAGCGCCTGGCGCGCGGCTGGACGGTGGGCCTGGCGCAGGAACTCAAGCTGCTGCAGGGCCTGATCCGCTGGGGCCACGCGCCACTGGTGCGGCAGCTTCAGCGCCAATGGCTGCAGCGCGAGCCGGACCTGGTGGTCTCGCTCATTCCCAACTTCAACCGCCCGATGTACGAATCGCTGGCGGCCAGCCTGCCGGGCGTGCCCTACGTGACGGTGCTCACCGACCTGGCGGACTACCCGCCGAATTTCTGGATCGAGCCGGACCTGCCCATCCACGTCATCTGCGGCTCGGCGCGCGCGGTGACGCAGGCGCGCTCGGCCGGGCATGCGAGCACGCACATCCACGCGAGCTCGGGCATGCTGATCCGCACCGCCTTCTACGACACACCCGAAGTGGACCGCGCCGCCGAGCGCGCCTGCCTGGGGCTGGACCCCGACCGGCCCACGGGCCTCGTGCTGTTTGGCGGGCAGGGCTCGAAGGCGATGCTGAGCATCGCCAGGCGGCTGCCGGACACGCAGCTCATCCTCGCCTGCGGCCACAACGCGGCACTGGCAAAGGCGCTGAAGGCACTGCCGGCACGCGCCCCGCGCCTGGTGCTGGGCTTCACGCCCGACGTGGCGCGCTACATGCAACTGGTCGACTTCTTCATCGGCAAGCCTGGTCCGGGAAGCATGAGCGAGGCGGTGCAGATGAAGCTGCCGGTGATCGTGGTGCGCAACCGCTACACGCTGCCACAGGAGCGCTACAACACCCAGTGGGTGCGCGAGCACGGCGTGGGCGTCGTGTGCCAGAGCTTCGCCAAGGTGGACGAGGCGGTGACGCAATTGCTGGCGCACCTGCCGCAGTTCCGTGCCGCGACGCAGCAGGTGAACAACCGGGCGGTGTTCGAGGTGCCGCAGATGCTGCAGGGGATCCTGCAGGAATCGCGCACACCTGCGCTCGGGCTGGCCGCCAGGGTCGACTGAGTCCGCGCAAGCGCCCCGCCCTTGCGACCTTCGCAGGCCGCCTGTTCATCCCACAGCGAGTGGATGCGCATCGCCTGTCGCGCACGCAGACTGCGCAGCATCGAAGCTGCATGCAGTGGATGGAGAGGAGGCCTACATGAAAGTGCTCGATCTTCCGGTCTCGGGGCGCTGGGGATTCCTGGCGACGAGCTTCGCCGTGCCCGAGGGCGCGGCGGCAGCCACGGGCGAGTTCGATCGGCCCTGGCTCCATCCCGACGCGGCCCTGCTGCTCGACCCCTTCGCGGACAACACGATCAATTGGGAGAAGCTGAAGGCCGAGACGCGCGTGGTCGCGATCATCCACAAGTCGACCATCGGGACGACGCGAATCGACAGCGGCTACTTCGCCAGGAAGGCCGAGGCCAGGGCGCGGGGCTACCTCTGGGGCTCGTATCACTGGGGCGTCTCGGGTGAGCCGCGCAAGCAGGCCGATCACTACATCGACACCGTCAAGCCCGAGGCGGACGAGCTGATCGCACTCGACCTCGAGGACGCCAACTCGAAGGAGCTCATGAACGCCGATGAAGCGCTGGTGTTCGTCCGCCGCATCAAGGAGCGCACCGGGCGCCACCCGGTGCTCTACACCAACCACGCGAGCGCGAAGCTGATCTCCGCCGAGTTCGCCAACTCCGACTTCGCGAAGACACCGCTGTGGTACGCGCGATTCCGTGCGTCGGTCAGCGACTTTCCGGCCGGGGTCTGGCCCAGCTACACGTTGTGGCAGTTCTCCAGCGAGATCCTGCCGCAGCTTCCCATTGCCGGCACCCGGCCGGACATGGATGTCAACGTCTACAACGGGACGGTCGCGCAGCTGAAGGCGAACTGGCCGCTGACCCGCGCGGGCGACTGAGCGAGAGCTTCAACAAGACGGGCGATTCAAGCCCGAAGGGGAGGGACCATGAGACGTCGAATCATCGCGGCGGCGCTTTGGCTCGGGGCCATGACGCTGCTCGGGGGATGCGGATCGCTTCCGGACGGCAAGCCGTTCGCCGACGCGTCCAATGCGCTGCTTTCCTCGGTGAAGAGTTCCGGCAATGCCGTCGAGGACGCGTTGGGGGATGCAGCCACTGCGAGTCCGGGTGACAAGGCCGCGTACGAGGCCCTCGAAGGCAAGTTCGCCAAGGCCTGGGAAAGGCGGATCGCCATGACGCAGGCCGCGGCGCGCTACTCGGAAGCGATCGCCGACGAGATCGCCGCGGGGAACTCGGGTGGAGAGACGGCGGGGCGCGTCGCCGACTCGCTGAAGGCGCTCGCGGAAGGGGTCAACATTCCGGTGGCTGCGCCTGCCGTGGGCGTGGCGGGCGACCTGGCCCGATTCATCTTCGCGCGGGTGGCCATCGTGAAGGCCTCGCAAAGCCTGGAGTCGGCCGTGACGCAGGCCCAGCCCGCCATCGACCGGATCGCCCAGCAGATCGTGGACGACTCCGACAGGCAGCTCAAGGGCCTGCTGCTGGACCTCTACAAGAACACGGTGTCGGGCATCAAGGAGCCCTACGACCGCGACGACTCCTTCGCGCAGCAGGCGGCCAGGCGACGCGAGGCCCAGCGCCAGCTGGCGCTGAAGGACCCGTCGGCGCTTGCGAAGCTGGAGCAGTACGACCGCGTGCAGGCGTCGGTGGCGGACAGCCTCCAGGAGCGCGACCGCAAGCTGGCCGCTGCTGCCGCCGCCTACCGGACGCGGCTGCGGTTGGTCAACGCGATGTCTCATGCGACCTTGACATGGGCCCAGGCCCACCGTGACCTCGCCGCAGCCATCCAGCAGAAGCGCAAGGTCGACGCGAGCGAGCTTCAGTCCACCATCGTGGAACTCAGGGCCTTGGCCAGGAAAGTGGGTGAACTATGACCTTCGAAGACTTGGACCGCATCGACTGGGACTCGATCGCGACGACGGCGCAGTGGGTCAAGACGCTCAACGACCTGGCTGCTGGCAGAGCCGGCGCGCACGCCCGGCCAGCGGGCTGCGCTTGCCGACGCGCTGGACGCCTTCGCGGATCACTCGGCGTCGGACGACCTGGACACGATCACGCGGCTCGATCGCGTGGCCAGGCGGTCCGCCCGGGCGCTGCGGATGCAAAACATCGAAGCATCGGTCGAGGAGCTGAGCGCCGGCGCCGCCGACTTCCGCGACATCGTCAAGCAGCTGGATGCGGCAACCGCTTCGCTGAAGAAGTCGTCCTCGGTCCTGCGTGCCGAAAAGCTGAGCGCCGCCGTGTCGTCGCTGACCGAGACGATCGCGTCGCTCAAGGCACTGACGCAGATCATGGGCGACGACTCGAGCGAAGACATTGCGCGTGCGGTCACTCGGGCGGTTGGAAGTGCACAATCCCTGCGCGCCCTCCTGGAGAAGCCAAGCCCATGACCCATCCGCACGCGCCCTACCACCCGATCATCTACGTCCGCGGCTTTGCCGGCACGCAGAACGAGATCGAAGCGACCGTCGCCGATCCCTTCATGGGGTTCAACATCGGCAGCACCAAGTCCAGGCGCATCTGGGACGGGACCATGCGGCGCTACTTCTTCGAGTCGCCGCTGGTGCGCCTGAAGGACGAGATCGTCTGGACGACCATCGGCGGCCAGCGAAAGCGCTCGGACAGCTGGTACGACGATGTCTATGTCAACGGCGAGGACCTCACGGCGCCGGACCCGGTGGACAAGACGCGCCCGCTGCGATCGGACATCACCTTGCCCTACCAGTCGATTGCCATCCTGCGCTACTACGACGACGCGTCGGAGGAGTTCGGCGACGGCCAGCCGCACCCCATCACGCATTTCGCGCAGAACCTCGGCGAGCTGATCCTGCGCATGCGCACCCTGGTGTGCCGCAAGGGCGGCCGGCATCCCATCCTGGGTGACGCGTTGGACAACGGCGTGAGCGAGGAGGACTTCAAGGTCTACCTGGTGGCCCATTCCATGGGCGGACTGGTCTGCCGCGCGTTCCTGCAGAACGACACCCTGGGCCTGCCCGAGGCGAGGTCGGCGGTGGACAAGCTCTTCACCTACGCAACGCCCCACAACGGCATCGACCTGCGGGTGGTGCGCAACGTGCCGGGTTGGGGCGCGCTGGGGGAGGCCACCAACTTCAACCGCGAGACCATGCGCTCCTACCTGCAGCTCGGACCGGCGGCGGCCGACGTGTCGGAGCTGACCAACTTCGATCCGGAGCGGGTGTTCAACCTGGTCGGCTCGAACCCGGCCGACTACCTGACGCTCCAGGGCCTGTCGTCGTGGGCTGTCGGCGAGGCCAGCGATGGCCTGGTGCGGATGGACAACGCGACCACCTTCGGCATGGTGGGCCCCGATGGGGCCAGGACGCGTGTCGATTCGCCCCGGGCCTACGTGTACCGCAGCCACTCCGGGCACTACGGCATCGTGAACTCGGAAGAGGGCTACCAGAACCTCACGCGCTTCCTGTTCGGCTCCGTGCGGGTGGACGGCATCCTGGATGTGAATGACGTCACCTTGCCCGAGGAGGTGGAAGCCAAGAAGAAGAGCGGCCAGCGGGTGCGTGCCTCCTATCGCTTCGAGATCGTCGCGACCCTGCGGCGAAGCCAGTGGCAGCTTCATCGCCGCGTGGTCCGCGAGAACTCCGCCATCCAGCGCAAGTACGACGAGCTCTTTCCGGACGAGGGGCCTGGCGTGCCGCGAAAGGCGAACACGGCGCAGAGCCCGCACCTGTTCTCGATCTTCCTGGACCCGACCAAGGCCAGCCCGGAGCTGGGCAATTCGATCGCGTTCGCCTTCGACCTGAACGTGCTGGTGCCGGACTATGAAGTCGACGGCGTGCTGTGGCTGAACAAGCACTACGAGGGCGGCTTTCTCTTTCGTGACCAGATCCTCGTCGAGGCGCTGCCCGATGCGACGCAACCGGGCGGCTGGCGGCTGCAGTACGGCTTCCAGAGCGTGACGCCCAACGTCGCGAACACGCCCGCGGTGGTGGCGCCGCGGGCCAATGCGCTGAGCTTCAGCATTCCGGTGAACTCGCCGGCGGGTGCATCGCCCTCGATCTCGGCCGTGCTGCGCATCGAGATGCGCAACTGGGCCTGAAGCGCAAGCAGGAGGGAGCGGGCCCCTAGCCCAGGCTGGCTTGGCGCGCCCAGCGGACGATGTCTGCGGCACCCATCGCACCGGCCTGCCGCGCCACCTCGCGGCCGCCCTTGAACAGCGCCAGGGTCGGGATGCTGCGGATGTTGTAGCGCGCGCCCAACTCGGGCACTGCCTCGGTATCCACCTTCGCCACGCGCATGTGCGGCTCCAGTTGCGCGGCGGCCTGCTCGTAGCCTGGCGCCATCTGCCGGCAGGGGCCGCACCAGGGCGCCCAGAAGTCCACCAGCAAGGGGATCTGGCTGCGCTGCAGGTGCCGGTCGAAGCCCTGGGCATCGAGCGCGACCGAGCGGCCGCCGAACAGCGGCTGGTGGCAGCTGCCGCAATCGGGCGCGCTTCCCAGTTGGTCGCTGCGCACGCGGTTGGTGGTGTGGCAGTGCGGGCAGACGATGTGCAGGGTGTCGGTGGTGGTGGTCATCGCGTGTCTCGGGAGGCTGTCTTCGTCAAAACTGTACGCCTGCATCGTTGGGGCGTCTGCAGGAAATGCAAGTGCATGCCCCGTGGCGCTGGCGTAGCATGCGGGGCCGTATTTTTCGACAACCCGCAAGAGAGATGGAGACCCCATGACCCGCCCCCTGTTCAGCGCCACCATTGCCGGCAGCCTGCCCAAGCCCGGCTGGCTGGCCGAGACGAACAAGCTCTGGCCCCGCTGGAAGTCCGAGGGCGAGGAGCTCGCCCAGGCCAAGGCCGACGCCACCCTGCTGTGGATCAAGACGCAGGAGGACGCCGGCCTGGACGTGATCGGCGACGGCGAGCAATCGCGCCAGCATTTCGTGCACGGCTTCCTGGAGCAGGTCGAGGGCATCGACTTCGAGCACAAGGTGAAGATGGGCATCCGCGACAACCGCTACGACGCCATGGTGCCGCAGGTGACCGGCCCGCTGCGCCTGAAGGGCCGCGTGCATGCCGCCGAGGCGCAGCTGCTGCGCGCGCACACGGCGAAGAAGATCAAGTTCACGATGCCCGGCCCGATGACCATCGTCGACACCGTGGCCGACCGCTTCTACGGCGACAAGGTGAAGATGGCCATGGCCTTCGCCGAACTGCTCAACCAGGAGGCGCTGGCGCTGCAGGCCGATGGCGTGGACATCATCCAGTTCGACGAGCCGGCCTTCAATGTCTACATGAAGGAAGCCGCCGACTGGGGCGTGAAGGCGCTGGAGCGCGCGGTGCAGGGCCTGACCTGCACGAAGGCCGTGCACATCTGCTACGGCTACGGCATCCAGGCCAACGTGGACTGGAAGGCCACGCTGGGCGAGCAGTGGCGCCAGTACGAGCTGGTGTTCCCGGCCCTGGCGCGCAGCAGCATCGACCAGGTGAGCCTGGAGTGCTTCCACTCGCACGTGCCGCCCGAGCTCATGAAGCTGCTGGACGGCAAGGACGTGATGGTGGGCGTGATCGACGTCGCCAGCGACGTGATCGAGACGCCCGAGCAGGTGGCCGACACCATCGGCGAGGCGTTGAAGTACGTGCCCCTGCAGCGCCTGCTCCCCTGCACCAACTGCGGCCTCGCGCCCATGGACCGCGAAGTGGCGCGCAGGAAGCTGGAGGCACTGGGCAAGGGAGCGGCGCTGGCGCGCGAGCGCTACCAATCCATGTAGTGCATTTGCGATACACTGGAGGGATGAAGACGACGACCATTCCTTCGGTGCGCGTGGCTCCAGAGCTTCGCGATGAGGTCGAACGCTTGCTGGGCGATGGCGAGACGCTTTCGCAGTTCGTGGAGCAGGCGGTTCGCGATTCCGTGATGCGTCGCAAGGCGCAGGGCGAATTTGTTGAGCGGGGCATGAAGTCGCTGGCCTTGGCGAAAGCCTCGGGTGAGTACTTCGATGCGGCCACCGTGATGCAGCGGCTGCGTGGCAAGCTCGACGCGGCGAAGACCCGGCGCGCCAAGTCCGAGACGTCGTGACCTACAGGTTGCGGTTCACGCACGAAGCCCTTGAAGACCTGGAGCGCCTGTATGACTTCGCTCTGGAGCGCGAGCTTCGGCGAGGCGGTGATCTGGCCATTGCCGAGCGGGCGCTGGAGGCCATCGAAGTGGGTCTTGCCACCTTGAGCTTCACGCCCTTCACTTGCCGCAAAGTCGGGCAGGATCCCTTCGTGCGGGAGCTTGTGATTCCTTTTGGCGCAACAGGCTACGTGGCCCTTTTCGAGATCGAGTCGAGCGATTCGGTCGTCGTGGCCGCGGTTCGCCACCAGCGCGAGGACGACTTCCACTAACCCGAGCAGCGCACTCATGCGCTGCGGAGGATCCCGCAAGGAACCGGCGGCGTCCGCTATTTTCTGGCCCCCCCCATGCCCGCCCCCTCCACGTACACCTTCTCCGACCTCACCCGCGAGCGCCCCTTCATGTACGTCTGGGGCGCCCGGGTCTTCGGGACCGCGGCGATGCAGATGCTGCTGGTGGCCATCGGGTGGCACATGTACGACCTGACCGGGAGCGCCTGGGACCTGGGCCTGGTGGGCCTGTACCAGTTCGCGCCGGCGCTGCTGCTGGCGCTGTGGGCCGGCCACGTGGTGGACCGGCATCACCGCGGCCGCATCGTCGCCCTGTGCCTGGCGGTGCAGGGCGTGGTGGCGCTGGCGCTGCTGTTCGCGCAGGAGGCCGGCTTCGCGACGCGCGGCCTGCTGCTGGGCCTGTCGCTGGTGCTGGGTGCCGTGCGCGCCTTCCAGATGCCGGCGCAGCAGGCGCTGGTGCCCCTGCTGGTGCCGCCGCTGGCCCTGCCGCGCGCGATGGCATTCAGCTCCGCCGGCATGCAGGGCGCGGTCATCGGCGGACCGGCACTGGGCGGCCTGCTCTTCGTGGCCGGCGCCGGGGCCGTGTACGGCGCCAGCCTGCTGCTGTTCCTGATCGCCGCGGTGCTGATGGCCTGCCTGCGCTACCAGCAGCCCGAGCGCGTGAAGGAGCCGGTGACCCTGGAGTCGCTGCTCGCCGGCGTCAAGTTCATCTGGCACCGCAAGACAGTACTGGGCGCGGTGTCGCTGGACCTGTTCGCCGTGCTGCTGGGCGGCGCAGTGGCGCTGCTGCCCATCTATGCGAAGGACATCCTGCACACCGGCGCCTGGGGCCTGGGCCTGCTGCGCAGCGCGCCGGCGGTGGGGGCGCTGGCGACGTCCATCGTGCTCACGCGCCGGCCGGTGGAGCGACGGGTGGGCCGCACCCTGCTGATCGCCGTGGGCACCTTCGGCGTGTGCATGATCGTGTTCGGCTTCTCGCGCAGCTTCGCGGTCTCGCTGATCGCGCTGGCGGTGTCCGGCGGGGCGGACATGGTCAACGTGGTGATCCGCCAGACCCTGGTGCAACTGGAGACGCCCGACGAGATGCGCGGGCGCGTCAGCTCGGTCAATTCCATCTTCATCGGCGCGAGCAACCAGCTGGGCGAGTTCGAATCGGGCGCCACAGCGGCCCTGCTGGGGCCGGTGGGCTCGGTGGTGCTGGGCGGCATCGGCACCGTGCTGGTGGCGCTGGGCTGGGTGCGGCTCTTCCCGACCCTGGCGCAGCGCGACCGGATCGTGCCTGCGGCCAAGGTGCGGGCGAGCGAGGCCGGTGCCTAGGCGCGGCAACCCTTTGTCACTTCAGGGTCATGGTTTGGACACATGATCTGGAGTTCTCCAGCGAACCTGAAAGATCATGACCCTGCCCAGCTATCTCGGCGACCAGAACGAGACGATGGATCGCATCGCACGCGAATTGGTCGACAGCTATGACGAAGAGATCGAGCTCGAGCTCGAAGACCGCGAGTTCGACGAGTCCGGCGTGGTCAAGGAAGAAGACAAGGAGGCCCGGCGCCTGTACTTCCGCGAGCTGTTCCGCCTGCAGGGCGAGCTGGTCCAGTTGCAGGACTGGGTGCAGAACACCGGCCAGCGGGTGGTGATCCTCTTCGAAGGACGCGACGCCGCCGGCAAGGGCGGCGTCATCAAGCGCATTACCCAGCGCCTGAACCCGCGCGTGGCCCGCGTGGCGGCGCTGCCGGCCCCCAACGACCGCGAGCGCACGCAGTGGTATTTCCAGCGCTACGTGGCGCATCTGCCGGCCGCCGGCGAAATGGTGCTTTTCGACCGCAGCTGGTACAACCGCGCCGGCGTCGAGAAGGTGATGGGCTTCTGCACGCCCGAGCAGTACGAGGAGTTCTTCCGCAGCGCGCCCGAGTTCGAGCGCATGCTGGTGCGCTCGGGCATCCGCCTGATCAAGTACTGGTTCTCGATCACGGACGACGAGCAGCACATGCGCTTCCTCAGCCGCATCCACGACCCGCTCAAGCAGTGGAAGCTCAGCCCCATGGACCTGGAAAGCCGGCGCCGCTGGGAGGAATACACCAAGGCCAAGGAAATCATGCTGGAGCGCACCCACATCCCCGAGGCGCCGTGGTGGGTGGTGCAGGCGGTGGACAAGAAGAAGGCGCGCCTGAACTGCATCCATCACCTTCTACAGCAGATGCCCTATCACGACGTGGAGCATCCGACGGTGGTGCTGCCCTCGCGCGAGCGCCATGCCGACTATCTGCGTCATCCGGTGCCGCCCGAGATGATGGTGCCGGAAGTCTATTGAGCCTGCATCTCGCGCAGCGCGGAAGCTGCTAAGGTGCGTCGGTCGGCATCGACGACGCACACTTCATGGCTCGCCGCTCCTCCCCCTCCGCCGCGTCCATCCTCGCCAAGGCCTACCAGCGCAATCTCAAGGCGATGACACGCGCCACCCTCGCAGGTGGCAAGAAGCTGGCCGGCCAGGTGCAACGCACGGCAGAACGCATGAAGCGGCCGCCGCCGGGTCCGGGCGACTGGCTGCCCGGCGTGGCCCTGGGGCCGGCCGGGGCGCGGCGCTATCACCTGTACCGGCCGCCGGGCGTGGCCTTCGGCGAGAAGCTGCCGCTCATGGTGATGCTGCACGGCTGCGGGCAGACCGGGCGCGACTTCGCCGCCAGCACCCGCATGAACCGGCTGGCGGCTCGCGAGCGCTTCCTCGTGCTCTACCCGGAGCAGGACCGCATGGCCAACGCGCAGGGCTGCTGGAACTGGTTCGAGCGCCGCTCGGGCAAGGCCGGCGCCGAGGTGGCCACCCTCATGGCCGCCATCGACCAGGTGATGCTGCTGTACCCGGTCGACCGCGAGCGGGTCGCCATTGCCGGGCTGTCGGCGGGGGCCAGCATGGCGGCGCTGATGGCCACCCAGCATCCGCTGCGCTTCCACGCCGTGGCCGCGCATTCGGGCGTGGCGCCCGGCGCTGCCAAGTCGGCCACGGCCGCCGTGGGCGCGATGCGCGGCAGGCACATGGCGCCCGTGCTGGCGACTGCGGTCGGCAAGGCGATGGGGGCCGCGGCGCAGTTCACCACGCTGCCACCGCTGCTGGTGCTGCATGGCGACGGGGATGCCATCGTGTCGATCAACAACGCGGAGAACCTGGCCAGCGTCTGGGCCACCGCCACCGGTGCGCGGCCGGGCACTTCGCGCACGCTGCAGCGCGGCCAGCGCCTGGCAGCCAGCGTCACCGAGTTCCGCCGCGCCGGCCGCGTCCAGTTGACGGTGTGCGAGATCGCCGGCCTGGGCCACGCCTGGAGTGGCGGGCTGGGCAGCCAGGCCTTCTCCGATCCGCGCGGCCCGGATGCCACGAAGATGATCTGGGCCTTCGCCCAGCGCGCCTTCCGCGACCGGGAACGCGCGCTGCCGTAGGCACCGCGTACCTGTACGCCACTGGGCGTATTTGCTCCAAAGCGGTGCGTCCGCAGACTCCGGTTCACCAGATTCACACAACCGGAGAAGACTCATGCATCAACGTCGTTTCACCCTCAAGGCGCTGGCCGCGTCGGTCGCGCTGGCAGCCGTCGGCATCAATGCACATGCGCAGGACACCATCAAGGTGGGCGTGCTGCACTCGCTGTCGGGCACCATGGCCATCTCGGAAACGGTGCTCAAGGACACCGTGCTGATGGCCATCGACGAGATCAACGCCAAGGGCGGCGTCATGGGCAAGAAGCTCGAACCCGTGGTGGTGGACCCGGCCTCCAACTGGCCCCTGTTCGCCGAGAAGACCAAGCAGCTGCTGGGCCAGGACAAGGTCGCCGTGATCTTCGGCTGCTGGACCTCGGTGTCGCGCAAGTCGGTGCTGCCGGTGGTCGAGGAAATGAACGGCCTCCTGTTCTACCCCGTGCAGTACGAGGGCGAAGAGCTTTCCAAGAACGTGTTCTATACCGGCGCCGCGCCCAACCAGCAGGCCATCCCGGCGGTGGACTATCTGATGAGCAAGGAAGGCGGCGGCGCCAAGCGCTGGGTGCTGCTGGGCACCGACTACGTCTACCCGCGCACCACCAACAAGATCCTGCGCGCCTACCTCAAGAGCAAGGGCGTGAAGGACAGCGACATCGATGAGAAGTACACCCCCTTCGGCCACAGCGACTACCAGACCATCGTTGCCGACGTGAAGAAGTTCTCGGCCGGCGGCAAGACCGCGGTGGTGTCCACCATCAACGGCGACTCCAACGTGCCCTTCTACAAGGAACTGGGCAACGCCGGCCTGAAGGCCAAGGACGTGCCGGTGGTGGCCTTCTCGGTGGGTGAGGAAGAGCTGCGCGGCGTGGACACCAAGCCGCTGGTGGGCCACCTGGCCGCCTGGAACTACTTCATGAGCATCAAGAACCCGACCAACACCGAGTTCATCAAGAAGTGGAGCGACTACGCCAAGGCCAAGAACATCCCCGGCCACAAGGACAAGCCGCTGACCAACGACCCGATGGAAGCCACCTACATCGGCATCAACATGTGGAAGCAGGCCGTGGAGAAGGCCAAGAGCACCGACACCGACAAGGTGATTGCTGCCATGGCCGGCCAGACCTTCGCGGCGCCCTCGGGCATCGTCTCGAAGATGGACGAGAAGAACCACCACCTGCACAAGAGCGTGTTCATCGGCGAGATCAAGGCCGACGGCCAGTTCAGCGTGGTCTGGAAGACCAAGGAGCCGGTGAAGGCCAAGCCCTGGAGCCCGTACATCGAAGGCAACGACAAGAAGCCCGACTACCCCGCCGGCAAGTCGATGTAAGCAGCAATGCGGCGCGCCAGGGCGCGCCGCCTTGTTTGGGAGCTTCAATCAGAAATCGCGAGACCTCAGTCGCATGTTCTTCAGATACCTTCTGGCCGCCGCTTTGATGCTGGGATCCGCCGCACACGCGCTGACCCGCGAAGAGGCGCTGGCCATTGCCTCCGGCGACACCGAGGATCGCGTCACCGCCCTCAACAAGGCGGTGGCGGATGCCGACGAGAAGACGGCCGCCTTCATCCAGGCCATGCAGGACGACGCGGTCAAGTTCAAGGACGACAAGGTCTTCGTCATCAAGGACGACAAGGCCTTCGACCCGGTGAGCGGCGCGCAACGGCAGTTGCCGGCCGATGCCGAGGACGTGGTCAACAACAACCTCATGCGTGGCGCGCTCGATGCAGCGCAGGCCGCGCTCCAGCTCACGAGCAAGGACGACACGGTGCGCGCCGCCGCTGCACAGGCCCTGTTCAAGGAGCCCGACGAATCGCGCGTGCCGCTGGTCGACAAGGCCCTGGCGGCCGAGACCAACCCGAAGATCAAGGCGCAGCTCGAACTGGTTCGCGCGGCAGGCCTGCTCAGCAGCAGCGACAAGGCCAAGCGCCTGGCCGCCGCCAAGGACCTGGGCAGCAACCGCAACCCCGAGACCAAGCTGCTGCTGAACCAGCGCCTGGCCGACGAGACCGACGCCGACGTCAAGACCGCCATCCAGCTAGCGGTGCAGAACATCGACGCCTCGCTGGTGTGGGGCGACCGGATCAACGCCATCTTCAGCGGCGTGAGCCTGGGCTCTGTGCTGCTGCTGGCGGCCCTGGGGCTGGCCATCACCTACGGGCTGATGGGCGTCATCAACATGGCGCACGGCGAGCTGATGATGATCGGCGCCTACGCCACCTTCGTCATGCAGGGCCTGTTCCAGAAGTTCATGCCGGCCTCGATGTTCGGCTGGTACCTGGTGGCGGCCATCCCGGTGGCCTTCCTCGCCTCGGCGCTGGTGGGCGCGATCCTGGAGCGCGGCGTGATCCGCTTCCTCTACGGCCGCCCGCTGGAGACGCTGCTGGCCACCTGGGGCATCAGCCTGATGCTGCAGCAGCTGGTGCGCTCCATCTTCGGCGCGCAAAACGTGGGCGTGGAGAACCCGGCCTGGATGAGCGGCGGCCTGCAGCTGCTGTCCAACGTGACACTGCCCTGGAACCGCATCTGCATCATCATCTTCGCGGTGCTCGTGCTGCTGGCCATGGGCTACCTCATCGGCCGCACGCGCCTGGGCCTGTTCGTTCGCGGCGTGACGCAGAACCGGCCCATTGCCTCCTGCATGGGCGTGAACACCGCGCGCATCGACACCTACGCCTTCGCGCTGGGCTCGGGCATCGCCGGCCTGGCGGGCTGCGCGCTCTCGCAGATCGGCAACGTGGGCCCGGACCTCGGCCAGAGCTACATCGTCGACTCCTTCATGGTGGTGGTGATGGGCGGCGTGGGCCAGCTCGCCGGCACCGTCTATGCGGCGCTCGGCCTGGGCATCCTGAACAAGTTCATCGAAGGCTGGGCCGGCGCGGTGCTCGCGAAGATCGCGGTGCTGGTCTTCATCATCATCTTCATCCAGAAGCGGCCGCAGGGCATCTTCGCAGTCAAGGGCCGGAGTGCTGAGGCATGAGCCGCCGGGCCGCTCCCAAGGCGAATACCGCAGCGCGAAGCGCGAAGGATTTGGAATGAGCAAGGTCGTACTTCCTTCGAAAGGGCCGCTGCTCAGCGGCAAGGGCTGGACGGCTTTCTTCGTGGCGCTGATCGCGGTGTGCGCGCTCGCGCCGGTGCTCAACCTGTGGGTGCCCGTGGGCAGCGCCTTCCACATGAGCGACTACTCGGTGGCGCTGGTGGGCAAGATCATGTGCTACGCCATCTGCGCGCTGGCCATGGACCTGATCTGGGGCTACACCGGCATCCTGAGCCTGGGCCACGGCCTGTTCTTCGCGCTGGGCGGCTACATGATGGGCATGTACCTCATGCGCCAGATCGGCCGCGACGGCAACTACAAGAGCGACCTGCCGGACTTCATGGTGTTCCTGGACTGGAAGACGCTGCCGTGGCACTGGTCGCTGTCCGACAGCTTCGTGGCCACGCTGATCCTCGTCGTGGCGGTGCCTGGGCTGCTGGCCTTCGTGTTCGGCTTCTTCGCCTTCCGCTCGCGCATCAAGGGCGTGTACTTCTCGATCATCACGCAGGCCATGACCTTCGCAGCCATGCTGCTGTTCTTTCGCAACGAGACGGGCTTCGGCGGCAACAACGGCTTCACCGACTTCAAGCGCATCCTGGGCATCCCGATCGCCACGCAGGAAATGCGCATGACCCTGTTCGCGCTCACCGGCGTCACGCTGCTGGCCTTCTTCCTGTTCGCCAAATGGCTCATCGGCAGCAAGTTCGGCCGCGTGCTGCAGGCCATCCGCGACGCCGAGTCCCGTGTCATGTTCTCGGGCTACAACCCGCTGCCCTACAAGCTCACCATCTGGGTCATCTCCGCCATGATGTGCGGCGTGGCCGGCGCGCTGTACGTGCCGCAGGTGGGCATCATCAACCCCGGCGAGATGAGCGCCGCCGCCTCCATCGAGATCGCCATCTGGACCGCGGTGGGCGGGCGCGCCACGCTGGTGGGCCCAATAGTCGGCGCCTTCATCGTCAACGGCGCGAAGAGCTGGCTCACGGTTGCGGCGCCGGAGTTCTGGCTGTACTTCCTGGGTGCGCTCTTCATCGCGGTGACGCTTTTCTTGCCGGACGGCATCGTGGGCCTGATCAAGCGGCTGGGCGCGCGGCGCAGTGCACCTGCCAACGCCGACGCCGCGGCACCCGCCGTGGCTGTGGAAACAATGAAGCCCGCGCGGCGCTCGCTGGCCCTGGAGGAGGGCGCCGACGAGAGCGCGCTCGCCCCGCTGTCCGCCGACCCCAAGGGAGCCCGCGCATGACGCCCGACCTGATGGACGCCGGCGCCGAGCGCGTCGCCCGCCACCTGCATCCCGAGAACCCGCTGCACACCGAGTCGGGCGGGCGCGCCGCCGGCTTTGGTCGCCACGTGGAGCAGGGCGAGGTCGACGTGACGCACGGCCGCATCCTGTACCTGGAAGACGTCAGCGTGAGCTTCGACGGCTTCAAGGCCATCAACAAGCTGAGCCTGGACATCGCGCCCGGCGAGCTGCGCTGCATCATCGGCCCCAACGGCGCGGGCAAGACCACGATGATGGACATCATCACCGGCAAGACCCGGCCCGACGAGGGCACGGTGTTCTTCGGCAGCACCATCGACCTGCTGCGCCACAAGGAGGCCGACATTGCCCAGCTGGGCATCGGCCGCAAGTTCCAGAAGCCCACGGTGTTCGAGCACCTGACGGTGTTCGAGAACCTGGAGCTGGCGCTGAAGACCAACAAGGGCGTGAAGGCCTCGATGATGTTCAGGCTGGACTCGGCGCAGAGCGACCGGCTGGCCGAGGTGCTGGAGACCATCCACCTGGCGGCCAGCGTGTCGCGCATGGCGGGCAACCTCAGCCATGGGCAGAAGCAGTGGCTGGAGATCGGCATGCTGCTGATGCAGGACCCCAAGCTGCTGCTGCTGGACGAGCCGGTGGCCGGCATGACCGACGAGGAGACGGCGCGCACCGCCGAGCTCTTCCTCACGCTCAAGGGCCAGCACTCGCTGATGGTGGTGGAGCACGACATGAGCTTCATCAAGACCATCTCCGACATCGTCACCGTGCTGTGCGACGGTTCCGTGCTGGCGCAGGGCACGCTGGACGAGGTGCAGGCCGATGAGCGCGTCATCGAGGTCTACCTGGGCCGCTGAACGAACATGCTGAACGTCAAGAACATCCACCAGTACTACGGCGGCTCGCACATCCTGCGCGACGTGAGCCTGGAAGCCCGCCTGGGCAAGGTCACGGTCCTGCTGGGCCGCAACGGCGTGGGCAAGACCACGCTGCTCAAGTCGCTGATGGGCCTGGTGCCCATCAAGAGCGGGAGCATCGAGTTCGACGGCCAGCCGATCCAGAAGAAGACGCCCTACGAGCGCGCCCGCGCCGGCATGGGCTTCGTGCCGCAGGGCCGCGAGATCTTCTCGCGCCTGACAGTGGAAGAGAACCTGCGCATGGGCCTGGCCTACAAGAGCGCGGGCACGCCGATTCCGGCCGAGTTGTTCGAGCTGTTCCCGGTGCTCAAGCAGATGATCCATCGCCGCGGCGGCGACCTGTCGGGTGGGCAGCAGCAGCAACTGGCCATCGCGCGGGCGCTGGCGCCCCGGCCCAAGCTGCTGATCCTGGACGAGCCCACCGAGGGCATCCAGCCCAGCATCATCAAGGACATCGGCCGCGTGATCCGCATGCTGGCCGACCGCGGCGACATGGCCATCGTCCTGTGCGAGCAGTACTACGACTTCGCGCAGGAGCTGGCCGACGACTACCTGGTGATGGAGCGCGGCGAGGTCATCGCCCGCGGCCTGGGCAAGGACATGGAAGCGCAAGGCGTGCGGCAGCTGGTGGCCATCTGAGCCTTCCAAGAGCGAGAGTCTAGGGTTTACCCTAAAATCCAGACTTCTCGCCCGAGGCGCTCGGGCTTCCCCCGCAGCACCCGAGGAGTCCGGCCTTGAACGCCACCCCGAGCGCGTCGTCCGACGCCGCTGACAGTAGCAGCAGTAGCATTTCCGCTTCCGTCTCCAACGCCGCCTTCTTCCGCGCCGTGCTCGCGCTGGGCGTGGGCGGCTTCGCCATCGGCACGGGCGAGTTCGTCATCATGGGCCTGCTGCCCGAAGTGGCGAGCGATATCCGCGTCTCCATTCCGCAGGCCGGCCACGTCATCAGCGCCTATGCGCTGGGCGTGGTGATCGGCGCGCCGGTGCTGGCGGTGCTCACCGCCGGCTGGCGGCGACGCATGCTACTCATCGCGCTGATGGCGATGTTCGCGGTCGGCAATTTCGCGAGCGCGCTGGCACCCGGCTACCTTTCGCTCAACCTGCTGCGCTTCGTGGCCGGCCTGCCGCACGGCACCTACTTCGGCCTCGCTGCATTGACGGCGGCGGCCCTGGCGCCGCCCGGGCGGCGTGCCCGTGCCGTCGGGCTCGTGATGCTGGGGCTGACCACCGCCACGCTGGTGGGCGTGCCCATCGCGGCCTGGCTGGGCCAGCACTGGGGCTGGCGCTCGGCCTTCGTCTTCGTGGGCGTGATCGCGCTCCTCGCCATGGTGATGATCCGGCGCGACGTGCCCGACATGGCGCCGGTGCCCGGTGCCAGCCCATGGCGCGAACTGGGCGCGCTGGCGCGCAAGCAGGTGTGGTTCACGCTGGGCATTGCCGCCGTCGGCTTCGGCGGCATGTTCGCGGTGTTCAGCTACGTGAAGCCCACGCTCATCGAAGTGGCGGGCCTGCCGCTGTCGGGCGTGCCCTTGGTACTCGCGCTCTTCGGCCTGGGCATGGTCACGGGCAACCTGGTCGGCTCGCGCCTGGCCGACCGCTCGCTGATGAAGACCATCGGCGGCGTGCTCGCCTGGTCGGCACTTGTGCTGGCCATGTTCACCTTCGCGGCGCACAACGTGGTCACGGCCTCGATCAACATCTTCCTGGTCGGCACGCTGGTCGCCATCGGCCCGGCGCTGCAGATCCGGCTGATGGACGTGGCCGGCGACGCGCAGGCGCTGGCCGCGGCGCTGAATCACTCTGCCTTCAACATGGCCAACGCGCTGGGCGCCTGGATCGGCGGGGTCGCCATCGGCGCGGGGCTGGGCTGGACCTCCACCGGCTGGGTGGGCGCGCTGCTGTCGCTGGCCGGCATGGCGGTGTTCGGCTGGGGCATCGCGAGCGCGCGCGCAGAGGCGAGGCGGCAGCCGCGCGTGGCGGCCTGCTGAGGGCTCGAACGCCGGCGCCGGGCCGGCACACTCAGTGCTGGAGGATCTTGGACAGGAACTGCTGCGCGCGGTCCGAACGTGCGGACGGGTTGCCGAAGAATTCGTCCTTGGTGCAATCCTCGACGATACGGCCGCGGTCCATGAAGATCACCCGATTGGCCACCTTGCGCGCGAAGCCCATCTCGTGCGTCACGCACATCATGGTCATGCCTTCGCGCGCCAGCTCCACCATCACGTCCAGCACCTCGTTGACCATCTCCGGGTCCAGGGCGGAGGTCGGCTCGTCGAAGAGCATGGCCACAGGGTTCATTGCCAGCGCGCGAGCAATGGCCACGCGCTGCTGCTGACCGCCCGAAAGCTGGTTCGGGAATTTGTGTGCGTGGGCGCTCATGCCCACGCGCCGCAGGAGCTGCAGCGCTGTGTCGCGTGCTTCGTCGGCCGTGCGCTTGAGCACCTTGCGTTGTGCGATGGCCAGGTTTTCCTCGATCGTCAGATGCGGAAAAAGATCGAAATGCTGGAACACCATGCCCACGCGTGCGCGAAGCTTGTTGATGTTGATCTTCGGGTCGTTCACCGAAGTTCCGTCGACCGTGACGCGTCCTTGCTGGAAGGGTTCGAGCGCGTTGACGCACTTGATCAGGGTGGACTTGCCCGAACCCGAGGGCCCGCAGACCACGACCACCTCGCCCTTGCGTACGCTGGCGGTGCAATCGGCCAGCACCTGGAAGCTGCCGTACCACTTGCTGACTTGCTGGATATCGATCATTTCGTTTCTTGCCTTCAGCGTTGCAGGAGTTGGAGGAGGGTGTTCGCCACGACCTGCGTGGCCTGCCGCAGCTCGGCCAAAGGCACCCGCTCGTCTGCGCGGTGGCCGTTGGCTTCGAGCAGTGACTCGGGGCCCGCGCCATACATCACGGTGGGAATGCCCGCTTCGCTGTACAGGCGCGCGTCGGTGTAGAGCGGCACGCCGATCGGCGTCACCGGCTTCCCCATGACGGCACTGGCTTCGCTGCACAGCAGTTCGGTCAGTTCCTTGGCGCCGGGGGCGGGCGCGAAGGGCCGCGCCAGCAGGATGCGGCGAATGTCGACCGAGATCCCCGGCAACGTGCTGCAGGCCGTCTCGATGACTTCCTTCAGTTCTGCCTCCACCGCCTCGGGCGATTCCTCGGGCACGATCCGCCGGTCGATGCGCAGGCTCAAGCGGTCGGCCACCACGTTGGTGTTGATGCCGCCTTCGATGAGCCCGACGACCAGCGTCGGATGCGTGATGCCTGGCGTCTGCGAAGGCCGCGCGGCCAGCGCGTCGCGATGGCGGTACAAGGCAGGCAGCAGCGTCGCGGCGGCCTCGATCGCGTCATGGCCCGTGTCTGGCCGCGCGGCGTGGGCGGATCTGCCGCGAAGCGTCACCTCCATGTGCAGGCAGCCGTTGTGCGCCACCACCACGTGATGCGAGAAGGCTGCGGACAGCACGTAGTCGGGCCGGCTCAGGCCTTTGGAGAGGATCCATCCGGGACCGGTCATGCCGCCGGTTTCCTCGTCGTAGGTGAGGTGCAGCTCCAGGCTGCCCGCCAGCGGCACGCCCTGGGCTGCCGCCTGCTTGAGTGCACGCACGGCAAAGGCGTAGGTGGTGAAGTCCGACTTGGAGACTGCCGCGCCGCGGCCATACAGCCAGCCGTCGATCACCACACCGCCATAGGGGTCCACGCTCCAGCCTTCGCCGGGCGGCACCACGTCGCCATGGGCATTGAGGGCCACCACCGGGCCGCCTTCGCCGAAGCGCTCGCGCACGATCAGGTTCAGCACGCTGCGCATGCCATGCTCGGCGGCGAAGGCGGCTGGCACCGGGTGCCGTTCGACATCGAAGCCTATGGCTTCCAGGAGCCCGGCGGTGAGTTCGGCGTGTGGCGCGCAGTCGCCCGGCGGGTTGTCGGACGGGCATTGCACCAGGCGGGCGAGCATCTGCACCTGCTCGTCGAAATGGGCGTCGATGAATTGGCGGAGGATGTCGTGCGCAGCGGGTTTGTCGGTCATGGCGGTCAAAGGAAGCGGTCGATTCGGAAGGGCGCGATGTCGATGTCTGTGCGGCCCCGCTTGATGAGATCGGTCACGAGCCGGGCGGTGATCGGCGCCAGCGTGTAGCCGTTGGAGGTGACGGCGTTGTAGAAGCCCGGCACGCCGGGAACTTCGCCGAGTATCGGAGCGCCGTCGATATTCACGTTCATGCCGGCCCAGCAGCGCACGACGTGCAGTCCCGCGATGGCGGGCAGCACATGCCGCGCCACCCAGAGATTGCCTTCGATGCTCGCGCGCTCGGCGCGATTGAGCCGCATGTCTTCGTCGAATGCGGCGGTCCAGCCTCCGCCAACCAGAAGTGCGCCGCTGGCTGCCTGCTTCAGGCTGAGGTGCCGGTTCGCGTGGGCGATGAGATGGTCGACCAGGGGCGGCGCCGGCTCGGTCACGATCATCTGAAGGGGCGCGCCCTTGACAGGGATCTTGACCCCCAGCATGTCGCCCACCGTGCTGGACCAGGCGCCGCTTGCGTTGATCACTCGGCCAGCCCGGATGATGCCGCGCGAGGTGTGGACTTCGAAGCCGGCCGCTTTTCCCGGAAGCCTGACGATGGCACGGACGTCACAGCCCCGCAGCAGGCGCGCCCCGTGCTGCTGCGCACGCCGGGCCACGGCGTAGGTCGCGCGCAGCGGGTTGATCTTGCCTTCCATCGGGCACAGTTCGGCACCGAGCAGCCTGGCGGACAGCGAAGGGGAAAGGCGGCGAAGTTCGGTGCCGTCGATCACCTGCGCATCGATGCCGTGGCTGCGCTCCAATGCGGCCTTGGCATCCAGGAAGCGCATGCCCTCTTCGCTGTCGGCCACCATGAGGCCGCCGGTGATCTTGATCTCCAGGTCCTCGGCGCAGTCCGCCTCGATCTGCTGCCACAGCCGCACCGACATCGGTCCCAGCGGCAGCGTTGCGGCGGCGGGTCCGCCGCCGTCTTGCGCGCGCGTTCCGAAGTCGAAGGAGAGCAACTGCACATGCAGGCTGCCTGCATTGGCCCCCGAGGCCTGGAGATTCAGGTCGTCGCGATCGGCCACGGCCACATCCAGGCCGGCCTGAGCGAGGTAGTAGCCCAGGCAGGAGCCCAGAACCCCGGCACCGATCACCAGCACCTCGGCCTGCAGCGGCTGCTCGAATGGCGGCTCGGCGACCGGCCGGGCCAGGTTGGGCGTGATGGCCGGCTTGTGGCCACCCCATTCGGGCTTCTCGAAGCCGAGCGCGCCGGCGGGCACGGGCTTGGCAGGCGGGCGCGGTGCGAGGTATTGCTCTGCGCCGGGGGAATGGCCAGTCATTTCGCCAAGCAGACGCGCAGCGGTGTTGGCGCAGTAGCGGCCCTGGCAGCGGCCCATGCCCAGTCGCGTATTGCGCTTGAGCGCGGCCAGCGTGTCGCGCCCGGCGAGGATCTGTTCGCGCACGGAGCCGAAGGTGATTTCCTCGCAGCGGCACAGGATGGTCTCGTCCGGGACGCTGGACAGCGACACGGGCGGCGCCTGGTACAGGGTCCACAGCGCCTGCTGGAAGCGTTCGGCGCGCTGAAGGCGGCTTACAGGTGTGGCAGCCTCGACGGCGTTCAGCCCGAGGCTGCGGGCCGCCGCCGTTCCGGCCAGGGTTCCGCGCGCCAGCGCCACGCGCGAGCCGCCGAGGTCCGCGCCGTCGCCCACCACGTAGACACCCGGCAGGCTGGTGGCACCGCTCTGGTCCGTGACCGTGGCGAGGTAGCCCAGGTGGCGCTGTGTCACCCGGTGCTCGCAACCCAGCATGCGCGCCAGTTCGGTGGACGGAACGAAGCCGTGGCCCAGGCACAGGGTGTCGACCTCGAAGCGCCTGGAGGTGCCGGGCAGCGCCCGCCCTTGCGGGTCGAGCTGGGCGGCATGCGCGCGTTCCAGGCTGGCCCGGCCTTCGGCCAGCGTAACGGCGAAGTTCCACAACACCGGGACGCGATGCGCACGCAACAGCCGCAGGTAGCGCAGGCCGTCGCGCAGCAGGTCGGGGGCAGTACGGGCCGCGGCGAGCAGCGCGCGCCACTGCCTTGCCGACGGACGTGGCGCGGATTCCAGCACCGCCACCACCTGCGCACCACCCGCGAGCAATTCGGCGGCCAATTGGAGATTGAGTGGCCCGTTGCCCGCCACGAGCACGCGCTGCCCCGGAGCCACCCGGTACGCACGCGCCAGCGTCTGGCCAGCCCCCGTGGTCATGACCCCCGGCAGGGTCCAGCCAGGGAATGGCACCGGGCGTTCGTAGGCGCCCGGCGCAATGATCAACTGCCGGTAGCCGATGAGGTGCGCGCGGCCGTCGATGAGCGCGCCGATCTCCCGCGTGGAGAACGCTGCCCAGACCTGCGCCCCTTGCTCGATGGCCACGCCCGCGCGCCGGACCTCGTTTTCCAGCGCCTGGCCATCGGCGAACTGGCGGTCCGTCGCCTGCTGCGCGGCATGTGAAGGGGCAAGCGGCTTGTAGAACTGGCCGCCGGACTGCGGGCGCTCGTCCAGCACCAGCACCTGCGCGCCTGCACGTGCTGCCGCAAGCGCCGCGGAAAGGCCGGCCGGGCCCGCGCCCACCACGAGCAGGTCGACTTCCAGGCGGGCCGGTTCGAGGCCGGCTTCCGGCGTGAGCGGCCGCAGGGGGTCGGACTCGGTGCCCGCGGGCATGTCGGAGCGCACCTGCTGGCCCTGCGCGACCTTCGTCAGGCAGGCGCGCTGGCTGGCGCGGCCGTCCACGGTGACCAGGCAGTCGAAGCAGGCCCCCATGCCGCAGTAGACGCCCCGGCGTTGACCGCTGCGGGTGTGCCGCATCTCCCGGATCCCGGCGGCCGCCAGAGAGGCCGCGATGGTCTCGCCTTCCAAGGCCTCCACCGGTTGACCGTCGTACCAGAAACGCACAGGGCGCCCGGCGGCGGAGATCGATGGATGGGTCAGTCTGGCGCTCATGGGGCTCGGAATCGGCGAGAAAAAGTTCGTTGACGCGATCGAGTGTATACGTATACTTCACGTATACCAAGTCGATCGCGCCCCATTTTTCAGCCAGGAAAGCCCAATGACAGCGTTTCGCGGCACCTATACGGTGCTCATCACCCCCATGACCGCCGACGGCAAGCACGTCGACGTGCCCGCCCTCAGGAAACTCGTCGACTGGCAGATCCAGGAGGGAATCCATGGGCTGATTCCGCTGGGTAGCACGGGGGAGTTCCTGTCGCTCACTGCGGATGAGCGCCAACTGGTCATCGAAACCTGCGTCGGCACTGCAGCAAAACGTGTGCCTGTGCTGATCGGCACCGGGGCGGAGTGGACGGACGAGTGCGTGCGGCTGAGCCGCGAGGCCGAGTCCATGGGAGCCGACGGCGTGATGATCATTCCGCCCTTCTACAGCTCGCCGACCGACGACGAACTGTTCGAGCACTACCGCAAGGTGGGCGAGGCGATCGGCATTCCGATCATGGTCTACAACAACCCGGCAACTGCCAACGTGGACCTGCGCCCGGAACTGGTCGCGCGCCTTTCGCGCATCGACAACTGCCGCTACATCAAGGAATCGACGCTGGAGGTCACCCGCGTGCGCGACATCATCGAGCTGTGCGGCGACCGCATGACGGTGTTCGCCGGCATCCTCGGGTACGAGTCGTTCTGGCTCGGTGCGCAGGGCTGGGTGGCGGTCTGCTCCAACCTCATCCCGAAGATGTCGGCCCGCCTGTTCGAACTGGTCGCCGACGAGCGCGACATGCCTGCGGCCCTCGAGCTCTACAAGAAGATGCTGCCCATCGTCCGCTGGGTGGGCGGGCATCGCTACGTGGCTGCCTCCAAGGACGGCCTGTCGATGATGGGCCTGCCGGTGGGCAAGCCGCGCGCGCCTCGACTGCCACTGCCCGACGCCGACGCTGCCGCGCTGCGCCGCGAACTGGAGCGCCTGGAGCTGATCGACACGATCCGCATCTGAGCTTCCGTTCACATCCCGATTTCCATTCGCCGCCTCGTTCACTTCCCCGAAGGACATTCCCATGAAACTGCTCTCCGCCTTTGCGTCGGCCTCGGTCTTCTTCCTCCTTGGCACAGGCGCCGCGCATGCCCAGGCCTGCAAGTCGCCGGTGCCCGATTCCGCGCTGGTCAAGAAGGGCACGCTCGTGATGTCCGTCAACCCGACCTTGCCGCCCATGCAGTTCGTCGATCAGACGGGCGCACTCAAGGGCATGCGCGTCGAGTTGGGCGAGGCCATCGCCAAGCGCCTGTGCCTCACGCCGGAGTACGTCCGCATCGAGTTCTCGGCCATGATTCCCGGCCTGCAGGCCGGTCGCTGGGACGTGATCAACACCGGCATCTTCTATACCGAAGAGCGCGCCAAGCTGATGCAGATGCTGATCTACGAGGACCAGGCCATCAGCATCAGCACGAGCCGCGGCAACCCCCTGAAGATCGCCAAGCCCGAGGACCTGTCGGGCAAGAGCATCGGTGTGGAGATTGGCGGCTTCGAGGAGCGCAAGGCGCGCGAGCTCGACAAGCAGCTCACCGACAAGGGCCTCAAGGGGCTGACCATCCGCACCTTCGAGAACTTCGCGATGGCGTTCCAGTCCCTGCGGGCGGGGCAGGTCGACGTGGCGCTCTCGATCGACTCCACGGGCGCCGAGTACCAGAAGCGCGGCGAGTTCGAGCGTGTGCTGCACGGGCTTTTCCCGACGCCCGTTGCCCTGGCGACGAAGAACCGCGAGCTGGCCGACGCCATGGCGAAGGCGCTCAACGACATGAAGGCCGACGGCAGTTTCCAGAAGCTATTCGACCAGTACGGCGTCAAGGCCATCGACGGTGCCGTGGCCGTGAAGGGCCCGGCGGGCTGATCGCGGGCGCGAACGCAAGCAAGGACATTCCATGGGACAAGGCTGGAGCTGGTCGGGATTCGCCGACTACCTGTTCAACCCCTATCTGCTGAGTGGCGCCGTGACCACCCTGTGGCTCACCCTGGTGGCCATCGCGGGCGGCCTGGTGGTCGGCGGCGCGCTGGCGCTGGCTCGTCTGTCCAGCCACCGCTGGCTGTCGGCGCCGGCCCACTTCTACATCTGGGTATTCCGCGGCACGCCGCTGCTGGTCCAACTCATCATCATCTACACCGGCCTGCCCCAACTGGGGATGAAGCTGTCGGTGATCGAGTCGGCGCTGGTGGGACTGATCCTCAACGAGGCCGCCTACCTGGCCGAGATCATCCGCGGCGGCATCCAGTCGATTTCAGTGGGCCAGACCAACGCCGCGCGCGCGGTGGGCTTCAGCAGCGCGCAGACCATGCGCTACATCGTGCTGCCGCAGGCCATGCGCCTGATCGTGCCGACGCTGGGCAACAGCATCAACGGCCTGCTCAAGACGACCTCCATCACCTCGGTCATCTCGATGGAGGAGTTGCTGCGGCGCACCCAGGTGCTGATCCAGGAAAAATTCATGGTGCTCGAACTGTTCCTGGTTGCTGCCATCTACTACCTGCTGATGACCAGCGCCTGGGACTTCGTCCAGCGCCGCATCGAACGCCACTACGGCCGTGCCTACGGCAGCAACAGCGAGCCCATGTCAGCGCCGGTCGAAGCGGCACTCGAACAGCGATGAAGGAATGCCGATGAGCAAATACGACCTGATCATCCGCAATGCCGACATCGCCACGGTGGGTGACCGCTACCGGGCCGACATCGGCGTGCGCGACGGGCGCATCAGCGCCATCGCCCAAGGCCTGGAAGGCCAGGCCGTCCGGGAGCTCGATGCCGGCGGGCGGCTGGTGACGCCCGGTGGAGTGGACGGCCATTGCCACTTCGACCAACCCACCAGCGACGGTTCGCGATTCGCGGACGACTTCTTCACCGGCACGCGCTCGGCCGCCTGCGGCGGCACCACCACCGTGCTGCCCTTTGCCGCACAGCAGCGGGGCCACAGCCTGCAGGAAGCGGTGGACGACTACCACCGCCGCGCGGAGGGCAAGGCGGTGATCGACTATGCCTTCCACCTGATCGTCTCCGACGCCACGCGAGACGTGACACAGCGCGAGCTGCCGGCGCTGATCGAGAAGGGCTACACATCCTTCAAGATCTACATGACCTACGACGACATGAAGCTGGACGACCGGCAGGTCATCGAGGTGCTGGCCGCCGCCCGCAAGCACGGCGCGATGACCATGATCCACGCGGAGAACAGCGACTGCATCGCCTGGCTGACCGAGCAGCTGCTCGACGCCGGCCTGACCGCGCCCCGCTACCACGCGAGTTCGCGACCCATGGCAGTGGAGCGTGAGGCCACGCACCGTGCCATCGCACTGGCTGAACTGGTGGACACGCCGATCCTGATCGTCCACGTGTCCGGCCGCGAGGCGGTCGAGCAGATCCACTGGGCGCGCGGGCGCGGCCTGCCCATCCATGCGGAAACCTGTCCGCAGTACCTTTTCCTGAGTGCCGAGGATCTGGGCATCGACGACGCAGACCCGATGCACGGCGCACGCTGCATCTGCAGCCCGCCGCCGCGCGACAAGGCGAACCAGCCCTTCATCTGGAACGGGCTTGCCAGCGGCCTCTTCAGCATCGTGTCGTCGGACCACGCACCCTTCAACATGAACGGTCCCGACGGCAAGCGGGTGGCGGGCGAGAACGCCTCCTTCGACCGGATTCCCAACGGCATACCGGGCGTGGAAACCCGGCTGCCGCTGCTCATGAGCGAAGGCGTGCTGGCCGGGCGCATCGACGTGCATCGCTTCGTCGAGCTCACCGCCACCAATCCGTCGCGCCTGTACGGCCTGTATCCCCGCAAGGGCACGATCGCCGTGGGCAGCGATGCGGACCTGGTGATCTGGGACGTGTTCGGCGAAGGCGAGGAAAGGACCATCGAGAACGCGATGCTGCACCATGCCGCCGACTACACGCCCTACGAAGGCATGAAGCTGCGGGCCTGGCCGGCTGTGACCGTCTCGCGTGGCCGCGTGGTGTGGAAGGACGGCGAATTCCAGGCCGAGCCGGGCAGCGGCGCCTTCCTGCCTTGCCTGAGGCCGCGCGCGCCGAATGCGGGCAATCCACTGCAGAAATGGATTTGAGCCCGGCGCTTCGCACCTGGCGGGCCTGCTAAGCTTTTGCCGCCCTCGTGCCTTTCGCCTACCTCCGCATGCCAAGCCTTCCCAGTCCGGCGCAACCCGCCACCATCACCATCGCACCCCTGGAGGTGCGTTCGACCAGCCTGGCCGAGCAAGCGTACGACAGGCTGCGTACGCTCATCCTTGATCGGCAGATCTCTGCAGGCAGTCCCCTCCAGGAGGCGCGGCTGGCCGAGGAACTGCGTATCTCACGCACGCCCATGCGCGAGGCGCTGGTGCGCCTGGCTGGGGAGGGCCTGTTGGTGCGGCGCGATGCACGCTCCTATGCGGTCCGTGCGCTGGGTACCAAGGAATATTTCGACTGCATGCGCGCCCGCGAGGTCATCGAGTGCGAGTGCATAGCGCTCGCCGCCTCCAAGATCACGGACGCGCAGATCGACGAACTGGAGGCCGACATCCGAGCCCTCCATGATGGCGAGCACAGCGAGATCGAGCATTTCCACCTTGACGACCGCTTTCACCTGGTGATTGCCAGTGCAAGCGGGAACGTGGTGTTCCCCCGATTGGTGGAGGAACTGCGTGTGAACGCGCGGCTTTTCCGGCTGCACAGCCCCCTGCACCGGCAGCGCGAGAACCATGACGAGCACGGCGAGATCGTCGAGGCGCTGCGTGCGAGGGACGCGGATCGGGCGCGCGCTGCCATGCGCGCCCACCTGCGCAGCCTGCAGGAAGACGTGCGGCGAGCTCTCATCGAGTAAGGGGCGGCGCGATCTCCTCCAACGGCTTTCGCTCCGCATCCACCGCGAAACGCAGCGCAATGAGCCCGGCGCCCACCACCAGCACCGCGCCGATCGCGTAGCCCGCCGCCACCGCGCCCTTGCTGCCGGTCTCGATCAGCGCGCCGAACAGCCAGGGCGCCGCGAAGCCGCCGGCGCCCGTGCCCACCGCGTAGAAGATGGCGATGGCCAGCGCGCGCATCTCCAGCGGAAAGACCTCGCTCACCGTCAGGTAGGCCGAGCTCGCGGCGGCCGAGGCCAGGAAGAACACCGCCGACCAGCACAGCGCCTGGCTGCGCGCGTCCAGCCAGCCTTGCATGAAGGCCCAGCCGGTGATCGCCAGGCCGATGCCCGACAGCACATAGGTCAGCGCAATCATCCGCCGCCGCCCGACGCTGTCGAACAGCGGCCCCAGCAGCAGCGGCCCCAGCACGTTCCCCAATGCGAAGGGAAAGATGTAGAGCGCCACCTTCGAATCCGCCACGCCATGGAATCGCGTGAGCACCAGCGCGTAGGTGAAGAAGATGGCGTTGTAGAAGAAGGCCTGCGAGATCATCAGCGCCAGCACCACCAGGCTGCGCCGCGGATAGACGTGCAGCAGCACATGCATGACCTCGCGCGCCGTCGGTGTCCTGCGGGTGCTGCGTGTCGCGCTCGCCGCCGTGGCCGCGGGTTCGGCCAGCGCGCCGTGCTCCCGCCGCACCTGCGCCTCGATGTCGTCCACGATGCGCAAGGCCTCTTCCGGCCGTCCGTGCATCGCGAGCCAGCGGGGGCTTTCCGGCACGTCGCGCCGCACCAGCAGGATGGCCACGGCCAGCACCGCGCCCAGGCCGAAGCAGGCGCGCCAGCCCCACTCGGGGCCGAGCACCCTGGCATCCAGCAGCACCAGGCTCAGGCCCGCGCCCAGTGCGGCGCCCAGCCAGAAGCTGCCGTTGATCGCCAGGTTCACCCGCCCGCGCACCCGCGCCGGGATCAGCTCGTCGATGGCCGAGTTGATGGCCGCGTACTCGCCACCGATGCCCAGGCCGGTGGCGAAGCGGCACAGCGCGAAGAATGCGAAGTTGGGCGAGAAGGCGGTGGCGAAGGTGGCGCAGGCGTAGAGCACCAGCGTCAGCAGGAAGAGCTTCTTGCGCCCCAGCCGGTCGGCCAGCCGTCCGAAGAGCAGGGCGCCCACCACCGCGCCGCCCACGTACAGCGAGGCGCTGGCGCCCACCTGCGTGGCGCTCAAGGCCAGCGTGTCGCCGCGCTCCAGCACGCCGCCTAGCGAGCCCACCAGCGTGACCTCCAGCCCGTCCAGCACCCAGGCCACACCCAGCGCGATGACCACGCGCCAGTGCCAGCGCGACCAGGGCAGGCGGTCCAGCCTCGCGGGGATGTCGTCGCCGGCGCTCACGTCGCTCGCACCGCCAGGGTCAGACCTTACGGTCTTCCAGCCCTGGCGGCACCCATTCGTAGAGCCAGGTCTCGCTCAGGCTTTGATCGCCCATCTTCAGGTACAGGCGCACGGTGATCGGGTCGAGGCTCTCGCCGGGCACGACGTCGAACATGGCACGCGCACCCCTGACCGAAGCCAGCGGGCGGACAGACTTGACCTCGGCGCGGCCGCTGCTGAGCGTGATGACCGGCTCCACCTTGGCCTTGCCCCAGTCCAGCCGCGCAAGCGGGCCGCCGGCGAAGTCGACGGCGAAGCGCCAGGCGTAGTACTCGCGCTTCTTGCCCACCACGCCGCCGATGCCGGTGCGCGTGGCCACGCAGGTCGCCAGCGGCGATTGCATGTGCGGCTTGCTGCCCCAGTACAGGCGGTAGCCGAACAGCGCCTCCTGCCCCGGCTGCAGCTTCTGCGCGGGGTTCCAGAAGGCCACGATGTTGTCCAGCGTCTCGTCCACCGTGGGGATCTGCACCAGCTGCACCGCGCCGTCGCCCCAGTCGCCCTTGGGTTCCACCCACAGGCTGGGGCGCCGGTCGTAGAACACGCCGTCGTCCTGGTAGTGGTCGAAGTCGCGGTCGCGCTGCAGCAGCCCGAAGCCCAGCGGGTTGCGGTCCCCGAAGGAATTGAAGCTGAGCTTCGCCGGGTTGGTGAGCGGCCGCCAGATCCATTCGCCCTTGCCGCTGTGCATCGACAGGCCGTCGGAGTCGTGGATCTCGGGCCGCCAGTCGGTGGCCATGCGGCGGTCGTTCTCTCCGACCTGGTACATGCTGGTGCAGGGCGCGATGCCCAGCCGCTCGATGGCCTTGCGCGGATAGAGCGCGCAGTCGATGTCCATCAGCAGCGGCTCGCCCGGCGTGATCGCGAAGCGGTAGGCACCGGCCACGCTGGGCGAGTCGAGCAGCGCGTAGACCACCACGGTGGACGACTTGGGGTCGGGCGCCTCGAAGTAGAAGTCGGTGAAATCCGGAAACTCTTCCTCGCGCTGCTGCAGCGCGGTGTCGATCGCCAGGCCGCGGGCGGAGAGGCCGTACTGCCCCTGCGCGCCCACCGCGCGGAAATAGCTCGCACCCAGGAAGGCCGCCACATCGCTCTTGAAGTTGTCGCGGCGCGAGTTCACCCGAAAGCCGGCGAAGCCCAGGTCTCGCGGCTGCTTCGCGCCGTCCAGGCCGCTCTTGCCGTAGTCGAACATGGCGGGGTCGTAGGCCAGTTCCTGTGCCTTGCCGCCCGTCACCTCGAACATCCGCACCGGGCGCTTGTAGTACAGGCCCAGGTGGAACAGGCCGATGCGGAACTGCAGCTTGCGGTCGTTCCACACCGTGTGGTCGGGCTTGAAGCGGATGGCCTGGTACTGGTCCCAGTCGAGCGCCGCGACCTCTGGCGGCAGCGCCTTTCCGTGTGCTTCGTAGGGACGCGAGGCCACGTTGCTTGCCACGCCCTTGAGCCAAGCGAAATCGAAGGGGCGCGCATCGCCCAGCGGCGTGAGGCCGGCGGCACGCGCGGCCGGCGAGATGGACGCGACGCCCGCCAGGCCGGAAGCCATCAGGGCCCCGGCCGCTCCCAGCAGGGTTCGTCTGTGCATGCGGGAAAAGTCTAGGCATCACCCTGCGTTCCCCCTGTCGGACGGCAGGCCAAGCCATCCGCCCATTTCCTCCACAGCGCGCTACACGCGGCGCAGGATGCCCTCGACGATCGCGCGCTCGGGCGCCGTGCTGGCGCTGAAGAGCAGGTCGAAGGTGCGGCGCAGGCGGCGGCTCAGCTCGCGCGCAATGTTCATCTGCAGCAGCGCGAACTGGCTGGCGTCGTGCTCGAAGAAATCGTGCAGCAGGTCCGTGCCCATCTCCAGCGCCGTGCAGTCTTCCAACGCGAGGATCGAGGCGCTGCGCTTGCCCAGGTCCAGCAGGGCCATCTCGCCGAAGCAGTCGCCCTGGCCGAGCTCGCGCAGCTGCACCTGGTGGTCGTTCCAGTAGCGCTGCACCGAAACGCGGCCGCGCAGCAGCACGAACAGGCCGGTGGCTACGTCGCCTTCCTTCGCGATGTAGCTGCCCGCCGCATGCTCGCGGATGCGCGCTCGTGCCAGCAGGAAGTACAGCGCCTCGTCGTTGACGCCGCCGAAGATGGCCATCTGCTGCAAGGCTTCGCATAGCAAGGTGTTGTCCTGCTGCATCGCGGCTCCCTTGTCGTCTCCGTATGGGCCGGCCAGTGTAGGCCTGCCGCGCCGTTTTGCTAGTGCGGCAGGCGAACCAGCAGGGCCACGCCGAGCAAGGCGATGATGATCGCCAGGATGATCCACACGAGGGGCGAGTGTCGCTTGGCCTTCGTCTGCTGCTGCAGGGCCTCGAGCCGGCCGGGCAGGGTGCTGGCCTCCTCGATGGCATGGTCGGGGTCGAAGCGCCTGTCGGTCTGGATCGCCTCCAGCTGCCGCCGCAACTGGTCTGAATCGTTCACGTCGTCGTGGCCCTGCAGCTTCTCGCCGCGCAGGCGCCGGCAATAGGCCACGAACACGCGGCCTTGCGCCGTGATGCCGATGTCCTCGCCGACCATCGCGAGGATGCCGTGGTCGATCAGCGCGTCGAAGCCGCGCCGCACGGCAGGACGCTCGTGCACCGGCACGCGCAATTGCAGGCCGGTGCGCGAAGTGCGGTTCGCGTTGGTCTCGACGCAGCGCTGCCGCACCAGCGTCACCAGCACGGCGGCAAACGTCGCGCGCTCGGTCAATGCTTCCATCTCGCGGTTTCTAGAGGCGGCTGTGTCCATCGCAGAGGGTGCCGGCAAGCCGGCTTCTCGGAGAAACGATTCTGTCAAAGGCAGCCCGCGAAAGATGTGTCCGAATGCATTCGCGGCGTCGGAGAAGGGCGCATTGACAAGCAGGCATTCGCTTATTACATTGCCGGTCAGCTATATATCTCTTTAGCTATCCAATGCGTCCTGATCCGCTGAGCCAGGCCTTTTCCGCGCTGGCCGACCCCACCCGGCGCGCCATCCTGGCGCGGCTTGCCGCTGGCGAAGCCACGGTGAACGAACTGGCCGAGCCCTTCGACATGACCCAGCCCTCCATCTCCAAGCATCTCAAGGTGCTGGAGCGGGCCGGCCTGATCTCGCGAAGCCGCGCCGCGCAGACGCGGCCCTGCCGGCTGGAGCCGGCGCCGCTCAAGAAGGTTGCCCAGTGGGTCGAAAGCTACCAGCAGCTGTGGGGAGACAGCTTCGATCAGCTCGACGCCTTCCTGCAGTCCACCTCCACCCCCGCCCGCAAAGGAAAGACCCATGTCAGAAAGACCAAGCAAGTCTGAGTTCCGCATCTCTCGGCGCTTCGCGCAGCCCCTGGCGCGTGTCTGGCAGGCCTGGAGCACGGCCGAGCAGTTCCAGATGTGGTGGGGCCCCAAGGGCTGCCGCATCGACCTGCGCCACTTTGAGCTGCGGCCCGGCGGCTTCGTGCACTACGCGATGAACTTCCCCCAGGGGCCGGCCATGTGGGGGCGCTTCGCCATCCGAGAGGTGGTGCCGCGCGAGCGTCTGGTGTGGCTCAACTCCTTCTCCAACGAGCGCTGCGGCATCGCCCGCGCACCCTTCAGCGAGCGCTGCCCGCTGGAGATACAGAACACCGCCACTTTCGTGGAAGAAGACCGGGCCACCGTGCTCACGCTGCGGGCGCAGCCCTTCGGCGAGTTGGACGACGAGCGCGCCTATTTCGAGGAACTGCAGCCCTCCATGAACGAAGGGTACGGCGGCACCCTCGATGCGCTCGAGGCGCACCTGAAGTAGGGCGCGGTTACATCGCCCAGATGCGCGGCGTGCTGGCAGGCATCTGCCACAGCGCGGCGCGCCACGCCTGCCACACCTGCCGCAGCAGCTGCATCGCCGGCTCCACCACCGGGGCCAGCACGCGCAGCACGATCACCTCCTCGTGCGGGCTGGTTACGCCCGCCGCCACCTGAGCACCGACCGATTCGGCGATGGCGCGCGCGGTGTCCAGCGCCGCCTCGCGCCGGGCCCGTTCGATAGGCGAGCCGGACACGAAGAAGAGCGACGCCAGGCAGCGCTGCCCCGCCAGGCCGAGCGGGCTGGCAAGCAGCCGCGTGTCCGCCGCGTCGATGCGACCGCGCTCCAGCCACACGCCCGGCACCTCGATGTGCTGCAGCAGGCTGCCGCGCTCGAAGGGCTGGCCGGCGCCGGGCAGGCCCAGCGCCGTCACGTCCCAGCCGATGAGTTCGGCGCCGGGCGCGGCCTCGATGCGCAGGCGGTTCTCTGCGCGGCAGGCGCTGTAGCAGATGGCTTCCAGCGGCAGCCATTCCAGGCGCGCGCCCTCGTCGAGCACCAGCCGCGTGCGCTGCACCGCAAGCTCGCCCTCGCTGCGATAGAAGCGGCTCGCGCCCGGCGTGGTGATGAGGCCGTGGCTGCCCCGCTGCGCATGCACGCCGATGTCCAGCGTGTCACCGCCCACCAGGCCGCCGGGCGGATGGATCAGCACGTTGTGGCAAACGGTGCCGCCCTCGGGGTAGAGGCTTTGCAGGATGCGCAGCGGCCCGTCGTGGCTGAAGCGGGCGATGCTGCGTTGAGTGGCCTCATCGCGCTGGTAGCGCAGGTCAAGCCGGGCGTGCCAGGACATCAGTGCTCATCTTCGGGTTCATTCCTTCCACGCGCCGATGTGGGCCGCCGCGGCTTCGTCGACCAGGGCGGGGCCGATGCATTCGATGGTGTGCGGCGAGGCGTCGAACACGTCGCGGCAGGACAGCTGCGCATCGCGCTGCTCGCCACGCTCGCCGCGGTACACGCGAAGGCGCTCGGCGTCGATGCCGTACACCACGCGGCCGATGGCCGACCAGAAGATCGCGCCGGCGCACATCACGCAGGGTTCGGACGAGGAGTAGATGGTGGACCGGGCCAGCACGTCGCGCGGCACCTTGCGCGCGCCCAGCAGGCGGATGGCGTTGGTCTCGGCGTGGCCGGTGCAGTCGCCCGTCTCGGTGCTGTCGCAGTAGGCCTCGGCCAGCACCTCGCCGGCCTCGGAGACCACCACCGCACCGAAGGGCCGGTTGCCGCGCCGGCGCCCGGCGTGCGACCAGACGATGGCCTTGCGCAGGTAGCGGCCATCGCGCTCATCGAGGTTGTTTTCTTCTGGAAAGCTCATGCACCGCAATCATGCACGAGCCGTGCCACCTCCCCATTGCGGGGCGGCGGGCAGGCTTCACTCGGCGCGGATGTCGTTGTTCTTCACCACCTCGCCCAGGAGCTTGTAGTTGTCGCGCGTCATCGCGCCCAGCTGCTCGGGCGTGCCGCCGCCGGGTTCGTCGCCCCGGTCGGCAATGGTCTTGAGCACCTTCGGGTCCTTCAGCGCCGCGTTGGCGGCCGTGTTGACCTTGCGCACGATGTCGGGGTTCAGCCCCGCCGGCCCGTACATGCCGATGAAGGAGATCACCTGGAAGTCCTTGATGCCGCGCTCGGTGGCCGTCGGAATGTCGGGGAAGGCCGGGATGCGCTTGGGCCCGGTGGCCATCAGCGCCTTGAGCTGCCCCGACTTGACGAAGGGCGCCACCACCGAGGCCGCGTCGAACATGCAGGGAATGCGCCCGGCCACCAGGTCGGTCATGGCCGGACCGCTTCCCTTGTAGGGGACGTGGCTCATCTTGGGCTTGCCGATGCGCTCGCGGAACAGCTCCATGGTGGTCTGCACCAGGCTGCCGGGGCCGCCCGAGGCGTAGTCGACGATCTTGCCTTCCTTGTCCTGCTGCTTGACCCAGGCGATGAATTCCTCCACCGTCTTCACCGGCAGGCTGGTCGGCACCACCAGCAGCAGGCCCGATGTCAGCAGCAGGCCGATGGGCGTGAGCTTGAGCGGGTCGGCCACCGGCGTGTTGCGGTAGGTGTGCGGGTTGAGCACCATGTTGCTGCCGTTGCCCACCAGAAGCCGGTAGCCGTCGGGCGCCGACTTGGCGATGTAGTCGGTGGCGATGTTGCCGTTCACCCCGGGCTTGTTGTCGATCACCACGCTCTGCCCCAGGCTCTGCTGCATGGCGGCGGTGAGGATGCGGCCGGCGAAATCGGTCTGTCCGCCGGGCGGGTAGCCCACCACCAGCGTCACCGGTTTGGTGGGCCAGGCGTCCTGGGCGAGCGCCAGCTCGGGGATGAGGGCCGCGGTCATGCCGCCCATGCCCAGTTGCCGCAGCACGCCGCGCCGCGAAAGAGAGAGCGCCGTGTCTTCGTCCAAAGCCATCGCGTGTCTCCCTCCGGCAAAAGCCGGGTGGCGCATCATAGGAGCGTGCTGCGGGGCCCACAAGCGGTCCTATCATCGGGCGTTCTGCGGGCCGCCGTGCCTGCGCTTCAAGACCTGTTCCATGACCGAAACGACGCCCCAGCCACCCCTTCCCGACCACCTGTCCATCGACCCGCGCAGCCCGCACCACGTGGCGGCCATCTTCGAGCACGACATCGGCATCCGCTTCAACGGCAAGGAGCGCCACGACGTCGAGGAATACTGCGTCAGCGAAGGCTGGATCAAGGTGCCCGCCGGCAAGACGCTGGACCGCAAGGGCAACCCGCTGATGATCAAGCTCAAGGGCGCGGTCGAGCCCTTCTACCGCAGCTGAGGCTTGGCGCCTCGGCCTCGCGTTCCAAACACTGCAAGGAGCCGCACGCATGGCCAACCGAGGATTTACCGGCCGGCGCCCCGGCGCCGCCACCGCCAGCCGGCTGCCGCCGGGCCAGTACCTGACCGAGGACTTCCCGGTCCTGGCCAAGGGGCCCACGCCGCGGGTCGAGCTTTCGCAATGGCGCTTCACGCTGTACGACGGCCCGCGCCCGCTGGCGGCCTGGAGCTGGGATGAATTCAACCAGCTGCCGCGCACCCGCTGGCAAGGCGACATCCACTGCGTCACCAAGTGGTCGAAGTTCGACACGCAGTGGCAAGGCGTCGCCATCGACGACCTCTTCGCCGCCGCCGGACTGGCCGCGCCGCCCACGCCCTGGCTGCTGGCCTTGAGCAGCGACGACTACGACACCAACGTGCCGCTGGCCGACCTGGCGGGCGGCCGTGCCATGGTCGCCACGCATTTCGACGGCCAGCCGCTGCATCCCGAGCACGGTGGGCCGGCGCGCCTGCTGGTGCCGCACCTGTACTTCTGGAAGAGCGCCAAGTGGCTGCGCGGCCTGCGCTTCACGCAGCGCGACGAGGCCGGCTTCTGGGAGCTGCGCGGCTACCACATGTACGGCGACCCGTGGAAGCAGCAGCGCTTCTCGGACGACCCGTGAGCGGCGCCGCCGCTTCGCCCTGGCACGAGGCGCGCATCGAGCGCATCGCGCCGATCACGCCGCGCATCGTCAGCGTGATGCTCGCAGCACCGCTCGCGCGCCCGGTCGCGGGGCAGCACGTGGACGTGAAGCTGAGCGCGGAGGACGGCTACAGCGCGCAGCGCAGCTACTCCATCGCCTCGGCGCCTTCGGCGCCGCACATCGAGCTCATCATCGAGAAGCTGGACGAGGGCGAGGTCTCGCCCTACTTCCACGAGGTGGCACAGGCCGGCGACACGCTGGAGTTGCGCGGTCCGCTGGGCGGTCACTTCATCTGGCGACCGCAGGACGGCGGGCCGCTGCTGCTGGTGGCCGGCGGCTCGGGCATCGCGCCGCTCATGGCCATGGTGCGCGACTGGCGCGAAGCGGGTGGCACCACGCCGCTCATGCTGGTGTATTCGGCGCGCACCTGGGCCGAGCTCGCCTTTGCCGACGAGCTGGAGCAGCTTCAGGCGCAGATGCCGCAGCGCTTTCTCTTCGTGGCCGCCACCACGCGCGGGGCGCCTCGCCGCGAGGGCGACCTGGGGCGCCGGCTGGATGCCGTGCAATTGCAGGATCTGCAGGCCCGCTGGGGCCAGGTGCCGCGCCACGTCTTCGTATGCGGCTCCAACCGCTTCGTCGAGGCCGCCGCCGACGGGCTGCTGGCCGCGAACGTGCCCGCCGGCGCGATTCGCACCGAGCGCTACGGCGGTGCCTGAAATCGAACATCAACCCAAGGAGCACAAATGACCGTCACCGTTCGCCGCGACGACCCGTCCGGCACCCGCCACCGCGTCCAGATCCGCCAGCACAGCTTCACGATCGACGCCTCCGTCGCCGGCGGCGGCAAGGACGAAGGGCCGACGCCGCATGACCTGTACGACGCCTCGCTGGCCTCGTGCAAGGCGCTGACCGTGCTGCTCTACGCGCAGCGCAAGAACATGCCGCTGGAGGACATCGAGGTGCAGGTGGAGCGCGACGACAGCCAGGAGCGCCAGGGCACCTACAAGCTCAAGGCCTCGCTCAAGCTGGTCGGCCCGCTCGACGAGGTGCAGCGCGCCGAACTGCTGCGCGTGGCCGGCAAGTGCCCGGTGCACAAGCTCATGACCGAGGTGAAGACCGAGGTCGAGACTGTGCTGGCCTGAAGGCAGCAGCCGCGCAACGCGGCAACTGCGGATGGTTCGCGTGGCAGTGGTGCAGGGCGCGAGTACTTTCGAGGGAAGGGGCGCCCCTGATGGGAATCGTCTCGAAATTACATAAAGATACAGATGGCGCTACCCGATCGCTGGTGGCCGCCTGACTCGCACTGACACCACCCACGGAGGGATTCGGATGAAGGCCTTGCTGCTGCGCGCCCGCGGGCGATCGATCGTCACCACCGCGCTTCTGGCCATGGCCGCGCAGGCCGCCGTGGCTGCGCCCATCGTCGTGGGGCAGGTGGCGCCGCTGTCCGGACCCGAGGCGCGGCAGGGCCGGGCCTACGGCGCCGGCATGCAGCTGTACTTCGACGCGGTGAACAAGGATGGCGGCGTCAACGGCCACACCTTCACCCTGGTGCGCAAGGACGACCTGGGCCAGCCGGCCGAGACGCTGGCCCTCACGCGCAAGCTGGTGGCCGAGGACAAGCCGCTGGTGCTGGCCGGCTACTTCGGCAGCCGCAACATCTCCGACCTGGTGGCCTCGGGCCTGCTGGACAACGAGCGCCTGGCGCTGGTGGGCTACCGCAGCGCCGAGATCCGCGATGACATGCCCATGCTCTACAACGTGCGCGCCGGCCTGCGCGACGAGCTGGCGCGCATCACCACGCACCTGGCCACCGTGGGCATCCGCAAGCTGGGCCTGTTCTACGAGGACGGCCCCAATGCGCAGGCGCTGGTCGCCGCCGCCGACGCCGCGGCAAAGAAGGTGGACGCCACCATCGTCAAGCGCGCCTCCTACGCGGCCAACAGCACCAAGGTGGCCGATGCGGCCGAGCAGTTCATCGAGGCCAAGCCGCAGGCAATCATCATGGTCTCCAGCGGCGCGGCGGCCGGCGCCTTCATCGAGGCCTACCGCAGCGGTGGCGGCACCGCGCAGCTGCTCGCCCATTCGGGCACCGAGCTGGAGCAGCTCTCGCAGCGCCTGGGCGAGGAGCAGATGGCCGGCGTGGTGATCGCGCAGGTCACCCCCAGCCCCTACAAGATCAACGGCCGGCTCACCAAGGAGTTCGCCGACAGCGCGAAGGCGCAGAAGCTGGACACGCCGGTGAGCTACGCGATGATGGAAGGCTATATCGCCGCCCGCGTCATTGTGGAAGCGGTGCGCCGCCAGGGCGCGCGGCCCACGCGCGAAGGCATGGCGACCGCACTCAACGGAATGGACAGCCTGGACCTGGGCGGCTACAGCCTGGCCTTCAAGCCCACGCAGCGCACCGGCTCGCGCTACGTGGAGCTGTCCATCGTGAACAGCACCGGAAAGATCCGGCAGTAAGCAGCGCTAGATCAGGTTGCGCATCGCCTGCGCGGTCTCGCGCAGCACGGGCAGCACGCGTGCCACGGCGTCTTCGCTCGGCTCGTGTCCCATGGGCATGGTGATGTTGAGCGCGCCCACCAGGTCGCCACGGCGGTCGCGCAGCGGCACCGCGATGCCGCGCGAGTTCAGGTCCAGCTGCTGCTCCGACAGCGCCCAGCCCTGGGCGCGGATGCGCGCCAGTTCCAGCTTCATGCGCTCCTTGCTGGAAATGGTGTGCGAGGTGAACACCGCCAGCTCGTGCGAGGCCAGCCAGTGGGCCTGCTCCTCGTCGGTGCGCAGGGCCAGCATCAGCATGCCCGAGGCCGTGACCTGCGCCGGCACGCGCGCGCCCAGCACGTAGCCGGTGCTCATGCTGCGGTTGGGGCCGTTGCGCGCGATGTAGACCACCTCGTCGCCGTCCATCACCGACAGGTAGGCGATCTCGTGCGTGCCCGCGGCCACCCGCTGCAGGAAAGGCTGAACGATGCGCGGCAGGCGCGCCGATTCCAGGTACGACTGGCCCAGGCGCAGCACGCGAGGCGTCAGCCAGAAGAGCTTGCCGTCGGTGGCCACATAACCCATGTGCTGCAGCGTCAGCAGGTAGCGGCGCGCTGCAGTGCGGGTCATGCCGGTACGCTGGCCGGCCTGGCTGGCGGTCATGCGGGGGTTGGCGTCGTCGAAGGCCTCGATGACGCTCACGCCGCGCTCCAGGCCGGCGATCCAGTCGCGCTTGTCCAGGCCTGGCGGCGGTTGCTTTTCGTCCACGATCATGGGGCGCAATGCTAGGTCATTCCCTGGAAGCGCTCAATCGGCGCACATCGCTGTTCGATGATCGATCGTTTGCTCGATTTCAGGCTTGGCATCGATCGAGGTGCGGCTACAGTGCGAGGCTGCCAGAAAGCCGCCGAACGATAGTCGAACAGCGCAGGACCCCCTCAATGCACTCCATCCAAGGCTCCACCGACCTGTACCTGATGCCGGGCGACCCGGTCACCAACGTGCGCGTGCCGCGCATGTTCAACGCGGTGTTCGAGCGCTTCGGCATCGACGCGGTGATGGTGCCGGCGCGGGTGCCGGTGCGCGACCTGGCGGTGTTCCTCAAGGCCAGCTTCCTGGCGAAGAACGTGCGCGGCATGGTGATCGCGCCGCCGCACAAGCCGCTGGTGACCACGCTGCTGGACGGCTGCGGTCTGCTGGGCCGCGTGGCCGGCTCGGTGAACATCGTGCGCCGCACCGACAGCGGCGAACTGGAAGGCGACCTCTTCGACGGCGAAGGCTTCACCAGCGCGCTGGAGTACTTCCACATTCCCTACCGCGGCAAGCGCGTGCTGATCCTGGGCGCAGGCGTGACCGGCGCCGCCATGGGCGTGGCCCTGGCCGACGGCGGCACGGTCGACGGCGCCGAGCACGTGGCCTTCTACGACCCGGTGGCCGGCAAGGCCGCGGGGCTGGCGGCGCAACTGAATGCCTTCTTCGATGCCACCGTGGTGGCGGTGGATTCCAGCGACCCGGCCGGCTACGACCTGGTGGTCAACGCCTCGCAGAGCGGCCTGGGGGCGGACGATTCGCTGCCCTGCGACGTGGCCCGCATCGAGCCGCACGCGGCCGTCTTCGACGTGCTGCTGCGCGGCCAGCCCACGCCCTTCGTGCGGGCGGTGCGCGCCCGCGGCGTGCACGCGCAGCCGGGCTTCGAGATGCTGATCCAGCAGATTCCCTACTACCTCGACTACTACGGCTACACCGAGGCGGCGCAGGGCGTGCGCGATGACTTCGGCTTCCTGCGCGACCTGGTGTATCCGGCAGCGCTGGCCGAGGAAGCGCGCAACCCGCAGCGCTACCGAACGTCGAGCGTTGCCTGAAAAAGCTTTCCCATTCCAACGACGAGGAGACATGCAAATGATGAAGACGATGATGAAGAACACGATGGCCCGCCGACGACTGCTGAGCCAGGCCCTGGTGCTCGGTGCCCTGGCAGGGGGCGCGGGCGGTGCCTGGGCCCAGCAGACCATCAAGATCGCCAACATCGTCGAGCTCTCGGGCGGTGGCGCCACCGCCGGCACCAACTTCAAGAACGGCGTGGAGCTGGCCGTGAAGGAGATCAATGCATCGGGCGGCATCCTGGGCAAGAAGATCGAGTCGACCACCAGCGACACGCAGAGCAACCCCGGCATCGCCAAGGGCCTGACGCAGAAGGCCATCGACGACGACGTGTTCGCCATCTTCGGCCCGGTGTTCTCCGGCTCGATCATGGTCAGCATGGCCGAGAGCCGCCGCGCCGAGGTGCCCAACTTCACCGGCGGCGAGGCCGCGGCCATCACCGAGCAGGGCAACAAGTACGTGTTCCGCACCAGCTTCACGCAGGCCACGGCCATGCCCAAGCTGGCGCGCTACATCGACCAGAAGATGAAGGTGAAGACGCTGGCCGTCATCTACGTCAACAACGACTTCGGCAAGGGCGGGCTCGATTCGATCAAGAAGGCGCTGGCCGCCACGCCGGTGAAGGTGGCCGCCGAGATCTCCACCGAGCCGGGCCAGATCGACTTCGCCGCCGCGGTGCTGCGCGCCAAGCAGAGCAACGCGGACGCGCTCTTTGCCTACAGCAACGAGGAAGAGTCGGCGCGCCTCCTGCGCGAGCTGCGCAAGCAGGGCTATGCCAAGCCCATCGTGGGCGAGACCACGCTCACCGGCCAGAAGGTGATCGACCTGGCCGGCGACGCGGCCAACGGCGCCATCGCGCATGTGGGACTCACGGTGGATGCGCCCAGCCCGGCCATCCGCGCCTTCCGTGCCAAGTTCGAGAAGGAATACAAGTACGTGTCGGACCACAACGGCATGAAGGGCTACTCGGGCGTGTACCTGCTCAAGGCCGCCATCGAGAAGACCGGCAAGCTCGATGCGAAGGCAGTGGCACAGGCCCTGCACGGCCTGAAGGTGACGGCGGCCCAGCAGCCCGGCGTGCTGATGGACGTGTCCATCGACGGCAAGGGCGACCTGGACCGCGAAAGCTTCATCGTCGAGGTGAAGAACGGCAAGCAGGAAGTGATCGCCACCGTGCCGGCCTTGGGCGCCGCCGCGAAGTAGGGGGCGCATGACCGACTTGCTCCAGCTGGTGCTCAGCGGCCTGGCCACGGGCAGCATCTATGCGCTGGCGGCCCTGGGCTTCACGCTGCTGTGGCAGGCCAGCGGCACCATCAACTTCGCCCAGGGCGAGTTCGTGATGCTGCCGGCCTTCGCCATGCTGGCCTGCATGTCCTTCGGCGCGCCGCTGGGCATCGCCTTCGTGCTCACGGTGCTGCTGGCGGTGGTGGTGCTGGGATGGGGCTTCAAGCGCGGCGTGGTCGACCCGCTGCTGCGCTTCGGGATGATGCCCATCGTGGTGGCCACCATCGGCCTGTCGATCGCGATGCGCAATGGCGTGCGCGCGGGCTTCAGTGCCGAGGCGCATCCTTTCCCGAGCCTCTTTGCCGACAGGATCTTCAACGTCGCGGGCGTGACCGTCACGCTGGCCGACATCGGGACCTTCGCGCTGGCGGTGGCGATCGTGCTGGCCACGCAGGCTTTTCTCTCGCGCACCGTCACCGGCCGCGCGATGCAGGCGGTGGCGCAGAACACCGAGAGCGCGCAGGTGCTGGGCATCGACGTGCCGCGCATGGTCTTCTACACCTTCGCCATCAATGCCACGCTGGCGGTGGCGGCGGCGCTGCTGGTCACGCCCACCTACCTCGCCAAGTTCGACATGGGCGAGGGCCTGGGCACCAAGGCTTTCTTCGCGGCCATCATCGGCGGCTTCAACAACTCGCGCGGCGCGCTGGTGGGCGGGCTGATCGTGGGCGTGGCGGAAAACCTGGCCTCGGCCTACATCTCGCCGGCCTACAAAGACGCGGTGGCGCTGCTCATCTTCATGGTGGTGATCCTGTTCAAGCCGCAGGGGTTGCTGGGCCGAAAAGAGGAGCGCAAGGTATGAAGGCGCGCCATCTCGTTTTCGCGGCGGTCGCCGCGGCAGCGCTGCTCACCGTGCCGCACTTCCTCAAGAACTACGGCATCTACCTGCTGAGCTACTGGCTGGTCTACATCATCGCCACCATGGGGCTGAACCTGACGGTGGGCTACGCGGGGCAGAAGTCGCTGGGCCACGCGGCCTTCTTCGGCATCGGCGCCTACACGGTGGCGATCCTGATGAAGGCGGGCGCGAGTTTCTGGCTGGGGCTGCCTGCCGCCGCGCTGCTGTGCTTCGCGGTGGGGCTGGTGCTGGGCTTTCCGGCGCTGCGGGTGCAGACCATCTACCTGGCCTTCGCCACGCTGGGCTTCAACACGGCGGTTTGGCTGATTTTGCGCAACGAGGAGTGGCTCACCGGCGGCACCTTCGGCATCAACAACATCGCGCGGCCCGAGCTGTTCGGCATTCCGCTGGAGGGCAACCACGCCTACTACCACCTGGTGCTGGCGATCACGGTCGTGATGGGCCTGCTGCTGTGGGGCTTGCTGCGCTCGCCCTGGGGCAAGGCTTTCACCGCGCTGCGCGACAACTCCATCCGTGCCGAGAGCCTGGGCGTCAGCGTGCGCGGCTACACCTTGCTGTCCTTCGCCATCGGCGCGGCCTACGCGGGCGTGGCGGGCGGGCTGTTCGCCTCGCTGGTGGGCTTCATCGAGCCGGCCCCCTTCACCGTGGCGGCGTCGATCATGATGTACCTCATGGTGGTGGTGGGTGGCTCGGGCTACTTCCTCGGGCCGGTGCTCGGTGCCGCCGTCGGCGTGGTGTTGCCCGAGTGGCTGCGCGACGTGCCGGGCGTAGCCAACTGGTACCTGCCGGCCTTCGGCGCAGCGGTGGTGCTGCTGATGGTGTGGCTGCCCGACGGGCTGCTGTCCATTCCCGATCGCCTCAGGGCCCGGCGTGAAGCGCGCGAAGCCTCAGCTGCGCGAAGCGCGGCTGCGACGCGGCAGGAGGTGTCGGCATGAGCACCCGCACGGCCACGCCGAAGGCTGCTCGCACCGCAGCCCGCGAGGCGGAGGTTTCAGAATGAGCGCGGCACCGCTGCTCAAGGTCACGGACTTGCGCAAGTCCTACGGCGCCATCCGCGCCGTGGACGGCGTGAGCTTCGAGGTGCGCCCCGGCGAGATCTTCGGCGTCATCGGGCCGAACGGCTCGGGCAAGACCACCCTGTTCAACAGCATGCTGGGCCAGATCCGCCCCGACGCCGGCCGCATCGAGCTGCAGGGCGAGGACGTGACGCAGCTGGGCCCGCTGCAGCTCAACCGCCGCGGCGTGGGCCGCACCTTCCAGACGCTGCAGGTGTTCGGCAAGATGAGCGTGCGCGACAACCTCATCGTGGCTGCGCAGGAACACCAGGGCTCGATGCTGCGGCGCCTGTTCATGCCCGGCGACAGCGGGCTGGGCGCGAAGGCCGATGCACTCATCGCGCAGTTCCGCATCGGCCACGTGGCCCACAAGAAGGCGGGGCAGCTGTCCTATGGCCAGCAGAAGCTGGTCGACATCGGCATGGCCTTCATGAGCGAGCCCGAGCTGGTGCTGCTCGACGAGCCCTGCGCGGGCGTCAACCCGAGCCTGGTGGGCGGGCTGTCGCGCCTGCTCAAGGAACTCAACGCCAGCCGCCGTGGCAGCTTCGTGGTGATCGAGCACAACATGGACTTCGTCATGGACCTGTGCCACCGCATCATGGTGATGGTGGAAGGCAAGGTGATGGCCATCGGCACGCCGGCCGAGATCCGCGCCAACAAGCAGGTGCTGGACGCCTACCTCGGGAGCTGAGATGGACGCAGCAGATTCGTACATCCGCTTCGAAGGCGTGCTGGCCGGCTACAAGGACTTCATGGTCCTCAACGAGCTGAGCTTCTCGGCCCGGCGCGGCGCCATCACGCTGCTGCTGGGCCCCAACGGCGCGGGCAAGTCGACGGTGCTCAAGACGCTCTTCGGGCTGCTCAAGCCGAAGGCGGGGCGCATCCTGCTGGGCGGCGAGGACATCACCGGCGCCACGCAGAAGGCCTTGCTCGCGCGCGGTGTGGCCTTCGTGCCGCAGGGGCGCAATCTCTTCGGCCAGCTCACCGTGTGGCAGAACCTGGAACTGGGCGGCATCACGCTGGGCATGAAGGCCACGCACGAGCGCATCCCGCAGGTGCTGTCGCTCTTTCCGCGCGTGAAGGAGCGCATGCACAGCATGGCTTCCTCGCTCTCGGGCGGCGAGCAGAAGCAGCTGGAGGTGGGCCGCGCGCTGCTGCTCGCGCCCAAGGTGCTGCTGATCGACGAGCCTTCCATCGGCCTCTCGCCGCTGGTGGTGCGGGACGTGTTCCGCCTGCTGCGCCGCCTGGCCGACGAGGGCACCACGGTGCTGATGGTGGAGCAGAACGTGAAGAGCGCCCTCAAGTACGCCGACGAGGCCATCGCGCTCGAATCGGGCCGGCTGGTGCTGCAGCGCAAGGCCGAAGACCTGCTGGCCGACCCGGACATCGAGCGCCTCTTCCTCGGCGGAGCCGTGGCCGCCTCGTCCTGAGGCAGGACAGACATCAATTTCAGGGATGAACCGACATGAGTGTTTTTGAAGGCTTTCTTTCCACGCCGGAGGTGCTCGACGCCTTCAGCGACCATCGCTTCGTCGACGCCATGCTGCGCTTCGAGGCGGCGCTGGCGCGCGCGCAGGCGCAGCTGGGGCTGATCCCCGAGTCGGCGGCGCACTCCATCGTCGGCAGCTGCAAGGTGGAGCTCTTCGACGTGGCCAAGATCCTGCGCGAGAGCGGGCGGGCCGGCAGCGTCGCCATTCCGCTGGTCAAGAGCCTGAAGGAGGCGGTGGGGCTGTTCAACGCCGAGGCGGTGCCCTTCGTGCATTTCGGCAGCACCAGCCAGGACGTGATCGACAGCGCGATGGCGCTGGTCACGCGCGATGCGGTGCGGCTGGTCGATGCCGACCTGGGCAAGGCCATCGAGGCGCTGCTGCAGCACGCGGTGCGGCATGCGGAAACGCCGGTGCTGGCGCGCACGCTGATGCAGCCGGCCTCGGTCACCAGCTTCGGCCTGAAGTGCGCCAACTGGGCGGCGCCGCTGGTGCGCAGCCGCGCACGCATCGCAACCGCCGCGCACCATGCGCTCAAGCTGCAGCTGGGCGGCGCCGTCGGCACGCTGGCGCAGATGAAGGGGCAGGGCGCGCAGCTGCGCCAGCACGTGGCGCAGGCCCTGGGCCTGGCCGATGCCGGCATCGCCTGGCACACGCAGCGCGACGAATGGGTGGCCCTGGGCTGCGAGCTGGCCATCGTGGTCGGCAGCCTGGGCAAGATCGCCACCGACATCGCGCTGATGGGCCAGTACGAGGTGGGTGAGCTGGCCGAGCCCACCGAGCCCGGCCGCGGCGGCTCGTCCGCCATGCCGCACAAGCGCAACCCGGTCGCCTCGATGGTGGCGCTGGCCGCCTCGCAGCGCGCGCCGCAGCGCGTGGCGGCGCTGCTGGCCACCATGCCGCAGCAGCACGAGCGCGCGCTGGGCGCCTGGCAGGCAGAGCTGGCCGAGTGGCCGCAGCTGCTCATGAGCACGCACGGCAGCGTCCGCGCCATGGCGGGCGCCTTGCCCGGCCTGCAGGTGGATGCAGCCAGCATGCTGGCCAACATCGAGCACCTGCGCGCCGAGCTGCCGCGCGAAGCCGCCGACGAATGGTTCGACCCGGCGCTGGCGAAGAACGCCGGCACCCTTGCCCTGGCGCAGGTCGATGCACTGCGTGCATCCGCCGCTGCCACAACCACATCCAAGGAATCTGTCCGATGACCACTACCCCGAAGAACGAGGACCAGCCGGCGAGCGACTACGACGCCGGCATGATCAACCGCCGCCGCGTGCTGGGCGATGCCTGGGTCGACAAGTCCCTGGCCAACCGCAACGGCTTCAACAGCGAGTTCCAGGAACTCATCACCCGCCACGCCTGGAACGACATCTGGGGCCGCCCCGCGCTGGGCGACAAGACGCGCCGCTTCATGGTGCTGTCGATGCTGCTGGGCGTGAAGGCCTTCGAGGAATTCGTGATGCACGTGCGTGCCGCGCTGGACGGCCCGCCCGAGTCGCGCCTGACGCCCGAGGACATCAAGGAAATCATCATGATGTCGGCCATCTACGTGGGCGTGCCCGCAGCCAACCATGCCTTTGGCCTGGCCACGGCCGTGCTCAAGGAAAAAGGCCTTCTGACGGACGCGCCTGCGTGACGCCTGCGACAGCCTCGCCGCTGAGTTTCGCGCTGCTGCTGCCGCTCTTGCTGGCCGCGCAGCCGGTGGCCACCGACAGCTACCTGCCCGCGCTGCCCGCGATTGCGGGCGCGCTCGGCTCGGCCAGTTCCAGCCTGACCATGTTCGTGCTGGCCTTCGGCATCGCGCAGATCCCGGTTGGGAGCCTTGCGGACCGCATCGGCCGCCGGCCGGTGCTGCTCGGCGGCCTGGCCTTGTACGTGGTGGCGGCGCTGGTGGGCGCCCTCGCCGTGAGCGCCACCATGCTGGCCTGTGTGCGCGCGGTGCAGGGTGCAGCCATGGCTGCCATCCTGGTGTGCTCGCGCGCGGCGGTGCGCGACCTGTATCCGGCGCATGAAGGCATGCACGTGATGGCTCGCGGCCTGACGGGCCTGGGCTTCGTCGCGCTGATCGCGCCGGTGCTGGGCGCCTTCGTCGTGCAGTGGGCCGGCTGGCGCTGGGTGCTGGTGCTGATGGCGGTCTACGGCGCGGTGTTGCTGGCCATGTGCTGGCATTCCTTCGGCGAGACACGCGTGCCGCAGGCCGGGGGCCAGCCGGCTGCCAAGGGCGGGGTGCGCGAGGTCTTCGCCAGCCGAAGCTTTCGGGTGTGGACCAGCGTGTCGGCGGCCAGCTATGGCGGCATCTTCTGCTTCCTGCTGCTCTCGCCCCTGGTCTACATCGGCTACCTGGGGCTGGAGCCGGCGCTGTACGGCTGGATTCCATCCTTCGGCTCGGCCATCTACATCTGCGCCACCACGGCCTGCCGGCGCCTGCTGTACCGCTGGGGGCCGCTGCGCACGGTGCGGCTGGGCGCTTCGCTCAGCGTCACCGGCGCGCTCATCCAGGCCTTGGGCGCCTGGCAGCTGCCCGAGAGCGCCTGGCCGCTGATGCTGGGCCATGCCTTCTACAGCATGGGCCACGGCATCCATCAACCCTGCGGGCAGGCGGGTGCCGTGGGCGAGCTGCCGCAGCTGGCCGGCCGCGCGGTATCGTGGTCGGGATTCACCATGATGGCGGTGGCCTTCTGCGTGGGGCAAGTCGCCTCGCGTTTCATGGAGGCGCCCTACGTCCACGGCGCCTGGCCGATGGTGGTGCCCATGCTGCTGGCGGCAGCCACGCTGCTGCTGATCGCCTTCCTCTGGCTGCCGCGGGTATTGCAGCAGCCACACCAGACACACAAGGAGAAACAGACATGATCCACCTCAACCTCGTTCGCGAAGGGCAGGGCCCGGTCGTCGTGCTGAGCCACGCGCTGGGCTGCGACCTGCACATGTGGGACGGCGTGGCGCCGCTGCTGGCACGCGACTTCACCGTGCTGCGCTACGACCACCGCAACCACGGCCGCTCCGACGTGGTGGACGGCGCGCTGAGCATGCAGACGCTGGCGCAGGACGCGGCCGACCTGATCGCGCGCGAAGCCGGCGGCAAGCCGGTGCATTTCGTCGGCCTGTCGATGGGCGGCATGACCGCGCAGGCGCTGGCCGTGGCACGGCCGGAACTGCTGGCCAGCGTGGTGATCGCGAATTCGTCTTCCTACTACCCCGACCGCGCGCCCTGGCAGGCCCGCGTCGAGACGGTGCAGGCCCAGGGCGTGGCCGCCATTGCCACCGGCGCGGTGGCCCGCTGGCTGACGCCCGAGTTCGCCGCCACGTCCGATGGCGCGGCGCTGGCCAAGAAGCTGCACGACACCTTGATCGCCACCGACGCGGCCGGCTACATCGCCGCCTGCCAGGGCGTGGCCGCCATCGACTTCCGGGAGAGCAACCGGAAGATCGGCCGGCCCACGCTGGTGATCGCCGGCGCGCGCGACGAGGCCACGCCGCCGGCCATGTCCGAGGCGATGGTGCAGGCCATTCCCGGCGCGAAGCTGGGAATGATCGAGGCGGCGCACCTGAGCGCCGTCGAGCGCCCGGATGAATTCGCCGAGCTGCTCAAGGACTTCTACGCCGCTACCCGATAGGCACCCGCGCCGGGCCCGCCCGCGGAACCTGCTTCACCGGGCTCGCAGTGCGTGCCAGCCCCCGCACCGCGGAACCGGCTTTGCCAGGCCGCAGGTGCGGTCCCCTCCTCGGGAGGTGGCGAATTACACGCAGCGAAGCGGAGTGAAAAGCCGGGAGGCCTCAAATACCCGCGCTCTGGCCGCGCCTGCCTGACGGGGGGAGAATGCGCGCCATGAGCACCCCCACCCCCAACACACCCCGTCAGCTGCGCATCGATTTCGTCTCCGACGTCTCCTGTCCCTGGTGCGCGGTCGGCCTTGGCGCGCTGGAGCAAGCGATGGCGAGCGTATCGCCCGAGATCGAGGTCGAGCTGCATTTCCAGCCCTTCGAGCTGAACCCCGACATGCCGCGCGAAGGCCAGGACTCGGTCGAGCACCTGGTTGAAAAGTACGGCATCGACGAGGCGCAGGTGAAGGCCAACGGCGATCGCATCCGCGAGCGCGGCGCCACGGTAGGCTTCGACTTCGACATGGCGCGGCGCAAGCGCGTGTGGAACACCTTCGACGCCCACCGCCTGCTGCATTGGGCCGAGGAAACGGACGTGGAAAAGCAGCGCGCTCTGAAGAAGTCGCTCTTCAAGGCCTACTTCACCGACGGCCTCAATCCTTCCGACCCCGAACTGCTGGTGCGCCTGGCCGGCGAAGCGGGGCTGGATGCGCAGCGCGCGCGCGAGATCCTGGCGGGCGACGAATTCGACGCGGCCACCCGCGCCCGCGAGCGCCTCTACACCGGTGCGGGCATCCACTCCGTGCCGGCGATCATCATCGACAACCAGCACCTGATCTCGGGCGGCCAGCCGGCCGAGATCTTCGAGCGCGCGCTGCGCCAGATCGCCGGCGCTGCGCCGCAGCAGACGGCCGAGGCCTGAGGCCATGCCTGCGCCATCGATCGCCCAGTTGCTGGGAACCCAGCTTCCCCTGATCCAGGCGCCCATGGCCGGCGCCCAAGGCAGCGCGATGGCCATCGCGGCGAGCAATGCCGGCGCCCTGGGCTCCCTGCCCTGCGCCATGCTCTCGGCCGATGCCATGCGCGCCGAACTGGAGGCCGTCCGCTCGGCCACCGGCGGCAGGCCCTTCAACGTCAACTTCTTCGCCCACCACGCGCCCACGCCCGATGCGCAGCGCGAGGCCGCGTGGCGCAAGGCCCTGGCGCCTTACTACGCCGAGTTCGGCATCGACCCCGCGGGCATCGCGGGCGGCGCAGGCCGCAACCCGTTCAGCGATGCGGCCGCCGACGTGCTGGAGGACTTCAAGCCCGCGGTGGTGAGCTTCCACTTCGGCCTGCCCTCGGAAGACCTGCTGGCCCGCGTGCGCAAGTGGGGTTCCAAGGTGCTGAGCTCGGCCACCACCGTGGAAGAGGCCCAGTGGCTGGCCGCGCGCGGCGTGGACGCGGTGATCGCCCAGGGCTTGGAAGCGGGCGGGCACCGCGGCCATTTCCTGTCGCACGACCTCAGCCGCCAGATGGGCACCTTCGCGCTTCTGCCGCAGATCCTCAAGGCGGTGAAGCTGCCGGTGATCGCCGCGGGCGGCATCGTGGACGCGGCCACCATCCGCTCTGCCATGGCCATGGGCGCGGCCGGCGTGCAGGTGGGCACTGCCTACCTGTTGTGCCCCGAGGCGACCCTCAGCGCGCCGCATCGCGCGGCCCTCTCGGGCAGCGACGCGGCGCACCGCCACACGGCGCTGACCAACCTGTTCACCGGCCGGCCGGCGCGCGGCATCATGAACCGCGTGATGCGCGAGCTGGGCCCGATCAGCGATGCGCCGCCGGAGTTTCCGCTGGCCACCGCGGCCTTCGCGCCGATCCGCGCCAAGGCAGAAAGTCAGGGCAGCGGGGATTTTTCTCCGCTATGGTCGGGTCAGAACGCAAGCGGCTGCAAGGCCATCGGCGCGGAGGAACTCACGCGTGAGTTGGCCGCAGCCTTCCAGAGCCCATGACACCTGAGAGGAAAGGATTTCGTCGACATGCCTGAGCGCGAGGACCCCAGAGACTTCAGACCCGTTCGCGAATCCTCGGTCTGGACGGCCGTCATCCTGGTGGTGGTGCTGCTGGGCGCCGGCGCCCTGTGGTGGCGCTGGTCGCAGACGCAGGCGCCGGTGCAGCCGGTGGCCGTCACCACGCAGCCCGACACCCCCGCGGCGGCGCCCGTGGATGCGCCGCCGCCTGCGCAGCCCGAGCAGGTGGCACCGCTCAACCCCATCGACACCCCGCCCGATCCGGCGCTGCCGCAGCTGTCCGATTCCGACGCCAGGGTCACGGCCGCGCTGAACCAACTGCTGGGTGCCAGGAGCGTCACCAGCTTCCTGAACGTGGACGGCTTCGTGCGCCGCTTCGTGGCCACGGTGGACAACCTGCCTCGCGAGCATGCGCCCTCGCGCGTGTGGCCGGTGCAGCCGGTGGGCCAGCGCTTCGCCACCGGCGGTGCCGGCGACAACACGGCCATCGCCCTGGACAACGGCCAGCGCTACACGCCGCTGGTGCTGCTGTCCGAGAACGTCGACCCGGCCGCAGCGGCCACCGTCTACTTCAAGCTCTACCCGCTGTTCCAGCAGGCCTTCGAGGAGCTGGGCTACCCGGGCAAGTACTTCAACGACCGCCTGGTCGCCGTCATCGACCACCTGCTGGCCGCGCCCGAGCCCGAGGGGCCGGTGAAGGTGAAGATGGTCGAGGTCAAGAGCGACACGCCCATGGCCCGGCCCTTGGTGCACTACGAGTTCACCGACCCGCAGCTCGAGGCCATGTCGGCCGGCCAGAAGATGATGGTGCGCACGGGCCTGGTCAACGAGCGACGCCTGAAGACGCGGCTCAAGGCCTTCCGCGCCCAGATCGTCGCCGGCTCGCCGGCCACGCCGGCCGTGTCGCAGAAGAAGTAGGCCCGCGGCCGCAAGCGGCCGCATTGCGCAGGCGCACTGCCGCGCCACGTGTGCGGGCTCTCAGTCGGCCAATTTCAGCCGGCCGAGAAGCGCAGACGCGCCGCGCCGGCTGCCGGTGCGGTCTTTTCCATGTGGCCGATGAGCGCCGCCTGCTCGAAGCCCGCGCCGGCGAAGGCGCTCAGCACCGCATCCACCGCGTCGGGCGCGCAGCTCACCAGGAGCCCGCCGCTGGTCTGCGGGTCTGACACCATGGCGCGCTGCCACTCGGGCGCGGCGGCGGGCCAGTCGACCTCGCTGCCATAGCCGCCCCAGTTGCGCCCCGAGGCGCCGGTGACGATGCCCTGGGCCGCGAAGCCGGCCGCCACCTCGATGAGCGGCAGGCGAGCGAGCGACACCTCGGCCGAAAGATCGGCACCGCGGCACATCTCCAGCAGATGGCCCGCCAGGCCGAAGCCCGTCACGTCGGTCATGCCGTGCACCGCGTCCATGGCGGCCAGCTCGCTGCCCACCTTGTTGAGCCTGGTGGTGTGGCGCAGCATCTGCGCATAGCCCTCGTCGCCCAGCACGCCCTTCTTGAGCGCAGCCGACAAGATGCCCACGCCCAGCGGCTTGCCCAGCACCAGCGCGTCGCCAGGCTTTGCATCCGAATTGCGGCGCACGCGCGAGGGGTGCACCAGGCCCAGCCCCACCAGGCCGTAGATGGGCTCCAGCACGTCGATGCTGTGGCCGCCCGCAATGGGGATGCCCGCCTCGCGGCAGATGCTGGCGCCGCCTTCGAGCACCCGGCCGATCACGTCGGGCGGCAGCTTGGCGATGGGCATGCCCACCAGCGCCAGCGCCAGGATGGGAGTGCCGCCCATGGCGTAGATGTCGGACAGCGCGTTGGTGGCGGCGATGCGGCCGAAGTCGAAGGGGTCGTCGACGATGGGGGTGAAGAAGTCGGTGGTGGCCACCAGCGCCTGCTGGTCGTTGAGCTGGTAGACGGCGGCGTCGTCGGCCGTCTCGGTGCCCACCAGCAACTGGGGCGGCACCAGGCCTTGCGGGGCGCGTGCCAGAATCTCCGACAGCAGGCCGGGGGCGATCTTGCAGCCGCAGCCGCCGCCGTGCGAGAAAGAAGTGAGAGCGATCGGATTCGTCATGAAAGTAGAGCAAGCCCGTTTTTGCAGGGCCTTCGATTTTGCATTGGATGCGCCAGGCGCAGCAGCGTGCGGGGTGATCGAGGAATGAGCCATAACGCACCCGTGCGCGTGCCCGACATGCACGCCTTCGACACCCTCATCGACGCGCGCTCGCCCGCGGAGTTCGCGCTCGACCACGTGCCCGGCGCCATCAACTGCCCGGTGCTGGACGACGAGGAGCGCCGCATCGTCGGCACGCTGTACAAGCAGCAGGGCGCCTTCGAGGCCCGGCGCGTGGGCGGCGCCATGGTGGCGGCCAACCTGGCGCGCCACCTGCGTGAGCGCTTCGCCGACCGGCCGGCCCACTGGAAGCCCCTGGTCTACTGCTGGCGCGGCGGCCTGCGCAGCGGTTCCATGGTGACCTGGCTGCGCCTGGTGGGCTGGGACGCGCAGCAGCTGGCCGGCGGCTACAAGAGCTTTCGCCGCCACGTCATCTCGCAGATCGACGCGTTGTGCCCGCGCCTGGACCTGCGCGTGATCTGCGGCGCCACCGGCAGCGCCAAGACCCGCGTGCTGCAGGCCCTCGCCGCGCAGGGCGAGCAGGTGCTGGACCTGGAGGAGGCCGCCTGCCACAAGGGCTCGCTGCTGGGCGGCCTGCCCGGCGTGCCGCAGCCTTCGCAGAAGAACTTCGAGACGCAGATCGCCACGCGCATGGAGGGCTTCGACCTGGCGCGGCCGGTCTACGTGGAAGGCGAGAGCCCGCGCATCGGCAAGCTCTCGCTGCCGCTCACGCTGGTGGCGCGCATGCGCGAGGCACCGGTGATCGAAGTCGCGGCCACGCCGCCCGCGCGACTGGCCTACCTGCTGCGCGACTACGCCTACCTGGGCGACGAGCGCGAGGTCCTGGCCACGCAACTGGGCAAGCTCAAGGAGATGCAGGGCAAGGAGACGGTGGCGCGCTGGCAGGAATGGGCGCTGGCCGGCGAGCTCGCGCCGCTCTTCGAGGAGCTGATGTCGCTGCACTACGACCCGCACTACCAGCGCTCGCAGGAGCGGCACTTTCGCGCCTGGGGCGAGCGCCGCAGCGTCGAGGCACAGGACCTGGACGAGGCGGGCATCGAGTCTCTCGCCGGCCGGATCCGGGCCCTCTGAGCCGGCCGCGCTTCAGGCGGCGCTGCCCAGGTTCGCCCTGAAGAACTCCACCGTGCGCGACCACGCCAGCTTCGCTGCGGCCGCGTCGTAGCGCGGCGTGGTGTCGTTGTTGAAGCCGTGCTGCGTGCCCGGGTACTGGTACTCGGTGAAGCGCACGCCGGCCGCCTTCAACGCGGCCTCGTACGCCGGCCACGCGGCGTTGATGCGCTCGTCCACCTCGGCACGCTGCACCAGCAGCGGTGTCTTCACCTTGGCTGCCTCCGACGGATCGGGCGTGTTGCCGTAGAAGGGCACCCCGGCCGCCAGGTCGGGCATGCGCAGCGCCAGCTGGTGCACCATGCCGCCGCCCCAGCAGAAGCCCACCGCGCCGATCTTCCCGGTGGTGTCGGGCCGGGCCCTGAGCCAGTTCACCGCCGCCACGAAGTCCTCGCGTGCCTTGCCCTGGTCCAGCTTGGCGAACGCGGCACGCGCATCGTCTTCGTTGCCGGGGTAGCCGCCCAGGGGCGTGAGCGCATCGGGCGCGAAGGCCATGAAGCCGTCCAGCGCGAGGCGGCGCGCGATGTCCTCGATGTGAGGGTTCAAGCCCCGGTTCTCGTGGATCACCAGCACAGCGGGAAGCTTCGTGGTTCCGGCGCTCGCGGGCCGTGCCAGGTAGCCCTTCATCGTGCCGCTGCCGCTGGGCGAGGGAAAGCTCGGGCGCTCGGTCTTCAGCCGCGAATCTTCCGCCGGCACCTGCTGGCCTGCCGCGAAGTTGGGGCTGAGCGCGGCCAGCAGGCCCGCGGCCGTCATGCCGGCCTTGGCGAACTTCTGCGCCTGCGAGAGAAAGCCGCGCCGGTCGAGGCCGCCGTGCACGTAGGCATCGAAAAGAATGAGCAGGTCCTGGTCGAAATCGGCTGCGGTGAGTCGCCGGGGCAGGGGTTCGTGCATGAGGCAATGCTCCTTTCGGTGGGGCCTGGGCCGTTGGAAAGCACCCAGCTTGACACAGCCCGATGCCGCGTCCGCACTGGTCCGACTTGGGCCCCTTCAATGTCCCTAGTTTTCCCTGTTGATACCTTCAACTAGGAATGCGTGCTGCTGGACCTGGGCTTCCAGGCACCGGGTGCGTAGCTGCTGGGTCGAATTCCCCGTGGGTGCGGCAGCAAGCCCTCCCAGGAAGCCCAGGCGCTTGCGCGCGATCTTCGTGCGCTGGCCGACAAGTACCGCAACCTTGCGCTCGCCGCAAAGGATGTCGCAGGCCCTGGAGCCGCCCAGAATTGACGGGGTCCCGAAGGTGCCAGGCCCAACGCCGACCCACCCAGAGTCAGTCGTCCGCGCCTTCAGACTTCGGGGTGTTCGCCAGCAACCAGGCCCTGACCGGAACCCGCTCGCAGCACCTCGTGAAAAAGCTGGAGCAGGTGGCGCGCGAACAGGTCCATGTTCGCGGCCCGGTCGGCAGTCCCTGTTTCGATGGTCCTGGCCATGGATGCCGCGCCGACGACCGCAAGGCACACGCGACCAGGGGGGTCTCCGTACGGGCTGGCAGAAGGGCCCGAGGCGCCGCTCTCGGTGAGCCCCCAGCTCGCGCGGTGACTGCCCCGCATCCTGCCGGCGACCAGCAGGGCATAGGGCTCGGTTTCCCCGCGCATGCCCGCGAGATCCTCTGCGGTCAGGCCCAGCAGTGCCCGACCCGCTCGCCTCGAATAGACGACGGCACCGCCGAGGTAGAAGGCCGATGCCCCGGCTATCGCGAGAAGCGATGCGGACACGAGTCCGCCCGCAGAGGACTCGACGACCGCGACCGACTCCCTTCGCTCGCGCAGGGATGCGCCCACGCGATCCGCAAGGACTGCCAGTGGTGGAAGGTCGGACCTCGGAAGATCATTCATGGCTGTGCCTGCAATCTGAATCGATGTGGGCGGCGGTGCGACGCGCCCCCACTGTGCGCTTGCGGCTCACTCGGCGCGGCGGTTCATCCGCTTTTCTTCCCGCAGCATGAAGAGATAGAGCCCTTCCACCTTCTCCCGCGCCCAGGGCGTCTTGCGCAGGAACTTCAGGCTGGACTTGACGCTGGGGTCGTGCGTGAAGCAGCGCACCGGTATGCGCTGCGCGAGGTCGGCCCAGCCGTAGCGGGCTTCGAGCGCGCAGACGATGGCTTCCAGCGTCATGCCGTGCAGGGGGTTTCTCGGCTGGTCGGCTGGGGGCGAGGCTTTTTGCATCGGTGAATTCTGCCCCCTGTTCGACCGCGGTATCGGGATCGCATGCCAGTAACAGCGCCGACTCTTAATATCTGCTCAAGACGCGAGTGTTTTGTTCATCACCTCTCCTTAACATGAGGGGCCATCCGCGACTCCGACCCATGACCGAATCCCGCGCACCAGCGCTTGCATCGCGTTGCACCGAAGCTTCCCTCGCGTTGCTCGAGCGCAACCTCTCGCCCCACGGCATCCTGGCCGCCAGCCGCACCGAGGCCGCTGTGGCGCGGCGCTACACGCGCATCTTTGGACGCGACGCGGCGATCTGCGTGATGGCCATGTGCGGCAGCGGCGTACCCGCGTTGGAAGAGGGCGCGGTGGCCAGCCTCGATGCGCTGGCCGCGCAGCAGGCGGGCAACGGCCAGATCCCGAAGTACGTGGACCCGGAAGGCCGCGATGCCGACTTCTGGTACCTGGGCTGCATCGACGCGACGCTGTGGTGGCTGATCGCGGTGGACCACGTGCGGCGCCACGGCAAGGTGGGCGCCACGCACTGGGAGCCGCAGGTGCGCCTGGCCCTCCAGTGGCTGCTGGCGCAGGAGCACCAGCACTTCCGGCTGCTGCAGCAGAACGAGGCCAGCGACTGGGCGGACATCATGCCGCGCTCGGGCTACGTGCTCTACACCAATGCGCTGTGGTTCGAGGTCAAGCGCCGCTTCGCGTTGACGCATGCGGAGGAGACGCGGCATCACTTCAACCACCTCTTCAATCCCTTCCAGCGCGACCTGCCCGAGTACCACCGCGCACGCCTGTTGCGCCACTACGCGCGGCGCGGCCGGCGCGACCCGGGGCTGTACCTGAGCTTCGTCAACCTGTCCTTCGTGGGCGACGAAGGCGACGTCTTCGGCAACGTGCTGGCGGTGCTCTGCGGCCTGGCCGACGAGGCCACGTCGCACCGCATCGCGCACACCATCGGGTCATCGCAGGCCGACGAGCCCTGGCCGGTGCGCGTCACGCTGCACCCGATGCCGCCCAGCCACGACCTGTGGCGTGCCTACATGGGCCGGCACCAGCAGAACCTGGTGCACCAGTACCACAACGGCGGCCTGTGGCCCTTCGTCGGCGGCTTCTGGGTGATGGCCCTGGCGCAGCTGGGCCTGCGCGAGCAGGCCGAAGCCGCGCTGGAGCGGCTGGCACAGGCCAACGCGCAGGGCGACTGGCGCTTCACCGAGTGGTTCCACGGCAAGACGCTGGCGCCCATGGGCATGGCCGGCCAGAGCTGGAACGCCGCGACCTTTCTGCTCGCGCAGCGCGCGCTGCAAGGGCAGGGCGCGACCTGGTGACGCGAGGCTACATCGCCTCGAGGCCCACCTTCTTCATCATGGCCTCGGTGAAGGCCATTTCCTGCTTGAAGCCCTGCACGAAGGCGGCCGAGTCCTGCATGTCGACCAGCCCGCCCTGCTGCTGAAGCAGCGCGATGGTCTTGGGCTGCGCCAGCGCCTGCTGGAAGGCCGCGCGGATGCGCTCCACGATCGCGTCCGGCGTGCCGGTGGGCACCGAGATGCCGCCCCACGAAGTGAGCTGCGCGCCCTTGATGCCTTGCTCGGCCAGCGTGGGCACTTCGGGCAGCACGGGGTTGCGTTTCGCGCCCGCGACTGCCAGCGGGCGAAGCTGGCCGCTCTGGATCAGCGGATAGGCCACGCTGAAGATGGGCGCGCCGAAAGTCACCTGGTCCCCGATCACCGCATTCACCAGTTCCGACGCGCCCTTGTAGGGCACGTGCATGGCCTGCGCGCCGGCCGCGCTCAGCATCATCTCCACGCCCAGGTGCGAAGGCGTTCCCACGCCGCCGGAGGCGTAGTTCATCTGCCCCTTCTGCGCCTTCACCTGTGCAAGCAGGTCCTGCATGCTGCGGATGCTCGACTTGCCGCTCACCACCACCACGATGTCGCTGCTGGCCAGCCGCATGATGTGGCGGAAGTCCTTCAGTGCGTCGTAGCCCGGGTTCTTGTACATGTGCATGTTGGCCGCCATGGGCGCGGCCGAGTAGATCCACATGTAGCCGTCCGGCGGCGCCTTGGCCACCACGCGCGCGCCGATGTTGCCGGCCGCGCCGGCGCGGTTGTCGATGATCACCGGCTGGCCCAGGATGGGGCCCACCGCCTCGGCCAGGATGCGCGTGGTGGTGTCCGGCCCGGTGCCGGCCAGGTAGGGCACCACCCACTTGATCGGGCGGTTGGGGTAGGGCTCCTGCGCCAGCGCGAGGCGCGGCGATGCGAAGGGGAGCAGCGTGGCGGCCAGGACGCCGTGGCGCAGCAGCGCGCGGCGGGTGATGTCGTTCATGTCCATGTCTCCGGGAATCTGGTTGTAGTGGGAATCGAAAGGCCACGCGGCCCGCGCTATCGCACTGCGTCGCCCAGCAGCTCCTTGGCGATGGTGTTCTTCTGGATCTCGCTGGTGCCCGTCAGCACGCGGTACATGCGCAGCATGCGGAACAGGAACTCCACGCGCCGGCCCTGCACGATGCCTTCGCCGCCGTGCACCTGCACCGCGCAATCGGCCACGCGGAAGGCGGTTTCGGAGCAGAAGAGCTTGGCCATCGAGGCCTCGGCACGCGCCTCGGCGCCGGCGTCGATCTGGCGGGCCGTGCCGATCATCAGCGCACGCGCCGCGGCCAGCTCGGTCGCGGCCTCGGCCAGCATGTGCTGGATGGCCTGGAACTGCCCGATGGCGCGGCCGAACTGCTTGCGCTGCATGGCGTAGTCGCGCGCATCGCGCAGCGCCACCGTGGCCAGGCCCACCATCGCGGGGCAGTGCAGCAGCCGGTTGACCGTGATGCGTCCCAGCGCCAGCGCCAGGCCGCGGCCGGGCTCGCCGATGAGGTGGGTGGCCGGCACGCGCGCGCCTTCCAGCACGATGTCGCCGGTGCTGCTCTGGCCGGCCATGGTCTTGTAGCCCGACTCGACCCGCACGCCGGGCGCCTTCAGGTCCACGAAGAAGGCCGTCACCTCGCGCCCCTGCGCCGGGTCGGTGGCGGTGGAGGCCATCAGCACCGCGTAGTCGGCGAAGGGCGAGCCCGAGATGAAGCGCTTGCGGCCGGTGATGACGAAGTCCTCGCCGTCGCGCACCGCCTGCGTCTGCACCGCACCGGCGTCTGACCCGGCCTCGGCCTCGGTCAGCGCGAAGCAGATGGCCTTGTCGGCCTGCGCCACCGGTAGGATGAACTTGCGCATCTGCTCCGGCGTCGCCTGGCGGGCGAGGGCGCCCACGCGCGGCGGGCCGCTCAGTTCGCCGAACACGTGCGGCGCGAAGGGCGAGCCGCTGGCGTAGATGGCTTCCTTGATGAGCACGTGCTCCAGCACCGACAGGCCCAGGCCGCCCATCTTCTCGGGCAGCGTCATGCCGTAGAAGCCCAGTTCTTGCGAGCGTCGCCACACGCGCTGCAGCAGCTCCCGGGGGGCGCCGTGCTCGTGGTCGACATGGTGCTCGCGCGCCAGGTCGGCCAGCTCGCCGTGCAGGTAGGCCTGCACGCGTTCGATGATTTCCTTCGCGCGCTCGCTGCCTTCGAAGGGGCCGGCGAAGAAGGGCGCCGGAATCGGAGTGTTGGAGGTGGTCGTTGCGTCCATGTCAGTTCACCATGCGGTCCTGTCCGGCCCAGTAGGGCGCCTGCACGGCCTTGCGCATCACCTTGCCGTTGGGGTTCTTCGGAAGCTGCGTCACGAACTCGATGTGGCGCGGCCGCTTGAAGCCGGCCAGCCGTTCGCCGCAGAAAGCGTCGATGGGGCGCGCGTCCGCCGGGCGGCCGGGCTTGAGCACCACGTGCGCCGCCACTGCCTCGCCCCACTTGTCGTCGGGAATGGCGAACACGCAGGCGTCCTGCACCGCCTCGTGCTGGTAGAGCACCGCCTCCACCTCGGAGGGGTACACGTTGAAACCTCCGCTGATGACCATGTCCTTCTTGCGGTCGACGATGTAGACGAAGCCCTGCTCGTCCATGCGCGCCAGGTCGCCGGTGTGGTAGCAGCCGTTCTTGAGCACCTCGGCCGTGAGCTCGGGCGCGCGCCAGTAGCCGGCGAACACGTCCTCGCCGCCGACCACGATCTCGCCGATCTCGCCGGTGGCCACGGGGTGGCCCGCGTCGTCGAGGATCTGCACGTCGCACTCCAGCAGCGGACGGCCGCAGGAGGCCAGGCGCTCGGGCCTAGCGGCGCGGGCCTGCAGGTGGTCGGCCACCGTGAGGGCGCACACGCCCGAGGTGGTCTCGCCGGCGCCGTAGCCCTGCGACAGCACCGGGCCGAACACGTCCATGGCCCGCAGGATGCGCGCCGGCGCCATCGGCGCCGCGCCATAGCCCAGGCGCAGCAGGTCGGGAAGCGGGCGGTACTGGCCCTCCAGCTCACCCAGCAGCATGTTGATCATGGTGGGCACCATGAAGGTGTGGGTCACGCGGTCGGCGCGCATGTCGGCGATGAAGCGCGCGGGCTCGAAGCTGTCGAACAGGCGGATGGTCACGCCGCAGCACAGCGCCGGCACCAGTTGCATGCCCGAGGCGTGCGTGATCGGACCCACCAGGCCCAGCACGTGGCCTTCGTTCATGCCTTCCGAGCGCAGCAGGAACTTGCGCAGCTGCGCCAGCCGGTTGCCGAAGGTCTGCATGGCTGCCTTCAGCACGCCCGAGGAGCCCGAGGTGTAGTGCAGCACCGCCACTTCGTCGGCCGTGACGGCCATCGGCGTGAAGGCGTCGCTGGCGTGGGCCAGGGCGTCCTCGTAGGAGCCGCCTTCGGCGGCCGCGTCTTCCACCAGCAGAAGCTGCGGCATGGCGCTGCGCATGTGCGGGCGGAAGGCCTCGACGCGGGCGGCCGTGGTGACGATCACCGCGGCATCGCTGTTGGCGGCGATCTCGCCGACCTCGGCCGGCGACAGGCGCGCGTTGAAGGGCGCCTTGATGAGCCCGGCCTTGTAGCAGGCCAGCTCGACCTCGACGATCTCGGGCCGGTTGGGCAGGTAGATGCCCACGCGATCGCCGCGCAAGAGGCCCAGGCCCAGCAGCGCGTTGGCCAGGCGGTTGGAGCGCTGCTCCAGCTCGGCGTAGGTGATGCTGCGCGTGGCCGTCCTGACGGCGATGCGCGGCGCGTAGGCGCGGGCGGACCGCGACACCAGGGCGCCGACGTTGGCGACCGGGCGCGCGGCTGCGCTGGGGAATTCGAAGGTGGTGATGTCTGTCTCCTGAAGCTGCTCGGCGCCCCTTGCCGCTGCTCTGGTCCTGCGGTCGGATGGGGCTTGAGCCGACTGTTCCAGAAGGCGGGGTATCAGGGAAATACCGTTTGTTGATGCTGGGGGATCAACGGAATTGATGCCTCTGTACCCTGACCACGGGGACTGCTGCGGCGCGCCAGTTGGGAACAGGCCGCGCTATCCCGATCGGGGGTGCCGGCAGCGGGCGATCACTCGCACCTGATTCGTTGAACGCAACAGCCCGCTTAACGTGCTGTAGGCCCGCGCCGTGTTGAACGGCATTGGCATCAAGGGCACCTACGCAAAGTCCAGCACCTTCGACAGGGTAGGGCAGGGTGGATTGCCCGCTGTGCGGCAGTATTCAGTCATTCGCACCAACGGGGCTGAAGACCGGACGGTCAACCGCGTCGCCCGAAGCGCGCGAGCACCGACCAGCACTCGGTTGGGGCGCCTCCAGAAGTATCTGGAACAAACGAAAAAAAACCGGCCAAAGAGCCGGTTCTTCTGAGGCCTCACTGAGCTCAGTAGCGTCCGCCACCGTAGCCGCCGTTGCCATAGCCAACGTCCGAGCGTTTGCCAGCATAGCCAGCCGCGCTATAGCCACCTGAGCCGCCACCTTGTTCGCGAGGACGCGCCAGGTTCACGACAATCGCCCGCCCATCGACGGACACGCCGTTCAGACCGTTGATGGCAGCTTGGGCGGCTTCGGCAGACGCCATTTCCACAAAGGCGAAGCCCTTGGAGCGGCCAGTTTCACGGTCCAGCATGACCTTGGCCGAAGACACGCCGCCAAATTCGGCAAAGTTGCTCTCGAGGCTGGTGCCCGTCACAGAATAGGGAAGGTTTCCCACGTAGATTTTGACGCTCATGAAAGAGCCTTTCTGAATGAAGGGGCGCGTCGAATGTCGCGCCAGTGGAGACGGGTGTGCGATCGATGGGATGCGCACTGGAGGATGGAACTGCAGCGACGTGACCGTCAGCACGCAAGGCCGTGAGGCATCGAGGTCTGGAGCCAGCCCTGGGTGACTGCCAGAAGTCTGGCGGCCTCCCGCGAAGCAAAGGTGTTGCTCAAGCGAAATACTCGGCAGACGCTGCCGGTATCCTGGACCAGGAAGGAGGCGCGAAATCGGCCGCAGTCGGTCTGTTGGGTCGCGGGCGAAACGACGTACTCGCCCATGGAAATGCCGATTTTTGGAATCTAGTTCATTCGGGAACCGCAAGTTGAAGAACCTGCGTGAGCTGGGAAGAAATCAGTTGGCGGCAGCTCTACAGCCAACAGGCGACAAAGTCGCATCACACCCTGCTGTCGGCGTTCAACTGGACAGGGCGATGGGCAAGACGCGAGACGTTCATGCCGGAAGCTCCTATCATATCACGAACATTCATTTAAATCGTCCTATTTATTCTCTTTCGTGCTAAACGACGCGATGTCCTGAAGCGCGCCGCGGCACTCGGCAAGGCTCAAGGCGCTGAAGCAACATGAGCCACCTGGGATAACAGCATGAAACAGATGCTTTGCTCGAACTGCGGCAATCGCGTCTTCTTCGAAAATCTGACTTGCGAGACCTGTGGGTCAACGCTTGGCTACGCGCCGGACGAGCAACTGATGCTCGCCTTCGAAGTCTCAGGCGAAGACGTATGGCGCAGGTTGGGCAAGCCGGGAGCCGAGTACAAGTCCTGCGTGAATCGCAAGACGGGCGTGTGCAATTGGGTGCTGCCCACAGCCAGCGTGCACCAGCACTGCGTGTCGTGTCGCACCACGCACACGATTCCCGAACTCTCCAAGCCCGAGAACCAGCGGTACTGGGCCGCACTTGAACAGGCCAAGCGGCGCCTTTTCTACACCTTGATCGAACTGGTGCTGCCAACGCCCAACAAGCTGGAGGATCCAGCCAATGGGCTTTCCTTTGAGTTTCTCGAACAAGTGGACCCGCAGCGGCGCGTGCTCACGGGGCACGACGACGGAGTCATCACGCTCAATATCGCTGAGGCCGACGATGCACGTCGCGAGCACATCCGGCTGGCGATGCATGAGCCCTACCGAACGCTGCTGGGCCACTTCCGGCACGAAATTGGCCACTACTTTTGGGACAGGCTGGTGCGAGATACGCCGTGGATCGACGAATATCGATCCCTTTTTGGAGATGAGCGCGCCGACTACTCTGAGGCTCTGAAGAAATACTACGCGTCCCCGGTGGCGGACTGGCCGCAGCGCTTCATCAGCGTTTACGCCAGCTCACACCCGTGGGAAGACTGGGCGGAGACTTGGGCTCACTATCTCCACATGATCGACGGTTTGGAAACCGCGGCCGCTTGGGGGACGCGACTCGACCTGGCCTTGCCCTGCGGGCCGCCGCTTAGCGTTCAGAAACTGGATCTGAAAGCGCAGTCCATCCGGAACGCCGTTGTCGAGCAATGGCTGCCGGTCTCCCAGTTCATCAATGCCATGGATCGCAGTCTAGGCGCACATGACAGCTATCCGTTCATCGTGGTGCCGCCGGTGATCGAGAAGCTCGACTTCATCCATCGGGTGGTAAGCGCTGGGAGCTCTGGAAGCGTTCCGATGAACTTCCTGCCGCGCCGCGGCACTTAGCGTCGACAACAGAATGCGGAAGACGGGTCAGTTCCATCGCGAAACAAGTCTACGTCGATGGCCGTTGCCCTCTCCAGGTCCCGCTCGCACCGCAGATGGCGTCTCCCTGGGAGCGCAATCCGATCTACGCGACGCTGCATGAGTCTTCGTACGCCGACTGCGCGCTAGCCGCCGCCCAGCCACTCGGCTTCCCAGGTGCCGTTGCCGATCATCTCCCGCACCTGCTGCACCAGCGCATCCACCACTACCTGCGCCGCCGCTTCCACCGGGCGGCCGGCAGGGGTGGCGAGCGAGTAGCTGCGATGCAGCTCGGGCCGCACCACGCGCGCCACCACCCAGCCGGGCCGCGGTGGCGGCTGGTCGTGCAGTGCACAGGCGGGCGTGAAGGTGAAGCCTGCGCCGTTGATGTAGAGCGAGCGCAGCACGCGCGTGGAATCCTGCTCGTGCGCGATGTTCAGCGCCAGGCCCCGCTCGGCCGCCGCATCTTCCACGCTGCGCCGGATGGCGAAGCGGCGCGACTGCAGCACCAGCGGCTGCGCGATGGCGTCGCCGAAATCGATCTCCGGCCGCGGTGAAAAGGTAGCTGCCGCACCGGCACCTCTTCTGCTGCCGGCCTTCTTCGGCTGGCGCAGCAGGCGGCCCACCGTGCCATCCGAGTCCTGGCCGCAGAAGTACATGGACTCGCGAACCAGGGGGCGGCACTGCAAACCCTCCACCTGCGGCGCGTCGACCAGCAGGCCCACGTCGGCCCTGCGGTCGACCATGGCCTTCTTCACCATCAGGCTGAGGTCGTCCAGCGCGAACACGCGGATGCGCGGATGCGACTGCTTGAGCCGCGCCAGCACCGGGCCCATGAGCAGCGAGGCCAGCAGGAAGGGCAAGGCGACGGTGACCGACCCCTCAGGGCCCTGGGGCAGGCGCTGGATGCGCTCGCGCACCGCGTCCGCATCGCTCAGCAGCCGGCGCGCGTCCTCGTAGAGCTGCACGCCGGCGGGCGTGGGTGTGACGCCCGCATGCGAGCGGTCGAAGAGCTGCGCGCCCAACTCCGCCTCCAGCTTCTTGATCTGGGCCGTGAGCGCGGGCTGCGCGATGTAGAGGCTGCCGGCGGCGCGCGAGAGGCTGCCTGCCTCCAGCACGGTGATGAAGTAACGCAGCGTGCGCAGGTCCATGCCGGGCATTGTCCGGCATGCTGCGCCCGAGTTCAGACGCCGTAGTAGCGGTTCAGCACCGACGAATACGAGTCGTCATAGGCGGGGATATTGTCCTGGGCGTACTTGGGCGCGCCTTCGAGTTGCGGCGTCGACAGCGGCACCACGTAGCCTTCCAGGCCGGTGTCGTAGGTCAGCAGGCGCCATGGAATCGGATAGCGGTCGGTGCCGATGCCCAGGAAGCCGCCGAACTCCATCACCGCATAGCGGACCTGACCCGAGATCTTGTCGATCATCAGGTCGTCGATGGTGCCGAGCTTGTCGCCGTCCCGGTTGTAGACGCTGGTGCCCTCCACGCGCTCGGAGGAGATGACGGAATTGAGGGGCATGTCCATGGGGTGCTCCGTGAGTGTTCCGCGATCCACGAATCGGACCGCGCTTGCAGGCATCGTTGCGCGGCGGTCGCCTCGTGCGAATCGGCTTGCTGCCCATGCGCCTGTAGGCCGGTTCGTTCAAGGTCATGGAGGCCGTTGCCCACAGATGGGCAGAGGAAGTCGAAGGGGCCATCTCGATCGGAGATAGCACCCTCTTCAATCCATATGAATGTTGCGCGTTAACCCGCTGCAGCGGCGACAGGGCCGGCCACGACCATCGACGCACTTCCCCGCAACGACCCACGAACACGAGAGACACATGACAACGACACGTGCCATTCCCACGCTGCAGCATCCGCAGCACCACGGCGCCACCACCGCCGACACGCACGGCGCCGACGCTGTCTACCGCAAGGTGAGCTGGCGGTTGATCCCGCTGCTCTTCCTCTGCTACATCGTTGCCTACCTGGACCGCGTCAACGTGGGCTTCGCCAAGCTGCAGATGCAGGGCGACCTGCAGCTGAGCGAGGCGGTCTACGGCCTGGGCGCCGGCATCTTCTTCGTGGGCTACTTCCTCTTCGAGGTGCCCAGCAACGTGATCCTGCACCGCGTGGGCGCGCGCCGCTGGATCGCCCGCATCATGGTCACCTGGGGGCTGCTGTCGGCGGCCACCATGTTCGTGAACTCGCCCACCTCCTTCTACGTGATCCGCTTCCTGCTGGGCGCGGCCGAGGCGGGCTTCTTCCCCGGCATCATCCTGTACCTCACCTACTGGTACCCGGCGGCGCGGCGCGGCAAGGCGACCTCGCTGTTCCTGGCGGCCATCCCATTCGCCGGCATCCTGGGCGGCCCCCTGTCGGGCTGGATCCTGCAGGGCATGGCGGGCGTCAACGGCTGGGCCGGCTGGCAGTGGCTCTTCCTGCTGCAGGGCCTGCCCACGGTGGCGCTGGGCGTGGTGGTGTGGCGCCGGCTGGACGACCGCGTCAAGGACGCCGCCTGGCTCAGCGCCGCCGAGCGCGAACTCGTTGCCCGCGAGGTCGCGGCCGATGGTGCCGGCAAGGCCGAGCCGCGCCTGCTGAGCGTGCTGGGCAACGGCCGCGTGTGGCTGCTGGCGCTGGTGTACTTCTGCTTCGTCTCGGGGCTCTACGGCATCTCCTTCTGGCTGCCGAGCATCATCAAGTCGATCGGCGTGAAGGGCGCGCTGGACATCGGACTGCTCAGCGCCATCCCGTGGACCTTCGGCGTGGTGGCGATGTACCTGGTGGCCCGCAGCGCCGACCGACGGCTCGAATACCGCTGGCACTGCGCGGTGGCCGCGGTCGTGGGCGCCCTCGGCCTGGTGGCCAGCGTGGCCTTCCACGGCAACGCCGCGCTGGCGATGGCCGGGCTGACGCTGGCCACCATGGGCATCATGGCCACGCTGCCCATCTTCTGGGGCATGCCCACCGCCTTCCTGGGCGGCGCGGCGGCGGCGGCCGGCATCGCCTTCATCAACTCCTTCGGCAACCTGTCGGGCTTCTCGGCTCCCTACCTCATCGGCCTCATCAAGGACGCGACGCAGAGCACCGACGCGGGCCTGCACATGCTGGCGGCGCTGCTTGTCGTCGGTGCGGTCCTGGTGCTCTTCGTCCGCCCGGCCGAGCGCATGCCACGGTCCTGAGCGACCCGCCCCGCGGCACCCCTGCGTGCCGCTCTTTCTTCTCCCGAACCGATCTTGAAAGAGGACCTCATGGAAGCGGTCATGAACGATGCTGCGCGCGTGAAGGCGCAGACCCCGCGCCGACGCGCACCCTCGGCCGCGCTGCTGGAGCGGCTGCGCCAGCGCTTCGGCGAGCGCCTGTCCACCAGCCAGGCCACCTTGCTGCAGCACGGCAGCGACGAGTCCTCCTACTTGCCGCAGCCGCCCGACGCCGTGGTCTACGTGCAAGGCAGCGAGGAGGCGGCCTTCGTGGTGCGCCAGTGCGCGGCCGAGCGCGTGCCGGTCATCGGCTTCGGCACCGGCTCCTCGGTGGAGGGCCACGTGCTGGCGGTGCAGGGCGGCGTGTGCGTGGACTTCTCGCAGATGAACCAGGTGCTGGCCATCCGCCCCAACGATCTCACGGCCACGGTGCAGGCCGGCGTCACGCGCGGCCAGCTCAATGCGGCGCTGGCGGGCAGCGGCTTCTTCTTTTCGGTGGACCCGGGCGCCGATGCATCCATCGGCGGCATGGTCGCCACCGCCGCGTCCGGAACCAACACCGTGCGCTACGGCACCATGCGCGACAACCTGGTGAGCCTGACGGTGGTGACGGCCGACGGCGAGGTGGTGCGAACCGCCTCGCGGGCCCGAAAGAGTTCGGCGGGGTACAACCTCACGCAGCTGTACTGCGGCTGCGAAGGCACGCTGGGCCTCATCTGCGAAGTGACGGTGCGCCTGCACCCGCACCCCGAGGCCTGCGCGGCGGCGGTGGTGAGCTTCCCGACGGTGCGCGACGCGGTCGACAGCGTGATCGATGCGATCCAGCTGGGCGTGCCGCTGGCGCGCGCCGAGATGCTGGACGCGCTCACGCTGCGTGCCGTCAACGCCCACAGCCGCACCACGCTGCCCGAGAGCCCCACGCTGTTCCTGGAGTTCTGCGGCAGCAAGGCGCAGATCGATGCACAGGCCGAGTTGATGCGCGAGGTCGTGGACAGCCACGGCGGCGGCGCCTTCGAATGGGCGCTGCGCCCCGAAGAGCGCTCGCGCCTGTGGACGCCGCGCCACCATGCCTACTTCGCCTGCCTGCAACTCAAGGCCGGCAGCCGCAGCCTCACCACCGATGCCTGCGTGCCGCTGTCGGAGCTGGCGGCCTGCATCGACGAGACGCAGGCGGACGTGGCGGCGCACGGACTGCTGGCACCCATCTTCGGCCACGTGGGCGACGGCAACTTCCACTGCCTGGTGCTGGTGGACCCCGAGGACCCGGCGCAGAACGAGGCGGCCGAGGCCTTCAGCCGCCGCCTGGTGCAGCGCTCCCTGGACCATGGCGGCACCTCCACCGGCGAGCACGGCGTGGGCCTGCACAAGATGCGCTACCTCGAGGACGAGCACGGTACGCCCGGCGTGGCCTTGATGCGCGCCATCAAGAAGGCGCTGGACCCGCACGACATCTTCAACCCCGGCAAGGTCGTCACGCCCTGAGCCGGCGCGTCATCCGCAACTACACACAACACGACAGGAGACCCCGATGAACAAAGCTGCATCTCGACGGGCCACCGGCGGCAGCGTCCGCCAGGCATTCGCCACCGCCGCGGCGGTGGCCCTTCTGGCCGGCTGCGGTGGCGGAGGCGGGCATGCGCCGGCGCCCGCACCGGCACCAGCACCGGCGCCGCCCCCGGTGTCGCTCTCCGACAAGTGCCCCACGCTGAAGGGCGGGACGCTGGCCGCGGGCGCGGTGGTCATCGAGGACGCGCGTCTGGTGCCAGCGCAGGCGCCGCAGCCCGAGTACTGCGTGCTCAGCGCGCGCTTCGACAACTCCACGCTGCGCTTCGAGGCCAAGCTGCCGACCGAGGGCTGGAACGGCAAGCTCGCCTTCCTGGGCGGCGGCGGCTTCGACGGCCAGTTCCCCAAGGCCACCGACCTGCAGTTCAGCCCCTCCATCTTCAGCGAGCGCTACGCCACCATCGGCACCAACGGCGGCTACGACTACGGCGGCCCACCCGACGCGGGCTACTTCGCCGCCAGGTTCGCGCTGGACGACGCGAAGCTGCTGGACTTCACGCAGCAGTCAGAGCACAAGTCGCTGCCGCCGGGCAAGGAGCTCATCAGCCGCTTCTTCGGCACCGGGCCCTCGCACAGCTACTTCGAGGGCTGCTCGATGGGCGGGCACGATGCGCTGATGGAAGCGCAGCGCTTTCCCGAGGATTTCGACGGCATCGTGGCGCGCGCGCCGGCCGGCAACATCATGGGCCTGTTCATCCAGTTCAATCGCATCTCCAAGCAGGTGCGCACGCCCGCCAACACGCTGAATGCCGCCAAGCAGAAACTGCTGGCCGACGCGGTGCTGGCCCAGTGCGACGGGCAGGACGGACTGGTCGACGGCATCGTCTCCAAGCCGGGCGCCTGCACCTTCGACGCCACCGCCTTGCGCTGCCCGGCGGGTGCGGACACCGGCGACAGCTGCCTGTCGGATGCGCAGGTTGCCACGGTGAACACCATCACCTCGCCGGTCGCCACCTCGGGCGGAGAGTGGTCGCATCCGGGCTACAACTTCGGCCTGGAGGACCAGCCCAAGGGTTGGGGCGAGTACATCTGGCCGGTGGCGGCCCTGGGCGGCAACTCCATCCAGGGCATGTTCTCCGACGGCTTCCTGCGCTCCTTCATCACCCGCGACGCGGCCTACGACACGCTGGCCTGGAACCCCGACCAGTGGCTGCCGCGCCTGGCGCAAGTGGGCGCGCTGTTCAGCGCGAACGACCCGGACCTGTCCAGGCTCAACGCGCGCGGCGCCAAGCTGATCCTGTGGAACGGCACCAACGACACCTCGGTGAGCGCGAAGGACACCGCACGCTACTACGACAGTGTGCGCAGCACGCTGGGCGCGGCGCGCACGGATGATTCGGTGGAGCTCTTCCTCGCGCCCGGCGTGGGCCACTGCTACGGCGGCGCCGGGCCCGACCGCGTGGACCTGCTCAAGGCCATGGCCACCTGGGTGGAGAAGGGTGTGCCGGCCTCTTCGCAGAACCTGCAGCACCGCAAGCTCGACGCATCCGGCGCGACCACCATGGCACGGCCCATGTGCAAGTACCCGTCCTATGCGCGCTACAAGGGCAACGGCGACGTGAACGCGGCCCAGAGCTACGAGTGCGTGAACTGAAGCCAGGCATTCGGCGCGTCTCCTGCGCGCCGAAGGCCGCGGCCTAGAATTGTCTACGCCCCGTGCCGCAACGCCCAGCTTGCGGCGCGGGGCGGCCGGAGACACCCCTGGATGGAACTGCGCCAGTTCAAGTATTTCGTGGCCATTGCGGATTGCGGCAGCCTGTCGCGCGCGGCCCAGCAACTCTACGTGGCGCAGTCGGCGCTGAGCAAGCAGATGGCCGAACTCGAGGCCGAGCTGCAGACGCAGCTGCTGCTGCGAAGCCGCAACGGCGTGGCCATGACCGAGGCCGGCAAGATCTTCTACGAGTACGCCCAAGGCATCACCAAGCAGGTCAACGATGCGCGGGCCGCGGTGCATGCCGCCGCGCACACGGTCACCGGCACGGTGGTCGCAGCGTTGCCGCAGAGCGTGTCGCCCATGATCGCGTTGCCGCTCATGCGGGCCGCGGCGCGCCGCTATCCCGAGGTGGTGCTGCACCTCAACGAGGAGCTCACCGGCAACATGGCCGACCAGCTGCTGCGCGGCCGGGTCGACGTCGCGGTGTTCTCGCCCACCATGCCCAAGGAGGACATCGCCTTCACGCCGGTGATCGAGGAAGACTTCGTGCTGCTCGAATCGGCGCAGAGCGCGCAGCCGCTGCCGCCGGGCGAACTCAGCGTGGCGCAGGCCATGGCCCGTCCGCTGGTCTGGCCGGCCAATGCGCATGGCCACTGCACCCGCTGGCTGGTGGATGCGGCGCTGGAGGCTGCCGGCCATCCGCCGGCGCGCGTGGCCGCCGAGATCAACTCGGTCTATACGCTCAAGGCGGCGGTGGAGGCCGGGCTGGGCCCGACCATCATGCCGCTGGGCCTGGCGCAGCGCGAGGTGTCGGAAGGCCGGCTGATCGCGCACCGCGTAGCTTTACCCGCCATGCACCGCGTGCTGGGGCTTTGCGTGTCGGTGCACCTGCCCACCAGCAACGCCAAGCGCGCGATGTGCAACCTCATTGCCGAGGTGATGCGTGGCCTGGCGGACAGCGGAGAGTGGGAGGGCGCGCGGGCCACTCCCGCCCCCGCGCCTGCGCCTGCTCGCCCGGTCACGGCGCGCTGAGCCGGCGGCGGCGCCTCAGCTGCCTTCTGCCACGGGCGTGTGCTGCAAGGCCGGCGGGAGCCGGCCATCGAGCAGGTCCAGCTGCCAGGCCAGGACGGCCACCACCGCCACCAGCGCGACGGCGGCCAGCGCGCCCGCCATGCCGCTGCGTTCCGCAAAGGGGTCGTGCAGCACGCGTGCCGCGTGGCGCGGGATGTGCGCGGTTTTCGACAGCGAGGCGCCCAGCCGCGTGTTGACCTTCATGCGGCCGTTGATGGCCCAGCCGCTGGCGTCCAGGATCGGCCCCAGGCTGCGCTGGCGCAGCTTGAGCCAGGCGATCATCATGCTCGGCCCCGAGATGGCCAGCACCATGCCGAAGATGGCGATGGGAATCCATTGCCCCAGGTCGACGAACTTGCTGAACAGGGCCACCAGCACCGCGCTGATGCTGCCCATCGCCACGCCGATAGCGGCCACGGTGCCCACGTCGATGCGGGTGCCGGGCAGCCGGGCCAGGGTGGTGGCCGGTGCCGGCGCCGCGCCGGCCACGGCGGGCGCCTTGCCGGCATTCGCCAGGCTGGTGGCCAGCGTGCCCAGCGAGTCCTGCGCCTTGGCGTCGCTCGCGGCGGCGCGCTTGGCGGCCTGCTCTTCCACCACCCGCACGAACTTCTTGTAGGGCGTGAAGAAGGCCTGCGCGACGCTGGTCGGGTTCTCGATGAGCCGGGTGATGGTGGCGTCCCAGTCGCGGCCCTGCCGGTCGTAGAAGACCCCGTTGCGGCCGGTGAAGAGAAAGTCCACGCCGCCGGCCGTGAAGGCCGCCACGATGTGCATTTTCTCGGCGCCGCGCCGGCACTCGCAGTAGGCCAGGCAGGTCTTCGCCAGCCCGGCCAGCACCGCATGCTGCTTGACGTCGTCCACGCGCACCGTCAGGTCGCAGCTGCGGCTGTCGAGGTAGAGCGTGCCGGCCTGGAAGATCGCGCCTTCGCGGTGGTAGAAGGCCTTGAACGAAACGAAATTTTCGAGCAGCTGGAGCAGGTCGCGCTTCAGGCGCAGCAGCTTCTCCAGCTCGCGCAGGCGGGTGTTGTGCGCTTCCGCCTTCTCGTCTTCGTCGATGAGCGCCATCACCGCCGCCTGCGTGTCGAAGAGCGCGTGGATCGCTGCGCTGTCGAGGCCGGAAAGCTTCGATGCCGGCTTGGCGGCCAGCCAACTGCGGCAAGGTTCCACCTGTTGCTTGAGCGCGTTCCACCCGGCCTCGTCGAGCTGCTCGGCCGCTTCGGAAACCAGCGGTGCCACGGCCTTGCGGCGCAACGCGGCCATCGCTTCCGCCCAGGCCGGGTTCACCCCTGCGCCCAGCGGAAGCGAGCGGCCCGGCGTGACCGGTGCCAGCGGCAGCGAGGCGATGCGCGCGCTGCGCAGCGACAGCGCCTCGTCCGCCATCTCCTCGTAGGCCTCGGGCGAGGCGTTGAGGGCCTGCACGGCCTGGATGTCGTAGGCCGCCAGCCGGCAGCGTGCGAAGAAATCGTCGACCTTCTCGCGCACCGCCTCCACCGCCTCGGCGGCCTCGAGCATGGTGCCGCCGCTGCACAGCGCGCTGCCGTCGCCGGACATCCAGCGCCGCAGCGCCTGCGCATCCTCGAAGAAGGCCAGCGCGCGCGCACGGTCGATGCCGGCGTGGCCGTTGCGGTCCTGCACGCTGCCCTGCGTGTCGATGATGCGTTGCAGCGTCGCCCGCACGGCCGCATCGCCGGTGATGTCAGGCGTCACGATGCCGTCGCCGTTGAAGCGCATCGCCGCCACCGCCTCGTCGCGTTTCATGACGTCTGCCAGCGTGATGACCCGGGCGTCCTGCTTGTGCAGCAGGCCCAGCAGGTGCTGCGCCTCCGCGCCCAGCGACCAGCCGTGGTCTTCCGGCTCGCAGAAGGCGTCCAGTGCAATGCCGTCGCCGGCCTGCATCAGCTCGTCGGGGTCCTTCAGGCGCGCGCAGGCCCACTCGCAGGCGGCGATCAGCTCGGGCGGGCGGATGCGGCCGTCGTGGTCGGTATCGATCAGGTCGAGGGTGCGCGGGTCGATCTCGACGCCGCGGGTCGGGCAGGCCAGGGCCACCCAGAGCTTCTGGTCGAGTTCACCGATGTGTGCGATGTCGGCGCCGTTGCGGATCAGGACCTGGTCGACGCCGCCGGCGCGGAAAAACTTGAACGGATGTACTTTGTGCATCCCTCGCTAGTCTTTGCCAGGATCGAAGTCCCCGGCGTAGGCCTAGGTAGCATGCGGGCGCAGGCGTTTTCGGGCAGGGATGCCGCGGGCGGCTGCGTGTTTTGCCTTGATGGCCGCAGAATGCTGGCGCCGGGATGGTTCCTGACGCCCAAGGAGCGCGCATGAAGAACGAAGGACGCATTGGCATGCTGCAGGTCGCGCTGGTCCTCTTCGGACTCACGTGCCTGTCGCTGTATCCGCTCATCATGGTGTGGCCCTCGGGCTGGGCATGGCATGTGGGTCACTCGGACTACCTGCTGATGATGGTGGGCATCTATGCCACGCTGGGTGTCTTCCTGATAAGGGCGGCGCGCGACCCCCTGGCGAACCTGAGCCTGATCTGGTTCACCGTGTGGTCGAGCGTGGTGCACGGGGGAATCATGGCGGTCCAGGCGATCACGCAGGCGGAACAGCGCAGCCACCTCCTTGGAGATGTTCCCGCCTTGCTGTTCGCGGCGGCCGTGCTCGCTCTGCTCACCCCGCGCCAGGCGGCGGCATGACGAGTGCGCGCGGGGCGCCTGGCTGATCGGCCTCCAGTAGCAGGCGGAACACCGTGCCATGCCCGGGCCGCGAGCGCACGCTCACCCGTGCGTGCAGCGCGTGCGCCAGCCGCGCGACGATCGACAGGCCCAGGCCCAGTCCTTCGTGGTTTTCCGACGGACCCTGCACCTTGTAGAACTCGGTGAAGATCTTGCGCAGCTCGCCCGGCTCGATGCCGAAGCCCTGGTCCCACACTTCGACCGCGACGTGCCGGCCCCGATGCCTCGCGCTGATCAGCACCTTCCTGCCCGGCTCGGTGTACTTGATGGCGTTGGAGACGATGTTGCCGATCAGCCGTCTCACCAGCATCGGGTCGCTCGTGAGCCTGCGCTGCACCGTGCGCATCCGCAGCGTGACGCCCCTGGAGCGGGCCAGCGACTCGAACTGGTCGCGCAGGTCGCGCATCACTTCCGCGATGTCCATGCGCTCCGCGCGCGGCTGCAGCTGCTCGTTGTCCATGCGCGCCAGGTCGAAGAGCGATTCGAAAAGGCGCCCCACCGCTGCCGCGGCCCGCAGCACCTTGGGCAGCACGATCTCCTGGTCGGACGGGACTTCCTTCAGGTGCTCGGCAAAGAGGGACAGGGCGACCACCGGCTGGCGCATGTCGTGGGCGGCCGTGGCGATGAAGCGGTTCTTGATGCGCACTGCCTCCTCGGCCTCGCGCTGCCGGTCGGCCAGGGTGTCAATGAGCGCCTGCTTGTAGAACTCCAGCTCGAAGTTGGTGCGTGCGTTCGATTGCACGCGCCGCGCAACGAAGAGCACCAGCACCCACTGCACGACTGGAAACGCCAGGAACCACGACTCGTAGTGCCGGTGCTCCATGTCGTGGGACAGCCCCGTGTGCGGCCCCAGGATGCGGAACAGGACACAGGCCAGCACCGTGGCGAAGAGCCCGTTGACATAGGCGGTGACGCGCGGCGGATCGAAGGCGAGGCTGTGGATCGGCAACGTGACCGCCACGGCCAGGATCAGCCAGCAGGCGAACTGAAGGCTGGCCGGGATGCGGCCGAAGAAAAGCAGCACCGAGGTGCCCAGCACCATGCCGCTGAGGGCCGCCATGGCGGTCATCTGCCGCGAGTACGCCTGCTGGGCCGGACCGGTCAGCGGGTGGCGGCGATGCCGCGTGCTGCGCAGCAGCCGCCAGCCGCCCACGGCCGCGCGAAGCGCCAGCCACGCGGCCAGTTCCACCGCAGGCACATAGCGCCAGAAGATGGCCGCCAGCACCAGCGTGACGCAAAGGGCCAGCACCTGGCGCAGGCCGTAGTCCAGCGCGAAGGTCTTGCTGAACTGGCCATTGACATAGGCCTCGCGCTCCTTGCGAAGCAGCAGCGACTCCTCGCTCTCGGCGGCCGCCTCGTCCAGCGGTTGAGCCCAGGCCGTCTCGGCGTCGTCGCTTGGCGCGGCCGTCGTGTTTCGGCTTTTTGGCGAAGCGCCGACGCCGTCACGCTGCCCGCGAAGCTGGCCGAAGAAGGAGGGCCGCGGCCCTTCTGCCCAGTTTTCTTGAACCATTCAACCCACTATCCGTCGAACTCGCTGAGCACCCAGACCGATGTGTGCACTGCGCCTGCCGGCCTTGACCGGGTGCCATGGCGCATGGTCGCCATCAATTGCAGAAGGACGAAGAGAAGAACCCGATGAAGCATGTAGGCCGAATCCGACACAACGCCCGCCCGTGCTGCGCAGCGAGTCTGGTGCCGCGCGGCCCCGGACCATGCCGCGAAACAGCGTCAGCTTCCCCCGTTGTTCGGCAGATCGCGCCAAGGCGCCTCAGCGAGAATCGGCTTCCGACTTCTGCTTGCTGCGGCGCCGTTCGCAGCCCCTGTGCACCAAGGACCGTCTTCGCGCTCGATGTCTCCTGAAAAGCTCCGCATCTGCGGCCCGGACGGGGCCTACCGTTCAGGCGAGGCCATCCTGGTCCAGGACGGCGCGTTGTTCCTCGGAACGATCGAGGCGCCGGAACTCAGCCGCGACGGCAAGAGCGTCCACTTCGGCCGCTTCCTGCCTTCGCCAGCGGTGCGCACAGAGGACCGCCACTTCGCGCCGCTGCTGCTGCTGGAAGTGATGGCTTTCATCGCGGAGCACTTCGCGGCCGTCGAGACCATCCGCTTCACGCTGACGCGGCAGGTCGAGATGCATGGCGACGGCCTCAAGGTCGCGCTCTCGCGCCTGGCCCTGCTGGAGCGCATCGGGGCAGCCAATCTGCAGATGACTCCGACGCCGGACGCGTCCATCCCCGGCAACTTCGTGGTGCAGGGCGTGTGGGAATACAACGGACCCAACCTTGCCTCGCTGACCCTGGAACTGGCCGCGCAGCGCCTGGACTACTTCCGGCAGCGCGCCGAGTTGGTGGCCGCGCAGCCGACGATCGCAGGCCGCTGGCGGCGCTGGAGATGGTGGCGCAGCACCGCGAGCTGAAACTCCGCCGACCGTTGCTGTGCCGAGTAGCCAGCCTGGGTCGGCCGGGTCGGCGCCACGTCGCAGATCCGACCGGGCGATGTCACTCCCTGCGCCGGCCCGCCTCCTTGGCGCGCGCGAGCATGAAGTCGATGAAGGTGGTGATCGCCTTCGTGCGGTGCCGCCCCGGCATGTAGAGCATGTACATGCGCGAGCCGAAGATGGACAGGCGCCACTCCGCCAGTGCAGCCACCACCTCGCCTTCGCGCAGCTCGTTCTCGAACACGTAGTCGGGCACGATGCCCACGCCCAGGCTGGCGAGGATGGACTGGCGCAGGAAGAGGAAGTTTTCCGAGATGATGGTGGGCTCCAGCAGCACCTCGTGCCGCTCCGAATCCAGGTAGGCCGACACGCGCAGCTGCCGCCCCTGCACCGCCGAGGTGATGAGCGGCACGTGGCGCAGCTCCTCCAGCCGCGCCGGCAGGCCATGCTCGCGCACCCAGGCGCTGCTGGCGCAGGCCACGTAGCGCACCGAGCCCATGTCGCGCGCTACCAGGTTCTGCGGCGGCTCGGACATCACGCGCACCGCGATGTCCACTTCCTCGCGCATCAGGTCTTCCACGCGGTTCTCGAACATCACGTCCAGCACGATGCCCGGATGCCTGCGCTTGAACTCCACCAGCCAGTCGGACATGACCAGCTGCCCGTAGCCGCTGGGCACCGACAGCCGCACGCGCCCCTGCAGGCTATGGCCCAGCGAAGCCACCGACTCGTTGGCCGCCATCAGCTCGTTGCGGATGGTGCGGCCGTGCTCGTACAGCCGCAGGCCGATCTCGGTGGGCTCGATGCGCCGAGTCGTGCGGCGCAGCAGCTCCTGCCCCAGGCTGCGCTCGAACTGCGCCAGCCGCTGGCTCACGTTGGCCCGGCTCATGTGCAGGCGCCGCGCCGCTTCGCTGAGGTTGCCCGCCTCGACGATCTCGACGAGCAGGGAAAGGGAATTGAGGTCCATCGGTTTCGGGCTTGGTCCATCCACTGTCAATCTGTAGTTGACAGTCTGTCAACCAGATGGGCAATTGTCTATCAGTTGTTATCGAATCAGAATCGAGACGGCCCCATGGCGGGTCGATCAAGGAGACGCTTTCCCATGACCACCCCTTCCACGTCCACCGTGGTTCGCAGCGCCCGCCAGGGCGATGTGCTGTGCATCACCATCGACAACCCGCCCGTCAACGCGATCTCGTCGGCCGTGCGCCGGGGACTGAAGGAGGCCGTCGAGGCCGCCGATGCGGACGCCGCCGTCAAGGCCATCCTGATCGTGGGCGAGGGCGCCAACTTCGTGGCCGGGGCGGACATCCGCGAATTCGGCCAGGCGCCGCAGCCGCCCTCGCTGCCCGAGGTGTGCAACCGCATCGAGGACTGCAGCAAGCCCGTGGTCGCCGCCATCCGCGGTGCGGCCCTGGGTGGCGGCCTGGAGATCGCGCTGGGCGCGCACTACCGCGTCGCCTTGCACGACGCCAAGCTGGGCCTGCCCGAAGTGCAACTGGGCCTGATGCCCGGCGCCGGCGGCACCGTGCGCGCACCACGCCTCGCGGGCGCGCAGGCCGCGCTGGAGCTGATGCTCAGCGGCCTCCACATCAAGGCCAAGGAAGCCCTGTCCCTGAAGCTGGTCGGTCGCCTGGCCGAGGGCGAGGACGCGCTGGCCGCGGGCCTGGCCTACGCCAATGAACTGCTGGCGCAAGGGGCCGGCGTGCGCCGCACCCGCGACGCGCAGGGCCTGGCCGACCGTGCCGCCGCGCAGGCCGCCATCGATGCCGCCCGTGCCGACACCGCGAAGAAGTCGCGCGGCCTGTTCTCGCCGATCAAGATCGTCGAAGCCGTGCAGAACAACCTGGACAAGCCTTTCGAGGAAGCCGTGAAGCTGGAGCGCGAGGCCTTCCTGGCCTGCATCGACAGCCCGCAGCGTGCCGGCCTCATCCACGCCTTCTTCGCCGAGCGCGAAGTGGCCAAGGTGCCCGAGGCCAAGGCCGCGCAGCCGCGTGCGCTCAACAGCGTGGGCATCGTCGGCGGCGGCACCATGGGCGCCGGCATCGCCGTGTCCGCGCTGGACGCGGGCCTGCCGGTGGTGATGGTGGAGCGCGACCAGGTCTCCATCGACCGCGGCCGCGCCAATGTCGAGAAGGTCTACGACGGCCTCGTCGCCAAGGGCCGCATGACGGCCGAGGCCAAGGCAGCCGTCATGGCGCGCTACACCGGCAGCACCGACTACGCCGCGTTCGCGGACGTGGACCTGGTCATCGAGGCCGTCTTCGAGGATCTGGAAGTCAAGAAGGCCGTGTTCAAGGAGCTGGACCGCGTGTGCAAGGCCGGCGCGGTGCTGGCCACCAACACCTCCTACCTGGACATCGACGCGATTGCCGCCAGCACCTCGCGAGCGCAGGACGTGGTGGGCCTGCACTTCTTCAGCCCGGCCAACATCATGAAGCTGCTGGAGATCGTGGTGCCCGCCAAGGTGAGCGCCGACGTGGTGGCCACGGCCTTCGCGCTGGCCAAGCGCATGAAGAAGGTGCCGGTGCGCGCCGGCGTGTGCGACGGCTTCATCGGCAACCGCATCCTGGCCGTGTACAAGCAGGCCGCCGACTACATCATGGAAGACGGCGCCAGCCCCTACGAGATCGACGAGGCGGTGCGCGGCTTCGGCTACCCGATGGGGCCCTTCCAGGTGACCGACCTGGCCGGCGGCGACATCGGCTGGGCCACGCGCAAGCGCCGCGCCGCCACGCGCGACCCGAAGGCGCGCTACGTGGAAGTGGCCGACCGGGTCTGCGAGCGCGGCTGGTTCGGCCAGAAGACGGGCCGCGGCTTCTACCTGTACCCGCAGGGCGCCCGCGTGGGCCAGAGCGACCCCGAGGTGCTGGCCATCGTCGATGCAGAGCGCCAGAAGAAGGGCATCGTGCCGCGCAAGTTCACGGCCGAGGAAATCATGCGCCGCTACATGGCCGCCATGGTCAACGAGGGCGCCAAGGTGGTGGCCGAGGGCATCGCGCTGCGTCCGCTGGACGTGGACGTGACCTTCCTGTACGGCTACGGCTTTCCGCGCCATCGCGGCGGCCCGATGAAGTACGCCGACACGGTGGGCCTCGCGAAGATCCTGGAAGACATCCGCACCTTCGCCCAGGAAGACCCGCTGTTCTGGAAGCCCGCGCCGCTGCTCGAGAAGCTGGTGGCCGAGGGCAAGGATTTCTCCAGCCTCAACCAGCCGCAGGGCTGATCCGCTTTTCTCCCAACGCGCCGGTTCCCCTGAAGCCAGGGGAGGGCGGCGCTCATCCGCAAGCCTTTCCCTTTCCTTCAAGGAGCCTCTCATGCGCCAGGCCGTCATCGTTTCCACCGCCCGCACCCCGCTGACCAAGTCGCACCGCGGCGAACTCAACATCACCCCCGGCCCCACGCTGGCCAGCTTCGCGGTGCGCGCCGCGGTGGAGCGCTCGGGCATCGACCCCGCGCTCATCGAAGACGCGGTGCTTGGCTGCGGCTACCCCGAAGGCACCACCGGCCGCAACATCGCGCGCCAGGCCATCATCCGCTCCGAGCTGCCGCTGAGCATCGCCGGCACCACCGTGAACCGCTTCTGCGCCTCGGGCCTGCAGGCCATTGCCATCGCGGCGGGCCGCATCGTGGTGGACGGCGCGCCGGCCATGATCGCCGGCGGCGTGGAAAGCATCTCGGGCATCCGCACGCGTGAAGATGGCAACTCGGGCATGGACCCGTGGATCCTCGAGCACAAGCCGGCCCTGTACATGGAGATGATCGACACCGCCGACGTGGTGGCGCAGCGCTACGGCATCGGCCGCGAGGCGCAGGACCGCTTCTCGGTGGAAAGCCAGCGCAAGACCGCAGAGGCGCAGGCCGCCGGCCGCTACCGCGAGGAGATCGTGCCGGTCACCACCACGATGGCCGTCACCAACAAGGAGACCGGCGAGGTCAGCAAGAAGCAGGTCACCGTCGACCACGACACCTGCAACCGCGCCGGCACCACCTACGAGTCGCTGGCCAAGCTCGCGCCCGTGAAGGGCGCCGACAAGTTCATCACCGCGGGCAATTCCTCGCAGCTGTCCGATGGCGCCAGCGCCTGCGTGCTGATGGAAGCCGCCGAGGCCGAGCGCCTGGGCCTCACGCCGCTGGGCGCCTTCCGCGGCATGGCCGTGGCGGGCTGCGAGCCCGACGAGATGGGCATCGGCCCGGTGTTCGCGGTGCCCAAGCTGCTGGCGCGCTTCGGCCTCAAGGTGGAAGACGTCGACCTGTGGGAACTGAACGAAGCCTTCGCCTCGCAGTCCATCTACTGCCAGCAGAAGCTGGGCATTCCGGACGAGCGCCTGAACGTGGACGGCGGCGCCATCTCCATCGGCCACCCCTTCGGCATGACGGGCGCGCGCCTGGCCGGCCACATCCTGCTGGAAGGCCGCCGCCGCAAGGCCGAAGGCCAGAAGGTGAAGTGGGGCGTGGTGACCATGTGCATCGCCGGCGGCATGGGCGCTGCGGGCCTTTTCGAGATCTTCTGAAGAAGAAGGCCAGGGAGAACGCAATGGATCTTCAGTTCACGCAAGAAGAGCAGGCCTTCCGCGGCGAAGTGCTTCAGTTCCTCAAGGACAAGCTTCCCGAGCACCTGTCGCGCAAGGTCAAGGGCGGCCTGCACCTGACACGCGAGGACATGCTGCAGTGGCATGCCGTCCTCAATGAGCGCGGCTGGCTGGCCAACCACTGGCCCGAGCAGTACGGCGGACCGGGCTGGGGCGCGGTGCAGAAGTTCATCTTCGAGAACGAGTGCGCGCTGGCCGGCGCGCCGCGCATCGTGCCCTTCGGCGTGAACATGCTGGGGCCAGTGCTCATCAAGTACGGCAGCGAAGAGCAGAAGAAGTACTGGCTGCCGCGCATCCTGAACGGGGACGACTGGTGGTGCCAGGGCTATTCGGAGCCGGGCTCCGGTTCGGACCTGGCCTCGGTGAAGACCACGGCGGTGCTGGACGGCGACCACTACGTCGTCAACGGGCAGAAGACCTGGACCACGCTGGGCCAGCACGCCAACATGATCTTCTGCCTGGTGCGCACCAACCGCGAAGCCAAGGCCCAGTCGGGCATCAGCTTCCTGCTGGTGGACATGAAGGCGCCCGGCGTGGAGGTGCGGCCCATCATCACGCTGGACGGCGAGCACGAGGTGAACGAAGTTTTCTTCACCGACGTGCGCGTGCCCGCGCGCAACCTCGTGGGCGAGCAGGACAAGGGCTGGACCTATGCCAAGTTCCTGCTGACCTACGAGCGCACCAACATCGCCGGCGTGGGCTTCTCGGTGGCCGCGCTGGAAAAGCTCAAGCGCATCGCCCGCAAGGTGCAGCGCAACGGCCGCCCGCTGGCGCAAGACCCGATGTTCGCCACGCGCCTTGCCAAGGTCGAGATCGACCTGGAGAACATGAAGACCACCAACCTGCGCGTGATCGCTGCCGTGGCCGGCGGAGGCGTGCCGGGCGCGGAAAGCTCCATGCTCAAGATCCGCGGCACCGAGATCCGGCAGGAGATCTCCTCGCTGGCGCGGCGCGCCATGGGCCCCTATGCGCAGCCCTTCATCGAGGAAGCGCTACACGAGGGCTTCGGCGAAGAGCCGGTGGGCCCGGCCGAGGCCGCGCCGCTGGCCGCGCAGTATTTCAACAACCGCAAGCTGTCGATCTTCGGCGGCTCCAACGAGATCCAGAAGAACATCATCTCCAAGATGATCCTGGGCCTCTGAGCAAGCAGGGAGCACGAAAGTCATGAACTTCGAACACACCGAAGACCGCCGCATGCTGGCGGACTCGCTGGACCGCTTCATCGCCGAGCAGTACGCCTTCGACGAACGCGACCGCATCGCCCGCAGCCCATCGGGCATCAGCCCTTCGCATTGGGCGCAACTGGCCGAGATCGGCGCGCTGGGCGTGCTCTTTCCGGAAGAGGTGGGCGGCTTCGGCGGCGCCGGCTTCGACGTGGCCGTGGTCTTCGAATGCCTGGGCAAGGGCCTGGTGGTGGAGCCCTTCCTGGGCGCGCTCGTGGTGGGCCGTGCCATCGCCCATGCCGGCAACGACGCGCAGAAGGCGCGCATCGCCTCGCTGATCGACGGCAGCACGATGGCCGCGCTGGCGCACGAGGAGCCGGACACGCACCACGAGGCCACGCTGGTGCGCACGCGCGCCGAGCGCGCCGGCGACGGCTGGGTGCTGCAGGGCGCCAAGGCCGTGGTGCAACAGGGCGAGCAGGCCGGGCTGCTGCTGGTGTCGGCGCGCACGGGCGGCGCGGACGGCGACGCTGACGGCATCTCGCTCTTCCTGGTGCCGGGCGATGCGCCGGGCCTGTCCAGGCGCGGCTACGGCAAGATCGACGGCGGCCGCGCGGCCGAGCTGAAGCTCGACGGCGTGCGTGTCGGCGCCGATGCGCTGCTGGGCAACCCGGGCGAGGGCGCCGCGGTGCTGGAACATGCCATCGGCTGGGGCCTGCTGGCCCTGTCCGCCGAGTCGCTGGGCGCGATGGACGTGGCCAAGCGCGAGACGCTGGAATACCTGCGCACGCGCAAGCAGTTCGGCGTGCCCATCGGCAGCTTCCAGGCCCTGCAGCACCGCATGGCCGACCTGCTGCTCGAAGTGGAGCAGGCCCGCTCGGCCGTCATCAACGCGGCCGCCGCGGTGGACGACGCCGACCGCAGCGTGCGCGAGAAGGCCCTTTCGGCCGCCAAGTACAGCGTGGGCCGCATCGGCACCCGCGTGGCCGAGGAAAGCGTCCAGCTGCATGGCGGCATCGGCATGACCTGGGAGCTGCCGCTGTCGCACTACGCCAAGCGCCTGGTCATGATCGACCACCAGCTGGGAGACGAGGACCATCACCTGGCGCGCTATGTCGCGCTGAGCCAGGAGGCCAAAGCATGAGCGACGCGAACACCGTTCCTCCCATCCTCGTGCGCCGCGAAGGCGCGGTGCTGGTGCTGGCCATCCACACGCCCGGCAAGCGCAACGCCATCAGCCCGGGCCTGTACGCCGCGCTCACCGAAGCGCTGACGGGCGCTCGCACCGACGCCGCCATCGGCGCCGTGGTGCTGACCGGCGCCGACGGCTACTTCTGCTCCGGCGGCGACCTCAACGTGCTGGCCACGCGCCGGCTGCTGACGCCCGAGCAGCGGCACGAGAAGCTGGAAGGCCTGCACGGCCTCATCCGCCTGCTGCGCGACTTTCCCAAGCCCGTGGTGGCGGCGGTGGAAGGCGGCGCGGCCGGTGCCGGCCTGTCGATGGCGCTGGGCTGCGACCTGCTGGTGGCCGCGCGCGACGCGGCCTTCTCCGTGGCCTACATCAAGGTCGGCCTCACGCCCGACGGCGGCGCCACCGCCTTCCTGTCGCAGGTGCTGCCGCGCCAGCTGCTCACCGAGCTGTGCCTCACCGGCGACCGCATCGGCGCCGAGCGCCTGCATGCGCTGGGCGTGGTCAACCGCCTCACCGAACCCGGCGGCGCCGAAGCCGAAGCCATCGCGCTGGCCGTCCGCCTGGCCGGCGGGCCGGAGCAGGCCACCGCCCGCATCAAGACGCTGTGCCGCGAGGCCGTGTCGAACTCTCTCGATGCCCAGCTCGACCGCGAGGCGCAGTTCATGGTCGAGGCGCAGGGCAGCGCCGAATCGGCCGCCGGCATCGATGCCTTTCTGGCGAAGCAGTCGCCCGACTTCGCCGCCTTGAGAAGGAAGCCATGAATCCGCAACGACTCCCCCTCTCCGGCGTGCGCGTGCTCGACCTGTCGCGCGTGCTGGCCGGCCCCATGTGCGCGCAGGCGCTGGGCGACCTGGGGGCCGAGGTCATCAAGATCGAGCACCCCGGCCGCGGCGACGACACGCGCGACTGGGGCATCCGCGTGGGCGCGCGCAACACCTCCTACTTCAACAGCGCCAACCGCAACAAGCAGTCGGTGGGCGTGGACCTGCAGAAGCCCGAGGGCCAGCGCCTGGTGCTGGAGCTGGCGAAGAAGTGCGACGTCGTCATCCAGAACTTCAAGTTCGGCGGCATCGCCAGGCTCGGCCTGGACTACGAGTCGATCAAGGCGGTCAACCCCGGCATCGTCTACTGCTCCATCACCGGCTACCGCACCGACGGCCCGGAGGCTGCGCGCCCCGGCTACGACCTGCTGGTGCAGGGCGAGGCGGGCCTGATGGCGCTCAACGGCGAGGAAGGGCAGGGCCCGCTGAAGTTCGGCGTGGCCGCGGTGGACATGTTCACCGGCATGTACTCGGCCCAGGCCATCCTGGCCGCGCTCTTCGACCGCCAGCGCGGCGGCGAGGGCCGGCACATCGAGATGGCGCTGTACGACTGCGGCCTGATGATCACCGCCTACTACGGCATGGAGGCGCTGCTGATGGGCCACGACATGCCCAAGTTCGGCAACGCCCATCCGTCCATCGTGCCCTACGGCGTGTTCGACGCAGCCGACGGCCCGCTGGTCATCACCGTGGGCAACAACACGCAATTCCAGCGCTTCTGCACCGAGGTGATCGAGCGGCCCGACCTGGCCGGCGACGAACGCTTCGCGACCAACATGGGCCGTTCGCAGAACCGCCACCAGCTGCTGCCCGAACTGCGCGCCGAGCTGGCCCGCCGCCCGCGCGAGCTGCTGCTGTCTCGCCTGCAAGCCGCCGGCATTCCCTGCGGCGAGGTGCTGGGCCTGCTGGAGGCGCTGCAGTCGCCGCGCGCCACCGAGGCCGGCCTGGTGGCGGAGATGCCCAACCCCGAGACCGAGTCGGGCCGCGTGCAGGTGCTCGCGCCGCCCTACCGCATCGACGGGCAGCGGCTGCCGGTGCGCGCCGCGCCGCCCCTTCTTTCGCAGGACACCGAGCAGGTGCTCGGCGGCCTGCTCGGCCTGGACGCCCAGGCCATCGCCGCACTGCGGCAGGACGGCGTGCTCTGACGCCTCCATTTCTTGAGTAAACGGGAGATCTCTTCATGACCACATTCGCAAACTTCAGCCGACGCCGTGCCCTGGGCCTGGCGCTCGCCTCGCTGGCCACCGTGGCCGCCGGCCCCGCCGCCGCGCAGGAATGGCCTGCCAAGCCCATCCGCCTCATCGTGCCCTTCCCGCCGGGTGGCCCCACCGACACCGCGTCGCGCGTGGTCGGGCAGCAGCTGGCCGAACGCCTGAAGCAGCCGGTGGTGGTGGAGAACCGCGCCGGTGCCTCCGGCACCATTGCCGCGCAGTTCGTGGCCAAGAGCCCGGCCGACGGCTACACGCTGATGATGCTGGCCACGCCCACGATGCTGGCGCCGCACCTGTACAAGAGCGCCGGCTACGACATCGCCAAGGACTTCGCGCCGGTGGCCAGCGTCTACGACCTGCCCATCGTGGTGGTGGTCAACCCCACCGTGCTGCCCGACGTGAAGACGCTGCCTGAGCTGATCGCCAAGGCCAAGGCCGAGGGTGGCAAGCTCAACTACACCAGCTCGGGCGCGGGCAGCTTCGGCCACCTGACGATGGAAATGCTCAAGAGCCTGGGCGGCTTCGACATGCAGCACATCGCCTACAAGGGCGGCACGCCCGCCGTGACCGACCTGCTGGGCGGGCAGGTGCCGGTGATGTATGCCGACCTGGTGGCTGCGCTGCCGCACATCCAGGCCGGCAAGCTGCGCGCGATCGCAGTGGGCTCGCCCCAGCGCATCGCGCAGCTGCCGGACGTGAAGACGATTGCCGAGCAGGGCTTCAAGGGCTTCGACGCCGTGTCCTGGGGTGGCCTGCTCGCGCCCGCCGGCACGCCCAGGCCGGTGGTGGACCGCGTGAGCGCCGAGGTCAAGGCGATCCTGGCCGACAAGGAAGTGCAGGACAAGCTGGTGAAGGCCGGCGCCGTGTCCGCCTATGGCGATCCGGCCCAGATGGGCAAGCGCATCCAGGCCGACTACGACAAGTGGGGCAAGGTGATCCGCGACAAGCAGATCGTCGCGAACTGAGGCGAGGCGCTACCCGGTCCTGCGCCGGGTGAAAGCTTCCAGCGGTTGAGCGTCAGCCGGCGGGGCGGTTCACCAGCACGTGGATCAGCTGGTGCGCCTGTAGCGGCTTGGCGATGTGCGCGTCGAAGCCGGCCTCGAGCGCGCGCGCCCGGTCCTGGTCCCGCGAGAAGGCGGTGAGCGCCACGGCCAGCAGGCGCGGCCGGCCTTCCGCCTGGCCCAGCCGCCGCACTTCCCGCACCAGGTCGTAGCCGTCCTGCCCCGGAAGGCCGATGTCGCTCACGAGCGCCTGCGGCCAGGCCTGCGACAGCGCCGCCAGCGCCGATGCGTAGTCGGTGGCCACGCGCACCTGGGCGCCGGCATCCTGGAGAACGACCTGCGCCAGCTCCGCCGCATCGGGGTTGTCTTCCACCACGAGCACGGAGCAACCGGCCAGCGGCGACTGGTCCTGCGATTCGACCGTGCGGTCGACCACCAGCACGGGTGCGTCCGAACCTTCGACCGGCAGCACCACCTCGAAGGTCGCGCCCTGGTTCTCGCCCGCGCTTGACGCGCTCACCTGCCCGCCGTGCAGCTCGGTCAGGTGCCGCACGATGGACAGGCCCAGCCCCAGCCCGCCGTGCTGGCGGTTGCCCGGCGCGTCGCTTTGCGTGAAGCGGGAGAACAGGTGCTCCATGAACTCCTGCGGGATGCCCTTGCCGGCATCGCGCACCGTCAGGCGCAGCTGCGCGCCCTCGCGCGACAGGGTCACGTCCACCGGGCCGTTCGGCTGCGAGAACTTCACGGCGTTGGTCACCAGGTTCCAGACGATCTGCTGGAAGCGCGTCGGGTCGAGCCAGGCCGGCCGCGCCATCGACGCGTCGTCGCTGTGCACCCGCAACTGCACGCCCTTGGCGCGGACGGGCTCGTGCAGTGCCTCCAGCGCGGAGTCGACCAGGCTGCGCGCATCGACCCACTCCGGGTACAGCCGCAGCTTGCCCGCGTTCACCCGCGACACGTCGAGGATGTCGCTGATGATCTGCGTCTGGGCCTTGACGCTGCGCTCGATGGCGGCCATCGCCTTGCCCACGTGCTCGGGCTTGGCGCCGTGCTTCTGCAGCAGGTGGACCCATCCGGCAATGGCGTTCAGGGGCGTGCGCAGCTCGTGCGAGAGCACGGCGACGAAATCGTCCTTGGTGCGGCTGTGGCGCTCGGCCGTGACGCGCGCGGCCTGCTCGCGCTCCAGCACTTCCTGGCGCCGCAGCTCCAGCTCGCGCCGCTCGGACACGTCCACCGCCACGCCCAGGCGCAGGCTGGGCTCGACGTGGCTGGACATGCTCCATTCAAGGTGGCGCAGCTCGCCGTCACCGCTCATCAGCGCAAAGGCCGCCTCCCAGGAGGGTTCGTCGTCCTGCACGGCCAGCATCTTCTTGGCGACGAAGGCCTTCCATTCCACCGGGGCGAAGTCGGCCACGTCGCGTCCGATCAGCTCCCACGGCGTCTTGCCGAGCATGCGTGCCAGGGCCGGATTGACGTCGGCGAAGCGGCCCTGCGAATCGATCAGCGCCATGCCGCTGGGCGCGCGGTCGTAGATCGCTCGAAAGCGCACCTCGCTGCGGCGGACCTGGTCCTCGGCCATGCGGGCGCGGATCAGGGCCTGCAGCGTCGCGACCAGCATCGCCGGCTCGGCCGGGTGCACCAGGTAGGCGTCGGCGCCGGCGTCCAGGCCGGTGACCTTGTCCGCGTCCTGCACGTGGGCGGCCGAGAGGTGGATGACCGGCAGCCGCTCGGTGGCCGGGTCCGCGCGCAAGCGGCGGCAGACCTCGAAGCCGTCGATGTCGGGCAGGTGCACGTCCAGCACGATGGCGGACACGCGCTCTGCGGCCGTGAGCTGCAGGGCCTCCTCGCCCGTCGCGGCTTCGACGGTCTGGAAGCCCGCGGCGCGGATGACGCGCGAGGTCGAATAGCGGGTGGCCGGGTTGTCGTCCACCACGAGCACGGTGTGGCGCGATCGATCGATCGTCGTGTTGATCACGCTGGCGACCGACATGCGCTACTCCGTGCCGGCGGCCGCGTCGGCGGCAGGCAGCTGCACCGGGATCTCCACCCAGAAGCGCGAACCCTTCCCGAGCTCGCTCTCGATGCCCACTTCTCCGCCCAGCAGCGCCGCGAGCTGGCGGCTGAGCGAAAGCCCCAGGCCGGTGCCGCGCAGGCGCTTCTGAACGGGCGAATCGACCTGCGAGAAGTCGTCGAACACCGCGCGGTGGTATTCGGGGGCGATGCCGATGCCGGTGTCGGCCACCATGAAGCGCACGCGCCCGCCGGCCGTGGCGCCGGCCGAGACGCGCACCTCGCCATGCGTGGTGAACTTCAGCGCGTTGGAGATGAAGTTGCGCAGGATCTGCGAGAGCTTGCGGTTGTCCGTGAACAGGCGCGGCAGGCCGGCCGGCTCCTCGAACACCAGCGTGAGGTCGGGGTTGGTGAGCACCGGGCGGAACATGCCGCGCAGTGCAGAGAACAGGTCCACCATCTCGAACCAGGCCGGCGAGATGTCGACCCGTCCGGCCTCGATCTTGGCCAGGTCCAGCAGGTCGTCCACCATTTCGGCGAACTCGGTGGCCGTGTTCTGGATGAACTGCACCTGGCGGTCCTGCTCCTGCGTGAGCGGGCCGTCGACGCGGTCGGCCAGCAGGCGCGCGATGCTGCGGATGGCATTGACCGGGGCGCGGAACTCGTGGCTCATGTAGGCCAGGAAGCGGCTCTTGAGCTCGGTGGCCTTGCGCAGCTGCTCGGCCTGGGCGTCCAGCTCCGCGTACAGCGCCACCACGCCGCGGTTGGTTTCCTCCAGCTCGGCGCGCAGGTCGTCCAGCTCGCGCCGCGATGCATCCAGGGCTGCCTGAAGCGCCTGCGGGCTGTCTTGGCCGGGCGGGGGGGTGCCGCTGTCCTGGGTCGTGTTCACGTGTCTCTCCGGCGGACCACCACCACCGTGGCATCGTCGCGCATGCGGCTATGGTTGCGCAAAAGAAGGGCGGCCACCAGTGTCGGGTCGCGCTGCATCAGCGGCATCAGCCCGGCGCCGTCCCAGCGGGTGTTCAGTCCGTCGCTGTGCAGGATCACCAACCCGTGCTCCACCCAGGGAGTGCCGAGCGCGTCTGGCCGGCGGATCTGGATGCCCGCCGTGCCGTGCTGGGTCGCCAGGGCCTTGTCCGAAACGCCCGAGATGACCCGCCCGCTGATGTTGCCCGCGCCCGAATACTGCACCTGGCCTTGCGTCGGGTCCAGGTGCGCCAGGCAGACGGCGGCGCCGCGCGTGGTACGCATCTGCGCATGCATCTGCTGCAGCAGCGGCGGAAGCGATTCGAAGGGCGCCGCGCTGAACACGTCCAGGGCGACCTGCGCCGCCTTGGCCGCGTCCGGCCCGTGGCCGAGGCCGTCGGCCACCACCAGCCTGAGCGCCTGCCCATCGAATGCGGCCGCCCAGCCGTCGCCGCAGGCCGTCTCCCCCTGCACCGGAAGGCACACGGCCCCGACCAGCGGGGCCGCGCCGGCCTGGCGCGCCGCGCCGGGGTGCGGCGCTTCCCGGCCCACGCGGGCCACGCACACCGTGCCCCCGGGCCGGGTGGAGTGGATGTCGAATTCGTTGGCCAGGCGCCGCACGGCGCCCAGGCCGGTGCCGGGCGTGCCGCCGGTCGAGTAGCCGTCCTGCAGCGACTGATGCAGGTCGGCGATGCCGGGCCCGTCGTCGATGCTGATCACCTCGACCATCGCGTCGTGCGTGCGCGCCGCGATCAGCAGCCGCCCGCCCTGCGCGTGGCGCAGCAGGTTGGCACCCAGTTCGTTCACGACGATGGCCAGCCGCCCGGCCTGCACTTCGTCCCAGCCCAGTTCGTGCGTCAGCTGGGCGCAGTGGCGGCGCGCCTCGCCGACCCGGCTCGCTTCGTCGCAGGGGAAGGCGCGATGGACCCAGCCTTGAATTATTTCCACTTGGTGATGCTCACCCGCGTGCCTTTGCCGGGTGCGGATTCGATGTCGAAGTCGTTGACCAGGCGCTTGCTGCCCGGCAATCCCAGGCCCATGCCGGTGCCGCTGGTCCAGCCGTCGGACATGGCCAGCTGCATGTTGGCGATGCCGGGGCCCTCGTCCTCGAAATGCAGCTGCAGGCCACGCCTGGCGCCGTCTTCCAGCACGTTCCATCGCATGTCGCCGCCGCCGCCGTGGATCAGCGTGTTGCGCGCCAGCTCGCTCGCGGCGGTGACCATCTTGGTCTGGTCCACCAGCGAGAACTTCAGCGACTGGCACATCGCGCGCACCTGCTGGCGGGCCATCACGATGTCGTGCTCGGAGCGCAGCGGCAATTTTCCGGCCAGTTCAGCCGCCACGGAGGTTCTCCTGCCGGACCTGGTCGAGCAGACGCATGCCGCGCTCGACATCCAGGGCGGTTCGAACCCCCGAAAGCGACAAGCCCAGTTCCACCAGCGTGATGGCCACGGCCGGCTGCATGCCGACGACCACGGTGGTCGCCGAGAGAATGTTCGCGATGCCGGAAATGCTGCTGAGCATGCGGCCCACGAAGGAGTCCACGATTTCCAGGGCGGAGATGTCGATCATCACGCCGCTGGCGCCGGTCGCCGCGATCTTCTCGGCGAGGTCTTCCTGCAGGCCCATGGCGGTCTGGTCCTGCATGTCGACCTGGATGGTGACCAGCAGGGTCTGGCCCATCCGCAGGATCGGGATGCGATCCATGGCGGTCAGGCGGCCTGGCGGCTGACGCGCCAGCCCGAGCGGGTGAGGGCCAGCAGGAGCGCGTCCGCCAGGCTCGCCTTGGTCGAGATGCCCTGCAGGTCGATGCCCAGGTGGACGATGGTCTGCGCGATCTGCGGACGGATGCCGCTGATGATGCAGTCCGCGCCCATGAGGCGGATGGCGGTCACGGTCTTGAGCAGGTGCTGGGCCACCAGCGTGTCCACGGTGGGCACGCCGGTGATGTCGATGATGGCGATTTCAGATCCGGTCTCGACGATGCTCTGCAGCAGCGTCTCCATGACCAGCTGGGTGCGGCTGCTGTCGAGCACGCCGATCATGGGCACCGCCAGCACGCCTTCCCACAGCTTGACCACCGGCGTGGACAGTTCCAGCAGTTCCTCCTGCTGGCGCCGGATGATTTCCTCGCGCGAATGCTGGAAGGTGGTCACCGTGTACTGCGCCACGGCATCGACCAGCGAGGTGACGCTCCACAGCGCTGCTGCCAGGCCGGCCGGATCGCTGGAAAAAGCTTGCTGCAAGGCGCTGAACAGCGGCTTCTTCAGCGCCAGCGAGAAGATGCTAGTGTCGCCCGCCGTCTCCCCCTTGGCAGCGCGCGAGCGCGACAAGGATTCGAGGCTCTGGCGCAGGCGCGACCAGGCGGCGCCTTCGAGCTTCTCCAGCGAGCCGCCGGCACCCAGTCCTTCGAGCAGGGCCTGCACGATGTCGCGCGCCTCGGCCCGGCTGGACTGGCTGTTTCCCTGCATGCGAGCGGGAAGGGCGCTGTGCCACTGCTCGACCATCTGTTCTTCGCTGCTGCTGCTCAGGGCGTCGACGATTGTCTGGCTTTGTGTGTTCATCCGCGGCTCCATCCTTGTTTCTTCGCATGTCAGGGCCACCATTGGCCGGGCGCGATTCTAGGAGGGCCGCATCGTCGCACGCAGCGAGCCCGGCGCGTTGGCACCAAGTCGGCGCGCGGGATGACAGCGCCGTAGGGTCTGTCCTACAGCAGGTCGCCGCACAGCGTCGCGCAGGGGGCAGCCGCAGGCTCAGGCGGCGCGCAGCGAGCCATAGCCGGGCGACTCGGGCCCCAGCGATGGCTGCGACGAAGGCGCCGGCGCCGGCAGGTTCGTCGCAACGGCCCTGGCCAGGGCGTCGGACATCTGTTCCAGCGTGAAGGGCTTGCGAAGCCAGACGCGCCGTGGCGGCAGGATGGACGGTGCCGGCTGCCCGGTCGCGAAGATGATCGGCACGTCGGCCACGCCGCCCAGGATCTCGGCGAGATCGCGGCCCGAGAGGCCGGGCAGGCCCACGTCCGTGATGATCACGTCGAAGGCGCCGTCCATGAAACGGTCCAGGGCAAGCTCCGCGTTGCTCAGGCCGCCGCCGCTGTGGCCCAGGGCTTCGAGCAGCGAAAGGGTCGCCGCGAGGGCATCCGGTTCGTCCTCCACCACCAGGACCCGCAAGCCACGGTTGGCCGCTGGCTCCGAAATGCGCGCGTTCATCTGCTCTGCTTCAAGGTCGAGTTTGGGAGGTCTTTGGTATCGCTCGAACGGCGAAAGCGCGCCGTCGGACAACTCCTACACCGTACGTATGAAAGGTGCGCGACCTGCTTGCACGCGCCGCCCGCACGCAGGTGAAGGGGCAGTGTGAGTGCCATTGCGCGCCTTCTTTACTTGCGCAATAGTCGACCGGCTCCCCGCCCTCCAGCGTGAGCACGCGCTGGCATGGCGGACGCACCTGCGGCCGATCCCTGCGAGTCCCGTTTCAGGATGGACCTCTCAAATGAACGCATCGGAATCACTCGCCACCAGTGCATCGCCCGAGCAGCTCGAAGTGCTGCTGGAAGCACTCACCAAACTGCGCCGCGGCGATGCCGCCGCCCGACTGCCGGCCCACTGGATGGGCATCGTCGGCAAGGTCGCCGAGGTCTTCAACGACGTCGTCGACCAGAACGCCGCGCTCACCGACGAGCTGGTGCGCCTGAGCCGCGTGGTCGGCAAGGAAGGCAAGCTGCGCCAGCGCGCCTCGCTGGCCGACACGCGGGGCTTCTGGCGCGACTCGGTGGAATGCGTCAACGCGCTCATCGATGACCTGGTGCATCCCACCACCGAGGTGGCGCGCGTGATCGGCGCGGTGGCGCAGGGCGACCTGTCCAAGAGCATGGCGCTGGAGCTGGAAGGGCGCGAGCTCGAAGGCGAGTTCCTGCGCACGGCCCGCACCATCAACAAGATGGTCGAGCAGCTCAGCGACTTCTCCGCCGAGGTGACGCGGGTCGCGCGCGAGGTGGGCACCGAGGGCAAGCTGGGCGGCCAGGCCAAGGTGAAGGGCGTGGCCGGCACCTGGAAGGACCTCACCGACTCGGTGAACTCCATGGCCGGCAACCTTACCGACCAGGTGCGCAACATCGCCGACGTGACCACCGCCGTGGCCAAGGGCGACCTGTCCAAGAAGATCGACGTGGACGTGAAGGGCGAGTTCCTCACGCTCAAGAACACCATCAACACCATGGTGGACCAGTTGCGTTCCTTCGCATCCGAAGTGACCCGCGTGGCACGCGAGGTGGGCACCGAAGGGGCGCTGGGCGGACAGGCCCGCGTGGAGGGCGTCTCCGGCACGTGGAAGGACCTGACCGACTCGGTCAACTCCATGGCCGGCAATCTCACCTCGCAGGTGCGAAACATCGCGGACGTGACCAAGGCGGTGGCGGCGGGCGACCTGTCCAAGAAGATCACGGTGGACGTGAAGGGCGAGATCCTGGAGCTGAAGAACACGGTCAACACCATGGTGGACCAGCTGCGTTCCTTCGCGGCCGAGGTGACGCGCGTGGCGCGCGAGGTGGGCACCGAAGGCAAGCTGGGCGGCCAGGCCGACGTGCAGGGCGTGGCCGGAACCTGGAAGGACCTGACCGAGTCGGTGAACTTCATGGCGGGCAACCTGACCTCCCAGGTGCGCAACATCGCCGAGGTGACCACGGCCGTCGCGGCGGGCGACCTGTCCAAGAAGATCACGGTGGACGTGAAGGGCGAGATCCTGGAGCTGAAGAACACGGTCAACACCATGGTGGACCAGCTGCGCTCCTTCGCCGCCGAGGTGACGCGCGTGGCGCGCGAGGTGGGCAGCGAAGGCAAGCTGGGCGGCCAGGCGGACGTGCAGGGCGTGGCCGGTACGTGGAAGGACCTGACGGACTCGGTCAACTCCATGGCCTTCAACCTCACCTCGCAGGTGCGCAACATCGCCGACGTGACCAAGGCGGTGGCCGCCGGCGACCTCTCGAAGAAGATCACGGTGGACGTGAAGGGCGAGATCCTCGAGCTCAAGGCCACGGTCAACACCATGGTGGACCAGCTCTCCTCCTTCGCCGCGGAAGTGACGCGGGTGGCGCGCGAAGTGGGCACCGAAGGGCGGCTGGGCGGGCAGGCCGAGGTGGCCGGCGTGTCGGGCACCTGGCGCGACCTGACCGAGTCGGTCAACTTCATGGCCGGCAACCTGACCTCGCAGGTGCGCAACATCGCCGAGGTGACCACGGCCGTGGCGGCGGGCGACCTGTCCAAGAAGATCACGGTGGACGTGAAGGGCGAGATCTCCGAGCTGAAGAACACGGTCAACACCATGGTGGACCAGCTGCGTTCCTTCGCGGCCGAGGTGACGCGCGTGGCGCTGGAAGTGGGCACCGAGGGCATCCTGGGTGGGCAGGCCGAAGTGCAGGGCGTGGCCGGTACGTGGAAGGACCTCACCGACTCGGTGAACCTGATGGCCTCGAACCTCACGTCCCAGGTGCGCAACATCGCGGACGTGACCAAGGCGGTGGCGGCCGGCGACCTCTCGAAGAAGATCACGGTGGACGTGAAGGGCGAGATCCTGGAGCTCAAGGCCACCATCAACACCATGGTGGACCAGCTCTCGTCCTTCGCCGCCGAAGTGACCCGCGTGGCGCGCGAGGTTGGCACCGAAGGCCGGCTGGGCGGGCAGGCGCAGGTGCGCGATGTGTCGGGCACCTGGAAGGACCTGACCGAGAACGTGAACTTCATGGCGGGCAACCTGACGGGCCAGGTGCGCGGCATCGCCAAGGTGGTGACCGCGGTGGCCAACGGCGACCTGGAACAGAAGCTCACGGTGGAGGCCAAGGGCGAGATCGCCGCGCTGGCCGAGACCATCAACAGCATGACCGACACGCTGGCCACCTTCGCCGACCAGGTGACCACCGTGGCGCGCGAAGTGGGCATCGAGGGCAAGCTGGGCGGCCAGGCCAAGGTGCCGGGCGCGGCAGGCACGTGGAAGGGCCTGACCGAGAACGTGAACCAGCTGGCGGCCAACCTCACGACGCAGGTGCGGGCCATCGCTGAGGTGGCCACCGCCGTGACGCAGGGCGACCTGACGCGCTCCATCACCGTGGAGGCGCAGGGCGAGGTGGCGGCGCTGAAGGACACCATCAACGAGATGATCCGCAACCTCAAGGACACCACGCTGAAGAACACCGAGCAGGACTGGCTCAAGACCAACCTCGCCAAGTTCAGCCGCATGCTGCAGGGGCAGAAGGACCTGCTGACCGTGGGCCAGCTGATCCTGTCCGAGCTGGCACCGGTGGTGGGTGCGCAGCAGGCGGAGTTCTACGTGCTGGAGACCGGCGCCGGCCAGGCCGCGCGGCTCAAGCTGGTGGCCAGCTATGCCTCCAGCGGCCAGACCGCGCTGGGCAAGGAACTGGAGCTGGGGCAGGGGCTCATCGGCCAGTGCGCGGTGGACAAGACCAAGGTGCTGCTGACCAACGTGCCCAACAGCGCCTTCCGCGTGGCCACGGGCCTGAGCGAGAGCGCCGCCATGGACATCATCGTGCTGCCCATCGTGTTCGAGGGCGAGGTGCGCGGCGTGATGGAGCTGGCCTCGCTGGAGCGCTTCAACCCCTCGCACCAGGCCTTCCTCGACCAGCTGACCGAATCCATCGGCATCGTGATCAACACCATCTCGGCCAACATGCGCACCGAGCACCTGCTGACGCAGTCGCAGTCGCTGGCCGAGGAACTGCAGAACCGCCAGCAGGAGCTGCAGCAGACCAACGAGGAGCTGCAGGAGAAGGCCCGCCTGCTGGTGCACCAGAACCAGGAGGTGGAGCGCAAGAACCAGGAAGTGGAGCAGGCACGCCAGGCCCTGGAGGAAAAGGCCGAGCAGCTGGCGCTGACCTCCAAGTACAAGTCCGAGTTCCTGGCCAACATGTCGCACGAGCTGCGCACGCCGCTCAACAGCCTGCTGATCCTGTCGGACCAGCTCTACAAGAACAGCGAAGGCAACCTCAGCGCCAGGCAGGTGGAGTTCGCCAAGACCATCCACCTGTCGGGCAACGACCTGCTGATGCTGATCAACGACATCCTGGACCTGTCCAAGATCGAGTCGGGCACGGTGGCGGTGGAGGTCAGCGAACTGCGGCTGGACGACCTGCAGCGCTCGGTCGACCGGAGCTTCCGCCACGTGGCCGAGGCCAAGCACGTGGGCTTCGAGATCGTGGCGCAGCAACCCTTGCCCGAGAGCCTGGTCACCGACGCCAAGCGGCTGCAGCAGATCATCAAGAACCTGCTGTCCAACGCCTTCAAGTTCACGCACCAGGGGGCGGTGTCGCTCTCGCTGTCGGTGGTGCAGGAGGGCTGGTCGGAAGACAACGAGGAACTCAACCGCGCCAGCAGCGTGGTGGCCTTCGCGGTGTCCGACACCGGCATCGGCATCTCCGCGGACAAGCAGCAGATCGTGTTCGAGGCCTTCCAGCAGGCCGACGGCTCCACCTCCCGCAAGTACGGCGGCACGGGCCTGGGCCTGGCGATCAGCCGCGAGCTGGCCCGGCTGCTGGGCGGCGAGATCCGGCTGGTGAGCGCGCCGGCCAAGGGCAGCACCTTCACGCTGTACCTGCCGTCGCACTTCAGTCCCATGCGCAACCTGCGTGCGGCCCGGCCCGCGAGCGACGAGGATTCGCCGGCCAGCCGCGCGGCCGGGAGCCGTTCGCCCAGGGCGCTGGCGGCCTCGTTGCCCGAGCGCCGGGCGCTCCAGAAGGCCGAAGCCGTCGAGGCGGAAGAGGACGGCAGCGCGCCGGCCAACGTCGCCGAGGACGACCGGGACCGGCTGCTTCCCGGCGACCTGTCGCTGCTCATCGTCGAGAACGACCTGGCCTTCGCGAAGATGCTGCTGCAGGTGGCGCGCCAGTGCGGCTTCAAGGGCCTGGTGAGCCCCACCGCCGCCGACGCGCTCAGCCTGATCCAGGACTACCGCCCGGCGGCCGTCACGCTGGACATCCACCTGCCGGACATGCCGGGCTTCCGCATCCTGGACCGCCTGAAGGCCGACCTGACCACGCGGCACATTCCGGTCTGCGTGGTGTCCACCGACGACTCGCGCGACCGGGCACTGCAGTCGGGCGCCATGGGCTTCCTGGCCAAGCCCCTGCAATCCCTCGACCCGGTCGAGGCGGTGCTCCGCGAACTGCACGACTACGTGCAGGATGGCGCGCACAAGGTGCTCGTCGCCATGCACCCTTCGCCGGCCCGCGAGGCCTACCTGGCCACGCTGCAGGGCAGTGGCTTGCAGCTCCAGGTCGTGGACACGCCCGCCCTGCTGCGCGAGGCGCTGGCCCAGGCAAGCGCGGACCTGCTGGTGACACAGGACGGATGGAAGGGCCTGGGCCGCGCCGACCTGCCTGAGCGCCCGGGCGGCGCAATGACGGCGCCGCTGGCCGTGGTGCTCTATCGCGAGGCGGGGCAGTTGCCCGATCCGCAATGGACCGCGGCGATGGACAGCGGGCTGGTGGTGCGCCAGGTCGACACCCTCGAGCACCTGGTCGACGCCAGCGCCTTCTTCCTGCACCGGCCGCTGCCCGCCATGACCGCGAGGGAGCGCGCCACCGTCGAGGCCATCCACGAGGCGCCAGGGCTGCTGGCCGGCAAGAAGGCGCTGATCGTGGACGACGACGTGCGCAACATCTTCGCGCTGGCCACCGTGCTGGAGGCACAGGGCATGCGTGTGTCCTCGGCCGAGAACGGGCAGGACGCCATCCGGCTGGTGCAGACCGAGCCGGACATCGACGTCGTGCTGATGGACATCATGATGCCGGAGATGGACGGCATGCAGACCATGCGCGAGCTGCGCAAGCTCCCCGGCGGCAAGCACCTGCCGCTGGTCGCCGTGACGGCCAAGGCCATGAAGGGCGACCGCGAGAAGTGCATCGAGGCCGGTGCCTGGGACTACCTGGCCAAGCCGGTGGAGACCGCCCAGCTGCTGGCCGTGCTGCGGGGGTGGCTGTGCAGATAGCGCCCTGGCCCGGCGCGGCCGACGACCTGCCGCACGGCGAGCCCGGCGAGAACAAGGCCGACATCCTCATCGTGGACGACCTGCCGGAGAAGCTGCTGGTCTTCCAGACCGTGCTGGAGGAGCTTGGGCAGAACCTGGTGAAGGTGCGCTCGGGCGCGGCCGCGCTGCGCGAGATTCTCAAGCGGGACTTCGCGGTCATCCTGCTGGACGTGAACATGCCCGACATCGACGGCTTCGAGACCGCCGCGCTGATACGCAAGCACCCGCGCTCGATGATGACGCCCATCATCTTCATCACCGCCTACGCCGACGAGGTGCAGACGGCCAAGGGCTATTCGCTGGGCGCTGTGGACTACATCCTGTCGCCGGTCGACCCCGAGATCCTGCGCAGCAAGGTGGGCGTCTTCGTTTCGCTCTACCTGATGTCGCGGCAGATACGCCAGCAGGCCGACGGCCGTGCGCAGGTGCTGGCGGCCGAGGCGGGTCGCCGCGTGGCCGAGGAGAGCGACCGGCGCTCGGCCTTCCTCGCGAGGGCCAGCCGCGAACTGAGCGGGTCGCTGGAGGCCGAGGTCGCGCTGCGCCAGTGCGCCGAGTTCCTGGTGCCCGAGATCGCTCCGATGACGGTGGTCCAGTTGAGCGACCCCGATTTCGGCCCGCTGGCCGCCTGCGTCGCGCAGGCCGCGGAGCACGCGGGCACGAGCACGAGCTGGGTGCCCGAGGACAGGCTCGATCCGGGCGTGCGCCTGACGCTCAAGCGGGCCACCTTGTCGCGCCAGCGCATCTTCCACGAGCAGGCACAAGTGCACGACCCAGCCAGCGGCGGGGCCACCGCCTCGCTGGCGCTTTCGATGCTGGCCGTGCCGCTGCTGGTGGGCGAGCGGGTGCTGGGCGCAATCCTCGTCGCGGCGCCGGACGCCAGGCACTGGCAGACGCCCGCCACCTTGCTGCTCGACGAGGTGATCGCCCGGGCCACGACGGCTTTCGAGAACGTGCGCCTCTACGGCGTGCTGCAGCGGGAGGTGCGCGAGCGCGTGGCGGCGCAGGAAGAGCTCCAGGAAGCGAACCGCCGCAAGGACGAGTTCCTCGCGATGATGTCCCACGAGCTGCGCAACCCGCTGTCTTCCATCAAGCTCGCGGTGGAAGTCATCCGGCGCCATTCGCCGCAGCATGCCAAGGTGGACTGGGGCCTGGGCGTGGCCGACCGCCAGCTTCAGCACCTCATGCGCCTGATCGAGGAGCTGCTGGACGTGACGCGCATCAGCCGCGGCAAGATCGTGCTCAAGCAGGAGCGCGTGGACCTGGACCGCGTGCTGTCGCAAAGCGTGGAGACGGTGCGCGGCTCCCTGGACGGCCGCCACCAGGTGCTGACGGTGCGCAAGCCTGGCGAGCCGGTGTGGGTGGATGGCGATTCCGCCCGGCTGACGCAGGTCTTCGCCAACCTTCTTCACAACGCTTCCAAGTACAGCCCGGAGCGCTCCCCCATCGAGCTGAGCGTGGTGCCGGACGGCGCGGGGGTGCTGGTGCTGGTGGTCGACCACGGCATCGGCATCGACGCGGAGCTGTTGCCGCGCGTCTTCGACATGTTCGCGCAAGGCCAGCGGGGCCTGGACCGCTCCCAGGGGGGCCTAGGCGTCGGCCTGACCCTGGCGCGGCTTCTGACCGAACTGCATGGCGGCCACATCGACGTGTTCAGCGAGGGGCGCGACAGGGGCTCGAGCTTCTCGGTGCGGCTGCCCCGGGCGACCTCGGGCGAAGCGGCGGCCGTGCCCTCGGCGCCGCAGATCGAGCACGCGGGCCAGGCACCTGCGGCTTCGATCCTGGTGGTGGACGACAACCTGGACGCCGCCGAGGCACTCAGCGCCATCCTGGAGATCGAGGGCCACACGGTGCGGATCTCGCAGGACGGGGAGCAGGCCCTGGACGACCTGGTCGCATTCCGGCCGGCGGTGGTGATCCTGGATATCGGCCTGCCGCGGCTCGACGGCTATGCGGTGGCGCGGCGCATGCGGCAGATGCCCGAGGGCGAGTCCGTGCTCCTGATTGCGCTCACCGGCTACGGGCAGCAGGCCGACAGGTTGCGGGCACTGGAGGCCGGCTTCGACCGGCATTTCGTCAAGCCTGCGGATACGACCCAACTGCTGGCCTGCATCAACGGCCGGCCTGCGACCGCCGCCGCGCATTGAATGCGTGGTCGCGGGTAGGCACGGCGCCCGTTCATGTCAAAAGACATTTCGGCGCGAACGCACTTTGCCCAGAATGTTCAGTGACCCCACTGACAAGGCAAGGAGACCCGTGGACAGCCTGGATATCTATGTCGTGGACGACAACCGCGACGCGGCCGATTCGCTCGCCGAACTGCTGGCCCACATGGGCCATCGTGCCCGGCCGTTCTACGACGCCGGCGATCTGCTGGAAATGGCGGGCAGGTCCAAGCCCGACTGCGTCCTGCTGGACGTTGCCATGGACGGCATGGATGGACTGGAGCTCACGCGCCTGCTGCGCGCCCGTTTCGGCGATGACGTCGTCCTGATCGCGATCACCGGTGTGCCGGAGGGCAGCGCAGCGGTCAAGTCGACCTTCCGCCTGGTCGACCACTACTTCTCCAAGCCGGTCGACGTGTACAAGCTCGAAGCGATCCTGGTCGGCCGCTGAGGGCGCACGTCGTCCGTGGGAGTAGAAGGGAAGCTCAGGAAGCGCCGGGCTTGCCGTCGCGGCGTGCAGCATCCGGCCCGAAAGCCTGCTGCAGTTCCTCCAGTGCCGTTCGCACCAACTCGAACGCCGCCGGAAGCTCCGCCGCCTGCGCGTCGGCGCCATCGGGCCTTTCGAGGGTGAAGCGCAGGCGTTCGCAGGCGACTTCCCAGTTCAGCTTGGCCCGGGTCTGGGCGTTCGACATTCGGACCTCTTCTTTTGCACCAGGGAGGAATCCATCCTACCCGCGCATCGCGTTGGCGCTCACTCGCATCGCGAGCCGATGCGGCTAGATTGGCTGCAACTAAGAACAGGAATTGTTCATGGGTTCGCTGACCGTGTTCCTCGTCGAAGATAACCCTCTCATCCGAGCCCACCTCATTCCGGCACTGCAGGACCTGGCGGGCGCACAGGTGCTGGCCATCGCCGAGTCGGAAGGCGAGGCGGTGGGGTGGCTGGCCGGCCACAAGGGCGGCTGGGACCTGGCGGTTGTCGACCTGTTCCTCAAGGAGGGGACGGGCCTGGGCGTGGTGAACTGGACCTTCGGCCGCCTGGCGCGTCAGAAGGTGGCCGTGCTGACCAACTACGCGACGGACGAGACGCGGATCCTGTGCCGGCGCGCCGGCGCCGACGCGATCTTCGACAAGTCCTACGAGCTGGACCAGTTCTTCGACTACTGCCAGCGATTGAGCACGCCGGACGCAGGGACAGGCGTGGATCCGCGCGCGCCTTGAGTCGCGAGGGCGGGGCATGCCGGGGCCGCGGTGCCCGGCGATGCCCCGGTCGAATCGGACTAGGCGGCAACGCCTTCCATCTCAGCCATCAACTCTTCCTTTCGCGCCTGCAGTTCATCGCGCATGGCGACCAGGTCCAGCCTGGAAGCGCGCGCCTTGGGGAACATCTCGTTGCGCTCCTCCTTGACATGGTGGTCGATGTATTCGCCCAGCACCTTCACCTTGGCGTCGAACTTCTCGTCGACCTCTTGCGCCGACTGGATCTGCTCGATCAGGTCCTTGGCACTGGCGTGCTCCACTTCCGCTTCCTCCAGCAGGTCCTGTTCCTTGATGGCGGCGCGGACGGCGGGGTAGAAGATTTCCTCTTCCAGCTGGGTGTGCACGGTCAGCTCCACGCAGATGCGCTGGGCCAGTTGGCGCCTTGCATCGATGGATCGCTTGGCCTTGGAGCCGGCCATCTCGTCGTATTCGTTGAAGAGCTTCTTCACCGCGCGGTGGTCGGCGTCGAGCAGGGTGCATGCATCGGGGGTGGAACGTGTGGTCATGTGGCTGGTCCTCATATGAAAAAGGGTTGGCTGGGCCACAAGCATCGGACTTCTTTCGAACCCCGCCCGTCAGCCATCTCCGAGGCTCGATGCCAGACAAGATTGGGGAGCTTCGACATCGGTTTTTCAGTGCGAGCCGTCGCCAAGCATCCTGAGCTGTGCCGGAACCTCGTGCGAGAGTTCGCGTGCCAAGTAGCCCAGCGGCCCCATGCGGCGCGCCAGTGCATGGCCCGCGCGCGCATGCAGCGTCACGCCCCAGGCGCATGCGCCTTCGACGGACAGCCCACGTGCCGCCAGCCCGCCGATCAGCCCCGCGAGCGCGTCGCCCGAGCCCGAGGTCGCGAGGCCCGGCGAGCCGCCATCGAATCGCCAGGCCGGCTGGCCCGGCAGGCAGACATAAGTCTGCGCCCCCTTGAGGGCGACGCAGGCATTGAAGGCGTCGGCCGCCCCTCGCACGGCGGCCAGCGGGTCGGCTGCGACCTCTTCCTTCGTCATGCCGCACAGGTTCGCCATCTCGCCTGCGTGCGGCGTGAGGATGACCGGCTGCGAGAAAGCGCTGCTGTCCCGCGCAGCACACATCGCCATGGCGTCCAGGAGAACGGGCGCGTGCCTGAAGGCGGGCAGGAGCGAGTTCACCAGGCGGACGCAGCGTGCCTCGTCCTGCATGCCCGGGCCCACGACGAGGGCCCGGACGCCGGCTGCAAGCGGCTGCAGGAGCTTCTGCGCGCCGGCCGCATCCAGGTCGCCATTGCGTGCCTGGGGCAGCCCGATGACGCGCGCCTCCGGCACGGCCAGCGCGAGTCCCTGTGCGATTTCCCGCGGGGCCGCAATCATCAGCTTGCCGGCGCCCGCGCGCAGCGCCGCTTCGCCCGCCAGGATCGCGGCGCCGGGTATCTCCGGGCTGCCGGCGACCACCAGTACCTGCCCACGGGTTTCCTTGTCTGCTTCGTTGCCGGGGTCCGGCAAGGGCCAGCGCCGAAGGGTCGATCGGGTCAGCGCTCGTACGGGGGAGCCCATGGCGGCTAGGGCTTGGCGGCAGCCGGCTTGTCGGGCGCGCTGGTCACCGGCGTGGCGCTTTCGCGCAGCGGCGCCAGGAAGTTCACCAATTCCAGCTGCATGGGCCTGGATTTCTCGTCATCGACCCGCGGCGGCGCACGATAGAGAGTGACCGCGCAGTTGGGCACGTCGCCTTCGCGGTCGATGTCCAGGATCGTCTGCTCGTCCATCTGCTCGATCAGGTAGCGCATGCAGTTGACGACCACCTGGTGCGCGACCACCAGCACGCGCCGGTCGGGATACTCGCGTGTGATCATCTCCAGCAGGCTGCGCAGGCGCAGGATGACGTCGCACCAGCTTTCGCCGCCCGGTGGCCTGAAATAGAACTTGCCCACGTGCGCACGTTGCTCGGCCAGGTCGGGGTGCTTCCGGGTGATGCCCAGCCTCGTGAGCCGGTCCAGGATGCCGAACTCCTTCTCGCGAAGGCGCTCGTCCACGCGCAGGGCAACGGGGTCGCCGGTGGCCGAGCCCTTGACGGCGATCAAGCGGGCGGTCTCGCGGGCCCGCAGATAGGGGGAGCAGAGAACGACCTCGGGGCGATCCTCGGTGGCCATCTGCCTGAACCAGTCGCTCAACGCTTCCGACTGCGCCACACCCAGTTCGGACAGGGGGACGTCGATGTCGCGCCAGGCCAGCTCGATCACCGGCATGCCGCCCGCTTCGGCGGCGTCGCGGGCAACGTTGCCCGCACTCTGGCCGTGGCGTACCAGCCAGAGACATTGAGGCCACGGCGCTTGTGACATGAGGGCCATTGTTCGGGCAGCGCGCGGCAAAGCACGCAGGCGGCCATGCCATGAACGCTGTAGGCCAAAGGCGATCCATGCCATCGGCGCCGGACAAGGCATTGGGCCGCCAGCACCTCACCGTGCAGCGGCGTCCCACATGCTCGCCATCCGGTGTCCCACCCCAGCGGCCGGCGCCGCTTCTTACCATCCAGCTTTGTCCAGTCTTCCGGAGGAACGCATGTCCGAGACAACCAGAATCGAAGAGGCGGGCGAACTGGGAGCCATGCCCAACACCACCAGCGCTGCCTACGCGGAGCGCTCCCACGTGCTGTCGGTGTTCGATTCCTTCGCGAGCCGGGTGACGCGATGGGCGGGCACGCCCACCGCTTTCTGCACGGCCCTCGCCGTGATCGTGCTGTGGGCCGTTGCCGGGCCGATGTTCGGCTACTCGGAAGACTGGCAGCTGGTGATCAACACCGGCACCACGATTGTCACCTTCCTCATGGTGTTCCTGATCCAGCAGAGCCAGAACAAGGACAGCGTCGCCATGCACCTCAAGCTCAACGAACTGCTCGCTTCCAACCGCACTGCCAGCAACCGAATGATCGGCATCGAGGACCTGGACGAACAGGATCTCCGGCAGGTCGCTGCCTTCTACGCACGGCTGGCGGAGCGCGCCAAGGACGCCGGCCCGCGCAAGGAGGTGCATTCAATCGACGAGGAAGGCCTGCCGACGGAAGCCGTGGCTTCGCCGGCGCCTCGGGCCGTCGCGACGCGTCGGCCGGCCAGCGCCTGAAGCGATTTCCATGGCCAGCGCCAAGGAGCCGGACCGGGCGCGCTTCGTCCTCGTGCGCGGCGCCCGTGAGCACAACCTCAAGGATGTGAACGTCGACATCCCGCGCGACGCGCTGGTGGTGTTCAGCGGCGTTTCCGGCTCGGGCAAGTCCTCGCTCGCATTCGGCACCCTCTATGCCGAAGCGCAGCGGCGCTACTTCGAGTCGGTCTCGCCCTATGCGCGCAGGCTCATCGACCAGATCGGCGTGCCGGACGTGGACCGCATCGACGGCCTGCCGCCCGCCGTCGCCTTGCGGCAGCAGGGTGGCACGCCGAGCGCGCGTTCCTCGGTCGGCAGCCTGACCACCATCTCCAGCCTGCTGCGGATGCTGTATTCGCGCGCCGGCTCCTACCCGGCGCGGCAGCCGATGCTGTTCGCGGAGGACTTCTCGCCCAACACGCCCCAAGGTGCCTGCCCCACCTGCCACGGACTGGGCCGCGTCTACGAGGTCACCGAGAAGAGCATGGTGCCGGACGACTCGCTCAGCATCCGCGAACGTGCCATCGCGTCCTGGCCCCCGGCCTGGCAGGGGCAGAACCTGCGCGACATCCTGGTGAGCCTGGGCTACGACGTCGACACGCCCTGGCGCGACCTGCCGAAAAAGGACCGCCGCTGGATCCTGTTCACCGAGGAGACGCCCACCGCACCGGTCTATGCCGGCTTCACGCCGGCGGAAACCCGCGCGGCGCTGCGCAGCAAGATGGAGCCGAGCTACCAGGGCACCTTCATGGGCGCGCGGCGCTACGTGCTGCACACCTTCGCGACGACGCAGAGCGCCTCGATGAAGCGGCGGGTATCGCGCTTCATGACCGGCACCGTGTGCCCGGCCTGTGAAGGCAAGCGCCTCAAGCGCGAGGCGCTGGGCGTTCTCTTTGCCGGCCTCGACATCGGCGAGCTCTCCCACATGTCCCTGGCCGAACTGGCCGAGGTGCTCCGGCCGGCGGCGCAGGGACGAATCGAGCCGGCCGCCGAGGGCCGGCCGCTTGGCCGCGAGGCGGCCCGCAAGGCGACGCAGCGCCGCGTGGCAACGGGGGGCGCAAGCCACGACGCGGCGCCCGACGTGCGGCGCACGCCCAACCTGTCGGAAGAGAAGCGCATCGTCGCGCAGCGCATTGCCCACGACGTCATAGAGCGCGTCGGCGCCCTCGTCGCGCTGGGCCTGGGCTATCTCTCGCTGGACCGCAGCACGCCCACCCTGTCGCCGGGCGAATTGCAGCGGCTGCGGCTGGCGACGCAGATCCAATCCAACCTCTTCGGCGTGGTGTACGTGCTCGACGAGCCCTCCGCCGGCCTGCATCCCGCAGACGGCGAAGCGCTTCGGGCCGCGCTGGACCGGCTCAAGGCCTCGGGCAATTCGCTCTTCGTGGTGGAGCACGACCTGGACGTGATGCGCCACGCGGACTGGATCGTCGATGTGGGCCCGGACGCCGGCACCTGGGGCGGCCGCATCCTCTACAGCGGCCCGCCGCAAGGCCTGCGGGATGTGCCTGAATCGCACACGGGCCGCTACCTGTTCGGGCCCGCCCGCGCCGCCAGCCGGGTGGTGCGCACGCCCCAAGGCTGGCTCGGCCTTGCCCAGGTGAGCCGCAACAACCTTCGCGGGCTGGACGTGTCCTTCCCGCTGGGCGTCTTCGCTGCGGTCACGGGTGTCTCGGGCTCCGGCAAGTCGAGCCTGGTGAGCCAGGCGCTGGTCGAGCTGGTGTCGGCCCACCTGGGGCACGAGCTTCCGGTGGCAGAACCGGAGGCCGGCGAGGAGGAGCACGCGCCCACCGCGCCGGTCGCCGGGCGGATCAGCCACGGTGCGGACGCCATCGACCGGCTGGTGCAGGTGGACCAGCGGCCCATCGGCAGGACGCCGCGCTCGAACCTGGCGACCTACACCGGCCTGTTCGATGGCGTGCGCAGGCTTTTCGCCGCCACGCCCGCTGCCCGGGCCCGCCGCTACGACGCCGGGCGCTTCTCCTTCAACGTGGCCAAGGGCCGGTGCCCGACCTGCGAGGGCGAGGGCTTCGTGAGCGTGGAGATGCTCTTCATGCCGAGCGTCTATGCGCCATGTCCCACCTGCCATGGAGCGCGCTACAACGAAGCCACCCTCAAGGTCGAATGGCAGGGCCTGAACATCGCGCAGGTGCTGGACCTGACGGTGAAGGAGGCCACGCAGCGCTTCGCCGACGAGGCGTCCATCCACCGGCCGCTGGCACTGCTGGACGCCATCGGCCTGGGCTACCTGCGGCTTGGCCAGCCGGCGACCGAACTCTCGGGCGGCGAGGCGCAGCGCATCAAGCTGGCGACCGAACTGCAGCGCGCTCCCAGGGGGCACACGCTGTACGTGCTCGACGAGCCGACCAGCGGCCTTCATGCGGCAGACGTCGACAAGCTCCTGGTGCAGCTCAACGGCCTGGTCGATGCCGGCAACACCGTGCTGGTCGTCGAGCACGACCTTCGCCTGGTGGCCCAGAGCGACTGGGTCATCGACGTGGGACCGGGGGCGGGCGAGGCCGGCGGGCGGATCGTGGCGCAGGGGCGGCCGGACCAGATCGAGGAAGCGACCGAAAGCCTGACGGGCCGATATCTAAGGCAACGCGCGCCCTAGAGCGGCGCCTGCCAACAGATGCTTTGGCTATTCGCAAATTGCCATCGCTTCGTTGGCATCCGGCCCGACGCCTCCTAGACTGGGCGCGGGATCGATTCTCTGGTTGGGACGACTGGACCGGTCGTGGGGACCACGGCAAGTTGTCTCCTCGTCGTGATGAACGGCGATTCGCGGGCTCAGGCCCGCTTTTTTTTTGCCCGCGCATATGCGCGAAGCGTTTATGCGAGTGCATTTTTCTTCGTTCCTGCGAAGCCCCCCGGCACCAAGAATCGCAAGCTTCCTGTTGTCCCGGAGTCCTCGCACATGCTGCACCGTCAATTCCTTCGCCTGGCCGCCCTCGCGCTGCTGGCACCCGTCGTGGCCTGGTCCGCGCCCGCCACGGGCGAGCCCGTCTGGTTCGGCGTCAGCGGGCCGCTGACCGGGCAGAACGCGCAGTACGGCGCGCAGTGGAAGGCCGGTTTCGACCTGGCCGTGGAAGACGTCAACGGCAAGGGCGGCATCCATGGCCGGCCGCTGGCCTACGTCTTCGAGGACAGCCAGAGCGACCCGCGCCAGTCGGTGGGCCTGGCGCAGAAGTTCGTCAACGACAAGCGCATCCGGATCGAGCTGGGCGACTTCTCCAGCCCCGCGTCGATGGCTGCCTCGCCCATCTACCAGCGGGCCGGCCTGGTGCAGCTGGGCTTCACCAACTCGCACCCGGACTTCACCAAGGGCGGCGACTACATCTGGAGCCCCTCGGTGAGCCAGGCCGACGCGCAGCCGCTGCTGGCCGACCTGGCCGTGAAGTCGCTGGGCTTCAAGAAGGTGGCGGTGCTGTTCCTGAACACCGACTGGGGCCGCACCAGCCGCGACGTGTTCGTCAAGGCGGCGCAGGAGCGCGGCGCGCAGGTGGTGATCGCCGAGGGCTACCAGCCCGACGAGAAGGACTTCCGCTCGACGCTGGTGCGGGTGCGCGATGCCAACCCGGATGGCCTGGTGCTCATCTCCTACTACCCTGACGGCGCGCTCATCGCCGGCCAGGTGCGCAGCGTGGGCCTGAAGCAGCCCATCGCGGCCAGCGGCTCGGTCTACTCGCCCAAGTTCATCGAACTGGGCGCCGCCGCGGTGGAGGGCATCTACACCAACACCGCCTTCTTCCCCGACGAGCCGCGCCCCGAGGTGAAGGACTTCGTGCAGCGCTTCCGCGCCAAGTACGGCAAGGAACCCGACGCCTTCAACGCCTATGCCTACGACGCGGTGCAGATCGCGGCGGCCGCGCTCGTCCAGGCCGGCCCGGACGGCGACCGCAAGGCCGTGCGCGATGCCTTCTACAAGATCAAGGACGTGCCCAGCGTGGTCTTCGGCAAGGCCAACTTCGACGCGCAGACGCGCCGCGTGATCGGCGTGAAGAGCATCGACCTGGTGGTCAGGGACGGCAAGTGGGCGCTGGCCGAGCCCGGCAAGCTCAGCACGGCTTCGGCCACGGCCCGCTGATCGCGACGACGGGGCGGCTGCACGGGCGATGAGCTTCACATCCTTCTTCGACTACACGATCAACGGCCTGATCATCGGCAACATCTATGCGTTGCTGGCGGTGGGGCTGGCGCTGATCTTCGGCGTCTCGCACCTCATCAACTTCGCGCACGGCTCGGTCTACACCGTGGGGGCGTACATCGGCTGGGCCGCCATCACCTTCCTGCACACGCCGCTGCCGCTCACCATCGGGCTGGTGGTGCTGGGCTGCGGCGCGCTGGGCATGCTGATCGAGCGGGTGGGGCTGCGGCCGCTGCAGGGCTCGGCGCGCATCGCGCCGCTGCTGGCCACCATCGGCATCAGCTTCGTGCTGGACATCGCGGTGCAGCTGCTGGCCAGCCCCGACCCGCGGGCGCTGCCCACCCAGCTGCCCGACTGGCGGCTGCAGATCGGCAGCGGCACCATCGGCGCGCTGGACCTGCTCATCGCCGGCATCGGGCTGGCGAGCGCGGCGCTGCTCTTTTGCTTCCTGCGCTTCACGAAGCTGGGCTGGGCGGTGCGCGCCACCGCGCAGGACCGCGACGCGGCGCAGCAGATGGGCGTGGACGTGAACCGCGTCAACCTGAGCGTGTTCGCCATCGCCTCGGCGCTGGGAGGCCTGTCGGGCCTGCTGGTGGGCATGTACTACAACAACATCAGCCCGGCGATGAGCTTCCAGGCCACGCTCAAGGGCGTGGTGGCGACCGTGGTGGGGGGCGTGGGCAACGTGCCCGGCGCCATCGTGGGAAGCATGCTGCTGGGGCTGACCGAGAGCTATGGCGTGGCGCTGTTCGGCACGCCCTACCGCAACCTCTTCGCCTTCATCCTGCTGCTGGTGATCCTGGTGTGGCGCCCCAACGGTTTGTTCGGGCGCAAGCGCGCCCTGCCGCCCGAGCCGCTCACCGGCACCTTCATCGCGCCCAGCAAGCCCTGGCACATCCCCCGCTGGCTGCTGGCGGGCCTGTTCGCCGCGGCGGTGTCGCTGCCGCTGTTCTCGCCTTCGCCCTATGTGCTGCAGACGCTGACCAACGCCTGGCTGTATGCCGCGCTGGCCCTGGGGCTGACGCTGGTGGCCGGCACCATCGGGCAGATCTCGCTGGGGCATGCGGGGCTGCTGGCCATCGGGGCCTATGCCTCCTCGCTGCTGGTGCTGGACCTGCACCTGCCGGTGGGCACCAGCATCGTCCTGGCCGGGCTGGTGACTTCGCTGGTGGGCACCGCGCTGATCTTCCCTTCCTTCAAGCTGCGCGGGCATTACGTGTCCATCGCCACGCTGGGCATCGGCGAGATCGTGGCGCTGACCATCCTGAACTGGGAGAGCCTCACGCGCGGACCCATCGGCGTGTCGGGCATCCCGCCGCTCTCCCTCTTCGGGCAGGACGCGTCCTCCAACGAGGCCTTCTACTGGGCCGCCTTGGCGGCGATGGTGCTGCTGGCCCTGCTGCAGTGGCGGCTGCTGAGATCACATCTGGGCCGCACTTTCCGCGCGGTGCGCGAGGACGACGTGGCGGCCCGTTCCTACGGCGCGAGCCCGGACCGCTACAAGGCCATGGCTTTCGGCTTCGGCGGCTTCGCGGCCGGCGTGAGCGGCGCCTTCACCGCACACCTGTACTCCTACATCAACCACGAGACCTTCACCTCGCAGATCTCCATCCTGGCGCTGACCATGGTGATCCTGGGCGGCCTGGGAAACATCAGCGGCGCGGTGCTGGGCGCGGTGGCGCTGGTGAGCCTGCCCGAGCTGTTCCGCGTGACGGCGGAGTACCGGATGCTGATCTACGGGGTGGCACTGCTGCTGCTCATCCGCTTCCGCCCGCAGGGACTGCTGGGCACCGTCTGACTTTGCTGAAAGAGCGAACATCCATGAGCCATCTCAACGACTACCTGGCCGAGAAGCGCGAAGCCGTGCTGGCCCGCAACGCCGCCGTCGAGGCCGGCAACGCGCAGGCCGTGCAGCTCAGGGCCCACGTGCGGGCCGAGGGCCGCAGCGGCGTGCGGCGCCTGCGCATCCGCGATCACCAGGTCATCAGCGACAGCCCGCCGGACTTCGCCGGCTACAACCTGGGCCCCAGCTCGCCCGAGCTGCAGCTGGGCGTGCTGGGCACCTGCGTCACGCACATCTTCCTGATCCAGGCGGCGCAGCGGCAGGTGCCGCTGGAAAGCCTGGAAGTGGAGGTGAGCGGCCTCATCGACCCGCGCGGCGGCACGCCCGGCCACGAGGCCACGCCCATCTGGCCGCACGACATCGGCTACACGGTGCACATCGACTCGCCCGCCAGCCGCGAGCAGATCGACGAACTCTTCGCGGCGGTGGAAGCGAGCTGCCCCATCCTCAACCTGCTGCGCAACCCGCAGGCCATCCGCGCCGAGGTGAAGCTGGTCAACTCGCAGGCCGAAGCCGCCAATACGTCCGGGGGAGGGAAGGCCGATGCGCTGGCTGCTTGAAGTCGAGGGCCTGACCCGCCGCTTCGGCGGCCTCACCGCCGTCGATGGCGTGAGCCTGAAGCTGGGCCAGGGCGAACTGCTCAGCGTGATCGGCCCCAACGGCGCGGGCAAGACCACGCTGTTCAACCTGGTCACGGGGCTGGACACGCCGGACGAAGGCCGGGTGCGCTTCGAGGGCGAGGACATCACCGGCCTGCCTGCGCAAGAGCTGGCGGTGCGCGGACTGGCACGCACCTTCCAGCATGGCCGGGTGTTCGCCAATCTCACGGTGCTGGACAACGTGCTGGTGGGCGCCCACACGCGCCTGCAAGCCGCGCGGCCCCGGCTGGGCGGCGTGCCCGGCCTGGGCGCGCTGGCCGAGCTGGCACTGGCCCTGGTGCAGCCGCCCCGCGTGCAGCGCGAGGAACGGCGCCTGCGCGAGGAGGCGCTGGAGATCATCGCGCTCTTCGGCACGCGCCTGGCGCCGCGCATCGCCCACCCGGCCTACAGCCTCTCGTACGCGAATCGCCGCCGCGTGGAGATTGCCCGCGCCCTGGCGCTGAAGCCGCGCCTGCTGCTGCTGGACGAGCCCACCGCCGGCATGAACGAGAGCGAAACGGCCGAGATGCTGGAGATCATCCGCGAGCTCAAGCGGCGCGGCCACACCATCCTGCTGATCGAGCACAAGCTGGACCTGGTGATGCAGCTGTCGGACCGGGTCATCGTGCTGGACGACGGCCGCAAGATCGCCGAGGGCCTACCCGAGGCGGTGCGCCACGACCCGGCGGTGATCGAGGCCTACCTGGGCCACCGCCACGTGGGCGAGCAGGCGACGGCGGTGCCCGCATGATCGGCACCGCTGCACGCGCCGGCCTCGCGCCGCGCCCGATCTGGGGCGACGGCGACGCCGCGCCTTCGCCATTCAACGCACGCGCCTCCACGGCACGCAGTGACGAGCCGCTGCTCTCGCTGCGCAAGGTCAACAGCTTCTACGGCCCGGTGCAGGCGCATTTCGACCTGGACCTGGAAGTGCGCGCCGGCCAGATCGTGAGCCTGCTGGGCGGCAACGCCAGCGGCAAGTCCACCACCATGAAGGTGGTGCTGGGACTGCTCAAGCCGCGCTCGGGCGAGGTGCGCTTCAACGGCCAGTCCATCCTGGGGCTGGGCACGCCACAGGTCATCCGCCGCGGCATCGGCTCGGTGCCCGAGGCGCGGCGCCTGTTCCCGGCCATGACGGTGCGTGAGAACCTGCTGATGGGCGCCTACGCCCGCAGCGACCGCAAGGCCGTGGCCGAGGACCTGGAGCGCATGCTGGAACTCTTCTCGCGCGTGGCCGAGCGCATCGATTTCCAGGCTGGCACGCTTTCGGGTGGCGAGCAGCAGATGGTCGCGATGGCCCGAGCCCTCATGGGCCGCCCACGCCTGCTGTGCATGGACGAGCCCACCATGGGCCTGTCGCCGCTGTACGTGGACAAGGTGCTGGAGCTCATTGCGCAGATCAACCGGCAGGGCGTGTCCGTGTTCATGGTGGAGCAGAACGCCAGCCTGGCGCTGCAGATCGCACACCACGGCTACGTGCTGCAGACCGGCCGCATCGTGCTCAGCGGAAAGGCCGGCGAGCTGCTGGCTGATGCGCGCATCCGCGATGCCTACCTGGGCGGGGCTGACGCGGCCCGCACCGCCTCCTGACTTCAACACAGATCGGAAACCTGAATGAGCCTTTCACTCGACCACATCGTCATTGCCGTGCATGACCTGGAGCAGACCCTCGCGGACTACGCCGCGCTGGGCTTCAACGTGCTGCGCGGCGGCGAGCATCCAGGCCGCAGCACGCACAACGCGCTGGTGGTGTTCGCCGACGGTAGCTACCTGGAGCTGATCGCCTGGCGCGCGCCGGCGCCGCAGGAGCGCTGGTGGCAGCTGCTGCAGCGCCATGGCGAGGGCATCGTGGACTACGCGCTGCTGCCGCCCGGCACGGCCGACACCGTGGCGGCCGCAGCGCAGCGCGGTCTGCAGCTGGAGGGGCCGCTCGACGGCGGGCGCCTGCGGCCCGACGGCGAACGCCTGCACTGGCAGACGGCGCGCCCGGGCACGGCGGACCTGCCGTTCCTGTGCGGCGACATCACGCCGCGCCGGCTGCGCGTGCCCGAAGGCGAAGTGCGGGTGCATGCCAACGGCGCGCAAGGCGTTTCCAGCCTGGCGATCGCCGTGCATGACCTGGACGCGACGCTCGCGCGCTACCGCGCACTGCTGGGCGAAGGCGCGGACCTGGGCCCGGCGGTGGTGCTGCCGGGCAGCGGTGTGCGCGTGGCCGTGGTGCGCATCGGGCGCAGCTCGCTGGTGCTGTCGTCACCGCGCGATCCCGCCGAAGGCCCGTCGAGCCCGTTGGCGCAGCGCCTGGCGACGCGAGGCGAGGGGCCCTATGCCTTCGTGCTTCGCAACCCCGATGCCGCGCGCGCAGGCGACGTGCTGGATGCGGCGAAGGCGCACGGCGCACTGATCGAGTTCGAGCTGGGCGCCTCTGGATCGCAGCACGCTGGTGCCGCTCAGCCGGCGCTGAACTGAAATTCGGCCAGGCGCCCCGGAGCCTGCTCGGCATGCCTCACCAGCTGCGCCGCCGCTTCCCTGGGCACGGCCTGGGCCGGGTTCTCGGGCACGGCATCAAGGGCGGCCTCCACGATGCCGCGCGTGAGCGTGGGCGAGAAGGACTCGATGAAGTCGTACACGTAGCCGCGCAGGTAGGCGCCGCGCCGCACCGCCAGCTTGGTGGTGTTGATGCCGAACAGGTGGCCCGCATCGACCGCGCGCAACCGGCTGTCGCGCTCGGATTCGAAGGCGATGCCGGCGACCAGGCCGACGCCCATGCCCAGTTCCACGTAGGTCTTGATCACGTCCGCATCCATCGCGGTGATCGCGAGGTTGGGCTTGAGCCCGGCCTGCGCGAAAGCCTGGTCGATGCGGTTGCGGCCGGTGAAGCCGCTGTCGTAGGTCACCAGCGGCCAGGCCGCCAGTCGCTCGATGGTGAGCGGACCGTCCAGCAGCGGATGGCCCGGCGGCGCAATGAGCGAATGGGTCCAGCGGAAGCTGGGCAACGCCACCAGTTGCGGGTAGTCGCTGAGCGCCTCGGTGGCAATGCCCACGTCGGCCTCGCCGTCCAGCAGCATCTGCGCGATCTGCTGCGGCGAGCCCTGGCGCAGGTGCAGCCGCACTTCCGGAAAGCGCCCACGGAATTCCTGCACTGCAATAGGCAGCGCGTAGCGGGCCTGCGAATGCGTCGCGGCGATGGACAGGAGGCCGGTCCTCTGCGCGAGGAACTCCTGGCCGGCCTCGCGCAGGTTGCGGCTTTCCAGCAGCATCCGCTCGATGATGGGCAGCAGGTGGCCCCCGGGCGGTGTGAGCCCGGTGAGGCGCTTGCCGGCGCGCACGAACAGTTCGAGGCCGAGTTCGTCCTCGAGTTCGCGGATCTGCCGGCTCACGCCGGGTTGCGAGGTGTGCAGCGCCTGGGCCGCCTCGGTGAGATTGAAGCGGCAACGCACCGCTTCGCGCACGGAGCGCAGTTGTTGGAAATTCATTTGCGCGGTCGTAGAGCTGTGCCCTTTCGAGCACCCAGCCTGCATTCTGCAAAGGCCGCATCAAAGCGCGAACTACCGATTCGTTGCTTCTTCATGAACGAATGATCTGAAGCGCGCAGAGCCACTCGCACTTGCTCGGAAAGCGCATAAGCACGCGCCCAAAGCATCCTTCCCTTTGAAAAGGCTGCTTCCCATACTCGGCCGCTCCTGCAGGACACACGCAGAAGGGAGCGTCCGACTTGTCCAGAATCCAGCGCCTGGGTTTCTTCACCCGCCTCTTAGACAACGCCACGGCCAGCGAGCGCTATCGCCTGGCCACCGAGCAGATCGTGCATGCCGAGGCCCTGGGCTTCGACGCGGCCTGGGTCGCGCAGCACCATTTCCATGAAGCAGAGGGCGGACTGCCTTCGCCGCTGGTCTTCCTGGCCCAGGTGGCCGCGAAGACGCAACGCATCCGCCTGGGCACCGGCATCGTCACCCTGCCGCTGGAGAACCCGGTGCGCGTCGCCGAGGATGCCGTTGTGCTGGACCTGCTCAGCAACGGACGACTGGAGTTCGGCGTGGGCACGGGCGGCACGCCCTCGTCCTTCGCGGCCTTCGGCCTGGACAGCGCGCAGCGCGCCGAAGTCTTCGCCGCGCACCTGGCCCTGCTGCGTCATGCCTGGGCCGGGCGGCCGCTGCCGGGCGGCGACCGGCTGTACCCGTCTTCGCCGCAATTGCTCGACCGCGTCTGGCAGGCCAGCTTTTCGGTAGCGGGCGCAGAGCGCGCGGGCCGCGCGGGCGACGGGCTGATGCTCTCGCGCACGCAGCCGCGCACCGCCGAGGCGCCGCATGCGACGCTGGCCGAGATCCAGTTGCCGCTCGTCGATGCCTACCTGTCGGCGCTGCCGGCCGGGCGGGCGGGACGCATCGTGGGATCGCGCTCGGTGTTCGTCGCCGACGACCGGGCCCTCGCGCGGCGCCTGGCGGAAGAGGGGCTGCGGCGCAGTCTCGTGCGGCAGCCCGCCGCTGGCGCGCCTGCGCACGACGCGCCGCTGGACGTGCTGATCGCGCGGCAGGACGTGCACGTGGGCACGCCCACGGACGTGATCGCCTCGCTGCGCGCCGACCGCACGCTGCAGCATGTCACCGACCTGGTGTGCCAGGTGCACTCGGTCGACCCGCCGCACCGCCACATCCTGCGCTCCATCGAGCTCATCGCCACCGAAGTGGCCCCGGCACTGGGATGGGCGCCCGAGCGCACCCTGTCCGAGGCGCCATCCAACGATTCCTCACTCCAGACCATCGCATGACCGCACACGCATTTCCCGACGTGATCGACCAGCTCGTCGGCCTCCAGGCCGGTGGCCCGATCGATGCCATCCGCAGCCGCCGGCCGCTGGCGCGCCTGCATGCCCAGCAGAGCTACCAGGCGCTCTTCGAGCCTGCTGCCGCCGCGCCGGGGCAGGGCAGTGCCTTCAGGGCAGTGGAACGATTCGCCGTGGCCACCTTCGTCGCCGCGCTGCACAAGCAGCCGGCCTTCGTGGCCTTCTATGCCACTGGCCTGGCGCGTGCGGGCGCGCCCGCGGCGGTGCAGGAGACCGTGATCGCCGCAGCGGCGCAGGGTGCCGCGACCGGACCCTACGGCAGCTACCCGGCCGGCACGCTCAGCGCCGAGGACGTGGCGGGCCCCGACTACCTCGTGTCGCCCGAGCACCGCGCCGTGCTGGGCGTGCGCCTGTCCGCCGCGCTGGCGCATGCGCACCTGCTGGTGCTGCACCCGCGCGATGCCAAGGCCGACGCGTTGCGCGCCCTGCTGGATGCCGACTGGTCGCCCGACGACATCGTGACGCTGTCGCAGCTGGTGGCTTTCCTGTCCTTCCAGGTGCGCGTGGTGGTCGGACTGCACGCGCTTGCGCAGGCGCCCGAAGCCGCCGAAGCCCACTGACCGGAGCCGCATTCATGAGCATCGACACCCTGAGCCATCCGCACAACCACCCGCCCACCGAGTTCACCCAGGCCGAGTTGGCGTGGCTGCCCTGGTTGGCACCGCTGCCGCCCGAGCAGCTGACCGATCGGCACCTCGCGGGCCTTGTGGATGCCTCGCGCGCCAAGTCGCCGTACTTCATGCTGCTGGCGCGCGACCCCGACATCCTGGGCGCACGCACCCGCACCGACAAGGACATCTTCTACAACCCCGAGGCCGGCCTGCCGCGCGCCGAGCGCGAGCTCTCTGCCGCCGCGACCTCGCGCTTCAACGGCTGCATCTACTGTGCCTCGGTGCATGCGCGCTTCGCGACACACTTCTCTTCGCGCACGGACGATGTGCAGCGCCTGCTCGACGAAGGCGTGGGCACCCAGCTGGATTCGCGCTGGGAGGCCATCGTGGCCGCCTCGGTCGCGCTGAGCGCCACGCCGCCTGCCTTCGATGCCAGCCACGTGCTGGCACTGCGCGACGAGGGGCTGGACGACCTCGCGATCTCCGACCTGGTCCACGCGGCGGCCTTCTTCAACTGGGCCAACCGGTTGATGCTGTCACTGGGGGAGCCGGGGTTGCCGGCTTCGGACTAGCCGGACCGGGAGGCCCTTGCTGTAGAGCGTCTGGGTTCTTGCGCGCTGGTCAAAGATCGTGACGCATGATGGGGTCGGGGATTCCCATGCCGGGCTATGGCATGGTGAACGGCCGATTGCACTCGGCCAGAAGCGGCCAGTGCATGCACGACGGCCCACCCGCCAAGCAGCAAGACCTACTTGTTTTTCAGCTTGCCCTTGGGAAGCACCGTAGTGGTGGGGGGAGTCGGGCGGGTAGACGTGCCGGACGAGTCTTTCGGCGGCCCGTTTTCCTTCTTCGGCTTCTTCGTCATCTTGTTGCTGCGCTGTTCGCCTTTGGCCATGGGATCTTGTATGGATGCCTCCCGGCTATGAGGAGTAACCCGCATCGGTGTTGTGAAGAAGTCGGCTGCTGCCTTGTATCCGGCCTGTTGTGTGAGGAGC
>NZ_FOUG01000057.1 GCF_900114785.1 Variovorax sp. OV329
CGCAGGTAGCTGTCCCTGGGGGCGCTGCCGCCCAGATGGATGGCCTCGTCGCAGGCGCGCACGTGGTTGGCATGCGCATCGGCGTCGGAATAGACAGCCACGGTCTGGATGGCCATGCGGCTCGCCGTGGCTGCGACCCGGCAGGCGATCTCTCCACGATTGGCAATCAGGATCTTCTTGAACATGAAATCGGTATCCGAGGAATTCACTTGACTTAGGACAAACGACGCCGGCGGGTTATGCAGGCAACCAAGACGGCTTGCGCTTCTGCAGGAAGGACTGGACGCCTTCGCGTCCTTCGTCGCTCGCGCGGATGTCAGCGATGCCCTGCACCGTCTGCGCGACCAGCGCATCGTCGATCTCGCGGCCGGCCACGTCGGCGATCAGCTTCTTGCAGGCGCGCACCGCCGCCGGGCTGGCATTGCACAGCGCCTTGGCCAGGGCGTCGACCTTCGCGTCCAGCTCCTCGGCCGTGGCCACCTCGTGCACGAAGCCGATGCGGTGCGCCTCGGCGGCCGAGAAGCGCTCGGCCGTGAGGAAGTAGCGCTGCGCCGCGCGCACGCCCATGGCCTGCAGCACGTAAGGGCTGATGGTCGCGGGGATGAGGCCGATCTTCACCTCGCTCAGGCAGAAGTTGGCCGTGTCGGCCGCCACGGCCATGTCGCAGGCCGCCACCAGGCCCAAGCCGCCAGCATAGGCATCGCCCTGCACACGGGCGATCACCGGCTTGGGGCTTTCGTGGATGGTGCGCAGCATGGCGGCCAGGCCGGCGGCGTCCTGCGTGTTCTGCTCGCGCGTGAAGTCGGCGGCGCGGCGCATCCAGTTGAGGTTGGCGCCGGCGCAGAAGGCCGGGCCCCGTGCGCCCAGCACGATCACCCGCACCTCGGCCTTGCCGCTCACGTGGGCGAAGGCGTGGCTCAGCTCGCCGATGACCTCGTCGTCGAAGGCGTTGCGCAGCTCCGGACGGTTGAGCCAGATGCGGGCCACCGGGCCCTCGGCGTGCAGCTCCAGGGTGGAGAACATGTTGCTCGAGTTCATCTGCAAGGCCCTCACATGCGGAAGATGCCGAACCTCGGCTCGGGCACCGGCGCGTTGCGCGTGGCCGCCAGCCCCAGCGCCAGCACGCGGCGCGTGTCGGCCGGATCGATGATGCCGTCGTCCCACAGCCGCGCGGTGGCGTAGTAGGGATGGCCCTGGCGCTCGTACTGCTCGCGGATGGGCGACTTGAAGCCCTCTTCCTCTTGCGCGCTCCACTGCCCGCCCTTGGCCTCGATGCCGTCGCGCTTGACCGT
>NZ_FOUG01000011.1 GCF_900114785.1 Variovorax sp. OV329
AGTGTTCACGTGTCCGCCAAGAAATAAGTGGAGTAGTGAACACGATGCTCCTAGGCCCGCCGGCGGGAATCAAGATGGGTTGGCCGGACGCTTACAAACCAAGCTCGACAGCCAAAGAAAGCAGGCAGCGAAGGCGCGTTCACGGGCCAAGGGGTCCACCGGCGGCGCGTCAACGTAGTAGCGGCGCCCGGCTTGCAGGAGGGAGACCTATCGCTCGCGGTCAGGCTGAGATATTCACGCAGTCTATAACCTGCAGAAGAGCCAATTCAACAGAGACCGCCGATGAGCGAATCGACCGCCCTATTCACGATACCTCTCGTACTCCTCAAGAAACACGCGTGCGGATTCGTCAACGAATTCCTGTTTCCGCTTACTGAGGTCGCTCAATTTCTGGACGACGCTCTTGTAGATAACCTGGTGAGCTTGGTTCTTTATTAGCTGATCGTCGTATGGGTCGAATTCGACTTCAGACTCACCGAAAATATGATCGACTAGGCGAAGAAGGTCTTCCTTGCTAATCTTGTCAATGGGGCTGAACTCACCCTTTGCGGTCAAAAAGTGACCGCAATTTTCACTAATTCTTAACAGCTTCATAACCTTGTCTCCGTCTCTCGTAGGTTTCCGCACCAGCCTCTAGGGAGTTCAGCAGTGTTACGTGGCTGTTCGCAACTTCTCCATCCACCGAAGTCAACTGCTTGTCCGTCGGGTAGCCCGAAAAGATGCGGTACTCGGGCACGCCGTCCACCAATCTCTTGGTGGTGTAGAGCAGATAGTCCGCCCCGACCGATGCTCCAACCGTACTGTTGTGAGTGACCACCACCACGGGCATCGTCTCCGAGATGCTTTTGAGGATTTGATTGACTTCGCTCTTGAGGAACAGATTGTCGAACGATGACTCTGGCTCATCGATTAGCAGGAGGTCGTAGTTTTGAGCGTCGGCGATTTCCTGGAGCAGCCTGAATTCGGACCGCTCGCCGCCCGAAACCTCGTGACCGTCCTTGTTCAGAATGCGGTAGTCGATTTTTGCGAACAGCTTGTAGAAGTCCCCTGGAGGGAGACCTTCGATCTGCATCAGCTCGAGCAAATAGCCATAGGCGTCGTCGTACTTGCGAAACGCGTCACCGAATGCCAACTTGGTCCCACTGGCTCCCCTGATCTCACCGGCGCCCGAGTACGCCTGCTTCCTCGCTTCGATCGTAAAGCCCTGAAGGGTGTCCCTGCTAACGACGGCCCCTTTCTTGAGACTCTCGACCAAGTCTTTGAACCTCTCTACCCGCTTGCGGTCCATTGCAACTTCGTACAGATCTACATCTTCAACTTGGACGGCTGAAGTCCGGATCTTCAAACCCTGTTTGACCTCTCTCACGAGACTGTTTACGAGTCGCCTCTTGTCCGCATCCAGGATCTTCGACCGAAGCACCTCGATCAGTTGAATTGCCAGCCTCTTCAGCGCAGAAAGGTCAACATGCTTCTCGATAATCGGACGGTACTCAACGTTCTCTATCACTTGGCGAACTGACTCGATGAGGGATTGGAGGGTCGTCACGTTTCCGATAGGAAACTCAACTTCATCGAATAGGTCTGCTTTTGAGAAAGCATCTTGTCGGTCCGCCTCTTCCGCTGACCTCAAGAGTGTGTCCAGGTACGCGGTGGTGCGGCGATCGTTGGCGTTGAGGTCCACTTTCACGACCCCGTCCAGGACGCGTTTTAAACCTGCGAGGTACTGATCAGAGAAGGCGCTGCGCTCACGTTCAATGTTGCTTCTGAACTCGCGTTCATACGTCGCCTCGTCTCGCTGAACTAGCGAGAACTGTTCTATGTACTTGACACGCTTGACCGACTTGAATATCTGATTGAGCGTGTGCGTTTTCCCCGTCGAGCGCGCGCCGATCAAAATGTTTAGGCCAGTCGAAAGTTGTTGGCCGTTCTCGAAAACTTGCCACAACTTGTTCCCATCGCGCTCCGTCAGGGCTACCTTGGCCTTGTCGCCAAGGCATCTCTTGAGCGCTTCAAGGGTCACCATCCCACAGTCGATGAACGTTTGTCTAGTCGGCAAGGACCTCATGTCAACTGCCATCCGCGAGTCGCTGAACAGTACTGGCGGTAGTTTTGTGACGTCCTTGATGTTGCGCACAAACTTCTTTGCGCTGTCTACTTCGCCTGCACAGACATACGGTCTGAGCTGCTCAAGAGTTTCGCCCGCGACCGCGGGTCCTTTGTCATAGTGCGGTATGACAAGGTAGTCTTCCAACTTTCCGAAGATTTGGACGAGCTCCTTTACGGACACGCTGTCGCCGACCTTCGTGATCCGCTGCGAAATCATCGCCGCCTTAGCTTCGAAATCTTCGAGTTTCGAAGCATCCCCAATGATGAGAACGTGCCCCTTGTCCACGTTAATCTCAATGCCAGGAAATACCGTAGTCGCGTCGAGCGCCTGCTGAATCTGACGGAACTGCGCACCGTCAAAGACGTCATGATTGGTGACCGCGACGGCGTCTAATTTCGCCTCGGTGACATACCTCTTGAAACTGTCAAGGCTGTAGGTGAACGCCCTGTCGCTGATTGTCGGAACCGTGTGAATGTGCAGGTCAATCTTCTTCAAGGCGATCCTTAGGGGACTTCTCTAATGCTGCTGAAATCGTTCTGGAACGAGACCGGCGCGTTGTTCGACAGAACTTAACGTCAGCCATTTGGCAGAGCGCGACGATGTCGCTCCATTTCGAGTGCCGTGACCAGACGACGTCAGTTTGAGGGGAAGGACCCACCTCATGCCCCTCAATTCTGGGGAGCAATCGAACTGCGTCTATGACATTTCACACGCGCCGGACGGAAATCTCTCCTCGTGCGCGATCGGGACGGCCAAGATCGCGGCAGGTTCCACTTGGTAAGGCACCGCCCTTGGGGCCTTGGACCCCTACGCAACGTCAGTGGCATCCTGGAGTTTCAGTTCGGCGAACTTGGCCGCCATTGTGGGATTGCCGCGAGTGAGCTTCTTGATAGTCACATCCTGGGCCTTGTCGTTGGCCAGGCGAAGGTTTCGATCGGCGCCGAGCAGCGCCTCCTTGGTCTTCTGCAAGTGGTCGATCGACTTGTCGATCTCGTCAATCGCCGTCTGGAACCGCTTGGAAGCAAGATCAAAGTTCCTGGCGAATGCAGTCTTGAACCCCTCGAGCTGTGTTTCAAAGTTCGTGATGTCAACGTGCTGCGCCTTCACGAGCGCCAACTCCGACTTGTATTTGAGCGAGTTCATGGCCGCATTCCGCAGCAACGTGATGATCGGGAGGAAGAACTGTGGCCGGATCACGTACATCTTCGGGTACCGGTGGAACACGTCAACGATGCCTGCGTTGTAAAGCTCACTGTCGGGCTCCAGCAGCGAAACCAACACCGCGTACTCGCACCCTTTCTCCGCCCGGTCCTTGTCGAGTTCTTTGAGGAAGTCTTCGTTCCGGTTCTTCGTCGCTGTGCGATCGCTCTCGTTCTTCATCTCGAACATGACCGAGACGATCTCCGTGCCAGCGTCGTCCAGGTCGCGGAAGATGTAGTCGCCCTTGCTGCCGGTGCGCGAGTCATTGTCTTTCTCGAAGTAGGCCCGAGGGAACGCCATGGAGCGGACGCGATTGAACTCGATTTCGCAGTGCTGTTCGAGCGTTTCGCCAACCATCTTCGTAGACAGGCGAGCCTTCATGTCCCGAAGCCGCTCGATCGCATCATCGCGGTCCCTGATTTGGGTCTCGTACTTGTCCTTGAGAGACTTCTCGGCGAGTTGCTTTTCGAGAGTCAGGCGCTCGAGGCCGCCCTTGAGTTCGTCGCGCTGCTTCTCGACCGCAGTGACCGCCTGGGTGACCGCGAGCTGTTGCGCGACTTCGAAGGCGCCAAGTTGCGCCGTCAAGCCTTGGATCGTTGCATCCTTTGCGGCGGCAGTCCTCTGCAACTCGCTCACAAGTCGTGCTTCGGCCAATTGCGCCGCGGCATCCTTGGCACGCTTGGCCTGTTCGAGCTCGTTCGCGAGGACGTCGCGCTCGCGGGCAAGGTCGCTCAAGGCTTCGCTCACTGCGAGTTTGCGCTCCACCTCCCCTGCGTCGAGCCGAGCTTTTAGTTCCTGAATCTCTCCGTCTTTGGTGGCGGCAGTCCTCCCCAACTCGCTGGCCACCTGGGTCCGCGCCAGCTCGACGGCATTGCGCTTGTCTTGTTCTGCCAGTTCCAGGCGCTCGTGAAGCTGCTGTTCGAATTCGCCGTCGCGAACCTGCTTGAGGATGTCTGCGTATCCGGCTTCGTCGATCTTGAATGCTTTGGCGCAGTGGGGACAGATGATTTCGTGCATATGTTATTGGGGCGGAGGTTCTATGTCGCCTTGGGACTCAATGTGTCGTAGGTTGAGTGGGCTGCTGGGCGGGTGCAGCATTGAGAAACTGCTCAAGCTTCTGGACCGTTGCCAGAACGTCCCCAAAGGAAGGAACTTCCCCGAAGACCATTCCCGCCATGGCGGTGTAGTCCCTGGAGAGGGCCTCGAGCATCTGCGTCGGGGGCGTCAGCGTGAATTTTCCAGGTGCCGCACTTTCGAGGCCAAGGTCTGGTGAGCCAAAGAACAGGCGCGCGTGCCGCGCGCAGTCCAATGCCAGCGCGTGGTCCGTTGCCCACTCTTTGGCCGCTTGGTCGTGCACGAGACGGTGAAGGTCGTAGTAGTGGCGCGATACGCGCTGACCTTGCTGACGAAGAACACCACGGCGCTCATACCACTGGCGCAGTCCGTGCAGGATCACCACCTTGTCCCAGAACGTGCGCTCCGGCTTGACTGTGGTGATGTTGGCGACTCCCAAGTCGGTGTCCGGCACATCGGGAGCTACGAACGGTGTCACCGTGGCATTGACGTGCGGGTCAATGGCAGATTTCGCGCCGGCCTCGATTTTCACGGCGGCGCGAACGTAGTCGCCTTCGGCGCCTGTCACCGCGGGGTACCAGAAAAGCAAGGTCTGTCCGTCGGCATCTTCCGGATCGGCTTCGACCTTGAATTTTCCTTGCGGTATGACGGCCTGCGCGATTGCGATGAACTCGCTTTGCAGGCTGCCCATGATGTAGTCACGGCACGATTCCCGGATGGCGTCGAGCCGCAGCCTACGTTGCTTTCCGCTGAGGCCGTCCAGGTCGGCCGCTTCGATGGGCTGGCCAAGGTCCTCTCGTGCCACCGTGATGTCGATGTCCTCGGAAAACCGTGAGATCAAGCCGAAGGCTTTCGACAGCGAGGTCCCTCCCTTGAATAGCAGACGGGGGCCGCCTGGCTTCAGGCCATTGAAGAGCACGTCCAGCGTCCAACACACCCAAAAGTCCTTCTCGACGTTTTGCACGGCCGTGCCCAGCCGCGCTGCTGTCCCGAGGAACAAGCCGCGGCGTTCGTCTTCCGTCGCCTCGATGATGATGTTGAAGCTGCGATTCACCGGGAGGTCGCCGTGGTACCCGCGAAATCCGGGTCGCGAACGGCGCTTCCCACTTTCCCGGCAGACACATGAGATGCTGCGTCCGGTGCGCAGCCGGGCAGTTCGCGCACGAGGCCTTGCATCCAGATGGGGAGCGCGCTGAATCCCTCCAACAAGTCCTGCCGGATCGCCGGCCCTCGTACAGGATCGGAAACGATCCGGCGCAGCTTGCCGATGATCTGCTCCTGGTCGGCGACCATGGCGTCCTTCAACCAATACAGTGCCTGCACGACCCGCATGGCCGGACGGCCAGCCCAGTACAGGCGACTGGGCGCTGTCTGCTTGAATTCAATCGTGAGGTTGTCGAGCTGGACTGACTTGCGACGCGCATCCGTGTGGATGACCACGTGTGCCGGTACGGCGTCGGTCAATCCTAGATCGTTGGCCGCAGTGATGCCGTCGACCAGCAGGCGGAGCTGATCGCGACGTGCAATTGCCTCCACCACGGCGCGGTAGTCGGGCGGATTCGGGCGTCGCGTCAGCTTGTTCTGGATAGGTTTGTCATATAGGCCCCGGTCGATTCGGCGCAGATCGCCCGCCGCGACCAGGCGCTGCAGTGCCTTGTCAACGGCGTCGCGGCTCGCCAAGTGCACGAAATCCGTGGGAACCCACACGCGGCCACTTCCTTGCGCGCCGATGAGGTCGGCGATCTGTGTCTTGAGATCGGGCATTGTCCGATATTTGTAGTCGTTTTTCGGACAAATAGCAAATCAGTCCGAAAATTGATGACACATTTCGGACAACGCATACGGGATGGAAGGCCACTTGGTCGAACGCCCAACGCTGGGTGTGCAGGACACTCTCAGCTGCAATGACCCGCCGCTTCACCCTAGCGGGTGATGACACGAGCGCAGCATGCGTGGGCCAATGAGGGTGACCCCAGGCGATTGTCACCAAGATCTGTGAATTCACAGGGCTCGCCGCCACTCACAGAAATCGAACTGCAGTAGAAATTCACGGACCGGCACAAATCGTGCATTCACTAGGTTGGAGGCACCCCACGGTTCGCTAACCTCGTGACTCAGGTTGCACAAATGGCGTCAACACGTCCATGTTCTGAATGACGGATTCGTCCAGCTATCAACTTCACCGCATGGTGCTGATCAATGCGGGGTCGAACATGCACGTTCCCAGCGGACGCATCACGGCCGTGGATCCACGCGGCGGCGCGGCGGTGCTGGGAGAAAACGGCGTGGGCAAAACCACCACCCTGCGCATTCTTCCTCTCTTCTTCGGTCATCTGCCCAGCCAGATCGTTGCCAGTGGCCATGGTCAAGAGCCCATGATCCGCTTTGTGATCCCCACGGACGCGAGCGCGGTTGCGTTCGAATACCAGCGCGGTAGCGATCGTGAGGAGGACCGGCGGCTCGCAGTGATCCGTCGTCGGGCGGACGACCACGACGCACCCTTCTATCGAATCTATCGTGGTGGCTTTCGCAAAGATCTGTTCGTCCACGAAGGACGCTTCTTGAGTGATGAGGAGACCCAGCTCAAGGCCAATGACCTGGGCATCGTTACCACCAGCAAGCTAAACACAGCCGAGTACCGATCGGTGATCTTGCGCACGCCTGCGGCGTCCAAGGACAAGGCGCGCCTTCGTGCCTACAGCCTGGACTTCTCCTTCGGTCCCAGAGCATTGGACAATCTCGACCGCATCGTTGCGGCCATGGTCAAGAAGCACATCTCGTTCGTCGACATCGTGCAAGTCGCGGTGGGCATGGTGCAGCACGACTTGGGACAGGGCGGCGAGCGCGCCAAGCTCACGTTCAAACAGGGGCGCGAACCCATCAAGCGTTGGCTGGCCAATCGAGAGGCCTGCGGCGCCGCGTTCAAGCTGCTCGGTCAGTTCACAGAGATGGAAGATGATCTGACTGACCACCGCCAAGCCGAGGCTCGGTTCCGCGCTCTTCGTACCGATGTCAACGCACTGATCGGGGCACGCGAGCGCGAGCAAGGCGAAGTCGAGAGGGCCCTGAAATCCCTCATAGACAAGCGCGACGAGGAAAAGGAGGCCGAGGCCAAGGAGCGCGCAAAACTCAGTGCGGCGGCAGGCTCTGCCGCAGAGGCTGCGACCCAAGCCAAGAACGCCTACGAGGATGCCAAGACGACCGCGGAATTCTTTGAACTAGAGCGGGCGGCTCATTGGGACGGTCAGATCGATCAACTTCCTACGCTGAAAGCCGAAGCCCGGTCGTTGCAGACGCAGATCGACGCTGCCGAGTCTTTGAGTGCCGAAGCAACCCAGCACTATGCGCGCCTTGCGGACGATGAACGCAACGCCGCGACGATAGCCACGCGTAAGCTCGAGCAGAGCAAGGAAGAGCATCGTCTGAGTCTCGACAAGGTCCGCCAAGCCATCGATGCGTCTGAACGACAACAAATCCAGGAGGCAGAAGACGTCGTCCAGGTGCAGCGCGAGGCGCTCGAGGCTGCCAGGGAGCCGCTGACCGAACAGCGCGGCGCTTGGCTCAACCAGCAGAGCAACCCTACTGCGAGCGCAGCCGCCGTCGCCGCGCTCGAAGAAATCAGTTCAACGTTGCAACGCAGTACCGACGGCCTGGACGACGTGCGCAGGACCTCCAGCGACGCGCGTCAACGCCACCACGATGCGCTGCATGAGTTCAGTGCCCAGGAGAAGGCGATCGACGCAGCCCGCGCGCAACTCGAACGAGAAGATGCCGCGTTGCGTCAGGCACAGGCGCGCTTCATGCCCGAGCCTGGCACATTTCTGGCCGCGCTGCGCAGTAGCCCCGACGACACCTGGAAGCGCAGCTTGGCAAAAGTCGTCGATGCTGACCTGTTGGAGCGCGGCGACCTTGATCCTCTGTTGATCGATGAAGGCGCCGCATCTCTGTATGGCTGGCAAGTCAATACGTTGGCCATCGCAACGCCTGCATGGGCTGATGACGAAGCCGCGCAGCGTGCCGTTGGAGAGGCCGCGCTGCGGCAAGAAGCCGCGTCCGCGTACGTGACGCAGCAACAGACCCGCTTGCAGCAGATCGGGGGCCGCCTGCGCGATGCGGAGCTCGCTGTACAGACCACTTCGGCCGCGCTGACGGTCCGTACAGGCCAGGTCGAAGAGCTCAAAGGCCAGCAGGAAGCCGCGCGAGCTCGCGTGGAGCAAGAGCGCCAGGGCTGCGTCGCACACGCGCAAGCAGAGCTTGGGAGGCTGAAGTCCCGCCTCGACGACCTCAAGGCCCAACGCCAAACTCTCGACCAAGCGCACGTGCGAGAAATCAAGGTAGTTCGAGAGCGCCATGAAAAGGACAGGCAATCCGCCCGCAACCGCTGCGATGGCCAATTGCAGGCCATCGACGCCAGCATCGGTGTCTTCGACACGCAGCTGAACGTCGCTTTGGAAAAGCTGAAGGAGCAACTCAACGAGCATCTGAGCGCTCAGGGGGTGGACACCAAACGGCTGGACGGCTTGCGTGACCAGCTGCGCGATCTGTCCACGACCGTTGCTGAATTGGAGGACAAGGTCAGCCTGGTGCACCGCTACCGAAAGTGGAAGGACGCTGGAGGCAGCACGATCGTGGACGCGCTCGGTGCCAAGGCGGCGCGGGCGGCAGAGGCCTCACGGGATGCTGGAGGCGCCCTGAATAGCTTTGACGCCGAGGCTTTGCAACGCGCCCAGTCTTTCAAGCTCGCCTACGAGGAACGAGACAAGCGGCTTTCGGACATTGCAGACGATCTGTCGATCCTCAAAGGGCTGGACGAAGCTTTTGGGGACTACCAGGCGAGCGGCGCCTCGGTCATCGACTTGAATACGCCAGCCAAGCAGCTGAAGGGACGCGTGCGTTCGGCCCATGAGGAGCTGAACAGTTTGACGACGGGCATTGAGCGTCGCTGCGGCACGCTGCGCCAGGCGCTCACGGCGAAACCCAGTTCGGTTAAAGACTTGGTCGACGCGACCCTTGAGCAAATCGACAGTCCCGACCCCATCACGCGGGCGGCTGCACTATTCAACTGCTATCGCTTGATCGGCCCGCAGGTCGCCAATGACGTCAACATGACGTTGAAGACGCTGCTGGCCAACATTGGGGCCTTTTCGGGAGCCATCAAGTCCTTCGAGAAGGAAGTGCGCCACTTCAACGAGCGTCTACAGCGCGGCTTAAGCAGCGTCAAGGGGTTCGAGCGGCTCTCCAGCCCTCGCCTGGACATCGTGACCAACTTTGAGGATCTTGGGTTCTACAAGAAGCTCTCCCGGATGGAGGAGATTGCGCGAGCTCATGCAGCGGAAGTCGGTCGCGACTACTCTCGCGAGCTGCCCCCCGAGGAAACCGCGCGTGCCTTGGGAGACTTCATGACCGTGCTCGGCTCGGACGGCAACGTGGAAGTGAACTTGGCTCAGCACATCACGCTGAGCGGCAGCGTGATGGAGAACGGGAATCTCAAGCCTTTCAAGCGCGCCAGCGAGCTGGAGCACGTGTCCTCCGAAGGGTTGACCTCGATCGTACTGATCACGCTCATGACGGCGCTGCTCAACGTCGTTCGCGGCAATGATCCAATCGCCATCCCTTGGATTACAGACGAAGTTGGAAAGTACGACCCAGGCAACTTCCGCGCACTGATGGAATGGCTGCGCGACAACCGCATTGATGTGGTCACTGCCTCTCCGGAACTCGGTCCCGTTCAGCACGCGATGTTTGCGCGTCGATATTTGTTTGAGGATCGGGGCCGCATCCGCGAATACGTCGCAAAAGCTACGGTCGGAGCTCCAGCATGAATCTCCGCGTGGCACAACTGCTCCTCGCCGGGGAGTACATCTGTTCAATCCGCTATCCGGTGGAGCATGAGATCCTGCTCGACAACGAAGAGCAAGAAGAAGTGGGTCAATGGCTTTCGAAGATCAACATGCGCTTGGCGCGCGTTGGGGACGAAGGTGCGTTCTTCATGGCACCCTCGGTCATCAGTGCACGCGAAATCACCCAGGTCAAAACCGAGCTGGTGAAGTTCCGTGACGAGTACGGCCCTGCTGTCCAGCTCTTGGACTTCATTCGCCAGACGGATGCAGGCGCAATCGGCCTGTCGCCTGGAGAGTACCTGTCCCTTTACCAACTCGAAAGCGCGGTGGCGCAATCCACCATGCTCGAAACCCAGCTCAAGGGATTGATCGGCGTCATCAGCAACGCCGCACAGCGCAACACTAATCATGAGAACCTGCGCCGGCTGCTTGAGCATCTCGCCAAAGACGGCTACGTGCATCTAGTGAACAAGGATACGAGCACCTACCAGGTGACCGGTAAGATCGATCAGCTGTACGCAGTACTGCAGTTCCTTGACGAAAACAAGGTCATTCCTCGGTCGGAGGTCGACGACCAGGAGGGTGAAGACGAGAAGCCTGACTTGGTGGACGAGGCTCGGCGTCCTATCGATGAAGGAGACCTCGCGTGACGGAACGGGGCGACCAGATTCAGAAGCTCCTCGGGAGCCTCGCCAAGCACGCTGACCTCATTGCACAGGCATTTGACGGCGCCATATCAGGCGGCGACAAGCAGCGAAACGTCGGCATCGAGGCCTTGTTCGCGCTGAGCATCCTCACACCATTTGACGAGGACGAGTACCGCCTCAACCCACGCCTTCGGGAATTTCTGGCCGATTACTTCGCGAGCTACCAGGCGTTTCAAGCACTGCGACGCGTGACTGGCACCATGCGTCAGGCGCGCGAGCAATGGAGCGAACTGCGCAGGCTCAAGACTTCCGGCATCGCACGCGATGCCGCCCGGCTGCACGCGGCTTTCGATGAATCGGTGGTCGAGATCGCCTACTCCATCGAACACAATCTTTCGATGCTCCACTCATTGTTGTCGACTCAGTACGGCAATGTAGATGACTTGAGTTCCAAGCTGAGCCAGAACCGGTACTACGCACGCCAAGTAGCGCAGTTTCTGGCCGACGTCGAGTCGATAGATGCCTTCGTCGAGCGCGTCGGCGACGAAGCGATTGCCAGCGGCATGCTGGAGGTGCGCCAGATGGTGTCGCGTCGCCTCGGCGCGAAGCGTTTTGCCTGGACGTCCCAGATCAAGGATGCCCAAGCGGTCATCAGCAAGCGCCTGTTCGAGGCCAAGCTCATGGAAGAGCGCCTCCAACGCCTATCTCGATTCGCCCTCTGGCTCACCCGGCATCGCACGGTCGACGGATGGGAGTTGCCGGTTGATGAGAGGATCGATGCCGCGCTTGTCCGTCCGCAAGCCACCAAGGTCCGACCGCAACCGGATGTGAGCGACACCGACCCGGTCGTTTGGGATGCCATGATCGCGGCCGCTAGCCGCGTGCCGCCCAAGGCCGCCACCAAGCACCAGGGGCCGGTCGCTGGCCCGCAGATGATGCTAGATGGCGACGAAGAGCCTGTGGCGGAGGTCCTTACGCCTGAACAGATCGCTGTAGAGCGCTTGGCTGCCGAAGTGTGTCGCAGCGATATGCCGACCTCCCTTCTGGCCTGGAAGGCCGATCAATCGGAGCTGAGCCACCTGTCGGATGAAACCTGGCTCATGTTCTCGTCGATGCAACTCAAGGGCATGAAATACCAGGTCGACTTCATGTCGGAGCTTGGGTTGGAAGCCTTCCCGATCAACGATGCGTTCTTTGACATTCATGTGAGGCGCCCGCATTCGCTCGCTGCGCCGACCCCCCTGCCCGCCTGATGACCTTTTCCACCCCGGAAATCCTCTATCTGCAGCGCCTGGTGCATGCGGGGCCCGGCCGGCGCCGTGCCGGCGACGCTGCCCGCCTCTTTTGCGAGCATTTCAGTCTCGGCACCCTCATCGGAAGTTGGATTGAGTACCGAGCTGATCACATCGAGTCCGCGCGTCAGCTCCTTCGCGCCAATGACCTGCCGATCACACCAATGTCGTCCGACGCGAGTCGCGCGGACGTGGCGGCGTTTGGCGGTCTTTCGGAAAAGGCGCTAAGCACTGCACCACACGCGAATTCGGTGGCCATCCGCTGCATCGGACATTGCAGCTTGGACGGCGCGCCGCTGCACACGCCCCAAGGAACATACCTTGTGGTGAAGGGGGACGTCGCTGCACGGATCGCCTGCCAGCGACTGATGCTCGTCGAGAACCTAGAGACGTTCCGGGAGTTGGAGCTATACCGATGGATCGACTACGAAGGCCTTTCTGTCCTGGTCATCTACCGCGGTGATGGCCACCTCACTCCTTCGGCGCCGCGCGGGTGCATCCTCGGACGACAGGAGCCGATCTGGGTTTTTGTGGACTTCGATCCCGCTGGGCTAGTCATCGCAAATGGTCTGCCCTCCGACAGGGTGCAGCGGCTTGTGCTTCCCGACATGGCATGGTTGGCTGAGGCAGCGACGACGAGCGTGGGACGCGCGTTGTACGCGGCTCAAGAGTCGAAGGCTCGCGGTACTCTAGGCAAGGCTTCGAATCCAGAAATTGCGCGCGCCTGGCGCGAGGTTCAGCGACTCGAAGGTGCGGTGACGCAAGAGCGTATGCGCTGGGCGCCTGTACCGCCGCATCACAGTCAACTACTTCCATCGGGGCGCTTGGGCCAGTAGCCCTGCTAGCGCCGAGTGGGGTTTCGACCCTAGTAGGCCGTATTGGGGGCACTCCCGCAATGGAGCAAGCGCTTTCGTTCTTGACACTGCATGTATCGTCAAAAATGCGGAACGATTTCACGCTCGGAGCGAGGAGTTGTGTGTTCAATCGCTCGTCTGTCACCTTTGTCACGCGCCGAATGAAGACCCTTAGTTAACAATTGAGGTACAGGCTGCATGCTCACTCGTCAAACTGTGAGGACGCAGCGTGAAGCATATTGTTGGTCTTCAATTTGCTCTGCCGGCATGGTCGTCGACCTCGCCCTGTTGGAGTGAGGCAGGCCCACTTCTCGGAAACAAAGCTGGTGGCCGCTTGGCTGCCATCGGTCAGAAGTTTGTCTTGATTGCAGCGCTCCGCACTTCGCGCACAGGCAGGCAGCTTCGACTACTCATCGCATGCCCCGCTCGCGCATGTCGCCCGACATCTCGGCGGCAAAAATTTCGTGGGCCAGATATAGAGCCTGCAGCATCGGGGAATGCATTGCGCAACATCTCTCGGGCTACCGCTATGCATCTTTCATTTTCGCAAGGGGCCTGAATGCCAGAAGTCGAATCGACATCCAACGACATTTCTCCAATCGTTGCCAATCGCGAAGCGCGCATCGTTTTGGAAGCAGCGCTCGTCAACAAGCTGAACCTGGCAGATTTTCAGAACTCGGTGCCGATGCTCAAGGAGCTACGCATCATCAACGGAACTGAAGAAGTCCTGCAAGAAGTTGATCTGCGGATCGAAGCAATACCTGCCTTCCTCAAACCGAAGGCATGGCACGTTGAGTCCGTCGCTAAGAATGACAGTTGTCGAATTGCAGATCTCGATGTCCAACTTGACGGTCCGTTCCTTACGCGCCTGACTGAGGCAGAGCAGGCGACCGTCAAGCTCAGCCTGAGGCTCCGTGCAGATCCAGAGGTTGAACTTGCAAGCCTGGAACGCCACGTGGATCTGCTTCCTCGAAATCAGTGGGGCGGGCTATCCCACTTGCCAGATCTCGTTGCAGCATTCGTGCAGCCTAACGATCCGGCTGTCGAACGCTTGCTCAAGCAGACGGCAGAGATACTTAGGAAGAATGGGAAGAAGCCCGCCCTCGACGGATACACGGGCGGCAGCAAGCGTGCTTGGGAGCTTGCGTCTGGGATTTGGAGTGCCAGTGCTCAACTCGGCCTTGACTATGCACTTCCTCCCGCAAGTTTCGAGCATGCGGGGCAGAAGGTTCGAGGTGCCGGTCAGATCGTGGAATCTGGACTGGCCACATGCCTGGACCTCGCATTGATGTTCTGTTCCGCGCTGGAGCAGGCGGGCCTCAATCCGATTCTAGTGTTTACGAAGGGGCATGCGTTCGCAGGCGTCTGGCTCAAGGCGGACCAGTTTTCCACGACTGTTGTGGACGACGTGACTGCATTGCGAAAGCGAATCAAGCTGAAGGAACTGGTTGTTTTCGAGACCACGTTCATCACGCAACGGCCCAGTCCTAGCTTTACCTACGCGACGCAGCGCGGCGCAGAACAGGTCGGCGAAGCTGTCGAGGAATCGTTCGAACTGGTCGTGGATATTCGGCGCGCGCGGATGCAGCGCATCAAGCCGCTCGCAAGCGCTGAGACGGTGGTCGTGCAGCCCGCCGTCGATCAGGTGGCGGTTGGAGCCGAGCTGACGTTCGACGAGGCTCCCGATCTTCCTGACGAAGGCCAAGAAGTCGAGACCGATTCCGCTGCGTTGAACCCAAAGGATCGCCTTGCTCGCTGGCAGCGAAAGCTCCTGGATTTGTCACTCCGGAATAACCTGCTGAACTTCAAGGCCGGAAAGAAGGCGCTAAAGCTTGAGGCACCTGACGCCAGTCTGCTAGAGGACGCTCTTGCTGAAGGGCAGATCCTCAAGATCCTGCCACGCCCGGACCTCATGGACGGGGCAGACCCCCGCAGCCAAGCAATCTACGAGAGCAGAGAGCGAGAGGATGTCCGCCGCACGCACGCATTGGATGCCTTGCGGCGCAAGGAAGTGTTCGTTGGCGTTCCCAAGGATGAGCTAGAGGCACGACTGGTGGAGCTCTTCCGTACGGCACGTACGACGATGCAGGAAGGCGGTTCGAACACGCTATACCTCGCACTTGGATTCTTGTCTTGGACAAGGGAAGAGAAGTCCGAACAGAAGTACCGTGCGCCGTTGATCCTTGTTCCCGTCACGCTGAGCCGCAAGAGCGCTCGCTCAGGATTCACGCTGGCGATTCATGACGACGAACCGCGCTTCAATCCCACCCTCATCGAGATGCTGAGGCAGGACTTCCATCTAAACCTGGGCGTGTCGGACAGCGCATTGCCGATGGACGATCGCGGCCTGGATGTGCAGTCAGTATGGAGGGCCGTATCAAGCGCCATCAAGGACATCAAGGGATGGGAGGTATCCGAAGAAGTGATCCTCTCGATGTTCTCGTTCGCGAAGTACTTGATGTGGAAAGACTTGACGGAGCGCACCGACCAACTCCGCCAGAACGCAGTTGTTCGCCATCTAATCGACTCGCCAAGGGACAATTACCCATCTGGCGTTGCGTTTCCAAGCCCCCGCGAACTGGACCGCGAGTTTGGCCCGGAACAGACTTTTTGCCCCTTGCCGGCCGATTCGTCGCAGTTGTCCGCGGTCATGGCTGCAGTGCGTGGGAAGGATTTCGTCCTCATTGGACCGCCTGGCACCGGCAAGAGCCAAACGATCGCAAACCTGATCGCCCAATGCCTTGCGGAAGGCAAACGGGTACTGTTCGTCTCTGAAAAGATTGCGGCGCTGGACGTGGTGTATCGGCGTCTGCGCGAGGTCAAGCTCGGCGAGTTCTGTCTTGAGCTTCACTCAAGCAAAGCCCGGAAGCTCGACGTGCTTGCGCAGCTGAAGAACTCCTGGGAGGCCAAAGGAGACGTCGATCCCGAGGTCTGGCGTGCGGAGGCGCGACGATTGAAGGCGGTGCGCGACGAACTCAATAGCTACGTAGAACGATTGCACTTCCGTTTTGCGAACGGGATGACCATCTACGAGGCCATCGGACGCGTCGTCGACGGCGAGGCGATTCCACGGCTTGGTCTTTCTTGGAGCGTGGCGAATGCGCACGATGCTACGACCATGGACCTGATGAGAAGCGTCGCCGAGCGCTTGGACGTGAATGCCAATGCGGTGGGCTACGACGGAACGCTCAAGAATCCCTTGGCTGATGTCGGACACAGCGAGTGGTCGCCAAAGCTGCAGCAAGACCTAGTGCGCGCCGCTCACGATGTGCTGCCCGCGGCTCACGCCTTGACATCGGCCTACGAACGCTTCACCACGGCTTGCGGCTTTCCGCCGCTCTCGTCTACGCGCACCGTGCGAGGTGGGATGGGCGTGCTCGCACGGGCGCTTCCTGGCGCTGCGGGCCGTGACTGGAGTTTTGCAGTTCGGTCGGACGCCCGGAGGACTGCCGAGCGACTTCGGCTTGGCATAGACCTCATCGCGCAGCACCGTCAGCTCTCATCGGCCCTGTCCGCACCTTGGTCGCCATCGATCGTGGCATCTTGCAAGCGCGGGATGACGCTTATCGAGCAGCGTCGCGCTCTGTACGCGCGGATTGGCAAGCCATGGACAGATGATGTCGTGAGTGAACTTCGAGGCGGCCTGAAGCTCCTCGATGAGCTCGCGAAGGCTACCGACCAACTCTCGGTTCGCTACGGAGAACAAATCGAGCACTTGAACGTGTCGCAACTGCAGCGCGAATTTGCCAAGGCTGAAAAAGCTGTCTGGCCAGTATCCTTCGTCGGCAAGCGGAAGGTGAGGCAAGCGCTCGAGAGCTGTGTCACAGGAGAAGGCGAGCCTGATGTGGCGGCTGATCTGCGTCATTGGATCCGAATCCGCTCCTTGAGAGCGGAGGCAGAAGCGTTGCAAATTGGTCCGGCGGTCGAAGGAGTTTGGGCCGGCCTGAAGACGCGATCGGAGTTTGTGCAAGCCGCACTCAAGTTCCAGAGCGAGCTTGAGGCAGCCAAGAGCGGCCGTCAGTGGAATGACGCCGGTCTCGATGCGGTCGCGAACGGCCGGTGCGGTGTGCGACTCGAGGACGAGCTGAAGAATCTCCGTACCCTTCGCGCCTTGGATGAGGAGATCGCGTCCCTGGAAGGTTTGTCAGCGCCGACATCATCTCTCTGGTCGGGCCTCGCAACGGACGTTGGCAATCTGGCCGCTGCATTGGATTTCAATGCAGCGCTCGATCGCGTGCGTACCTCTGGTGCTCTGGCGGACGCACACGAGCTCGTCGCGGCAGGCGTGTGCGGACACGCAATGGCTGCGGACCTGCAGGCTTTGCAGCGACGCGCTTCGATCGAGCTGAGTCTGACCGAACTGACGGAACTGAAGGTGGCGACCTGCGGGCTCTGGGACGGGCTGGACACCAAGACTGACGAATGCGACAAGGCACTTCGGTTTCATGCCTCGGTCAGCACGGCAATCGCCAATTTGGCATCGGGGCCCGAGGACGCCGACGCCGTCGCGGCTTCGCTTGCGCGACTTCTCGCAGGGAAGAGCACCCTCCTCGAGCCTTCAGGGGAGGTTCATTTGGCTGCGCAAAGGTACCTGAGTGACTGGCTTGCGCTGCAACCCAAGATTGATCAACTCGGCGCTGCCGGAGCGTTCTCAGAGCCATCGAAGGCGCACTTCAGTGAGATCTCGCTGAACGATCTCATTGATCGCTGCAACGAGATCATTCGAGCAGAACCCCGACTTAACGCGTGGTGCGCTTGGCGCAAGGTGCGCGACCAGGCATCGCGGCTCGGGTTGTCGGGGGTCGTCGCTGGCATCGAAAACGGTGCGGTAAAGCCGGGCACGGTGTTGGAAGCGTTTGAAACCAACTACAGCCGCTGGTGGTTGAATGCGGTGGTCGACAACGAACCGGTGATCCGAACGTTCGTCGCAGCCGAGCACGAGAAGCGGATCGGAGATTTCCGGGCCTTGGAGGCTCGACACACGGATCTGACGCGGGCCTGGATCCGAGCGAGCCTGTGCGCAGACCTGCCGAAGCAAGACACCGTGACGCGAGGTTCGGAATGGGGGCTGCTGCGCCATGAGATGGCGAAGAAGACGAAGCATCTACCCCTGCGTGAACTGATGTCGAGCATTCCAACGGCCCTGACGAAGCTCACGCCGTGCCTGCTGATGAGCCCGCTGTCAATTGCTCAGTACCTCAGCGCAGACGCCAACACCTTCGATGTCGTCGTATTTGACGAAGCATCGCAAATTCCCGTCTGGGACGCCGTGGGTGCTATCGCACGCGGCAAGCAGGTGGTGATGGTGGGTGACCCGAAGCAACTGCCTCCGACGAGCTTCTTTGATCGCGCCGAATCGTCGAGCGACGATGAGGAGGAGGAGGGTGACCTGGAGAGCATTCTGGATGAATGCATGGGCGCTAACCTGCCCACCATGAACCTTTCCTGGCACTACCGTAGCCGCCATGAGAGTCTGATCGCGTTCTCAAACCACCGCTACTACGGTGGCTCCTTGGTGACATTCCCGGCCCCGGTGACGGTCGATCGAGCTGTCAGTTTCCACTATGTTGCTGGTGCTTACGAGAAGGGTGGAGCTCGGATCAACAAGGCTGAGGCTAAAGCCGTGGTCGCGGACATCGTCGCAAAGCTGCGGGACCCGGGTTTCCGGCAGTCGGGTCGCACGATCGGCGTAGTGACGTTCAACTCCGAACAGCAAGCCCTCATTGAGGATCTACTGGACGAGGAAAGGCGCAGCGACCCATCGCTGGAGCCGTACTTTGCTGAGCTGGAGCTCGAGCCCCTCTTCGTGAAGAACCTCGAGAGCGTTCAAGGCGACGAGCGGGACATCATGTACTTCTCGATCACCTACGGACCCGACCTCTCCGGTTCGGTTTCCATGAACTTCGGCCCCATGAATCGGGAGGGTGGTGAACGCCGACTCAATGTTGCGATCACGCGCGCCCGCCAGGAGCTTCGTGTGTTCTCAAGCCTCAAGGCGGAGAAGATGGATCTCGCGCGTACACAAGCTCGCGGCGTACGGGACCTCAAGCATTTCTTGGAGTTTGCGGAGCGCGGCACCAAGGCGTTGGCCGAGGCGACCAGTGGGAGTCTCGGGGGCTTCGAAAGCCCGTTCGAAGAAGCGGTAGCCACGGCGCTTGCCAGCAAGGGTTGGGAGCTTCACACGCAGATCGGTGCGTCGTCGTTTCGCGTCGATCTTGCCGTCGTCCATCCAGATGCAAGAGGCACGTACTTGACTGGCGTGGAGTGTGATGGCGCGACTTACCACAGGTCTGCGACGGCACGCGATCGCGACATGCTACGCGAACAGGTGCTGAGAGGGCTCGGTTGGGAGATCGTACGGGTCTGGTCCACTGACTGGTGGGTGGATCGGGCCAGCACGTTGGAGAAGTTGGACATCAAGCTGAACGACCTGCTCGCCCGTAGTAGAGCGGCGCGTGCGGAAGCCGCAGAAAGGGAAGCGGCGCGCCACGCCGCTCGGGAGGCGATCGAAAAAGCCAAGGAAGACCTGGGCTCTTCTGATGCAGTCCAAGTCAGTGGCGAACCGGCGGGTGCGGCTCTAGGTATCGAAGGCCTTGAAGCGCCGCTCGCGTCGACAGTTCAACCGGAGGTCTACGCACGCAACGTTGCCGTGGAAGATGGGGCGCCGTCGTCGCGATTGCAGTATGTGGAGTCGGATCCACTCAGTTCAGTTCAATCGGTCATTCCCGACGACTTCTTCAACCCGAGCTACGACGCGACGCTGAGAACAATGATCGCACACGTGGTGAAGAACGAAGGTCCATTGCTGGACTCGGTTCTTGCGCGTCGCATCGCCAGAGCCCATGGATGGCAGCGCACTGGCGCTCGCATCCAGGAACGTGTGGTGTCGCTGACGGCGAAGTCCTTTGAGAGTACGAAGGATGACATGGGAGTTTTCTATTGGCCAAGCGCTGCCGGATCGGATGCGGACTCGAGATTCCGTTCCTCGAGCGAGGATCCGCGACCTGTGGATGAAATATGCATCGAAGAGCTTACGGCGCTGGCGCGCCAGGTGCTTTCGAAATGTGGCGGCGAAGAGGCGGTTGTTGCGATGGCGGTCGAACTGGGCCTGGGAAGAATCCGCGCCGCTACCCGCACTCGCCTTCAGCACGCGATCAGCTTGGCAAGCGCCTAGCATCCGTGGCAACGATGAACTCCAACGTTCATAGACGCGGCGCCGCGGGTCGTCGGCTTCTACTTGCTGCGCGCAACACCGCTTTCCAAATCGAGTGCAGTTTGTCAGACCGAGGCGGCCGAAGCGGCGATGGGCCGTTGGTCGATTGCTCGCCTCTGAAGGACGTCCCATGACAAGAATTTTCCGACCTATAGACGGAGCACTTCCGACCCTTACCACTTGGGAGGAGCGTTGGGAGGGCGAGGATCAAGGTCTGGTCTGTTGCTGGCTGCGAGGCATCGAGAAAGCCAAGGAGTCACCCACTCTGCGCGACGCTGCTCTCAGAGGCGAGTTTCCGCCGCTGGCGTGGAAAGGCGGCTCAGATAAGGCGTTGAAGTCCGGCAAGCGAATCGGCTCGCTGAACTACCTCGCGACATGGCAAGGCCTCCGGGGAGACGATCTCGACATTGACCCGGACGCTGCCCCTGCTCTGACCTGCACCCGCTTCCAAACCAAAGTCACATTCACAGGCGACGTTCAAGCACTGGCGCTGGCGCCATCCGAGGAAGGGTAGCCGATGGCACGATTCGTAGCGATTGACGTCGAGACGGCCAATGCCCGGCGCGCATCGATCTGCCAGATTGGCCTTGTCGTCTTTGAGAACAGACGCATCGTTGATGAGTGGACGACGCTTATCAACCCGGAGGACGAATTCAATGTCATCAACGTTGGAATTCACGGCATTGGCCAAAAGGCGGTCCAATCAGCGCCAACGCTGCCTGAAGTTTTCATCGAGATTCAGAAGCGAGTGGCGGGGGCGTGCGTTGCAAGTTACGGGGACTTCGACCGCGGCGCATTCTCGCAAGCTGCGATACGGTACAACCTGCCCGCGATAGAAGGGCAGTGGCTTGACCTGCAGCATGTGGTCAGGGGTGCTTGGCCCGAAGAGTTCGGCACAGGCGGCTGGGCGTTGAAGAAGGTCTGTGCGCATCTTGGGATAGACCTTGAGAATCACCACGATGCCTTGGCCGACGCGCGTGCGGCCGGACACGTTTTCGTCAAAGCTCAGTTGACCACAGACACATGGGCGCGCGATTGGACCGGGTTACAGAGCGTGGCGATCGCCGGTGAGAGCAGGGTCAAGCCAGAGAAGCCTGCGCCGTTGGTACCGAACTCTGCTGGTCCGTTGGCGGGTACCCGGATTGTCTTTACCGGCGAACTTTCCGTGCCGCGCGGTGTAGCGGAGGCAAGAGCAGCTTCGCTTGGTTGTCAGTGCACGAGCAGTGTCTCCAAGAAGACCGACTTCGTGGTCGTCGGAGATCAGGATCTATCTCTGGTCGGGGAAGATGGAATGAGCACGAAGCAGCGCAAAGCCATGCAATTGAAGGAGGCCGGCGCACAGATCAAGATCATGGATGCCACGGAATTCGAGGCGTTCCTGCGGCGGCACGGGCAGATGTAGTTCCCATTTGCGAGCCCGCCGCAGACAACGCGGAGCCGCCGCTGCCCCCGACCGCCTAGGGATTTGAAACTTTGGGGAGGATCGGCCCCTACTGAGCCGGCTACCCGCCGGCATGGAACATCCATCGGGGCAACGAGGTGGTCGGCCGGCGGCGGCGCACCACCGCCCGCTGCGGGGCGCCAAAGCCCCCAGGTTTCTCTTCTCCTCAGGGCCCCCACCCTCCCCCGGCTACCCCACCCAGAACACTGCCGAGTTAGCGGCATGTTCTTCTTCGTGGGCTTTCTCCCGCGCGTGGATCACGCCGCGCAGCCGCTCGCATTCGATTTCGAGGGCTCTGACCCAGGCGCGGGCGTGCCGAGCTTCGTTGAAGGTGTGTTCATGCAGGGCGGAGAGCCCCCAACGGCTTTCGAACCAGGGGGCGAGCTAGACCAAGCGCGGGGCGTTGCCGCTGGCCTGCTGGCCTGGTAGCGTTGGAGGGTTCGGAAGCTCAGGCCCAGGTGCCGGGCGATGGCCTTGCGCGGCGCCACCTGGTCGGCCAGGAGGTAGGCCAGCGGCGGCAGGCGGGCGGCGGAGGGTGCGAGGAAGGGCATGGGAGTCTCCTTGCAAAGCAAGCCATGCATTGCAAAGCAAGGCAAGCCAAGGCAGCCAGGCGCGTCCGGTCGGGGGCGCCTCGCTTTGCCAAGCGGTTTTCAGGGGACTGGCCGGGCGCCGCGCCGCGTCAATTTGTCATGGAGGGCCGAGGCGCCCTGCCCCGCTCCTTTCTCCTTGGAGAGCCGGTCTTTCACGGACGGTGGAGAGGGAGTGAACATAATCAGAGAGAGAACTCGTACCACGATGGCGAGTTTGCTTCGGGCTCTAGTTCGTTCTAGCCACGTGCTGAGAGGCCTTTGGCAACCTCGCAATCCGCTAACACACGCCTCCCCTGTCCTGCGTGCTTTCAGGCGCAAGCAGGCGGGTCGAAGCAACTGTCGCGGGCGCAGCTAACGGACTGTCGCTACAGGCTTCTGCATCTGCTCAAGGCAACTAGTGATTGCGGCTTGATCACTCTGGATCCACTTGCCTGTATCGCTGTTGTGCGGCCGGAACCGGGGGCGCCAAACACCTACGATATGCCCCCCATGTTGAGGGAGGGCCACCCACATCGACTCCACCCTCTCGCCCTCCTTGGGCTGTATATAGAAACCCTTGTCTTTGTGGTCGTCGCGCAGAAAGGCGGGGTCTCCGTCCGGATTCGCCGAGCCGGCGTGGTAGTCGTTCACCCGCAACGTCAACTGAAGCCTCGCATCAGGATCAGTCGGTTGGCTGTCGTAGAGCGAGACGGCTTCGTAGATTAGGCCTGCTGATCGCACATTGTTCCAAGCATTGGCAATGCGATGCTCAAGCGCCGGGTCATCGGTTGCGACGTGCGGTAGGCACTGACTCCAGAAGGATCTGTCTGGCAAGAATCCCTCTTGCGGTTCCCCACCCCACCTCGTCGTGTCGTGGAGGACGTCCGCCGGCTTGAGACGCCGAATGTTCCACGGCCGGTGGTTGAACGAAGGGTCGAGGCCTCCGTACTTCAACATGTGGGTATGGCGATAGATGGCGATGACCATCATGAGCATGTCCAACCGTAGCTCTGAAGTCGAGCAACCCGTCAGCTCGGCTGGACGCTTGACCAGGCTACGAATGCGTTTGAGGATTGAGTCGGGTACGTGCTTGGGACGGTCCACAAACGCGTGCGGAAGGTCCAGGTTCAATTCGCCCTGCAGGACTTCGAACGTCGCATAGGGCTTCACGGCTTTCGCTTCTAGCGAGGCGAATTGAATGACCTGCGCGTCACGAAGGCGTTTCATCACCGCACGTGCCGATTCTTCGCCGATGCCTACCTTCTCGTGGATGACGTTTGCTCCGCCGCCGCTGATACGGTACGGGCCGAATTGACCAAGACTTCGGCCGTCAGCGTGTCGCGCAAGCACCAGGAAGCCTGCGACGATCTCAAACGGTAGAGGCACATGTTGATTGTTACTCAATGCCTGCGGTCCCCGTCGCTGGGAACGAGCGAGGTTCAGGATGGTTTCAAAAGATGCTCTGAAATAGGACATTCAAACAAAACCTGTTGTGACGGCGTAGGTAATTTTCAATTCTCCCTTGGATTTTCTTGCCACATGGATCCCGCGCGCCAAGCGCGCAGTTTGCTGTGGAATGGGTTGAAGGTTGATTTTTCCACAGTCACTCCACCTAGCTCTTAAAGTCATCCTACTTTTTCTTTTCAGTCTACCTATATGTCCCCTGGCGCTTTCAGCGTCGTTTTGAACTCCGACGACGCGCGACTGCCTCCTTTTCTCTACCTATTTCTATGCAGATTCAAACTCGATTGAGAGCCGTTTTGAAGGCTGCGTTCTATTGAAAATCAAAGACTTAGCCCAGAAATCCGAATGCAAAGATTGATGTAAATCAAAATGCACAAATACGCTAACGGCAAAGCATTTCCCCAGTAGTCCCGCGCCCATCAGGCCTCATCGGTATCCAACAGTTACAAATGTCCACGCTCCGTTAGCGTATTATTTGGCTTGCCTCCACTTACCGTACCGTTCCATTGAATAGCTGCCTGACGCTTCCGCTCTTCGATGAGTCCAACCGACCTGCACAGACCTCGGGGTTCGCAACAGCCTTCGATCACTGGCTCGACGATCAACGCGCCATGGGCATCCTGCGTGAGCCCGCCGCTATCAGCGTCTACCGGGAGATGTGGGAAGCGTTCGCGGCTTGGTCCCGCAATCAATCACCAGCCCTCACCCTGTCTTCCCTGACGCTGTCGGATCTACAGGCGTTCCAGGCTGCGCGCTTCGGGCGCAAGGCTGCCGACTCTTCGCTCTCGCCGCGCTACACGCTGCGGCTCATGCGCCTCATCGATCGGGTGTTACGCCATCATGCGGCGCACAACGCGGACACGCCCAATACCTCAGCATCCGATTGGATTGCCAAGCATCCGGAAGTCCGCTTCGCGGAGGCCGCTGCAGCTGACCCTTCGCCGGAGTTTCTGACCAACCGTGAAGCTTCATTGCTTATCACCTACGTCTCGGCAGCACGGCCGCGCCCAGCAGCGCGTTTCATGCACGCGCCCGGTCCAATGCTCGCCTGGCAGGACGTACGAAACCGCGCATCGGTTGCACTGCAGCTTGGCGCCGGACTCACGCCGGCCGATGTGCGGGCATTGACGACGTCTTCGATCGCTTTCCGAGGCAGCCGCGATCGGATGCCGGACCTGCCTCTAAAAATCCGAGTCCCCTCCGACGGCGATACGCCAGCGCGCGATACGCCGATCGCGCGCTGGGCGGCACAGCTTCTTCGTCATTGGATAGCTGTGCGTGCTTTGGGGATCCAAGGCACCTATCTCTTCCCTGCTACGCGCGGCGGCAAGCCCTGGAGCCGAGACTCACAATATCGGTGTGCGCGCCAAGTTCTCGAGGATGCAGGCATCAACGGGGCTGAAGGTGGCAGCTTTCGGCTGCGACATACCTTCGCGCTACGGCACCTACGTCATCACGCAAAGCCCCAGCTTGTAGCAAGGTGGCTTGGCGTCGAAGCACAGGAACTCAAGCGCTACGCCCAAGTGATGTCTTCTCGAGGCGATCGGGACCACGCAGGCTAGTCGGACTACTCCATACTTTGGCGGCAGGGCCGCGCTCGCACCGCCACCACGTCGCTCAACGTGGCTCATCCGGCAAGAGGCTTCCTCTGGTGTCGGCGGGTCTACCGCGGGCGCCGACTCAACGCTGATGCTTAGCGAAAGTTCAAAGTTACGCCGGCTCCGGTTTTGGGCTAACGCGCTCCTGGTCTCGGCTTACCTAGGAGCAGACACCCGAGCCAAGTATTCAGCAGTCACTCGACTAAGGAATTCGCGTTGGCGAGCTACCATGCTTGTTGCGGACGGCGAGGGATTCTCGTTATTCTCATATTCTTGAATCTGTTCGGCGGCTAGAGAGAGCATGCACTTGAGCACGTCAGTGTTATAGCTTGAAAAATCGATGGACTGGATATTGGTCATCTGGCGAACAGGTTAGCGACCACTCATTCTAGCGATAAGAAGAGCCGGTATTGACGCCTTGATGCGTGAACACGAAGAAGCTTCATCAAATTGCGGATCCGAGAAAGCAGATCTGCGCGCGACCGGCGGCGCAGGCTAGGAAAGGCGACTTGGGCATTATTCGCAATGACTTCTCGTTCATCAGCGTGCTGAGTGTTGCGAGGTCGCATTGATACATAGGTCCGAAAAAATGCAGCCCCAGGTCGGTCTTCGATCCATGCCTCGCCTCTATCCCCGTTGCCACCACACCGAACTTCCCGCACGCAGGACTAGGCGACTCCCGCCGCCACCAGTGCTGACCCAAGGCATCTGTGTTGGACCCTGCCGCGCCGCGAGCGCGGGTAGCTACCTTGCATTTGCGGCAACCCCGTCTGAAATAGAGGATCCGAAGATCCTGGGGCAACTAAGCCGCAGCCTCAGGCAGGCGATCAGTGCCCTGTTTGCAGGCGGGAAATCACGCAACGCGCCAATGCTGCTTATTTTCCTGGTCTCGAGCGGCGGTTCTACAGTTTGTCATCGAGGCCGCGACCGCTGCTTCGATGACAAGCAACAACACCAAGGAAACACGACAAGCATGAAGAGCAACGTACTCATCGCCACCCTAGCAACGATTGCCGCGCTAGCCCTGACGGCGTGCGGAGGCGGTGGCAGCAGCGCAGGCAACGGTCAAACGAAGGCCGACACGGAGACTCCCACAGAACATCCGCCGGCGGCCGGACAAGTCGCCGACACCTCCTCGACGTTGGTGGCGGTTGTCCCCGCAACCACCTACACAAATGCGGAAGAAAAGGCCGCGTTGGAACTGCTCAACGCCGAACGAAGTCGTTGCGGCTTTGGTCAGTTGGCCCAACAGGTGCAGCTGGATGCCATGGCTCGCGGCCATGCCAACTACCTGCTACGCAACAACGCGGCCGGCCACTACCAGAACACCTCCGAGGCGTTTGCCACGGGCAATGGCCCCGGCGATCGCGCTCTGGCAGCAGGCTACAGCTACGCGGTGATTCGCGACGCCAACACGGACACGTTCGGCACGAACGCCAACGTCCTCACCGAGCGTGGCGAACAGGGCGTCCGCAACCTTCTGTCGGCGCCCTACCACGCCCTCGGTCTGGTCGCCGGCTCCCTGGACGTTGGCATCTCCGTTATGGGTAGCGACGAGGCGGGCACAACGGGAACCTACGGCCCACGCTCCATCGTGCAAATCAATAGTGGCTACCAGCAGGGCTTCAAGGCCCAACTACCCGACGGCGGGGCGGTGCAGACCTATCCGTGCGAAGGCACGACCGGCACGGCCTTTGAGCTGCGCGGTGAAAGCCCGAACCCGGTGCCGGGCCGTGATCTCAGCACCAACCCGATCGGCCAGCCAATCGTCGTCCAAGTGCGTGAAGGCCAGTACCTCACGATCACCTCGGCCTCGATCAAGAAGAAGGGTGACGCCACCGAGGTCACCCTGCTGCCAGTGCTGAACAAGGGCACTGATACCAGCGGCTCATTGGACATCCATCAAGCTGTGATCATGCCGGCGACCTCGCTCCTTCCGAATACCGACTACATCGTCACGCTGGAAGGCACAAACCAAACGGCCAAGGCGGATGGCGCGGGACCGAGCGGCATCAATCCGGCAATCAACAACAACGGCAGCGGCGCATTCAGCAAGTCCTTTGCGTTCCGCACCGGAAGCTGACGTCGACGCCGGGGTTTCGCGTTTCCAAGGGGCCATCCGGCCCCTTTTTCATGGCTCGGCAACGACGCAGATTCGATCGCGAAACCTTCACGAGCGTATACCGTCTGCGGACTCTTCGTATGCGAAGTTGCGGCGCGGTCCCCCCGGGCCGAAACGGCTGTCACCATCACTGACGCGCAAAACTCCGAACTCAAAACGATTCGTCACCGGAGCTTCCTAATACGCAGTGTTCGCTTGCGGACATGTGGCGTTTGAGTTTTGCCGCCAAATTCACACGCCACAACCCTCGAAGGCACTTCGTAGCTTCGCGATCGAGATTGGGGGATGCTCTCCGTGTGCGAGGTTCCGAGATTGACTCGACCCACCGAGCGCACATCAAGATTCGAACGCGAAGTGCGACATCGAGCTAGTATCCGACTTCGATGCATACGCTTGCGCATGTTGCGCTCGCGAAGCCCCTCGGGCACGCAGTTCCTTAGGCGCTCGGCGTGGTATCACCCACGAAGACCGGTGCGTGTCGATCTCGTTACCGAGCACCACGCGTGCGTAACTTCGGGATCGAAGCTGCGCAGACGCAGTCCATTCGCGTTCGAAGTTTTGGGTGATCGCTGACGATCAGCGCCAAGGAAGTCCGACGCCCATCGCGTCTCCAGACACGGGCGGTCGGCCGGCGCCTGTTGGCGTGACGCCTTGCGAGGCCTTCTTGTCTTCACGGTGGACGAGCCCGACCTTCTCCAGCGCCGCCGGCTTGCAACATCGAAATCTCAAGCGCGGTGGCAATTTCGAGTCGGAACGGGCTCGCCACCGGCACTTTCAAGAAGCGCATCGTGATTTGCCTGTAGATTGAAGGCACAACATTCTTCCAGGGAGATCACATGCCTAGCTCAACGCCACCGCAATCTATCAGTCGGCCCAACAACCCAAGTTCGAAAGGTCCCGGTGCCGTCGCTGCTGCGACAGGTAGCCCCAGGCGAGTCCAGATTGACTGCGATGCACTGCTGAACGTGAGTGAGTGGGCGCCTCAAGATGGCCCGGCTCTGACCGCTTTGATCATGTTCATTGCGTTCGTCAGCGATCACAACGAACTCGTGATCAGCCGAGCGGATCTGGCCACACTCGTGCAGATTGACGAAAGCGAAATTGATGCCGTAGTTCAGCGCCTTGTGGCGCGGCACTGGATCACGGCCTCTGCGATTGACCAAGACGGCTCCGTGTCCGAGTACCACCTCAATGCGCAGGTCGTTTGGACCAGTCGCAACAACAATCGCGCAAAGGCCAAGTTCTCCCGGCCATTGGCCGTGTCAACACGGAATCCTTCGCTGGTGCGGGTGCACGCCGAGTCGCGCAAGTTCATCCAGGTATTTAAACCTCCGGCAGCCGAGAAGCACCGCCCTTCAGACACGCAGCCTCATCAAGCGGCCGGCGTCAGGGCGAAATTTTCCATGAGCGTACGCAACGCCATCAGGGCGCTTTCGCCGAGTCCGGACATGTGAGTCTGGACGAGCCGGTCCGGGTGATCGGCCCAGTGCTCCGGCATGTCATCCAGTGCGATCCAGTGGCTTTTGGGGGCGTGCTGCGCTATCCACCGGGCCATTAGATGCCCACGTGCGCCAGGGACGCTAAATCCGTTTGCGTCAAGCTCGCTGTCCAGATCGAGCATCCCCACCACACGTCGCGCTAGCCGCGCAGGCATCAGCGACACGAGGTCGTCAAATGCGATCTGTAGCCGCCACGACGTGGCGATGACGATGCGCACGTCCGCGGGGCTCGCGTCCAACGCGTCGGCGAGGGCATGGGTGCGGTCGAACGGTACCCCTAGGTCGCAGTCGCGGTTGCGGTCGCCTTGCACTTTCAGTAGTAGCGACGCAAGGAACTGGATTCCGTTGATCTCTCCCGAGCCGAACATTTGGCATTGATCAATGCGCGGCCCGCAGAGGGCATGGTGCAAAACGCCGTCAAAGTCGAGCCCGAGGTACAACTGGCGCTTGCTGGTCGAGCTGGTGTTGAGCGGCGGCGTCCGCTCCGCGTACGCCTTCAGAAATTGACGGAGATGCTTGTCGTTCAACAGATCGGCGGGCAATTGCGAGGTCCTTCTGGATTGTTGCTGGAGTCGTTGGGGCAGGCCGGGTCCTTGGGCACTACAGGCACTGCAGTCGGGCCAATTCCCTGCCGGCGTGGACGTTCGTAAACTCAATGATCGACCGCGACCAGGTTCGGCCTCGGTGACTGGCTTAAGCTCATGCGACCCCGCAAGATTGCTGCGGGCCTGCCCAATGAGCATCTGGCCGGCAGCGTCGCGCGCAACTTCGCACCTCAGGCGCGTCTCGAACGTCTGCATGCTCACCTGGGGCCCTCCGAGCTGAAGCCAAGTCACGATGATGAGGACGCTGGTCATGGTGCTGCGTACCTGCAAAGACTCGAATGCCAATCCGCTTGTTCCGGTCGCGTTTCGTCTTGGCCGCGGCGCATCAGAGAAACCCGATCCTGGGGCGACCATGGACAACTCCGAGCAAATGCTCCGACGTCGCGAAGTGTTCTTCCCGTACGGCCGTACACCCTCCTTCGAGCGCGCGCCCGATGGCCGCCAGGGAAAGCCTCTTGAATGTCCGAAGGCCGGTCGCGACATGGGCATCCAGGACTGCGTCCGGCACAGTCATCTCGAACCCACCGAGAGATGCATCGCCCACCACGCCAGCAAAGATCCGGCGCAGCAGTTCGCGCCTCGCTGCCGGCGTCGGCTCCTCGATCTCGAAGATCTGGACTCGACTCAGGAGCGGTGCTGGGATGCTCTCGGTCGAATTGGCCGCAAGGACCCAGCGCACGTAGCTGGCATCCAGAGGCAACCCCGGCAGGGCCTCGTCCGTAAACTTGCGCGCCGACCCGGCTTCCAGGAGGCTGTAGAGCGGCCCCAGTGGGCTGTATCGAGAATCGCCGCTTGCCTTGTCCACTTCATCGAGAAAAACAACCGGATCGGCACGGGCGGGCAGTCCCTCGGCGCCAAACGCCAGCGTCTCAAAGAGCATCCCCGGCGCGCTGTTGGACCAGAAGGTCGACGATCCAGCCAGCGTCGAGCCGCTTTGGGCGCTCGCCATGTCCACCTTGAGCGCGGGCACGCCCAGGCATTGGCCTAGTGCGGACGCGAAATGGCTCTTGCCCACCCCTGGCTTGCCTAGCAACAAGATGGGTGGCGGGCTTGCCCGACCACCCGCTGCCCGAATCGCCATCGCAGGCCGTAGGTTCTCGTCGATGCACTGGGAGAAGTTCGGGTGTCGCTCGACTAGGTCATCTATGGCCGTCCGCCAGGACGTCTGGGTCGATCCGAGGGGCCGCCACTCCCCGGACATGGTTAGTCTGAAGAGCGTGTCGCGCATGCGGTCACGGACATCCTTGTCCCGCTCATCCAGTGATTGAACGCGTGAGATCACGTCACGCAACTCGAAGAGCTGAACCTTCCCCTTGGTGTCCCCAACAGGCAAGGCACTTCCGTGGCGCTCGATCCGTGCGGCGAACTCGGCCAATGCGCCGGCACACAAGGCCTCGCAAGCAATGCATCTATGCCGCCCGGCAATACCCAGTGGCATGGCACCGATGTGCCCGCACCGCATGCACGTCAACTCCGCGGCGAATTTCTCCAAGACAGTCGCGGCGACCTGCGACTGGGGCTCGGATTTCGCTTGCTCGCCATCTGTTGGAAACCAAAGAAATTGTGCGGACTCCACTCCACGTTGCTGCTCCTCGTCGCGATCCTTTTGAATGGATTGCTCCAGCAATTGATCCGCACTCGATAATTCTGGCAATTGACCAACTTCATTTTGATCATCGGCAATCGATGCAATTTCCGTTGCAATACTTTGCATTTTCAAGATGAAGGACTGATGGATTGCATCGTCGCCAGTCGATGTCATTTCTTCATCCATCACCATTCGTGCCCCTGCCCGGCATCCGAGTGGAATATCTTCATGAGAGTGCGCGACAGGCGTTTGCTGAGGCCGGGACTCGAGGCCGAATTCCAGTTGGGTTGAATGGAGCCAATCCAAGGAATGCTGGTATTGCTCAGATGATTCTTTGTCCTCGAGAATTCTCGAGTTCTCGGATTTTGAACTCATGATTGCTTTGGGGCGTCAGGTTGATGCGAACCGCCCCATAAACATCTGCTTCGAGCCGTCGCAGAAGCAAATTTAAATCGCATGCGGCGCTGATTCAAAAAAATCAGCATTCCCCAAAAGGCAACGGATGGACTACGCTAAGTTCGACAAATTTCGGATACGCCGGGAAATGAGTTAGGGAGGGCATCCCCGCCGGTTGTTGATCTGGGACCGGCGGCTGACGAGGGCATCTACTCGCCTATGCAAACGGCTTCATCGTCCGCACCCTGTCCTGTCCGGGAAGGCTGAACATGCGTCGATTCGAACCTTGCATCCACTTCTTGCAGTAACGTGGGGATGAACGCGAAATTTCGATCAAAAAGTGAGCTTGGATAACGCCCTCGCGAACCTTGCAATAACTCCGGTTGATAACGCTCGCGCCGACCTGATCTCTGTCAGTTGATGTCGCAACTCTTCGTGCCCCGGTGAATGCGAGAATTGGCCAAATTTTACTTAAATGCGACATCAAAGAGGCTGCGATGCCGTCCAACTCCAACCGGGTCAATCGCGATGGAAAATCTCAAAAACAAAGCAACCCAAAGGTCGATCAAATATCTCTAATCTCGACCAATCGCATTGAACCGATTCGGCATTGCAATTTCCAATGATCTCGCTTGACCATTTTTTGAAATTACACTCAGGAGTTAACCGAAACCCGAACTCGACGCGTAATTTTTAATCAAACTGTCGGCAATATTTTCCAGGTCAAAGGTGAAACCCAAGAAACAATAGCATTCGACATCTTCATGCTTTCAGATTAAATTGAACAACAAATTCAATCGCAACCAGAACAAGCCGTCCAGAATATCTGGAGATTCGGGTCGTCGAGCTTTTACTCACCCGTCGATCTTTCCGGATAGGGAGACGATATAGATGCGTGCGGGCCTTCAACTGCGCTTGCGGCTCGCCAATGAGTTCTGCAAACCAAATGACGCCTGGCAAAGGCACTAAGTCCCTAGCGACTTGAAGGCAAGCTTTGCCAACGCGAAAAACCTGGGCATAGCCCGCGCCATATAGGCGTCTGCCAGATTTCAAGAACGAACTCGTGTAAATGAGGAGGCAAGAGCCGGGGCCGCGGTCTTAGTCCAGCTTGTTATGCCGACGATATGGCTCCTGCCTCGGTAGCGTTCGCTGACGGCGCACATTTTTCAGGCTCGTTGCAATCGGGTTACCGATCTTTCATGCACAGTGTTGTGCCGCGATGATTCCTATTAGTGAATACGCCGCTTACGCCGAGCAACTCGTGCGGATGGATGCCATGCTTGCCAAGTTGGCCCTGTTGCGAGATGTCGTTGGAGTGTCCGTGCGCGCCGAGTTCGACGAACGATTGCCCCAAATGCGAGAGGCCCGCCTGCTGTACGCGGAAAGCGCCACCAAGGGCCAGTGCGATTCCCACTAGGTGCCAAGTCGCCAAGCGTACGTGGACGGCCGGAGCAGCAGCTTTGCCAAGCAAGTTTATGTCCGATGAAACCCTGGGTCGCCACGCAAGTTGCCCTTTCTATCAGCGACTGATTGCCGCCTTTGAGGCAAATGGTCGGGAACTTCCGCAAAGGGATATATCGCTGGCGCTCTTCGTCACGCGCGCAACGCTGTCAGGCGACACGACAAACCAACCCCCGCATTGACTCACCCGAAGTGCTACCGGGTGACCCGCCATGAGCCTCACGTAACGTGCGACCTGCTGGATTGGCCGGCCGGAGCACCCGAACGTGACGAGGCAAGTGAGCATGGCAACACGCAAGGAATTGATCGACGCAGTAGGCGCTCGATACCGGTTGGGCTCTAAGGACGAGCGGAGCACGATCCTTGATGAGTTCGAGGCGATCACCGGCTACCACCGCAAGCACTGCATCCGCTTGTTGTCCAAACCGCCTGCGTCGCCGAAGGAACGCAATCCCAGCGTTCGATACGGACCGGCCGTGCGGGATGCTCTGGGAGCACTCTGGGAGGTCTCAGACCGCGTCTGCTCGAAACGCCTGAAGGTCATGATCCCGGCATTGCTGCCGGCCATGATTCGACATGGCCGGATCAGCAACGATGCGAACTTGCACGCGCAATTGCTCGCTGTCAGTGCGGCCACCATCGACCGGCTTCTTGCGTCGCTGCGGCTCGCCGCGAGCAAGGGCCGACGTCGTGCTGCCGGGCAGAGCTCGGCTGTCCGCCGTGCGGTCCCGGTCCGTACCTTCGGCGACTGGGGCGACCCCGCGCCTGGCTACCTGGAAGTCGACTTCGTTGCACATTGTGGGCCTCAGCTGGCGGGCAACTTCATCCAAACACTGGTTCTCACCGACGTCGCCACAGGCTGGACAGAATGCGTGCCGGTGCTCACGCGCGACAGCACGCTGGTCATCGATGCCATCGACAGGGCTCGCACACTGTTTCCATTCCCCATGCGCGGCGTCGACTTCGACAACGACAGCGTCTTCATGAACGATCGTGTCGTGGGATGGTGCACTGCGCAAGGCCTCGAGGTCACTCGGGCGCGGGCCTACCGGAAGAACGATCAAGCCTGGGTCGAGCAGAAGAATGGCGCCATCGTGCGTAGGCTGGTCGGCTATGGCCGCTTCGAAGGGCTGGAGGCCGTGCGCGCATTGACCAGGCTGTACGCCGCGGCTCGCATCGACACGAACGTTTTGCAACCGTCGTTCAAGCTGCGCAGCAAGTCGCGCATCGGCGCCAAGGTCGTCAAGCGATACCACCCGCCCGTTCCGCCGGCCAGCCCGAGTGTTGGCGCATGCTGCGGTCAGCTCCGAGGTCAAGGCGAGTCTGGCGCACGTACTGGCGACGGTCGATCCTGTCGTGCTCCTGGACGAAATTCGGGCCGCACAAGAGGACTTGGGGCGTCGTGTCGACCAACGCGGCGTGGACGCATCGAATGCGAGCACCGTCGATGTCTTCAAGGACCTCGCCGCGGCGACACCCTCAGCCCGAAGTGGCGAGCAGCGAGTGATCCATCGACGCCCCTACAGACGGCGCAAGCCGATACCGAAGAAGGCGCGCATGCTCGACAACTACGAAGACCAAGCGCGCAGTTGGCTGCAGCGACAACCGGGGCTGACGGCTGTGGAGATTCTCCAGCGGCTGCGAGAACTTGCGCCAGCAGGAACGTTCACCGACAAGCACCTGCGAACAGTCCAACGTGCTCTCGCAGTATGGCGGGCCGACGCAATCCGGCAGTGGATTGATCAATGCCGTCTCGAGACAGATGCGCGCGGATCTACGGCGACTGAGTTTGCAGCGCTGTAAGGGGGCCAGGCGCTGCGCGCCTGGCGATAGAACAATAAAACAACTTCAAATAGGACGGGCCGTGGACAACGCTTCGCGTTGACCACCGCCAGGCAGCGATCCGAACAGCTCATGCGTCGGTAACATTGTGCGGTGAGGCAACATGGGGGGTTCGTTGCTGATGTCGCTTGACAACGCTGCACCAGCGTCGACGGTGGCGCTGCTGCTCGAACGTCAGGCGCTCTCCATGCACGAGTTCAAGCTCTGGGTGTGTGCGACCGATCTGGCGAAGTCACCATTCAAGCTGGTCTCTCCTTGCCAAATGTAGTGCCGTCAGAGCCCTATCGATCGACGCGAGGCTCGCTTTGTAACCCGCTCGTTCAAGCAGTTCGAGGAGACTGTTGGCCCGTGCATATGCAGAGCGCCAACGATTGCAATTGTCCTTCTACCCGCCTGGCCACAACAGTAGCGCATGCGAAGTGCAGGTAGCGGCGAAGGGTAAGGACAGCACCGCCGAGGCGGCCTGGCGCCGCCAGATCGACATCCTGTATGCCCAGTTCGCCGCCGAGTGCAAGGCCGAGGAAGCCGACCAACTGGTCCGGCTCAGACGAGCGAATGGCCGCTGAGCTCCGGTAGTTCCCGTGAGCCTAGTGGTCCCCATCTTTGGCTGCGGCGTCCAGGCGCCGCGTGGCTAACGCGCGGCCAGTTACTCAAGCGTCTCGCGCTTGCTGAGCGCGCGAACGGCGGCCAGTTGCTGCAGTTGCTGCGCGTTCGGCCGCGACTTGCCCTGCTCCCAGTTGAAGATAGTCTGCCCGCCGATGCCCACGAGCTGGCCGTAGGCGGCAGCGGAGATGCCGAGCTTGGCGCGATGCGCTGCAAGCCGGCTCGCGCTGAAGCGTCGTGGCGTCGCGTCGGGCGCGCCCGGTGCGTCGGGAGCCGCCGGGCGCGAAGCGGAGGCCAACTGGCGAGCCGTCTGGCGGGCCGTTTCGCGGCCTGCCTGCCGTAGCTGCTTTTGAAGCTCCGCCACCTCCCGCCGCAACTGCGCGATCGCGCTGCGGTGCTGAGTGCTGGCTTTTTTGAGGCTCTCGATCTCGGCACGCGCTTCCTTGCGGGCGACGCGCACGATCTCGGCTCTGAGGACACTGGCAAGTTGAGTCATGGGACCGCATTCTGACCTCAATGCCGCATCGGTCCGCAAGACGGTCCTACAACAGGTCGACCATCCAAGGGCCAGCACGAGGGTCACACCCGCTCTCCTGGCGCATGGCCGCTCGCCCGTGAATTCATGCGAGAAAGAAGGCCTGCATCGCCGGCCCTCAGGCTCGCTCCTTGGCGACCGATGCGCCCTTCGGACCCGCCGTCTGGGCGGCCTGCTCGGCGAAGACCACCGGTGCCCCGGTGCTGGACCTCCTGCTGCAGCGACAGGGACGAACGTGCAGCGGGTGGTGCACTAGGCGGCCCTTGCCCGCGAGCACCAGGTCCTGGCTTTCGTAGTAGGCCTGCGGCTCGAGCAGGCGCTCGCGGATCAACGGCATGTGGATCTCCTCGGAAGGTGGCGTTCGGATCGATGAAGAACTGCTTTCCGTGAGTCTTCGGGGGTGCAGGGGGAAAGCCCGCGGTGTTCAGGATCGGAGGCGCGAAGCAAGAGATGAAGAGGACCTGCGGACATGGCGTGGCCTTCTGCGGCGCAGTGCCGCCTCGGACGCACGAAGGGCGAGCGCAAGCGATCGCAGTCCAGGGACCGCTGGCGGTGGCGAAGCCGCGCGCGAGCCAGACGTCGAAGACGAGTCGAAGAAGAGGCGGGCCGAAATGCAGCGCCGTGCCCGGCGCCGCAAGCTACGCGGACCGGCCATGCAAGCGGCCGTCCAAACGCGCCGCGATCTGATGAAAGCCGGGCAAGACAAGCCCGGCGATGTCAATGGAGATGCACGAGGCCCACAGAACAGGCCGAGCAGATCAGAACACACGCGCAAAGTGCGCTGATCAGCCGGCCCCCTGCGCCCGCGGGCAGCCCGGCCTGCGACGACCGCGCTCGCGTCGTCCACCGCGAAGGTTCAATTCGACCAGGTGGGTTAGATTGCGCTGGCATGGAAAACATGGACTTCGCTTGCGACCCGGCCCCGACCGATGCGATCTCGACCGCGATGGCAGCCATCCTCGCGCTCGAGGATCGGCTCGATGCGGCGATGCGCGCTGGCGACGTCGAGGCGCTCGACCAGTTGCTCGCCGAGGATTTGATGTTCACCGGCAACCATGGCCAACGGGTGTCCAAGGTCGACGATCTGGCCTTGCATCGCCGGCGCGACCTGGTCTTCGAGCAGGTGCGGGCTTCGGACCGCACGGTCCGCCCTTTGGCGGACGCCGCAGTGGTGACGGTGCGGCTGGATCTGGCGGGCCGTCAGGGTGGCCGTCGATTCGAGGGGGCGTTCCGCTTCACGCGCGTATGGGCGTGGCGTGACGGTCGATGGCAACTCCTGGCCGCACACGGCAGTCGCATCGCCGGTGGATCGCCGCTGGACCGTTCTTGAGGCGCAAGGACCCAGAAACAAAAAGTCCCCGCAACCTGCGCCGCGGGGACCAGTCCACCTCGAAATGGTGGAGGAGACAAAGTAACACACGCACCAACCACTGCAGTTGCCATTGCCAAGGTTGTGTTGGAACGCGCGTCGTTCATCTTGCCATATCGCGCAGCGCATGACCAACGCACGTCCACGTGCGGGGCCCCAACCCTTCGCCCCGCGTTGTGATGCGCGATGACCTTTAGAGCAGGCCGCTTTTCGCAAACGCGCGAGTGCGCGGGCCGGCCACGACGATGTGGTCGATCACTCGCACGTCGATGCATTTCAGCGCGTCCTGGAGCGCAGAGGCGAGCAGCTCATCGGCCCGAGACGGCTCGCAACTTTGACTTGGGTGGCAATGGCTGCACAGAATTCCAGCAGCCCCGTGCCTGAGCGCTTCCCGAAGCACCTCCCGCGGATACACGCTCGTTTGCGTGATCGTGCCCCGAATGAGTTCCTGCACGGCGATCAGGCAAAGTTGAGCGTCGAAGTAGAGCACCACGAAGGATTCGTGGCCCTGCCCTGCGAAGTGCAGTGTCAAGTAGTCCTCCACGGCCTGGGGCGAATCGAAGATCGGCTTGCTGCGCACCGGCTCGATCAGCACTTCCTGCGCCAGGGCCAGGCCGGCGGCCAACAGCCGGTACGCGGGGTGCGCCGACTCGCGCCCGGCCGGCGCATCCTTGCCGAGGAATAGACGCAATTGATCGACCACGCGCTGCTCGGTCGGGGTGTAGTTGTTCATCAGAGGCACTCCTGGAAGAAATAGCGCAGGCGGGATTGCCTGCGTGCCTCCTGCTCTCCCCGTCGCAGCGCAGCGCTCAAGGCCGCCGCAGGCGCGCGGCCACGCGCCGAGCACGCCCCTTCGGGGCGGGCGCAGAGCCTTTAACGCGAGAACGACGAGTAGCGTCAAGGCACACAGGCAAGCCCTCCCCTCCTCCACCCGGTTCCCTCTCCTGCCTCGAGGCGATCCGCGCGAACTGGATCACAGGTGACCCAGCGCGTGGCAAAGCGTTCTGCACAGTGCCGTCCCAGCGATGACCTGCGCCGCAGTGATGCCACGCCGCGTTGCCAATCCCGCGATTCTTCGGGGAGAACTTGGGGGATCTTGGGGCTCCTGCACACAAGGCACCTCCATAGATCAACGACTTGGCATCGCACCGGTAAGGGGCTCCAACTTAGGGCTTTGTGCGCATCGCGGAGACATCGGTGGCGACGGAAGAAGCTCTCTTGGAGCGCTAAGGATCTCGGTACTTTCCGGCCCGAGCTGTATTGGACAACGGCCGAGGCGCCCGTGCGGACCGGGGGGGCGAGATGCCTGGCACTCCGGACACTGTCCGCACATCAAGCCGTTCGACCGCAAGCGTCTTCCCTGCCCTTTCCTCCACTAGATCAAGGCCGACGGTCAGCACCGTCGTTCGTACAACTGCGTGCGTGTGCAAGGTGGCATCGCCGCGCAGGTCAGGATCCTGGGCCGGACGCAATGACCAAGAGTTCCTTGTCCGTCGGCTTGTCCCATTGCGGCCCGTAGGCACCGACGGCATAGAAGCTGACCATTTCGTGTCGCACCATCGGGTGCATCCAACCTTTGCCCAGCAGACGCTGAATGACGGCAGGATGCGCATTGCGCTTTAGCAGGCTCTCGTGCAGGCTGTCCACCAACTCTGCCTGGCGCGGCTCTGGAAGTGCGGCGATTTCGGCAGCGAGTCTCTCGATGCGCTCGACCAGCCACTTCTTCTCCCATTGGGCGAGGCGCTCGCTGGGCTGCAGCTGCACCTGCTGCGTCGTTTGAGCAGCCTCGACCTTTTCGAGCACCTCGGCCTGCGCGGCCGCATGGCCGGGCAGCACGCTCTTCAGATAGCGCAGCGGATCGCGCAGGGGCTCGGGAAATGCGCTGGCGGCCCTCTTCTCCACTGCCTCGATTGCCGTGGCGACCGCTGAGTCGCCGAATTCCTCGATCAGCCGCTCGATGCGGGAGTGATCGATGCCCAATCGTTCGGCACTGGCAAGAACGCCCACGTCGACGGGCTCGGCGGCTGTGCGCTGTTGGAGCGCCAGGACGCGCTGCGGTTTTTTTCGGACCGTGAACTGCAGGTCCGAGACGAACCTGCCGGCTTTGAACTCGAGCATCTCTATCTCGATGTCCGCCAGCGCATTGATCTCCGAAATGGCGGGGCGCAATGTGTCGCGTTTGAAGATGCGGTACTCAAGCCGCTGCAGGCGCTCGTCGTCCGGCCGTCCCAGCAGAACCGGCCGCCACCATGTCCAGGGCTTGCGCGCCGTCTGTCCCACGCCGAGGTAGCGCGAGCAGATCTCATAGAGCGCCACCGAGGGATGCGAACCCAATTGGGAAATGATGTCCAGGGAGAGCTTCGCGAAGATTTCGGGATCCAGCAGCTCGTTGCGCATGTTCACCGCATAGGACCACTCGACGAAGATCTGTCCGCGCTCCTTGGTCAGTCTGGCGTGCGAAAGCATCCCGCACACGTCCCAGGTCTGCCACTCCCCCGAGGTCGGTGACTGCCACTCGACCAGGGTTGAAACCATCGAGCGCAGATGCGTCTTGATGATCTTCATGTCGCCGCTGTTGTAGTCCAGGCCCTTCACGATGTCGGTGAGAGCAGCCCGGAAGGTCTCGCGCTCCAGACCCTGGTCTTGGGCCATGTGCAGCAGCACGTTCCAGGTTCGCCGGCCCAACGCAGTGATCTTGTTGTTCTGCGGAACGAGCGCGAGCGAGAACACGGGCTTGAGCAGCGGTGCCACGCTGCGCGCAGGAAAAGCCGGTTCTCGGGACGCCTCTGAAGCCATGGGAGGAATGTAACGCACCGCTGCGTTCATGTGAGACGGCGATTCACGTGTCGAGATCGCCGTCTCCACTTCCGGTTCACTGAAAAAGCTCCACTTGTCGGCAGTCTCGCGACCCGTTGCGCGAGGAAAGGCCAACCGTAAAAGCTCCGCCTTGCGGCGTTTCCAGTGCGATTTCTGCGTCGGACAGCCGGTTTGGGCCGGTTCTGGAACCCCATCCGCGTCCTAACCGAATCCACTCCGGGTGGTTCCCGGGATGCCTCCACACGGAACCGTATCCACTCTGCACCCGACTGGAAAAGCTCCAGGAGCCACTGGGAAGTCTCCAATTTATCTGTTAAGTCATTGATTTATAATAGATTTTTCCCGCACAAAGACTTAAAGGAGTTGAAGGAGTTTGACTCTAATAAATACCCAGCCTGGCGGCTGCGGAGCTTTTTCAGGAAAGAGGAGCACAAGTTTGGACGAGACTTCGCCTGTTTGCGCAAAACACGTCCAACACGCACAATCGCGGCGTCAAACATCAACACGATCACACATGGAAATTCGACCACAGATCACGCTGGCCGGTGTTCATCAACAAGCAGAGGATGCTGCGGAGATGCTCTCAAGCATCCGATCCGCCATGTTGGCGCCAATGGTTCGCAAGGCCTCCCCGACCTTCAGTGCGGATCAGGTCGCCACCTTGTGCGAGGCCTCGTCCCGGGGTTCGTTCGCGCACAGGGTTGCGAGCCGCAAGGATATGCCTTCCGGGACGTTGGTGTCCAATGGCCGCAAGCGCCTGTTCGATCTCGCCGAGACCCGCCAGTGGGTTCGCGACTACCGCAAGGATGTGCTGCGTCCGCCGGGTGCCGAGGCCGTGACAATCTCGATCGCCAACTTCAAGGGCGGCACGACCAAGACCACCACGGCGATGACTCTGGCCCAAGGGCTGACGCTGCTGGGCCACAAGGTCCTGGTGATCGACACCGATCCGCAGGCTTCTTTGACGACTCTTTTCGGGATCCTTCCGGATGTCGAGATTGAAGCCAAGGACACGATCATGTCGCTGGCCGACGGGTCGTCGACAACGGTACGTCCTCTGATTCGCAGCACCTACTGGGACGGACTGGATCTGGTGCCGGCGGCCTCCTCGCTTTTTGATGCGGAGTTCATGCTGCCGTCGCGGCAGGGGAAGGAAGGCCTGTCCGGCTTTGAGTTCTACAAGGTGCTGGACCTCGGAATCGATGACGTGCGCGCAGACTATGACGTCATCATCATCGACAGCCCCCCTGCCCTGTCTTATCTGACGATCAATGCGCTCATGGCGGCCAACGGAATCATCATGCCGCTTCCGCCGGAGACCTTGGACTTCGCGTCGTCGACGCAGTTTTGGTCGCTCTTTTCCGACCTGACCGAATCGATGCTGGAGTCGCGGGGGCAGACCAAGAGTTTTGATTTCATCAATATCCTGCTTTCGCGGGTTCCGCCGAAGGCCGGTCGTGGGGCATCGACGACTGCGGACGCGGTGCGTGAGTGGATCGGTGCGACCTACAAGGAAAAGGTTCTCCCGCTGGAAATTCCCCGGACTTCCATCGCTTCGCAGAAGTCATCCGGCTTTGGGACCGTGTACGACAGTGAGGCGGGAGACGCCAAGGACAAGACGTACAAGCGCGCGCGCGATGCCTACGACCTGTTCGTGCAGCACATTGAAGTGTCGATCCGCAATGCCTGGGCCAGGCAAATGCCGGCGGCGGGGGCAGGGGGTTTGCACGGTGCAACCCCCTCAGTACGGGTCGAAGCATGAAGGGTCTGCGGCACGTGATTTCGGTACCTGAGGGCGCCCACATTTGTTCGAGTTGCGAGGGGGTTTGCACCGTGCAAACCCCCTCGAAAGTCACGCTTCAGGAGGCTGAATCCTGGTCCTCAGTCGGCTTCACGCAAAGCCGTAAGGGCACCGCTGGGCAGGAGTTTGCACGGTGCAAAACCCCCGCCGTCTTAAAGAAGTGTCGGCGACGCATTGAGCGCGGTCACTTGGTGATACGGGCTGTGGCTTCGCGCCCCAGCGCGACGCTTCACTGCACTGGTATGCCCGGAGCGAACGCGATTGAAGGGCAGTGCGTGAGCGCGCAGGCGCGAACTTCGCTTCGCGTGCGGATGTCCGGAACTCCGGTCCGCCCAAGGGGTTTGCACGGTGCAAACCCCAGTCGATCGAAGCACCTGTACCCAGGGTGCTCATCGGTCCGAGGTGAGCGTGGTGGTGGCGCCAAGCCGAGCGATCGCCCGTGTTTGCTGCTGGGGTTTGCACCGTGCAAACCTTTCCTGACGGCTAGCGTGCGGCGTCGACAGCGTCCCGGACAGGGCGGGTTCAATCTTCCTGGCTGTCTTCGCCAGAAGAAGCAATGGCAAGAGGAGTTTCGCAATGGCAAATAAGAATCTCGTGAAGCGCGCGTTCAGCGTCACTGCAAATCTGCCGTCCCAGCGCAAGGTCGACGCGACCGAAGGGGCGGTTCAACTCGACGGAGCCGTGACCGCAGGCGAGCCACCGAATCGCCTGGTTGAGCAGGTGGCGCCTGCGCCAATGCCGACTCCCATCACAGCGCCAAGAACCGGCCCGGGATCGATGTTGGCATTCATGACCGAACAGTCTGAGGTGCACCGGGAGGTGGTGCAGCTGCGTGAGCGCGTCTCCGAGTTCGACGGCGCGCAGGTTGCCAAGCGAATCGATCCTGCGCAGATCGTTGCTTCCAAGTGGGCCAACCGCGACGAGTCGCACTTCCGGACGCCGGCTTTCGCTCGCTTGAAAGACGAGATCGCCAGCGCGGGCGGAAACGTCCAGCCGATCAAGCTCAGGCCACTGGCCGGTGCCGAACCGGGCAAGCCGCATCTGGAGATCGTGTATGGTCACCGCCGCCACCGGGCGTGTCTGGAACTGGGCCTGCCGGTGCTCGCGCTGATCCAGAACCATATGGGGGATTCGGAGCTCTTTGTGGAGATGGAGCGCGAAAACCGCGAGCGTGAGGATCTGTCGGCCTGGGAGCAGGGCGTGATGTACATGCGGGCGCTGGAGCAGGGGCTGTTCCCCTCGGCCAAGCAGTTGGCTGCGGCCATTGACCGGGACATGAGCAATATCAGTCGAGCCATGGCGCTCGCGAAACTGCCCGCTGACGTGGTTCGCGCATTCGGCTCGCCCTTGAACCTACAGTTCAGATGGGCTACGCCATTGAAGGACGCGCACCAGAAGGACCCCGAAGGCTTGCTTCAAACCTCCCGGGAGTTGCTTGCACGGGATCAAAAGCCGTCACCTGCAGAAGTGTTCGCGATCCTAACGCGCAAGGGCGACGGGCGCGCGGCCGGGCCAGGCGCGGCGATCGAATGGAAGGACGAAGAGGGCAAGCGCGCAGCGTCGCTGACGACGGACCGGAAGAGCAGGGTGACGCTGTCTTTCGATCACGCGATGGACGAGGCTCAACGCCGAAAGCTCGTCAAGCTGATAGACGCCTTCCTGGGCATGAAGAGCTGACAACACGCAAGGGGGAGGCGCTGCGGCAATGACTTCCGGGTGGTTGTCGCCGCCCGCAGTAAATGTAACGTGAGCGCTCACTCTAACGAATGACCTTTTTGTTCTAGGAGCCCATGAGCCATGAAGCGAGCCACCGCATTTGGCACACCGTGGGCTCGCCGAGGATGTTGACCTGACGGCTGAACGTTGCCGGTGCGGATGTCCGATGCCTTGAACTCCCCGGTTTCAAAGTAAGCGCAAACATCTGACAATTAGATCGGTTGCACTCAGTACCTCAACCTACTTCTAGAGACAGCTCCCGCTACTAACTCATTGATTACAAAGGAAAACTAACCCAGGCGATGCTTGACAGGCTCCTGGAGCGTTGATTTTCTGCATTGATGATTATTCTGGTTATCATCGGACGAGATCGCGCGGCTTTGACCGCCTTCGCCGTGTACAAAATCCAGCGTAGGGACCCGTCGCCATTCTTGTCAACGAGAGACGGCGTTCGCTCATCATTGAGATCATGACCACGCACCGCGCGCCGCCGGCGCTCGCCCACATTGACGACACCGAACTTGAGCGCCTAGCCGCCGCTTGGCGCGCCCAGGCCTTGCGCGGCAACCGAGAAGCCTTCGGGATTGCGCATGCGCTGGAAGTGGAGCAGCGCCGGCGCCAGCGCCCGCGCCAGATGGCGGCCCTGGCGCAAGATCCGCCGCGGCCTGTGCGGCGCTGGTGGCAGTTCTGGAGGCCGTCGTCGCCCGATGCGGAACGCGAGACGATGACCGCGCATCGCGCGCCGCCGCAGGCGCGCGAATGAGCGAGCCAGGTCAGGGAGAGATGAACCCTTGAGCCGCGCCAAGACGCCCCCCCGAAAGCTTCATCGCGGCCACTTCGCCTTCATGCGGGCGCTGGCCCAGGGTCTGGATGAACGCGCGAGTTGGGACCGCTACCTGCGAATGGAAGGCGAGGGCGCCGACTTGCGCACCATTCGCCGGACCATCGCATGGATCCGCGACGAGTTCGCGGCCGCCGCCCGGCGCGAAAACCGGCCGGGGACGGCCAAGCTCATCCTGATGGATCCGCAGCGGTTTTCTGCGGTGCCGGCGGCCAAGGCGCCACCGAGCCTGGCCGAGTTCGCCGCCGCGCATGGCATGGAGGATTTCAGCGAGGCCGAGCAGATCCAGGCGTATGACGCCGCGTATCCGGGCGCGGGACAGGCGCCAACGCGCGGCGCAAGCGGGCGAGGGCAGGGCGGCCGGGCGCAACTCTCGCGGCGCGCACGTCTCATCGACCACCAACTCGAAGCGTTGCGCTGGCTGCAGGACCTGGTGGTGCGTGATCCACGTCCTGGCGACGGTGTGAGTGCATGGATTCACCCGACCCTGGCCAGGCGGCTGGAGCGAGCGGGCCTGCCGACCCTGGATGGGCTCGTGCGCCATATCAACGGCATCGGTGCGCGCTGGTGGGTGCAGGTGCCCGGGGTCGGCGCCCTGAAGGCGGCGCGCATCGTGGATTGGCTTCGCGCCAACGAAGACGTGCTGGGTCTGCGCCTGGGCGCGCACGTGGCGCGGCCGCGCACGCTGTTGGCCCCAGCGACCTTGGCCGCCGTCGTCCCTGCGGCCACGGCCCTTGTCCCCTATGAAAAATTCATTCTGCCGGCGGAGCTCGACGGCCGCGCCGGGCGCTTCAGAGGTCCACCGGAGCGATGCCTGCTCATCGCCGGCAATGACCACGAAGCGATCGGCGCCTGGCTGGCGTCCAAGCGCCCGGCACCGGATGGAAAGGATCTGTCCGCGACCCAACGCTCTTACCGAAAGGAAGCCGAGCGTTTGCTGTTGTGGTCCGTCCTGGAACGCAAGAAGGCGCTGTCCTCACTCACCGTGGAAGACGCACTGGCGTTCAGGCACTTTCTGGCCGATCCGCCCGCAAGTTGGTGCGGGCCGCGGCACACGCAGCGATGGTCGCCGCTGTGGCGGCCGCTGGAGGGGCCGCTGTCGCCGGCGGCACTGCGCCAATCAATGGGCATTCTCCGTGGCCTGTTCGGCTTCCTCGTGAGCCAAGGCTATTTGGTTGGCAATCCGTTGGCGGCGGTGGCGCCCGCGCCGTTGCCGCAGCGCCCGCTGGGTTCGGCCCGGACGCTGAGCTTCGCGCAATGGGATCACATTGAAAGCTTACTGAAGGCGCATGGCGACACCGAGCACAGACGGCGGCTTCGGCGCGGCATGCGTTGGCTCTATGCGACCGGGTTACGGTTGGCCGAGATCACGCAAGCGAAGTGTGAAGACCTCGAGCAGACGGAGGTCCGCGGAGACCGCCGCAGCGCGGAGGCCGGGTGGCTGCTGCACGTCGTGGGCAAGAGCGGACGCACGCGCCAGGTGCCCGTGCCCACCGAACTCGTGGACGAGTTCGGTGACGAATTGGCGCGCCACGGCTTTGCGCGTCACGTGCAGGCCGAGAGCAACCGAGAGATAGAGATACTGGCGCGTTTCACACCACCTAGACCAGTAGCGTGGTCGGCGTCCGGCCTGTACCAGGCCATGAAGACCTTTCTTGCGAAAGCGGCTGAAGGGTTGGAAGGCCGCGATGCGGATCGATTCCGAAAAGCCAGCGTTCACTGGATCCGGCACACCCATGGATCTCATGCGCTACAGGGTCGCGAAGGTCACTCGCCGGTGCCACTTCAGGTGATGCAAAACAACCTGGGGCATGTGTCGATCGGCACTACTTCCCAATACTTCATTACCGAATGCGACGAGCGCATCCAGGCCGGCGGGTCGTTCTGGGGCAACGAATGAATTGGAGCGCTTCCTGTCGAAGGACCCACTCGAGGCAGTGTCGCGGAAGCGTGGTGCATTGCAGCCATCGGAGCAACTTCACGACCGCAAGCACTTCCTGTCCGCAATGCATTCGGCGCAGTGGGATCTTGCGTAGTGTTGATTTCCATGGAATCCTGACCCAGTAATTCCGCGCGAGGCCACACCGAGCCCCTTGACAGTTCAGCCGGATCGCGCGTGATCCTACTGGATGCGTGGTCGCGCCGGCGCTTCGTCGTCTGTTGCCGCGAGGAACATCTCCTGTCACCTGCGGGTCGCCTGCTGTTCGATCACCTCGGTCGCGTGGAGTGAAGTGGGCCCAGGACGAGCCGCAAGGCGACGTGCTGCATCCAGCTTCTCGAGTTTGCTGACCACAGCCTGGTGACGGTAGCACTCTGCGACTGCATGGGCTGTTTTCACCTCCGCCTTAGCGCTTTCCAGTTGACGCGCCATGTCTGCCTGGCAACGCTTCCAGTTGTCTCGTTCCTCTATCAGTTGCCACAGCAGCCTGGCGCGTGTGCGGGCGTCGCTGCGCAGTGCTTGATTCTCGGTCGCCAGGGCGCGAGCCTCGGCCACGGTGCGTTCGATATCCATCATCGGTCAGTGCTCTCGAAGTAAGGAGGGTTGTACGTTCGACAGGTCGGCCTGATCCAGCCTGCGCGAAGCATCGCTGTCCCGCCTGAGGCAGGGCTTAAGCATCTCTCCTGCACTAGGGAAGGTCTGAACAACTCGAAAACCCGAGCCGACTAGGCGCGCGTATGTCGCGAAGGCTCGATGAATTCATGATGCGATCTCCTCCCTGAACGGGTTTAGGGCGCCTCGCTCGGCGCTCATGCTGTCTGCGGACGGACTGCTCCCTTCATCGCCATCAACTGCCTACGCGCCATCCAAAGATTCGACAGCGCGAACAGTGTCAGGAGATGCCCCGTGTTCTTCTGCAGCCCGCGGTAGCGCACCTTCAGCAGGCCGAACTGGCGCTTGATCACGCGAAACGGATGCTCGACTTTCGCACGTACGCTGGCCTTGCGATGTTCTTCCTTCTGCACCCGCGTCTTTGCTCTGCCCTCGGGCATCTTGGCAATGTCGCTGGGCCGTGCAGCAATGTGCCAATGCAGGTCTTCTCGGTCCACGCGGCTCTGGGCTCCCCGGTAGCCGGAGTCGGCCCAGACGTGTTCTTCCTTGCCGTGCAGCAGCTGTGCCACTTGCTCCACGTCGGCTTCGTTGGCTGCGGTGGTAGTGACCGTATGGACCAGGCCGCTGTCGGCGTCGACGCCTGTATGCGCCTTCATTCCGAAGTGCCACTCATTGCCCTTCTTGGTCTGGTGCATCTCGGGATCGCGCTGACCTTCGGCGTTCTTCGTCGAACTGGGTGCCGCGATGATCGTGGCATCCACGATGCTGCCTCGCTTGAGCAGCAAGCCTTTGCGCGCAAGGTGCGCATTGACCTGCTTGAGGATGTCTTCGGCCAGGTCGTACTCCTCCAGCATGTGCCGGAAGTTCAGGATCGTCGTCTCATCGGGGATCGGCTCGCTCAGGTTGAGCCCGGCGAAGTTGCGCAGCGAGGTGATCTCGTACAGCGCTTCCTCCATCGCCGGGTCGCTCAATGCGAACCAGTTCTGCATCAGGTGCACGCGCAACATCGATTCCAGCAGGTAGGGCCTGCGGCCCCGACCCGCCACGGGGTGGAACGGCTCGATGACCTTCAGCAACGCCTCCCATGGCACCACCAATTCCATCTCTTCGAGGAAGACTTCGCGCCGTGTCTTCTTCCTCTTGCCGGCGTACTCCGCGTCCGAGAAGCTCAGTTGATTCATCGTGGCGACCCCTTTGCCGCGTTCAACGTCTGACGGCGTGATCGGTGGACTTGTTCAGACCTTCCCTAGGCTCAGGCCGCGACGGGCGCAGAGGATAGCCAGCGGCCGAAGGTCGATTCGCGCAGCGGCAAAGACGCCGGTGCGCGAACCCGTCACGCACGGCCTTCGCGGGTCTCGCGCGGGCTGTGGCCAGACTTCGCACGGAAGGCGCGGCTGAAGTGCGTCGCGCTCTTGAAGCCGTTGTCGGCCGCCAGGCGTCCGAAGTAGCAGCGCTGCATAGGCGGTAGAGCGTCGAGCGAGAAATTTGGAAGTGCGCACAGATGCGGTCGGCGCCCAGGTCTTCCTCTGCCAGGTGCTCTTCCATGAACCAGCGGAGCTGGCGCGGTAGCGTTCCCTCGTTGGCCGGCCGCGCGAGTCCCAGCATCTCGACGGACGGCGCGAGACTCGCAGCCAGCAACTGGATCGTGGCGACCCATGGCGTGCCTCCTTGCGTTTCATGCTCGATAGCAGCAACCGCCGCTGGCCGTCGAAGGATCAGTTCGTCGGCGTGCGCGATCTGGCGCAGCGCTTCGGACAGTCCGTCGACTGGGCGAGCCTAGAGCGCTTGCGGTGATCGCAGAAGACCGCGGCGACGGCATCGTGGTGGCGCCGCTCAGCCCGCTGTACGCCGAGGGCTTCAACGAATCGGGTGCGTCGCGCATGGAGCGCGCGCTTTGTGCAGCATCTGCTGCGCGCTGTCGGCGTGGACAACCGCCTGGACATCGTGCCGGGCGCCATGCATTCGGCCGCCCACGTCCCACTGGCGGTCAATGCCTTCTTTCTAGGCGCGCAGCATCGGCGCAACGACGACACCTCGCGCGCTTAACATGGCTGGGCCTGCTTGGCCCGGGGCCCGCGCTACTGCATGAACCAGCCGTGGCTCACCACCAGCGACTGCCCAGTGAGCGCGTTGGTCGAATGGGCCGCGAACAGCAGGGCAACGCGTGCCATGTCATCGGTGCTGGTGAACTCGCCATCCACCGTCTCCTTGAGCATGACGTTCTCACCACCTCTTCCTCGGAGATGCCAAGTGTCCTGGCCTGCTCGGGGACCTGCTTTTCCACCCGCGGCGTGCGCACGAATCCGGGGCAGATCACATTGGCGCGCACGCCGTGCTTCGCACCTTCACCGTGTTGTTCCCGGACAACCGGCTGCGCGGCGCGCCATCACAGCCCCGCAACTGCAGGTGCTGGCTACTGCGCAATCATCGCCACCAATTGCTGATGAGCACGCTGTGCCTTTCCGGCGCCGCCCGGCTTTTCGCCGCACGCCGCCACGCAGCCGCCTTCAGCGCCGCCAAGGGCCTGGCAGCCTGGAGCCTGGGCCTGGCCTTCCTGCTGGACTTTGTCGCCTTCCTCGTGATCGGCGGCGAATGGTCCTGCATGTGGCAGTCAACATCGCCTTTTCCGGCTATGCGGCGCAGGCCAAAGGCGCCTTCAACCTGACGCGGGTCAGCCTACTTGGTGCCACAGGAGAACAGATACCTCAAGCCCTACCTGGACCTGCATGCGGGGCACCTCACACCAGCAGCTATGCCGAGCAGGGGCGGGTGCGCTCGGGCTGGCCGTGAACGGCTCGGCGACACCATGCTCTCGGCCTGGCCGATGCTAGTCCGTGGCCGGGTCGCTGGACAACGGCATGACGCTGCGGCCCTATGCGGCCGTGGGGCTACCACGCTTGTGTTTTGTGCGAATCCCGTGCGAAGGCACCACGGGGCCCGAGCCGCCAAATCCGCCGCCGAATTGCGATGAACGGCATGACGGTGCTGGCGGGCCTGCTGCTTCCGTGGCTCTCGGACCATCCATCAGGATGCCAACTCGCCCTGGCGGCCGGCGTCTGATGCGCCGCTTATCAGCAGAGCGGGAAGCGCCAGAGCGCTACGCGGCCATCCAGTTCGGCATGGGCTTTGTCATCGTCCTCGTGCAGCACCACGGCTGGCGGGTGGAGGAGGCACCGGCGCTGCAGCGGATGGGCGGGCATGCTCGCGGGCACGGCGGTGGTGTTACTGGTGATCGCCGCGGCGAGTCGCCGGACCGCCACCGCCCGCGAGGATGCATCGGCCGGCCTTGGCCGGGCCGCGACGCGGCGTCAAGGTATGGGATGCCGGCGACACTCGCGGCAGCATCCGCCGCGCACAATCGCCAGCATCATGCAGGCCCTGGAGCATCTCAACGCCGGCGCCATGCTCGACACCTTGGTCAGCGTGGGTGCTGCCTTCGTGCTGGGCAGCCTGATCGGGCTGGAGCGCCAGGTGCGCCAGCGCACCGCGGGCCTGCGTACCAACACGCTGGTGGCCGTGGCGGCCGCCGCCTTCGTCGACCTGGCCCAGGGCCTTTCGGGCAACGACGGGGCGGTGCGGGTCGTCGCCTACGTGGTCTCCGGCGTGGGATTTCTCGGGGCCGGCGCGATCATGAAGGAGGGGGTCAACGTCATGGGCCTGAACACTGCTGCCACCCTGTGGGGGTCGGCCGCAGTCGGGGCTTGTGCCGGCGCCGACCGCATTGGCGAGGCGTTGGTGGCCGCCCTGTTCGTCATCGCCAGCAACACGCTGTTGCGGCCCGTGGCCGACCGCATCAATCGGACCCCGCTGCAGCAAGCTGGCGAGGCGAGCTACACGGTGCACGTGATCTGCAGTGGCGACGCGCGGGCCGAGGTGCACGACCGCGTGATCGCGGCGCTGGACGTGCAGGGCCATCCGGTACGTGACGTCGAGCAGCGCCCCTTCGGCCCGGAAGAGGTCGAGATTCAGCTCACGCTCTACGCCACCTCGGTGGCGCCGGCACAACTGGACAGCGTGTTGGCCGAGGTCCAGGAGCTGCCGGGGGTCAGCCACGCCTTCTGGGGTAGCGGCACACAGGACTGAACGGGTCAGCTTCAGTGCATCGGCGCGCGCCAGCGGTCGTCAGCGGCGCGCGCATAGATATTGAGACGGGGAGACAAGATTGGGATCCCGCGTCGACCTCTCGAGGCGGGTTACTCCTAGCATTCATGCACCGCATCACCGAACGGTTCCCCTAGGATTTGCATGTCGCCCCTCGCAGCCCCTTCGCTCCCCCATATGCGCTTCGATTCGCGCGCAATTGCCAGCCCCCAATTGGCTTTCGAGCACTGGCGCGGCAACCTTTCCCGTAGCTGGGAGATGTCGCTGGTCGACCCCGACGCTGCCCCGCATTTCCACGCCGAGGTGTCGATGTGGAAGCTGCACGACCTCTTGGTGGGCAGCGGCAGCTTTGGCCCAGCCCAGAACCGCATGCGGCGCGAGCACAATATCCGCGCCGACCAGCTCGACCACTACCGCATCCTGCTCAATCGCGCCGGTTGGTTCCACTGCGATGCCGACGATACGCCTGTGTCGGTGGGGCTGGGTCGCTTTCTCATCACCGGCCCTGCCGGAATCCAGCTAATCGGCCTGCCAGACCTCTTTGCTCTACATCCCGCGCGACCTGCTCGACGAGGCGCTACCCCATCCCATGCGCCTGCACGGCCTGTCGCCCGACAACGCCTGTGCCGGCTTGCTGGGCGAGCACCTCGCGGCGCTGCTGCAGATGCTGCCTTCGGCCACCCCGCAGGAGACCGCCGGCCTGGCGCAGGCAACGGTCAGCCTAGTGGCTGCCAGCCTCGCGACTTGCCCGAAGAACGCCCAGGGTGCACGCCCGGCCATCGAGAGCGTGCTGCTGCGGCGGGCCCGCAAGCATGTCGAGCAGCACCTGCGCGAGGAAGCGCTGTCGGCAGCGATGCTATGTGCACACCTTCGGATTTCGCGCTCGACGCTGTACCGGCTGTTCGGGCCGCTGGGCGGGGTGTCGCAGTACATCAAGGAACGGCGCCTGGCACGCATCCACGAGTTGCTCTCGGGCGCCAGCGAGCGTCCGCAGATCGCCCGACTGGCCGAGGACCACGGCTTCAAGAGCGCGGCGCATTTCAGCAAGGCCTTCCGCGAGCAGTTCGGCTACAGCGCGCGCGAGGTGCCGCGCCACGGGACGGCGCCCGTGGTGGCCGGCGCGCACAGCCTGGACCGTTGGCTGGGCGCCCTCTGCCACTGAGGTGTCAGTGGCTCGCTGCGGGGCTCAGCGTACCGGCAGGTCGTCGTTCCTGCCCCGGTGCCAGATGATCTGCGACTGCATCGCCAGCATCAGGGCGATCATCACCAGCACTTCGCCGAAGCCGCCGTGCGGGTGCTGCCGGTGGATGTACTGCCACGCCCCCAGCGCGAACTTGCCGCCCACCAGCAGCACGAACAGTGTGATCGTCAGCGGCGTGCCCTGGCTCCATAGCTGTCCTTGCGCATCGCGCCAGAGGCGCGTGTAGCGTCCGCGCAGGAGGCCGACCCCCACGCTGGCCAGCAGGCTGCCCGCCAGTGTGAGCCAGGAGGAGCGGTCGGGCGGCAGGTGGTAGCCGCCGATCACCAGGCCCGCGCCGGCGTAGATCAGAGCGAGCTTGAATCGCGCCGGTCCCAACGAAACGGCATGCTGCATCGACTGGCGCCAAAGCGCGTAGACGCTCATGAGCGCGAGGATGGCGATCTCGGTCGCGCTCACGGCAGCACCTCGAACGAACGCGTCACAGGGATGTCGCTGGAGATCTTCGAGAGGCTCACCAGTTGGCTCAGCAGCGACAGTACCTGCATGCTGTGCACCACCTCGGCGCCCCTCGTAGCCCGGGTCTTCCCGATCATGCTGAAGGTCGCGCCACGATACTGCACGCTGGCGAGCACCTGGTCCGGCGCAGCAGGCGGTCGTCCCGGCACGACGCGCAGTACGGTGTGCGTCGCGCCACCGGGCGTTTCGGTCCAAGCCGGCGTGCGTTCGGGCCGGTCCTGGTTGCGCGCCAGCGCGCCGAGGTAGTTGTAGACATCCATCGGGGAGCGCCAGCGGATGAAGCCGAAGCGGGCGGTATCGCGCGCCTCGTCATCCTCGGGGCGCAGCGGCGAGATGTGCTCCGTCGCGCCGCACTCTCGCGCCTTGTCCAGGATGCCGGTGATGCGGGAGGCCTGGGTCACCGTCGCCAGCGAAGGTTTGGCCAACCCGGTTACGCCGCCATCGCTGGACGAGCGGTCGGATGCGCCGCCGTGGCTTCGCCCGCCCGTGCGGCCGCTGTACAGCGCGATGGCAGTGTGCGCGCTCGACATGGAGAAGGTCTGCAGGTCGTCCGCCGAGGCCTCGAGCATGCCGGGCAGCGGGTCCGACACTCCGCCAGCGGCGGCAAGGCTACCCGGTAGACGCATGGCCGCGGCCACCGCACGCAGGCGCTGCGCGTCGACGCACAGGCCGATCAGCGCGTGGTAGCGCCGGTAGAGCTGGAACCCGGCGACGGCCTGCGCGTCCGTCGTGGTCGCCGAAACGTTGCCGAGCTGGAACATCGTCGGATCCAACTGAGCGAGCGAGGCATAAAGGCGGCTGTTGGCCAAGTTCGCGGGCAGGTAGGCCTTGCCGCCGGCCTGCTCCTCCTGCGCCATGAGCGGCGGCCCCATTGGCTCGAGCACTGTGAAGGAACGTAGTTTCGAGCGGGCAGAAACGAGCGCATGCAACACGCGCAGGAAGTCGGCGTAGTCCCGCGGGTTCTCGGCGTCGGGATTGTTGAGGAACTCGTGCGCCGGTTCGTCTGCGTCCGCGCTTGGCAGGCGGATGGATTCGACGAACAGGTTGAGCAGCAACTCTCTGGACAGCCCGCTGGACCAGAGGCTCTCGATGAAGACTGGCGAGACCGGCTGCAGCATGTTGAGCATGAAGGCCTCGTTGTTGAGGCTGCTGGTGTCGAAGGTGGGCGAGCTGGAGAATTGCACGCCGGCCGATGCCGTGTTGCGCAGCGACGTTCCGGCGGTGCCGCCGGGTAGCACCGTGCTGCCCAGGCTGGCTTGCTGCGCGATGCTGCCGTGGATAATCGGCAGGTCGGCGAAGTTCAGCGGCGACTGGTCGCGCGCACGCAGCACGTTGACGATCAGCACCTGGTTGCTGAATTCCTCCATCACTGTGCTGTAGTCCACCGCGCTGCCGCCGATCTGCGGCGCCAGCGAGGAACAGGCGGCGACGCAACAGGCCAGCAGCGCAGGAGCGAACCGCAGCATCGCTGCCCTCAATGGCCTGGCCAGGGCTGGTCGGCCTGGCGCGATTCAGGCCCGTACCGCCCATCGATGAAGACGCTGATCTGCTTGCCGGCCGCGGGCAATGCACCGTCGAGCGGGCGGATGTCGTAGCAGAGAGTGTCGCCGGCCAGGCGCGGATGCGTCAGCTCCGCGACGACCAGGTCCTTCATTCCGTCGATCGCGGTGGACAGGGTGGCGCTGGGCGGATCGCTCTCGAAATTGTCCGCGCCCTCACGCCAGAGCTGGACGAACTCCAAGGTGAGCGCGTCGCCCACCCTGCGCTCGGGCCGGTCGTTGAACATCAGCGTGCGCACGCCGCGGATGCTCAGCGTCCTGCCGTTCAGGGTGAAGGAGGTGCCGGTGTGCACGAACAGCCAGTTCGCCGGCGGCATGGGCACGGCAGCGGGCGCCAGGCGCGAGGGATGGGCATCGGAGAGGGTCGTCATGGTGCGTCCTGAAGGGCGAGAGTCGGAGGGCCGTGGCGCCGTCCCGGATGCGGGTGTGACGCCGCAAGTAATTGTTCGCCTGCGCGCCCCGCGCGAGTTGTCTGCGCGTCCCAAGTCCAGCCTCGGCGTGCCGAGCGCCTGCCCGGGGGCATGCCGGCGGCGGCCAGGGCCGATTCGCTCGCAGCCTCTCAGTCCCGCAGCGACCGGATCCAGCCGTAGAAGCTTTCCTCGTCGGAGGACGCCGGGCCCGGCGTTGCGAGCAGCAGGCCGGACAGCACGCCTTGTTTCAGCTCCTTCGGGCTGTAGCCGTACTGCTGACGGAATGCGCGGCTGAAGTGCTCGGCTGTCTTGAAACCATGCGCATCGGCTAGGCGGCTCAGCGACACGCGTCCTGTCGGCTTGGACAGCAGCGTGTGCACGCGCGCTAGGCGGCGCTCCTTGATGTAGGCGGAGACGCCACCCAATGGCTCGAACAGCCGGTACAGGCGCGAGCGCGACAGCGCGAAGAATCCGGCGATCTGCTCCGCCGAGAGGCCGGGCTCGCTCAGGTGCAGGTCCACGTAGCGGCACAACTGGCGCAGCAGCGTGTTCTCGATCGCCGGGCTCGCACGCGCCAGCGTCTGCGCCGAGGGCGCGATGCTGGCTGCCAGCAGATGCAGCGTCGCCTGGGTCAGGAAGGGCGCCTGGCCGACCGTCATCTCGGGCGAGTGGGCGGCCATCGTCAGCAGGTGGTCTGCCAACAGCTTCGTCGCGGCGCCCTGCAGGCGCACGCCGTGCAGGTCCACTGGCAGGGGGAGCAGCTCGTCGAGCATCTCGCGCGGCAGCACGAGCACCAGGCTGGAGCCGGCGGCGAGATCGAAGGTCGCGGGGCGTGCCAGGTCATGCAGCAGGATCTCGCCCGGACGAATGATCTGCCGCCGGCCGCTGGTGTCGCTGTGCATCACGCCTTGCGTCTTCAGCACGAGGCGGTAGTGGTCGAGCTGGTCGCTGCGCACGTGCCGAGGCAGGCGGACGGCGTGGTTCGCGTCATAGTCGACCGTGCTCAGGATGAGCTTGTCGTAGCGCCACCAGGCGCCGCGCAGGTGGTGCGGGTCGTCGGGCGACGCCGAGTCCGGCGAGCCGGGCGTGATGTCGAAGATTTCGCCGACCGCGCCACGCCACCAGTCGATGCGTCCGTCGACTGGGATCGCACGGGAGTCCGCATGCAGTGCGGGCACCTTTCGGTGGGGCATGGCGTGGCCGGGCCGCTCAGCGGCGCGTCGCGAGCTCGCTCGCGCCGGCAGAAGCCGGCAGCATGCCTGCCACGCGCAAGGCTTGCAGCCGCGAAGGACTGCGAGCGAGGGCCAGGCCCTGGCCAGCGACCGGTGCCAAGGCATCGCCGGCAGGGCCGCGGGCGCGCAATGCGCCACGGCCCCCGCCGGCGGCCGGCGTCGTGCAGATGTCCTGTGTGCGCAGCGTGGCCAAGCGCGCCTCAGTCGAGTTCGCCAGGAACTTCGCGTTGGCGAAGGCCGCGCGCGGCGTCTGCAGCGGCCTGGCGGAGGCGAGTGCCCCAGGCAGCTGCATTTCGGCCACGGCCATCATCCCGCCGTCCTCGTGCTCCAGGATGTGGCAGTGGTAGACGAACTTGCCCACCGCATTCGGATTGCGGAAGTCGATCAGCAGCTTGACCTGGCCAGGCGGCGAGCTGGGATCGGGCTGGAAGGACACATTCACGTTGTCCTGGTGCCCGGTGAAGGGTTGCGGCACGCCGTTGATCTCGGTGACCTGGAAGTTGGTCTGGTGGATATGGAACACGTGCCATTCGCCGGTCACGTTGAGGATGGTCCATTCCTCCACCGTGCCGGCATCGATGATCGAGTCCACGCGCGCTGGGTCGAACTGCACCGGTCCGTTACTGTTGCCCGAGTCGATGTAGAAGGTATTGCCATCAGCCGATTCGATGAACTGGATGGTGCGGTTGCGCGCCACGGGCAGCGTGCGGAAATCCTCCGCCGCCGGCATGCCCGGGATGGGGCGGGCCGGCACCGGCAAACCCTGCGAGACCAGCGTGAGCAGGGTGGTCGCCGGCACGGTGTCGCCCTGCGGGCCGGTATCGATGTCCAGCGTCTGCAGCGGATACGTGCCGGGAGGCCCGCCCTGGATCAGCACCTCGGAGCGCGACGCCGGCGGCAGCAGCAGCTCGTCGTAGGCCACCACCTGGGCACGCCGGATGCCGTCCCGTGCGATCTCGAAGAAGGTGTGGCCCGGCAGCTTCAGGCGGTAGTACATGTTGGCGCTGATGTTGCCGATGCGCAGCAGCTGCGTCTCGCCCGGGGCGATGGTCATCACGGGGTTGGTCTGGCCGTTGACGGTCCGGTGCGTGGGCCCGCTGGGGTCGATGTCCGCCGGCACCCGCCCGTCGTCGCCGATCTGGATGTCCTTGAGCAGCAGCACACGCTCCCGGATGCCCGCCAGTTGCGGCAGCGGATCGAGCAGCCCCTCGATGATCAACCCGCCGGACAGTCCGCCCATGACCTGCTGCTCGGACGAGCCGTGCTGGTGGCTGTGATACCAGTACAGGCCGGCGTGGTGGGAGGAGGGGATGGCCACCTCGTACGACTGCGCCGTCCCCGGCGGAACGTGCACGAAGACGTTGTCCGAGGCACTGCCGTCGGCATTGATGCGGGGCGAGACATCCAGCCCGTGGTAGTGCTCGTTGGTCGGATTGGCGCTGCGGTTGACCAGGTCCAGGAATAGGGTGTCGCCGGGCTTGAGGCGCAGTACCGGCGGAATGTACTGCCCGTTGTAGATGGTGGTGATCACCGGCGTTCCGTCCACCTGCACCTCGGTGGTGACGACGTCGAGCCTGGCGCGCAACTCGCCCTTGCTGCTGCTCAGCTCCGGCGGATTGCGGAAGGTCTCCACCGCCGCGGGCGGGGCCGACGTACCGCTGCCGCCACCGCACGCGGCAAGGAACGCTCCCACGCATGCGGCCATCCATATGCGAGCACCTGTCATAGCAATCTCCTGCACCGCGCTGGCACCGGCGGCGCGACCGGAATCAGAACATTGCGCCGCGCTCCTTGCAAGTGCTCGACGGACAGCAGGCAAGGCGTTCCCCACCCCCTCTTCGCCCAGGCGGCGGCTCATGACTGCACCTGCTGCATGTCGGGCGCGACAGGCAGGCTCGCGCACTGGTTGGGTGCGGCGCGGCTGGCTAGCCGGTCGGTCAGCCAGTCGACCGCCGCCGGCGCGCCGCGAAGCCGTGGCCCACGTCCGGCAGCAGCGCCATCTCGACGGGGCCACCGGTGGCGCACTGGCGCCGGGCAAAGGGCAGCGTGATCGCCGGCTCGACCAGCGTGTCGGCGGCGCCTTGCGCCACGTAGCACGGCACGCTGGGCGGCAGCGGCCGGGTGTATTGAGCGCCAGCAGGTCCCGCCAGGGCTGGTGCTGTGCCAGCTCCCGCACCTGCGGGAACCCCGTCGCCAGGCTGCGTCCCGTGTACTGGCGTCGCAATACGTCGAACAGCGACTCGATGCATTCGCCGGCCAGCGCGTCGACCGTGGGCACGGTATCCGCATCGCGCTGCATCAAGAGGCCCAGGTCGGTGGCTGGCGCGGCGACGGCCACGCCGGAGCCGGCGATCGTCTCGCCCTTCAGCCCGGAGGAGCGGTAGAGGATGCGCCAGGCCTGGGCGCCATCGGGGGCACCTGGCATGGCTTCACAGCGGATCATGCTGCCGGGTGCGCCCTCGGCCACGCTTGCCGGGTCGTGGGCGCAGAAGCGGCCGGCCTCACCCGCTCGCGCCGCCGTGCGGTGGCCACGATCGCACGCACATCCCCGCACTTCACGGTACTGGCCCCGCTTCAGAAAGTGACCGTGAAGGTCGGCCCTTGCGCGACCTTGCATCGGCCGGTGCCGCCGCCCTTCATTCCGGTATCGGGCGTCACCAGCTGGATGCGGCAGCGCATCTGCCGGTTGCCGGCGTCCGTCAGGTTGGCGATGACCTTGCCGCTGTACTGGGTGCTCACGCTCTCGCTTTCCCAGCCAGACGCGCCGGCCCAGACTCCTTCGTCCGGCCAGTCGTCCCAGCCCACGGGCCAGGGCGCCCACAGCGGACCCAACCCGTCGCTCACGGTCTGTCGGGTGATCTCCATGAAGCGGCCCTGGAATGTGCCGTCGGGAAGCGTCGCGGTCATGCTGCCGTCGATGGCGCCGTCATTGCTCTTCCACGAGATCAGGACCGGCTGCGGCGGCTGGCCGGCCCGGACGATGTCGCCGCCACCCATACCGCTGCTGGCGCAGCCTGCGAGCAGGGCGGATGCCAGGGCGATGGCCGCCAGGCAGGCCGCTTTCAGGGGTGGCATGTCGTCTTCCTCGCGCCGGCTCACCAGCGGCGGCCCTGGTGGAACTCGTCGGCGATGGCAACCTCGGATTGCGCTTCCTTGATCAGCTCGATCGCGCGGCCCGCATGGCCGGCGAAGGTCGGGCCGTTGACCTCCTGCGCGCCGTGGATGTGGTTGATGGCGGACTGCAGCGCTTCCTCTGCGGCCTGGAAGTTAGGATGCGACAGTGCGTAGGACGCGGCGCAGGCGCTCAGGGCCGCCATGCAGCAGGCGCCCAGGGCAAAGTGCTTGATCGATTGGTTCTCATGATGATGCTTTGACTGAAGAGGGGTGTTGTAGGGGACGGGGCCGGTCGTTTGTCCGGCACTGGCCCGGATGTCGCCGGTGCAGTGGAATTGTCGAAGCGCAGGCACTTTGGCAGTTGCGCGCACGTCCCGTTCTTGTCAGCGCGTTTCAGGCATCGGCTGCAAGTCGATGTCGATCGGGCGGCTGGGCGCACGGCGCTGCGTCCATTCTTCGAGCACGCCGGGAGCCCGCGCCGCGAATTCCTTCAATCGTCCGGGCGGGCAGATCGGCGTGGTGAGCTCGAGCCGGTGGCCCGAGGGGTCGGCAAAGTAGATCGACAGTACGTAGTCGTCGTGGTTGACCGGCCCGACGACCGGCACGCCGAGGTGCTCCAGCTCGGCTTGCGCCTGTCGCAGCACTTCTTCGCTGTCCACCTGGAAGGCGAAATGCTGGATCCAGGCCGGCGACACCATGTCCTTGACCTCGCCCGGCGCAGTGGGGCACTCGAAGAAGGCGATGCTGCTGCCGTCCTGCATCTCGAAGAAGATGTGGATGTGCGGGCAGTGCTGGCCGGTCGATGGCACGGCCTCCTGCGTGATGGCGTGGGAGAACTTCAGGCCCAGCACGCCGGTGTAGAAGCGGGTGGTGGCGGCCGCGTCCTTGCAACGGAAGGCGGCGTGGTGCAGTTTCTTGCAGAGCATATCGATCGATGAGTGCGTGGGTGTTGTGATTGGCCCGATTCTGGGCAGCCTGGGCCGGCGCCAATTTCTCCGGCGTCCCAATTCCTGCGCTGGTGCCCCATGCGTGTCGGGTACCGTCGCGTTCATGCCTTCCAGAGCGCGGCGGGATCGCCGTAGTGGGCGAATGCGGCCACCTGCGTCCAGTCGGGCCGGGTCAGCTCCCACAGGCGGTGGATGCGGCCGTCCTTCCACTGCGCGATGGCCAGTACCTCGAACTCGGTGGGCGCCTCGCCGGGGCGCTGGACGGTGATCCACAGCCGCACCGCGACCCGGTCCGGCTCCTCGACCCAGCTGTCATCGTCGTAGCGGACGGCGTAGCGAACGGCGCTGGCGTAGATGCGCCGGTGGCCGGCCAGGAAGGTCGCATAGTCCTGCTCCTCGCCGTTGCTCAGGAGCATGAAATCGGGGTGGTAGTAGTGGCCGATGAGCGATGCGTCCTTGCACAGGACCATGCGCTCGAACATCTCGATGAGGGCGGCCTTGCTCACGGAGCCGGCCTGTCAAGGGAGGAGACTCGCCGGCACACGCTCGCCGACCAGCAGGCGGCGCTCATCAGGACCAGCAGCACCAGCGGCGCAGCCGTCGTGTCGGCAAGGCCGCGGCTGCGGATGGCCCATTCCAGCGCTACCAGCAGTGCGAAGGCGCCAGCCCACAGAAGCGTCAGCGCCACCACGCCGCGCGCGCAACCCCGTGACGCAGGGGACGACTGCCGCGCTGCGGGCATCCGGCCCGGAAGGTTGCCCGCGAAGGGCTGGCGGATGACGAGGGTGCCCACGAGGATCAAGCCATGCTGCAATCTTCGCGCAGCCGCAGGCTGGACGGGGTCCAGGCGGGGCCGCCCTGTCCGTCGATGAGAAGGTGCAGCGCGAACATCGCGGCCATGCACAGCACGGAGGGGGGAGGGCAGGAGCCGGCCCGGTGCCGCGACATCCTCCTGCGCTTGCTCCAGCGTCATCGCCAGGGCCCGCCAGCAGGCCGGCCAGGGGATTGGCCGCGCTGGCCACCGCAGCGAACACGGGGGCAGAAAACGGGAGGATCCAGCGCGCGGGCTGCGTGGCACCGATAGGCTGCATGGCGCGACGGGTGCTGGATGGGACATGGGGCGATCGTAGGAATCATGTTGCGCTCACGGTTGTGCGAGCGTCCCGATTCATGCGGCGGCGTCTCCGCCCGCTGCTGCGCCGGGGGACGCCGGGTCAAGACTTGGGACGCCCGTGCAATTTTTCGGGAGGGTCTCTCGCCCATGATGGGTGGCTGGCCGTTCCCCATCGACGGATGCGCGCCATGCCTTTGCCGGCGGTGTTCGACGCGATGGCGAGACAGCTGCTCACGAAACGGGACGCTGCACCAAGCCGCGCGGCGCGCCGCCTCCTACGATCGACCGATCCTTTCAATGATCCGATCCAAGGAGAAGCATCAAGACAAGCTGGAGGCGCACGCTCTTGCCGGCCGCTGGAGAAGTTGATTGATTGACGCATCGCCGAGGCACGCTGCAGGCCGACTTTCCGTGGCGTTGAGGCGACCCGGCATGCTCAGCTCGGCCAGGCCGCATCCGACGGAGCGGATCATCCGTATTCCTGCACTCGGACTGTCGGTGCGTGTGCGCGTGGCCCACCTGGGCGTCGAGGGCGGCCCCACCGTGATCGAGACCATGAACGCGGCAGGCTTCGGCCCGCTGCTGTACCGGCGCGCCGAGGCGGAGATATTCCAGGTCGCGTCGGGCCGGTACCTGTTCGAGGTCGACGGGCAGCGCTTCGTTGCGCGCCGCGGCGACATGGTGTGCGTACCGGGCGGGGCGGCACGCGCCTTCGTGAACATCACGGGAACGGGGGCGCGCCAGCAGGTGATCATCCACCCGGGGCTGGATGCGGCGGCCCTCTTCAGTCACCTGGCCGATGTGCTGGACCTGCAGGGCACACCCTCGGGCGAGCCTCTCGAGCAGCGGCCGCAGTGCTTCGGCCTGCGCTGGGGCATCGAGTTCCTGGGCGGCCCCTTATCGGCAGATGTGGAGTCCTGCGCGGCTGACGACTTCGGTGAAGGATAGATGCCTGATGGCGCCACCGGCGCGTCGGGCTGCCGCGTGCTGCTGGAGGATGCGGGCAAAGAGGCGGCCAATCGGGGCGGCCGAGATCACGCCCCCTAGGCAGACCGCTGTGCCGGCACGGGTGAAGGAAGGTCGCCCGACGCGCGAACGTACCGTGAGCGCGAGGCGAAGGCAAGCGCCACCCCGACTGCGCAGGCCGCGGCGAGGTAATGCGCAGGCGCCCTTGCATCGATGTGCAGCAGCAGGCTGACCAGCAGGGGGGTTAGGCCGCCGAAGAGGGCGTAGGCGACGTTGTAGCCGAATGACATGCCCGTGGCGCGGATGGGCGGCGGGAAGGCGCGCACGCAGGCGATCGGTACGAGCGCCAGGGAACCGGCGAAGAAGCCGGCTACCAGGTAGCGCAGCGTCATGTCACCGGCAGGGGCGTGGGTACCCAGAAGCCAGTAGCCCGACACCATCAAGCCGCCCCACCCGACCACCATCATCGCAGAAGGCCCGACGCGATCGCTGGCCCAACCGACCACGACGCAGCCCAGCGCCGCGACCAGCGTGGCCAGCGCGTTGACGTGAAGCGCCTGGGCCATGCTAACGTCGTAGAGGGCCTGCAGGTAGGTCGGCGCGAGCAGCAAGACGACGCCCACTGCCGCCGACAGTACCCAGGTCTGCGCCGCCACGAAGGCGAGCGTCGGCCGATGTTCCTGCAGCACGGTGCGCAGGGGCATTTCCCGGGCAGTTCGCGCCTGCGCCTGCAAGGCTTTGAAAACGGGCGTCTCCTCCAGGTAGCGACGCAGGTAGACCGAGACTACGCCGAAGAGGCCGCCTAGCGCAAACGGCAGCCGCCATGCGTAGTCCTGGATCTCGGCGGCGCTGTAGTGAACGTGGATCCAGCCGGCTACCAGCGAGCCGAGCACGATGCCGCCATTGATCCCGGCCGTAAGAATGCCCAGGCCGAGCCCGTAGCGCCGGTCAGGAACATGTTCGGCCACAAACACCCAGGCGCCGGTCAGTTCCCCGCCGACGGCCAGGCCCTGAAGCACGCGCATGCACAGCAGCAGCAGCGGTGCGGCCATGCCGGCGGACGCGTAGGTCGGAAGGCAGGCGATCAGCAGGGTCGGCAGTGCCATCAGCAGCACCGTCAGGGTGAACATGCGCTTGCGCCCCAGCTTGTCGGCGAAGTGCCCGAACACAATGCCCCCGATCGGCCGCGCGAGGTAACCCGCGGCAAAGATGCCCAGGGTCTGGACTTCGCGCAGCCAGCCAGACATATGCTCTGGAAAGAACAGCGCGCCGATGACTTTGGCGAAGAACACGTAAACGATGAAGTCGTAGTACTCGAGGGTTCCGCCCAGCGCGGACAGGCCGAGCGTTCGGGCGCTCAGCGGGGCTTTTGCCGGCATTGCGGATGGCGGTAGCGAAGCTGAGGAGGATTGCGGTTCCATGGCGATGTGCATCGGTTGGGTGATGCGGGGCATCGTAGGAACGGAAGGCGCCGCGAAGTTGCTGATCCGTCCTGTTGGTTGACCACACATCCCGCATGGCAAGGCAGCGCCGCCGGCGGCGAGACGCCGCGGTATGGCAGGACATCGAATGGGACGGCAGGTAAACACCTCGGTCTGTGCGCGGACGACCATCTCCCGTCGCGCCCTGCCCATGGCCTCGTTGCGGCACCTTCTTTCCGTCAACCGCTCTGTCGGGCTGCAACGGGCGGCTCGTCAACAAATATTCGACATGTCCAACATTCATCACCAAAGTGCCCGCCGTGCCACGCTGCGCGGCATGCCACATCCCATCGGCGCCGCCGTTCTGGCAATGGCCGCGCTGCTGCCCTCCTTGCGCGCGTACGCGGCCGAGGCAGTGCCTCTCCATGCCACACCTGAAGGCGTGGTCTTTGCGAGCGGCGGCATCGGCACCGACGAATCCGCGCTGATGCGCCGCCTCGCGCGTGAATGGCCGGCCAGCTTCGAATTCGCCGTGCGCGATGGGAGCCGCAATCAGTACGCGGCCGACGTGGTGGTCACGGTGCGGTCTGCGTCGGGCCGACCGGTGTTGTCCGACGTGCGGGCGCAGGGACCGTTCATGCTGGCGCGTCTCGCGCCCGGCCTCTACCAGGTGGAGGCCACGCTGGGCGGGCGAACGCTGCGCCAGCGCATCGACGTGGGCGGCCAAGGCCCGTCTTGATCGGTCTTCATCTGGCCCACCGGCACCGATACCAGTTCGCCCGCCGCCTGAGGGCCACGGACGCCCTACGTTGACATGAGCCGACCGATCGTGGCGCACTCATCGCCTTGGTGCCTTTCGGGGCATTCGCAGCCATGAGTGTCTGGACCGACGCCACAAGCGCATTGATCGTCGGGGCGGCGCTGGCGATTGCCATGCTGGCCTGTGCACTGATGCGCGACAGCGCGCTCCCGACCCTGGCCGAGGTCCGCAGCTTCGTCGTCCTGGCCGGCCTGGCCCTCTACGCGCTCGGCTTCGACCCGGCATGGTCGGTGGCCGGACTGTGGCAGCGCGTGGGTGCAGGCCTGCTCGGCGTCCTGACGCTGATGCTGCCGGTGCCCGGCTTGCAAGGCGCAAGGCACTCGGGCAGGCGCGATATCTGGGCGCATGGCCGGAAGGGAAAAGTGTGAACGAACTGCACAACACTCTGACCTTCAGCTTCGTCTCGCTGCTCTCCATGGCCAATCCGATCGGCATGGCCCCGGTGTTCCTGGAGAAGACTGCCCGGGAGCCGGTGCACGTTCGCCATGCCCTGGCATGGAAGGTGAGCCTCTATGGCGCCGCGCTGATTCTGGTCGTGCTGTTCACCGGCCCCTGGCTGCTGCGCTTCTTTGGTGTCTCTCTGCCCGACATCCAGGTGGCCGGTGGATTGTTCGTCTTCTATACGGCCTGGGGGATCTTGCTCGGCCCGGCCGCCGGCGGCCAGCCGATGGTCGACGACGGGCCCAAGGGCCATGACCTGGCATTCTTTCCGCTGACCATGCCCCTGACCGCGGGTGCCGGTTCGCTGGCGGTGTCGATGCCGCTGTCGAGCAAGATCGCGCGTGCCGGGAACAATCTTATTGCTGGCTACCTCGGTGCGGTGCTGGGCGTGGTCTTCGTCTTCGTCTTCGTGTGCGTGTGCGTGTGCGTGTGCGTGTGCGTGTGCGTGGGCCTGTGCTATCGCTTTGCCGATTCCATCTTCGACTGCCTCGGCCGCGCGGGCACCCAGGTCGTGACAAACTGACGGTTTTCCTCTTGCTGGCCATCGGGGTGGAAGTGACCTGGGGCGGCTTGCGGCCGCTGATTCTGTCGCTTCGGCCTTCGGGCTAGGTGGCGCCGCACGCGACAGCCTCGACCTCGAAGAGGAAGTCCTCTTTCACCAGGCGATCGATCACGCAGATCGCGATGGGCGCGCCATCCACCTGAGCGAGCGCCCTATGCGTTCCGGCGGCGTCGCCAGCATCCGAGTAGATACTCACCCTGCCGCGCCAGCGAGAGACGATACTGGAGGACGCCAAGCTCTCGGCGGACCAGACACCTCGCTCCATAGCGCGTTGCCTGGCGGTCTTCAGCCATGAGGTGCGCAATGGCCTCAATGGCTTGGTGGGCTCCGCCAGAGGCAGAGCTCCTGTTCGAATCGAGCCGACGCCTGCCCGGGTTCTGTCTGACCTCCTGGACTACCGCAAGAATGAAGCCACCGGCGTGGGTATCTAGATCGACCGTCCCAATCCATCCCAGTGAGGCTGCTTCAACTTGCGCTTGAAGATCTTGCCAGTCTCTTCGCGCGGCAGCGCTTCGTGGAATTCCACGAGCCGTGGTACCTTGAAGTTCGCCATCCGATCGCGAATCCAACTCTGAACATCGGACGCGCTGAGCGTGAAGCCTTCGGCGGTCTGGACGGCCGCACCCAGCGCCTCGCCGTATTCCGGATCAGGTATGCCGAAGACCGCGCAGTCCGCAATCCCAGGCATGCTCTGCAGCACGGCCTCGATCTCGGCGGGATAGATATTGACTCCGCCAGAGATCACCATGTCCGCCTGCCGGTCGCATATGAAGAGATAGCCTTCTTCGTCGAAATAGCCCATGTCTCCCAGCGTGACGAGTCCTTCACGCTCGACGTCCCGGCGCGCCTGCGGCTTGTTGATGTAGGTGAAGTCGGTATTGGAATGCTGGCGGACATAGATGAGTCCCACCGTGTTCGGCGGCAGCGGCGAGCCGTCGGCATCGAGGATCCGCACGGTGGCGTTGGGCAGTTGCCTTCCCGCGGAGCCGGGGCGCTCGAGCCACTCGAGCGAGTTGATGAAGGTGGTGTAGCTCGCTTCGCTGGAGCCGTAGGCCTCGTTGATCACCGGCCCCAGCCAAGCGATCATGGCGCGCTTCACGGCAGGCGGGCAAGGCGAACCGGTCGAGGCGACATGGCGCAGCGACGACAGGTCATGGCGCTTGCGCTCGGCCTCGTCCAGCGTCAGCAGACGGCGGTACATCGTCGGCACCAGGTAGGCGTGGGTCACGCGCTCGCGGGCCATGAGCGCCAAGGCGTGCGCCGGATCGAAGCTCCGCTCGAGCACGATGCGCGCGCCCAGCCGGGCGAAGTGCTGGACGTAGGTCATGGGGGCGCTGTGGTAGATGGGTGCGCTCAGGTAGGCGACGAGGTCGCTTCCATCGCCGTAGACCGTCTCGGTGACGCGGTACATCCCCTCGATCATCTGGTTCCGCAGTTCGGGCGGCGGTGCAGTGCGTTTGACGCCCTTGGGCACGCCAGTGGTTCCGGACGTGTAGGTGATGGCACCGTGGTTGATCAGTTGCCGCGAGGGCATGGGCGGCGAACCGTCGCCAAAGGCCTCGAACGAGACAGCAGGCTTGCCGGGGCGCTCTACCGGCCGCCCTGACGCCACGACCACCACCGCCAGGTCCGACGGGAAGCCATCCTGGACCTGGCCGACCAGATCGTCGTGAATGAACAGGGCCCGTGCCTCGCTGTCCACCAGAATGTGGCGGGCTTCGTGCGTCTTGAAGTGCCAGTTCACCGAAGCCAGGTAGAAGCCGCCGAGACGACACGCCAGCACGACGGCAACGTACTGCGGAGAGTTGCGCAGCATCGCAGCTACCGTGTCGCCTTCACGGCATCCAAGCTCGGTCAGGCCGGCCTGTACTCGGGCGATGTTCTGCTGCAGCCAGGCAGGCGAGTATTCGCGGCCTTCGAACACGATGGTAGGAAGCATCAAGTCTCCTTCGAATCACTGGTAACCCGAGCCGACGTCAGCCGGGTCGAATGTCCGCGGGTACCGCCTTCCTCGTCCGGCAATCCTCCCGGGGGCGCCAGCACCGCGAGCAGCGCACGTTGCGCCTCTTCGATTTCGCATGCGGACCAGGGCCCCTGCCCGAAGATCATGGGAATCAGCCGATCCACCACGCCGGAGGCACGCCGGCCCAGCAAGCGAGACAGCTTGCGCGTGAACTGGGCCTGGGTCATGGGTGCATCCGGGTCGCCGCTGGGAATCAGGATCTCCTGCTCGATCGGCCCGTCGGCAAGAACGATGCGCACCCGCGCCGGGACCCGGACGGGAAACATGGCGTCGAGCGATTCGTCGAGGCTGAGCCGGATTCTGCTGGAAAGGGCAAGGACATCGGGCCGGCCCAGGCTGGACGATTCGATCGCCTCCACGCCGGCACGTCCGTCGATCAGGGCGAGTGCGACGCAGAACGGCACGCTGAACTGCGCAGAGATTGGGCTTTCCGGCGCGCGCTGGTTGGCCAGGGACAGCGCCCGGGCGAAGGTTGCGACCTCGATCTCCTGGACCGCAGCAACACTAAAGCCTGGTTGCTCGCGCATGGCAAGCGCGGCATCGATTGCGGCATGAATCCAGCGGCAGCAGGCGTAAGGCTTGAAGTAGGTTCTTTCGATCAGCCACGGTTCGCCTGGCTGCGGCGCCTGTCCATCGATCGGGCCGTACATCGATGGATTGTCGAGTCCACCCAGGTAACCGGACGAGCCGAGCGCCGCCTGCTGAACAGCAGCCAACCCGGTCAGGGCGGACCAGGCGATGCCTTCCTTGACCTCGCTTCCCGCGAAGCCCGCATGATCCGCCGCCAACAGGTTAGGCGCGAGGCTTTCTGCGATGGCGATCGCGTTCGCGGTCGCGTGTGGCGATTGCCGGAGAAGCCGCGCCGCAGCCGCCGCCACGGCAACGGTGGTCCAGCGGCCTGAGGCGACGCTGGGCGGCCCTGACCGGTTGCGGGCGCGGGCAAGCCTCACACCCACCTCGTAGCCGCAGGCCACCGCGGCCAGGACCTCCGGAAGCGAGCTTCCCGTTGCCCTTGCCAATGTCAGCACCGCTGGAACGACGGCGGCGCCCGGATGGCCGGAAGCCGCGCGATGACCGTCATCGAAATCGAGGATGGATGCAGAACTTGCGTGGACGAACGCCGCACCGAGGGTGGACATCGGCAGTCCGTCGAACCACGTCGCACAGCTCTCCCCTGGAAAGGCAAGGACGGCAAAGGCCCGCGCCTGCTTGATGGCCGGATGGTCGCGTGCCCCGGCCGCGCACGCGACGGCGTCGATCACGCATTGCAGGGCACGGCGCCGGGCGTCGTGAGGCAGCTGTTCGAAGCGCAGCCCCGAGACCCACTGTGCCAGGTGCTCAGCGGTGGCGAGAGAAATGTCGGACTTCTGTTGCTTCATTGCTTGCTAGAACGCACTGCGGATGCCGAACTCCGCCGCCGTGGACGTGGTGGGCGTGAAGACCGCGTTGTTGACGAAGGCCGGTCCGTTCGCCAACAGCGCCGCCTTGTTCTTATTGCTCACTCGCGCAACGGTGGCGTATAGCGCAGTACGCCTGGACAGGTTGTGGATATAGCCGACGGCCAACTTGTCGGCCTTGGGATCGGGGGCGCCGTTGTTCAGATCGTAGTCTGCGCGCGAATAGCCGACCCGGACGACGCCCGGACCCACCGGGAAGTGCGCGCCGACCACCCAGCCGGTCAGGGTGGCCTCGGGCTGCCCGCCGGCGGATTGGATGGCGAAGTTGCGCTCGTACTTCACGCGGGTGATCTGCCCGAAGAGCTTCATGAAGTCCAGGTCGTAGTTGGCACCCCAGCTGATGTGCTGCACCTCGTCCCGGCTGCCTGCCGCCGGGTTGTCAGCAGTGATCGCGCTGGTGAAGGCGACGGCAGTGTCGAGCTTGCCGGCCGCATAGCCGAAGCGGCCGGAGTAGCCGCGCCCCGCGCTGCCGGTGTTGGGCGTGAGAGGTGCGGCAGAGCTCGGGTCATAGCTCGTCTGCTCGTTGAAGATATACATCGCCTGCCCATAGAAGCCGTTCAGGCCCTTGGGCAGGAAATAGCCGACGGAATTGCTGGCCCGGACCACATAGGGATTGCCGCCGAAGCCACCGCCGCCGCCCAGGGGGTTGACCGAGTTCGCCGCGTAGATCAGGGATTGGCCGGCCCCGATGACGCCGAAGGGATCGAAGATCGAGTCGTTCCAGAAGGTCGGAACATAGTCCCGGCCCAGCCGGAGTTCGCCCAGACGTCCCAGCAGGCTCACTGTGGAGCGGCGGGAGAAGAACTGCCCCGTGACCTCGCCGGTGTCGACCAGGTTGGCCGCTTCGAGCCAGAAGCCTGCTGCGAGCCCTCCGCCCAGGTCCTCGGTGCCTCGAAAGCCAATCCGTGTGGGAACCAGTCGACCCGACTGCAACTCCGTGCGGCTGACCGAAACGCTTCCGGCGCTGGCGGGATGGGCTGCAGTGATAGGCCTCAAATCTTCGGACTTGTTGGACGACCACGCCACCGCGACGTCCATGACGCCGAAGATGGTCACTGAGGACTGCGAGAACGCCATGCCCGAGCTGGCGATGGCGGCTAGACCGGCAATCATTTTCTTCATGCGCTTTTTTCCGTAAGAAGAGTTCGTAGGATTCGCCGGGCGGTTCCTCCACTCGGCGCAATCAATGTCCTCTCGCGGATCTGGGTGGCGGTATCAGATTGGCGACCAATGCTGCTGAATTCGCGCCACCTGATGGTCTTTGTCATGCAGGCGCCACATGGTGCAGGGCGCTTCATCAGTTCCACTGAAGCCAGCCATTAGCCCCGCTGATCGAGGTGCCGATCCGCCCATTGAGGGCCGGGGCCGCTATGTCGCGAAATCAGTACTTGTGGGCGCACGGCCACTACCGCGCTCGTTCATCGAAACGACACATTAGCCGGGTGGTGATGGCGATGCGCTGGGGCGCACCGCAGTCCGCAGCAACACACCGTGGGAATTCATGGAACTGAAGCCTTCGTACAAGCGCCGCGTCTCGGCGACCAGCTACCGCCCTACGCTGTTCGGCAGGCAATTCGGCATTGCCACCGGGCACTACCTTGCAAGCCTCGCGGCCTCTCGCATTCTCGACGCCGGTGGCAACGCCATCGATGCGGGGGTGGCCGCATCGATGGCCCTGGCCGTGCTGCAGCCGGACATCGTGAGCTTCGCGGGCGTGGCACCCACGCTCATCTACCACGCCAAGAGCGATCAACTTGTAAGCCTCGCGGGGCTCGGCTGGTGGCCGGCGGCAACGGATGTCCATCGCCTGCGCGCAGTCGGGGGAAAGTGCGTGCCCGAAGGTGTCCTGCGGCAGGTCTTGCCGGCAGCGCCTGCCACCCACATCGAAGCATTGAAGCGCTTCGGGACCATCAGTTTCGCGAAGGCAGCACAGCCGGCCCTAGAACTGGCGCGCGACGGCTTCGCGGTCTTTCCGCTCCTCGCGGCGAGCCTGTCAGGCGATGCCGCGAGCTACGCGCGCTGGCCTTCCTCGGCCGCGATCTTTCTTCCCGGCGGCACGGCGCCGCAGGTGGGAGATCGCTTCGTGCAATGCGATCTGGCCAGGAGCATCGCTGGAATGATCGACGCCGAGCAGGCCGCAGCGCGCCGGGGGCGCTCTGCCGGCCTGCAGGCCGCGCATGATTACTTCTACAAAGGCCCCATCGCCCGGCAGATCGCCAGCTTCCATGCGCAGGAAGGCGGCTTCATGACCGCGGACGATCTCTCCCGCTTCGAGGTTCCGGTGGAAGCGCCGATCTCCACCACCTTCGGCGGCTACCAGATCCACATGGGCGATGTCTGGTGCCAGGGCGTGAGCCTGCTGCAGGCCTTCAACATCCTCGAGCAGGCGCAGATCGGCCCCATGGCGCACAACAGCGCCGAGTATCTGCACCTGGTGCTGGAGTCCTTCAACCTGGCCTTCGCCGACCGCGAGGCGTACGTCGGCGATCCGCGCTTCGTGAAGGTGCCGACTACCGGGTTGCTATCCAAGGCCTACGCGCGCGGCCAGGCATCGCGCATCGAGCGCTCGCGCGCCTTCGGCAGGATGCCACTGCCGGGCAGGCCGGATGCGACAGTGGCGCCCTGGATCGCCGATTCCGCACCGGTCCGCGAAGCTGCGCCCGCCCGCGACACGATCTATTGCGCGGTAATGGATGCAGAAGGCAATGCCTACTCCGCGACGCTAAGCGATACGAGCCATGACGTGCCGGTCATCCCAGGCACGGGCCTGGTGATCTCTTCGCGTGGGTCCCAGTCCCGACTGGACCCAGGGCACCCGGCGGAGGTCCAGCCGGGCAAGCGGCCGCGCCTGACGCCCGCGCCGGCATTGGCTATGTCCGAAGGCCGGCCCTTCATGGCATTCGGGACACCCGGTGGTGACGTGCAGATGCAAGCGATGCTGCAGGTCTTTCTCAATGCCACGCACTTCGGAATGCCGCTGCAGCGTGCGATCGAGGAGCCGCGCGCGTGGAGCGTCAACTTCCCTTCGTCCTTCGTGCCCCATGCCTACGTACCGGGTGGGGTATGCGCCGAGGGCAACCTGCCGGCCGAGACGCTCGCGCGCCTGCGCGACATGGGACATTCGGTCGACGTGTGGCCCGTGCTCCCGCCACCCGGCGGCGGCGTCTGCGCAGTGATGAGGGACGCGCAGACCGGAATGCTCCAGGCGGGCGCGGACCCGCGTCGAGAGTGCTACGCCCTGGCCTGGTGAAGTTTCCATCGCGAATCGAGGAGTTCCATCGTGAATGCAGTGAAGCTATCCGCCGCGTGCTTGTTCCTCCTGGCAGTCGTTTCCGCTGGCCCCGGGTCTGCGCAGGCGCAGTCCCAACAGGTGGTCCGCATCGTGGTGCCGTATGCGGCCGGCGCGCCCACCGACATCGCGGCCCGGCAGTTGGCGGAGGCGCTTCGCAAGGTGACCGGCATGAACTACATCGTCGATCCGAAGCCCGGCGCTGCCGGAACGATTGGGTCGGGCGACGTGGCCAAGTCCAGGCCGGATGGATACACGCTGCTCTACACCACGGGAGGGCACACCAGCAATGCAACCTTCTATTCGAAGTTGCCCTACGACACCGCCAAGGACTTCACCGCGATCTCGATGATTTCCAAGTCCGCGGGATTCGCCCTCATCGTGCCCAAGACTTCCAGGTACGCCTCGCTCGAAGAGCTGATCGCGGCGGCCAAGGCGACGCCGGAAAAGCTCAGCTACGGCAGCTCCGGCGTCGGCAACACGACCCACATCGTGGCCGCGACCTTCGAGCGCGCGGCCGGCGTCAAGCTGCTCCATGTGCCCTACAAAGCCAGTCCGCTCAACGACCTGCGCGCCGGCATGATCGACATGACCTTCATCGGATCCGCCGCGGCCTCCCTGCTCGTGCGCGACGGAGAAGCGCGTGCGCTCGCCGTGACCGGCTCGGAACGCGACCCCTTCCTGCCCGGCGTGCCTTCGACGGCAGAGCGCGGCATCAAGGGCGTGGATGTGCCCGCTTGGGCGGGCGTCTTCGCGCCCGGCGGCATGGCGCCGGAACTGGCCAGGAAGATCAACGGCGAGATCGCCCAGGCCAAGAAGGATCGAACCTACGTGGAGGCTTCGCGCCTAGCGAACCGCGCCATCGTCGACATGCCGCAGCCTGAGTTCGCGGCCTTCGTCCAGGACGAACTCGATCGCTACCGGAGAGATCTCCCGGCCCTGGGCATCACGTCGGAATAGGCGCCGCGCCTTTCACGCACTGCAAGTCTCCTTCGGGATTTGGGGCCGGCCTGCCCTGTGGCATCCGGCCCCTGCGTTTTTCAGGAGCGCTGCGACGTTTCGAAGGTGAGTTCCAGTTTCACGCCCAGGGGATCGCGCACGAAGATCTGATGCAGCGGCCACCCTGGCACCGGTGCCTCCGTGAACTCGACGCCCCTGTCGGCCAGGAAGCGCCGGCTGCCTTCCAGGTCCGAGGCGAGAAAGGCCAGGTGGTCGAAGCCGGTGTTGGCCGGGCTGGCGCCCGGGGTGTCGATGAAGAGATGGACGAGCGGCGCACCGTTGGCGTACATCCAGTAGCCAGGCACCCGCAGCTGCGGTCGCTCGCCGGCCGTCATGCCGAGCACGCCTTCGTAGAAGGAGCGGAGCTCCTCGATCTCGTCCGCCGTGCAGCGAAGGGTGTAATGATGAAGCCGCTGGACGCTGATTGTCATGGGGACATCTCGTGGGGGTAGGTTTGACGGGGCCGTGCTCACTGGAAATGTGGCACTGCCGCAGGGCGCGCGTTATTGACCGCGCGCCGTGTTGTGATGAAATCGCGCCATGGCGCGCGCCGGGGCGCTCGGCGAGGGATCGAGCACCTGCGCGTCGCTCAGGACACGGCGCCGAGCCCGTAGCGGCCCTTGAGCAGGCCCCCGGTGCGAAAACGATCGAGGGCGTAGGGTGCGATGTCGACCTCGGTCGGCAAGCCGAGTGCAGATTGCGCCAGCAGCAGGCCGACGGCCGGCGACAGCTTGAAGCCATGGCCCGAGAACCCGTAGCCGACCACCAGCCCGGGCACATCGGGCAATGGGCCGAGCACCGGATTCCAATCGGGCGTGACGTCATAGACGCCAGTCCACGCAGAGGCCACCCCGGCCTCGCCGAAGCTCGGAAAGCGTTCGGCCACCTGCGCGCCGACCTCGACCATGTAGTCCATCTCGATGTCGCCCTGCTCGTTGTCCGGGGAACTCAGCGTCTCGCCGACGATGCCTTCGCTCACCAGCATCTGCCGCCCGCCATAGCTGCGGCAGTACAGCATCCCGGGCGAGCCCAGGTCCTTGTAGACCGGCATCCTGAAGGTGTATGGCTGCGGGCCCTCCAGCGCGAGCACCGCGTGGCGTTCGGGCACTACGGGGCTGGCAATGCCGGTCCAGCGCTCGATGTCGCGAGCCCAGATGTTCTGTGCGCTGACCACGACGGGTGCGTTGAAGCGGCCCTGCGAGGTTTCGACGCCGGCCACCCGGCCGTTCTCGCGCCGCAGGCCGTGGACCTCCACGCCCTCGACGATCCTGACACCTCGGCGTCGCGCTGCACGCGCAAAGCCGGTGGCCACCAGGTAGGCATCAGCGAAGCCCGCCTGCGGTTCGTAGCCGATCAGCGCCGCGTCGTCGAAGCGCGCGATCGGCAGCAGATCCCTGGCTTCGGCCGCGTCGAGGTAGCGCAGTTCGATGTCCATCGCACGCTGCGACTCCAGCGACGCGCGCAGCGGGTCGAGCTTGGGGCCGTCGGGGGAAGCGATGAGATAGCCGCATCTCACCAGCCCGGCCGACGCTTCTTCGTCTTCGAGATACGCGGCGAAATCGTCGAACACGCGCCACGACGTCTGTGCCAGCCGCACGTTCTCGATGACCGAATAGTGGGTGCGCAGAATGCCGCTGGACTGCGACGTGGTGCCCGCGCCGATCTGCGTGCGGTCCAGCACCAGCACTCGGGTGCAGCCCAGCTTGGCCAGATGGTAGGCGACCGAAGTGCCGATGACGCCTGCGCCGATCACGATGACTTCATAGTTCTTGTTCTCGTCCATTTTTCTTCCGAGGGCTCGCTCTTGTTGCAATGGCGCAAAGGCTAGGGCCGCATGCCTTCACGTGCTTCGGACAGAAGCGAAACTGATTTCTAGAATTAGGCCCGCTGATGTTCCAGCCGCGTTCCGCCCGACGCGCGGCCATTCCTCGCACATCCATGTCAACCACCCCGCACCGCTCTCCGCCTCCGTTTGAAATTTCCCGCGCGGCACTGCCGGATTTGCGGGCGCTCGAGACCTTCGTGGTCGTCTGCGGCGCCAATTCGATGGCTCAGGCGGCGGATCAGCTGGGTGTCACCCAGAGCGCCGTGAGCCAGACGATCAAGTCGCTGGAGGCGCAGCACGGCGTGCGCCTGCTCGACAGAGAGGTACGACCGGCCCGGCCCACGCGTGACGGCGCGCGGCTGCTGGCCCTGTCCGAGGCGCTGCTGGCCGATGCCCGGAAACTCTCGCGGCGCCTGCATCGCAGCGCATCGCGCGGGCGCACGCTGATACGGCTCGGCTGCGTGGACTCCTTCGCAGCGACGGTGGGGCCGGCCCTCGTGCGCGCGCTGTCGGATACCGCCGAGCAGCTGCAGCTGTGGTCGGGCCTCACGCCTGGCCTGAGCGCACAACTCCAGTCCAGGGAGCTGGACCTGGCCATCTGCACCGAGGCCCCCGTCGGCGACGCCCGGATCGCACAGCGGCTGCTGTTCTCCGAGCGCTGGGTCCTGGTGCTGCCACGCTCCATGGCCGCACCTTCTCACCTGGATGTGGCCGCGGTGCGCGCCATCGCTGCAGAACTGCCGCTCATCCGCTATACCCAGCGCTCCGTGATCGGACAACAGCTCGAGCGCTTCCTCCGGCATCTGGGATTGGGAGCCCCCCAGCGCTTCGCGTTCGATGCCACCGACCCGATGCTGAGCCTGGTCGGCGAGGGCATCGGCTGGGCGCTGAGCACCCCCTTGTGCCTTTGGCAGTCGCGCGCGTGGCTGGAGGATGTCCAGGTGCATCCACTTCCCCCGATGCGGCTGGGGCAGCGTGAGTTCTATCTGCTGTGCCGCGACGCAGAGTGGTCGGAACTTGCCGACGAGATCGTCAGCGTCACCCGCACCGCGCTGCAGGCCGATCTTCTGCCGCAGCTGCGCGCGGCGCTTCCGCGATTGCCGCACGAGGTCATTGCCGTGGCCGGCGCCGAGACGCCCTCGGCGTGAACTGCTCCCCGCATGGGATTGCCGCGGCCGAACGGCGCAAATTCACTACCTCTCGTCGGTGCCCCAATACCGCCTCGCATGACGGCGATGTGACATTGGCGAGGTGAAGACCGAAGCCAACTGCACCCCGACCGCACTGCGGCAATGTTCGCCGGCAATGGCGCGCACCGCTCCCCGAGAAGCAGGCGCGGATCGCGCGGCAGGCCTGTGCCTGACGATGGCCATGCATTCGAGGACGGCCGATGCGTAGGCGCAGTCTCGTTCTGCGGCGCCTGCTGCACGCGGTGCCCATGGTGCTGGCGGGGATGTGCCTGAACTTCCTGCTGTTGCGGCTGATACCCGGCGATCCGGTCGATGTTCTGCTCAACGGCGCCGAGGGCGCCTCGCAGGCCTATGTCGATCACCTGCGGGCCGCCTTCGGACTGGATCAGCCGCTCCCCATGCAATTGCTGCACTACCTGGCCGGCCTCGCGCGGCTGCACCTGGGGTATTCGCTCATGTACTCGCAGCCTGTGCTGGACCTGATCCTCGCGTCGCTCTTTCCCACGGTGTTGCTGATGACCGTGGCCATCACCGTGGCCTTCCTCACGGGACTGGCACTGGGTGCCATCTCCGCGCGGAAGGTGCACGGCCTGCGGGACAACACTATCTCCATCCTGGTGTTGCTGGGCTTTGCGACGCCGAGCTTCTGGCTGGGACTGATGCTGATCGTGCTGTTCTCGGTCAAGCTGGGTTGGTTTCCCGTGGGCGGCTTCATGACGATCGGCGCCGGGCCTGGGCTGGTGGCGCAGGCGGTGGATGTCGCGCACCACCTGGTGCTGCCTGCGGGGGCGTTGGCCCTTTTCTACGTCGCCATCTACGCCCGCGTCATGCGGGCCTCCACGCTGGAAGTGATCTCACTGGACTTCGTGCGCACCGCCCGCGCCAAGGGGCTATCGGAGCGCCGGGTGATGTTGCTGCACGTGGTGCGAAACGCCCTTCTGCCGGTGGTCACATTGCTGAGCATGCAACTGGGTTCGCTGCTGGGCGGCGCCATCGTGATCGAGACAGTGTTCTCCTGGCCGGGGCTGGGGCGGCTCGCGCAGGAAGCGGTGATGCAACGCGACTACAACCTCCTGCTGGGCATCCTGCTCTTCTCGTCCGTGCTAGTGATCGTCTTGAACCTCGTCGTGGACGCCTTCTACGCGCGCCTGGACCCCCGGCTGGAGGCCGCATGAGCAACAGCCTGGCCATCGTCGAAGGCGCCGGCAAGGCCCCATCGAGCCCGGGAGCAGCTCCGGCGCCCGCGGCCAGTGCGCTGCGGCAGTTCGTGCGCGCCTACCTGCGCAACCGGGCAGCCGTGGCCGGCCTGGTGCTGCTGCTACTGGCGGTGCTGACGGCGGCGATGGCGCAGGTCGTCTATCCGGCCGGCGCCCTGGCCATCGTGGCCGAGAAGAACATCTGGCCGCTCAGCCAGGTGGCGCATCCTTTCGGCACGGACAACCTGGGTCGCGACATGGCGGCCGCGCTCATGCATGGCACCCGTGTCTCGCTGACGGTCGCGCTTCTCGCGGCGCTTTGCAGTTCCCTCCTCGGCCTGCTCGTGGGTGCCATCGCCGGCTACTACGGCGGCCGCATCGACGACGCGCTGATGCGGGTGTCCGAGTTCTTCCAGATCCTGCCCAACCTGCTTTTCGCGCTGGTGCTCGGCACCATCATGGGCCCCTCGCTGCCGACCATCGTGCTGGCCATCGCCATCGTCTCCTGGCCCGGAACCGCGCGCATGGCCAGGGCGGAGTTCATGTCGCTTCGGCAGCGCGAGTTCGTGCTGGCCTGCCAGGGGCTGGGCATGCCCGACTGGCAGATCATCGTGCGCCAGATCCTGCCCAATGCCCTGCCGCCGCTCATCGTGCTCAGCTCCATGCACGTGGCCATCGCGATGCTGGTCGAATCGGCCCTCGCTTTCCTGGGGCTGAGCGATCCCAACGAACCCAGCCTGGGCTGGCTGATCGGGAAGGGCCGCCAAGCGTTGCGTACCGAGTGGTACATCGCGCTGGTGCCCGGGGTGGCCATCATGATCCTCGTGGTGTCGATCAATCTGGTGGCCGAAGGATTGAACGACGCGCTCAACCCGCGCGCCAGGAGGCGGTCATGAGCGAGCCGCTCCTGCAGGTCGAAGGGCTGTGCGTGCGCTTCGCCGCCGCGCCGGCCGGTGCGCTGGCCATCGACGCCCTGGGTTTCGCTATCCGCAAGGGCGAGACGCTGGCCCTGGTGGGCGAGTCCGGGTGCGGCAAGTCCTTGACGGCCCTGAGCCTGATGGGACTTCTGCCGAAGCCCGACGCGCAGGTCGTTGCAGGCCGCATCCTGCTCGGAAACGAGGATTTGGCCGCCGCCAGTCCGGCGCGCATGCGCCAGGTTCGGGGAGGGCGGCTGGGGATGATCTTCCAGGAGCCGATGACGGCCCTGAACCCGGTGATGCGCGTGGGCGACCAGATCGCCGAAACCCTGCGGGAGCACGAAGGCTTGAGCGTCCGTCAGGCCCGGGCCGCCGCTGTCGACCTGCTGGGCCAGGTCGGGATTCCCGATCCCCGAAGGCGGGTGGAAGATTTCCCGCACCGCCTGTCCGGCGGCATGCGCCAGCGCGTGATGATCGCCATGTCCATCGCCTGCAAGCCCGACCTCTTGATCGCCGACGAGCCGACCACCGCACTGGACGTGACGGTGCAGCTGCAGATACTGGACCTGCTGCGTAAGCTTCGCGCCGAACGCGGGATGAGCCTTCTCATCATCACGCACGACCTGGGCGTGGTCGCGGCGCTGGCCGATCGCGTCATCGTCATGTACGCGGGTCGCAAGGTCGAGGAGGCTCCCGTCGCGGACATCTTCGCCGCGCCGCGCCATCCCTACACCCAAGGCCTGCTGGCCGCCATGCCCGGGACCCGGGGCGACGCGCAGGACTGGGACACGCCGCCCCGCCTGCACGAGATCCCCGGCACCGTACCCTCGGTGCTCGGACGCGCGCGCGGGTGTGCCTTTGCCGGGCGCTGCGCTCGCGCCGAGGCGCGTTGCAGCGAACTCGTTCCTGGCCTCACCCGATTCGTCCACGACCACGCGGCCGCATGCCACAGACTCGAGGAGGCCATCGCATGACCACGCTGTCCGTCAGCGGCTTGAGCAAGGAGTTTCGCGTCGGCGACCGCAGGATGCATGCGGTCAGCGATGTCTCCTTCGAGGTGCGGCAGGGTGAGACGCTCGGGCTGGTCGGCGAGTCCGGCTGTGGCAAGTCCACGCTGGGACGCGCGGTGATGCGCCTGATCGAACCCTCGTCCGGCTCGGTGCGCGTTGAGGGTCGCGAGATCGTCGGCCTGAGCCGCCGGCAGCTGCGCCCGATGCGCTCGCTGATGCAGATGGTGTTCCAGGATCCCTACTCGTCGTTGAACCCGCGCATCCGCGTCGGCCGCAGCCTCGAGGAGCCGCTCCGGATCCGCGGAGGCGTGCCCGCCCGGGCACTGCAGGCCCGGGTTCAGGAAATGGCCGGCCGCTGCGGCCTGACGCCGGAGATGCTCTCGCGCTTTCCGTACGAGCTGTCGGGCGGCCAGAAGCAGCGCGTGGGCATCGCGCGGGCGTTGATGCTCGATCCGAAGGTGCTGGTTTGCGATGAAGCCGTGTCGGCGCTCGATGTGTCGGTGCGGGCGCAGATCATCAATCTTTTGGTCGACTTGCAGCGCAGCTTCGGACTGGCGATGCTGTTCATTTCGCATGACCTGCACGTGGTGCGTCACGTGTCTCACCGCATCGCCGTGATGTACCTCGGGCGCATCGTCGAGCTGGGCGAGCGCCGGCAGATCTTCTCGTCGCCGGCGCATCCCTACACGCGTGCCTTGTTGCGCTCTACCCTGAACGCCGACCCCGCCATGGCGCAGCGCATGCGCGCGCCGGTGCAGGGCGAGCTGCCCAGCCCCTTCGATCCGCCGTCCGGCTGCGCATTCCATCCTCGCTGTCCCCATGCGCGGCCGGTGTGCAGCGAGTCCCCGCCTGCATTGCAGCGCCTGCCGGGCGGACAGATGGCGGCCTGCCATTTTGCGCAGGAAGTGCAGACGGCGCCCCTGGCGCAGGGCACGTCCGTCCAGGCCTGAGCGGGATCGGCCAGGCCCCGCGTTCGATCGTTTCATCCATACCCCAAGTTGGCAGGAGTGCTTTCAATGAATCTCCAAGGCGTGCAGCGCCGCCGTGCGCTGAAGGCAGCAGCGGCAGTTTCGGTGTCCATCGGAGCGGGCTGGCCGATCAGCGGCTTCACGAGCGAGCAGCCGCAGCGCGGCGGCAACGTGACCTACCTCTCCGGACGGATGCCCGGCGTACTTGTGCCCGCGATCGAAGCGACGACCGGCGTGTCGATGATCGGAGCGAAGATCCTGGAGCCCTTGTTCATCCTCGACTACGCCGGCAAGCTCGTTCCCATGCTCGGCCTGTCGTTCGCCGCGTCCGACGCCGGCCAGACCTTCACGGTCAGGCTGCGCCCGGGCGTGAAGTGGCATGACGGACAGCCTTTCACCTCCGCCGATGTCGCCTATTCGATGACGAGCGTGTGGAAGATCTTCGTCACCAACCAGGCGTTCGACCTCGTCAAGACCATCGACACGCCGGCGGCCGACACCGTCGTCTTCCGCCTGGAGCGGCCGATCTCGCCGGATTTCTTTCGGGCCACGCTGGCCAGCCCCTTCGTCACCGTGGTGCCCAGGCACCTGTACGAGGGCAAGGACGTGCGGACCAATCCGGTCAACGCGCGCCCGATCGGCACCGGCCCCTTCAAGATCACGCAACGGGTCGAGAACCGCTACATCGTGCTGGAGCGCAATCCCGAGTACTGGCAGCCGCAGTTGCCCTACCTCGACCGATTGACGCTGCAGATCATGCCCGACGACAGCGCGGCCGCCGCCGCGCTGGAGGCCAACCAGGCGCAGCTGGTGCCGCAGTCGAACATCTCCATCGGCGATGCCAAGCGCCTGGCCGACAGCCCCACGGTGGCCATCACCACCAAGGGCAACGAAGGCCTGGGCTGGTTCGGCACCATGCTCTTCAACCTGTCGACGCCCGGCCTGTCCGACCTGCGCGTGCGCCGTGCCATCGCGCACGCCATCGATCGACAGGTGATCGCCGACTCTGCCTTCGCAGGTTTCGCCAAGGCCGCCGCCTCGATCTACCCGCGCGACGCCCACTTCTTCACCAAGGAAGGCGTGCCCGCCTATGCGGTCGATCTTCCCAAGGCAAAGGCCTTGCTGGCCGACGCAGGCTATGGGCCGGGAAAGAAGCCGCTGAAGCTGAAGCTGGCCTTCCTGCCCTTCAACCAGGGGCTGGTTTCCGGCGCGGAGTACATCCAGCAGGCCCTCTCGGGCATCGGCATCGAGGTGGAACTGATCCAGCGTGACTCGGCGGGTTCGATCCGCAACATCTACCGGGACTACAACTTCGACCTGGCCGTCACGCTGGCGACCGCGACCGCGGATCCGGCCCAGTCCGTCAGCAACTACTTCTGGTCCAAGACGATCGACAAGATCCCCTTCCACAACGCCTCGCAGTACCGCAGCGCCGAAGCCGATTCAGCCATTGAGCGCCTGGCCAGCGAGCAGGACAACGCGCGCCGCGTGCAAGTGGCGGCCGAACTGCAGCGCATCATCATGCGCGACCTTCCTGCGCTTCCGCTGGTCGAGATGCAGTACTACCAGGCATACCGCCGCGAACTGCAGAACGTGGCGAACACGCCGACCTGGGTGCTGGGCAGCTGGGCCGACCTGTGGATCAAGAAATAGCAGCGCGCACACATTCACTCACTCCCATCCGCAAGCTCCATGACGACCCCTAGCTCCTCCCACACCCCGATCGATGTCCCGGTCCTCATCGTCGGGGGCGGCCCTGTCGGCCTGACGGCCTCCATCCATCTGTCGCGTGCCGGGGTTCGCTCCTTGCTCGTGGAAAAGCATGCGGGCACCGCCACGCTGCCCAAGGCCCGCTCGATCAACGCGCGCACCATGGAGATGTACCGGCAGCTGGGCATCGAGAACGAGATCCGGGCCGCAGGGCTCGACCCGCGCTTCAGCCGCATGGTCCTGTGGGCCACGAGCCTGGCCGGCGAGGAGGTGCGCCGCCTGGTGCCGGGAAGCGCGTCTGCCGAGACCCGAAGCGTCTCCCCCACTACCAATGCAAGCTGCGCGCAGGACTTGCTCGAGCCCATCCTGCGCAGGCATGCGCAGGCAGGTGCGCCGGACGGGGTGCGTTTCGGCGTCTCGATGCAGGACCTTCGCTATGGGGCCGACGGTGCCAGGGGCCTTCTTGTCGACTCGGGCACCGGGCAGGCGACGCCCTTTCGCGCCCGCTACGTGATCGCCGCCGACGGATCCCAAAGCACGATCCGTCGGCAGATCGGCGCGCAGATGCTGGGAGAACGAGATATCTACGACAGCATCAATGTCCACTTCAGGGCCGACCTGCGCCGCTTCGTGGAGCATCGCCCGGCAGCGCTCTACATGATCGAGCAACCCGACCTGCGCGGCACCTTCCTGACCATCAACGGTTCGGACCGGTGGAGCTTCCTGGTCAATTCCATGTCGCTGTATGGCTTCACCGCCGAGCAGTTCACGCCGGAGTTCGCCAAGCAGACCATCCGCACCGCGATCGGCCAGGACGATGTGGACATCGATGTGCTGGGCATCGGCGCGTGGAGGGCCTCGGCGATCGTCTCGGACCGCTATCGCGACGGGCCGGTGTTTCTCGCGGGCGATTCCGCGCACGAGATGCCGCCGACCGGCGGCATGGGCCTGAACACCGGCGTCCAGGACGCGCACAACCTGGCCTGGAAGCTCGCTGCGGTGATCAAGGGCGAAGCCGGCGAGGAGCTGCTGGACACCTACCACGCCGAACGCCGGCCCATGGGCGAGTTCACGACGCGCACCGCGCTGCTGAGCTCGTTGTCGATGGGCCGCAAGGAGCGCACGGACAAGCCGGTGACGGCGCGCGAGGAGTTTCTCCAGGAGCGTGGTGTCATCTTCGGATACCGCTACGAATCCACCGCCGTGATCCCGGATCCGGACACGCCGGTGCCGCAGGTGGCCGATCCGGTGACGCAGTACGTCCCCTCGGCCACGCCGGGATGCCGGGCGCCGCACGCCGAGCTGCTTCGCTCGGGCGAGAAGGTCTCGACGATCGAACTCTTCGGGTTGGAATTCGTGCTGCTGGCAGGCCCGCAGGGCAAGGCATGGAAGGACGCGGCCGACGCCGTGCGGGGCCCGTCGATTCGCGCCCATGTGGTCGGTGACGATCTGGTCGATGCCGACGGCGACTGGCAGGCGCTCTACGGCGTGGGGCCGCAAGGCGCGGTGCTGGTCCGCCCCGACGGCATCGTCGCCTGGCGCAGCGAGGGCGCCGCCGCGAACGCCCCGGCGGCGCTGGATGCGGTCCTGCAGAAGGTTCTCAGCCGCCATTCGACGACGGTCGGGGCACCGTCGGCAACCCAGCCCGCAGCGCAGGCCACGCTTCAGAAATCATGACCCTGAAATTCGCCGATCTCGAACACACGACCACCGCCTACGAATGCGTCGGAGAAGGTCCGCCGATCCTGCTGATGCATGGTGCCGAAGGAAACCGGCACAACTTCCGCGACTTCAGTGCCGAGCTGGCGCCCCATGCAACAGTGGTCAGCTATGACCAGCGTGGCTGCGGGGACACGCGCTACGACGGGCGGCCCCATACCCTCGAAGACCTGGCCGCCGATGCGGCGCAGCTGCTCGACCACCTGGGCATTCCTGCAGCGACCACACTGGGCACCTCGCTGGGCGGCCGCGTGGCGCAGGCCTTCGCGATGTTCAGGCCGGAGCGCGTGTCGCAACTTATGCTGTGCAACACGTGGCCCATCGACCGCCAGCTGGTCGAGCTCAATCCCGAAGGCCTGCGCAAGCTCCGGGACCTCACCGACGCCTTGCCGGAAACGGCTAGGGAGGTCGCCCTGATGTACTACCCGGCCGGGTACATCGATGCCCACCCGGTGGTAGTCGAGCGGGTGAGGGCCCGGGCGGCCTTCGCCGCCCGGGTGCAGCGGCGCGCGCTTGCGGTCGAGTCCCATGAGGATCCGGCCAATCGGATCCGGGCCCCGGTTCTGCTGCTGTCCGGGGAGCTCGACGAGATCGTGCCCACATCGATCATGCGCGGCATGGCCGACACCTTCACGCGTGCCCGCTTGATCGTGATGCCGGGCGCCGGCCATTCCGCATCCATTCAGCTCCCGCAGGCGATGGCGCAGTTGGTTGCAGAGCATCTTTGAGGCATGTGCACGATGCGTCGGCCTGAAGTCGATCATCAGATCTGCTAATGATGCTGGAAGCGCGCGCCGGAGTCGGCACGATGGCGGCATCGGAAGCGAATGGACGAAAGACATGGCCCTCGATGCGTTCGTCAACGACGGCTGGTCACCTCCTGCGATGCCGCAGTGGATGGCCAGCCAGCCGCTGTTTGCCCTGCAGCGCCCGCCCACCGCGGCACCGACGCAGCGGCGCGAGACGAACTGGCACCAGCACCCGCAAGGACAGATCCTCTATGTCGAACGAGGCGTGGCGCAGGTCCTGATCGACGGTGGGACGTGGCTGCTCCCACCGCACCGCGCCGCGTGGATCCCGCCGGGGGTGATGCACGCCTCCAGCGTGAGCGGTGAGCGGCCGCTGACATGGAGCCTTTTTCTTTCTCCCACCTTGTCCAGGCACATGGCGCCGCAGCCTTGTGCCGTCAGCGTGGAACCGTTGACGCGGATGCTGCTGCAGCAGGCCGTCGGATGGACACCCCACGAGCAGAGGCAGGCATCCCAGAGGCGTCTGATGATGGTGCTGCTCGACCGACTGCGCAACGCCTCGAAGGACGCCTTTCATCTGCCGATGCCCACCGATCGGCGACTGCTTCGTATCGCCCGGGCGATCCTTGCCCAGCCAGGCCAGGCACGTACCCTGGACGAGTGGTCGGACTGGGCGGGCGTTTCCGCCAGGACGGTGAATCGCCTCTTCAAGGTCCAGGTCGGCATGAGCTTCATGGCGTGGCGCCAGGAGGCGATGCTGATGCATGCCAGGTCCAGCCTGTCGCGCGGGGAAAGCGTCTCCAACGTGGCGGATGCGCTGGGCTATTCCAGCCCTAGCAACTTCATCGCCATGTTCCGCCGCTCGCACGGAGAGTCGCCCACGCGCTACCTGACCCGAAGCGGCGAAATGGCGTAGCGCTTGGGTGGCAGAGCGGCTTTATCTGCCTGAGAAGATCTCTGCGAACCAGTCCGTCAGGTAGTCGGCGCCGAAGGCTCGGTTGTCCAACTGGCAATGCTCGATCCCACCCTCGTCCTTGCGGAAGATCTTCAGTCGCTTGCCGGGGGCGGTGGTCTGCTCGTAGGTGGCGACGGCATCGGACCAGGGAATCTGCCGGTCACCTTCGCCGTGCATGACCAGGTAGGGGCAGCGGATCTTGTCCACCACGCCCTCCAGGGTGAAGCGTTCGGCCAGGGCGCCGAACTCCTGCGGCGTGTCCAGTCCCCAGGACCACAGGGCATGCGCCAGCATGCTCGGGAGGGACGCGGCGCCCGGCGCCTCGCCGCTCCGGGCAGAGCCTGCGGCAGGCTGCGGCGCGGGCGGCCGCAGACGGAAGAACGCGCCCCAGGAGGCGACGGCCCTGATCCGGGGCTCGAACGCTGCGGCACGGGGTGCCAAGAAGCCTCCCATGCTCAGGCCGGCCAGGCCGATCTGCTCGGTGCGGATGTCGGCGCGCCCGAGGATGTAGTCGACTGCGCGGGAAACGTAGGTCTCGCTCTCGATGCGCGCCGTGAGTCCGTGTAGGCGCAGTGCTTCACCGGCGCCGGGCTGGTCCAGGATCAGCACCGACAGGCCGCGCCGGCGATACTCCTGCAGCATCGGCCACTGCGTCTCCTTGACAGAGTCGAAGCCCTGCAGGTGGATCACGATCGGCGCCGGTGCGCTGCCTTTGGCTTTCACCAGCAGGGCAGGGATTACTTTGCCTTCAAAGGGAATCCCGACGAACTCAACACCGTCTCTGCCAAGTTCGCGAGCCTTGCGAAAGTTCGCCAGAGCCCGGCGGTACACCGCCAGTCGGTCCGAATTGCGAGGCGGCATCATGCGCTCGACGCGAATGAGGTACATCGAGGCCCGGTGGTACTTGCGCGCGGCGCTGAGGGCATGGCCCGCCGCCAGGTCCTCATCTGCCAGCCGCTCGAGCCTCTGGCCGAGGGCCATCATGGCGTCGTGCCAGGCCTGATTGGCGACAGTGGGATCAGCGTCGGCCAGGTGGGCTACCGCTTGGAACGCCTCCATGGGTTCGGCCAGTGTGCCGACCTCTTCTACCAGCGTCGCGACTGCGATATTCCAAGCGTAGTTGTCCTTGAAGTACTCAAACATGTTGATCTGCAGAGGATGGGATGGATGGGAAGCGGGCAATGTCACACCGACCCCGCCTCGACCGTTAGCACGCACGGGACGAAAAGTGTTGATTTCGGGACGAACGCCATGCCATGGGCGCTCGCAGCGCCAGGGCACGCCGCGGTTGGCCTACCGCTACAAAGCCTCGTCAGCCTGGCTTCGCGCCGCCGGACAGGTAGCGCATCGGCGATTGCCCGAACGAGCGCCGGAACATCGCGATGAAGTTGCTGGGACTTGCATAGCCGAGCGAATCGGCCACCACGGAAACCGCCTCCCCCAGCGCGAGGCGTTCCAGCGCATGGATCACCATGGCCTGCTGGCGCCAGTGCGAAAAGCTCATGCCGACTTCGGCGTCGAACAGGCGGTTGACGGTGCGCGCGGACATGCCGGCCCAGGCTGCCCATTCGCCGAGCGTGCGCTGGACGCCGGGCGACTCCAGGATGGCATTGGCGATGCGCAACAGGCGCCTGTCGCTAGGCAGCGGCAGGTGCATCGCACTCGGGTCGGATTGCCGCAGCTCGTCGAGCAGCACTGCGATCAATCGTTCCTGGTGCGGTTGCAATTCCTCCTGCCAGGTCCAGGAGGCCGCGCGCATCATGAGCGCGCGAGCCAGGTCGCTGACGCACAGCACGCAGGGTTCGTGCGGCAGCACGAGCGCCGCTTCGGGCGAGATGAACACGTTCCAGCTGGTGCTCACGCCGTAGACGCTGACGCCGTGGGGTGCGTGGGGCGGCATCCAGACGGCCCGTCCGGGCTGCAGAACCCAGCTGCCACGGTCCGTGTGGATGCGCATGAGTCCGTCGTCGATGCAGATGAGTTGCCCCTGCGCGTGGGCATGAGATCGGGTCTCGCGCGAGATCCCCTTGCCTTGGCTGCGCGCGCTGCGCGCTGTGCCCGACTGCAGCGCCACCAGCATCGGCCCCGACGATCGCCTGGACAAGGCGTGAAGGGCCTGCGTATGGCTGGCGGCCTGATCCATCGGGTTCGGGTCGGAGGGCATGGCGAGAAATCACTACCGATCGTCGCCGCTACGTTACCACTTCGCACCGGTGCATGACACAGTAGTTACCGTCCCCGTCCCACTTTCATCCTGCAAGAAATGGCCGCAAACAACCTGACCGATCTACGCCGCGAGGTCGACGAATTGGACCGAGAGCTCGTGGAACTCGTGGCGCGACGATTCGACATCACCCGTGCCATCGGCGAGATCAAGATTCGCGACGGCCTGAGTGCGACCCATCCGGATCGGCGCGCGCATCGCGCAGGGCTGTTGAAGGAACTGTCCTTGCGCTTCGGCCTGGATGCAGGGCTTGTCCAGCGCATCTACCAGCCGATCAACGAAGAGGTGGTCGACAGCCACAGGCGCATGGGCGCGCGAGATTTGAGCCAGGACGAAAACAAGCAATGGAAGCCATGAATCTCAACGAGGGCAAGACGCTCACGCACCAGTCCGGCTCCATCACCAGCCCATCTCCCTTAGTGGCCATCGTCGGTGGCGGGCCGGTGGGGTTGAGCATGTCCCTGCTCCTGAGCCGGCACGGCATACCGTCGGTGCTTTTCGAGCGGAGCGCAAGCACCACAGATCACCCGAAAGCGCGAGGCGTCTGGCCGCGCTCGATGGAGCTGTTTCGCATCTGGGGCATCGACAAGCCCGTCCGCGACCGCGGGCTTCCTAACAACGCGGGGGGCTTCGCCTTCGTGCGGAGCATCGCAGGGCGCGAGTTCGGACGGACGCCGCCGCAGCCCAACCGCAATGACAGCCCCGTGCTCCGCTGCACCGTCGCGCAGGACGCCGTCGAGGACGAGTTGCTCGCCGCCGCTCGCCGCGCCGAGATCGGCCAGCTGCTTTACGCCACCGAGTTTCTCGAGCATCGCGAGATCCCCGATGGCGTCGAACTGCGCTCGCGCGATCTGAAAACAGGTCAGGAGAAGCGCTGGGCGGTGAAGTACCTGGTTGCCGCGGACGGGGCAGGAAGCGGCGTGCGCGAGGCACTGGGCATCGCGATGGAGGGCTCGCCGGTCTTCGCGACGATGTGCAACGACTTCCTGCAGATGGACCTGTCGCACATCGAGAGCACGCAGCATGTCAGCGGCTACCGCGTCTCGCCGGACCTGCCGGGCGTGCCCACCGCCACCGTCCTCAACACCAACGCGCACGACCGCTGGCTGACGATCAGCCGCATCGGTGGTGTGGGCGAGGGCAGCAGCGCACGACCCTGGAGCCAAGAAGAGGTGATACACAATGCGCGTGCGCACACAGGGCTGCCGGGGCTCGAAGTGAAGATCATCAACCGCTCGATCTGGCGCGCAAGCCGGCAGGTGGCGGCGCACTATCGCAAGGGCCGCGTCTTTCTTGCCGGCGATGCCGCCCACCGCTTTCCGCCCACAGGGGGCTTCGGCATGAACACCGGCATCCAGGATGCGCACAACCTGGCCTGGAAGCTCGCCCTGGTGCTCAAGGGGCACGCAGGTGCCAGCCTGTTGGAGAGCTATGACAGCGAACGGCGCCCGATCGGCCACGCCAACGCCGACTTCAGCATGGGCAACACCGCGCGCTTCGGCCAGATGGAGGCCGCATTCGCATCGGGCAACCAGGATCGGATTGACTTCTGGATCCGCGACTCGGTCCACCACAACCACAACGACGGCCTTGGCCTGGGCTTCAGCTACGATGAGGGTGCGCTGATTCCGGACGGCACTGTCAAGCAGGCGCAGCGTACCCGCTGGTACGACCCTTCGGACCGTCCGGGTGGGCGCTTTCCCCACCTTTGGCTTGATCTGTCCAGGGCGCGTTCGACCATCGACCTGTTCGATCGCGATTTCGTGCTGATGACGGGACCCAAGGCACCGCAGTGGCATGAGGCTGCGGCAGCACTGAGTCAGCGGACAGCGCTTTCGATTCGCAGCTTCGAACTGGAGCGCGTGGACCCGCGCGACGGGCTCGAGATGGGCCTGCGCGGCGCCGTGCTGGTGCGGCCCGACGGCCACGTGGCATGGCGCATGCCCTACCTGCCGGATGACCCGCTGGACAGCCTCGGCAGTGCCTTGAAGCGTATTCTTGCGCGCGAATGAATCCCCCTCCTGCGAGGGAAGATCGGACACAGGACCAAAGCCTTGGAGAAAATCATGAGTGAGGACAGCTTGAGCACCCTTCGGGACGATATCGACAGAATCGACGAAGACATCATCGCCTTGCTCGCCAAGCGCTTCGTGAAGACGCAGGCGATCGGCCAGATCAAGCTGGAGCGCGATCTGCCGGTGAGCCTGCCCGAACGGGTGCAGCACCGGGCCCAGCTCATTCGTGCGCTGGCTCGGAAGTACTCGATGGATCCGGAGGCCGCGCTCGCGATCTACGCTTCCATCAACCGGGAAACGGTGGTGGCCCATCGCCGGCAGGGCGTGAAACCCAACGAGTGAATCTGCGGCACACCTGCCGGCGCGGGGAGGCTATTGAGAAGCCAGATACCGTGCTGGCGACTCCCCGAAATGCCGTCGGAACATGGCAATGAATCCGCTGGGCGTGGCATAGCCCAGCGCATCTGACACGCCCGCCACGCTTTCGCCATGCGTCAGGCGCTCCAGTGCCGCCGTCAGCACCACCTTCTCGCGCCACTGGTGAAATGTGATCTGGACCTCCTGCTGGAACAGGCGGGTCAGGGTCCGCGAGGAAAGGCCCGCCCAGGCAGCCCATTCATCGCGCGTACGCTCGTCGGCCGGGTTGTCCAGTATCGCGGAGGCGATGCGCAGCAGCCGCCGGTCGCGCGGCAGGGGCAGTTGCATCCGATTGAGCGGCGCCGTCCGCAACTCGTCCAGCAAGACCGTCATGAGCCTACGTTGCGTGGCAGTCAAGCGCTCCTGTTCGCTCCATGACACGGCACGCGGCGCCAGGTCCTCGATCAGCGCATTCAGGGTGACCACGCAGGGCTTGGGCGGCAGCACCCTGCTGGCCTTGGGAGACAAGTACAGGTGCCAGCTGTTGGTGACGTCCGTGCCGCTCACGGCATGTGTCTTGCCCGGGGGAACCCATGCGGCCCGGCCCGGCGGTACCACCCAGGACTCTCCCTCGGTGCGCACCAAGAGCACGCCGTCGTCGACGAACATGAGCTGGCCCCGGTGGTGCTGATGCCACCTTCCTTCGTGCTTCTGTCTGCGCTCGGACGTGGAGCGCACGCTGGCGGCGGAGATGGCGAGCACCCATGGGCCATCCCGGCGTTCGCCCAGTTCATTGAGCGCCTCGTTGTAGGCCGTCTGTGTGGCAAAGCCCGACGTCGGATTCTTCATGGCCCTTTCTCGCTATTTCTTTGCAGTGTCACGCTACCGGCAGCGGCGGCCCGGGTGAGACATTGACGGCATGGCAGCGATGCCAGCGAGTCCTTGTCCACATATCGAATTCGAGCCATGAATCCTATCGTTCTTCCCCCGTCCACGCACGGCACGGCCGTGTTCATCGTCGGCGCCGGGCCCACGGGCTTGGCCACGGCACTGCTCATGGACAGGTTCGAGATTCCCTTCGTGGTGGTGGAGCGCAACGCGGGCCTGACCGACCATCCGCGCGCCCGGGGGACCTGGGTGCGCACGATGGAGCTCTTTCGCCAGTGGGGCATCGAGCGACAGGTGAAGGCGCGCGGGCTGCCTGACGATGCCAACGGCTTCGCCTTCGTGGAGTCGATCGCCGGCGACGAGATCGGGCGCGTGCCGCGCGAGATCGACTACGGTCAGACGCCGGCCTGGAAGTGCACGGTCTCCCAGGATGCCGTCGAGGACGAGCTCTACCAAGCCGTGCGCGGCTCCAAGTGGGGCAAGGTGCTGTTCGAGACCGAGTTCGTGCGCTACGAGGAGCGGGGCGACGGCGTGCAGGTCGTGACGCGCGATGTGGGCACCGAGGCACAGACGACCTGGACGGCCGCCTACCTCGTCGCTGCCGACGGCGCGGGCAGCAGCGTGCGCCGGATGATGGACATCCAGATGAACGGACCGGCCAGCCTCGCACTGATGAACAACGACTTCTGGGAGGGCGACTTGTCGCACATTCCGAGCGTGCGGCAGGTCGGCGTCTTCCGCGTCATGCCGGGCGACCGCTCGGTGCCCGGGGGTGCCGTCCTCAACACCAATGGCGCCGACCGCTGGCTCACGGTCACGCGGGTGGGCGACGGCAACGAGGCCATGCCGCCGATGCGCTCCGACGAGGAAGTGGTAAAGCTGGCACGTGCTCACTCGGGCGTCCCGAACCTGGATGTGAAGATCATCAGCCGCTCGGCCTGGCGCGTGAGCAAGCAGGTGGCCGAGCGCTATGCCCGTGGCCGTGCCTTTCTGGTCGGCGACGCGGCGCACCGCTTTCCGCCGACCGGCGGCTATGGCATGAACACCGGCATCCAGGACGCGCACAACTTAGCATGGAAGCTCTCGATGGTGCTGCGCGGCCAGGCCGGCAGCGCGCTGCTGGACAGCTACGACAGCGAGCGCCGTCCGATCGGACAGGCCAACGCGGACTTCAGCCACGGCAACACCATGCGCTTCGTCCAGTTGGAAGAGGCCTACCGCGCCAAGAACCTGCAGGCGATCGAGTTCTGGATCAAGGACACCTTCCACCACAGCCACAGCATCGGCCTGGGTCTGGGCTTCAGCTACGAGGACGGCGCAGTGATCCCCGACGGTACGGCGCCGCGCGGCCTGACCCTGAGCCGCTACGATCCCACTGATCGGCCGGGCGCGCGCTTCCCGCACTTCTGGCTCGACCTGGCGCGCCAGCACTCGACGCTGGATCTGTTCGATCGCGATTTCGTGCTGGTCCACGGTCCGCAGTCCGCGGACTGGGCCGCCGTGGCACGCGACGTCGGCGGGCGGCTTGGGGTGAGGGTGGCCACGCACCAGTTGCCCTCGGTGGATTCGCGCGACGGCCTGGACATGGGCCTGCACGGCGCGGTGCTGGTGCGTCCGGACGGCCACGTCGCGTGGCGCATGCCCTGGGTGCCCACCGATCCGTCGGGCGAGCTAGGTAAGGCGCTGACCCGGATTCTGCGCCGTCCCGAGTCCGTGGCCTGAGTCAACCATCGTGGACACGCCGGTTCGCGGCCTGCATCACTTCACCCTGCGCTGCGACGCGCAGGACTTGGATGGGCTGCGCGATTTCTACATGCGCACGCTCGGGCTCGTGCCCGGCGAGCGTCCGCAACTGCGCTTCCCTGGCTACTGGCTGTACGTGGGCAATCAGCCGATGGTGCACCTGTATGCCTCCGGCCGCGCGCCCAGCCCCGAAGCCGTGGCGCTGGACCACATCTCCTTCCGTGCCTCGGGCCTGTCCCGCACCCGCGCCAGGCTCGATGCGCTGAAGATCGCCTACACCGAAGCTCCCGTGCCGGGGTGGACGCTGCACCAGCTGTTCATCCGCGATCCGCTGGGGCTGAAGATCGAGCTGACCTTCGATCTGGCGCAGGAGGAGGGCGAGTCGGCATGACGCAGTTTGCCAACCTGCAGGGCACCCACACCGCCTACGAGCTGCGCGGCAGCGGGCCCGCGATCGTGCTGATGCATGGCGCCGAAGCCAACCGTCACAGCTTCGATGCGCTGGCCGAAGCACTGGCACTGCATGCGCAGGTCGTGATCTACGACCAGCGCGAATGCGGCGAGACCGTGAACAAGACTGGCGAGCATCACATTCCCGAACTTGCCGAGGATGCCGCCGAGCTAATGGGGCACCTCGGCCATGCGCGGTACAGCGTATTCGGCACCTCGCTTGGCGGACGCATCGCGCAAGCGCTGGCCATTGCCTATCCGCAGCGCGTGCAGTCTCTGTCGCTGTGCAACACCTGGCCCCTGGACCGCTCCCTGCCGGAGCTGAATCCCGAAGGCATGGCCCGCATGCAGTCGCTGCGCGCCGGACTGCCCGAAACGGCTGGGCAACTGGCCTCGATGTTCTACACGCCCGAGCACGTCGCCCGGCACCCGGCCCTGACCTCGCGCTTCGCCAGCGCGATGCCCGGCAAGCGCAGCGCGCTGGCGCAGGAGGTACACGCCCTGGACCCGGCGCGTATCCAGTCGCCCACCCTGTGCATATCCGGTTCGCTGGACCAGGTGGTGCCTGCGAACGTGATGCAGGCCCTGGCCGGCCGCATTCCAGGCGCCGCCTGGGAGTCGCTGGAAGGAATCGGCCATTCGGCGGCGGTCCAGGCGCCCGGCCTGCTCGCGCAGGCCATCGTGCAGTTCTTGCTGCAACAACCCGACTTCTGAAAAAGGATGTATTCGTGACGGCCTCTTCCACCCTGCGCCGGCTGCTGGCCGGCTCCATCGGCGCCGCAGTCCTGTGCGCGGCATCTTCCGCGGCGCTGGCACAGTCCACCGTCAAGATCATCGTGCCCTATGCGGCGGGCAACTTCACCGACATCCTTGCGCGACAGCTTGGAGAGGCCTTGCACAAGATCAACGGCAACAACTATGTCGTCGAGAACAAGCCGGGCGCCAGCGCCATCATCGGCTCCACCGAAGTGAACAAGGCCAAGCCGGACGGTACTACCTTGTTGGTGACCACCGGCGGCCATGCCACCAATGCGGTGCTCTTCGAGAAGCTTCCCTACGACACGCTCACCGGCTTCACGCCGATCTCGCAACTCACGGGTACGGCGGGCTTCGCCTTGCTGGTGGCCGCGAACTCGCCCTACCAGAATCTGGAGCAGTTGCTCGATGCGGCGCGGGCAAAGCCGGGGGCGCTCACCTTTGGCTCTGCAGGCAACGGCAATACTACGCATCTGGTCGGTGCGCTCTTCGAGAAATCTACCGGGACAAAGCTGGTGCACGTGCCTTATCGCGGTTCACCCATTAACGACCTGATGGCAGGGCACATCGACATGGTCTTCTGGGGCTCGGCCTTCGCTTCCACCCTGGTCGCCCAGGGCAAGGTCCGCGCGCTGGCGGTGGCGGCCGACAAGCGGCTGGCCGAGTTGCCGAACATTCCCACCCTCAAGGAAAAGGGCATCGAAGGCGTGAACGTGCCGGCATGGGTCGGCGTGTTCGGTCCGCCCGGCATGACGCCAGCCCTTGCCAGCAGCATCCAGCGCGACTTGGCGGCTGCGATCAAGCAGCCGGCGCTGCTGGAGACGGCCAGGAACATCGGCTCAGAAATGCTGTCAACGACTCCCGCGCAATTCAGCGCATCGCTGACAAAGGACATCGAGCAACTCAATCGCGATGTGAAGCCCCTGGGCATCCGGATGGACTGAGCACATGCCGAACCCGCCGGACATCGAGAAGGAGATGGCCGAGGTGCGGCTTCGCGACCTGCGCGAGGCCATCGACCTCATCGACGACGAGTGGATCGCGCTGCTCGCGCGGCGCTTCGAGAAGACGCGGGAGGTGGGCATGCTCAAGGCCCGGCTGGGCGAGATGCCCTCAGACCCGGCGCGGCAGAAGCAGCGCGCCCGGCTTCTGGCGACCTTGTCCAGACGGCATGGCGTCAGCCTGGTCTTGATCCACGCGCTGTTCGCGACGATTTCCGCCGAGGTTGTCGCGGGACATCGGCTCGCGCTGGCCGAACTGGCCCGCCCCATTTCCTGAATGACGAACAAAGGAGACAAGACTCAAATGCTCAAAGGCCTCATGCAGGATCAGCCCTTGCTGATCTCCCAGCTCATCGAATTCGCCGAACGCCACAACGGCGACGGCGAGATCGTCTCGCGCCGAGTCGAGGGCGACGTTCATCGCTACACATGGGCCGCCTGCGCCGCCCGCTCCCGACGCGTGGCCAATGCACTGGATGGCGAAGGCCTGCAGGTTTCCGATCGTGTGGCCACGCTCGCATGGAACGGATACCGGCATCTGGAACTCTACTACGGGGTGAGCGGATCGGGCCGTGTACTGCATACCATCAATCCACGGCTGCACCCCGACCAGATCGCGTGGATAGTCAATCACGCGGAAGACCAGGTACTTCTCTTCGACACTACCTTTCTGCCGCTGGTGCAGGCCGTCCACGCCAGATGCGGCATGGTCAGGAAGTGGATCGCGCTTTGCGACGCCGACAAGCTGCCGGCGGACACCGGCATCCCAAACTTGGAAAGCTACGAGGCGTGGATCGCCGACCAAAAGGAGAGCTATGCCTGGCCGACGCTCGACGAACGCACGGCCTCCAGCCTCTGCTACACCAGCGGAACCACAGGCAATCCAAAAGGTGCGCTGTACAGCCACCGCTCCACCATCTTGCATGCCTACGGCTCGGTGCTGCCTGACATGATGGGCTTGTCGGCTTTTGACTCGGTGCTGCCGGTAGTGCCCATGTTCCACGTCAATGCCTGGGGCATTCCCTATTCGGCGGCACTGGTGGGTTGCAAGCTCGTGCTGCCCGGCCCGGCCCTCGATGGGAAATCGGTCTACGAACTCATAGAGTCGGAGTCGGTCACGCTGGCCGCCGGCGTGCCGACGGTCTGGCAGATGCTGCTCGCCCACGTCCAATCGAACGGCCTGCGCTTCTCCAGCCTGCGGCGCACGGTGGTCGGCGGGGCGGCGTGTCCGCCTGCCGTGCTTCGGGGCTTCGAGCAAGACCTCGACGTGCGCGTGCAGCACGGATGGGGCATGACCGAGATGAGCCCCTTGGGCACGGTGTGCACGCTCAAGCCGAAGCACAGGGCATTGCCGCTGGACGAGCGCCTGCGCGTGCTGGAAAAGCAGGGCCGGGCCGTCTACGGCGTCGAGATGAAGATCGTGGACGAACGCGGCGCCGAATTGCCGTGGGACGGTCGCGCCTCCGGCGACCTGCTGGTGCGCGGACCTTGGATCGTGAGCGGATACTTCAAGGGCGAGGGCGGTGACCCTCTTGTCGACGGCTGGTTCTGCACCGGCGACGTCGCCACCATCGATCCCGACGGATTCATGCAGATCACCGACAGAAGCAAGGACGTCATCAAGTCCGGCGGCGAGTGGATCAGCTCCATCGAGATCGAGAACATCGCGATGTCCCACCCCGCAGTGGCGATGGCGGCTTGCATCGGCGTGAAGCACCCCAAGTGGGACGAGCGTCCCATCGTTGTCGTCCAAAAGAAGAACGGCGCGGACGTGGCCCGCGAGGAGCTGCTGGCCTACTTCGAAGGGAAGATTGCTAAATGGCAGATCCCCGACGACGTGGTGTTCGTCGATGCCATTCCGCTCGGCGCCACGGGAAAGATGCTGAAGGCCCGGCTGAGGGAGCAATTCGGCGCCCCCGCGTCCGCTGCCGCCTAATTCGCCACTAGTTGCAAAAGGCCTCGACCATGAAAACCAGGATCACGGAACTCTTCGGCATCGAACATCCCATCGTGCAGGGCGGCATGCACTGCGTGGGTCTGGCGCCGCTCGCAGCGGCGGTGTCCAACGCAGGCGGGCTCGGCATCATCACGGCGCTGACCCTGCCCACGCCCGAGAAGCTGTCCGAGGAAATCCGCCGATGCCGCGAGCTGACGGACAAGCCCTTCGGCGTGAACCTCACCTTCCTGCCGAGCGTGAAGCAACCTGACTACCCAGGCTATGTCCGCGCCATCATCGAAGGCGGCGTGAAGGCGGTGGAGACGGCGGGCAACAACCCCGAGAAGGTATTGCCGGTGCTGCACGAGGCGGGCGTCAAGATCATCCACAAGTGCACCTCGATACGCCATGCGCTGAAGGCCGAGCGCATCGGCTGCGACGCGATCAGTGTCGATGGCTTCGAGTGCGGCGGCCACCCCGGCGAAGACGACGTGCCCAACTTCATCCTCCTGCCGCGCGCGGCGCAGGAACTGAAGGTTCCGTTCATCGCCTCGGGTGGGATGGCCGATGGCCGCTCGCTGGTGGCGGCGTTGGCGCTCGGGGCGGAAGGGATCAACATGGGCACGCGCTTCCTGGCGACCCGGGAGGCGCCCGTCCACCAGAACGTCAAGGACGCCATCGTCCGCGCAAGCGAACTGGATACGCGGCTGGTGATGCGCCCCTTGCGCAACACCGAGCGGGTGCTGACGAACGCCGCGGTGGAACGCATGCTGCAGAAAGAGCGCGAATTCGGCAGCAGCATCCAGTTCAAGGACATCGCCGACGAGGTCGCGGGCGTCTATCCGCGCGTCATGTACGACGGCGAGATGGACGCGGGCGCATGGAGCTGCGGAATGGTGGCCGGCCTGATCGACGACATCCCGTCCGTCGCCGACCTGATCGAACGCATCATGTCTGAGGCCGATTCGATCATCCAGCGGCGGCTTGCCGCGATCGTCGGCTGAGACCGGGGCGACCGGGCACCGATCAGTGATGCAGGCTGTAGAGCCAAGTGGCGAAGCGGCGCGCTTCCGACTGCAAGGGCGACGAACTGTCGGCCAGAGGCGCGATCCACCCCCTTGCTTCGCTGGGTGAGTAGCCGAACTGATCGTGGAAGGCGCGGCTGAACTGCGCCGCCGACCGGAAACCGAATTCGTCGGCTACGCGCTTTAGGTGAACGCGCTCCTGGGCCCCAGCGAGCAACTGGTGCGCCTTGCTGAGCCGGCGCTCTCGAATGAAGGCAGCCACGCCGCCCATGGGCTCGAGCAGCCGATACAGGCTCGAGCGGGACAGGTCGAAGGCAGCGCAGAGTTGCTCCACCGAAAGATCCGGGTCGGCTAGCCGGGACTCCACGTACTGGCCGATACGACGCACCAGCAGGTGCTCTGCCTGCGGGCGCGCCAGTGCCATCGAGTTGCTCATGGGCGCCAGGCAGGCAGCGAGTAGATGCAGCGTACTGCGCGAAAGAAGCTGTCCTTCCGCGGGATGCAGACCGGAGCCCTCCCGCACCACCGTTCGCAGATGCTCGATGAGCAGCGCTGCCACCGTCCCCTGGAGCTTAACGCCGTGCAGGTCGAGGCGGCGCGGCAGCAGTTCGTCAAGGGCGTCGCGCGGGATGAACAGCGTGAGGTCCGTGCCGGACTGGATGTCCAGGTGAATCGGGCGTGCCATGTCGAGCACCACGGGCTCGCCCGCACGCTGCTCCAGCACGCGACCGTCGTCGAACACGTGGAGCGTCGGCCCCTTCTGTTCGAGCGAGACGGTGAGAATGTAGTGATCGATCTGGCTGCTGCGGATCAAGGCTGCGCCGCGCGTGATGCCGTGCACGTACATCTGGCGCCACAGTATGGCCATGCCGCCGAACATGAGGCCCAGATGCTTGGCACCGTCGACGCGTATGGGGCCCGCAGGTGGAAGGACCAGGTCGAAATTGGCAGAGAAGCGCTCTCGAAGGAGATCTCTGGCCTGTGTCGGTGGCAGATCGTCGCCCGCGAACAGGTAGGAAGGTACCTTCTCTTCGTGCGGCCGGATCATGGGTGCTCCTGCAAGGGCTGTGACTGCGCCAGCGATGGCGCAAGCCGTAATCTATCAATGCCGGCGGTGTAAGGCAACGTGCCCTGCTGCGGATGGTTCAGATCCATCGCTTGTTGTCCTTTCTGCGTGATCGCGGAAATCGACGAGAGCCTGTGCTTCTATTGGCCACGCATGCTCAGGAACACCCGCCGGGCCTGCTCGTCCTTGCAGGCGCGGGCGAGAAGTTCATCCGCATCGGCCGTGGGCAGCAGGAACAGGATGCGCACGGCCTGCCGGTGGTGGCCGGACAAGGCTCCATCCCAGTACAACTGGTCCAGCATCACCCGTGCGCCATGGGGGTCGGCCTCGTAGGTGTCCAGCAGTCCGATGATGCTGCGCATCTGGCATTCGTCCAGTGGCTCGGGAAGCCATGCATTGTTGCGGTCATTGTGAGTCGTCATGGTGGACGCAAGTCTCCGCGAGGCTGCTTAGCCTTTGCTGAAGCGCAGGGCGCGAGCGCATGGTTTCAGCAAAGCCTAAGGATTCCGACCCAGACTGGTCTTCCGGTGCTGAACCCGGCGCCGGATCGCTTAGCCCACTCGAACCAAGGATCTTTCCATGCTGCTGACCCAAGCCAGAGAACCGTTTGCCCATGTCGCGGTCGACTCCGCACCGCACGCCCGCCGTCTCGGCCCGCGTCGCATAGAACCCCTCGCGCGTGCATCCATCCTCGATGCTTACGTGCCCTCGTGCGTCTACCTGAAGGATGCGTGGCGCGATGCCGACTGCCTGACGCAGCTCGTGTCGCACGGGCGCTTTTCGGTGCCCGCGACCTTCTATGGAGACCAGACAGGGCATTTCAACGCGGTGGAGTCCGCCCTGTGTCTGAACCAGCTAGCCTTCGTGACCATGGCCGACTTCGTCGAGCATCGCGAAGAGCACCGCTTTCGCGATGCGATCCTCACGCACGACCTGGATGACTTCAAGAAGAACGTCATCAGCCGGACCTTCGTCGCTTCCATGTCCACGCGTTTTCGCAGGTTGCTGGATGGCCATGATGTGCATGGCGAACTGCGGCTGAAGAAGTTCAAGGTCCACGGGGCGATGCTGTTCATCCTGGGCAGCTTCGCCTTCGACGACGTCGACAGCGCCGGCTCGTCGACGGCCGCCTTCAGCGGCGAAGTGGTGTTCGCCATGCCGCGAATCTGACGCAGCGCGGGGCGTGAAGGCAAGCACGACGAAACCGGCAATAGTGCGTCAGAAGAGGTAGTTCACCCGCAGGACGCCTTCGTTGGAACGGTAGCCCGAACCGAACTGGCCGCCGTACTCGGCGCGCAACTGCAGGTTCTTCTTCACCATCAAGTCCACGCCTAGGCGCACGTTTGCCAGGGCGGTGGGCGCACTGGCCGCCGTGTTGAAGCTCTGCACGCCAGGCACCGCCCCTTGGAACTGCGCGTCCGCGCCCCACTCGTTCTTGTCGTGCACGGTGGCGCCCACGGCCGCATAGGGCCGCAGCGTCATGCCGTTGTCCATCTCGACGCGACCACCGACCTCCACCATCGGGGAAGCGGAGAGCATCGTGTCGCTGTTGCCGTTCACGTTGAGGCCCAGTGCACCAGCACCTTGTTCGCTGTAGCTCCCGGTGTGCATGCGCACCGCATGCAGGTCCAGGTAGGGCTTGAGGTACCAGTTCTGTTGCGGGATCAGGTAGGCAATGCGGGAGTGCAGGCCGTACTGCGTGAGGTTGAAGCTGCCGGTGGCTTGCGCTGCATAGCCAGGGAAGGCGATGTTGCGCGTGGTGTCGTAGTTGCCGTAGCCGAAGTCCGCGGCGCCCGAAATGGTCCAGTTGCCGATCTCTCGCTTGAGCACCATGCCCACCGCGCCGCCGTTGCCGTCCACGCTGCCCGCGCCGGTGGAACTGTTGAGGTCCTCGTTGTCGTACGCCGCGCTGGCCCCCAGGAACCAGCCCTCGGCGATCTGCTTCTGGGCGCCCACCTGCACCGAGTGCGTGCCGGCGCTGTAGTTGGCGTGCTGCGATCCGCTGGCGGTGGTGCTGTTGTCGATGATCCGGCCCCAGACGCACTCGCGCTCCTTCATGTCCGTCCCACTGTCCTGATCGAAGGTGGGGCAGGAGTTCATGCGCTCGACGAAGGCGTGGCTGGCGGCCAGGCGCGAGGTGCCCACAGCCTGCTGGGCTTCGTTGCCCAGGCTGGTCAGGGTCGCCTTGTAGGTTGCAGGGTCCTGCACGCCCGCGGCCAACTGGGCAAGGGTGCCGCCCAGGCCCCCTGAGCCCGCATTGAAGTTGGCCTGGAGGTGATCGGCGACCGATTGGGCATTCTTGCCGAGGCCCGAGGCGGCGGCATCGAAGCGCGCCTGCGGCGTCACGAAGATCGACTGCTGGGCCGAGCCGTCGGCCGCGGTGGTGCCGGCGCTGGAGATCTGGTAGTGCACCAGCATCGGGTCGACCGACTGCAGCTGCGATGCGTCGAGTTGGCCCTTGACGTCCATGACGTCAACGGTCGTGGGCGCCAGGCGCGTGGGGCGCATCTGGATGGCGCCGGCCAGGTGCGCATCGCCATCGACCGTCAGCCGGTCCGAAGTGCCGGCCACGTGATCGCTGTCGATCACGATGCGGCCGGTGGAACCCTGTACCAGCTTGCCGGTGACTTCGGTGACCGCGCCTGCCGTGCCGACGCCGCCGACCTCCACCTTGCCGTCGTTCTGCACCACGTCGGCACCCATGAGGCTGCCGGTGTTGAGCGTGCCGCCCAAGCGGTTCAGCACGCTGCCCGAGCTCGAGCCGATCTTCAGGTTGACGTTGCCGTTGACGATGCCGGTGCTCAGGTTGTCCAGGGTGGTCGTGCCGGCGGCGCTGCCCACCGCCAAGCCGGTGCTGGTCGCGGAAATCGTGCCCCCGTTCGTCACCGTGTTAGTCCCCGTGGCCTCGACATAGACGGCGCCAGCCGATTGGCCCTGGCTCTGCACCGAGGCGTACGGGCCTACATTGATGGTGGCGTTGTTGCTGCCGTTGCCGCTGCTCTGGGCGTAGACGCCCCAGGCGCCCGCGCCGCTCGTGCTCACCGTGGCCGAGTTGCCGAGGGTGACGTTCACGTTCCCGGTGCAGTTGTCCGAGCTGCAGCCGGTGTAGTTCGTGCTGCCGGCAAAGCTGTAGCCGGGGTTGTCGGCCGTGCCGCCCAGAATGCCGCCGCCGCCGCCCAATGTCTGTGCCAGTACGCCATGTGCATTGGCGCCAGTGGTGGCAACCGTGTTGAAGGCGCCCACGTTCACCGAGACGTTGCCGCCCTGGCCGCTTTGCTGATTCGGGTTGGCTTTCAACCCGCCGGCGGTGGCCGTGCCCAGCTGGACATGGCTCATGTCGCCGATGAGGCCGCCGCCTCCGCCGATGCTCTGCGCCAGCACGCCCACCGCGCCCGCGCCGCTGGTGGTCACGCTGTCGAAGCTCCAGTCCGTCAGCGACACGTTCACGCTGCCGCCGTTGCCGGTTTGCTTGGTGCCGGGGAAAAGCTTGGCAAGATCCACCGAGGGTGTCGCGCCCGAGAACACGCCGCCGCCGCCGCCGATACTCTGTGCCACGATGCCGTGGGCGTTGGCGCCGGACGTTCCGATCGCGTTCCAGAGCCCACTGCCGTTGCCGTTGCCCACGTTCACATTCACCGTATTGCCGTTGCCGCTGGAACCGTTTGCATCGCCGATCGTCAGCGGCAGCAGGGTCGTGTTCTGAATGCCGCCCCCGTTGCCGCCGCCTTTCGCGTCCGATTGGGCGCTGGTGGCGACCATCAGGCCACCGCCGCCGCCGATGCTCTGCGCCAGCACACCGATGCTGTTGGCGCCCGAAGTACGGATCGTCCCTTGACTGCCGAGCTTCTGGTTGAGCAACACGGTGGTGGCGCCGCCATCTCCAGCCGCACCGCCACTGCCGCCCAACGAGAGATTGATCTGCATGTTGTTCTGCGAATCGGTAGACGCCGACACATCGCTGGACAGCAGGTGCGCAGTGCCGCCACCACCGCCGACGCTCTGGGCGAGCACCGCGATCGATTCGCGTTCCTGCGTGCTGATCGAGCCTTCGTTGTCCACCGTCACGCTGCCGCCCGAGCCGCCCGCACCGCCGGAACCGCCCAGCGTGACGGTGAAGTCTTTCAGTGCGCCGGCGGACGCTGCTGTCGCACCGCCCTTGCCACCGCCGCCGCCCACGCTCTGGGCACTGATGCCATAGCTGCTGACCCCGAGGGTGGCGATGCTGCCGGTGTTCGTCACCTGCACCGTGCCGCCGGCGCCGGCGCCCGCTCCGCTGCCGCCCACCGTGAGCGCGCCGCTCGTGCTGTCATCGCCTGAGCCACCGTCGCTCGCGCTGCCCGAGAAGCTGCTGGCACCGCCCACGCCGCCGCCACCACCAAGGCTTTGCGCAAAAATGCCGTCGGACTTGTTGCCGTTGGTCTGGATGCCACCGCTGTTGATCACCGAGACGGCGCCGCCCGCTCCCCCGACGCCGCCCTGGCCACCCAGCGTGGCATTGAGCTTCAGGCTGCTGGCCTGGCCGTCGCCATCATCATCGTCGCGCAGTGTGCCGGTCGCGGCGTCATCGTCGCCACCGCCGAGGGCTGAGCCGAGTTTCGTCACGCTGTTGACCGCGCCCCACACCTTGCTGCCCACGCTGTACACGTTGTCGGCAACCTTGGTGACGCCGCTCGTGTCCACGCCCAAGCCGCTCTGGATCGAGTTGCTCATCTGCTGGAACACCTGCTCTGCGTTCGGCGCACCGCCCGTGGTGGAGGTGCCCTTGCCGGCCTTGCCGCCGCCGCCGCCGATGCTTTGCGCGAGGACGGCGTCCGCTTCGGCGCCCTGGGTGAGCAGATTGCCCTGGTTCTGCACGGTCACGGCGCCCGCAGTGCCGCCGCTGCCGCCGCTGCCGCCGACCGTCACGGATGCCGAGATCGAGCCGCCGTTGGCCTTGGCCACCCCGCCGCCGGAGGCACCGCCACCGCCCGCCAGGCTTTGCGCAAAGATCGCGTTGGCGCCGTCGCCGGCCGTGGCGATATTGCCCAGCGCCTGGTTGTTCACATTGACCGCGCCTGCGATGCCGCCCTGGCCGCCCGAGCCACCCACGGTGACCGAGCCGGTGTAGCTGTTGTCGCCAGACCCGGCCGAGGCGGACGAGTCGCCCGCGCCCCCTGTGCCGCCGCCGCCAGCCACGCTCTGCGCGAAGACGCCATAGGCGTCGGCGCCCATCGTGAGCACCAGGCCGTTGTTGTTGATAGTGGCCGACCCGGCCGTGCCGCCGCCGCCGCCCTTGCCGCCCACGGCGACGCTGACGCTGACATTGGTGCTGTCGCTGTTCAGGCCATTGGCGTACGAGGAGGCGGTGGAGTCGCCGCCATTGCCGCCGCCGCCGCTAAGGTTCTGCGCGATGATGCCGATCGAGCCGGCGCCGGCGGTCGTCACGAGGCCGTTGTTGTTCACCGTGACCGGGCTGTTGCTTTGGTCGCCGCCGGCGCCGCCGCTGCCACCCACGCTGACGCTGACGGAGGTGGTCGGAATTTCCGGATCGCCACCAAGTGCTGCGGCCGTGGCCAGTGCCGTACCCCCCTGGCCGCCGCCGCCGCTGATGCTCTGCGCTTTCAGGCCGTAGGAATCCGCCCCATAGGTCGATACTTGCCCTGCATTGGTGAGGTTAACCGCGCCGCCTTGGCCGCCGTTGGCTCCCCTGCCGCCCAACGCGAACGACGTCGAGATCTGCACCCCGGCGTCGATCGCCACGGCGGCGCCGCCGTTGCCGCCGCCGCCGCCGACGCTTTGCGCGGCGATGCCGCCCGACTGCGGGCCCAGCGTGGTGACCAGGCCGTTGCTGTTCACGTTGACCGCGCCGCCGTTGCCGCCGCTGGCGCCGTCGCCGCCGATCGCCAGCGATACACCCGTGCCCACGGCGACCGCGTTGCCGCCGATGCCGCCCGCGCCACCAACGCTCTGACCCTGGATGCCGATGGCTGCGTCGCCGTAGGTGATCACCGTGTCGTTCAGCACCGCTGAATTGGGATCGCTCGACAGCAGGCCGAGCGTCACATTGCCGCCGTTGCCGCCGCCGCCGCCATTGCCGCCGATGGCGACGCCGGTCGTGCTCGAAAGGGCATTGCCTCCCGCGCCACCACCACCGCCGATGCTTTGACCGACCATGCCGTAGGATCCGGTGCCCTGGGTCGTGACAGTGCCGTTCTGTCCGTTCACATAGACCGATCCGCCGTCGCCTCCGTTGCGCGCCGGCCCGGCATAGCCGAATACGCTGGCCGCATCACCGCCGCTGCTGCCCATGCCGCCCAGGCTTTGCGTCAACACCCCGTTCACGAAGCTGCCCGTCGTGCTGACCGTACCGTCGATGGCCGCGGTCGCCGTGTTGCCGAGTCCACCCTTGCCGGCGCTTCCGGCGGCACTGCCCATGCCGGCACTGGCATCGCCGCCCGAGCCGGCCGTGCCGCCGCTGGAAACCACGTACACACCAGCGTGCACCGCATCCGTGAGCGCATTTTCGGCGCCTTGCGTGGTCACCGAAGCGTTGTCGAGCAGCGTGACGCTGGCGGTGCCGCCGTTGCCGCCGTCTCCACCCTTGCCGCCAGCGGCGTAGGTTGCGCCGACGGCCACGGCGGCATCGCCACCGCTGCCCCCTGCGCTGCGCGCCACCACGCCAAAGCCTGATGAGCTGCTGCCGGTAGTGACGCTCGTAGGCCGCGTGGTGCCATCGCTCGGCGTCGCGCCGATGACGACGGTAGCCGACGCGGCAGCGCCGCCGTTGCCGCCGTTGCCGCTGGTAGAGGTGGCGTTGCCAAAGTCGCTGGCGCCGCCGCTGCCACCGTTGCCGCCGAGGGATTCGGCCAACAGGGCTGCGATGCCGTTGCCAACCACTTGCCCTCCGGATTGCAGATTGACCGTGACATTGCCCGCATTGCCACCTTGTCCGCCCACGCCGCCGGCGGAGACCTTGGCGTTGCCCGCCGCGCCCCCGTTGCCGCCAGCGCCGCCGGTGCTGCTGACGAGCGCGCCGACTCCGGCGCCCTGGACGCTGCCCTGGTTCTGGCCGCCGGTGGCGTTGTAGATGGTCAGCGTCGCGTCCGGGGCATTGCCGCCGGCGCCCCCGTTGCCCGCCGTGGACGACGAAGGCGCAGCAGACGAGTTGCCACCATTGCCCCCGCTACCCGCAGTCGCAAACATGTCGATGCCGTCGGCCTGGGACGATGTGATGGAACCGGTCACGGTCGCGGTCATGCCCTGGCTGGAAGATCCGCCGTTGCCGCCCGTGCGTCCCTGGCTTTCGGAGATGCCTCCGTTGTCGTTCGTGCCCGTGCTGCCGACGCCGCCCAGCGCGTTGAGCGAGGCGCCGGTGCCGGCAGTGGAGATGTTGCCGCCGATGTTGGCCGTGACATAGGCGCTGCCCCCGCCATCGCCGGAGAGTGCGCCAAAGTAGCCAGCGCCGCCATCGGTTCCCGAAGAGATCGAGCCCCCGCCCTGCGAGAGGACATACAAGCCCGGTGTCGCGGGATCCGTGCTGTTCACCGTACCGGCGTTCATCGTGACGCTCACCGGGCCGCCACCGCCTCCGGTGCCGTCGTGGCCGGCGCCGCCGATGGATGCGCCGACGCCGGCGCCTCCCCAGCCGCCCGAGGAGGTGAAGCGAAGGAGGCCGCCCGCATTGCTGCCCTGCGCACTGACCGCTGGGCCGACCGTGACTGTGACCTGGTTGCCTTGGCCGCCGTTGCCGCCGTTGTCGCCGTCGCTGCTGCCCTTGCCGCCGTCGCCGGCGACGGTTTCGAGCTGGATCGCTCCAGTGCCGTTGACGCCGGGCGCCGCGGTCAGTGTCTGGGTATTGGTGAAGGTGCTGACAATGGGCTGACCCATGCCGCCGGCGTCCCCGTCACCGGCCGTCGGCGTCAGATAGATGATCTGGCAGGCCGTCGGCGCGCCGTTCTGGCAAGCCGGGCCGGTGTCGGCCAGGGCCGCGACCGGCATCAGCGCGAACGGAGCGCCCAGGGCGAGTGCAAGCACTCGATTCAGAGGCCGGGCTGCGATGTGCGCCGGAGGTGGGAAGCAGTTCGAAGTCATGGCATTCCGGTGGGTGTGAAGGAGATGCCGTGAGGTTATTTTTCGTCGGGGCTGCGCTGTTCGACGTGCGTCTCAAATGACCACGCCGTATGCCAGCCGAGGCCGAGGCGGCGCTGATGAGAGTCGCCTCCACTTGGCGAGCGCATACTCGGGAGGACTTTTCATTCGTGCCGCGCAATCACGTCGCCGTGATCAGGAAGTGCTGTGGGCCGCCGACCGCCGATCCAGGCTAGGTCGCGCCGCACGCGACAGCCTCGACCTCGAAGAGGAAGTCCTCTTTCACCAGGCGATCGATCACGCAGATCGTGTTCGGCGGAAGGCGTCTACCCGGTCCGGATCGAACTCGTCGCCAGCGCCGTACCGGATGTATTCGCGTGCCCCCACCGTGCCATCCTGGACACCGGCCGCCGTGGCCAGGGAGTTGCCCGGCACCCACAGCCAGGCGTCGCCTGCGCCGCCTGTACGACACCCATGCCGACGACCCATGGCGCGCGCGCATCGGTGCGACCTGGGAAGAGTTCGTGGCGACCAACAACGCGGTGCGGCGCGCGGGCTACTACGTCGCTCGTGACGAACTCGGGGCCAACATCACAGGCATCTCCGCCCCTGTCCTCGGCGAACAGGGTGATCCGCTTGGAGCCCTGGTGATGACATTTGCCTCCGATAGTCCGCCCTGGATGGGCGAGGAGACGATCGCCAAGATCACGATGCAGCATGCGCAGCAAGCTGATCGCCGCGCTGTAGGCATCGTGTCCGGGCCGCCAAGACGACATGTGCCTTTGGGTGTGCTCGGACATCGTCGGATCCGGTGCGCCAGAAGCTGTGCGAGGGTTCACATATCGGTGCTGTCCAGGAAGCATGGCGTCAACGGCGCATTGATTCATGCGCCGTTCGCGACCGTCTCGGCCGAAGTGCTCAACGCGCACGCGAGGCGGCAGACGGTTTGCGCCTGACCTCAGGTGAAATTCCGGAAGGCTTCACTTCGCAACCGGCATGGTGAACTCGGCGCCCTTGCCGATGCTCTCCGGCCAGCGCTGCATCACCGACTTCTGCTTGGTATAGAAGCGCACGCCTTCCTCGCCGTAGGCATGCATGTCGCCGAACAGCGAGCGCTTCCAGCCGCCGAAGCCGTGCCAGGCCATGGGCACCGGGATCGGCACGTTGATGCCCACCATGCCCACCTGGATGCGGCGCGAGAACTCCCGCGCCACGTTGCCGTCGCGCGTGAAGCACGAGACGCCGTTGCCGAACTCGTGCGCGTTGATCAGATCGACCGCCTCTGCCAGGTCGTGCACGCGCACGCAGGACAGCACCGGCCCGAAGATCTCTTCCTTGTAGATGCGCATCTCGGGCGTGACGTGGTCGAACAGCGTGCCGCCCATCCAGAAGCCGTCGCCGCAGCCCGCGCCGGCCGAGTTCGCGTCGAAGCCGCGGCCGTCCACCAGCAGCTTCGCGCCTTCCTTCACGCCCTGCTCGATGTAGCCGGTGATGCGCTGGTGCGCCGCGCGGGTGACGATGGGGCCCATCTCGGCCGCCAGGTTCTCGCCATCCAGCACCTTCAGCGTCCTGGCGCGCTCCACCAGCTGGGGCAGCACCTTGTCGGCCGCGTCGCCCACCAGCACCGCCACGCTGATGGCCATGCAGCGCTCGCCGGCCGAGCCGTAGCCCGAGCCGATCAGCGCGTCCACCGTCTGGTCGATGTCCGCGTCGGGCATCACCACCATGTGGTTCTTCGCGCCGCCCAAGGCCTGCACGCGCTTGCCGTGGCGCGCGCCGGTCTCGTAGATGTAGTTGGCAATGGGCGTGGAGCCCACGAAGCTGATCGCCTTGACCTCCGGGTGCTCCATCAGCGCGTCCACCGCCACCTTGTCGCCCTGCACCACGTTGAACACGCCGTCGGGCAGCCCGGCCTTCTTGAGCAGCTCGGCCATGAGCAGCGAGGGGCTGGGGTCCGTCGGGCTGGGCTTGAGGACGAAGCAGTTGCCCGCGGCGATGGCCACCGGGAACATCCACATCGGCACCATCACCGGGAAATTGAAGGGCGTGATGCCCGCCACCACGCCCAGGGGCTGGCGCAGCGTCCAGTTGTCGATGCCGGTGGAGACCTGCTCGGTGTAGTCGCCCTTGAGCAGCTGCGGGATGCCGCAGGCGAACTCCACGATGTCGATGCCGCGCGTGACCTCGCCCTGCGCGTCGGTGAACACCTTGCCGTGCTCGGCGGTGATCAGGTGGGCGAGCTCGTCGCGGTGCTGGTTGAGCAGCTCCAAAAACTTGAACATCACCCGCGCGCGGCGGATCGGCGGCGTGTCGGCCCAGGCCCGGAAGGCGGCCTGCGCCGCGGCCACGGCCGCGTTCACATCTTCCACGGCGCCCAGCGCCACCTTGCCGGTGACGCGGCCGCTGGCCGGGTTGGTCACGTCTTGCGTGCGGCCGGAGGTGTTGGGGGCCAGGCGGCCGCAGATGTGGTGTTCGATGTTGTTCATGGGAATTCAAGGAAGAAATGGACGGCGTGCGGGGGCGTCAGGGTTGGTCGCGGAGCGCTTGGGCCAGCGTGTCGACGAGCGCGTCGATCTCGGAGCGCTCCGTCCCGAAGGGCGGGGCGAACTGGATCGTGTCGCCGCCACAGCGCACGTAGAAGCCCTTTTCCCAGCAGCGCATTGCGATCTCGTAAGGGCGCCGCGCCGGCTCGCCTGGCCAGGGCGCGATGCTCAGGCCCGCGGCCAGGCCATAGTTGCGGATGTCCAGCACATGCGAGGCGCCGCGCAGGCTGTGCACCGCCTCCTCGAAGTGAGGTGCCAGTTCCCGTACGCGCGCCGGTGCATCTTCTTGCTCCAGCAAATCCAGCGTGGCCAGGGCTGCGGCGCATGCCACCGGGTGCGCCGAGTAGGTGTAGCCATGCGGGAACTCCACGTTGTAGTCGGCGCCGCCCGCATCCATGAAGGCCTGCTGGATGTCCGAACGCGTGACCACGCCGCCCATGGGCACGACCCCATTGGTGACCTGCTTGGCGAAGTTGAGGATGTCGGGCACGACACCGAAGGCCTCGGCGCCGGTCCACGCACCGGCACGGCCGAAGCCGGTGATGACCTCGTCGAAGATCAGCAGGATGTCGTGTCGGGTACAGATCTCGCGCAGGCGCTGCAAGTAGCCTTGAGGCGGAACGATGACCCCTGCTGAACCGGAGAAGGGCTCGACGATCACCGCGGCGATGTTGGATGCGTCGTGCAGCGCAATCAGCTCGAGCAGTTCGTCGGCCAGTTCCTTTCCGTGGCCGGGCATCCCGCGGCTGAAGGCGTTGGCCGGCAGCAGCGTATGGGGCAGATGGTCCGCGCTCACGCCCTCGCCGAAGAACTTGCGGTTGCCGCCGATGCCGCCCACGCTGATGCCGCCAAAGTTGACGCCGTGGTAGCCCTTGGCGCGGCCGATCAGGCGGGTCTTGGAGGGCTGACCCTTCACCCGCCAGTAGGCGCGGGCCATCTTCAGCGACGTGTCTGCCGCTTCGGAGCCGGAGCCGGTGAAGAACACGCGGTCCAGCCCCTTAGGCATCCTGGCGGCGATGCGTTCGGCCAGCATGAAGGACAGCGGGTGGCCGAACTGGAATGCCGGAGCGTAGTCCAGCGTGGCCGCCTGACGCCCGATCGCCTGCACGATCTCCGGGCGCGCATGGCCCAGTCCGCAGGTCCAGAGGCCGGAAAGCCCGTCGAAGATCTGCCGGCCGTCTGCGTCCATGTAGTAGCTGCCTTGTGCCTGCACCAGTAGGCGCGGGTTTTTCTTGAACGCGCGGTTGCCGGTGAACGGCATCCAGTGCGCATCCAGTTGCGCCTGGGTCGGCGTGCGAAGGTACGATGGCAGATCGTTGAGGTCCATGATGGGTGGCAGGTTGGAGTGGAGGGTCGCGATGGATTCTGCGTAGCGCCTGCGCGCCGGTAAACTGCAACGTCTCCATCTTCACGTTCGTTCGGCTGAAACATTCATGGTCAAGAAGGCGCTGCTCGGACAGGTCGGCGACACGGACATCCGCCTGCTGCGCATCTTCAAGGCGATCGTCGAGTGCGGTGGACTTGCCGCGGCCGAACTCGAACTGAACATCGGCCGCTCCACGATCAGCCGGCACCTGAAGGACCTGGAGGAGCGCATCGGCCTGGACCTGTGCCACCGGGGCCGCGGTGGCTTCGCGCTCACGCCCGATGGCCGGCAGGTCTACGATGCCGCGGCCCGCCTGCTGGCTGCAATGGAAGACTTCCGCGGCGAGGTCCGGGAACTTCACGCCGAGCCCGTCGGCACGTTGTCCATCGGGCTGTTCGACAAGACCGTGACCAACCCGCAGGCCCGCATCGCCGAGGCCTTGCGCCATTTCCGGCGCGACGCCCCCGAGGCGCTGGTCGACGTGTTGGTCGGCACGCCGAGCGACATCGAGGCCGGCGTGATCGAGGGGCGGATCCATGTGGGCGTGATCCCCGACCATCGGCGGTCCGACCGCTTGCGCTATGCCAACTTGTTCGGCGAGCAGATGCGTCTGTACTGTGGACGCCGGCACCCGCTGTTCGACATGTCGCACGCGGGGCTGTCTATGAATGACCTGCAGGATTTCGACTACGCAGGCTTGGGCTTTCATTCGCCCAATCTGGAGGCTAGCCAGCGCTTTCACATGCGGCGAAAGGCGACGGCCACCGACCAGGAGGCCGTGGCATCGCTAGTGCTTTCCGGCTGCTACGTGGGCTTCCTGCCCGATCACTACGCGGAGCGCTTCGTGGATGTAGGCGCGATGCGGCGCATCGAGCAGCCGCAATGCCGGTACGAAGTGCAGTTCGTGGCCATCTCGCGCCTATCGCCCCCTCCGCCGCGGCTGGCATTGGCCTTCCTGAAGGCCTTGACCCAGGCGCACGACGGCGGCTAGCTGTTGAGTCTCGGGAGGTTGTTCACACCCGCAATGCGGGTGATGGGCGGCTGATGGTTGCTATGGGCCGGAGGGCCGAGCGCCGATTCGTAGGTGAAGCGGGCGGGCTCGGGCTAGTTGCCCAGGACCGGATAGGCTTGGCACCACCCGATGTCGGCGCACATGCTTTGGGCTTGCGCGTGTGTCGCTTGGCGGATGCGTTGCAGCAGCATATCGCGCACAACTGGCGAGAAGGCAACTCCAGCACTGCCTTGTCGGGGATGGGCAACCCACAGGCGAACGTCTCCTCCAACTTTCGCCTATCGGTTGCGTCTGCCGGGCCTCGCGCTTAGGCATAAGTTGACAGGCCTTCGACCGCCCCTGGGGCCAAGACAAGGCAATGAGCGCGTCATCGAACATGGCGACCGCCCGTGCCCCGCCACGCCGTCCTATCGGAAGGCGGGCAGCGATCGCGCCAACCTACGCGAAGCCGATGTTTGTGCCTCGGGAGAAGAGATCGAAGTGGTATTGGGTGATCGGCAGCAATCCCAGGCCGAGATGCAAGGTTCCCTGGCGATCTTCGCTGTCGTCGACCATCTCGTTGTAAGAGTGATTGCCAGGAAGGCGAGCCAACTCGCGGTTCAAGGAAACGCCCAGTTCGTGCACGATCGAATAGCGGTCGTCCATGTTGAGGATCGACTCGAGCATCCTGACCCCCTGCGTTGGCCGCCCACGGACGCCATCGATCGACCGGATGATCCCGTTGCCGATGGTTAATCTGACGGGTGCGGCAGCATCGATGCCTGACAGGCCCTCGAAGATGCGGCACTGGCTGCTCCGCACGAATGGCAGGTAGCCCGCGTTGACGATGTTCGGACCGTTGAGGATGAGCTCGCCATCGAGCTTCAGCGTTCCTTGGGCATCGAAAGCGATCGTCCGATCGATGGTGGCAGGGGACACCTCGATCTCGCCGCATGGGTAGGACTGCTTGACCCCGAGTTCGGCGTAGCCGCCAACTTCGAGCCAACGCTCGCGGCCGACCTCAGTGGCGCAACGATAGACCAGTTCGGTCTCGCAGGTACGATTGACGAACCGCAGTTGTCCGGAGACCTCAAGCTTGCTGAAAAAACTGTCCACGCGCTCATCGAAGTCTTGCGGGTTGGTCAGATACAGAGATTCGACGTATTGGGGCAGAAACTCGGGCGGTACTCCGGTCGAGAAAAGTGGAATCTCGATGGCCCTGGTGGTTCTGTCCATTCCTTTCCAGATGGGGGCGTCGCGTTGAATCACCGGGAGCGAACCGTCATTGACGATTACTAGGACGTCATAGTTCTTTTCCTGCAGTAGAAGGCGTGCTGCCGAGGATTCAAAAACCTGAACTTCGCTGTGTAGATAGCAATGCGAATGGCAAAGATCAAATCGTTCTAATATGTCGCGACTCAAAAGGCAACAGAAGCGGCGCTCGCTACGATCGATATTTTGGAACGATCGAATTTTGTCGGGGTCGATGCGGATTTTCATGGTTGTCTAATCCTGCTTCTCAGACGAAGCGAGCCGGCGCTCGGCGGCCGGCTCGCCAGCAAAGGTCAGCCAACCCACAGGGGCTGGGTGAGCTCGCTGTCGTTGCGAACGCGCTCAATTTGAGTCTTGTTCATGATGGTTTCTCCAATAAAAGTGATTGACAAATTTCAGAATAACGCGGACGGCTTGTCATTCTGTTCGTGTCGCGCAGTTTTGGCGACGGAGTGAATTTATGGCTTGTTCCTTAGGGCAATCTGAAATAATTCTTCATGTTGTGCAAAAGACGTTCCATCAATAAATGAGACGCGCAATAAATTCTGTAGGCCGCTTCATTGCTACGTCAAACCCAAAGCAAAAAGTAGGCGTGAGCGCCGGGCGAGAGCCAGCGTCATCCGCTGGCATGCGTTGGTGCAGCGCTGTTGGGTGTCACCAGTGCTGTCCGTGGTGATCCCATGGAAGGCGAGGCCATTGACATGGTGGTCGAAACCGGCCACTGGCCCTTCGTCACTCCGATCGCGATGCCGACCATCGCTGGCCGGGCCGGTCTCTCGGATCGCGGATGCGAAGCGCATTCGCTCGGATGATGCCGGAGAGGTGAAGCAGTACCAGGGACCGGTCTTCTTCCACTGGCGCACGGTCAACGCCTTCGCACGTGACGAGGGCGCCGCGCGAGCGTCGATTGCTCGCGCACCGCGATGCAGCAGGGGCACCCCGGGGCATCCAGTTGGGATGCGCGCGCAACCAGCGCGCACCCTGCTCTTCCTACGATGCTGCCATCAAGCTCAATCACACCTGCATCCCATGTCCTCCCACTCCATGATCACCGGCGAGTCGGTGCGTCTTTGCGCACCTCGAGCACGGCTACGACGCCTTCTTCTCCCGCGTGGCCGATGAAGTCGACTGGACCGTCCACCCATCTGGTGGCCGGCTACTTCGGCACCAAGCGGGTTCATCGCAGCGACGTTTGCACGCATCGCGAAGACCCTCGAAGGGGGCACGCAGCTTCGCGTACTGCACTTGCTCACCGACGGCACCTCGGCCGCCGTCGGGATGCAGTTGATGGCGACCGCAAGAACGGCATGCGCTTCGACAATCGCTACTGGCTGGGTCGCCCGTTTCCAGGACGGCAAGATCGTGCATATGCGCGCTTATCTCTATTCGACACTGATCCAGCGCCTGTTCGGCGGGAACCCCGGCTGACGCGGACTGCCATGGCCCCGGCATCACGCAGCGCCGACTTCCGGCGCGTCGGCGTGCACTACGCGCCGCACCACATCGGCATACCGACCGAGGTGCCGCGCGCGCAGGAGCGCTACGCCGCCCGGGTGGGCACGTACACCAGCGACGACCTGTCGGGCGCGCTGCCGATCCAGCGGCACCGCTTCGACGAGGATTCGAGCCTGCAACCCCTGCTGCGCAGCCAGCCGCACCTGGCCTACAAGGTCAGCGACCTGGATGCGGCCTGGCCGGCCACGTCGTAATGCTCGGGCCCTACGAGCCGATCCGGGACTTCCGGGTCGAGGTGATCGACAACGCCGGCGTGCCGGTCGAGCTGATCCAGAACGGGTTGTCGGACGAGGAGATCTGGGGCCGCGCGCGCTCGGGCCGCCAGGCCCTCTACGAAGAACCCGGGCGTTCCAGCTGAACGGGCCTGGCCGCGCTCAGGCCGCGACCTGCATCAGGTCGCCCAGCCAGCCGTGCAGGCGTTCGCCGCGGGCGGCCGCGGAGCCGGCGATGACGGGACCGCGCTGTGCCACCTCGCGCGCGCTGTAGCCGTACTGCTCGCGAAACGCGGTGCTGAAGTGCGCCGCGCTCTTGAAGCCGTACTCCTCGGCCAGGCGCGCGATCGACTGGCCGGAATGGCCGCGCGCCAGCGCCTCGTGGATGCGCGCCAGGCGGCGCTCCTTGATGTACTGGGACACCCCGCCCACCGGCGTGAACACGCGATACAGCGTGGAGCGCGACACGCGCAGCTCGCTGCACAGCTCCGGCGCGCCCAGGTCCTCCTGGCGCAGGTGCTGCTCGATGAAGCGGCGCCCGCGGCGCAGCAGCACGCTTTCCATGGCCGGGCGCGCGGCCTCCATGTTCTCGGGCGAGCTGGCGATGCTGGCGGCCACCAAGCTGACGGTCGCGCGCGACAGGCCGGGGATCTCCTCCAGCGTCGCGTCCGGCAGGTGCTTGAGCATGCACGACAGGTGCTCGTGCAGCAGCTGCGCGCAGGGGTTGTCGGGCGAGATGCCGTGCAGGTCCATGGGACGCGGCAGGGCCTCGTCGAGCTGGTCGCGCGGGATGAACATCACCAGGCTGTCGGCCGCCGAGACGTTGGACTCGGGGCGCGCCATGTCGGTGATGACGAAACGCCCGGGGGTCAGGCGCGCCTGGCGCTCGCCGGCATCGCAGTCGAACTGGCCCGAGCGCAGGAGGATCAGGCGGTAGTGGTCGAGCTGGTCGGCGCGCAGGTTGCGCTCGCGGCGCATGCGCACCTGGGTGGGACCGAAGACGCCGTAGCCGAAGAGCAGGCGGTCCATGCGCCAGACCTCGGAGTCCACGTGGAAGGACTCGTTGGCGGCGGCATCGCTGATCTCCAGGTCCCAGCTGGGACAGAGGGACTCCTGCCAATAGGCGAGGGCTTCGCGGGACTGCAGCTGGCTCGACTGGAAGCGCAGGCTGGGGATGCGCCTGGCGGCGAAGGGGACGATGGCGGTCGACATGGCAAACGGCTCGCTTCTGCGGCCGCCTCGAGCATGGCGGCCTTGCATTCTTTCCAAACCGGCGGCTCGTGGAGCGCTGGGGAAGCGGTCTGCCTCCGCAGGTGCTGCGCCTGGACCGATGCCTCGCATCGATAGGGGTAAATGCTAATAAGCGGGCGGCTGCGAAGTTGGTCCGGGCGTTCCAGTTCTTGTCTGTTCGTCCCAATCCGTCCCACCGGTCGAGACATCCGCTGCCGGGCCGGGGTCGGACAGCGCCGCGCAGTCGTCCGGGGCGGGGCTTCCGGCGAAGCGGGCTGCCATCCATTCCACGGCCGCCTCGGCGCTGTCGCGCGCGATGAAGCCGTGCCCCGCGTCCGGCAGCACCAGCAGGCGCACCCGGCCGCCGGCCGCACACTGGCGCGCGGCATACATCCGAGTCACCGAGAGCAGCACCAGGGTGTCGGCCGAGCCCTGGGTGAGCAGCAGCGGCACGCCCGGCGGCAGCGGGCCGGGACTGTTCTCCAGGAGCAGGCTGCGCCAGGGCTCGACGCGGGTGATGTCGGGGACGGTGAGGAAGTGCTTCTGCAGCCCGCGCTGGGACACCATGCGCAGGGCCATGTCGAAGGCCGACTCGATGCACTCGTGCGCCAGCGCATCGACCGCCGGCATGGCCAGCGGATCGACCAGGCCGTCCAGCGGCAGGCCGAAGGTCCGCGTCCAGGACCAGAGCGTCATGGCCGTGAGGTTGCGCCCGCCGACCGTGCGGAAGTCGGCGCGCAGCAGGGTCTCGAGGTCGGTGGCTGGTGCGGCGGCGGCGATGCCGCGCAACTGCAGGTCGGGTGCCTGGCCTGCGGCCATGAGGCCCGCGAAAAGGGCCGCCTGCCCGCCCTGCGAATGTCCCCAGACCTGATAGAGCCGCCCCGCCTGTGCGGGCCGGAAGTCGCGCGCGGCCCGCACCGAGTCGAGCACGGCCGCGCCCTCACTGCGACCCACCAGGTAGGGATGCGGGCCCCGCGTGCCCAGGCCGGGGTAGTCGGTGGCCACCACCACCCAGCCGCGTGCCAGCATGTGGGGCAGGCCCTCGATGCCGCGGAACACGCCCAGAGCCAGCGATGGCGCGCAGCGCGGCACGATGCCGCTGGTGGGATGGGCCCATGCCACCACTGGGCGGCCGCCGGCGGGCGCGGGGCCGTCCGGCACCACGATCACCCCGGACACCGCGATGGGCTCGCCCGCCAGGCCGGTGGAGCGGTACAGGATGCGCCAGGCCCGCGAACCCTCCGGGGCGCCGCCCATGGGTTCGGCGCGGATCATCGAGCCCCGTGCACCCTGCGCCTGGGCCGGCAGCCAGTCGTAGAAGGAGGCGCGCGCGCCGGCCGCCGCCGTGCTGCTCCAGGCGGCCGACAGCAGTGCGCCGAGGACGAGCAGGGTCAGCGCCCCGGCGAAGGCGCAGAGCTGGCGCCGGCCGGGACGGCGCGCTGGGCGGAACCTGGAATCTGGCATCGCGGGAAGACGGTCGTGTAGAAGGGGGAAGGGTGTCGGGCGACTTTACGAACGCAGCCCCCGCGCTTGTTGCTCCGCCGTCCCATCCGTGGCGCGTCCATGCCAGCAGCGGCACCCCCTGACACGCGCGGAACGGAGTTGGGACCGGTGCGCAACGCGGCCGAGGAGGGCCTTCCTACGATGGCTCCATCGCCTCGTCCAACGTTCCCGCGCCTGTGAACGGCAGGCCGCCGCCCCTTCGATGACGCTCGCGCCACTGCAACTCGACCTCCGCCGCACCACCCTGTTCAAGGGTGCCCGCATCGTTGCGAGCTACGGCATGGCGGCCGTCCTGGCCCTCGCGCTTGCACGGTTGCTGGGACTGGGTCCGCAGGAGCGCGAGCTCACGCTCATGCTGGCCGCCAACATGGCCTTGTGGGCCTGCGTGTCGGAGGCCGGGCGCTCGCGCCTGCACGGCGCGTGCCTCTTGGTGCTCCTGTGCGTGGCCTTCGTCCTGGGGGCGGGCAGCTTCGCCTGGCTGAGCGGCCTGCTCACCCATGCGGGAGTCGTCGCTCCCGAGTTCGCACTCCTGATCGGCGCTGCAGCGGTGGGCGGCTTGCGCCGGTTCGGCAGCGCCGGCGCCGGCGTCGGCTCGCAGTTCTACATCGGCCAGATGCTGGCCTGGAGCCTCGGACTTCGTGCGGACCACCTGGCCCTGCTGCTCGTGGCCGGCCTGGCTTCAGTCGGCGCGGCGCTGCTGGCCCGTGGATTGCTCACCGAATTCATCCCGCCGCAGGCGCCCGCGGCGCCCGAGCCGCCGGGGCCGGACACGCTGACGGCCATCGAGATGGGCCTGCAGTCCGGGTGCGGCGCACTGCTGGTGCTGGCGCTGGACGCGCTCGTCGGCCTGAAGGAGCCAGCCTGGGCCGTGACCGCCTGTGTCTACGTCATCGCCGGCTCGCCGGCGCAGACGCTGGCCCGCGGGCGCCAGCGCATGGTCGGCACGGTCGTCGGGGTGGCACTGGGGCTGGCCGCGCTGCCGCTGGTCTACCGCGCGCCCTGGCTGGCCTGGGTGGGCTCGGCGGCAGCCATGATGCTCTACACGACTGCGCTGGCGGCCCGCTATGACCTGGCCTGCGGCGCCTTCGCGTTCACGCTGATGGTGACGCTGGCCGCGCAGGGCGAGCATTCGCTGGCCGTGCTCGCCGCGCGCGCGTGGGAGACGCTGCTGGGGGCAGCCATCGCGATGATTCTGGCGCGTGTGCTGCGTGTGCTGCGCGTGCGGCGCGCGGCGGGCGAGGCCGGGCCGTAGGCGACTTCATCTGCCCCTCACGCAGGGACCGGGCCCTCGGCCGCCAGGGCACGTATGGCCTCCCGGTCCGGCTTGCCTTGAGGCGTGAGCGGGACATGGTCCGGCGTGAGCCACACCACCGAGTCCGCCACGCCAGGCCCGTGCCGGGCTGCCACCGCACGACGGCATCGGGTCAGATCGAGCGGCACCCCATGGTGCGGGAGCACGAGTGCGATCCAACGCCCGATGTGTGCTTCGCGCACCACGCACGCATAGCGCACGTCGGGCAGGCCGCACAGCGCGTCCTCGATTGATGTCGGGCTGACCATTCGGCCGTCCACGAATGCGATGTCCACGGCGCGTCCTAAGATCTGGAGCGTGCCGTCGATGTCCAGGCGCGCGAGGTCGCCGGACCGGTACCAGCCGTCCCGGAACGCCTGTGCCTCCAGGTCGGGACGGTTCCGATAGCCTTGCGCCATGGCCGGGGAGCGGACCTCGATGCATCCTGCTTCGCCTGCCGACGCCAGCGTTCCGTCTTCGCGCCGCAGCCTCACTTCGACGCCTGGCAGCACATGGCCGGCACTGTGGAAGTCATCGGCCGATGCATCGCCGGGCCCGCCGGCCAGGGCGCTGACCAGGCCTTCCTCGCTGGCGCCGTAGACATGGACGACGCGCGGCCCGAAGCGTTCGCGCGCGCGCCTGCGCAGCGAAGGCGGCGCCGAAGCGCCGATGTGCGTGAGCGTCCTGAGCGATGACAGGTCGGTGCCGGCAAGGCACGGGTGATCCATAAGGTCGAAGAGCTGCGGCTCGACGAGGAACAAGTCGGTGATCCGCTCGCGCTCGATGGCGGACGCGGTTTTCGCCGCGTCATAGCGGTCCTGGAACACGACGGTGCCGCCGCCGAGCAGCGTCACGTCGACGAGGACCTGGGACAGGTAGGCCAGGGGTCCGTTGACGAGCTGTCGCCTGTCGCGGGGGCTGGCAACCGCCACCATTCGCGCATAGGCCTCGAAGGTCCTCCAGCTGCCCTTGGGAACTCCGGTGCTTCCGCCCGACGAGATGATGACCGCCAGATCCTTCGGCCTGCCGCGCGATGCCATGGGGGCAGGCGACACATCCGACGCTGCCGCCTTCAGGTCGAACCCGTTCGGCGGCGCCGTTCCGATGCCGGCAACGGGCAAGGTGCATCCGCAAGGCACCAGGGCCGCGCTCTCCGGAAAAACGACCAGCAGCCGAGGATGGATTGCGGCAATCAGCTCCGCGCGCGCCTGCGAAGTGGAGGGCACGGACAGAAAGCAGGCGCCGGCGCCGACCAGATTGGCGGCATAGCGGATCGCCAGCGACTCCATGCCATTGACGGCGAAGATCGCAACGACGTCGCCCCTTCCGATGTCGCGGGACTCCAGGACACGTGCGTAGCGGTGGATTGCCTCGAGAAGCTGCCTTCCGCGCGTCGGCTCGGCGCCGCGCTGCAGGATCACGCGCTCGGGTGCCGCGGCAAGGACCTGCACCAGGCGGTCCACGTAGGTGCCGGTGACCCCATGTCCTTGCGCCGGACGCGAATCACCAGGCGTCGCCACGGCGGCGGGGCGCCCGGCGCTGCAGTTCAGTACCCCCACCACGGCCGGCAATGCAGGTGGCCGTAGGGTCCGCGCCAGCAGCGTCCGCCGGCGTACGGCGGCGGGGGCGGCGGCGGATAGATGCCGACCTGAACGCCCGGCCCCCAGCCCCAGCCGCGGCGCCATCCGGGCCCGTACCACCAGTCGATGAAGATGCTGATCTGCTCGCCGGCCGCGGGCATGGTGCCGCTGAGCAGCTTGATGTCGTAGACCAGCTCGTCGGCCTCGCGGCGCGGATTGAGCAGCTCGACCACCACTAGGTCGGTCTTGCCGTCGATCACGGTGGAGATCGTCGCGTTGGGCGGGTCCTTCTGGAAGTCGTCCTTGCCCTGATTCCAGAACTCGATGAACTTGGGCGTGAGCACGTCGCCGGTCATGCGCTCGGGCCGGTCGCTGAACATGAGGGTCTGCGGCGAGACGCCGCGGATCTTGAGCGTCTTTCCGTCCGAGGTGAATGACTGGCCCGTCTGCACGAAAAGCCAGTTCGCCGGCGGCATCGGCACGACGTTGGATTCGACGTTGGCCGGCGCGGCAGCGGCGGACGGTGCCTGCGCCTGGGCCTGCGCCGCGACCGGGCCTGCCGCCAGGGCGAGGACCATCGTCAAGCCCAGAAGAAGTCGGCGCGCCGGCTGCGCTGGCCGCCCGGATTGATATTTGAGGGTGTGTTTCATGCGGAGCTCCTGGTACGGCAGCGCCGCGTTCAGTAGCGGATGCCGCGATGGAACTCGTCGGCAATGCTCAGTTCGGTGCGTGCCTCCTGCAGCAGCTGCTCCGCGCGGCCCGCGTGGCCGCCGAAGGTGGGGCCGTTGACCTGCTGCGCATTGCGGATGTGCCGCAGCGCCGCCACGATCGCCTCGTCGGCGGCTTCGAAGTTGGGGTGCGACAGCGCATAGGCCGTGGTGCAGGCGCTCAGCACGGCGGCCAGGCAGGCGGTGGCGATCACGAGTTTGCGGGCTTGGACTTTCATGGTGATTTCCTTGGATTGCGGTTGATGGAAGTTGGTGGGGTCATCGTGCCGAGCCGCCGCCATGGGCAGTTGCGGCTGCGTCCCGTGTGGTGCGGCGCTGTCCCAGGCGCTGGCATTCGGAACCGCGCAGCCGGAAGACAGCGGGACAAGCAGCAAAGAACTGGGACGCGCGCTGAAACGCAGGCGCAAGTCCGGCGGCACCATCTCGTCCATCCAATCAAAAGGCCCTCGCGCAATCCAGGTGAACCACATGCACAGCAAGACCAAGGCGGCTGCGGCCGCTCTTCCTCTCGTTCTTCTTCTCGGCGCCGGGGCGGCGCTCCTGTCCGGCTGCACCACCACCGGCATGGGCGGCGGCGACCTGGTTCGCAGCGGCAAGACCAGCGTTCCGGTGCTCTTCTCGTGGACGAGCAAGGACGGCTCCATCGACGGCAGCATGACCGCGACGCTGCCCACCGCCACCTACCAGGGCCGTTTCTTCCAGATCACGCAGACGCAGAGCACCACCTCGCTGGCGCCGATGTGGGACGGCTGGGCGCCGGGCTGGACCGACTGGCCCTACTGGGGCCCGCCCGGCGGCTTCGACGCGATGTCGTTCAGCACGCTGTACAGCGGCAAGGTGGTGGCCAACCTGCGCAGCCCCGGCGGCGACAGCATGCGCTGCCGCTTCCACATGATCCGTCCGGAAAGCGGCATGCAGGGCGGCGGCGCCGGCGAATGCCAGCTGGCCAGCGGCGGCACCATCCAGGCCACCTTCTGATCGCAGACAGGAGCATTGGCGCCATGTCCAGTACCGCCTTGGTCCACTCGCCATCCACGTCGGAAGCATCGCAGCTCTGCAGCAGCTGCGGCGTGCTGCGCAGCTGCGCGCAGGCGCGTTCGGCCGAAGGACGCGCCCGCGCCTGCGGCACCAGCGCGGCCGCCCGGCCGGCGCCGCGCTCCGGCCTGCCGCGGCTGCGTGCGCACTCGGGTGAGGTGCCAGCACACGCGCGCTTCGAGCGCCTGCGCGAGGCCATGGGCCACACCTACACGCTGGACCTGCCCGAGCGCCTGCAGCCGCAGGATTGCCGCTTCGACATCTCCGCCTGGCGCTTCGGTCCGCTGCTGCTGGCCGGTGGCGACAATGCCGCGCGGGTGCAGTCCCGCACCCCGCAGAACATCCGCAACGACCAGGTCGACCACTATCGCCTGATGCTGCTGCTCGAGGGCAGCATGCGCGTGGACTCGGACGGCCAGGTGCACATCGTCCGGCCGGGCGAGATGTTCGTCTCCGACCTGGCGCGGCCCGAGAACTTCGAGGCCGAGGCCGGTGCGAACCGCGTGATCTACATCCCGCGCGAGATGCTCGACGAAGCGCTGCCGCGCCCCTTCGATCTGCATGGCGCGCGTCCCGGGGGCGTCACGGCCCAGCTGCTGGCCGCCCAGTTGCGCCTGCTGGACGCCGAGCGCCTGGACATGCTTGCGCCGGACGACGTACCGGCGCTCGCACGCGCCACGGTGCAGCTGCTGGCGGCCAGCCTGGTGCCGTCGCGCGACACCGCGGACCACGCGCTGCCCAGCACGCAGACCATGGTGCTGCGGCAGATGAGCCGTTACGTCGACCTGCACCTGGGCGAGCCCCAACTGGGGGCGGAAGACCTGTGCAGCTTCTTCGGTCTCTCGCGCTCGGCGCTCTACCGCATGTTCGAACCGCTGGGTGGCGTGTCGCGGTACATCCGCGAGCGTCGCCTTGCGCGGGTGCATGAACTGCTCGCGCGCAGCGCCGGCCGCGTTCACCTGGGCAGCACCGCGCAGGCGCACGGCTTTCGCAGCGCCACGCATTTCAGCCGTGCCTTTCGCGAGCAGTACGGCTACAGCCCCGGCGAGGTTCGCCTGCGCGGCCTGACCATGGCGCCCGACGTGGCAGTCGCACTGCGCAGTGCCGGCCGTGGCAGGCCGCTCGACCAGTGGATGCGCTCGCTGCGCGATTGAACTCCCTGCACCGACATGTACTACGCCGTCGTGACCCTGCTGACGATTGTCCTGCCCGCGGTGTCGGTCGCGGCTGAGAGGCTGCACGGCGGCGCCGCTTTCACGCCGCTGCTGGTGGCCAAGTGGTATGTGTTCTGGGCCGTGGGCTGCCGGCTCTTCATGGCGGGCATGCGGCAGGTGCTGCAGCCGTCCTACACGGCGCGCGTGATCCTGGGCCTGCGCAGCGATGAGTCGCTGCTGTTGGTGCGCGAACTCGGCTTCGCCAACCTGGCGCTGGGCGTGCTCGGCATCGCCAGCCTGGCGATGCCCGATTGGCGTCTCTCAGCAGCCCTGGCCGGCGGCATCTTCTATGGCCTGGCCGGCGTGAACCATGTGCTGCAGCCGCACCGCAACCGCCTTGAGACGACTGCCATGGCCACCGACCTGCTGGCCGCACTCGTGCTCCTGGGGTGCTGCCTCCTCGCGTGGCTTGCCCGCTAGGGCGGCGCGCTTGAGCTGCGCGGGGCTTCAGCGCGACATAAGCAGCGCCCATCAAACTGCGCGGCACCCTCATTGCCTCACTTTCCCGTCGACACGCGGTGCCAACGAGTGGGACGCCGCCGAAACCGGCCGCGCATCGCAACCGCAAGAATTCAAACCATGACAGCAATCTCCAAGCATCCTTCGCGATCGGCCGGCGGTGGCATCGGCAACGCCGGCGCGATCGATGTGCGCGACATCGGCAGCTTCCACATCGGCGGCCGCGTTTCCACGCTGCGCGGCATGCCGGGGCGCCGGCGCGTGAGCACACCCAACGGCGCCGTGCATCCCGTCGACCCGAACGGCGAGATCGTCTCGGGCCAGATGTACGTGCAGTACGTGCGCCTGGCGCGCCCGCGCAGCAGGCACCCGATGCTGCTGTGGCACGGCGGCGGCATGTGCGGCACCAACTGGGAAACCACGCCCGACGGCCGTCCAGGCTGGCAGATGTACTTCCTTCGCGCGGGCTTCGACGTGCTCGTGTCCGATGCGGTGGAGCGCGGCCGTTCCGGCTGGGCGCCCTGGCCCGAGATCTACGAAGGCGCACCGTACTTCCGCACAGCGAAGGAGGCCTGGGAGGAAACCTTCCGCTTCGGGCCGGCGGGCTCCTGGCATCCGGAGCCGGCGCGCAGGCGCATGCATCCGGGCCTGCGCTTTCCGGCTGAGCACATGGAAGCCTTCATGAGCCAGTTCGTCCCCCGCTGGTCCTGCAACGACGAGCGCACGCAGGCGGCCTACGACCTGCTGGTGGCCACCCAGGACCACCGCGCCATCCTCCTTACGCACAGCCAGGGCGGCCAGTTCGGCCTGCGGGCGGCGCTGCACGCGCCGGCGCGCGTGGCGGCGGTGGTGTCCCTGGAGCCCTCGGGCGCGCCGGACCCGCTCGCGGGCGATGCGCGCATGCTGCGCGGCGTGCCGCACCTCTTCGTGTGGGGCGACCACCTCGCGCAGCACCGCTTCTGGGCCGAATCTATGCCGCGGGTGCGCCGCTGGCACGAGGCCCTTCTGGACGCCGGCGTCGACAGCACCTGGCTGGACCTGCCCTCGAGGGGCATCCATGGCAACAGCCATGCGCTGATGGCCGACGACAACAGCGACGCCATCGCCGAGACGGTGCTGCGCTGGCTCGACCGGCGTAGCTTGCGCGCGCCCGAAGCGGCGTCCCGATAGCCGAGTCGATCAATCAAGCAAGCAAGCAAGGAGAAACACGATGCTCTGAAAGAAGCTCCATCACGCGGCCTTCCGGTGCCAGGATGCGGTGGCAACGACACAGTTCTACTGCGGCGTGCTGGGCCTGAAGTTCTCGCATGCGATCACGCAGGACGTGGTGCCGTCCACCGGGCAGTACAACCCGCACATCCACATCTTCTTCGAGACGCAGGACGGCAGCAGCATCGCCTTCTTCGAGTGCCCCGACGCCCCCGGCGAGGTCAAGGACATGGCCTCGCCCGCATGGATCCACCACTTCGCCTTCCAGGTCGAGAGCGCGGATGTGCTGCACCAGGCGAAGGCCGAACTGCAGGCGCAAGGCCTGCAGGTGCTGGGCCCGGTGGACCACGATGGCTTCGTCCTGTCCATCTACTTCAGCGATCCCTCGGGGCATCGGCTGGAGCTGACCACACCGCTGTGCGACGGCACGCAACTCTCGCGCTACGAGTCGCAGGCACCGCAGGTGCTCGAGCGCTGGGCGCGTGCGCGGTCGGTGGCGGCCAATGCCCCCGCGCGGCACGCACCCGAAGGCGCGTCCTGAGCCTTCCGAAAGCTGCTGCTCACGCCGGCGGCACGGGCTTGCCCTCCTGGCGGGGATTGCCAAATCGCGCCCGTGGTGTTGTGATCGCGCCTGCCGGCCCGGGCAGGGCCGCCACATGGAGGTGCTCATCCGGATGCCGACGGTGCCGATGCTCTCCGCGGATTCGCGCGAAGTTCCCGTGCGCTCCCGCCTGGACTGGTGGCGAAGCGCCGTCGGCGAGGTGTTCAACGTCACGCCGGACGCGCTGGCCTCGTCGGCCGGTGCGTCGGTGTCCGACTATCCGCACCGGCTCAGCGGCGCCTGGTGGCGCTACGACAAGGTGTTCCTTGGCACGGTGGGCTTTCGATGCCAACCGCGCCATGCGGCTCGAACGCCACGTGCGGGCCGATCAGCTGGACCACTACCGCCTCATCCTGAAGCAGGAAGGCGTCCTGCACTGCGACACGCATGGGGAGCGCCAGGTGGTGCGTCCGGGCAAGATGCTGCACGACCTGGCGCGCCCGGCGGAGTTCGACTTCGAGGTCGGCTCCAACATAGTGCTCGTGGTGCCGCGCGAGATGCTCGACGAGGCCTTGACCTTCCCATTGGACCTGCATGGCGTGCGCCTGCAGGACACATCGGCCAACCTGCTGTCGACGCTCCTGCGCCACTTGTGCCCGCTACGTCGATCTGCACCTGACCGAGCCGGAACTGTCCGCCGATTCGATCGCGGGCTTCTTCTCAGTGTCGCGCTCGCGCCTGTACCGCATCTTCGAGCCGCTCGGCGGCGTGGCCAACTTCATCAAGAGCGCCGGCTGGCCAGGGCTGCACGGCCTGCTCGCGCAGCCTTCGCAGCGGCTGCCCATCGGTCGCCTGGCCGAGGACCATGGCTTCAAGTCGGCCGCGCATTTCAGCCGCGCCTTTCGCGACCAGTACGGCTACAGCCCCAACCACCTGCGGCACGGCAGCGCGCAGGCCATGGTGCCGCTGGCGGCCCCCGCTGCGGTGGACCGGGGCCCAGCTTCTATTCCTGCATCCGCGCGCTGCGCGACTAGGCGGATGCGCGCGCCGCCGGGCCAGGCCATCGGCCGGGCCTCACGTCTGCCCGGCAGGACCATCGCGGCTTCAGTCCGCGCCATGATGGCCACGCCCCGGGTGGCGCTCGACGTACCAGCGGCAGAAGCACTCCGCGCAGCTGAGCATGCCCAGGGTGACGAGCGAGCTGGTGAGCGGATCGCTGTCGGGCAAGGACTGGCCCAGCAGCTCGCCGGCGATCATCACGGCGAAGGCGCATGCCCAGGCCGCCGACAGCACGTTGTTCAGGGCGATGAACCCGGCATCGGCGCGTCCTGGCTGGGACAGCAGCTCGCGCACGGCGGGAAGGGTGGCGGGCCGGCCCGCCAGCATCGCGCCGAAGATCGCGAGCAAGATGCCGGCCTCGACGCGCACCTGCACGCCGGTCGCCGACCACAACGGCTCGCCGAAGCCGTCGTACAGGGCCAGCACCGAGAAGAGAAGGAACACGCTGAGGTCGAAGACGGCCGGTTCGCGCCGGGCGTCCCGGTTCCAGTTGCGCAGCAGCAGCGCGAACGACACCACCAGGCCGGCCACCATGGCGGCATCGGCGCCGACGGCCCAGTTGGCGGCGGTGAACGCCAGGAACGCAGAGAAGGTCAGCAGAGTGCCCATGTGCGGTGCTTGCGCGTCGACGACCGGCTGCTGCGCGGCTCAGCCGGCACTGGCCATGTCCGTGCCCTGCGGCCAGAGGAAGAGGTTGTGCGAGGTGCCCGTGCGGGGCACGTCGATGTCGCGGGTGAGGGTGCGGCCGTCCAGCGTGGCCTGGACCTTGTAGCGGCCGGGCGCCAGGCGCGCCAGCATCATCGGGCCGTCGGTCACGACCTGGTCGAGCAGCGCGCGGCCCTGGGCGTCGAACAACGAGACGACCACGCCGGCGACGAAGTCCGACTTCTGCCCGGCGCGCGCCGCGAACTCGAAGCTGGCCGGCCATTGCGTCTGCACGCTGCGCAGGAAGGTCGATTCGTCCTTGCCCACGCCACCGCTCACGTAGATCACGCCGTTGACGTCGTGGACGGGAAGGCTGCCGCCGGCGCACGCGGCGCCGGTGCCCAGCAGCGCGGCGCCAACCAGGGCCAGCGCAGCAAGTGGAATTCGAAAGGGTCGGATGGCGTTCATGACCGGTCGTCCTGAAGTGTGGAAACGGAGGGATTCGAAGGCGCCAGGCCATTGCCTGACTGCTGCACGAAGGTTAGGCGTGGCTCCCTGCGGGTGTTTCTCCCGCGTCTCGCTTCTTGCATACGCGTTCGGTGCAGGCTGTGCGCTTGAAAACGGAGCGGGACGCAGCGTCAACGGCTGGGTTGCCGGCGCAATTGCGGTGGAATCGATTGCGCCAAGAATGGTCACGCGGACGGGCCCCGGATCTCCCGCGCACCCGGATGACCGGTGCAGCGCCAGTGCCGGGGACATCCCGGCATGAAGTGGGACGCCGCAGGAACCTGCGCCGCGGCGCCGCCCCTACGATCGATTCCATGTTCTTGCCTGCGTTCGACTGCCCGCGCCATCCACCCGCCTTGCTTGCTGGAGGTGGCCCATGCGCGACCTGCTGAGCAGTGCGCGCGCCTCGCGCGACGAGCCGCTGTTCCGCGTGCCTGCCTTCGGCCTCACTGCGCGCGTTCGCGTCGGCCTTCTGGGCCCTGACCTCGGCCTGCCCACGGTCGTGGAAACCTCCCATGCCGAGGGCGGCGGGCCGCCGCTGTACCGGCGCGCTGCGGCCGAGGTGTTCGAGATCATCACGGGCCGTTACCTGTTCGAGGTGGAGGGCAAGCGCTTCATCGCCCGGCGCGGCGACCTGGTGAGCGTGCCCGGCGGCGCGGCGCGCGCCTTCGTGAACGTCACCGGAACGCCCGCGCGCCAGCAGGTCTTCATCCAGCCGGCCTTCGATGCGAATGCGTTCTTCGACGAGCTGTGCGTCGCATGCCGCGCGGGTGCGCCGGCAGCGGAACTGGAGGATTTCGGCCGCCGCTGGGGCATCGTGTACCTGGGGCCGCCGCTGCGGCCGCGTGACTCGGAAGTGCCCGGCGGACTGGACTAGCAGTCGCGCACACGCCGGAAGCCGCGCAGAATCCGCGGCGACATCGTCCGCAGGCGTCTCGCCATCAAGCTGCGCCACCTGAACTACTTTCGTCAAGATCGTCGACGCCGGCAGCTTCTCCCGCGCGGCGACCACGGTCTCCGTGGCGCAGCCGGCGCTGAGCCAGCAGATCGCCGAGCTGGAGAGCGGGCTGGGGTCACCCTGCTGCATCTCAGTGCGCGCGGCGTGCGGCCCACGCAGGCCGACGAGCTTCGGCATGGCATCCACGCTCGCCTCATTCCTGGCCGGCGACTTCATCGCCTATTGCAAGTCCCAGCTGCCGCAGGTGGCCCTGAACTTCGTGACCGAGGACAGCGCCACGCTCAAGGCGAGGCTGCTCGCGCATGCGCGGGATCTGGTGGGCATGCGGCCATAGGGTTCCGGGCGCCGAACCCAACGCCGTGCTGCAGGGCGCCATGCGCCGACGAGCAAGCACGTCGCGTGTTTGTCGGTTTGCGCGGGCGGGCTGACGCCGATCTGTTGGTGCATTTGTCAAGTTTCTTTGAATGAAACTGCCATAATCCAACACTCGGTGTAAGTACCAATGAATGGTACAGACGGACTCAATAGAGTTCGCGCTGTTCCATCCAATGAGACCTACATGAGACACCAGCTCTTTCCCCGCGTCCGCAAGAATCCTTTTGCCCTCTCTGCCATGACCGCGCTGACAGCCAGCCTCGCTGGGCTGGCCCTTCCCGCCTCCGCCCAGTCCTCGGTGACCATCTATGGCCTCATCGACGTGGCCGTGGGCCAGTACGACGGCCCCTCGCGCGGCACGATCATGAACACCGGCGCGACCAGCCGGCTGGGTTTCCGGGGCGCCGAGGACCTGGGCGGCGGGTTAAAGGCCATCTTCCAGCTGGAGCACCAGTTCAACCCGGACGACGGCACCCAGTACAACCCCTCGGCCTTCTTCAGCGGACGTTCCACGGTGGGCCTGGAAGGCTTCTTCGGCCGCGTGACGCTGGGTCGCGAAGTCAATGCCAGCCACTACGTGGAAGCCGGTGCCGACCCCTTCGGCCAGGACGGCCTGCCCGCCGGCTACGGCGCGCGCGGCGGCATCTCGCAGGCCAACGGCGGCCCCGGCCAGATCGACACGGTGCGCACCAACAACTCCATCAACTGGGCCTACACGCTGGGGTCCTTCACATTCCGGGCCCAGGGCGCGATGCGCGAGGGTGCCGACCCGACGGGCAACAAGCCCTACTCGGCCTCGGTCATCTACGCCAGCGGCCCGCTGCAGCTGGGCATCTCGACGCTCAACCCGTCCAAGGTCAACGACAACTGGAGCTACGTCTCGGGCCAGTACGACTTCAACGTGGCGCGCTTGTTCGCCGGCTTCGGCGAAGGCCGCAACACCTTCGACCAGAAGATGCGCAACGGCATGGTCGGCGTGCTGGTGCCTGTGGGCCCGTGGCAGCTCAAGGCGAGCTACTCGCACACCGAGGCCGATGGCAACTCGATCCAGGACCGCGTCGCCATGGGCGCCTTCTACTTCCTGTCCAAGCGCACCGTCGTCTATGGCGAAGCCACCAACGACAAGCGGGCAGGGGACTACGCCTATGGCATCCGCGGCTGGCAGCCCTCCACCGGCTCGATCATCAAGATCAACGGCACCGGCTACGACGTCGGCCTGCGACACTATTTCTGAACGGACCAGCAAAGGGCCTGACCATGCGCCATCGCCTGCATCGAAGGGATTTCAACCGACTGGCCGCCGGCCTGGTGGCGCTGCCGCTGGCCGCGCGCGCCCAGGGCGAGTGGCCGACGCGGCCGGTGACGGTGGTGGTGCCGTTCGCCCCGGGCGGCGCGGGCAACGGCTCGGTGCGCATCGTGGGCGAGGCCATCGCCGCGCGCCTGGGCCAGCCGCTGGTGGTGGACAACCGCCCCGGGGGCGGCGGCGTCACCGGCACGCAGATGGTGTGCGCCAGCGCCGACGACCACCTGCTGCTCATGGGCAGCACCACCATGACCATCCTGCCGGCCCTGCGCAAGGACCTGAACTACGACGTGCAGCGCGACCTGCAGCCCATCGGCATGCTGTCCTCGCAGCCTCTGGCCATCGTGACGGCGGCCGACGGGTCCCTGAAGTCGCTGGACCAGCTGGTGCGCCAGGCCAGGACGGCTGAGCTGTCGGTGGGCAACAGCGGCGTGGGAACGCTCTCGCACCTGGCCACCGCCCTGATGAACCGGCGACTGGGCCTGCCCCTGCTGCCCGTTCCCTACAAGGGAGACAGCGTGCTGCTGCCCGACGTGGTGGCGGGCACGGTGCAGCTGGGCATGGTCAACCTGCCGGTGGCCATGCAGCTGATCCGCGGCGGGCGGCTGCGGGCCCTGGCGGTCACCTCCGCCCAGCCGGATCCGGCGCTGCCCGAGGTGCCGCTGCTGCGCAGCCTGGGCAATGACTTCGTCATCACCGGCTGGGCCGCGCTCTTTGCGGCGCGCAAGGTGCCGCCGGCGGGCGTGGAGCGTTTCTCGGCGCTGCTGCGCGAGGTGCTCGCCGAGGGCACGGTGCGCGAGAAATTCAGCGGCTTCGGCGTGGCGCCCGAGGCCAGCACCACGGCGCAGCTGCGCGAGTTCGTGCAGCGCGAGACCGCCCGCTGGGGCGAAGTGGTGCGCGCCAGCGACATCCGGCTCGAATAGCCGGCGCGCCAACGCAATTCCTCCAAGGTTCGCCCCGGGCGGCCTTTTCATGCGCCCGCCGCGTCTCGCGGCGCGGCGCATTTTTTATGCTCAGCCGGCGAAGGCGGTCTCGGGCAGTCCGCGCACGCCGGGCACCCGCACGGCGAAAAGGGCGCCGGACAGGGGGGCGGCCTTCAGCGCCTGCTCGTTCAGGCGCACCGAGGCGCTGGTGATGTACAGGGTGTCCAGGTCGGGGCCGCCGAAGCAGCAGCTGGTGGGGCGGGGCACCGGCACGCGGATGCGCAGCAGCTCCTTGCCCTCGGGCGAATAGCGCGAGACGCGCCAGGCGTCCCATACCGCCACCCAGACGCAGCCTTCCTCGTCCACCGTGAGGCCGTCGGGCGTGCCGTCGTTGGTCTCGAAGGTCACGAAGGGGCGGCGGTTGCTCACCGTGCCGGCGCGCAGGTCGAAGTCGTAGACGTAGATGATGCGGCGCGCCGAGTCGGCAAAGTACATGAGCCGGTTGTCCGGACTCCAGCCCAGGCCGTTGGCCACGGTGAAGCCGCTGTCCATCTTCTTCCACGAGCCGTCGGACTCCACCCGGAACAGGTTGCCGCGGTTGGCCGCGGCGCCCATGTCCAGCGTGCCTACCCACAGGCGCCCCATGCGGTCGCACTTGCCGTCGTTGTAGCGGTTGCCCGGGCGCTCCGACTCGGGGTGGCACAGCAGCGAGAGGCGCTTGCTCTCGCTGTCGAAGGTCATCAGGCCGCCGGGGGTGGCGACCAGCAGGCCGCCGGTGCTCTTGGGCACGGCGCAGCTGACCATGGAGCCGAGCTTGTATTCGCTGTCCTGGGCGCTGCGCAGGTCGAAGCTGTGGATGGACGGGGTGAGGATGTCCACCCAGTACAGCACGCCGTCGCGCGGCGACCAGCAGGGCCCTTCGCCCAGCAGGGCGCGCGAGTCGGTGAGGCAGTCGACCTGCAGGCTTTCCGATTCGCGCGGCAGCTCGCGCGGGTTGATGGACATGGTCTCCCCGCCGGCGTTGTGCGAGATGCGCCGCGCGGTGCCGATGACCGGCGAGGACAGGCCGTGCACCCGCGCCTGGTTGGTGCGCTCCACGCGCGAGCTGATGATGATGGCGCCGATGGGCCGCGACTCGATGTCCAGGATGGGCGCGGCGATGGCGACCACGCCGTCCTCGTGCTCCAGGTATTCGATGGCGTAGCCGCGCGCGCGGGTCAGGTCCAGCTCGCTTTGCAGCGCGTTCAGGTCGGTGATGGTGGCCGGGGTGAAGGCCTCCAGCGGCCGGGTGGCGTCGAGCATGGCCAGGCGCCGCTGCGGATCCATGTAGGCGGCGATGGCTTTGCCGCCGGCCGTCGCGTGCACCGGCATCCGAAACCCCACCTTGGAAGCCAGGCGCATGGGCAGGTCGCGTCCGGCCTCTTCGCTGGCCACCAGCACCACGTGGTCGCCGTCCAGGCCCACCAGCAGCACCGACTCGCCGGTCTCGTCTCGCAGCGCAATCATTTCGTCCTTGGCCGCCAGGCGCAAGTCGAAGTCGCTCCAGACCTCGTGCGCCAGTTGCAGCAGCCGGAAGCCCAGGCGAAATGTCTTGGTGTAGTTGTCGCGACGCAGCAGCCCCTCGCGGGTGAGGGTGCCCAGCATGCGGTGCAGCGTGGCCTTGGGCAGGCCGGCGCTGCGCAGCAGTTCGGTGAAGGTCATCGGCACCGGCGCGGCCGAGACGATGTTGAGCAGGCCCATGGCCTTTTCAAGCACGCCGACACCGCCGGCGGCCGAGGCTTCCGCCTCCTGGTTTTTGTTGTCTTGAGCTTCCATGGGCGACTGAGTGCGCGCGCCAATGCACGCCAAAAGCCAGTCTACAGGCGATTGGTTTCATTTTTCGCGCTCGCCGAATCACTCCGGCTAGGGAAACTACCATTGGATGGAACAATTCCGAACCATAAAGTCCGCCTCGTCATATAGTTCCGATGATTGGAACACAAAGGAGACCTCGAAGCATGATCAACCGTCGCCACTTCACGCAATCCCTGGCCGCCGCCTCCATGCTCGGCAGCCTACCCGCCTGGGCCCAGAGCAAGACGCTCGCCTACATCGGCTGGTCGCAGGACGAAGCCGCCAGCAAGCCGACCCTCACGGCCATGTTCGAGTCCTTCCGCAAGGCCAACCCGGACGTGAAGCTGGACGTGGTCGGCTTCCCCTGGGGCCAGGTGCAGCAGAACACGCTTTTACGCCTGCGCTCAGGCCAGGCGGTGGACGTGGTGCAGCTCAACGAGCGCTGGCTGCCGCAGTTCGCCTCGGGCGGCCGGCTGGTTGACCTGGACCAGGTCTACGGCAAGGGCACCTTGGCCAAGCGCATCGACCCGGGCGTGCTGCGCCTGGGGCAGTACCGCGGCAAGCAGCTGGGCATGCCCTGGACGGCGGCCTCCATCGGCATGGTGGCCAACGCCAAGGTGCTGAAGGACGTTGGCGTGGCCACGCTGCCCGCCACCGTCGACGCCTTCCTGGAAACGCTCAAGGCGGTGAAGAAGGCCAACCCGGCGAGCGTCCCCTACGCCATGGCCACCAAGAACAACAACACCATGAGCCCCGACTTCCAGGCCTGGCTCTGGACCTTCGGCGGGCGCCTGTTCGACGCGCAGGGCAAGGTGGCGGTGAACAGCGCCGCCGGCGTGCGCGCACTGGGCTTCATGACCGACCTGGTCAAGGACGGCCTGGCCGCCAAGGACATCGACCGTCCCGATGCGCGCCGCATGTTCGTGCAAGGCGCCACCGCCTTCTACCAGGACGCGCCGCTGGCCCGCGCCTTCGCGCGCAACAACTCGGGCAAGGGCGCCGAGTTCGACGTCAACGTGCTGGCCATGGCCACGCCGGTGCTGCGCAAGGGCGACGCGCCGCAGTCCATCGCCTGGGGCCACATCCTCGCCAACTTCGGCGCCGGAAAGACCTCGATGGACCCGAAGGCGCCGGCCTACCGCCTGATGGACCACCTCGCGCTGGACGACGCGAACCAGCTCAAGCTCTTCAACGAGCTGGGCCTGTTCCCGGTCACCAACAGCGCGCTGGCCCAGCTCGCGCAGGACCCGTACGTCAGCACCTGGTCGCACGCCGCACGCTCGGCCCAGCTGGACGAGACGGCAATGTGGCCCAACTCCGCCGACCTCACCACCATCGTGGGCGAGGAAGTGCAGGGCGCGCTGCTGGGCCAGAAGAGCGCCCAGGCGGCCATCGAGAACATGGCCAGGCGCCTCGAGGCCAAGCTCGCCGAGGCACCCAAGGCGTGAACACCACCACCTCCGTGCCGGCCGTGCCGCCGGCCATCGAGCCGGCGCCGCGCCGGCGCGCCGGGCGCCTCAAGCGCCACGAGCGGCGCGCCGGCCTGCTGCTGGTGGCGCCCACGCTGATCGCCTTCATCGCAGTCATCCTCTTTCCCTTCCTGGAATCGCTGCGGCTCTCGCTCTACAAGTTCACCATCGACATGGACAAGCCCGCCTTCGTCGGGCTGGAGAACTTCAGGCGGCTGCTGGCCGACGGCGACACCGGCGTCGTGTGGATCAACACCGCCATCTTCGTGGTGGCCACGACGGCTCTGACCTTCGTGCTGGGGCTGGCCTGGGCGCTGATGCTCAACCAGCGCTTCAAGGGCCGCGGCTTCGTGCGCGCGGCCTCGCTGTTGCCCTGGGTACTGCCCACCACGGTCACGGCCTTCCTGGCGGCCTGGATCTTCAACGGCCAGTACGGCGTGCTCAACGCGATCCTGCTGCAGCTGGGCCTGATCCGCGAGCCCATCACCTGGCTGGCCGAGAGCGGCGGCGCGATGGCGGCGGTGATCGTCACCAAGGCCTGGCTGTCGGTGCCGCTTTTCATGGCCTTCTTCCTGGCGGGCCTGCAGGGCGTGTCGCAGGACCAGGTCGACGCCGCCCGCGTGGACGGCTGCGAGAACACCGGCGTGCTGCGCTACGTGGTGCTGCCGCACCTGGCGCCCACCATGATCATCGTCACCATCCTGGGCGCCATGGGCAACCTGCAGGCCTTCGACGTGATCTACGCGCTCACGCAGGGCGGGCCGATCAAGTCGACCACCATGCTCTCGGTGGAGGTCTACAAACAGGCCTTCCAGAACTGGGACATGGGCACCGCCTGCGCCGTCGGCGTGCTGTGGTTCATCACCATCGCCATTCCCACCGTGTTCTACCTGCGCATCCTCTTCAAGCGCGAGGCCTGATTTCCATGCTCCAACTCCTGACATGGCGAGCGCGCCTCGTCTTCTGGTCCGGCTTCGCGGTGATCGCGGGTTTCCTGTTCCTGCCGCTGGCGTGGATGGGCCTGACGGCCATTAAGCCCGAAGGCGAGGTCTTCGTGCGCATTCCCACGCTGTGGCCGCATGCGTCCACGCTGGCGAACTTCAGCAGCCTGTGGAGCCGCGGCGAACTCATCGAGCAGTTGAAGAACAGCCTGATCACCGCCGGCGGCGGCGCCATCCTGACGGTGGTGCTGGCCACTTATGCGGCCTACAGTTTCGCCAAGTTCCGCTACCGCGGACGCAAGCCGCTGATGTTCCTGATGCTCTCGGCGCAGATGTTCCCCTTCGCGATGATGCTGATCAGCCTCTACCCGATCCTGCAGTGGGCGGGCGTGCTGAACACGCGACTGGGCCTGGTGGTTGCCTACATCATCCTGGCGCTGCCCAGCGGCACCTACATGCTCTACAGCTACTTCGTGAACATCCCCACGGAAATCATCGAGGCGGCGCGCGCCGACGGCGCGGGCGAGCTGTACATCCTGCACCGCATCGTGCTGCCTCTGGCCATGCCGGCGCTGGTGACGGTGGGCCTGTACTCCTTCATGTGGGCCTGGAACGACCTGCTGTTCTCGCTCACCCTCATCACCGACCCGCAGCTGCGCACCGTGGGCCCCGGCCTGCTGCTGAGCTACGTGGGCGAGAGCAAGAGCGACTGGGGCGGCGCGATGGCGGCCTCCATCGTGAGCTCGCTGCCGGTGGTGGTCGGCTTCGCCTTCCTGCAGCGCTTCTTCATCCAGGGCCTGACGGCCGGGGCGGTGAAGTCATGACCCGTCTCAAGGACAAGGTGGCCATCGTCACCGGCGCCGGCCGCGGCATCGGCGAGGCGATCGCCCTGGCATTCGCCGCGCAGGGCTGCCGCGTGGTGGCGCTGGAGCGCGACGCCGAGCTGGCCTTCGAGCTGGGCCGGCGCCTGCCCGAGCAGGTGGTGGAGACGGTCGACGTGAGCGACCGCGCCGCCATCATCGCCACGGTGGAGCGCGCCGCCGCGCGCTTCGGGCGCATCGACATCCTGGTGAACAACGCGGTGGCCTACACCGAGCGCCCGGTGCACGACTGCAACGACGCGCAGTGGGACGGCACCATCGACATGGCGCTCTCTTCGGTGTTCCGCGCCTGCCGCGCGGTGCTGCCGCACATGATGCAGGCCGGCCGCGGCAGCATCGTCAACCTGGCCTCGGTCAACCAGATCGTGGCCAACCCCAACCTCGCGGCCTACACCGCGGCCAAGGGCGGGGTGCGCGCGCTCACCAAGCAGATCGCGGTGGAGTACGGCCCGCACGGCATTCGCTGCAACGCGATCTCGCCGGGTTTGATCATGACCCCGAACACGCGGGCCGGCCGCTCGGCCGCCGACCTGCGCCTGGACACCGAGGCCTACCCGGTGGGCCGCGTGGGCGAGCCGCAGGACGTGGCCCATGCCGCAGTCTACCTGGCCAGCGACGAATCGGCCTTCGTGAGCGGCATCGACCTGCCGGTGGACGGCGGCCTGACCTCGCTGGCGCCCTCGGCACTCATCTCTCCCAAGATCCGCGCGTGGTGGGGCCGCAAGCCCGTCGCGCTCTCCAACGACTGAACCGACGAACGAACGACTGACGCATGACCCAAGCTTTCTCTTCCTCCTCCATCACGGGCGTGTTTCCCGTGCTGCCCACGCCCTTCGACGCCGACGGCCAGGTCGACCTGGCCTCGCTGCGCCGGCTGGCGCGCTACCTCGTCGCCTGCCGCGTGGACGGCATGACCTACCCGGGCGTTGCCAGCGAGTTCGCCAAGCTGAGCGAGCAGGAGCGCATCACCGCCAGCCGCGCGCTGCTCGACGAAGTGGCCGGCGCGGTGCCGGTGGTGATCGGCATCTCCGCCGGCGACAGCGCCGCCGTGCTGCGCCTGGCCCAGAACGCGGCGCAGGCCGGCGCCGCCGCGCTGATGGTGGCCGCGCCGCCGGACATCGACAGCGTGGCCGGCCAGATCAAGCGCCTGGGCCTGATCGCGCAGGCCGTGCCCGGTGTGCCGCTGATGCTGCAGAACGTGCCGGCGCCGGTCGGTGCCGGTCTGGAGCCCGAGGCCATCGTCGAGATCCTCAAGGCCGTGCCGGCCGTGCGCTACGTGAAGGAAGAAACCCTGCCCAGCGGCCAGCGCCTGAGCGCCATCCGCGCGCAGGCGCCCGCCACGCTGATCGGCGTGCTGGGCGGGGCAGGGGGCCGCTACATCACCGACGAGCTGCGCCGCGGCGCCTGCGGCACCATGCCCGCCATCGAGCTGGCCGAGGTGCACGTGGCGCTCTTCGCCGCGCACCGCGCGGGCGACGCCGATTCGGTGCGGCGCCTGTTCACGCGCATGCTGCCGGTGCTCAACATCCAGGCGGTGTTCCGCTGGTCGCTGACCAAGTACGTGCTGAAGAAGCGCGGCCTGATCGCGCACGAAGGCCAGCGCATGGCCGGCCCGCTGCTGGACGCGCGCGACCGCGAAGACGTGGACGCCTTCATGCAGGACATGAGCGACCTGCTGCTGCCCCAGCGCGTGATCGACGGCGTTCGCGAAGTCGAGGAGGCGGCCCATGGCGCAGCTTGAACTCCGTCAGGTCGACAAGCGCTTCGACGACGCGCACATCATCCGCGGCATCGACCTGAAGGTCGAGGACGGCGAGTTCTGCGTCTTCGTCGGCCCCTCGGGCTGCGGCAAGTCCACGCTGCTGCGCATGATCGCGGGGCTGGAGGAATGCAGCGACGGCAGCATCCTGATCGACCGCGACGACGTCACCGACCACCAGCCGGCCCGGCGCGGCATCGCGATGGTGTTCCAGTCGTACGCCCTGTACCCGCACATGACGGTTCAGCAGAACATGGGCTTTGGCCTGAAGATCGCCAAGACCGATCCGGCGCAGATCGAGCGCAAGGTCAAGGCCGCGGCGCGCACCCTGCAGATCGAGCACCTGCTGGGCCGCCGTCCGCGCGACCTCTCGGGCGGGCAGCGCCAGCGGGTGGCCATCGGCCGTGCCATCGTGCGCGAGCCGCGCCTCTTCCTCTTCGACGAGCCGCTGTCGAACCTGGACGCCGCCCTGCGCGTGGAGATGCGCGTGGAGCTGGCCAACATCAAGACGCAGCTGAACAAGACCGTCATCTACGTCACGCACGACCAGGTGGAGGCCATGACGCTGGCCGACAAGATCGTGGTGCTGCGCGACGGCCGCATCGAGCAGGTGGGCGCGCCGCTGGACCTGTACACGAAGCCCGCCAACGAGTTCGTGGCCGGCTTCATCGGCTCGCCCAAGATGAACCTGCTGCCGGCCCAGCCGCTGGCGCACGCGGGCGCGGGCCTGGAAGTAGCGCTGGCCGACGGCATGCGCGTCACGGCGCCCTGCGGCACGGCGGTGGAGGCGGGCACGGCGCTGAGCTTCGGCATCCGCCCCGAACACCTGGCGGTGGTGGCGCCGAACGAGGCCAGCCTGCGCGGCGAGGTGAGGGTGGTCGAGCGCCTGGGCGGCGAGACCTACTTCCACGTGAAGGCCGCCGGCCAGAACGTGATCGCCAAGGTGGGCGGTGACTCCAAGGTGGGCGCCGGTGCCCACGTCGGCCTGGCCTTCGACCCCGCGCAGGCCCATCTCTTCCAGGCCGGCGGCCGCCGGCTGTGACAGGAGAACACCCATGAGCGCGTTCCCGACGATCCGCAGCGTCGAGTCCTTCATCATCTCCATCCCGCGCGAGGTGCCCTACCTGGGGCCGCTCGGTCCGGGCGAGCGCATCAACGAGCGCGGCTACCTGGTGCGCCAGGGCAACCGCGCGATCTACCCGAGCACCGACATGTCGGTGCTCATCAAGGTCACGGCCGAGGACGGCACGGTGGGCTGGGGGGAGACCTACGGGATCATCGCGCCCGACGCAGTGACCAGCATCATCGACGACGTGCTCGGCCCGGTGGTGACGGGCCGCGATCCGCGCGATCCGGTGGTGATCCAGGAAGACCTGTACGACCTGATGCGCGTGCGCGGCTTCTTCGGCGGCTTCTACGTGGACGCCATCGCAGGCCTGGACATCGCGCTGTGGGACCTGTTCGGCAAGCTCGTGGGCCAGCCGGTGGTCAAGCTCCTGGGTGGCCAGCGGCGCGAGCGCATTCCCTGCTACGTGTCCGGCGTGCCTGGCGCGACCATGGAAGGGCGCGTGGAGACGGCGCGCCGCTTCGCGGCCCAGGGCTTCGATGCCTTCAAGTTCCATTCGGCCGTGTCCTTCGACGGCATCGTCGAGGAGATGCGTGCGCTGCGCGAGGGCCTCGGCCCCCAGGCCCGCATCGCCGTGGACCTGCACTGGAAGTTCAGCGCGCAGGAGGCGATCCAGCTGGCCGACCGGCTGATGCCCTTCAACCCCTGGTTCATCGAGGCCCCGTGCCAGCCCGAGGACATCGAGGGCCAGGCCCACGTGGGCGCCAGCATCCGCGTGCCGCTGGCCCTGGGCGAGGAATGGCGCACCGTGTACGAGTACCGGCCGCGCATGGAGCGGCGCTCCATGTCCATCGTGCAGCCGGAGATGGGCCACATCGGCCTGAGCCAGTTCATGCAGATCGGCCGCATGGCCAACGCCTTCCACATGCAGGTGATCCCGCATGCCAGCATCGGGCTGGGCGTCTTCCAGGCCGCCAGCCTGCATGCCGCCGCGGCGCTGCCCAACTGCGCGATGCACGAGTACCAGCACTCGATCTTCGACCGCAACCTGAAGTACGTGAAGACCACCATGCGCTGCGAGGCCGCGCACTTCGTGCTGCCCGAAGGGCCGGGGCTGGGCATCGAGCCGGCCCGGGACGTGTTCCAGTTCGTTCGCCGGAAGGTGCGCGCATGAACGCGGCCATGCAGGACGATCTGGCCCGCATCGTGGGCTTCCGGCACTGGCGTGTGGCCATGCCCTTCAGGCAGCCGTTGGCCTGGGGTTCGGGCAGCCGCCCGGCCGCCACGCGGCTGGTGGTGGAGATCACGCTGGCCGACGGCACCAAGGGCTACGGCGAGACCATCTGCCTGCTGGAATTCATCGAGCCGGTGCTGGTGAAGACGGTTCAGCCGATCGCGCTGTCGCACACCGCGCGCGACGTGGAAGCCTTCACCCGCCACGTGCTGGGCGCCGGCTACTACCACCACAAGCGCGCTGTCGTGATGGCGATGGCCGCCGTCGAGATGGCCATGTGGGACGCGCGCGGCCGCCAGCTGCGCGAGCCGCTTCATGCGCTGTGGGGTGGCGCGTTCCGCCGGCAGGTCGAGGTGTCGGCCTACCTCTTCGGCACCGACGCGAAGGCGCTCGCCGATTCGACCCGACGCTTCCTCGACGCCGGCTACCGCAGCTTCAAGGTCAAGATCGGCATGACGGAGGCCAGCGACCTCACGAACGTGGAGGCAGTGCGCACCGTGTGCGGCAGCCATGCGCTGCGTGCCGACGTGAACAGCGCCTGGACGCCCGGCACCGCACGCCGCATGCTGGAGAAACTACGCGGCTACGACCTGCAGTACGTCGAACAGCCGCTGGAGCTGGACGACCTGGAGGGCCATGCGCACCTGCGCCGCGCGCAGCCGGTGCCGGTGGCGCTGGACGAGTCGGCCTACACGCTGGCCGACGTGGGCAACATCGTGCGCGCCGGCGCCGCCGACGTGATCCTGCTGGACCCACACGAGATCGGCGGCCTGTGGCAGACGATCAAGGCCGCGGCCATCGCCGAGGCGGCGGGCATCCCCGTCACGCTGCACAGCGGCGGCGAGCTGGGCTTCTCGCAGTCCGCCTACGTGCACCTGGCGGCCAGCATTCCGAACATGTCGATCTCCATCGACTCCGAGCGCGCCTACCTGCTGGACGACATCGTGCTGCGCCCGCCCTGCATCGAGGAAGGCGCCTTCGCGCTGCCCACCGGCCCCGGCCTGGGCGTGGAGCCCGACTTCGAACGCATCGCCGCGCGCCAGACCACCGTGATCCAGGACCCGTACCTGGACCGCGCACGCCCGGGCTGGTTCTCCACCAAGCCCGCCTATTGAAGACCTGAGCAAAGAATGAACGACAACACGAAAGCCCGCCTCATCGCCATCGACTGGGGCACCTCCAACCTGCGCGCGTCGCTGCTGGACGGCGAAGGCGCCGTCATCGAGACGCGCAGCGCGCCCGGCGGCATCATGGCCGTGCAGGAGGGCCGCTTCGCGCAGCAGTTGCGCGCCGTGGCCGGCGACTGGATGCAGACCCTGGACGCGCCGCTGGTGGCCAGCGGCATGATCGGCAGCCGCCAGGGCTGGAAGGAAGCCGCCTACGTGCCGTGCCCGGCCTCCATTGGGCAGGTGGCGGCGCAGCTCACGCAGGTGGAAGTGGCCGGCGACGGCGAGGCCGGCCCGCGCACGCTGCACATCGTGCCGGGCCTGCGCGCGCAGCACGAAGGCGGCCGCCACGACGTGATGCGCGGCGAGGAAACGCAGATCTGGGGCGCCGACCTGGCCCCGGGCGCCTGCGCGCTGCTGCCCGGCACCCACAGCAAGTGGGCCTGGGTGGGCGAAGGCGGCAGCGTCAAGCGCTTCCAGACCTTCATGACCGGCGAGCTCTACGGCCTGCTGACCAAGCACGGCATCCTGGGCCGGCTGATGAAGTTCGGCGAGTCGCATCCGCAGCACTTCGTCGCCGGCGTGAAGGAAGGCCTGGCCGGCCATGCGCTGGCCACGCACGTCATCTTCGCCGCGCGCACGGCCGGCCTCATGGGCACCGTGCCGCCGGAAGGCCTGCCGGACTACCTCTCGGGCCTGCTCATCGGCATCGAGATCGCCGGCGCCTTCGCGCACCGCCAACCGATGCCCGGCAGCAGCGAGATCACGCTGATCGGCGACGACGACCTGTGCGACCGCTACGCCGCGGCGCTCGAGGTGGCGGGCCTGGGCGCCCGGCGCGCGCGCGAGGACGCGACCACGCGCGGCCTGTGGCTGGTGGCGCAGGCGGCCAGGCTGCTGACATGAACGACGCGGCGCTCGCGGCGACGCGGCAGCACCTGCTGGCGCATCCGGTGGTGGCCATTCTGCGCGGCATCCGGCCGCAGGAATGCGTCGGCGTGGCCGACACGCTGGTCGAGGCGGGCATCCGCACGCTGGAGGTGCCGCTCAATTCGCCCGATCCGCTCGCCAGCATCGGAATGCTCGCGCGGCACCTTGACGGCGAGGCGCTGGTCGGCGCCGGCACCGTGCTCGATGCGGCACAGGTGGATGCGGTGGCCGATGCTGGCGCGCGCATCGCGCTCGCGCCCAACCGCAACGTCGAGGTGATCCGCCGGGCGGTGTCGCGCGGCCTGTACGCCATGCCGGGCGTGGCCACCGTGTCGGAAGCCTTCGAGGCCCTGGCCGCGGGTGCGCACGGGCTGAAGCTCTTTCCGGCCGACGTGCTGGCGCCCGCCAGCTTCAAGGCCTGGCGCGCGGTGCTGCCCGTGGGCGTCGAGCTCTTTGCGGTGGGTGGCGTCGACGCGGACAACCTCGCGGCGTTCCGCCGGGCCGGGGCCTGCGGCGCCGGCCTGGGCGGCTCGCTCTACACGCCGGGCATCGCCCGCGACGAACTGGCGCGGCGCGCCCGCGCGGCCCTGGCCGCCTGGGCGGCCGCCGGAGCCGGCCGATGAATCTTCAAGAACGGATCAGCGCGTTGTGCGCGGCACCCCGGATGCACCCGGCGGGTAGTCCAGGTCGCTGGACAGCGGAAGGAGGCCAGCCTTGTTGAGCGCGCTGATTTCGTTCCAGCGTGCCTGTGCGGCCGCCCGGCGTTCGGCGGCCGTGGCCGTCACCACCGGGACCGGCGCATGAAGGTCGCTGCCGTACAGCCTGCGCGCGGCCGTGCTGCCTTGCTGCAGCCGGGAGTCGGCGGCTTCCACGCGCTGGGCCGCCGTGTAGCGGGCCACGGGCGGTGCCTTGGCGCCGAGGCCGTCAATCTCGAGGTAGGACTGGGCATGGACGGACGACAGAGCCAGGGTGCCGATGGCAGCCCCGAGGGCCGGGAGAAGTCGCATGGGAGCCTCCGTGTCCCGAACCGGTCGCTCGACATCGAGCGCTCCGTCAGGGCGCGCCCATGCTCGGTCGCGCCCAATAACCATGAGGCCGTGAAGGCCGCATGCGCGTCCCGAAAGTTTCTTTGGATGAGACCTTGCGCGCCTACCGGCGGCGCACGTCGTCCGGGCCTGCTCGCCGCTCACTCGCAGCGCACTGCCGGCCGCTACATCACCGGGTTCCGGCAAGCGGAATCCACGCCCATCACCACGACTCGCGGAGACAACACGCCATGACCCTTTCCACCCCCACCAAGCGCGCCTTCCTGGGCGCGGCGCTGGCCTGCTGCGCATTGCTGCCGGCGCCGGGCCAGGCCCAGGCCCAGGCCCAGGCGGCGTACCCGTCCAAGCCCATCAAGTTCATCGTGCCGGTGCCGGCCGGCGGCGCCGCCGACGCGATGGCGCGCATGATCGCCGAGCACCTGCAGACCAAATGGGGCCAGCCCGTGGTGGTCGACAACCGGCCCGGCGCAGGCTCGAGCGTGGGCATGGCGGTGGTCGCGAAGGCCGCGCCCGACGGCTACACCATCGGCATGGGCAACGTGGCCGCCAACGCCATCAACCCGGCCGTGCGGCCCGAGGCCTTTCCCTACGATCCGGTGAAGGACTTCGCCGCGATCTCGATGGTGGGCATCACGCCGCTGATCCTGGTGGTCAATCCGCAGAAGGTGCCGGCCCAGACGCTGCCGGAGTTCATCGCCTACCTCAAGGCCAACCCCGGCAAGCTCACCTACGGCTCCTCGGGCGCGGGCTCGGCGCTGCACATCGGCATGGAGCTGTTCCTGCAGAAGACCGGCACCTCGATGGTCCACGTGCCCTACAAGGGCTCGGCCCCGATGCTCACCGACCTGATCGGCGGCCAGGTGGATGCGTCCATGGACGCGGCCGCGACCTCGTGGCCGCAGGTGCAGTCGGGCAAGCTGCGCGCGCTGGGCGTGTCGACCGCGAAGCCCGCCTTCTTCGCGCCGGATCTCCCGCCCATCGGCCAGACGGTCAAGGGCTTCGAGATGAACCCCTGGCACGGCGTGATGGCGCCCGCGGGCACGCCGCAGGCCATCGTCGACAAGCTGTCGAAGGAGATCCAGGCCTACCTGCGCCTGCCCGACACCGAGGCCAAGCTGCGCGAGCGCGGCGTGGTCCCGGTGGGCTCGAACGCCGCGGAGTTCTCCAGGACGCTGCGCGAGGAGGCGGCGATGTACAGGAAGCTCGTGAGCGACGCCGGGATCAAGGGCGAGTGACGGCCGCGGCGAGGTAGATCCCGCGCTTATGGCCGCATACCCAACGAATATTTGTTCGCAGGAGCGCGGGCCACGACAGTTGCGCCGACGCAAGCGCGCCTGTGTGTGTGCCGCATCCATCTCCTGGAGCAAGGCATGACCGGATCGAGCCCTCGCATGACCACCGAAACCACCGCGCCGACCGCCGGCGCGCGGGACCGCCCCATCGAAAGCCTTCGTGCGGCAGTTCCGCGCGCGGACTACTCCAACCGCGCGCTGCCGCCGGCTGATCGCTTCGGGCATTGGCAGGCCGACATGGCGGGTCTGTTCGATGCCGAACCCCCACCAGCCGCCGCCGGCGGACCACCTGATCGAAGTCAGCCGGTGGACGCTCGGCGGCGCGGTGGTGACGGCCGGGCACTACCCGGCGCTGAAGAGCGCCCGAAGCGAGAAGCGCGTGCGGTCGGACCTGCTAGACCACTATGCGGTGACGCTGGGCCCGCGCAGCGGCCAGCGCTGAGCAACGCTGAGGCCGCCTATGCCAGCGCCGACGATGGCGACGTGCTTAGTAACGGGCGCGCGGTCCTATTGCGGAAGGCGTCATTTGGAATATCAGGTTGTGGATTTCGGGTAGCGACTACCTAATGCAGCTGGCGCAGATCGTAGAAAATAAGAATGAATACTGATTCACGCTTCATTCCAAAAAAGCGCCTCGCGATCCCAACGCATCGAGTTTCGTCGGGCGACGCATATTCGGACTTCGCAGCCCTGAGGGCGAAGTTGAGCCCATCCGCGGAATGTCGCTGCCGATACGCAAGGACCCGGTGCCCGTGCTGTCGCAAGAGCGTTTAGCGCCTCATAGGTCGACAAGTTACGAAAGGGCTTTTGGGTCCTATGCTCACTGACTGTATTCAGTCACCGACATGGCTGCGATCGGACAGCGTTCCCAGCCATCGGTCGAAGCGGCTTGCGGAAGGCGCCTCGATCTTCGGGTTCGCGGTTGGCGGACTCTGGCTCGCCGCGTCACTGGGGCTGTAGCCGAACTGCTGGCGGAAGGCGCGGCTGAAGTGGCTGGCGCTCTTGAATCCGTGATCCTGTGCCAGCCGGGCGATGTTCTGGCGCTCGTGCGTGCCGCTCAGGATGCCGTGCACGCGCGCCAGCCGGCGCTCCTTGATGTACTCCGCCACGCCGCCCAATCCCGCGAACAGCCGGTACAGGCCCGAGCGCGAGATGCGCAACTGCGCGCAGATCGCGTCGGTGCCCAGGTTCTCGTCGGCCAGGTTCTGCTCGATGTGCTGGCGCGCGCGCCGCAGCAGCACCGACTCGATGGCCGGGCGCGCCGCCTCGAGGTTGTCCGGGCTCTGCGCCAGGCTGGCCGCCAGCAGGCTCACCGTGGCCTGCATGAGATGGGGCGCCTCGGCGCCCGATATCCCGGGAAGGCCCTGGACCAGCGCCGAGAGGTGGTGGGCCAGCAGGCCGGCGCATGCGTCGGCGGGAGACGCGCCGTGCAGCCGCACCGGCCGCGGCAGGGCCCGTTCCAGCAGGTCGCGCGGGATGTAGAGGATCGTGCTGCTGCAGCAGGAGGCGTTGGACTCCGGCCGGGCCATGTCGGTGAGCACGAAGCGCCCTGGGGTCAGCGACACTTCCTGTCCGGCGGCATCGCAATGGAACTGTCCCTCGCGCAACAGGATCAGCCGGTAGTGGTCCAGCTGGTCGCGGCGGATGTTCGCCTCGCGCCGCATCCGCGTCTGCATGGGGCCGAAGATGCTGGTTCCCACGATGAGGGTGTCCAGCCTCCACATGGAGACTTCGGCCTGGAAGGCGGGCGCGTGGTGCGCTTCGATGTCCATCTCCCAGCTGCGCGAGAGCGAGTCGCGCCAGAACTCAGCGGCCTGCTCCGGCTGCATGGCGCGCGAGTCGAAGTGGATGTGCGGCGGGCCGGTGAATGCGCCGTCATGCGCCATGGCACGTCTCCCGGCCCCGGCGGTTCGCGGCGAAGGGCTGCTCAGTTGGGCTGCACATCCGCCGACCTGGCCATGTCCTGCAGGCTGCGGACTTCCTGCGCATAGAAAGCCTGCACCTGCACGAGATTCATGGCCGCCGGCACCGTCCCGCCGGTGGCCTCCAGCGCCAGGCGCGTCTGCGACTGCGCGAGCACCTGCACGAGCGTGCGATGCAGCTGCGCGGTCGACGCATCGGGCATGGCCTGCGGCACGAACAGACCGACCCACACGGTCGGATGACCGAAGCCCCGCGCGCGCAGGCTCTCGTCCAGCGTCGGGACATCCGCGCGGCGTGCGCTGCGGTGGTCGGCCGTCACGCCCAGCATGCGCAGCTTGCCGCCGTCGACCATGGCGCCCAGCACGTTGTCCTGCGGCAGCAGCGTGAAGTCGATGACGCCGGCCATCAGGTCCTGCAGCATGGGCGCGCCACCGCGGTAGGGAACATGCAGGGCCTCGATGCCCAGCGTGGTGCGCAGCTTCTCCATCTCGAGGTGGTAGAGCGAGCCCGTGCCCGGGCTGCCGTAGCTCAGCGGCCTGGCGGCGCGGCGGGTGGCCAGCGCGGCCAGCTCGTCCACCGAGCGCGCATCCAGATCCGGCCGGGCATACAGGGCCATGGGTGCGCTGTAGATCAGCGCGAGCAGCCTGAAATCGGTGGCCTGGTACCTGAGCGACTTGATGGTCAGCGGCGCCAGCACCGTCTCGGTGGCCGAGCCCACCAGGATGCGTGAACCGTCGGGCGGGCCCTGCAGCATCCGGGCGGCGCCGATCGAACCGCTTGCACCGGTGATGTTCTCCACCACCACGGGACGGCCCACGGCATCGGCCAGAGCCGGCGCGACGCCCCGGGCGAGGACATCGGAGACGCCGCCGGGCGGGTACGGCACCACGAGCGTGATCGTGCCGCCAGCGGTGGCCTGGGCCATTGCGGCGCCGGTCCACGCTAGCGCTGCCATCAACGCCATGCGCAGGAAGGCCGGCCTGCGGGCCGCGAATCCGCCAGGATGTTGCATTGCGACAAATTGTGCGTCAAGCGTCCTAGCGAGGCAAATTTCAGGGCGGAAGTCCTTTGCTGGGACTATGTGAGACGGTTTGAGACGCAAGACGAGCATCTTGGGGCGTCGTACTCTTAGCATCCCTCTATAACCAAACAAACAAAATCGAGGCGCGAAGAAAGTCGTGCCGAATTACTTCTTCCCGAAGGTCACCCAACTCCTGCAACCTTATGCCGCATCCCATCCTCATCGTGGAAGACGACCTCACCGTCAGCTCGATCATGTCGGGGTATCTGCAGTCGGAAGGATTGCGAGTGGACGTGGTGTCGAGCGCCCACGGCTTGCTCGAGCGCGTGGCCAGGCAGTCTTTCAGCCTGGTGCTGCTGGACCTCGGCCTGCCGGACGAGGACGGACTTGCGCTCATGCGCAAGCTGCGGGGGCGCACCGCCACGCCGATCATGGTGGTAACGGCGCGCGCTGAGATCGATACGCGCCTGATCGCGTTCGAGCTGGGGGCCGCCGACATCCTGGTCAAACCCTTCGACCCGCGGGAGCTGCGGCACCGGGTACTGAACCTCATCCGGCGCCATGCCTCGCACCCCTCGCAGCCCACGGTTTTCGAACTGGGGCGCTGGCGCGTCGACCTGGGCGATCGAACGGTTCGCTCGATCGACACCGATGCGCAGTGCAAGCTCACGCGCGTCGAGTTCGACACGCTCGTGTTCCTCCTGCACGGCGCCGGGCGGGTCTTCACGCGGGCACAGATCATCGATGCGATCAGCTCGTCGGAAGAGCCGGAATCCGATCGCGCCATCGACACGCTGGTCAGCCGGCTGCGCCGCAAGCTCTCCGAGGAATGCGACCATTCGCGACTCATCGTGACGGTGCAGGGGGTGGGCTATCGGCTGGAGCTTCGCCCGCTCCAATCGGACTCCGGGCAACGTTCATGAGCGGGCGGGCCGACAACCCAGCCCTGTTCGACTGGTCGCTGGTGCGTGGCTCGCAAAGGCTGCGCATCGAGGGGCCGCTTTCTAGGGTGCCTTCGCGCCGGCGTCTTCGCGAGCTGCCGTTGGCACGGCTCAATGCTGCGCTGCGCCAGTGGTTGGACGATCCGGGGGATCCGGCATCGAAGACGCCCACGCTTGCTGTGCATTTGGGACGGCGCCAACTCACTTTCCTGCGCACCGGCGAAGGTTGTGGCGTGCTGGTCGACAGCTCGCGCCAACAACGCAGGCTGGAGGAATCGGCACGGCGCGCACGCCAACTGGAAGAGGGCATCGATGCGTTGCCCGAGGCCTTCGTGCTGTACGACGACGAAGACCGCCTGCTGATCGCCAACCCGCGCTATGCCCAGCTGTACCCGACCATCGCCGACCTGGTGCGCCCGGGCGTGAGCTTTGGGCAGATCGCCGCCGCGGCGGTGGAGCGCGGCCAGTTCCTCTTCGATGAGCCGCAGGAAGCCTGGCTGCGCCGGCGCATCGACTTCCACCGGCAGGGCGTAGGCTTCTTCGAGCAGCGGCTGGCCGACGGGCGCTGGATTCAGCTGAGTGAACGACGCACCCGCTCGGGCGGCATCGCGAGCATCCGGGCAGACATCACCCTGCTGCGCGAGCGCGAAGCCGCGCTGCAGGAAGCCAAGCTGTCGGCGGAGCAGACCTCGCGTTCGATGTCGCGCTTCCTGGCGGTGTTTAGCCACGAGGTGCGCAACGGCCTGAACGGGCTGGTGGGTGCCGCGCAGATCCTGGCACTGGACGCGCGCACCAGCGGCCAGCGCGACCAGGCCGAGCTGCTCTTCGAGTCCAGCCGCCGTCTGACGCGCGTGCTTTCGGACTTGCTGGACTACCTCAAGAACGAGGCTGCCGGCGTGGGCATCCACGCGCAGCCGATGGCGCCGGACCGCATCCTGGAAACCGCCTTCGCCGAGTTCGAGGTGTTAACGGCCGAGCGCGGCCTGCGGTTGGCGCTGCGGCTGGGCGCCGGCCTGCCCGCCCAGGTGATGGGCGACGCCGGGCGCATCCAGCAGGTGATGGCCAACCTGACCAGCAACGCCATCAAGTACTCGCGCAGCGGCACCATCACGCTAGCGCTGGACGTGGTGGACGGCAAGCTGCTGCGCTATTCGGTGAGCGACGAGGGCATGGGCATCGACGCGCAGGACCTGAAGGGCTTGTTCGAGTTCTTCTCCCGCGCCTCGCCGGACAACCCGCACAGCACCGGGCTGGGCCTGGCCATCTCGCGGCAGATCGTGCTGGCCATGCAGGGCCACATCGGCGTGCAGAGCACCCTGGGCAGAGGCAGCCGCTTCTGGTTCGACCTTCCGCTGCCCGCGCTCGCGGCGGCCGGGGACGCAGCGGCGCCAGCGCTAGCCGAAGGGGATGACGCATTGGTGCCCGCCATCTCCGAGCGCGCCTTCGCCGTCGGTGTGCTGGACGACGATGAGCTCAGCCGCAGCATCGCGGCGCATTTCGTCCAGCGCCTGGGCCACGCCGCGGTGCCCTGCCGCGACGGCGCCGATGCGCTTCGGCTTGCGCGCGAAGGCCGGCTCGATGCGCTGCTGCTGGACCTGATGATGCCCGGCGAGAACGGCGTCGACATCGCCAGGCGCATCCGCGCGCAGGCCGAGCCGGGCTGTGCCCGCCTGGCCATCGTGGTGGTCACCGGCAACGTGCTGCCCGACAGCCTTTCGGCCTGCCAGGCGGCCGGGGCCGACGCGGTGGTGCAAAAGCCGCTGTTCATCGGCTCGCTCGACCAGGTGCTGCGCATGGCGGTTGCGGCGCGCGAGTCCGGCGCGCTCCCTGCCACGGCGCACGTGCAGGTGCACGACGAAGCGGTGCAGGCGCAGGAAGACGCAGGCCCGGCTTTGCAGCAACTGCGGCGCGACATCGGCGAGCAGCACTTCCGGGTGGGGGCGAGCGCAGCCCTTGCGCTTTTCGAGTCGCTGCAGTCGGCCCTGGCCGGCGCAGACAGCGACGCCCTGCCGACGCTGCTGCACCGGGCCCAGGGCACCGCGCCGCAACTGGGCTTCGTGGCGCTGGGCCAGGCCGCCAGGCGCCTGGCGCAGGCCCGCGAGGCCGATGCGCAGCCCGAGCTCGCGCAGGCTGCCCGGCAGCTGGCGCAACTGCTGGCGGCCGCCCGCACGCAGTTGCGCGCCCACCTCGCCGCAGGCGGCACCGCGCCGCGCTGAAAGCCCCTGGCGGGCCGGCAGCGGCGGGGCAGGGTTCCCACCGGTCGCCAGACACATCCCAGACACATCCTGGACAAGGGCATGACAGTCCGCCCGCGCACAGTCCTTCCCATCCAACACGCACCGAGGCCTTCAATGACCCACGTTCCTCTTCTTCGTCCGAGCGCATCCCGCCGCGATTTCCTCAAGCTTGCCGCCGGCACGGGCGCCGGCCTGGCCGGTGCCACGCTGCCGCTCACGGGCCTGGCGCAAGGGCAGGGCGAACTGGTCGTGGCCAACTGGGGCGGCGATTGGAACACCAACATCATGAAGGCGCTGGAAACGCCGGCCTTCGAGAGCAAGGGCATCACCGTGCGCCGCGACCTGGCCTCGGCGCCGGCACGCAAGACCAAGCTGCTGGCCGAGCGCAACCTGCCGCGCGGCACCGTGGACATCGCGCACTTCACCGATGCCGATGCCTTCGAGCTGCAGATGCAGGGCGCGCTGGAAGAGATCGACTACGCGCGCATCCCAAATGCCGCGCACCTGCTGCCAGGCATGCGCAACCCCTTCTTCGTGCCCTGGGTCTACAGCGGCGTGGTGCTCATCTACAACCCCAACAAGGTCAAGACGCCGCCCACTTCCTTCGCCGATCTCCTGCGCCCCGAGTACGCCGGCCGCGTGGGCCTGATCGACCAGATCTACTTCAACTACCTGTACGCCTACTCGCTGGTGGCAGGCGGCACCCTCAAGGACATCTCGCCGGCCTTCCCCAAGCTGCTGGAGCTGAAGAAGGCGGTGCAGCCGCGCATCTATCCCTCGCACCAGCAGCTGGCGGCGGCGATGGCGGCCGACGAGGTATGGATCTCCGCCAACTACAACGCCCGCGCCGCCCAGTGGCAGGCCGAGGGCCTGCCGGTGCGCGGCAGCTACCCGGCCGAAGGCGCCATCGCGATCCAGTTCGGCGTGGTGATTCCCAAGCGCGCGCGCAACAAGGACCTGGCCTACCGCTACATCAACGAGATGCTGGCGCCCGCGGCCACCCGCACGCTGTCCGAGCTGACCTACTACGCGCCGGCCACCGACGATGCGGCGCTGTCGGCCGAGATGCAGCAGCGCGTGCAGTTCACCGCCGACCAGCGCAAGCGCCTGCACTACGTCGACTACGAGTACGCCGCGCGCAACCAGCCTCAGTGGCTGGAATGGTGGAACAAGGAGATCAAGGGGTGAGCTCCGCCGTCGCCACGCTCGAGGCGGCCGGGGCGCCGCCGCGCAACCTGCTGCGCCCGGGCGGCTGCGTCACCTTCTGGCTGCTCAGCCCATCGGTGCTGGCGGTACTGGTGCTGCTGGTCGCGCCGCTGGTGCTGCTGGCCCGCTACAGCCTCAACCGGTTCGTGCCGGGCGAGTTCATGGTGCAGGCCTTCACGCTGGAGAACTACGTCAAGTTCCTGGCCGACCCCTTCTACCGCGAAGTGCTGGCACGCACCATCTACGTGGGCGTGGTGAGCACGCTGGTGTGCTTGGTGCTGGGCTTCCTGCCGGCCTACCACATCGCGCGCACGGCATCGCCGCGCCTGAAGAGCCTGCTGGTGATCGGCGTGATCCTGCCGCTGCTGATGGGCAACGCGGTGCGCGTGGCCGGCTGGATGGTGGTGCTGGGCGATCGCGGCGTGGCCAACGCCATCCTCATGGGCCTGGGCCTGCGCGACGAGCCGGCCAAGCTGCTCTACACCGAGACCGCGGTGCTGGTCGGCACCATCTCCGTGCTGCTGCCCTTCATGATCATCACGCTGCAAAGCGTGATTGAGAGCATTCCCGCATCGCTCGAGGAAGCAGCGCTGGGCATGGGCGCGGGCCACTGGCGCGTGTTCACGCGGGTGCTGCTGCCGCTGGCGATGCCGGGCGTGGTGGTGGGCACGGTGCTGTGCTTCATCCTGGCGATGAACGCATATGCCACGCCGGTGCTGATCGGCGGACCGAGCTTCCACATGATGGCGCCCAAGGTCTACGAGCAGGTGACCAAGGCCAACAACTGGCCCTTCGGCGCGGCGCTGGCCTTCGTGCTGATGGCCACCACGCTGGTGCTGACGATGCTGTCGTCCTGGCTCATGAACCGCCGCACGCGGCAGCTGGAGGCCCTCGCATGAAGGCGCCGACTCTGCGCGGCATGGCCTACCACGCCACGGTGTGGGGCACCCTGGGCTTCGTGGTGCTGCCACTCGTGGCGGTCATCTGGGTGAGCTTCTTCCAGAACAAGATCGTGGGCTTTCCGCCCAGCGGCTACACGCTGCGCTGGTATGCCAACGCCTGGTCGCTCTCGGATTTCCGCGAAGGCTTCATCGTGAGCCTGCAGGTGGGCCTCTGCGCCACGGTCATCGGGCTGGCTGTGGGCGTGCCCGCCGCGCTGGCCATGGCGCGCGCCAACTTCCGCGGCAAGGCCTTCATCAGCACGCTGCTGCTCTCGCCCATGCTCATCCCGGGCATCGTGGCAGGCAGCGCGGTCTACATCTACTTCATCCAGATCGAGCTGCTGACCGACGTGCAGCTGGCCGCCACGCTGCCGGGGCTGATCGCGGCGCACAGCGTGCTCACGATCCCGTGGGTGGTGCGGCTGGTGACGGCGTCGCTGCAGTCGGTGAGCGAAGGCGTGGAAGAGGCCGCCATGAACCTCGGCGCCCGGCCGTGGACGGTGTTCTGGCGCGTGACGCTTCCTCTGGCGCGTCCGGGCCTGGTGGCCGGCGCCCTGTTCAGCTTCATCGTCTCGTTCACCGACCTGGAGAAGTCGCTGTTCCTGGTCGGCCCGGGCCGCACCACGCTGCAGATCGCCGTCATCAACTACCTCGAATGGAACCTGGACCCGACGATCGCCGCCGTGGCCACGGTCCAGATCCTGATCATCGGCCTGGCGCTCGTGGTGTCCGACCGCTACGTGAAGCTCAGCCGCGTCTTCTGAAGCCCCACCATGGATACGTACATCAACTTCCAGGCCGTGGAGAAGCGCTACGGCAGCTTCCAGGCCGTCTCCAGCTTCGACCTGATCATTGCCAAGGGCGAGATGGTCGCGCTGCTGGGCCCCAGCGGCTGCGGCAAGACGACCACGCTGCGCATGCTCGCCGGCTTCGTGCCCGTGACCAGCGGCCGCGTGCACGTGGGCGGGCGCGACGTCACCCAGGTGCCGCCCTACCGCCGCAACATCGGCATGGTGTTCCAGGGCTACGCGCTCTTCCCGCACATGACGGTGGAGAAGAACGTGGCCTTCGGCCTGGAAATGCGCGGCCTGGCCGCCGACGAGATCGGCCGGCGCGTGAAGGAGTCGCTGGCGCGCGTGCGCCTGGAGCGCTTCGCCGACCGGCTGCCCAAGCAGCTCTCGGGCGGCCAGCAGCAGCGCGTGGCATTGGCTCGTGCCATGGCCATCAACCCCGACGTCCTGCTGCTGGACGAACCGCTCTCGGCACTGGATGCGCGCCTGCGCCACGAAGTGCGCGCGGAAATCCGCCAGCTGCAGCGCGAGCTGGGGCTGACCACCTTGCTGGTCACCCATGACCAGGACGAAGCCCTGAGCATGGCCGACCGCCTGGTGGTGATGAACAAGGGTTGCGTGGAGCAGGTTGGCACGCCCTCGCAGCTGTACGAGCGCCCGGCCAACCGCTTCGTGGCGGAGTTCATGGGCAAGTCCAACTTCCTGGACGGCAGCATCGAAGGACCGGGGATGTTCCGCGTGCAGGGCGGCCCGCTGCTCGCCTGCGCCGAGCGTAGCGCCGGGCCGGCCAGCTGCCTGAGCTTTCGCCCCGAGCGCACCCATGTCGCCGCGGCCGGGCAGGCGCGTGGGGACGGTCACAACGCGCTGGAGGGCACGGTCGCGCTTTTCACCTACCTGGGTCCCGTCATCGAATGCCAGGTTCGCGTGGACGGCGGGCAGGTCATCTCGGCGCTGCTGCCCAACAGCGCGCAGACCGCCACCCAGGGCCTGGAACTGGGCAGCCGCGTCCAGGTGAGCTGGAACGCCTCCGATTCCCGCCTGCTGGCCTGACGCGCGCATGCAGCCGCCCATGGACCTCGACCCGGACGTGGACGCCGTGCGCGATCCGGCCTGGCTGGTGCAGGCACGCGAGGGGTGGTGCCACACCGACGACCTGCTGCCGCCCGGTTGCCTGCACGCGGCCTTCGTTCGCTCGCCGCATGCCAGCGCCCTCATCGAGTCGGTGGATGCCGACGTGCACGCGCACGACGGCGTCGTAGCGATCGTCACCGCGGCGGACCTGCCCCCGGAGTGGCGTCCCATTCCCTGCATCGTGCCGGTGACCAACCGCGACGGCAGCCAGCGGGCCGATCCGCCGCGCACCCTGCTGGCTCGCGAGCGGGTCCGCCATGAGGGCGAGGCGGTGGCGATGGTGATCGCACGCAGCGCCTTGCAGGCGCGGCGTGCCGCCAGCCGCCTGGCGGTGCGCTATCGCGTGCTGCCGGCCGTGTCCGATGCGCAGGCGGCCCTCGACGAGCAGGCGCCGCGCGTCTGGCCCGGGATGCCGAGCAACGTGTGCTTCGACTGGGAACTCGGCGATCGTCTGAAAAGCGACGCCGCCTTCGCCAGCGCGGCGCACGTCGTGCGCCTGAGCCTGCGCAACAACCGCGTGGTCGTCGCGCCGCTGGAAACGCGCAACGCCATCGCCTGGCACGACAGCCGGCACGGCCGCAGCGTGCTGGTCACGGCCACGCAGGGCGTGCACTGGACGCGCGACGTCATCGCGCGCGACGTTCTGGGCATCGACCCGGGCGCGCTGGAAGTCATCACGCCGCAGGTGGGCGGCAGCTTCGGCGCCAAGATCTTCGTCTACCCGGAGCAGGTGCTGGTGCTGGCGGCCGCCCGCCGGCTGGGCCTGCCGGTGAAGTGGTCGGCCAGCCGCACCGAGGCCTTCCTCACCGACACGCAGGGGCGCGACCATCACACCTGCGCCTCGATGGCGCTGGACGAAGAAGGCCGCATGCTGGCCGTGAGCGCCGAGACGGTGGCCAACCTGGGCGCGCACCTGTCGAACTACGCGCCCTTCAATGCCACCACCTGCGGTGCGCCGCTGCTGGGCGGCTGCTACCGCATCGGCTCGGTCTACACTCGCGTGCGCGGCCTGTTCACGCACACGCCGCCGGTCGATTCCTACCGCGGCGCCGGCCGGCCCGAGGCCAACTACGTGGTCGAGCGCCTCATCGACGAGGCCGCGCGGCAGATCGGCATGGACCGCGCCGAGCTGCGCCGGCGCAACCTCATCCGAGCAGAAGACTTTCCCTTCACGACGGCCACCGGCCTGTGCATCGACTCGGGCATGTTCCAGCAGAACATGGCTCAGGCCCTGGAGGTCGCCGACTACGCCGGCTTCGAACGGCGCCGCAGCGCCAGCGCCGCGCAAGGACGCCTTCGAGGCATCGGCCTCGCGAACTTCGTCGAGGCCAACGGCGGCATGGCGCTCGCCCGGCTGATGGAGCCGGGCGGCAAGCCGCGCGAGACCGCGCGCCTGAGCTTCGTGGCAAGCGGCACCCGCGTGCGGCTGGACATCGGCACCCAGGGCAGCGGGCAGGGCCACGCGCTGGCCTATGCGCGCATCGCCGGCGAGGCGCTGGGCATGCCGGCCGAGTGCATCGACGTGTTCCAGGGCCGCACCGACCGCCTGGCGCAGGGCACCGGCACGGGCGGATCGAAGTCGATGCTCAGCGGCTCCACCGCCATCCTGCAGGCGGTGGGCCAGGCGCGCGAGAAGGCCCGGCAGTGGGCGGCGGCGGATTGGGGCGTACCGGCGCCGTCCCTCGAATGGCGCAATGCAGTGCTGTCGGACGCGCGAGGCCGCGCGATGTCGATGGCCGACCTGGCCCGGCTTGCGGCCGGCCCGGCATTGCATCCCTTCGACCAGGAAAGCACCGTCACCATCCCCACCGGCACCTACGGCAACGGCTGCCATGCGTGCGAGGTGGAGGTGGACCCGGCCACGGGCGAATGCCGCATCGCGGCCTACGTGGCGGTCAACGACTTCGGCACCATCGTCATGCCGACACTGGCCGAGGCACAGCTGCATGGCGGCATCGCCCAGGGCATCGGACAGGCCTTGCACGAAGACTGCCGCTTCGACCCCGGCACCGGGCAACTGGAGACGGCCGACTTCGGCCGCTACCACCTGCCGCAGGCCAGCCGGCTTCCGCGCTTCGACATCCGCTTCAACGGTGCGCGTTGCACCACCAACCCGCTGGGCCTGAAGGGCTGCGGCGAGGCCGGCACCAGCGCGGCGCCGCCGGCCGTCATCAACGCGCTGCAGCACGCGCTCGATTCTCGAATGCACGCGCAGATGCCCGAGCGGGTGCAGATGCCGGCCACCGCCGGGCAGCTGTGGCGCCTGCTGCATGCGACTCAGGAGGTGTCGCCATGAACCTGCTCGACCTGTGCCGGCGGGGCGTTCGCGAGGACGAAAGCTGCCCCGGCTCCTCTGCCGCGTTCTGTTCCGTCAACGGCCGCGCCAGCGCGCCGCCGCCGCGTGCTGGCATGGCGCTCATCGACTGGCTGCGTCAGGCGCACCATGCGCGCGCCGTGCACCGCGGCTGCGACACCGGGCACTGCGGCAGCTGCGCCGTCATGCTCGATGGCGCGCCGGTGAAGTCCTGCGCGGTGATGGCCGGCGACGTGCACGGGCAGCAGGTCGTCACGGCCGATGCGCTGGCCGCGCAGGGGTCGATGGCTGCTGGTGCGCTCCTGCGCGAGATGCGAAAGCCCGGCGTCTTCCAGTGCGGCTACTGTGCGGGCGCCTTCGTGCTGGCCGCCGCCGAGCTGCTGGCGCGCGAGCCCGATCCGAGCGAGAAGCAGGTGCGCGAGGCCTTCGATGGCTTGTTGTGCCGCTGCACGGGCTACCAGCGCATCGTCGATGCGGTGCTCGATGCAGCCGCCGCGCTGCGCCAGCCGGTGGCGACCGCAACGAACGCCGCGCTGCAGCATCCCGCCAACCTGGCTGAAGCCCGGGTCGCGTGCGAGGCGCTGCCGGATGCAACCTGGGTGGCAGGTGGCCAGCAGCTCGCACGCGAGGCGCGCGGTCTGGAGGCCGAAGGCCCGTGGATCAGCCTGCGCCGCGTGGCCGAGCTGCGTGGCATCGAGTTGCGCGATGGGCGGACCCTTGCCATCGGCGCGGCCTGCACGCACCGGGAGATTGCGCAGGCGCCCCTGGTGGCTGCACACCTGCCCGCCCTGGCCGAACTTGCCGCGGGCATCGGCGATGCGTTCATGCGCAACCGCGGCACCGTGGGCGGGGCGCTGTTCGACATCGCGCCCGGCAGCAGCTACCCGGGCGCGTGGCTGGCGCTGGGCGCAACCATTGCCACCACGCACCGCGACATCAACATCCAGTCCTGGTGCGACGCACCCGGCAGCCGGCTGGCGCTGGCGCCCGACGAGATCGTGCGTGAAGTGCGCTTCGCACTGCCCGAGCGGGCGCTGCACCAGACTCATCGGCCGGTGCCGGCACGCATCGGCCTTGTCTCGCTTTTTGCGGCCCGCTACGACGGCCGTTGGCGCGTGGGCATCTGCGGCCAGTCGCACGTGGCCTACCTCGGCGTGCGTGCGGCGCAGTGGCTCGACGGCACCGACGCGGGCAGTGCACCGCGCTGGGAGCGGGCGCCGTTCACCGACGCGCGCGCCGATGCCCGTTACCGCGACGCCATCGCCCAGGAACTGCTGCGCCGCATGCGCCGCGAGCTTGACACCCCGACCCCTGAACCGACATGACACCTACTCCTTCGCACACCTCCGGCCGCTGGCAGTTCTGGATCGACCGCGGCGGCACCTTCACCGACATCGTGGCGCGCCGTCCCGACGGCTCGCTCGTCACCCACAAGCTCCTGTCGGAGAACCCCGAGCAGTACCGCGACGCGGCGGTGGCCGGCATTCGCCACCTGCTCGGCCTGGCGCCCGGCGCCGCGATCACGCCCGAGCAGGTCGAGTGCGTGAAGATGGGCACCACCGTGGCCACCAACGCGCTGCTCGAGCGCAAGGGCGAGCCGACGCTGCTGGTCACGACCCGGGGCTTCCGGGATGCGCTGCGCATCGCCTACCAGGACCGCCCGCGCCTCTTCGACCGCCAGGTGGTGCTGCCTGAACTGCTGTATGCGCGCGTCGTCGAAGCCGACGAGCGCGTGGGCGCCGATGGCGAGGTGGTGGTTCCGCTGGACGAAGAGGCGCTGCGCGCCAACCTGCAGCACGCGTTCGACACCGGCCTGCGCAGCGTGGCCATCGTGTTCCTGCACGGCTGGCAGCACACGCAGCACGAGCTCGCGGCGCAGCGCATCGCCCGCGACGTGGGCTTCACGCAGGTCAGCGTGTCGCATCAGGTCAGCCCGTTGATGAAACTGGTGAGCCGCGGCGACACCACGGTGGTGGATGCCTACCTCTCGCCCATCCTGCGGCGCTACGTCGAGCAGGTGGCCAGCGAGATGCCCGGCGTGAAGCTGCTGTTCATGCAGTCCTCGGGTGGTCTCACCGACGCGCATGCCTTCCAGGGCAAGGACGCCATTCTTTCCGGCCCGGCCGGCGGCATCGTCGGCATGGTGCGCACGGCCGAGCTGGCCGGCGATGAACTGGAGGCCCCGGCCGGCCAGCCGGTGCGCGTCATCGGCTTCGACATGGGCGGCACCTCCACCGACGTGTCGCACTTCGCCGGCGAGTTCGAGCGCGCCTTCGAGACCCGCGTGGCCGGCGTGCGCATGCGCGCGCCGATGATGAGCATCCACACCGTGGCGGCGGGCGGCGGCTCGGTGCTGAGCTTCGACGGCGTGCGCATGCGCGTGGGCCCGGAGAGCGCGGGCGCCAACCCCGGGCCCGCGTCGTACCGGCGCGGCGGCCCGCTCGCGGTGACGGATGCCAACGTGATGGTGGGCAAGATCCAGCCGGCCTATTTCCCGCACGTCTTCGGGCCCCGTGCCGACGAGGCACTGGACCGCGCCGCGGTGGTGCAGCGCTTCGAGGCGCTGGCGCGCGAGATCTCGCAGGCCACCGGCACGCCGCGCAGCGCCGAGCAGGTGGCCGAGGGCTTCATCGACATTGCCGTGCAGAGCATGGCCAATGCGATCAAGAAGATCTCGGTGGCCCGCGGCTACGACGTGGCGCGCTACGCGCTGCAATGCTTCGGCGGTGCCGGCGGCCAGCACGCCTGCCGCGTGGCCGATGCGCTGGGCATGGCGCGCGTGTTCGCGCATCCGCTGGGCGGCGTGCTCTCGGCCTATGGCATGGGCCTGGCCGACCAGGGCGTGATGCGCGAGCGCGCCATCGAGCGCCCGCTGTCGGACGCGCTGCCGCAGATGCGTGCCGGGTTGGACGCGCTGGCCGAGGAAGCCGAGGCGGAACTGCGTCGCCAGGGCGTCGGCCATGGCGAGACCCGCACCGCGCGCCGTGCGCACCTGCGCTACGAAGGCACCGACACCGCGCTGGTCGTGCCTTTCGGGGAACCCGCAGCCATGGTCGCGAGCTTCGAGCAGGCCTATTTGGCGCGCTTCGCCTTTTTGATGCCCGAGAAGCGCCTGGACGTCGAGGCGGTCTCGGTCGAGAGCATCGCGGCCGGCGATGCGCCGCCCGAGCCGGCGCAGCAGATGGGCCCGGCGGTGGCCGCGCCGGCGGCCGAGCATGTGCGCATGTGGAGCGGGGGCCAGTGGCACGATGCCGCGCTGGTGCTGCGCGAGGGCGCCACGCCGGGCATGACGGTGGACGGCCCGGCCATCATTGCCGAGCGCAATGCCACCGTGGTGGTCGAGCCCGGCTGGCGCGCCCGCGTGACCGCGCGCAACCACCTGGTGCTCGAGCGCGTGGTGGCCCGCGATGCGCGCGTGGCGATCGGCACGCAGGTCGACCCGGTGATGCTGGAGGTGTTCAACAACCTGTTCATGAACATCGCCGAGCAGATGGGCCTGCAGCTGCAGAACACCGCCTACTCGGTGAACATCAAGGAGCGACTGGACTTCTCGTGCGCGCTGTTCGACGCAGAGGGCAACCTGATTGCAAACGCGCCGCACATGCCGGTGCACCTGGGGTCGATGAGTGAATCCATCCGCACGGTGATCGAGCGCAATGCCGGGCGCATGCGCGCCGGCGACGTGTATGCGCTGAACGACCCCTATCACGGCGGAACGCATCTGCCCGACGTCACGGTGGTGACCCCGGTGTTCGACGAGGCGGGCCGCGAGGTGCTCTTCTACGTCGGCTCGCGTGGGCACCATGCCGACATCGGCGGCGCCACGCCGGGTTCGATGCCGCCGTTCTCCTCCAGCATCGAGGAGGAGGGCGTTCGCATCGACAACGTGAAGCTGGTGGAGGCGGGCCGCCTGCTCGAGGCGGAGATGGTGGCGCTGCTGGGCAGCGGTGCCTACCCCAGCCGCAACCCACAGCAGAACATCGCGGACCTGAAGGCCCAGATCTCGGCCAACGAGAAGGGCGTGCGCGAGCTGCGCAAGATGGTCGCGCAGTTCGGCCTGCCGGTGGTGCAGGCCTACATGGGCCATGTGCAGGACAACGCCGAGGAAGCGGTGCGGCGCGTGATCGGACGCCTGAAGCACGGGCATTTTCGCCTGCCGCTGGATTGCGGCGCCCACATCGAGGTGGCCATCCGCGTGGATGCGAAGGCGCGTTGCGCGGTGGTCGACTTCGAAGGCACGTCCGCCCAGCTGCCCAGCAACTTCAACGCGCCGCGCGCCATCTGCATGGCAGCTGTACTCTACGTGTTCCGTACGCTGGTAGACGACGACATTCCGCTCAATGCCGGCTGCCTGAAGCCGCTGGACATCCGCATTCCCGAGGGCAGCATGCTCAGCCCGCTGCCGCCTGCGCCGGTGGTGGCCGGCAACGTCGAGACATCGACCTGTATCACCAACGCGCTGTTCGGCGCGCTGGGGGTGGGCGCGGCCGGCCAGTGCACCATGAACAACTTCACCTTCGGCAGCGAGCGCTACCAGTACTACGAGACGGTGTCGGGTGGCACCGGCGCTGGCGGGCGCTTCGACGAGCAGGGCCGTCTCGTCGGGGGCTTCCACGGCACCAGCGTCGTGCAGGCGCATATGACCAACTCGCGCCTGACGGACCCGGAGGTGCTGGAGATGCGCTACCCGGTGCGCCTGGAAAGCTACGAGATCCGTGCGGGCTCGGGCGGCGAGGGCGCCTGGCGGGGTGGCGACGGCGGCACGCGGCGCGTGCGCTTCCTGGAGCCGATGACCGCGGCCATCCTGGCCAACGGGCGGAGCATCCCGGCCTTCGGGCTGGCGGGTGGTCGTCCGGGTGAGCTGGGCGCGAACCGCGTGGAGCGCGCCGACGGGCGGATCGACATGCTGGGCCACATCGGCAGCGTCGAGATGGGCCGTGGCGACGTCTTCGTGTTGGAGACGCCGGGCGGCGGCGGCTTTGGAACGCCCGGCCGCTGAGGATCTTGATGTGAGGAACCGACCGCCGAGGCGACGCGGGGCATGGCTGCTGGGCGTCGCCCTGATCAACCTGCTCTGGATGGGTTGGTGGGGAGAAGGCTGGAGCCAGCCGATCGACGCGTCCGTCGCCTTGGCGAGCTTTCTAGCAGCTGCGGTGGCATGGATTGTCGTTTCAGTGGAATAGGTTTACGCAGGCGGGGCACAGTCGCGTTGGCCGGGGAAATCGGAGTGTCGCCGGTTCGCAGCATCTTGGGCGAGAGTGGGGCGCAGCGGATCCCGCTTCGCACGGCAGCGTATGCGGTGCATGCGAGTGCATTCTCTCTGCCCGCCAAGCGCACCGCGAGCCGTTGGGCTCGCGAAGAAAGGATGGGCCAATGCCCGGTGGAAATGCCGGGTCAGGAGTTCATGGAATCAAGACGACGCGCGCTGTCCGAAATCCAATGTCAGGGCCACTGGCGCGCCGGCGGGACACGTCAGGGCGATCCCCTGGCCAGTTGCCCTGAGGTCCAACGAGCCGCCGTTCTGTATCCGCAAGTCCTCGCCGCGGGCCAAAAGTGAGTTGTCGCACGAGAGCTGCCAGTGGCCGACCCCGGCAAGACGCCCGATCTCCACATTGTAGCTGTCTCCCGCCGACCGGCTGCGCTGGAGCCTGGCGTAGAGCCGACACTCATCGCGATCCACGAACGCCTGCAGTATGTCGACGTCGTTGCCGACCTGCGTGAGCGCCGGATCAAGGTGGTGGCGTTGATCCCAAGGTTGGTTGTACAGGCCCCATAGCCCGTCAGGCACGTTGAGCCGTGCGTAGCCGAGCAGCGCATTGCCCGTCATGGCTTCGACCAAGGTGCGGTAGCCCTGGCTGTCTTCGGAAACGTCGTTGCGCGGATAGTAGAAGCCGCCGTCGCGCCACGTGGGCCGCATGAAGCGTTCCGCGTGCCGCAACAGGCCGTCCAGCGTCTCGGAGTCGCCCATTTCGGACGCCCAAGTGGCAGCCCAGCCGAAGTCCGAGTCGTCGTTGACAACGGCCTGGCCCATGATCTCGAGGCGCTGAGCCGAGCGCACGCACATCATGGCGTCGTGTTCTCTCACGAGCCACGCAGCGCTTTGCGCGGGATAATGCTGATGCACGAACTCGCGGTTCCACATGTTCATGAGCGTGCCGCACCAAGCGTCTGCCCACGGCGACGGCCCTGCGTTGTCGCGCACGATGCCCGAATCCTGCTGCAGCATCATGTTGTAGTGCCCGTTGGCCCCCAAACGACCGAACCGCTCCCAGGCATGCTGGTAGCCCGCCGTGACTTCGCTGGCGAGCGAGCCGCCATTGACGAGGTCGTGCATGCGAAAGCCGAGGATCGCTGGCTGGTTGCAGATCTGGAAGACGCAATTTGGCTCGCACGCCACCCCGACGAAGCCGCTCTCGACCATCTGCCAGTAGAGGTGCTGGTTGAGACTGTTCTGGTCGTAGACGAAGCGTCGCTCCGTGCCGCCCCAGAAGAACGACCAGTACCGGAACGTGAGGGCGCCCTCGGCGGCATAGCGGCCGTCGTCGAACAGATGGTTGTACAGCAGGGCCATCGACTGGACGTAGGCGCTGTACATGACGTTGTCCTTACCCACAGGATCCCACTGCTCCTCGTAGCGCTCGGAAAGGTGCATGTTGAATACGCTGCCGCCCCGGCTCACCCGGGGCCAATACATCCAGACTTCTGGCAGCAGCATCTTGTGGATGAGGCGCTCGAACACGGGCTTGAACAGTCCCGGAGCGGCGGGAAGCCGGTGGCGGTGAGCCAGCGCCAGCGCGTAGGCCATGTAGGCGATCTGAAAGCGGTAGGCACCGAAGTCGTCCTGACCTGTGCCGCGACCATGCATGCCCGACCAGTCGTTGTCCGGCTGGCGGGCCAGGTTGGCGAAGTGGCGCAAGTGGCCCGCCTGCAATTCGTCGAGGCCGCGAACTTCCAGCTCATGCATCCTGGCGTTGCTCCATGTGTTCTCGCAGGCGCGTGGCGATGGTTGCCGCGTCGAGCGATTCGGGGAAATGCGTGAGGTACTGGCCCCCGCCAGCCATCAGGTAGGCGTGAGCGGTATGCGGCACCACGTAGCCGCCAGGGGCGCATGGATCGGTTACTTGCCGGGCGAAAACGCGAAATGATCGCCTTGCTGCCTCGAGCTGGCCGGCCGATCCGGTGAGTCCGATGAAGGCGCCCGCCCCGCCCGCGTAGCGCGAGAGGTACTGGCGCAAGACCTGCGGCGAATCGCGTGCAGGGTCGACCGTGATATACAGCGGCTGGATGCGGTCGGCCAGGGGCCCCAGGAGGTCCAGCGCCGAGCCCAGCTTGGACAGCTCCCGCGGGCAGACGACGGCGCAATGCGAGAAGCCGAACAGGACCAGCATGCAGCGAGATCTGAAGCTGTCTTCATTGACTGGCTGCCCGAAATGATCGACGAGGTCAAAACGGCCGGCAATCGGAGGGGCGGCGGGCGGAGGCGGTGCCGCGGCCCCGCAGCAGCACGAAGGAAGCGCATCGGCAAAGAAGGTCTCTAGCATTCTTCAGCACACCACGAGGTCTTCCAGCTTGCGGCTGCGTTCGCGCAAGTCCTGGTACAGATCCAGCTCGGACAGCCTGGCGCCCCGGTAGAAGGTCTTGCCCCAGGATTCGCGCAACCGGAAGCGCGCCAGCCAGGCCTTCAAGGCTGGCTTGTCGTCCCACAGGTAGGCATGGCCCAGGTCCTCCATGCGGTCCAGCAGCGGCGCCACGCAGCAGTCGGCGAGGCTGGGCCTGGGGCCGTTCACCAGCCAGTCCTGCTGCGCAAGGGCCTTTTCCATGCGTCCGGTGGTGAGTTCGATGTTCTCGTAGGCCACCATCAGATCTTTGTCCGTGAAGCCCTGCTGGCCCATCTTCTCTATGAAGCGCCGGCGTAGCGGGCGAGAGGCGACGGCGTCCTCGAACGCCTCCTTCTCCAGCGCCTGGAAGTGGCGCAGGAAGGTCTGGTTGAACGACGGAAAGCGCACTGCTGGCGTGGCGACCTCCTCGAAGTAGCGCAGCCAGGCGCGCATCCGTGCCCGATCTGCTGCTGCCTTGGGTGACATGGCCGGCTCAGGTACCACCTCGTCGAGGTATTCCATGATCACCGACGAGTCGACCACGACCGTGTCGTCGTGCTGCAGCGTAGGAACCACGCCGTTGGGGTTGAGCTTCAGGTACCAGGGCGCGTAGTGCTCGTTGTCCTTGAAGCTGATCTGCACGTCATCCCATTCGATCTGCTTTTCCGCCAGCACGAGACGCACCTTCTGGCTGCAGGTCGAGTAGGCATGGTTGTAGAGCTTGAACACGGTGTTCTCCTGTAAGGGCGGTCGAGGGTTAACGAGGGGGTTGACTCAGAATTGCACAAATGAATAATACAAACAAGCAAAACAGATGTGCAAGTGGTTTTCCCTTTCCCGATGGCCATGGTCCGAAACGCAAATTCGCCAACGCTCGAGCAGGCGCGAGAAGACGCCCCCGATCGCAAGACGCAGATCATCCGCAGCGCGCAGAAGTTATTTGCCCTGCACGGCTACCACGCGGTTTCCATTCGGCAGATCGCGGACGACGCGGGCGTTCCGCTGGCGCTGGTGCGCTACTACTACGGCGCCAAGGATGAGCTCTTTCACGCCATCTTCGAGCGCTGGAACCATGTCAGCGAGCAGCGCTTGGCGCTGCTGGCCGAGGCGCTTGGCGAGCGTTCGGGCGCGAAGCTGCTGCGGCGCGTCGTGCAGGCCTTCGCGGCACCGGTCCTGACGCTGCGCGACAGCGAGGAGGGCACGCACTACGCCGTGATGCTGTCGCGCGAGCTGGCTCATCCCACGGCGGAAGCGCAGCGCGCGGGACAAACCTTCCTCGATCCGATGGCGCGCGCCTTCCTGGACGCACTGCAACAGACGCTTCCGCTAGCCACGCGCGAGCAGGTGGCGTGGTGCTACCAGCTCATGATCGGCAGCCTGATGGCCCATATGCAGGAGTTGCAGCACGCGCGAGTGCGGGGCCTGGCTGGCATTGCGCCGGCCGACGAGCGCATCGACAGCGGCCAGCTCCTTGTCGATTTCGTCGTGGGCGGCATCCAGGCTGCCTTGTCGCGTAGCGCAAGCGCTTCTCCAACTTCCCGTGTCTCTCCTGCCAAGAAAGGTTCCCGATGAAACGTCGCACGCTTCTTCATGCCGGCGTTGCCGCACTTTCGGCCGCCGCCGCATCCATGCCTATGGCGCAGGAGCGCACCAAGGTCCGGCTCGGCTATACCGCAGTGGCCGACTTCTACCCCGTGTTCGTGGCTGCCGAGCAGGGCTACTTCTCCAAGAGTGGTCTGGACGTCGAGTTCGTGCTACTGCCGTTGACCGCCAACGTGCCGCCCGGCCTGGAGTCCGACTCGATTCAGATCGGCGGCGTGTCGCCGTCGGTCTTCATCTCGGCCATTGATGGCGGGCTGGATCATGTCGCGCTGGCGGGCGCCACGATAGGCGGCCGCAACAGTACCGAGCTGGGCCTGGTCGCACGGGCCGGCTCGGGCATCCACACCGCACAGGACTGTGTGGGCAAGAAGATCGGCGTCGCCGGCATCGGATCTGCGCTGCATGTTTCGTTTCGTGCCTGGCTGATCTACAACAAGGTGGACTGGCGCAAGGTGGTGTTCGTGGAGGCGGCCTTCCCCCAGCAACCCGACCTGCTGCGTGGCGGCACGGTGGATGCCGTGGTCTCGGCCGAACCTTTCATGAGCCGCATCGTCGACAGCGGTGTGGGCTACATCGCTTCCTACTACACCACCGCCCTCGAAGACGACCAGCAGAAGATGGTTTACGAGGCCACCCGCGCATGGACACAGAAGAACCCGGGCGCGGTGAAGGCCTTCCGCCAGTCGCTGGCCGAGGCCTCGGCTTTCGCGCAGGTGCCTGCCAACGACCCGGCTGTGCGCGCCGCCATCGGCAAGTACATCAAGCTGCCGCCCCCGGTGCTAGCCAAGATCAAGCTCGCGCCTCCGCAGCCGGTGCTGACCGCCAAGGCCTTGGAGTCCTGGGTCGTGATGATGCAGGTGCAGGATATGCTGAAGTCGAAGATCGACGCGAAGCGCCTGCTGGTGCCATGAGCGGCGATGCGCCCCTGCTGAGCTTCGACGGCGTCTCGGTGGTGCTGGGGGGGCGAGAGATCGTCTCGCCCAGTTCCTTCGAGGTAGGGCGCGGGCAGTTCGTTTGCATCGTGGGCCCAAGTGGCTGCGGCAAGACCACGCTACTTCGTGCGGCCAGCGGGCTGGCGCAGGTCAGTGCGGGGGCGGTGCGCTACAAGGGCAAGCCCATGGACGGCCCCACGCGCGAGGTGGCCTTCGTTTTCCAGGACTACGGCCGCGCGCTGCTGCCCTGGCGCACGGTGGACGGCAACGTGCGGCTGGCGCTGGAGGCCGCGCGCGTGCCCGCTGCCGAGCACGCGGGGCGCATCGCCGAGGTGCTGGCCAAGGTCGGCTTGAGCCAGCACTTGCACAAGCACCCGGTGCAGCTGTCCGGCGGCATGCAGCAGCGCCTGCAGATCGCGCGCTGCCTGGCTCAGCGCCCCGAAGTGCTGATGATGGACGAGCCCTTCGCTGCGCTGGATGCCCTGACTCGCCGCAGCCTGCAGGACGAGTGCGCGCGCCTGGTGCGTGAACAGGGCCTGACGGTACTGTTCGTCACGCACGATTTGGAGGAGGCCATCTACCTGGGCGATCGCGTGATCGCGCTGCAGGCCAACCCCGGTCCTGGGCGGCCCAGCATCGCACGCATCATCGACGTGGACATCCCCCAGCCGCGCGATCAACTCAGCACCAAGGAGCATCCGCGGTATCTGCATCTGCGGCGCGAGCTGTACGAATTCATCGAGGGCGGCCATGACTAGGCCGGTCGGCATGCTGCGCGCTTGGCGCGCCTTTGTGCTGCCGGGCGTGTTGCTGGCGCTGTGCGAGATCTATGGACGCCGCGCAGCGGCGCTGGGTAGCGATGCGCTGGCTCCTCCCACCGCCGCGCTGCGGGCGCTGGCCGACGCCGCGCGTGATGGCACGCTGTGGCAGGCCACCGGCTTCACGTTAGGGACTGCCGCGCTGGGGCTGGCCGTCGGGGCGGCGCTGGCTCTGGTGCTGGGATTCGTGCTCGGGCTGTCACGCCGGGCCGCGCACTTGGGTGGACTGACGGTGGAGGTGCTTCGGCCCGTGCCCTCGGTGGCGCTGATCCCGCTGAGCGTGCTCGCCTTCGGCTTCGGACTGCGCATGGAGCTGGCAGTGGTAGCCTTCGCAACTTTCTGGCCCATGCTGATCCTCGTGCAGGTGGCGGTGCAGCAGGTTGAGCCGCGGCTGCTGGAAGTTAGCCGCGTGCTGGGGCTGACGACGTGCCAGCGGGCCTTCAAGATCCTGTTGCCGGCCATCGTGCCGCGCCTGTTCGTGGCGCTGCGCGCCGGGGTGGGCATCGCGCTGGTAGTGGCCGTCACCGTCGAGGTCGCGGCCAACCCGCACGGCATGGGCTACGCGATGATGATCGCGCAGCAAAGCTTCGATCCCGCGCTGATGCTGGCTTGGCTGGGTTGGATTGGCGTGGTGGGCTTCGCCATCAACGCGGCCATGGTGTGGCTGCAGCGCCGGGTGGCCATTCGCATGGGGGCCGCGGCATGAAGACGCGTCTGGTGCATGGGTTGAGCCCCGTGGCGGTGCTGCTGGGTCTCATCGCGCTCTGGTGGGGCCTAAGCAGCAGCGGCTGGGTCAGTAGAGTTTTCCTGCCCAGCCCGCAGGCGACGCTGGCCAGCCTGGCCGAGGGGCTGAACTTGGCAGGCCGGAGCGACGGGCGAGGCGAACTGCTGACCTTCACTGGCCAGACAGTCCAGCGCATGTTGCTGGGCTGGCTGCTTGCTTCGTTCTTGGGCATCGCGCTGGGCGCGGTCATCGGCGTGTCCAGCGCCGCGCGCACTTGGGTCCAGCCGATGCTGGAATTCTTGCGCCCGCTGCCGGCTTCGGCGCTGATGCCGCTGGCGATCTCCATCTTCGGCCTGAACCCGACGATGGTGCTGTTCGTGGTGGGCTTCGGTGCCATGTGGCCGGTGCTGCTGGCCACCATCCACGGCTTCGCGACGGTGGCCACGGTGCTGCAAGAAATGGCGCGCTGCCTGCAGCTGTCCAGGATGGCCTTCGTCTGGAAAGTGGGGCTGCCCAACGCGATGCCCGACATCCTGGCGGGCATGCGGCTGTCGATGACGGTGTCGCTGATCGTCTCGATCGTGGGCGAGATGATCGCCTCGCAGCCCGGTCTGGGGCAAGCCATTCTGCTGGCGGCTCGCTCGTTCCGCGCCGCCGATCTGTTCGCCGGCATCGTCCTGCTGGGGCTCATCGGTTTCGGCAGCAATGTACTGCTGGCAGCTGTCGAGCGGCGTCTGCTACGTTGGCAGAAGTCCTGAATCAATCCGAAGACGCTCACGTGTTCCGATCCCACGCGCATCCTACGAAGGAGAACCCACGATGCCCCGCAAATTCGTCGACCTGTCGATCTACCTGGAAAACGACGTGCTCTCCGATCCGCCGCAGTTCGCGCCGAAGATCGACTACCTCGCGCACGACGACAGTTTTGAATTGCTCGCGCCCTTCTTCCCCGGCCTGAAGAAGGAAGACATGCCCGACGGCGAGACCTGGGCTGTGGAAGTGGTCAAGCTGTCTACCCACAACGGCACGCACCTGGATGCGCCCTACCACTTCCACTCGACAATGGACAAGGCGCTGGGCCAGAAGAAGAAGGCTGTGACCATCGACGAAGTGCCGCTGGAGTGGTGTTTCCAGCCCGGCGTGAAGCTGGATTTCCGCCACTTCGAGGACGGCTACGTCGTCACCGCCGCGGACGTGGAGGCTGAACTGACGCGCATCGGCCACTACTTGAAGCCGCTGGAAATCGTGGTGGTCAACACGAGCGCTGGCTCGCGCTACGGCAACGATGACTACGTATCGGCCGGCGCCGGCATGGGCTACGAGGCAACCATGTACCTGCTGGAGCGCGGCGTGCGCCTGACGGGCACCGACGCCTGGAGCTGGGACGCGCCCTTCAAGTACACCGCTCAGCGCTATGCGCAGACCCGTGATGCGGGCTTGATCTGGGAGGGCCACAAGGCCGGGCGCGACATCGGCTACTGCCACATCGAGAAGCTGCACAACCTGGAGGCGCTGCCGGCCGATGGCTTTTTCATCAGCTGCTTCCCGCACAAGATTCGCGGAGCCTCGGCGGGATGGACGCGGGCTGTTGCCATCTTTGACGATGCGTTGATGGCGACTACCTAGGAAGCTGGGTGGGTATTGGACAGCCGAACCCAGAGGGGGATCTGGGTCAGTTTGGGCTGCGATGCCCGCCTTTCCTGCGCAAACAAGTATCACATTTGCAGCAAGCACCATGGAACTGAACCATACGCATGCGCCGACGGCGCGCAGTTGGATCGCAGAGGCCAACGCGGCGGGCGCGGACTTTCCCATACAGAACCTGCCGCTGGGAGTGTTCCGGCGCGCGGGCAGTCAGGAGGCTTTCAGGGGCGGCATCGCCATCGGCGAGCAGGTGTTGGATCTGGGTGCGCTCGCCGCCAGCGACGCGCTGGCAGGGCTGGCTCGCCAGGCCGCTCGGGCGGCGGCGCAGCCGGTGCTCAACGATCTCTTCGCGCTCGGGCCGGCGGCCTGGCGGGCGCTGCGACATGGCGTATTCGCGCTGCTGAAGGAAGAAGAAGGCACGCCGGGTGCCGCCCGAGCCGATGCGGTGCGCGCCTGCCGCGACTGCCTTGTGCCCCAGTCGGCCATCGAACACGCCCTGCCGGCCCGCGTGGGCGACTACACCGACTTCTATACCTCCTTCGACCATGCGCAGAGCAGCGCGCGCATGGTCGATCCGGCGGCGCAGGTGGCCGCAAATTTCCGGGCCATGCCCATCGGCTACCACGGCCGGGCCTCGACAGTGGCCGTGAGCGGCCAGGCCTTCCATCGGCCTTGGGGGCAGAACAAGATGCCCTGGGAGGCTCCACCGGCCCTGTATCGGCCCACCCGCTGGCTCGACTACGAGTTGGAGGTGGCGGCCTGGGTCGGGCAGGGCAATCGCGTCGGCCAGCCTGTGCCGTTGGCGCAGGCCGAAGAGCATCTATTCGGCCTCGGCCTGCTGAACGACTGGTCGGCCCGCGACACGCAGATCTGGGAGATGGCGCCGCTGGGCCCCTTCCTGGCCAAGAGCTTCGCCACCACCGTCTCGCCCTGGATCGTGACGATGGAGGCGCTGGCGCCCTATCGCACGCCCTGGCGCCATGCGGACGAGGAGCCGGCGCCACAGCCCTACCTGACGACGGCCGCCAACGCGCGTGCCGGCGCCATCGACCTGCGCCTGGAGGTCTGGCTGCAAACCGGGGAGAACCGCGTCGAAGGCGCGCGCGCCACCCGCCTGTCGCAAACCAACTTCAGCCACCAGTATTGGACGCTGGCCCAGATGCTGACCCATCACACCAGCGGCGGTTGCAGTCTTCAGCCGGGAGACCTGCTGGGCAGCGGCACGGTTTCCGGCCCCGCGCCCGAAGAGGCCGGATGCCTGCTGGAGCTGACATGCGGAGGCCGCGCCCCCCTCAGGCTGAACGGCGGCGAGCAGCGCACTTTCCTGCAGGACGGCGACACCGTGCTGCTGCGCGGCTGGTGTGAGGCCCCGGGGCGGCCCCGCATCGGCTTCGGCGAGTGCCGAGGCACGGTCCTGCCCGCCATTCCCGCACCCATGTCTTCAAACGCGCAGACGCAGGAGCACTTCCATGCATGATCGCCATACGCAGGTGATGCGCGAACTGGGTCGCCGCGCGGACGACATCCGCGCCTGGCGGCGCGGCATCCACCACTACCCGGAGCTGGCCTTCGACGAACACAAGACCAGCGCGCTCGTCGCGCAACTGCTGGAGCAATGGGGCTACGAGGTGCATCGGGGCCTGGCGGCCACCGGCGTGGTTGGTGTCCTGCGCCGAGGCACCGGCCCCCGCCGCCTGGGGCTGCGCGCCGACATGGATGCGCTGCCGATCCAGGAACTGGTCGGCCGCCCCTACGGCAGCTGCCGCCCCGGACTGATGCATGCCTGCGGCCACGACGGCCACACGGCCATGCTGCTGGGGGCGGCCCACTTCCTGGCCGAACAGGGCGAATTCGACGGCACCTTGCACCTGATCTTCCAGCCCGGCGAGGAAGGCGCGGGCGGCGCCAAGCGCATGATGGACGAAGGCCTGTTCGAGCGCTTCCCGTGCGACAGCATCTTCGCCATGCACAACGCGCCGCTGCACCGGCAGGGCGAACTGCAGTTCCGTGAAGGCCCGACGATGGCCTCGGCCGACTACGCCACCGTCACGCTGCACGGCGTGGGCGGGCACGGCGGCATGCCGCACCTGGCCACCGATCCGCTGGTGGCCGCCGCGGCGTTGGTGACGGCGCTGCAGACCGTGGTCTCGCGCAACTGCGATCCGCAGATCGCTTCCACCGTCACCGTCGCTACGCTGCATGCGGGTGATTCGAACATCGTGATTCCGAACCAGGCCGTCATGCAGCTTTCGGTGCGAGCGCTCGACCAGGCGCAGCGCGACTTGATGGTGCGCCGCGTGGAGGAACTGGCAATGGCGCAGGCCCGTAGCTTCGGTGTGCGCGCCGAAATCGAATGGCGGCAGGGCTACCCCGTGCTGGTAAACTGGCCCGAGCCCACGCGCTTGGCCTACCAGTCGGCCCTGGCCCGCTTCGGCGCCGAACGCTGCGTGCCGCAGACGCCCGCCGTCACGGCCAGCGAAGACTTCGCTTTCATGTTGGAGAAGGTGCCGGGCGCTTACTTCTTCATCGGCAATGGGGACGCGCCGGGCTCCTGCGTGGTGCACCACCCGGGCTATGACTTCAACGACGACAACCTCGTGATCGGTGCCGCCATGTGGGTGGGGCTGGCGGAAGACTTTCTTGTCCGGGATACGCAAGCCCAGGGCTGAAGGCCATGGTCATCGGCAGTGCCCAATGACCGCCTGGAGGCGTTGCAGCTCCGATAGCGGTGGTGTTTGCCAAGCTGTCGTGTCTAGCTCTTGGCCGGCCATTTGCGGGGCTCAATGGGTGGAGACGCCGCGTGCATGCCGGCGGCAATATAGGGAATCATCTGCCGCAGCGCTGCTGGATAGTCCTTGCTGCTGTACAGACCACCCGAGATGTAGTCGAGCCGGCCGGTACTGGCGAGCGCATATTGATATGTCCCCAGCATGAACGTGAAGCGCCAGCTGACATCTTCGAGGGAATGATTGGGGAGACTTCGTCTGAAGGCCTCGAAGTATCTACGCGAGGAGTCGTCATACAGGCTGCTACGCAGCTTGACGCCCATGGACGATTCGTCGAGCTGGAGGCGCGACTGCATTCGAAGAAAGCTCCTGCCGCTGGGGCCCTTCATGGCGAGCTTGACGGCGGGCAACAGGAAGATCTCGATGAGCCGCTCCAGCGGAATAGCCCTGCCCTTCATGGCCTCTTCCTCGGCTGCGAGGAGATTTAGGCGCTCCTCCACCATGGGGCGTCCCGAATTCATGTAGGCCTCGAGGAAGAGCTTCTCCTTGCTCTTGAAGAAGTAGTGAATCATCCCTTGGTTCACCTTGGCCAGGGCTGCGATGGTTCGCAGCGAGCACCCATCGAAGCCGTGATCGGCGAAGAGCCTTTCGGCAGCTCGCAGGATCCTGTCGCGCGCGTCAGACTTGTGCCGTGCGGAGCCGGCAGCGCTGTCGCGAGCGACAGGGGGCGATGAGGATGAAGGTCTTGGCATGAATGCGGAGGCAGATCGGGGTAGCAGGAAATGATGCGCTCGATCTTAAGAGAGAGCGCCCGAGCCTATTGCACCGCGCGCTTTTTCGTGCAACACTTTAGTCATTCGACTAACTAAATAGCGTTCTTCGATTGATAGGAGACAACATGTTCAGGTTCTCTGTTCCGCGTGTGATGGCGGTCGTTTGGGCTTTGGCGATGCTGCCCCTGACAGGTGTCGCTGCCCAATACCCTGACAAGCCGGTGCGGCTCGTGGTGCCCTATGCCGCCGGCGGTGGCACGGACATCGTCGCCCGGCTCCTTGCCGACAGGATGCGGGTGGCGCTAGGGCAGCCCGTGGTGGTGGAGAACAAGCCGGGCGCTAACGGAACCATCGGTGCCGACATGGTCGCGCGGGCACCAGCCGACGGCTACACGTTGCTGCTCGGCGGCATGGGTCCCCTGGCCATCAACCCGAGCCTGGTGGCGCAGATGCCCTACGAACCCATCAAGGCCTTTGCGCCCGTCGTCAAGGTTTCCTCCATGCCCTTCGTGTTGGCTGCCGGCCCCTCAGCACCGGCATCCGACTTCTCTAGTCTCATGGCCCAAGCGCGAGGCAAGGATGCGAAGGTGACGGCGGCCAATGCGGGGGAGGGCTCCCCGCAGCACCTGTGCGCCTTGCTGCTTGCCAAGCGGGCCGACGCCTCTTTCGTCGATGTTTCATACAAGGGCGCAGCACCCGCGATCAATGACGTGATCGGCGGCAGCGTTCAGATCGTCTGCGAAAACGTCGGGACCATCCGTCCCTTTGTCATCTCCGGCAAGGTCAAGCCGCTGGCGGTATCCACTGCAGAGCGCGTCGCCCTCATGCCGGATGTTCCGTCCTTTCGAGAACTCGGCGTGAAGGACATCGACTTCTCCGCCTGGTTCGTCCTGGTTGCCCCTGCGGGGACCCCCGGGGACGTGGTGGACCGGCTGAACAAGGAGGTGAACGCGATCCTGCGGCAGCCCGAGTTTGTCGCTCGCCTGGCTGACGTTGCCAACGTGCCCTTGGGGGGATCGGTGGAGGCGGCCAGGGAGTTCCTGGTCCGGGAAAACCGTGACTGGCCTCCACTCCTCAAGTCCGTCTACGCCCCCCGGTAGCGAACCACACCTTCGACCGCATTCCATCCAAAGGAGATCCATACATGTTCGTGCTCTACAACAACGCCTACTCGACATGCAGCCTAAAGGTCCGTCTCGTGCTGGCAGAGAAGGGAATCGATTGGAAGGATGAGCAGATCAGTTTCGCCAACAACGAGCATCTGACGCCGGAATACCTGAAGCTCAATCCCAACGGCGTGGTCCCGACCCTCGTGCATGATGGGCAGGTGGTCATCGACTCGTCGGTGATCATGGAGTACCTGGATGAGGTCGTTTCCGCGCCGCCCATGTCGCCGGCCACACCGCTGGGGAAGGCTCAGCTGCGCGCATGGCTGCGGTATTTCGAGGAGGTGGCCACTCCTGCGGTGCGCTTCCCCTCATTCAATCAGGGGATGCTGCGCCGCTTTACACCGCTGTCGCAAGACGAGTTCTCGGAAGCGGTCAACCGCCGGCCGCTGCGCAAGCGCTTCATCGAGAAGATGGGCCAGGAGGGCTTTTCCGACAGGGAGTTGCTCATCGCCTATGAGAATATCGCGCAGACCTGCGTACGGATGGACAAGGCCCTGCAAGGGCGCGAGTGGCTGCTGGGCGGCAATGCGCCTTCGATCGCGGACTGCTGCGTAGCGCCGCTGATTGACCGCATGGACGACCTGGGCCACAGCTACCTCTGGGACGATGCTGCCGCCGTCAAGGCGTGGCTTCTTCGCTTCCGGGCCAGGCCCTCGTGGGCAACGACCTTCTACGAAGGCGCGCGCCTGTCCGACTTCTACAAGGACCTCGACGCACGCAAGCGCGACTTGGCCGACCTTGTCGTTTGCTGAGGTCTGGCGCATGAACCCCATCGTCACGATGTACATGAGGCCCACGTGTCCTTACTGCCGACGCGCGGAGCTGCTGCTCCTGCAACGAGGTGCCACCGATCTGCGCAAGTTGCGCATCGACCTGGAGCCGGAACTGCGTGCCGAGATGATCCGGCGCACTGGTGAGAGCACTGTGCCTCAGATTTTCATCGGCGATCGCTACGTCGGCGGGTGCGATCAGTTGGTGGCTCTGGACGAGGCACAGGGCCTGACGTCCCTTCTGGCAGAGGATACCGTCTGATGCACCGATCGGCAGAGTACGACCTGATCGTTATCGGTGCGGGCAGCGGCGGCGTCCGCGCGGCACGACTGGCGGCATCGCGTGGCGCGCGGGTAGCCTTGATCGAGGCGTCGGCCGTGGGCGGGACCTGCGTGAATCTCGGTTGCATTCCGAAGAAGCTGTACGCCTACGCCGGTCACTATGGTTCGGCCTTCGAGGAAGCCGCTGGCTTCGGCTGGAGCCATGGGCAGGTCCAGTTGGACTGGGAGCGCCTCAAGGCAGGCAGGCGTCTGGAGATCGGCCGGCTGCATGGCGTGTACGAATCCATGCTCGATTCCTCCGGCGTGGGACTGCTGCGAGGTCGGGGGCGTGTCTGCAGCGCGCACGACGTTCAGGTGCAGGGCGCCGACGGCTCGCAGAGTGTTCTCACCGGGCGTCACATCCTCGTGGCCGTGGGCGGCATGCCGGTCGCGCCCGAATACGAAGGCGGCCAATGGGCTGTCAGCTCCGACCAAGTGTTCGATCTGCCGCTCTTGCCCCGCAGCATGGCCGTGATCGGAGGAGGCTATATCGCCACGGAGTTCGCCTCCATCTTTCGGGGCCTCGGGACGTCGGTCAGCCAGATACACCGGGGCACGCAACTCCTTCGAGGCTTTGATGCGGAACTCGCGCTTCATCTGCAAAAAGGCCTGTCGGCGCGCGGCATCGCACTGATGCTGGACACCAGGGTCAGCGCATTGCACAAGACGGCCGGAGGCATCGAGGTTCGCCTGGCGGATGGGCGGCACTTCGAGGTTGATGTGGTGCTGAACGCGACGGGAAGAAGGCCCAGGGTTGACGGAGTGGGCCTCGCCGAGGCGGGGTGCGATCTGGACCAAGACGGTTACGTCGTCGTCGATGCGAATCACCAAACCACGGTGCCCTCCATCTACGCCGTGGGCGACGTGTGCACCCGCAAGCACCTCACTCCCCTGGCCCTGGCGCAGGCGATGCAGGTGACCGATCAACTATTCCCGCTCGACTCTCCTGTCGCAGATAGGCATTGGCTTGTCCCTACAGCGGTCTTCACCGATCCACCGCTCGCAACGGCCGGGCTGACGGAAGAGCAGGCGCGCGAACAACTGGGAAGCGGTTCCGTCTACACCAGCGAGTTCCGGCCGTTGCGGCACACGCTCAGTGCAAGTCCTTCCCGGACCTTGATGAAGCTGATCGTCGATGGTGGGAGCCAGCGCGTGGTGGGCGTACATGCCGCTGGTGACGACGCACCGGAGATCGTGCAGGGCTTTGCAGTCGCCATGCGGGCGGGCGCGACAAAGGCCGACTTCGACCAGACGCTGGGCATCCATCCCACCTCGGCTGAAGAGTTTTGCACCATGCGTCAAGCCGTTCGCCACTGGGCGCCGGCCCGCCACACCGTCGAGCAGGCGATCGAGGCTTGACGGACAACTTCGGAGGCACCGGCCACATGCAGTACATCGATCTTTCGGTATCCATTCAGAACGGCCTTGCCGTCGACCGGCCCGGCAACGGCCCCCAAATCCGCTATCAGGGCCATAAGGACAGCTTCCCCGCGCTGGCCAAGCCGTTTCCAGGCTTGAAGCTCGAGGACCTTCCCGATGGCGAGGCATGGGCTGTGGAACGCATCGACCTGTCCACGCACAACGGGACTCACATGGACGCGCCATGGCATTACGCCTCCACCATGGATGGCGGCCAACCGGCCGCCACCATCGACGAAGTGCCGCTGGACTGGTGCCATCGACCGGGCGTGAAGCTCGATTTCAGCCACCTGCCCGATGGCCATGTCGCCACCGCTGCCGATGTCGAGGCGGAGCTCGCGCGCATCGGCCATGCTCTCCAGCCCCTGGACATCGTGCTGGTCCACACCGCCGCTGCAGCGCGCTACGGCATGGACGACTACCTGGACTCCGGCTGTGGCATGGGAAGGGAGGCCACGCTATACCTGACCGCCCGAGGCGTGCGTGTGGTCGGTACGGATGCCTGGTCCTGGGATGCGCCTTTCGCGCATACGGCCAAGCGCTACGCACAGAGCGGCGACCCGTCGATTATCTGGGAGGGTCACAAGGCGGGCCGCACCACCGGCTATTTCCAGATGGAGAAACTGGCGAACCTCGACAGGCTGCCGCCTGCCGGGTTCCAGGTGATTTGCTTCCCGGTCAAGATTCACCGGGCCTCGGCAGGGTGGGTCAGGGCAGTGGCGCTGCTGCCATGAATTCACGGCAGCGAAAGACCTCATGCAAGGCGATATGACCGCGAAACTTTTGGGTACCTGGTACTTGTCCGAGGCGTATGCCACCGACAGTGCAGGCGCCAGGCTCCATGACGTGTACGGCGCGCGGCCCGTCGGGCTCATCCACTACGGTGCCGACGGTCGCATGATGGCCCTCATCACGCACGACGGCAGGCCGCCCCTCCACGGCGACCGCCAGGCTGCACCCGCACATGAGCGCGCCGCCGCCTACAAGAGCTCGGTGGCCTACGCTGGGGCATTCGAGCTAGAAGGCGACTGGATTCTTCACAAGGTGGACGTATCGACCTATCCGAACTGGGTCGGTTCCGTGCTGCGGCGGCAGGTGCGGCTGGAAGAGGGCCGCGTCACGCTCCTGACCGCTCCACAGATGCAGGACGGTGTGGAGACTGTCATCAAACTCGTCTGGCAGCGAGCACCGTTTCTGCGTTGTCAAACCCTCTGAACCTCCGAAATCATGGCCGCTGATCGCCGAAAAGTCATCATTACTTGTGCCGTCACAGGCGCAATTCATACCCCCACCATGTCGGACGCACTGCCATACCGTCCCGAGGATATCGCCCGGCAGGCCATCGACGCCGCACAAGCGGGCGCAGCGGTGCTGCACCTGCACGCGCGCCATCCGGATAATGGCGCGGTGTCGATCCTTCCGGAGCACTTCGGGGCGTTTCTTCCCACGATCAAGGCATCGACCGACGCGGTGGTCAACCTGTCCACGGGCGGCAGCCTCACGAACTCCGTGGAGGAGCGCATCGCACCCGCGCGCAAGTTCTCCCCTGAGATGTGCTCACTGAACATGGGCAGCATGAATTTTTCGATGCATCCTTTGGCTGCGCGCTACAAGGCATGGAAGTTCGACTGGGAACAGCAGTACCTCAGGGAATCCGATGGCTACATTTTCCGGAATACCTTCCGGGACATAGCCATGGTGGCCAAAGCGCTGGGCGGAGAGCACCGCATCCGCTTCGAGCACGAGTGCTACGACGTCGGGCATCTATACAACCTGAAGTTCTGCATGGACGCGGGCTTGTTCAAAGCGCCTGTCTTCATCCAGTTCGTGCTGGGCATCCTGGGAGGCATCGGCGCCGACCTCGACAACCTGGTGTTCATGAAGCGAACCGCTGATAGGCTATTTGGCGGAGACTACAGATGGTCGGTGCTCGGTGCAGGTGCAAGCCAGATGAGCCTGGCCGCAGCCGCCGTGACCTTGGGCGGGCACGTGCGTGTTGGTCTGGAGGACTCACTGCACATCGCACGGGGTCAACTAGCGCTGTCCAATGCCGAGCAAGTTCGGAAGGTCCGCCGGATCGTCGAAGAGCTTGGCTGCGAGGTCGCGACTCCGGAAGAGGCACGCTCCATGCTGGGACTGAAAGGTTCGGCTGCCGTGGCGTTCTGAGGCCGAGCTGGGTGTCATGCCATCGACGAACTCAGGCTCGCCATTGTCGGGATGACAGCGAACACGGCCATCCGTGTCGTGTCAAGTTTCGGCGTGGGTCGGTCTAAACGTGCGAGTACACCGACAGGGCGCCCAGCGGCGTGAGCAGCGGGGCGCGACCGGCGAGCGCCGAGTTATGACCAGCACGTAGGCCCGCCGCCCTCTGCCCTGCGCCGGTGCGGTTGTTGATCACGGCCGCATGCAGGCTTTGGCTGCTGCCGGTTGGCAACTCACCCACGCAGCGTGCCGTGCGGTCGGCAGTGCCGGCGGACGGGACGTCGCAGACGATCTCGACCGGATTGGCTGGCTGGCTGTACGCGTACGCCGGACAACCTGGGCTCCGGCGAATCACACGAGTCCTTGTCAGGAGGCCGTTGTTACGCTGTTTCGGGCGAAGCCGCTTCATTGCGTGCGCGGGCCTGCTCAGCCAGGAAGGCCAGCGCACCTGCGTTGAAGGGGGCGGAGCCGGCTAGACATTGGCCGCCGTCGACTGGCAGCACCACCCCGGTGACGTACCGCGCCAGCGGAGAGGCGAGGAAAAGCGCTGCGTCGGCTACCTCATCCACCTGGCCCAGCCGGCCCAGCGGGATGCTGTCGGCCAGTGCGCCCATGCCGCCGTGCGTGGACAGCCTGCGCATGCCTTCGGTATCCTCGATCGGGCCAGGCATGATGGCGTTGGAGCGGATGCCGTGGCCGCCCCATTCAAGGGCAAGGTTGCGCATCAAGTTGTCCACACCGGCCTTGGCAGCGCCCACGTGCAGTTGACAGCGTGGGCTGCGCTGGCCATGGCAGCGGTCACGAACACGATGCTGCCGCGCGTCTGCCGCAGTTGTTCGAACGACAGTTTGGCAGCGTGGAACGAGCCCATCAGGTCGATGTCCACGACGGTACGGAAGCCGTTGAACGATAGATCCTCGGCTCGGGCCAGGAAGTTGCCGGCTGCGCCGCACACCAGAATGCCGATGGCTCCCAACTGCGCGCGCGTTCCCTCCAGCGCGACGGCCAATTGCTGCGGGTCGCGCACGTCGGCCTGCCAAGTGCACACCTCGGTGCCGTGCGTCCGCAGCCGCGCCGCGGCGGCCGTCAGTCGCTCGGCGTTGCGGCCGCAGACCGCCACACTCGCGCCATGTGCCGCATAGGCCTCGGCGATGGCCAGATTGATGCCGCTACTGCCGCCGGTGACAAAGGCCGTCTTGCCCGCCAGCAGGTCGCGCGGCAGGACAGTGCATCATGCCAGTACCTCGGACCAAGATGAATAGCGATCAGGTGCGCAGCAGGCGGCGTAGCACCTTGCCCACCGGGCTTTTGGGAAGCTGCGCCACGAACTCGATGCGGCGTGGCACCTTGTAGGCCGCCAGTTGCGCGCGACAGTGCGCGATGAGTTCGTCGGTCGACAGGCCCGCCGCGCGTGGCACGACGAAGGCGTGCACGGCCTCGCCGGTGCGGGCGTCGGGCATGCCGACCACGGCGCACTCGGTCACGCCGGGGTGGCTGCTCAGTACCGCCTCGACCTCGTTGGGATAGACGTTGAAGCCGGAGACCAGCACCATGTCCTTGCTGCGGTCGGTGATGGTAAAAGCGCCCCGCGTATCCATGCGCCCGACGTCGCCGGTGCGCAGCCATCCCTGGGCATCGAGTGTCTCGGCGGTCTCATCCAGTCGCCCCCAGTAGCCACGCATCACCTGGGGACCGCGCACGCGCAATTCGCCGGGCTCACCGGGCGGTAGTCGCGTGCCGTCCGGCGCGCACACCGCGACTTCTGTGTCGGGCATCGGCAGTAGGCCCGGACCGCTCGCGCCGCTCGGATCTTCGGACAGCACGAAGGGCGACGCCTCGGTCAGGCCATAGCCCTCTGCAATCGCCCGGCCCGTGCGGCGAAGCCAGCGCTCGGCCACAGCGGGCTGGGTAGCCGTGCCGCCTGCGACGGCCAGCTTCAGACCCCGCAGGTCCACCTGCGCCACTTCCGGCGCATCGAGCAGGGCCGCGTACAAGGTGTTCACGCCGCTAAGTACGGTACAGCCGTTCAGTGCAGCGGCGATGGCGGCCAGGTCGCGCGGACTGGCCACCAACCGGTTGTGCGCGCCGAGGTGCAGCATCAACAAGCCGTTGAAGCTCAGCGCGAAGATGTGATAGAGCGGCAGGATGGTGACCACCGTCTCCGCCCCTTCGCGCAACGTGCGGCCATACCACTGGGTGGCCTGGTGCAGGTTGGCGAGCAGGTTGCCGTGCGTGAGCATGGCGCCCTTGCTCACGCCGGTCGTGCCGCCTGTGTACTGCAGCAGCGCGATGTCGTCCCGGGCAGGCCGCGCTGTATCGGCTGGAAGCGCGCGGGCCGGATGTTCCAACAGGGCGCGCAGGCGCAGCGTGCCGCAGGGCTCGGGCGGCAGACCACCGCCAGACCCCATTCCCAGCAGATCGTCGGCATTCGTCAGCACTACGTGGCGCAGACTAGTGCCGGCAGCGACCTCGGCCAGCAGTGCCGCCAGACTGTCCATTGCCACGATGACGCGCGCGCCGCTGTCGCCAAGTTGGTGAGCCAACTCGCGCGCCGTGTACTGCGGGTTCACGTTCACTGCCACGAGGCCCGCCCGCCATACCCCGGCCAAAACGACGGGGTACTGCAGCAGGTTGGGCAGCATAAGGGCGACACGGTCGCCCGCTTGCAGCCCGGCATCGTGACGCAGCCAATCGGCAAAGGCGGCGCTCAGGCGGCCGAACTCCGCATATCCGAGGGTCCGACCGCCCTGCGAGAACGCCGGCCGCGCGCCATGGCGGGCGCAGGTGTACTCGACCAGATCGGCCAGCGACGTGGCGGCGTCGAGTCTCGCGAGCGCATGTGCCAGCGCAGCTTCCATATGGCGTCTCCTTCTTGGCGGCGGATCGTATAGAAGCTTTTTGTGAGTGGAAACAATCAAATAAGATACTTATCTCCGCCCACCTGCCCACCCAAGAACCCTGATGGCCGATGCACGCAAGCCCGAGGACTCCGCGCTGGCACGCGACGACCGGTGCCGGCGGGAGCAGCAACGACTGCAGGCGCTGGCCGCGCGCGTGCGCCAGTTGCGCGACTTGCGTGGCATGTCGCGCACGCTATTCGCGTCGCAGTCCAAGGTTTCCGTGCCGCACATAGCACGGTTGGAAGCCGGTCAGGGCAACGTCTCGGTGCTGGTGTTGGACCGGCTGGCGCACGCGCTGGGTGTATCAGTGGAGGCCATGCTGGCTGAAGTTGAGCCGGACGCAAGCGCGATCGAGCGCGCGCTGCTGGTTGAGTTCATCCGCAAGCAGCCGATCAGCGCGCTGCCAGCCTTGCGCCGCGCGCTGCTCGACGGCATGAGCGGCGACGAGACGCGAGCGCAGCGCGTGGTGTTGCTCGGCATCCGCGGCGCAGGCAAGTCGTCAGTGGGCGAACTACTCGCGACGCGGCTGAAATGCCCCTTTGTAGAACTGGACCACGAGGTGGCGCGCGAGGCGGGCCAGCCGCTAGACAAGGTGTTCGCGCTGTATGGCCAGACCGGATACCGCACACTGGAACGCCAACTGCTGGAGCGCACGTTGATGCAGCAGCCCGCCTTCGTGCTGGCGCCGGGCGGGGGCATTGTGACCGATCCATTTTCCTACGAACTGCTGATGCGGACCTGCTTCACGGTCTGGCTGCATGCGGCGCCGGACATCTACTACCGCCGCACGCACGCTCAGAACGACGAGCGGATTGCGTCGGCCGCAATGCGCCGACAGGCCATGGACAGCATCCGCCGCACTATGGCCGCGCGCGCGCCTCTATACGCCAGCGCGCCGCTGGCCATTGATTCGAGCGCGCTCACGGTGGAGCAGGTGGTTCGACGAATTCAGACGGCACTGCGCCGTGGGAGCGAGCCACCCTGGGATAGCGGACCCGCGAGCCGCTAGCTGGAGGCATGCTCAACGTGCCATGGGCAGCTTGGAGATCGGCTGCGCATATTGCATCGTGCTGTAGGCGACCATTGCTTGGGAATTGAACTACGCGGGTCGATCGGTGAGTGACCAGTCGCTTGCCCCGTGCAGCATGAGGGGCGCTAGTCACGGCGGGACGTTGTAGGGCTACAGTTTCATATCGGGCTGAGCATTGGAACTTCAGTGCGCGAACCTCCCGCAATTTGCGCCGCATTCGACCGCACGTTAAATGGCTCAGGCGGAAGGCCTCGATACTCCAATTGGAGCCGCGATGGCTCTCAGGTCGTGTCTGCTCATTCGCCATGTGACTCGTCGCGCCATTCGACAACACGTCAGGCGCAGTAGGTGAGATCGTCGGGAGGGCAGGAGGCTTGCTAGATGGAGGTGGACCGATGGGCCCGCGATTGTCCCTGTGGAAGTCGAGCGGCGTGCCCTGCATGCCGAACGCGAGCGCCTTGACCGACGACGGGTCGAAGCGGCAGAGCGCCGCACCGGAAGGCTGCGCCGCGGTCACGACCGATCCTGGCTAGGCATCACGCCACCCGCATCGCGCGGATAGCCGGCCGCGTCCAGCATGCGGACCTTGGCCTCGAAGTACTGGCGCGACCACGCGAAGCGCTCGCCGTCCTTGGAGAGGCCCACGCTGTCCGCAATGCGCTCCAGGCTGATGGGCTGGCCTGCCGCGCTCCAGTTGCCCTCGGTGACTTCGTCGATGACCACCAGGATGCTGGCCCCCGCACCTGGCAGTCCGGCGGTGTGGGTCGCCGCCAGCAGCGCCTCGGCCACCCAGGCATGAACCTCGTTCTTGTGGGCCGCATTCATGTAGCCCTCGGGAATGGTCACGGTCACCAGGAATTTCCCCGGCGTGGCGACGAAACCGTCGTCCGCAGCGCCGCCCACCCACCAATCGGACTCAGGCAACTCCGAGAACATGACCCAGGCGAAGGCACGGCCGCCGTGGGTGTTCGCGCCGCCTTCCATGCGGATCAGCACGTCGGTCAGCCGCCGGGCCAGCTCGGCCTTGCTCGATGTGTCGAGCTGCCCTGCCCCATATTGCACCTGCATGATCGGCATCTCAGGCCTCCTTCGCTTCCGCGTGAACCGCTTCAACATGCTCGTGGTCGTGCTCGTGCGCCCAATCGCGGAACCGTTCGTCGTCGATCATGATGGTCTCCACCAGGAAGATGTCGCTGTCGTCCTCGATGACGTCGAGCGTGATGGTGGCGTCCTCCACCTCCCACAGGCCGATGCTGTCGCGCCGGCCCAGGACGGCGCCATTGCAACGCACGGCGCCCTCGCGCACGTACACGTAGACACCGTGGGACGGCGAGCGCAGGCGGTAGCTGTGCGTGTCGCCGGCATCGGTCAGCAGCCGCGACACCCGCAGGTCCTGCGGGATGGGCAGCGCATCGTCGCCGTCGCCGATCAGCTGGACCAGCTCGTGCCGCCGCTCGCGGAAGTCGAAGTGACTGCGGTGGTAGGTGGTGGGCAGGTACAGCTGGTTGGGCAAGAGCCACAGGTACACGACCTGCATGTCCTCCTGCGACACGCTGAGCTCGCAGTGCTTGCCGCCGGCGCCGGCCGAGAAAACGTAGTAGTCGCCAGGCCGCAGCCGATCGACCATGCCTTCGGCGGCCGTGTTCACATGCGTGAGCTCGCCGGAGAAGAGGAAGGCGCAGATCACGAAGTTGTGGTGCGGGTGCATGTTGTAGCCGCAGCCCGCGCCGTGGAAGATCTCGTCGCCGAACACGCGGATCGGGCCGAAGCCCGGCCGCCCCTTCTGGTACTGGCCGAAGTTGAAGCTGGAGGCCCGGGTGATGTAGCCGTCAGGATGCCCGGCCACATAGGACGCGCCCTGCCCGGTGGACTTGATCAGGTCGTGGCCGCGCTCTGCGCTGCGAATGACGAAGGACTGGGTCATTGCGTTCCTTTTTTGTCTAGGCGCGGGCATGGTGCGGCTGGCCCTGCGCGTAGCCGATGGTCACCATCTCGAACATGTGCTTGGGCGTGCCGCAGTCGGGGCAGACCCAGTCCGCGGGAATCTCTTCCCAACGGGTGCCCGCGGCAATGCCGTGCTCGGGCAAGCCCAGCGATTCGTCGTAGGAAAAGCCGCAGCCAAGGCACATCAGGCGCTTGAGGGATTCGTGAGGCATGGATCGGGGCCTGTTCTCAAAGGTTGTTGCGTTCGCAATTTCGCCAAGCACCGCGCCGATGGCGCCCTTGCTCGACGAAAAGCGATTGTGTAAACCAGCCCCGAGTTCAGGTTGCGCAGGCGTCCCAAGTTTCGATTGAAGCTCCCATAGCGTTCAGCCATCCCATCCGAATCGCACGGAAACGAATAGCCTGGAAGGCTGTGAAACAGGGGATCGATTGCAACACCCAGTCCGGAAGGTTGCGCGTCGGACGGCAGGCAGACCAAGATTGGAGCTCCTTAGCGCAGTTGCTACTGCGTACCTTGAAGGTAGCTCGGGCGGACGTCTGCTACTTCTCTGGGCGTCCTGTTGCTTGCGCAAACGTTTCGGGGTCGGTGTGTTGTCTCGCGGGCGGGGCACATCTGTCGTCGACAGCTTGGTACTCCGGCAGCGAAGATGGGACAGGGAGGCAATGCTCATGCGGCTGCCTTCCCTAATATCCACCCAATCGCGGTTGTTGTCTCTCGAGCCGAGAACTCACCCAGACAAGTCCGATCGCAACCTCAGCCGTTCCTCGCTCTCGCACGGCATCCACTAAGTAGCCAAGAAGATGATCGATCGCATTAGTTCGGTACCGCTCGCGGCAGTGTCCGGCTCCAGTGTGCTGTGCGCGTCACTAGTTTGCGTGTGGCGCTTCCGGCTCAACTTCCTGCATGCGGTTGTCAGGCTTGTCGTCCGGGCTGCGTACCGGATCCGACTGGTGAACGTGCAGCACATACCGACACAAGGGGGTGCCCTACTCGTATGCAACCACGTGAGCTATCTGGATGCTTTCGTCATCGGCGCTTCCAGCCCGAGGCCGCTGCGCTTCGTCATGAGCAATCGGATCTACCGAAACCCGCTTGGCCACTGGTTCTTCCGCTTTACCCGAGCCATTCCCGTCGCTTCGGGCGCCAGGGACGCGGACCTGCTGGCCAGTGCCTATGACGAATGCGCCCGCTCGCTGGAAGCCGGTGAACTGATCTGCCTCTTTCCCGAAGGCAGGCGAAGCGCCACCGGCGCCATCTCCCGCTTCCAGCCTGGCGTGCGCGAGATTCTTCGGCGCGTGCCCGTGCCTGTGGTGCCGATGGCGTTACAGGGCCTCTGGGGCAGCTGTTTTTCCAGGGACACGAGTGCACGTGTTCCACGGCCGATGCGCAATGGCAGCAGAAGCCGCATCACGGTCAGCGTAGGGACGCCAGTCGCTCCACATGCTGCTTCGCCGTCGCATCTCCAGAAGATCGTCGAACACCTGCACATGACAACCAGTCTTGAAGGAACCTAGCTATGCGATTGTTCATCCTGGGTGGCGACGGCTTTGTCGGCTGGCCGACCTCGCTTCATCTGTCGGCCCAGGGCCATGAGGTCGTGATCATCGACAACCTCAGCCGCCGCCATATCGACGTGGAACTGAAGGTCGAATCGTTGACCCCGATCGCCTCACCCGCCGAGCGCTGCCGCGCCTGGCGGGAAGCGACCGGCAAGACGATCCATTGGGAGACGCTCGACGTCGCAAGCGAATACAGCCGGCTCGTGGAACTGCTGCACGCGTGGAAGCCCGATGCCGTCATCGACTTCGCGCAGCAGCGTGCCGCACCCTACTCGATGAAGACGCCGCGCCTGAAGCGCTACACGGTCAACAACAACGTCAGCACCACGCACAACCTGCTGTGCGCACTCGTCGATGCCGAGGTCGATGCGCATGTCGTGCATCTCGGAACGATGGGCGTGTACGGCTATTCGGACACGGGCTCGGCGATCCCCGAGGGATATCTCAATGTCGAGGTGCAGGGGGGCGACGGGCAACGCCGCAGTGTCGACATCCTTCATCCGACCAATCCGGGCAGCATCTACCACGCGACCAAGTGCATCGACCAGATCCTCTTTGCCTTCTACGCAAAGAACGATGGCATGCGCATCACCGACCTGCACCAGGGCATCGTATGGGGCACCCAGACGCGCGAAACGGCGCTCGATCCCCGCCTGGTCAACCGCTTCGACTACGACGGCGACTATGGCACGGTGCTCAATCGTTTCCTCGTGCAAGCTGCGCTGGGGTACCCGCTGACGGTGCATGGCACGGGCGGGCAGACGCGCGCATTCATCCACATCAGCGACACGGTGCGCTGCATCGAGCTTGCGTTGCGCCATGCGCCGCGGCGTGGCGAGCGCGTCAAGATCTTCAACCAGGCGACCGAGACGCACCGCGTGCGGGAACTGGCGCACCTGGTGCACCGCCAGACCGGATGCCCGATCGACTATGTGCACAACCCCCGGAATGAAGCGGTCGAGAACGACCTGGCGGTCATCAACGAACAGTTCCTGGCCCTGGGCCTGAACCCCGTTCGGCTGCACGAGGGCCTGATGCAGGAAGTGCTCGATACGGTGGTGCGCTTCAAGGAGCGCATCCGGCGCGAGCGAATTCCCTGTGTCTCGGCCTGGACGCGCGCGCACGACACGCAGTTGTCGTTGCCGCCGGCCATCGACGATGCCCTTGTGAAGCAACCGAAGCTGGACGCGCTGAGCTGCATTGGCGAGCTGGCGTCATGAGTGCGCACGAAGGCGAGGCGGTGGCAGCCGGCGTGCCGTTGACGCGGCCGCAGCAAAGAATGCTGGCGCTGCATGGGGTCCAGCCGCAGGCGGACATGCTGGCACGTGCGTTCTTGCTTCGCGGAACACTCGACCTGCCGGCGTTTGCCTCGGCGGTGGCCTGGAGCGCGAGAAAAAGTTCGGTCCTGTCTTCGGTGGTCGTGCAGGACGGCGCCGCAGCCGCCCGCCGGCAAGGGGAGCGGATCGCCTTGCAGGTGCAGGAACCCGAGCGTCGCGACAGCATGGAGGCCGCGATGAAGGCACTTCAGGAGACCATCGCCAGGCCTTTTGACCTGACGCGCGGCCCGCTGCTGCGGATGGTGATCTTCCCCATCTCTGACGAGACGCATCTCTTCCTGTTCCACGCGCACCATATCGTCGTCGATGGCTACAGCATCGGCCTGGGCCTGAAGCATGTCATCGAAGGCTACGCCACGCTGCTGCAGGGCGGATCGCTGGAAGACGAAGCAGCCGATGACGGCCTCGCAAGCCTGGCGGCGGCGGAAGCGGACTACTTGGGCTCGGAGGCGGGGCTGCGCGACGCAGCGTACTGGTCCGGGAAGCTGGCGACGACACGTGGACAGATGCCGGCGCGCGAAGGTTTGATGCACGGCCGAAGGAAAGTCTCGCTTGCCAGCGCGGTCTGCAGCACCCAGCTCGACGCACAGGAACATGCCCTGCTCGAAAGGGCAGCGCGGGCAGCGGGCACCACGCGCCCGGGCCTGTATGCCGCCGCGTTCCAGCTGGTGCTGGACGCTGTTCAGCCAGGCTCTGCGCTGAGCACCACCTTCACGTTGAGACGCAATGCCGCAAGCCTGCGCGTCGTCGGTCCGTTGATGACCTATGGCTTGCTGACGCCGGCGCACACGAGCGAAGCTTTCGCTGATCGCGCGCGTCGGCTGGGCACAGAGATCAGCGCCGGCCAGGTGCATGCGCGCAGGGCCGAAACCGTCGGGCCGCATGGCCCAGATTGCGACGCCTTGCCGCTGCACCGGACGGCGTTGATCAGCTTTCATGTGCAAAAGCGCTTTGCAGAGCTGTCCCTGGGCTTCGGCGCGGGTGCCTGCGACATCCTTCCCGGGCTGGCCCTGGAAACCGTCTCGTTGCCCACGCGCTTCGTGCCGTACGGGTTGTTCCTGTCGGTCGGTGAAATGCAGGGAGAAGGCGTCATCCTGCTGGTCCACAACCGTGAGCTCTACGGCGAAGGCGAGGCGCAGGCGATCCTGCGCAAGGTGCGGGACGTGCTCTTGCCGGCGGCGGCGCGCCTGTGTGGCGAGCTCGAGTGCGAGCCCGAGCGCGAACTGGACATGGCTGCCTGCTGACGGCAGCACGATCCGTCCAGCAGAAAGCAATTCGACATCCTTCTTCGTGGCCGCTTCGAGCCATGTCTGCACATGTTTGCCTACTGCACCTTGTTGAGCAATCCCCAGTACATGCCCGGCGCCGTGGCGCTGGCGAGATCGTTGCAGGCGATGCGTGCGCGCGCCCCGCTCATCGTCCTGGTGCCTGAACAGACGATCGGCCAGATGGACGCGGGGCTGCTGGAGCGCCATGGCTGCGAGTTGAGGGCGGTGCCGCCCCTGCCGCTGTCGGCGCAGTTCTGCGCGCGGCATGCTACCGCGGCGCTGGGCCGCGCGGCCCCGTTCACCCGCGGGACCAAGCCGCAGTTCCACGAGACGCTGAACAACTTCCTCAAGCTTCGCTGCTGGGAGCTGACGGAATACGAGAAGGTCGTCTTCCTCGATGCGGACACGGTGGTTGTGCGCAATGTCGACCGGCTCTTCGAGTACCCGGCCTTCGGTGCGGCGCCCAACCTCTACCAGGAGCTCGAGGACTTCGGCCGCATGAATTCCGGCGTGTTCGTCGCCAGGCCTTCGGCCGCGGAGTTCGAACGGCTTCTTGCGCAGTTGGATGCGCCAGGTGCCTTCTGGCGCAGGACGGACCAGACTTTCCTGGAGGCGATGTTCCCCGCCTGGTGCGTTCTGCCGCACTGGTACAACACCCTGCAATACCTGTTCTTCAACCAACCGCAGCTGTGGATTCCCGAACGGATCGGGATCATCCACTACCAGTACGAGAAGCCGTGGATGGCCGAGCACCCCAAGCGGGAACTGCTGGCGCCGCTCATCGAGTTCTGGCGGCGCATCTACGAAGAGGGCGAGGTTGGCCAGGTGCCATCCCCTCGCGTGGGCCTGCCATGCTTGTCGGCCTGACGGGCGCGACCGGCTACGTCGGCCGCTTCATAGCGCAGGAACTGCACCAGCGGGGCGTCGCCGTGCGAGCCCTGGCGCGCGCCGAAAGCGATCGCACGGGCTTCGCCGGCCCGATTGAGTGGCACGACGGCTCCCTGGGTTCGGACGACGAGTTGCTCGCGCGTTTTGTCGCCGGCACCGACGCTGTTGTGCACTGCGCGCTGGAACATGTGCCGGGGCGCTACCGCGGCGGGGAAGGTACGGACCTGTCCCGCTTCATCGAGATGAATGTGGGCGGGTCGCTGCGCCTGATGCAGGCGGCCCGTTCATCCGGGGTCGGGCGGTTCATCTTCCTGTCGTCCCGCGCCGCGTACGGGGATGCGGCGGGCGACGCGGATCTTGGCAGCCTGCTTCATGACGACAGCGCAGCCCGGCCCCACACGCACTATGGCGCCTGCAAGGCAGCGGTTGATGCGTTCGTCAGCAGCTGGGGGCGTGGCGGCGGCTGGGACATCTGCGCGTTGCGGCCGACGGGCGTCTACGGCGTCGTGCATCCGCCGGCGCGGACAAAATGGCTTTCGCTCGTCGACGCCATTCGTCGCGGCCAGCCCTGGCCCGAGTGCCGACGCGCGTCGGAAGTCCATGGCAGGGACGTGGCCCGCGCGGTCTGGATGCTGCTCGGCGCGCCGGACATCGCGGGCCGCACATTCAACTGCAGCGACGTGCTGGTCAGCACCGCGGACATCGCGCGCATCGTCCAGCGCCTGACCGGCGCCAGAGGGCCCTTTCCGCCCGAGCCATCGGGTCCGTGGTCGCGCGTCATGGCCTGCGAGGGGCTGCAGGCGCGGGGCTTCGTCTTCGGCGGGATGCCGCTGCTTGAAGCGACCGTGGCGCAGATCATCTCGATGCTCGAGCAGCAGGGGCGCAGGCCGCAGCCGCGGCGCGCGCGGATGGCGAGGCTTCCTAGGAAATCGCGATGAGTCAGTTTGCGGATCTCGCCTTCTTTGCCGGTGCCGTCATCATCGGCGTGTCGTTTGTCGAAGCCCTGTGGCTGAGCTGGCGCGACCGAAACACCGCCACACCCTTTGCGTGGCACGAGATGTGGTTGTCCGTTGCCGACGTGCTGGGACGCAAGCTGCTCGCCATGCTGCCGCTTTCGCTCACCGTGCCGGTGTTCGCATGGGTGTGGGAGCACCGCCTCTTCACCTTGGAACTCAATGGCCTTGCGCAGCTGCTGGCCTTCTTCGTTGCGCACGAGTTCTGCTACTACTGGTTCCACCGCGCGTCGCACCGCATCCGCTTCTTCTGGGCTTCGCACGCGGTGCATCACTCGCCCAACCAGCTGACGCTCTCCACCGCCTACCGGCTCGGCGTGACCGGCCGGTTGACGGGTACCGATCTCTTTTACGCGCCGCTCGTCTGGCTGGGCGTGCGCCCCGAGGCCGTGCTGCTTACGCTGATGCTGAACCTCTTCTACCAGTACTGGCTGCACACCACCTGGATTCCGAAACTGGGCTGGCTCGAGCATGTGTTGAACACGCCGTCGGCGCACCGGGTGCACCACGCTTCGAACGTCGACTACCTGGACGCGAACTTCGGTGGCGTGCTGATCGTGTTCGACCGGCTGTTCGGCACCTACGTCGCCGAACGCGCCGACGAGCCTTGCCGCTACGGACTCGTCGCGCCGGAAACCTCGCGTAATCCCTTCGTCGTCGAGTTCGGGCACTGGGCGAGGCTGCTGCGCGACATGGGGCAAGCCAGGAGCGCCTGGATCGCGCTGACCCACGTGCTTCGCCCGCCGGGCTGGCGCCCCGATGGCGCCGGCGAAACCACGCAGGACCTGCGTCGCAGACATCAAGCCGGCCTGGCTGTTCGGAGCGAGCCGTGAGCCGATGGGTCCCGTGCTCAGCCGCCGCCCTGGCCCTGGCACTGGTCGCCGGCTCGGCGCTGCATGTCGTCGAGCGACGCCAGGCGCAGGGGGCGCTTGCGCGTTCGCCGGCCACCGAGGCCACGGTGAATCTTCTTTCCGCCGACGTGCTGCGCGTGGCCAGCATCGACATGGCGCAGACCCTTCCGCTCTCCGGAACGCTGCGTGCAGTCGATTCCGCCGTCGTCAAGGCCAAGGTGGCCGGCGAGCTCGGCGGCCTGACGGTGCGGGAGGGCGACACGGTCAAGGCCGGCCAGGTCATTGCACGCATCGACGCCAGCGACTACGAGTCGCGCGTGCGCCAGGCGCAGGAGCAGGCCGACTCGGCCGCGGCCCAGGCCGAAGTGGCGCAGCGCAGCTACGACAACAACCAGGCGCTGGTGGATCAGGGCTTCATCTCGCGCACCGCCCTGGACAACTCGCTTTCCAGCCTCAACGCTGCACGGGCGACGCATCGGGCGGCGCTGGCGGGTGTCGACATGGCGCGCAAGGCGCTCGGCGACACGGTGGTGCGCAGCCCGATCGACGGCCAGGTGGCGGCGCGCCTCGTGCAGAGCGGCGAGCGCGTCGCAGTCGATACGAAGCTGGTCGAGATCGTGGACCTGCGCAGGATCGAACTCGAAGCCGTGCTGTCAGCCGCCGAGTCGGTGGCCGTTCGGGTTGGCCAGCGCGCCAGCCTGCAGGTGGAGAGCGTAGGCGCGCCGGGCACCGCCGACAGGCGCGAGCGCGAGGTCGATGCGACGGTGGCGCGCATCAATCCGAGCGCACAGGCCGGCAGCCGCAGCGTGCTGGTCTACCTGGCACTAGAGCGCAGTGAGGGCTTCCGCCAAGGCCTGTACGCGCAGGGGAGCCTGCTGCTGGGTCGCAGCCGGGCGCTTGCCGTGCCGCTCGCCGCCGTGCGCGTGGACAAGCCCGAGCCCTATGTGCAGCAGGTGGTCGATGGACACGTGCATGACGCGGCGGTGCAGACCGGCCGGCGGGGCCAGGCGGACGGTCAGACCTTCGTGACCGTGGCTGGCGTTGAAGAGGGCGCCACGCTGCTTGCGGCCAGCACGGGCACATTGCGCGACGGCACACCAGTGCACATCAACGCGGTCGGCGCCAGCGTGGCGGCGGCGCCTGCACGGGCACCGCTCTGACGACCCCATGACCTTGGATCTCGCCCGCATTCGCGCCATCTCGCTGGACCTCGACGACACGCTGTGGCCCATCAGGCCCACCATGGAGCGGGCGGAACAGGCTCTCCTGTCCTGGTTGACGCAGCGAGCGCCCCGCACCGGCGAACTCCTCACGGATGTCAGCGTGCTGCGCGCGCTGCACGAAGCCGCGGAGCTCGAGCGCCAAGACCTTGCGGGCGACCAGATTGAACTGCGGCACGAATCCATTCGTGCCGCCTTGCGTCACGCGGGCGAGGACCTGGCGCTGGCCGAGCCGGCCTTCGATGCCTTCTTTGTGCAGCGCCAGCAGGTCACGCTCTACGAGGACGCGCAGCCCGCGTTGCACTGGCTCAGTGCGCGCTATCCGCTGGTGGCCATTTCGAACGGAAATGCCGACCTCGTTCGAACGGGCGTCAGCGCTTGGATAGGCCGCGGCTTTCGAGCGCGGGACTTTGCCATGGGCAAGCCCCACCGGGCGATCTTCCATGCAGCCGCGCAATCCCTGCAACTCGAGCCATCGGAGATGCTGCATGTGGGCGACGATGCCGAACTGGACGTTCTTGGCGCTATTGACGCGGGCATGCAGGCCGCATGGCTCGTTCGCGATCGTCGCGCCTGGGAATACGACACCGTTCCCCACCTGGTCGTCGAGGATCTCCGGGCACTCTGCATCGAGTTGAGCAAGCGCGAGACAGCGTGCCCTCGCGCATCGCTTCTCTGATCCCGCAGCAGGCCGGGTACGGCAGGCGAGGAAGAAGCTGGACTTTGGAGCTTTCAGGACCGACCTCGAATGGAGGCCGGCCTTCCCGCTTATCCTGAGTTACCAGCGGCGACCTTGGTGGAACTGATCCGCGATGGCGATCTCGGACTGCGCCTGCTGGAGCAGCTCGATGGCTCGACCGGCGTGACCGCCGAACGTCGGACCATTGACGTTCTGCGCGCCATGGATGTGGTTGATGGCCGCTTGCGCCGCGTCTTCCGCAGCCTGGAAGTTCGGATGCGACAGCCCGTAGGGCTCGGCGGCGGATGCGCCCACGGCAACGGCGCAGGCGGCGCCAAGGACAAGAAGCTTGAGGGGTTGCAGGTTCATGATTAATCTCCGAAGTCGATGTGGGTGGCGTGTTCCTATGGGCCCAAGATCCGATCAACGCCAGACCCAATGACCACGGACCACCGGACGCACGACCACCGTGGGTGCGTAGTAGGGCGCGCTATAGAAGGGCGGGCCGTACATCACGGGTCTCGCGTAGTGGCAGTGCCCCCACGGCCCGCGCCAACCGTTGATGCCGCAGCCGTCGGCGACCTTGAGGATCATCGAGGAATCCACGGTGATTGACGCATTGCGAAGCTCCTGCGCCTGCGAGGCGATGGCTGCGGTGCCCAGTGCAGCGGCAGCAAGGAGCTTGGTGAGGGAAGACATCTGAGACTCCAATCGGTGCTTGATGTGCACCGTGGAGAAAAGTCTCTGCCTGTCTTCTTAAGTCCTGCTGAAGGCGTTTTGAATTGCTGCCGTATCCGCGGGGATCGCTTCTCGGTTCCGGTGACACTAGCACGGCACTGCAGCGAGAGTGGAAGCACTTCAAGCCGGCCGCTTGGTGCCCAAGAAGACAAGCGAGTCAGAGGGAGGCGGACCGTCCGCTCGCATTGTTCATTCGGCCGCAAACGGTCATCCGCTCTTCCTGCGGCCCTTGTGGAAATGATGCGCTTGTGGCGAGCGGAGTCGTTATATCTGACATGGGCCGAAGTCCGCTTTCACGAGGATTAGGCCGCCATGATCGACACAGCCTTGGCCACCAGGTAGGCCTCCATGGCCTCGGGGCCGCCTTCGGAGCCGTAGCCCGAATCCTTCACGCCGCCGAAGGGCATCTCGGGCGTGGG
>NZ_FOUG01000007.1 GCF_900114785.1 Variovorax sp. OV329
GCTGTTCACCCGGTTGTTCCTTCTGGAAAGTTCTGAAGCGTCGTAACTCCAGTCTCCCAGACTCTTCCGGGTGAACAACCTATTGAGACATCACAGCTAGCCGGCGAAGTCCTGCGCTAGCAGCTCGATCGGCTTGCCGTGCGGCGTGCGATGCGCCGCGCTGTGCCAGGCGTCGCGGTATTTCGCCGGCTCCGACGCATCGCTCGCGCCCTTGCGTGCGACCAGCGCCTCCAGCGTGGCCAGCCAGTGGTGGTAGTAGGTGTCGCCTACGTCGGCGTCGCCTTCGGCCTGGGCCTTGCTGATCTGCGCGGCCAGCGCTTGCGCCCATTCGGGCCAGGTGAACAGGCCCTTGGCATGAAGCGACACCGCCATCGCGAAGGCATGCGCCTCCCAGGGCTCGCGGAAGACCGGCTCGCTGCCATCGCGCGGCATGCCGGCGAAGAGGTCGGAAGGAAAGCTCATGCGGGCACGGCCTCCAGGTAGCTTTCCCAGGCGTCGATGGACACGGTGAGGCCGGGCTTCGCCTCGTCGCCCCACAGGGCCTGGCCATCGAAGCACACGGTGTACAGCCACTGCGGCGCCTCACCCTGGCCCTGCGCGTTCGCATCGGCGAACACGTGCATGCCATTGACTCGCTCGATGCGGCCGAGCTTGCCCTGCGCGTAGCCGGGCAGGCGGGTGTGGTGGTCCACGCGGGCGGCTCGCGCGCGCACCTGCTGGCCGACGGCGAAGCGCGCAGGCGCCGTCGCCGGTCGCTCGGTGGGCGAGCCCTTGGCCAGCACCTGCGGCACGTCGGCCGCCTTCAGCACGCGCTTCACAGGTGCCGGCGCATGCAGCATGCGGCCCGACTCGATCTCGTCCGCCTGGACCTGGCCTCGCTCCAGCATCAGCTTTTCAAGGGCGGCGAGCCAGATCTGGTAGTAGCTCAGTTGCGCGTAGTCCGGCAGGGACTCGCGAACGCTGCGGCTGGCGTCGATGTTCCAGCTGCCGGTGGCGCCCATGGCCAGGGTGAGGGCGAGGGCGCGCGGCTCCCAGTCGCCATGGAAGAGCTCGCCTTCGGGCTCCGGCACGATCGCGCCGGGCATGTCGCGGCCGCCCAGGTCGGCGTGGCTCTGGTAGCTCATGACGCGCTCCCGGGCTGGCGGGCGAGGCCGGTGCCGATCATGGAGTCGCGCGTCACCAGATCGGCGAGCTTGTCTTCGCTCCAGCCATCAGTGCCAGCGGGGCGCCGGGGGATCACCAGGTAGCGCAGCTCGGCGGTCGAGTCCCACACGCGGATCGCGGTGGTGTCTGGCAGTGTCACGCCGAACTCCGCCAGCACGCCGCGCGGATCGCGCACGGCCCGCGAGCGGTAGGGCGCGCTCTTGTACCAGGTGGGCGGCAGGCCCAGCACCGGCCAGGGGTAGCAGCTGCACAGGGTGCAGACGACCATGTGGTGCTGGTCCGCGTCGTTGAACACCGCCACCATGTGCTCGCCCTGGCGGCCGGTGAAGCCCAGGGAGGCGATCGCAGCCGTGGCGTCGCTTGCCAGCCAGTCGGCAAACTGCGGATCGCTCCAGGCCTTGGCCACAACGCGCGCGCCGTTGCGCGGGCCGATCTTCGTCTGGTAGGTGTCGATCAGCGCATCGAGCGCCGCCGGGTCGACGTAGCCCTTTTGCGTGAGCACGCTTTCCAGCGCGCGCACGCGAAGGTCCATGGGGCCGAGTTCGCTGTGCTCGTGGTCATGATCGCCGTCGTGGCCGTGGCCGTGGCCGTGATCGTGATCGTGATGGTGTTCGTGGTCGTGCGCCATGCCGACATGCTAGCCCGCACGGGCAAACCCTGTCATGCGCCGTGGGAGGCGCTCACAGAATCTCCTGCATGCCTTGCTTGGAGACTTTCCCCCGATGAGCCAATCACGCATCTCGCGCCGCCACTTCAACCTGTCGCTCGCAGCCGGCGCCGCCGCGGTGTGCGCGCCGGCGCTCGGGCAGGGCGCATGGCCCGCCAGGCCCATCCGCATCGTCGTGCCCTACACGCCGGGCGGCTTCACCGACCAGATGGCGCGGCTGGTGCAGCCGGGCCTGCAGGCACGCCTCGGGCAACCCGTGGTCATCGACAACAAGCCGGGCGCGAACAGCCTGATCGGCGTCGATGCGGTGGCCAAGGCGCCGCCGGACGGCAGCACCTTCGGGGTGGTGATCGCGGCGTATGCGGCCAACACCACGCTGTACCCGAAACTGCCCTACGACCCTGCGAAGGACCTGGTGGGCGTGTCGCTGATGGGCGTATCGCCGCTGCTGGCGGCGGTCAACAACAACGCGCCCTTCAAGACCGCGAAGGAACTGATCGACTACGCGCGTGCCAACCCCGGCAAGGTGAGCTTCGGTTCATCCGGCAACGGCTCGGCCGCGCACCTCACGACCGAGCTGTGGAAGGCGCAGACCCGCACCTACATGGTCCACGTTCCGTACCGCGGCGCGGTGCCCGCGCTGACCGACCTGCTGGGCGGGCAGATCCAGCTTTTCTTCGATGCGCCCACGGGGCTCATCAACCAGGGCAAGGCCGGCAAGGTCCGCCTCATCGGGGTGGCCAGCGAGCGCCGCCTGCCTGTGCTGCCCGATGTGCCCACCTTCGTCGAGCAGGGCTTTGCCAACTTCACCGGCAGCACCTGGGCGGGCATGCTGGCGCCGGCGGGCACGCCGCGGGACATCGTCCAGCGCATGTCGGAGGAGGTCGCTCGCATCATCCGCAGCGAAGAGACACGTGCCAAGCTCGATGCCATGGGCACCTTCGCGGCGGGAAGCACGCCGCAGGAGTTCGATGCCTTCATCGCCGCCGAGACGCGCAAGTGGGGCGATGTGATCCGCACCGCCGGCGTGAAGGCGGACTAATGCCTCCAGGCCGGGCGCCAGCTAGACAGGGCATCCCGACCCGCTGCACCCGGCTCCTGCGTCACGCAGGCGTTCACATCGACGCTTCGAGCATCTGCACGTAGTCCTCGCGCGACGCCTCGCGCGGGTTGGTCTTGTGGCAGTGGTCGGCCAGTGCGCCCTTGATGATGTCGTCGAACATATCCGGCTTCACGCCCAACTCGGCCAGGCCCGTGGGCAGGCCCAGGCGGGCGTTCATGTCCCGGATGGCCGGCCCGAGGTCGGCGGCGGTGTCCAGGTGCATGGCCTGCGCCATGCGCGCCAGGCGCTGGTCCTTGCGCACCGACTCGGCCTGGCTGTTGAAGGCAATCACGGCCGGCAGGAACATGGCGTTGAGGGTGCCGTGGTGCAGGCGGGGATCGATGCCGCCCAGGCTGTGGCTGAGCGAATGCACACAGCCCAGGCCCTTCTGGAAGGCCATGGCGCCCTGCATCGAGGCGCTCATCAGGTTCAGGCGGGCCTCGCGGTCCTGGCCGTCGCGGGTGGCGCGCTCGATGTGGCCCCAGGCGCGCTCCAGGCCGTCCAGCGCGATGCCGTCGGCCGGCGGGTTGAAGGCGGCCGACATGAAGGTCTCCATGCAGTGCGCGATCGCGTCCATGCCGGTGGCGGCCGTCAGGCGCGGCGGCAGCCCGAGGGTGAGCTCGGGGTCGCAGACGGCGGCCTTGGGCATCAGGTTCCAGCTGTGGAAGCCCAGCTTGCGGTGGTCGTCCACGATGACGATGGCGCCGCGCGCCACCTCGCTGCCGGTGCCGGCGGTGGTGGGCACGGCGATCAGCGGCGCGGCGCGCTCGGTGATCTTGGGCGAGCCGCCCTCGATGGTGGCGTAGGTCTTGAGCGGCCCCTCGTGCGTGGCGGCGATGGCCACGCCCTTGGCGCAGTCGATGGCCGAGCCGCCGCCGACCGCCACCAGGCCGTCGCAGCGCTGGGTGCGGTAGACCTCGACGGCGGCGCGCACCGCGGCCTCGGTGGGGTTGGACGGCGTCTGGTCGAACACCGCCACTTCCAGGTCGGCCAGCGCATCCAGCGCCTTCTGCAAGACGCCGGCGGCACGCACGCCGGCATCGGTCACGATCAGCGGGCGGTTGATGCCCACGCGTGCGCATTCGCTGCTGAGCAGGCGAATGGCACCGAATTCGAACTGGACTTGGGTCAGGTATTGGATGAGCGCCATGGTGGAGTCTTCGTCGAAGCGGCTACGATGCGGGGCGCCCAATCTAGCAAATTCGGCATTCCCCCCGCATGAACAAAACCCTTGCCACGTGCACCCGGGGTCGCAAGTGCGACAGCCGCGGCCCGGTGGCCTGCCTGCAGTGAAACTCCCCCAGTTGACGCCCAAGATGGCGAACGTGGTCGAGCGCATGGAGCGCGCCGGCCATCCGCCCCTCTACACGCTGAGCCCCGACGAAGCGCGCGCCGCCTACGAACGCGGCGCCGGCGTGCTCGAAGTGCCCAAGCCGCAGCTCGATCGCGTGGAGGACTTCGCCATTCCCGCCCGCGACGGGCATTCGCTGCCTGCACGCCTGTACGCGCCGTCGCGCGAGCGCCTGCCGGTGCTGCTGTACTTCCATGGCGGCGGCTTCACCGTGGGCAGCATCGCCACGCACGACACGCTGTGCCGCGTGCTGTCGCAGAAGTCGGGCTGCGCGGTCGTGTCGCTGGACTACCGCCTGGCGCCGGCGCACCGCTTTCCCACCGCCCACGACGACGCCTGGGACGCGCTGGCCTGGCTGGCGAAGCAGGGCGGCGGCGAACTGGGCCTGGACGTATCGCGCCTGGCCGTGGGCGGCGACAGCGCCGGTGGCACCCTGGCCGCGGCCTGCGCCATCCAGGCGCGCGACGCGGGCCTGCCGCTGGCCCTGCAGCTGCTCATCTATCCCGGCACCACGGCGCTCCAGGACACCGAGTCGCACCGCCTGCTGCAGGACGTGCCGCTCCTGCCCAAGCCGATGGTCGACTACTTCTTCGGCCAGTACATCCCCAGCCACGCCGACCGCGAGGATTGGCGCTTCGCCCCCTTGCTGGCCGATGACGTGGAGGGCGTCGCGCCCGCCTGGCTCGGCCTGGCCGAGGTCGATCCGCTCATCGACGAGGGCATTGCCTACGCCGACAAGCTGCGCGCCGCCGGCGTGCCGGTGGACCTGGAGATCTACCGCGGCGTGACCCATGAATTCGTGAAGATGGGCCGCGCCATTCCCGAGGCCCTGCAGGCGCACGCCGACGCCGCCCGCGCGCTGGCCGATGCGCTGACGGCCCCCTGATAAACGACAAGAGACAAGCCATGCAAGCCTTCGAGCCCAACGCGCCCCGCCGGCGCGCCGACTTCCGCTTCTTCCACCGCCTGCGCGTGCGCTGGGCCGAGGTGGACATGCAGAAGATCGTCTTCAACGCCCACTACCTCATGTACTTCGACACCGCCATCGCCGACTACTGGCGCGCGCTGGCCTTGCCCTACGAGGAGTCGATGCACGCACTGGAAGGCGACCTCTACGTGCGCAAGGCCACGGTGGACTTCCACGCCTCGGCACGCGTCGACGACGTGCTCGACGTGGCCATGCGCTGCGCGCGCATCGGCAATTCGTCCATGCTGTTCGAAGGCGGGCTGTTCCGCGGCGACCAGTTCCTGGTGGGCTGCGACCTGCTCTACGTGTTCGCCGACCCGGCCACGCAGACCTCGCGGCCGGTGCCCGCGGCACTGCGCCGCACGCTCGAAGGCTTCGAGCAGGGCGAGACCATGTGCGAGCTCAAGACCGGCGGCTGGGACGAACTGGGCGAGGGCGCCTCGGCCCTGCGTCGCACGGTCTTCATCGAGGAGCAGTCCATTCCCGCCGAGATGGAATGGGACGACGCCGACGCCACGGCCGTGCATGGCGTGGTGCGCAACCGGCTGGGCCAGGTCGTGGCCACGGGCCGCCTGCTGCACGACCCTGCCTACCCCGGCATGGCCCGCATCGGACGCATGGCCGTTCACCGCGTGCTGCGCGGCGGCGGCTGGGGCGCGGCCATGCTGCGCGCGCTGGAAGACGCTGCCCGCGCCCGCGGCGACCGCGAGGTGGGCCTGCATGCGCAGCGCAGCGCCGAGGGCTTCTACCAGCGCCTGGGCTACCAGCCACACGGCGAGGCCTTCGAGGAAGCGGGCATCGCCCACATCGAGATGCGGCGCACGCTCTAGCGACCCGGAGTGCGCCGGCGGCGCGCTGCAGTCGAAGGCGCGGTCGCCTGCTAGGCTTGCCATCCCCATGAACCTGCGCACCAAGATCGTCGCCCTGGCCGTCGCGCCCCTGCTGATGGCACTGGTGCTCGTGGCGCTGGCCGTGCGCCACCAGGAGCGCGACCTGGCCCGGCGCGAGCAGGCCCTGTTCGAGGACGCCTACATGGCGCAGCGCCGCAACGAGCTGCGCAGCTATGTCGAACTGGCGCTCAGCACGGTGCGCCCGTTGTACGACGCGGGCCTGGACGACGAGACCACCCGCGCCGAGGCACTGCGGCGGCTGGCCGCCCTGGATTACGGCAACGACGGCTACTTCTTCGTCTACGACCTGCAGGGCCGGTCCCTGATGCACTCGCGCCAACCCGAGCTGGTGGGGCAGAACCTGTGGGAGCTGCGCGACAAGGATGGCCGCTTCACCATCCAGGACCTGATCGCCCGCGCCAACGCCGGCGGTGGCTATGTCGAGTACCAGTGGCGCAAGCCCTCCAGCGCGCAGACTGCCCCCAAGCTCGGCTACGTGATCGCGCTCCCGCGCTGGAACTGGATGGTGGGCACTGGCCTGTACCTGGACGACATCCAGGTGGTCATGAAGACGCTGGACCGCCAGATGAACTCGAACGTGGCGACCACCATGCTGTGGATCGCCGGCATCGCCGCGTTGGGCCTGGGAGTGGTGAGCGCTGGGGGCGTCCTGCTCAACCTCAGCGAGCACCGCGTGGCCGAGGGCAAGCTGCGGCTGCTCGCCCGCCAGGTGGTGCAGTCACAGGAGGAAGAGCGCGGCCACCTCGCGCGCGAATTGCACGACGGCACCAGCCAGACGCTGGTGTCGACCAAGCTGCTCATCGAATCGGCGGTGGACGCGCTGGAGCGCGACCGGCAGCCCGCGCCGCCGGCCCTGGGCAAGGCGCTGGCACGGCTGAACCAGTCGCTGGCCGAGGTGCGGCGCATCTCGCATCGCCTGCGGCCGGCCCTGCTCGACACGCTGGGGCTGCCGGCGGCGCTGGAGCGGCTGGGCGACGAATTCGGGGAGGAGGGCGGTGCGGCCGTTTCGGTCTCCATGCTGGGCGAGTCGCGCGAGCTGCCGGAAGACGTGAAGACCGCGCTTTTTCGCGTGACGCAGGAGGCCCTGACCAACGTGCGCAAGCATTCGCAGGCGCGGCAGGTGCGCATCGGCCTGGCCTTCGACGAGCGCGGCGTGCGGCTGGAGGTGGGCGACGACGGCACGGGCTTCGACGTCGAGGCCACGCAGCTCGATCCGCAGCGCGGCATCGGCCTGCGCAACATGCGCGAGCGAATCGCATCCATCGGCGGCCGTCTTTCCGTCCGCTCGAAGCCGGGTGGCGGCACCACCATCGTCGCGGCGGTTCCGGCGAAGAGCCTGGAGAAGGCATGACGACAGCGGTGGTTCGCATCTTCCTGGTCGACGACCATCCGCTGGTGCGCGACGGCCTGCGCGCGCGGCTGGATCCGCTGCCAGGCATCGAGATCGTGGGCGAGGCCGGCAGCGGCGCCGAGGCGCTGGCGGCCATTCCGGCGCTCAAGCCCCACCTGGTGCTGGCCGACGTGGGCATGAAGGACATGAACGGCATCGAACTGGCCGCCGCGCTGCACGCGCAGCACGCCGACGTGCGCGTGGTCATGCTCAGCATGTACGACAACCCCGAGTACGTGCAGCAGGCGCTGCAGGCCGGCGCGCGCGGCTACGTGCTCAAGGACGCGCCCGCCGCAGAGATCGTGGCGGCCATCGAGGCGGTGGCGGCCGGCGGAACCTTCCTCAGCCCTGCAGTGTCCCAACGCTTGTTCCGTAACCAGGCGCCGCGGCCCCTGCTCACGCCACGCGAGAGCGAGATCCTCTCGGCCCTCGGGCGCGGCGAATCGAGCAAGCAGATCGCGCGCACCCTCGGCCTGAGCGTGCGGACCATCGAGGCGCACCGCCAGAGCATCAAGCGGCGGCTGGGCATCGAGGGGCAGGCGGAGCTCATCAAGTACGCCGTCGAGCATGCGCGGCGTTTCGACGCCAACTAGGTTCAGGGTTATCCCTTAGGCAATGCCGCGCGGTCGAACCGCGCGGTGCGACGGATGCCGGCGCGGGCCTGGCTCGCGACACTCCCCGGGTTCGCGTCCCAAGGAGACATCCAAATGCACAACATCCGTCGCCACCTGGTGTGGTTCCTCGTGGCCATCGTCGGCGCCTTCGCGCTCGGCACGGTGGCCCTGGCGCGCGGCGAAGCCGTCAGCGCCCTGTGGGTGGTGGCCGCCGCGGTCTGCACCTACCTGATCGCCTACCGCTACTACAGCCTGTTCATCGCCGACCGGGTGCTGGGCCTGGACGGCAGCCGCAAGACGCCGGCCCACCGCCACAACGACGGCCTGGACTACGTGCCGACCGACAAGAACGTGCTGTTCGGCCACCACTTCGCGGCCATCGCGGGTGCGGGCCCGCTGGTCGGGCCGGTGCTGGCGGCGCAGATGGGCTACCTGCCCGGCCTGCTGTGGATCCTGGCCGGCGTGGTCTTCGCCGGCGCGGTGCAGGACTTCATCGTGCTGTTCATCTCCACGCGACGCGACGGGCGCTCGCTGGGCGACCTGATCAAGCAGGAGATGGGGCCGGTGCCCGGCATGATCGCGCTGTTCGGCACCTTCATGATCATGATCATCATCCTGGCCGTGCTGGCCCTGATCGTGGTGAAGGCGCTGGCCGAGTCGCCCTGGGGCACCTTCACGGTGGCCGCGACGATTCCGGTGGCGGTCTTCATGGGCGTGTACCTGCGCTATATCCGCCCGGGGCGCATCGGCGAGATCTCGGTGATCGGCTTCGTGCTGCTGATGCTGGCCATCTTCGGTGGCCAGGCGGTGGCCGCCAGCCCGACCTGGGGCCCGATGTTCACCTTCGACGGCAAGACGCTGACCTGGATGCTGGTGGGCTACGGCTTCATCGCTGCCAGCCTGCCGGTGTGGCTGCTGCTGGCGCCGCGCGACTACCTCTCCACCTTCCTGAAGATCGGCACCATCGTCGCGCTGGCCATCGGCATCGTGTTCGTCGCGCCCACGCTGCAGATGCCGGCCATCACGCAGTTCGCGCAGGGCAACGGGCCGGTGTGGTCGGGCAGCCTCTTTCCCTTCCTGTTCATCACCATCGCCTGCGGCGCGGTGTCGGGCTTCCATGCGCTGATTGCGTCGGGCACCACGCCCAAGATGCTGGACAACGAACGCAATGCCCGCTTCATCGGCTACGGCGGCATGCTGGCCGAGTCCTTCGTCGCCGTGATGGCGCTGGTGGCCGCGGCCTGCATCGAGCCGGGCGTGTACTTCGCGATGAACAGCCCGGCCGCGCTGGTGGGCAGCACGCCGGCGGCGGTTGCGCAGACCATCTCCAGCTGGGGCTTCGTGGTCACGCCCGAGATGCTGGTGCAGACCGCCAAGGACGTGGGTGAAAGCACCATCCTCGGCCGCGCGGGCGGCGCGCCCACGCTGGCGGTGGGCATGGCCCACATCCTGCACCAGGCCATCGGCGGGCAGGCCATGATGGCCTTCTGGTACCACTTCGCGATCCTGTTCGAGGCACTGTTCATCCTCACCGCGGTCGATGCCGGCACGCGCGCCGGGCGCTTCATGCTGCAGGACCTGATGGGCAGCTTCGTGCCGGCGCTCAAGCGCACCGATTCCTTCGCGGCCAACCTGCTGGCCACCTTCCTGTGCGTGGCGGCCTGGGGCTACTTCCTCTACCAGGGCGTGGTCGATCCGCTGGGCGGCATCAACACGCTGTGGCCGTTGTTCGGCATCTCCAACCAGATGCTGGCCGCGGTGGCGCTGATGCTGGGCGTGGTGGTGCTCTACCGCATGAAGCGCGAGCGCTATGCCTGGGTGGCGATCGCGCCGGCCGCCTGGCTGCTGGTGTGCACGCTGACCGGCGGCTGGCTGAAGATCTTCTCGGACGACCCCAAGGTGGGCTTCCTTTCGCATGCCGCGAAGTACGCCGAGGCGCTGGAGAAGGGCGTGCTGCTCGCGCCGGCCAAGACGCCCGAGGCGATGTCGCGCATCGTCTTCAACGACCGGCTGGACGCGGCGCTGTGCGGGCTCTTCATCTTCGTGGTGCTGAGCGTGCTGCTCTACACGGTGCGCAGCGTGCTGGCAGCGCGGGCCTCGAACAAGCCGACGACGCACGAGACGCCCTTCGAACCGGTGGCCGCGTCATGAACGCATGCCAGGCCGCCCCGACGAAGGCCCGCACGGAGCTTTTCCGATGAGCCTAGGTTCATCCTTGCCCGAGGCCGGGCGCTACCTCACCCGCTCGCTGGCGCAGTCGCTGCGCCTCATGGTGGGCCTGCCCGACTACGACGCCTACCTGACGCACATGGAGCGCACCCATCCGGAGCAGGCGCCGATGAGCTACGAAGCCTTCTTCCGCGAGCGGCAGGAGGCCCGCTACGGCAGCGGGCGCGGCCGCTGCTGCTGAGACCAAGAAGCCTTTAGATGTCGGCCAGGAGCGCGTAGGGGAGGGGCTCGACCTTGAGGGCCGGGCCGTCCGCGCTGCCGGCATGCAGGCCACCGGCCTCGAGCGCGGCGATCTGCATCGAGACCAGTGCGGCCGAGGAGCCGTCGGGCGCGGTGGCAACCTGCACGACCGTGCCCACCGGCTGTTCCGCATCGTTGGCGCCGAACACTTCCTGCCCGGCCACCAAGGGCGCGCTCGCACCGACCACGTAGGCCCGGCGCTTGAGCGTGCCGCGGAACTGGCTGCGCGCCACCACCTCCTGGCCGGGGTAGCAACCTTTCTTGAAGTTCACGCCGCCGATGGACTCGTAGTTGAGCATCTGCGGCACGAAGGCATCCAGCACCGGCGTGGTCAGCGTGGCGACCGCGCTGCGCACCTCGCCCCATTGCCAGGCGGCCAGGTCCAGTTCGGCCCCGACCGGCGCCGGCGTGCCCGCCGGGGCGATCCACAGGGCACGCGGCACGCCGTCGGCCGGGTAGAGCGACACCACGCTGGCCGCGCCCTTGGCGCTGCGCTGCCAGGGCGCGGCGGCGGCGTCGATGCCGTTGGCGGCCAGTGCATCGCCGGCCAGGCCGTACAGCATGAATTCAGCGCTGGCGTCGCGCAGCTTGGCCTTGGCCCGCAGCACGTACATGGACAGCCGCTTGAGCGTGGCGGCCAGGATGTCCTGGCTGCACACCAGCAGGATGGTCTCCGGCTGCGGCCGGATGCCGACGAAGCTGGCGATCATCCGGCCCTTGGCGGTGCACAGCGCCGCCAGGCGTGCCTGCGTGCCGTCTAGCAGCGAGAAGTCCTGGGTCAGCTGGCCGTGCAGGAAGCTGGCGGCATCCGGGCCTTCGGCGGCGATCACGCAAAGATGGGGGAGGGCACAAGCCCCGCTGGGAAGCGAAACAGGAAGGGTCATTGCCTGAATTATCATGGCCCACCCGCCACCGTCCGGGGCGCAGGGCCTTCCGGCCGCAGCCCTTTCCGACACCCGCTCGACACCCGCTTTCGCAGACGTGCGCCGCTTCTTCCTCACCATCTTCCTTCTCGCATCCTTCGTGGCCCTGGGCGTGGGCGCCTGGGGTTTGTGGTGGGTGCACCAGCCGCTGCCCATGAAGGCCGCAACCGCCGACCTGCCGGTCGAGCCCGGCACCACCCCGCGCGGCGTCGCCCAGCTGGTGGCCGATGCCGGCGTGGACGTGTCGCCGCCGCTCTTGTACTGGTGGTTCCGCATCTCGGGGCAGGACCGTCAGATCCGCGCCGGCAGCTACGAGCTGGAGCGCGGCGTCACGCCCAAGAGCCTGCTGGCCGTGCTGGTGCGCGGCGAGGAAGCCACCCGCAGCGTGGTGCTGGTGGAAGGCTGGAACATCCGGCAGGTGCGTGCCGCCCTGGCCAAGGCCGACCAGCTCAAGCCCGACACCGTGGGCGACACCGAAGAAGCCCTCATGGCCAAGCTGGGCCGGCCCGGGGTGCATCCCGAGGGGCGCTTCTTCCCCGACACCTATACCTATTCCAAGGGCTCTACCGACGTGGCGGTGCTGCAGCGCGCCATGCGGGCCATGGACCGGCACCTGGACGCCGCCTGGACCGCCCGTGCCTCCGACCTGCCGCTCAAGACGCCCGAACAGGCGCTGATCCTGGCCAGCATTGTCGAGAAGGAGACAGGAAAGCCCTCCGATCGCGCCGAGATCGCGGCCGTCTTCATCAACCGGCTGCGCGTAGGCATGCCGCTGCAGACCGATCCGACGGTGATCTACGGCCTGGGCGCCAGCTTCGACGGCAACCTCCGCAAGCGGGACCTGCAGGCCGACACCCCCTGGAACACCTACACCCGCGGCGGCCTGCCGCCCACGCCCATCTCGATGCCGGGCAAGGCGGCGCTGCTGGCGGCGGTGCAGCCGGCGCAGAGCAAGTCGCTTTACTTCGTGTCGCGCGGGGACGGCACCAGCCATTTCTCCAGTTCGCTCGACGAGCACAACCGGGCGGTCAACCGCTACCAGAGAGGCAACAAATGATCGCCGCACGGCCGCCCGAAGGCGCGAGGACCCGCAGCTCATGAGTGCCCTGTTCCTGAGCCTGGAAGGCATCGACGGCGCCGGCAAGTCCAGCCACCTCGATGCGATCGAGGCGCTGTTGCGCAAGCAGGGAAGGGTGGTGACCCGTACCCGCGAACCCGGCGGCACGCCGCTGGCCGAGCAACTGCGCGGGATGATCCTGAACCAGCCCATGGACCCGCTGACCGAATCGCTGCTGGTCTTCGCCGCGCGGCGCGACCACATCGTCCAGGTGATTGCGCCGGCGCTGGCCCGGGGCGAGGTGGTGCTGTCCGACCGCTTCACTGACGCCACCTTCGCCTACCAGGGCGGCGGCCGCGGCTTCGATGTCCAGGTGCTCGCCACGCTGGAGCAATGGGCGCAGGAACGGCCCGAGGCCGGCGGCCTGCTGCAGCCCGACATCACCCTGTGGTTCGACCTGCCGCCCGAAGTGGCCGCCGCGCGGCTGGCCGATGCGCGCACGCCCGACAAGTTCGAGGCGCAGTCGGCCGATTTCTTCCGCCGCGTGGCCGCTGGCTATGCGAAGCGGGCCGAGGCCGATCCGGCGCGCTTCGTGCGGATCGACGCCAACCGCACCCGGGAACAGGTCTGGGAACAGGTGGAGCAGGCGCTGCAGGCGCGGGGCCTGTCGGCATGAGCACGATAGCTGCATCGAGCTGGCTGGCAGCGCCGCTGCAGGAACTGCTGCGCCAGCGCGGCCATGCCTGGCTGCTGCAGGGCCCCTCGGGCCTGGGCCAGTACGAGCTGGCCCTGGCGCTGGCCTCTGCCTGGCTCTGCGAGGACCCCACGCCCCATGGCGCATGCGGCAAGTGCGCGAGCTGCCACGCCATCGACGTGCGCACCCATGCCGACCTGTGCGTGCTGATGCCCGAGGTGGCCATGCTCGAGCTGGGCTGGCCGCTGGACGAGAAGACGCAGGCCGACCTGGACGACAAGAAGCGCAAGCCCAGCAAGGAGATCCGCGTGGAGGCCATGCGCGATGCCGTGGCCTTCGCCCAGCGCACCAACGCGCGCGGCCGGGGCAAGGTGGTGCTGGTGTACCCGGCCGAGCGGATGAACAACGTCACCGCCAACACCCTGCTCAAGACGTTGGAAGAGCCGGTGGGCGACGTGCGCTTCGTGCTGGCCAGCGAGGCCGCCTGGCAGCTCCTGCCCACCATCCGCAGCCGCTGCCTGGGCTACACCATGCCCTGGCCGGACGCAGCGCAGGCGCAGGCCTGGCTGGTGGAGCAGGGCGTGCCGAAGGCCGAGGCCGAGCCCCTGTTGCGCGCGGCCGGCGGGCGGCCCAACGATGCCCTGCGGCTGGCCCGCGCCGGCCTCACGGCCCAGACCTGGTCCCGGCTGCCGCAGGCCATCCGGCGAGGCGAAGTGGCCTCGCTGACCGACCGCAGCCCGGCCCAGGCCATCGACGTGCTGCAGAAGATCTGCCACGACCTGCTGGCCACCGGTGTCGGCGCACAGCCGCGCTTCTTCGAGGCCGCCGACCTGCCGGCGCCGCCGCCCATACGAAACCTTTCGGCTTGGTCCCGATCGCTGGCAAGTGCGGCAAAAACCGCAGAACATCCCTTCAATGCCGGTTTGATGCTCGAAGCGCTTGTGAGCGAGGCAAAAGTCCACCTAAACTCCGCCGGCAAGCCAACCCGTCCATGAGCACCACCCACCCCGCACCCGGCGCCACGCCACGTCCCAGCGTCATCCAGCTGGCGATCAAGGAAAAGGGCGCCCTCTACGCAGCCTACATCCCGCTGTTCGCAGAGGGCGGCATCTTCATTCCCACCTCGCGCGAATACCGCCTGGGCGACGACGTCTACGTGCTGCTGACGCTGCCCGACGACCCCACGCGCTACCCGGTGGCCGGCAAGGTGGCCTGGATCACGCCCGAGCGCGCCGCCGGCAACCGGGCGCCCGGCGTGGGCATCCGATTCCCCTCCGACGAGAAGTCGCGCCAGCTCAAGGCGAAAATCGAGGATGCCCTGGGCGGGACCATCGCCTCGGACCGGCCGACGCAGACCATCTGAGCGGGCGAGTTCCGCTCTCCAATTTCGGCGGGCCTCCTTGAGAGGCCCGCACCGCCTTCATTGCTGCATCCATGTTCACCGACTCCCACTGCCACCTGAGCTTTCCCGACTTCACCGAGCGGATGGACGAGGTTCGCGCCGCCATGGCCGCCGCCCAGGTTGACCGGGCGCTGTGCATCTGCACCACGCTGGAGGAATTCGACGCCGTGCAGGGCCTGGCGGCCCGCTACGACAACTTCTGGGCCAGCGTAGGCGTGCACCCGGACAACGAGGACATCGAGGAACCCACGGTGGAGCGCCTGGTGCAGCTCTCGGCGCGTCCCAAGGTGGTGGCCATTGGCGAGACCGGCCTGGACTACTACCAGATGGACGAGCGCAAGGGCGGCCGCAGCATAGTCGACATGGAGTGGCAGCGCGATCGCTTCCGCACCCACATCCGAGCGGCCCAGCAGGTGCGCAAGCCGCTGGTGATCCACACCCGCGACGCTTCGGCCGACACCATTTCGATCCTGAAGGAGGAGGGCGAGACCGGCGCCGGCAAGGCCGCCGGCGGCGTCTTCCACTGCTTCACCGAGACCGCGGAGGTGGCCCGTGCCGCCCTGGACCTGGGCTTCTACATCTCCTTCTCGGGCATCCTGACCTTCAAGAAGGCCGAGGACCTGCGCCAGGTGGCCGCCTTCGTGCCGCTGGACCGCATGCTGATCGAGACCGACAGCCCCTACCTGGCCCCGGTGCCTTTCCGGGGCAAGACCAACAGCCCGGCGCTGGTGCCTTACGTGGCCCGGCAGATCGCCGATATCCGAAACCTGCCAGTCGAGCAGATCGCCGAAGTTACAAGTAACAACTTCGAAATGCTGTTCCACGACCTTAAAGCAGCATGACAAAATACTTAAATATATTCATCTATCTTCTTGTCGCCCTTGGGTTTTCATTGAATGCCCATGCGGACGCGCAACTGGACTACTTCCGCGCCGTGCGGGCCGACAACGCCAGCGGCGTGCGCAGCCTGATCGAAAGCGGCGTCAATCCCAACCTCAAGGACGATCGCGGACAGACCGGCTTCATGATCGCGATCCGCGAGCCGTCGCCCAAGGTGATCGAGGTGCTCTTGGCGTCGCCCAAGGTCGACGTGAACGTGGTCAACAGCGCCGACGAAAGCCCGCTGATGATGGCCGCGCTCAAGGGCCAGGACGAACTGGTGGCCAAGCTCATCGCTCGCGACGCCGCCGTCAACAAGACCGGTTGGGCGCCTCTGCATTACGCAGCCACCAGCGGGCAGGTCGCGATCATGAAGGTGCTGCTGGAGAACTTTGCCTTCATCGACGCGCAGTCGCCCAACGGCACCACGCCGCTGATGATGGCCGCCATGTACGGCAGCGCCGCGGCGGTGAAGCTGCTGATCGACGAGGGCGCGGACCAGTCCATGAAGAACCAGCAAGGCATGACGGCGCTGGACTTCGCCAAGCGCGGCAACCGCGGGGATTCGGTGGAGCTGCTGTCGCGCTCGCAGGCGGCAGCGCCGAAGCGGCCGGCGGACGGCAAGTGGTGAGTTGAGGCGATCGGCAGGCCGGCGCGCGGTTCAAATCCGACAGTGCCGGTCTCCGTTATCTAGAACCGGTCAATTTGCGCTTGGACAATGCCTTGCGCTGCCGGATGAGTCCGAGCTGCCCCAGCCTCATAAATAATACAATGTGTATTATGTTAAATGATTGCCGCCTTGAGCATTCTGTCCATTCAAGGCAGATGGCGGCACGGGGTTGGCTTCGCCGGCTCGCACTTTGACCTGGCTCTCGCGGTTTGCGTGCCGAGTCGCAATAGGTAGTACGGGCGCCCTGCGGAATGAGCTTGCCTGGTCGCGCGGCTGGTCAGGAGATCTGCCCCTGGGTCCATCCATTTCAAAGCGGGCCGATGGGCTGCGACGCTCAGATCTCTGAGCTGGTACTGGAGGGTCGCTGCCAAAAAAGTGGTCTTCTTCAAGGACCCTCATGTTGCCCGGCAGCACGAAGCCGATATCCAACTGCTGGAGAGCGCAGTGATCACGGCCGATCGCTACCCCGTGTGGGCCGTCTCTGCCCTGCCCTCCCCCTCGAGACCCCTAGCTCAATAGCGAACCCCGAATCACTGACAACGGCAGTTGGACGCCCGAGGCAGCAGAGCCGACTCTGGAACACCGGCGCGCAGTTTGCCAAGCATCACGCCATGCGCCCGCAGCTCCACGTACTTGTCCATCAGCTCGGCCAGATTACGGTAGCCGTAGCCACGTGGTCCATGCCCAGCTGGCCGCGCGGCGAGCGGGCGTCCGACTCGCCCTTGACGCGTGCAAGGCGCGACCTTGGAAATGTTGCGTGTCCGTTGCAGGCAGGCGGCTGCGGGAGAGCGGAACGCGAGTGGAACTTTATTTCAATCATCCCAAAGCGAATGCGATTACAGCAAGGCGCGCAGGCTCAACGCGTTCGAGGCTGCCGCCCCAGACGCGGTGTTGTCGAAGATGCACCAGCAGGCGGCAGCCGCAGGCCACCGCTGGAGCTCAAGGGCACGTGCCTGCAACCAGTCGGCTTCATAAGCGGAGTAGTACGTGCGCGGCGAGCCGTGCCACCGTTGGTAGACGACGGCGCCCGCCCCATCGCCCGCCGGTCCCATCCAGCCGCCGGGGACTGCCGCCGCGGCATGGCGGGCGGGGTCCGCAGCGACGCGGCCCACGCGCATTTTCACGAGCAGGCGCTCGGCGGGTGCTTCGAACCAGCTGCCATGCCGAGGCTCGCACACCACCGCACCGTCGAACATGCTGCCGAGCAGACCGAAGAAGTTGCGCACGGGTCTGGCCTCGAAGATGAGCGACGGCGGCAACTGGACGAGCAGCACACCCAAGCGATCCCCCAGGCCGGAGACTTCCGACATGAAGCGCTCCAAGGCGAGTCGGGCGGCACGAAGCCGACGCTCATGCGTGATCTCACGAGGCAGCTTGATGGCGAATCTGAAGCCTGGAGGCGTCTGCGCGGCCCACCGGGCATAGACCTCCGGCTTGTGGCTGCGGTAGAAGGAAGTGTTGATCTCCGCGCAGTTCAGCACGCGGGCGTAGCGCGCCAGGTGGCTGCCTTCGCCCTCGAAGCGCCCGGCCACGGCACGCGGAATGCTCCACCCAGCCGTGCCGATGCGCAGGTCCGTCATGCGGATCAAGCCGGCAGCAGTACCTTGTCCACAACATGGATCACGCCGTTGGAGCTGATGATGTCGATGGTGGTCACCGTGGAGATACGACCGCGCGCATCGGTGACCTGGTTGCTCGAATTGATGCGGACGCTGCCGCCCTGCAGCGTGCCGAGCGCGGAGTCGTTGTCGATTTCCTTGCGCAGCTTGCGAGACTGGAGCACGTGGTAATTGAGGATGTTGCGCAGCTGCGCCGTGTCGGCGAGCAACGCCGCCTGGGTCACACCGAGCTCGACAGCCAACGCTGCAAAGGCCGAGTTGTTCGGTGCTAACAGGGTGAAGGGGCCGCTCCCCTGCAGCGTATCGCCGGCGCCCGTGGCTGCCAGGGCCAGCGTCAGGGTTGCGAGATCTGCGCGGGACTGCACCGTCTGCGTGATGTTCTTGTCGGCCGGAAGCATCACGCGGTCGAGCACGTGCAGCGGCCCGTTGAGCGAGAGCGAATCGAAGCTCACCACCTTGCCGTTGCGGTTGCGCCCGTCGGTGAAGGTGTAGACGTTGTTGAGGCCGTCGATCTTGAAGAAGCCGCCACCGATGGGTTCGATGGCCTTGCCCTCGGGAATCGTGTCGCGCGACATCACCTTGCCCAGGATGTGGAACTTGAGCACCGCGGTCAGCAAGGGCTTGTTGGCGAAAAGCGCGTCCTTGGTGGTTCCCAGTTCTCCCAAGAGCGCAGTGAATGCGTCGTTGTTGGGCGCGAAGACCGTGTTGGAGCCCGCAGCCTGGAGGGTCTCGCGCAGGCCGGCCGCATTGACGGCTTCGACGAACACGCTCAGTTCCTGCTTCGATTCGGCAAGTTCCATCAGGTTCTTGCGGTCACTCAGGTTGGTGTCGTTACCCCCGCCGCCGCAGGCCTGGAGCACGAGGACGCCGCCCAGGGCAGCGGCAGACTTGATCAGTTGGCGACGCTTGAGAATGATGGATTGCACGACGGTTCTCCTTGAACTTGTGTATCGATGGATTCAGGTTCCACTGCCTGCTTCTGCAGACAAGCGGGGTGGCGCGGTGAGCATGCGTCAACGCACACGCAGCGATCCGCAAGCAGCAACCGCCTGCTGCGGTAGGACGGCGTCGCAGCTACCGGCTCCGTCGATGCGTGAAATCAAGTCGCGACCGAAAGCGCTGAATCGCCGAATCGGGTGCCAGCACCTGTCCCGTCCTGTTGTTGCCTAAGGCGTGAGGATCACCTTTCGGCACTCGTCTTCCTTGTCGTTGAAGATCTGGTAGCCCTTGGCCGCATCGGCGAGGTTCATCCGGTGGGAGACGATGACCTCGGGCTTCATCTTGCCTTCGCCGATATGGCCCAGGAGCTCCGGCATGAAGCGCTGCGCATGGGTCTGCCCCATCTTGAAGGTCAGTCCCTTCTCGAAGGCATCGCCAAAGAGAAAGCCGTGGATGAAGCCCGCATAGACCCCCGGAACGCTGACAATGCCGCCACGGCGCGTGGCCGCCATGGCCTGACGGAGGGCCTTGCCGCTGGAGCCCTCGAGCTTCAGGGCGGCGAGTGTGGTTTCCAGAAGACTGCCCTTGGCCTCGAAACCCACCGCGTCGATGCTGGCGTCCACCCCGTGGTTCTGGGTGGCCTTGAGGATGCTCTCGGCCGGATCGTCGTCCTCGTCGAAGTTGATGGGAACGACGCCGTAGGTCTGCTGCGCGAAGCGCAGTCGATAGGGATGGTGGTCCACCATGAAGATCTTCTCGGCACCCAGGAAGCGGGCCGAAAGCGCCGCCATGAGGCCCACTGGGCCGGCGCCGAAGATGGCCACGCTGGAACCCGGCTCGATCTGGGCATTCACCGCGGCCTGGTATCCCGTGGGCAGGATGTCCGAGAGGAACAGGACCTGATCGTCCGACAGCGCATCGGGAATCTTGATCGGCCCTACGTCCGCCTTGGGTACGCGAACGTACTCTGCCTGTCCGCCGGCATAGCCGCCGTACAGGTGGCTGTAGCCGAACAGGCCGGCGCCCGCTGTCGACACCTTCTTGTTCAGGATGGCGCCGCGCCCGTCGTTGGTTTGCTCGCAAGCGGCGAACAAGGACTTGGTGCAGTAGAAGCACTGGCCGCAGGCTATGACGAAGGGCACCACGACACGGTCGCCCTTGCGCAAGCTGCTCACGGCGCGTCCGGTTTCCTCTACCACGCCCATGAACTCATGGCCGAGAATGTCCCCGTCCTTCATGGCGGGAATCTTGCCGCGGTAGATGTGCAGGTCCGAGCCGCAAATGGCGGTCGCCGTCACGCGCAGCACGATGTCATCGTCAGCGAGCAGCACGGGGTCGGGCACCGTGTCGACGCTGACCTTCTTGGCGCCCTGGTAGGTAAGTGCTTTCATGGCCGAGCCCCGCCTAGTTCCTGGCGGTGCCAGGCTCGGCCAGCTTGCGATGCTGCTCGGCCGTCACCTGCGAGGGCAACCCTAGGATGGCCACGGCCATCTTGTTCTTCAGGCCCGCCACCACGTCCGCCTCGTAGCCCCGCTGCGCGGCGAGACGGGCCAGATGAAACCCGATGCCGGACGAGGCGCCGGTAACCAGCGCCAACGGGCGCGATGCGATTTCCATGTTGATCTCCTTGAACATGACTGCAAAGACGAATACGCCATTAGCTGCCTCGATCAAGGACGCCACAGTCGGACAACGGCCCGCGCCGCTGTCCCGACCGCGAAGGTCGCGTCCTACTTGAAGGAGCTGGCGTCGTCGACGCGTCGGGCAGGACGCTCGTCGCGCCGGAAGACGCTGAGTTGCCCGTCTTGCTCCATCCGCGCAATCCGCACCTCCTCGAGCGCCTCCACGCCGGCCTCCCGCAACTTGCCCTCGAGTTCCTCCACGGTGATCATTTCCCGCTTCAGCGCCTTGCGGTTGATCCGTCCGTGCCGAACGAGGACCTCCGGAAGGGGCTCGAGGAATCTGGCCACCGGTTCGTACCGATAGCTCAGCCAGTCCAAGCCGAAATTCCAGACGACAAGGGTGCCGACCAGCACCAACCCGTCTCCAATCGACTTGTATTCGCCCTGCATGGCGTTGCTGGCCGCGTCGGCCACCAGCACGACGAAGAGCAGATCCGCGACACCCAGCGATCCGACATCGCGACGCAGCACGAAGCGGAACACCAGCAGCAGGAACCAATACACGACCGTTCCGCGCACCACCATGTGCCAGATTGGAAACTCGCGACCAAAGAGCTCCAGCAAGTCGCTCACGACGCGCCCTCCACCCCAAGTGTTCCAAGCGCCCCGAGCGACGCGGCATCGGGCACACGCTGAACGACGGCCTGGATCAGCGCGTCGCCGAAACCTCCCGCGGCCCTGACAAGGCGCCTCGCACTGGTGGTGACGCGCGGACGGGAGCTCCAGGCGATTCGGGCTCCTGAACGCTCCAATGCCCGCACCAGTTCCACATCTTCGCTGCAGGCCGATGCGCGAAAGCCGCCTGCACGGCGGTAGGCCTCGGCGGACACCCCGAGGTTGGCACCGTGAACATGCCGGTGGCCGTCCACATCAAAGTAGGTGCGGGAGAAATGCAGTCTCAGCCATTCGGCATCGTGCGCATGGGGGGTCCAGTCGGCGACTTCGACGGTGCCGCAGACGGCGTCCGCATCAAGGGCGAGCTGGTCTGCCAGCCAATCGGGCGACACCCGCGTGTCGGCATCCGTGAAAGCCAGCCATCGCGCGCCCCGATCCAGGAGCCACTGGGCTCCGGCAGCGCGCGCCGCGCCCACATTCCTGAAAGCGACCGGCAGGAGCCGAGCCCCTGTCTGCACTGCCAGTGCTTCGGTTCGGTCCGTGCAGGCATCGGCCACCACCAGGATTTCGACGAGCCCGCCATTGAGCTGGGGGCTCAAAGCAGCTTCTCGGATGCTTGCGATACAGGAAACCAGGAGGTCCTGCTCGTTGTGCGCGGGGACGACTACACCGATCATTTGAGAGCCTTGGAAGCCTGAAGCTTGGAGTGATCCATGCACTATCGACGGGAGTTGGAAGCGCCCCGTCAGCGCATGCCCCTGATGTCGGTAGGCAGGGCTCTGCATCTGCATTCGATCGAATGTCGCGTACCTGGGCCTACCGGGACTGAGAGGATTATTCCGATGCGCAACGAGCTTCGCGCCGACATGGCGGCAGCTTGTCGTGCGTCATCCTTCACGTATTGCGCAGGCTTCTCCCGCGCGAGCCTCCCGACATTTTCAAAAGCCTTTGCCAACGCGCCATGACCGAGTTCATTCTTCTGCTAAGCCTGCTGACCCTGGCATTGAGTCTTGCCGTGACCGCTGCCTTGCGGGGAAGTGCGCGGCTGATCGGCCGACTCCTGAAGTTGCGCGGGCAATCGGGCGGTGCATCCACGCCACCCGACCGCGCCGACCCGATGCTCAGTCTTTGAGGTCGGCGGGAACCTTCCCGCCATTCGCAGCGACCTTGTTCATGACCTGACGATGAAGCCAAACGTTCATCGTGGCTGAATCCGCGGCGTCTCCCGAGTAATTCAATTCCTTCGTGAGTTCCTTTCGCGCGGCGAGCGAGCTGTCCAGGCCCAGCAGCTTCATCAGATCGACGATGGACGTTTTCCAGTTGAGTTGCTGTCCGGCCTTGGCCGCCATGTCATCCAGCACTTTTTCGACATCGACCTGCGACAGGGCCGCTGGCGCTGCAGCGCCCGTCGAGGCCGGCGCGCTGGGGGCCGAGGCAGCCGGGGCCCCTGCCGGTGTGGCCGCGCCGGGCGCAGGCGCCGCATGCGAGGAGGGAAAGATCTTTCCGAGGATGTTGCTGAGAATGCCCATGGTGGTCTCCTGAATGTGAAGCCCGCAGCATGTGCCGTACATCTCCGCCCACTTGTCGGACAAGGGCGTGAATGCTCCGGTCGCGCCGATGGACCGCCTTTGCGTTTCCCGACCCGCCTGCCGGCGACCTCACCCTCCCCGGAAGCAGGACGGGGCGCTTTCCTACCGAGTTGCGGCAGGCAGTCCGCTGCGCGGCGCCAGCCGTTCAATGGACGCTCTCGCCTCCATCCTCCGCGAGCGCGCCGCATGCCAACCCAAGACCCCACCATTCACCTCATACGAGAAGGTTCTCCCCAACCGCTGGGCGCGACGTTCACGGGCGACGGCGTCAATTTCGCGGTCTTCTCGGCGCATGCCACCCGCGTGGATGTCTGCATCTTCGACGACGCCGGAGCCACCCAGCTCGCGTGCTTCACGCTGCCCGAATACACCGACGAGGTGTGGCACGGCTTCGTGCCGGGGATCCAGCCCGGCGCTCGCTACGGGCTTCGCGTGCACGGCCCCTACGAGCCCGAGAAGGGGCATCGCTTCAACCATCACAAGCTGCTGCTCGACCCCTATGCGCGGGCCCACATGGGCGAGTTGAAATGGTGCCCCGAACTGTTCGGCTACACCGTGGGCCATCCCGACGGCGACCTGAGCTTCGACGAGCGCGACAGCGCTCCCTTCGTTCCCAAGTGCGTGGTGGTCGACTCGCGCTTCGAGTGGACCCAGACCGATCGCCTGCGCGTGCCCTGGGACCGCACCGTTCTCTACGAGACCCACGTGCGCGGCTTCACCATGGGGCATCCGCAGGTCCCCGAGCCATTTCGCGGGACCTTTGCGGGCATGGCCCGCGACGAGGTGCTCGAGCCGATCCGGCGCCTGGGCGCCACGAGCATCGAGCTGCTGCCGGTGCAGATGTTCGTGACGCAGGCCAGTCTTGCGGAAAAAGGGCTCACCAACTACTGGGGCTACGACACCCTGGGCTTCTTCGCGCTGGAGCAGCGCTACATGGACGGGCCCCACATCGACGAGTTCAAGCACCTGGTCGACCGCATCCATGCGCACGGGCTCGAAGTGATCCTGGACGTGGTCTACAACCACACGCCCGAGGGCAACGAGTTGGGTCCCACGCTGTCCTTCAAGGGCATCGACAACGCCAGCTACTACCGCCTGATGCCGCCGGGCGAAGGCAGTGGCCCTCGCTACTACATCAACGACACGGGCACCGGCAACACGGTGAACCTCAGCCATCCGCGCGTCCTGCAGATGGTGATGGACAGCCTGCGCTACTGGGTCAGCGAGATGAAGGTCGACGGCTTCCGCTTCGACCTGGCCACCATCCTGGCGCGCGAGCCCGACGGCTTCGACGAAGGCGGCGGCTTCCTCAAGAGTTGCCGCCAGGACCCCGTGCTGTCCAGCGTCAAGCTCATCGCCGAGCCCTGGGACATCGGGCCGGGCGGCTACCAGGTCGGTGGCTTCCCGCCGGGCTGGGCCGAGTGGAACGACCAGTTCCGCGACACCGTCCGGGCCTTCTGGAAAGGCGACGAGGGACAGGCGGCCGCCCTGGCGCAGCGCCTCACCGCCAGCGCTGAGCGCTTCGACCAGCGCGGTCGTCGGCCCTGGGCCAGCGTCAATTTCATCAGCGCGCACGACGGCTTCACGCTCGCGGACACGACGAGCTACAACGACAAGCACAACGAGGCCAACGGAGAAGACAACCGCGACGGGCACTCGGACAACCGCTCCTGGAACTGCGGCGTCGAAGGTCCGACCGACGATCCGGCAGTTCTCGAACTGAGGGCCCGCCAGCGTCGAAATCTGCTGGCGACGCTCATCCTGTCGCAAGGCACGCCCATGCTGCTCGCGGGCGACGAATTCGGACGCACCCAGGGCGGCAACAACAACGCCTATTGCCAGGACAACGAGATCTCCTGGGTGGATTGGGACCTCGCGCAATCGGACGCGGGACGCAGCCTGGGCGACTTCACGGCGCGGCTGCTGGCGCTGCGCGCCAGCCAGCCGGTCCTGCGTCGCAACCGCTTCCTGACGGGCCGGTACTTCGACGAGCTGGGGCGCAAGGACTGCCAATGGTTGACGCCTGCCGCCCAGGAGATCGGGCCCGAGCAATGGCAGGATCCGCAGACCCGCTCCTTTGCCTTGCTACTGGAAGGCCGGGCACCCGCCTCGGCGATCTCGGCGCTCGCGCAGGACCCCAGCGTCCTGATCCTGTTCAACGCGTGGCACGAAGCGATCTCGTTCACGCTGCCTGCAGCACCTGCAGGCGACTGGCGGCTGCGCCTGGACACCACCGACCCTGCCCTCGGCGCAGACTCACCGGCGGTGTCGAAGGAGTACGTCGTCACAGGGCGATCGCTGGTGGCGCTCGTTTCCGGATAGCGCGAGCCGCTAACGCTGCGCGTCCGCCCTTCCCTCACCCTGGTCGAAGGCGCGCTCGGCCTCCAGCCAATCGTCGACGTCGCTGCCTGCATTGCCCCCACGCCGCAGGTACGCCTCGTAGGCCGCTTGGCGGATGGCCTCGTCGCGCGCAAGCTTGGGGTCCCTGCGCGCCTCGCTGCCCGGATAGCCGGAAGGCTTGTTCGCTTCCCGTCCCATCCGGCTGCCCTCGGAGGGGTCGTCCTGGCCGATGGCGCGGCTTTGCTCCATGTTCACCGAACCTGCGTCACCCCGGTCGCCACCGCTGACTTCCTGGAAGCCGGGTGGAGCCGTTATCGGCTTCATGCTTGAATTGCTCATTCGTCACTCCTATTGGTGATACTCACGCGGGGCCCGAAGACGTGGCCCCGCGAACGCTCGCTGCCTGCTCAGGCCTTGGGCGGATCGTTTTCGCGACCGTAGTGCCGGTGGACACCCATCGCCGCGATGAAGTCGGCGATCGCCTCATCCGCATCGGCCGCGTCTGCCAGCACCAGTCCCGTGTCAGGGCTTCCGTCGGCCATCGTCATGGGTATCTGCGCCTCGGCCAGCAAGGCCTGCGATGCGCCGAACGCCAGGATGGTCTTGCAGTGCCAGTACTGGTCGCGCAGGAACTCGAGCGTGTGCGCATCCGCGTCCAGTTCGGCCACCGCGGCTTCGCCGTCGGGCAGCACCAGGGCGTCGAACAGGAAGCCGGGCGAGTTCTCCATGGTCGCATCGGCAGCGAACTTCTCGCCCGCCTGGCCCACGTAGTTGCCAAGCCGTGCGCCCACCAGCCTCGGAACGGCACCGGCCGCGACGAGCATCGACACCACCTTGCCCAAAGAAGCACCCTCGACGCCGTTGGCGACCAGCACGGCCACCTTGCGCGTGCGGATTCCACCATCGCCGGGCCTGGCCATCAGCGACAGCGCGGGCGATTGCTCGACCTCCGGCGGCGCGGGATTCTCCAGGGCCTTGGGCAGCGCCGCGGGCAGGTCCATTCCGAGGTCCTGCGCCAGCCGCTCGGCCAATGCCGGTGAAGCATTCCGCAGGCTGGCGACCATCCTCTCCCTGACCGCGGGCACCGTCACCTTCGACAGCTCGAAGCGGAAGGCATTGCCGATGTGCGCCTGCTCCACCTCGGTCTGGCTCTCGTAGAACAGCCGTGCCTGCGTGTAGTGGTCGGCAAACTTCTCGGGCTTGATGCGCACCTTGTCCGCGCTGTCCTTGGCATCCAGTCGCCGGGCCACGCTGGTGAAGCCCTGCGCGGCGCCGGCCTGGAAGGGGCAGCCTCCCGCCAGCGAATTGGGCTCGTAGGCCACGCGGCCACGGTGGATGGCCTGGCGGTGCATGCCGTCGCGCTGGTTGTTATGGACCTGCACGACCGGTGCGTTGATCGGAATCTCGTGGAAGTTGGGTCCGCCCAGCCGGCTGATCTGCGTGTCGACGTAGGAGTGGATGCGGCCGGCGAGCAGCGGGTCGTTCGTGAAGTCGATGCCGGGCACGACGTGCGCGGCGCAGAAGGCCACCTGCTCCGTCTCGGCGAAGAAGTTGTCCGGATTGCGGTTGAGCACCATGCGGCCCACGATCTGGATGGGCACCAGTTCCTCCGGCACGATCTTGGTGGCGTCCAGGATGTCGAAGCTGAACTGCTCGGCCTGCTCCTCGGTGAAGATCTGCAGGCCCAGTTCCCACTCCGGATACTCGCCCGCCTCGATCGCCTCCCACAGGTCGCGGCGGTGGAAGTCGGGATCGGCGCCAGAGATCTTGACCGCTTCCTCCCAGACCAGCGAGTGCGTTCCCAGCTTCGGCTGCCAGTGGAACTTCACCAGGCACGATTCGCCGGCCTCGTTCACCAGCCGGAAGGTGTGCACGCCAAAGCCCTGCATCATCCGGTAGCTGCGCGGAATGGCACGGTCCGACATCTGCCACATGAGCATGTGCGTGGACTCCGGCATGAGCGACACGAAATCCCAGAAGGTGTCGTGGGCACTGGCCGCCTGCGGCATCTGGTGGTGGGGCTCGGGCTTGACGGCGTGGACCAGGTCGGGAAACTTCATCGCGTCCTGGATGAAGAACACCGGCATGTTGTTGCCCACCAGGTCCCAGTTGCCCTCGTCGGTGTAGAACTTGACCGCAAAGCCGCGCACGTCGCGTGCCGTGTCCTTGGAGCCGCGCTCGCCGGCCACCGTGGAGAAGCGCACGAACACCGGCGTGACCTTGCCGGCCTCCTGGAACGGTGCGGCCTTCGTGTACTTGGTCATCGGCTCGTAGCACTCGAAGAAGCCATGCGCACCCGACCCGCGCGCATGCACGATGCGCTCCGGGATGCGTTCATGGTCGAAGTGCGTGATCTTCTCGCGCAGGATGAAGTCCTCGAGCAGGACCGGACCGCGCGCACCGGCCTTCAGCGAGTTCTGGTTGTCGGCGACCCGCACGCCCTGGTTGGTCGTCAGGACCTGTGCGCTGCCGTCCGCTCGCACGCGCTCCAGCGGCGCGATGGTGGCGTTGACCCCGTCCTGCGCCGGCGCGCCGGTCTTGCCAGACACGTTCTCCTCGGACAGGGTGCTGCCCGTGGGCAGGCGGGATGGCGGCGAGACGGTCTGCCCAGCGGGCGTGGACAGCGCGTTGGCTTCGCCATGCTCTGCCGCCTTGTTCGCATTGGCCGGCATGCCGGCGGCCAGCTTCTGCGCGTCGGCCATCTTCTGGGCGGGCAAGTCGCCCTTGACGGCGGCGGGCGGCGCCGGCTGAGCCGGCCCGCTGTCGGTGTTTCGTGCTGCAGCGCGCGCTGCGTCTGCTTCGGCTGCAGTGACGGCCTGGGAGGTTTGCTTCTTTGTCATGATGATCCGGGTGAGGTGGGGACGAAAGGGTGGAGACGAGGGAAGAAAGGAAACTACGCCGCCCGCGGCCACGGACCCGTAGGACGACAACAGTTCAGCCTGCAATGCGCTTCCGACTTCGCGTAGGTCGCGAGGCGCTTCGCGTGCGGTTGAAAACGTTGCCGTCAGATTTGCCTGGATCGCGCACACGTGCGCCACGGCGACTGGCCGCCAGGCCCTCAACGCGTGGCAGCGCTGCGCTGGCGAATGGCGGCGGTCAGCCCGACACCCAGGCCCTCCCCCCGCCGCTCATGGCCATTGGGGGGGAACGGAGATCCGTCCTCCGTCGGATTGAGCCGATGGCCTCTTGGCCGTTCAATGGGGCATGACTCATGATGATCGAACGACCGCCACGGCACACAGGTACAAGTCCGGCGGCATCCGCTGGCTGTTGTGCATCGGTGCCGGCGCTGCATCGCTCGGCGTCGGACAGGCGGCGCGGGCGGAACTGCCCTCCTCCTTCGCACCCGACGCCTTCTACGTGCAGGCAGGCGGCGCGCAGGGCACGCAAACGCTGGCAGTGGGCCTGTCCTGGGACTGGAACACCAGGTGGACGCTCGGACCCGGCGAACTGCGTCCCTACATCGAGGTCATGCTGTCGCAGTGGCGCTACGACGCGTCCACGCCAGTCGGCAAGGACCATCTGACGCAGCTGGCCATGACGCCATCGCTGCGCTGGCGCGGGGCCGGCGGCGCGTCGCCGTGGTTCTTCGAGGCCGGAGTGGGACTGAGCTTCACCTCGTCGATCTACCACAGCACCGACAAGCAATTCTCGACCAGTTTCAACTTCGGCAGCCACCTGGGCGTGGGCCGGAACTTCGGGGCGAGGCAGGAGCACGAGTTGGCCGTTCGCGTGGAGCATTTCTCCAACGCAGGCATCAAGCATCCGAATCCGGGCCAGAACTTTGTGCAGCTTCGCTACGCCTACCGCTTCGAGTAAAGCACGCCGTTCTTGAGGGAATTCAAAGCGTCGAGCGGCGCAGCACCGCGGTTGACCGCCGGTCCCGGCCCCGGTCTGGGCAGCGGCCTTGGTGCCGGAATGCTCGGCGGTGATTCAACGCGGCACCCCGCCCTCCCCCTCGCCGAGCCGGCGGAGCTTCGGCGGCGGCGAAGCTTCACCCCATGAAAACCCCCGCAAATGATTGATGCCGTCGATGGTATCTATGGAAATTCATCATTTGCAACCCAATGTATCGGGGCCTATGGTGCACATCCATCGACAGGCGTGCAGGAGACAAGCCCATGCCCGACTCTCAAGGGGACGCGATCATCCGGGACGTGCTCCGGGCCTTTGCCGCAGCTCGTGATCCGCGTCTGACAGGCCGGGGGAGTACGTCCCCCCGTTCGATGGATCGCAACGACGCGCCGACGCCGCCGCATTCCGGGAATGCATGAATGATCCCCGTATTGCTAGGCCTCAAGGTCATCGAGCAGGGCACCTTCATCACGGGGCCGGCAGCCGGCATGCTCCTGGGCGACCTGGGTGCGGACGTCATCAAGGTCGAGCAGCCGAAGACCGGCGACCCCTTCCGCGCCTTCAAGAACGGCCTGTACAGCCCGCACTACCAGACCTACAACCGCAACAAGCGCAGCATCGAGCTGGACACGACGAAGGCCGCGGACCTCGAGGTGCTGGACGCACTCATCGCAGATGCAGATGTCTACATCCAGAACTTCCGGCCCGGCGTGGCTGAAAAACTGGGCGTGGGTGCGCAGCGGCTGCAGGGCCTGAACCCGAAGCTCGTCTACTGCGCCATCAGCGGTTTTGGCGGCAGCGGGCCGGCCGTGAACCGGCCAGCCTACGACACCGTGGCGCAGGCGGCCGCCGGCTTCCTGAACCTGCTGGTCAATCCGCAGAACCCGCGAGTCGTCGGCCCGGCCATCGCCGATGCGCTGACCGGCTACTACGCCACCTACGGCGTGCTGGGCGCCCTGTTCGAGCGCCAGCGCACGGGCGTCGGCCGCAAGGTCGAGGTGTCGATGCTGGAGGCGATGGCGCATTTCAATCTCGACGCCTTCACGCACTTCTTCCAGGTGGGCGAGGTCATGGGGCCCTACAGCCGGCCGCGCGTATCGCAGTCCTACGTTCTGCGCTGCGCGGACGAGTTCTGGATCGCGCTGCACATGTCCTCGCCGGAGAAATTCTGGCGCGGCCTGGCCGCGGCCGTCGAACGACCCCGGCTCTTCGAGGATGCGCGTTTTGCCACGCGCGAGGCGCGCATCGCGCATCACGAGGTCCTGATCGAACTGCTCGGCGAGCGCTTTCTCACCCAGCCGCGCGACGAATGGTGCCGGCGCCTGCAGCGCGAAGACGTGCCCCACGCCCCGATGTACGACGCCAGCGAAGCGCTGGACGACCCGCAGGCGCGGCACCTGGAGCTCACCGCCTCGGCCGTGCACCCGGTGATGGGACTGTTCCGCACAGTGCGCTCCCCGGTGAGCTTCGACGGCGAACGCGCGCTGCAGGTGCGCCCTCCCCCCACGCTGGGCGAACACAACGACGAGATCCGCGCCGAAGTGCGGTGTTTGCGCAAGACCGACAACCAAGCAACGAGGAGACAAGGACCATGAAGATGCAGAACTCGCACCGCATCGGGCGGCGCACCGCCGTCACGGCCATTGCACTGGCGGCCGCGGGCATGGCGCTGGCGCAGCAGCCCTCTGGCACGCCGATACGCATCGGCAGCACCCTGGCGCTGACCGGGCCGCTCTCGGCCACGGCGCAGGTGCACAAGCTGGTGGGTGACATCTACATCGAGCAGCTCAACAAGCGCGGTGGCCTGCTGGGCCGTCCGGTCGAGTGGGTGGTGAAGGACGACCAGTCCAAGCCGGACCTGGCGCGCACCCTGTACGAGCAGCTGGTGACGGCCGACAAGGTCGACCTGCTGATGGGCCCCTATGCCACCGGCGCCATCCTTTCCGCCATGGGCGTGGCGCAGCGCTACAACAAGGTGCTGGTACATCACACGATGGGCATCCCCTCGCTGGCCAAGTACGACATGTCGTTCCCGGCCTGGTCGCTCGGCTCCGACCCGGCCAACACCGTGCCCAATACCTTGTTCGATGCACTCGCCGCCGGCCCCAAGCCACCCAAGACGGTGGCGGTGGTGACCAGCAAGTTCCCCTCGATCCAGTTCATGAGCGCGGGCGCGCGCGAAGTGCTGAAGAAGCGCGGCCTGAGCGAGGTGCTGTTCCTGGAATGGGACTTCGGCAACCGCGACTTCGGTCCGATTGCCAACCGCGTGAAAGACGCCAATCCCGATTTCGTGTGGGTCGGAGCCATCGGGCTGGACGGCAACCTGCTGCTGGAGGCGATGAAGAAGATCGACTACACGCCGCCGCAGCACTTCTACCTGTACCCCGCGCCCGGGCCGCTGCTGGCCTCGCCGGATGCCAAGGGAGCACTGTCGGCCACCATCTTCGAGGCGCAGCCGCCCTTCACTTCGAACCTGGGAGCCGCCGAGTTCGTGAAGATCTATGCCGAGCGCGCCGCCAAGGCCGGTTTTTCGGACACGTCGGTCGAGACGCAGGCCGCGGCCTCGTACACCGCCTGGCAGATCCTGGAGGCCGGCGTGGTCAACACCAAGAGCCTGGACGACAAGAAGATTGCCGACTACCTGAAGACGCACAAGGTCGAGACGGTGCAAGGCAAGCTGCGCTTCGACGGCGTCGGCAACTTCGGCGACGACCTGATGCGCATCAAGCAGATCCAGGACGGCAAGTGGGTCGTGGTGTGGCCCAAGGAGGTCACGGCCGGCGGCGCGAAACTGCTCGCGCCCTGACGGCAATGCCGAGCTTCTCGCTGCTGTCCCAGTCCATCCTCTCGGGCATCTTTGTCGGCGCGCTGTACGGCCTGATGGGCCTGGGCCTCAGCCTGAGCTGGGGCCTCTTGCGCCTGATCAACCTGGCGCACTTCGCCTTCGCCTTCCTTGCGGCCTACCTGTGCTACCAACTGGCAAGCAAGGGCATGAACCCGTTGCTGACCCTCGGCTTGATCGTGCCCCTGTTCTTCCTGGTGGGTGCCGGCCTGCATTGGGTGATGGCGCGCTTCTCGGTGTCGCCCTTCAATTCGCTGCTGCTGTCCTTCGGGCTCATGGGCATTGTCGAGAGCCTGATCCAGGCGGTGTGGACAGCGGACTTCCGCAAGCTGGAGTCGAGCTATGCGCACATGAAGTTCAAGCTCGGCCATCTCTTCGTGCCGGTGCCGGAGCTGATCACCCTGGTGCTGGCGGTGGGCCTTTGCTTCGCAGTGTGGGCGGTGCTGCGCTATACGGACATCGGCAAGGCGATGCGTGCCGCCGCACAGGACGCGCCGATCGCCGCCGCCTTCGGCGTCAACGAGAAGGCGCTGGGCCTGTTGCTCGCCGGCGTCTGCTCGGCGCTGGCCAGCGTGGCGGGCGTGTGCATCGCGCTCAGCTTCACGCTGGCGCCCTCGCAGATGTACGCCTGGGTCGGCGTGGTCTTTGCCGCGGTGATGCTGGGCGGTCTGGGCAGCGCGCTGGGCCCCCTGCTGGCCGGCACCGTGATCGGCGTGAGCGAGGCCATCACGATGGCGGTGTTCGCGCCTTCGTGGGCGCCGATCGTCTCGTTCACCTTGCTGATCCTGATCCTGCTGCTGCGGCCAGGGAGGCCCGCATGAGGAGCCGGCGTACGCCCCTGGCCATTCTCGCCGCCGGTGCCGCGCTGGGGCTGCTGCCCCAACTGGGCCTGCCGCCCTTCTACGACTCGCTGCTCTACCTCGCGCTGCACTGGGTGGTGCTGGCGACTTCGTGGAACATCCTGTCGGGCTACTCGGGCTATTTCTCCTTCGGCCACGGCGCCTTCTTCGGCACCGGCATCTACACCAGCGCGAACCTGATGGCGCACTACGACTGGCCCTTTCTCTGGACCTTGCCGGCGGCGGCGCTGGTGGCGGCGCTGCTCGGGGTGACGCTGGGGGCCATCGTGTTCCGCGTGAAGGGCGTGCGCGGCGAGGTGTTCGCGCTCCTGACCCTGGCGGTCACCTTCGTGATCGGCACCATCGTGGTCAACACGCCGCTGGACGGCGGCAACGGTGTCTCGCTGGCGGCGATCGTGGTGCCCAGGATCGGGCCCTCGCCCTCCTCGACCTTCTACCTGCTGGCGCTGGCAGCCGCGGTCGCGACCCTGCTGATCGCCTGGGGCATCCAGGTGTCGAAGTTCGGTGCCGGGCTGTTCGCCATTCACGACGACGAGGACGCCGCCGAGGTGATGGGCGTGCCGACCTACCGCTACAAGCTGTATGCGCTGGCTGTGTCCTGCGCGCTGGCCGGGCTGGCGGGCGGCATCCATGCACTCTTCCTGTCGTACGTGACGGCCGGCGACGTCTTCACCATCACGGTGCCGCTGACGGTGGTGCTGATGAGCGTGCTGGGCGGCACGCGGCACTGGGCGGGCCCGGCCGTCGGCGCATTGGCCATCACCGCGCTGCTCTACAGCTTCACCGCGGCCGACCATGCGGTGGCGGGGAAGGCGGCGATCGGTGCGATCCTCATCGCGGCGATCCTGTTCATGCCGGACGGCATCCTGGAACGCGTCAGGAGGCTGTGGCGGCGAAATCCAGAGACTTCGACGACGCCGGCCATCACGCCGGCGGCGACCGCCGGGCCGGCGCAGCGCGCACCGTCCGGTGCCTGGGCAAGCGGACAGGACGAGGTGCTGCTGCGCGTGAAGGACCTCAGCAAATCCTTCAAGGGCGTGCGCGCGCTGGCCGGGGTGGACGTGGAAGTTCGGCGCGGCGAGATCCTCGGGCTGCTGGGGCCGAACGGCTCGGGCAAGTCCACCTTCATCAACGTGGTCAGCGGTCACCATGCCGCCAGCGGCGGCACGGTCTGGTTCGAGGGACGCTGCCTGAACGGCCTGCCGGCGCACCGCGTCGCGGGCAGCGGGATTGCGCGCACTTACCAGATTCCGCGGCCCTTCGCGCACTTGAGCGTGCTGCAGAACGTGGCCATTGCCACCATGTTCGGAGGTGCTGTCGGCGACCCGGCCGCGGCCAACCGGCAGGCGATGAAGTGGCTGGAGTTCACCGGCCTCGCGGACAAGCGCGATGCCCGGCCCGACGAGCTGAACCTGCACCAGCGCAAGTTCCTGGAACTGGCGCGCGCATTGGCCTCGCGCCCGCGCCTGGTGCTGCTGGACGAGGTGCTCTGCGGCCTGACGCCCAGCGAAATCGACGACGCAGTGGCGCTGATCCGCCGCATCCGCGACCAGGGCTCGAGCATCGTCTTCGTCGAACACGTGATGCGCGCGGTGATGGCGCTGACGGACCGCATCGTGGTGTTCAACCATGGCGAACTGCTGGCCGAGGGCACGGCCAACGACGTGATGCAGCGCCCCGAAGTGATGACCGCCTACCTGGGAAAGACTCATGCTTGAAGTGCGTGACCTGCAGGTGGCCTATGGCGCGGCGCGCGCGCTGTGGGGCGTGTCGCTCACGGTGCGGCAGGGCGAACTGCTGTGCGTGGTCGGCCCCAACGGCGCCGGCAAGACGACCCTGATCAACGCCCTGGCCGGGCTCCTGCGTGCCCGCGAGGGGCAGCTCGTGTTCGAGGGCCGGGACGTGACTATGCTGGCGCCGCACCGCTTCTGCGACGCCGGCATCGCGCTGGTGCCCGAGGGCCGGCGCCTGTTCACCGGCATGACCGTGCTGGAGAACCTGGAGCTCGGCAGCTATCTGGCACGCTCGAAGGCGCAGCGGCGCGAGACGCTGGAGCAGGTGATCGAGCTCTTTCCGGTGATCCGCGAGAAGCTGGCCAGCCCCGCCGGTGAGCTCTCCGGCGGCCAGCAGCAGATGGTGGCGATTGCCCGGGCGTTGATGGCCCGGCCGCGCCTGCTGCTGCTGGACGAGCCCTCGCTGGGCCTCTCGCCGCTGATCGTGCACGACCTGTTCGCCGCCATCCGGCACATCAATGCCGTCGGCACCTCGGTGCTCCTGGTCGAGCAGAACGTGGCGATGGCCATGGAGGTGTCGCACCGCGCCTACGTGCTGGAAGAAGGCCGGATGGTGGCCGAGGGAACGCCTCGGGAACTGCTCGCGCGCAGCGAGATCGCGCGCGCCTACCTGGGCGTTTGATCGCCGCACGGCCGCACCCACCCGACCGGCGCTCTCCTCGCGCGGCGGGGCCGGCTGATCGGCTGGCTTGACATCACCTTCGGTGCGCCCGCGCAGCGAAACCTACGACCTATGGACATCGGCTTGAAAGGCTGAATGCCTTGCTCGTCCTCTCATGGAGGGAAGAATTGCCAGGAGCCCGGTGGCAGTCTTCCCACCCAGGTGCAGGGGGAATGCGCCGAGGAGCATCACCATGTTGTACACGTCATCCACCGCCATCAACGCAGCCAGCGGCGGCTGGGAGCTTCGCTTCGACCCGCTCTTCACGGGCCGCCGCGGCTACGCCTTTCCCTGCGACGCGCAGGGGCAGGTGGACATGGACGGCCTGAGCGAGCGGGCCCTGCAGAACTACCTGTATGCCCGCGCGATGATGGGCCGCGAAACGTCCTGGCCGCGGGTCCAAAGCCTGATGCACTGAAGCGTGCTACGGGCATCGCCTGCATCGGCGATCAGCCGGACTGCTGCTGCCGCACGGCGGTCTTGATGCAGTGCACGAAGTACCCGGCCGGCGCTGTCAGCACGGCGCTTTCCCGGTAGAGCAGGTAGAGTTTTCGAGCGGGGGGCCGCTCCAGCAGGTGCAACGGCAGCAGGTCATGCGATTCGCGCGCACCGTGCAGCGCCAGTTCGGTCCACGAGGTCACCACGTCGCCATTCACCGCGAGACCATAGAACAGCGTCTGCGACGCACAGCGCGTGATGCGTCGCGGCGGCGCAAGGCCCGCCCGGCCAAACAGCTGCGACAGAAGCGCGAGGAACTCCTCCTTCTGCCCGGTGTGCAGCCACTCGGCGTCCTGCAGCTGCGCCAGGGTACTGGCACCCGACAGCGGCCCGTGCCGGCTCACTGCGAACCACATGGGAAAGGTCGCCAGCAACTCCAGCCGCAAGGAAGTGAAGTCGCGCGGGTCCATGCTGGAGCCCAGCGCGAAATCCAGGGCGCCGTTCTTGAGCTGATCTGCCAGCTGGGCGGGGCTGAACTCGGCAAAGTCCAGTTGCACGTCGGGCATGGCTTCGCGAAAGCGCTGGTAAGCCAGCGGCAGCACGGTCGAGCTGGCCAGAGGCGTCACGCCGATGGACACGCGTCCCAGTTGCGAGCCGCGCAGCCGCGCCATTTCCTCTTCGGTGCGCGTCACCTCGTGCACCACCAGCTCCGCATGGCGCAGCATCGCCCGCCCCTCGCCGGTGAGCGACACGCCGGTGGACGTGCGGACAACCAAAGTCAGACCCAGCTCGTCTTCCAGGTCGCGGATCGCGCGCGTGACCGCCGGCTGGGTCAGGTGCAGGCTCCGAGCGGCTTCATGGATGCTGCCGGCACGGGCCGCGGCCACCAGGGCGCGAAGTTGGTGAAGCTTCATGGAGCGGGGGTGAAGAACTGGAAACCTGGGGCGACTGCCGATCAGCGTCAGGCATCGCGATAAGAATTTGTGCGTATCCGGATTATTGGTGCGCCGATACGATCGATGCGCCTGATCCCAAATACAAGAAGCGAATCCCTCTCGAATAAGGAAGGATCGCGCCATTCCATGAGAACGCTGTCACACCACGCACCCCGTCACGCCGTACTGGCCCTGCCTTCGGCAACCGGTTAGCCGCCACGACCGCGGCGCACTGCGAGCCGCGCACGGCGGTACACACCGCCCCCTTTCTCGACCAGGACGCACCGGCTTCAGTGCGACAAACGCCTTCCCGCGCCGCCTTGCGCGTGGCGTCCGCTTCCTTCGCCCTTCGGAGACTTCATTGACAAGCACCTGCACCCAGGCGGCCGACGAATTCATCGCGCGCCTCAGCCCCCGATTCATCGACCTTTCCGACCAGATCTGGCGGTTGGCCGAGCTGCGTTATGAGGAGTTCACGTCGGCGCAACTGCATGTACGCATGCTGGAGGCCGAAGGCTTTACGGTGACTTCCGGCGTCGCCGGCATTCCGACCGCCTTCGTCGCCGAGGCAGGCAGCGGTGGCCCGGTGATCGGCATCCTGGGCGAATACGACGCGCTCTCCGGCATGAGCCAGGAAGCAGGCGCCCTCAGCTGCGCACCCTCGGGCGAGATCGTCAACGGCAACGGCCACGGCTGCGGCCACCACCTGCTGGGCACCGCGGCGCATTTGGCGGCCGCAGCCGTCAAGGACCACCTGGAACGCACCGGCCAGGGCGGCACCGTGCGCTTCTACGGCTGCCCGGCCGAGGAAGGCGGCTCCGGCAAGACCTTCATGGCGCGCGCGGGCCTGTTCGACGACCTGGACGCGGCGCTGTCCTGGCATCCGCACATGTACACCGGGATCTTCCCGGGCCAGTCGCTGGCCAACGTCCAGGCCTACTTCCGCTTCCGGGGCAAGGCGGCCCATGCGGCGGACTCGCCGCACCTGGGCCGCAGCGCCCTCGATGCGGTCGAGCTGATGAACGTCGGCGTGAACTTCCTGCGCGAGCACATGCCCTCCGACTCCAGGGTGCACTACGCGATCACCAACGCCGGCGGCATGTCGCCCAACGTGGTCCAGGCCTATGCCGAGGTGCTCTACCTGGTCCGTGCGCCGCGCAACGAGCTGGCGGCCGTGCTCTACGAACGCGTGAAGAACGTTGCCCGCGGCGCGGCCCTGATGACCGACTGCCAGATGGACGTGGTGTTCGACAAGGCCTGCTCCAACCTGCTGGAGAACACGGTGCTCAACACCCTGGTGCACCGGCACCTGCAGGCCGTGGGCGCGCCGCCGGCCGACGAGGCGGACACGCGGCTGGCAGCGGCCTACCAGCAGACCCTGACGGCCGAGCATCTCGAAAGCGCCGGCCGTACGCTCGGCCAGAGCTGGCGCGACCCCAAGCCGCTGTTCGACCACATCCGGCCCTATTTGCCCGGCCAGCAGGACGCGATCTACGGCTCCACCGACGTGGGCGACGTCAGCTGGATCACGCCCACTGCCCAGTGTTTCACCGCCTGCTACGCCTTCGGCACCGCGCCCCACAGCTGGCAATGGGTGGCGCAGGGCAAGAGCCCGCTGGCCCACAAGGGGATGCTGCAGGCGGCCCGGACGCTGGCCGGTTGCGCCATCGAGCTGCTGGGATCGCCCGATCTGCTGGTCCGAGCCCAGGCCGAACTGCAGGAGCGGCGCGGCGGCAAGCCCTACGTCTGCCCGATCCCGGACGACGTCGCACTGCCCTTCCAGCGCTGAATCCCCTTCATCTCCCGCCTTCCGGAGTCCGCATGTTCCCTTGCCCCATGTCCCGGCTTGCCGCACGTTGCGCGAGCCTTGTCCTGGCCATCGCAGCCGCCTGCGCTGCCTCGGCGCAGTCGCCTTATCCCCAGAAGCCCATCCGCCTCATCGTGCCGTTTGCCGCGGGCGGCTCCACCGATCTGGTCGCCCGCGTCATCGCCGAGCCGATGGCCAAGGCGCTGGGCCAGCCTGTGGTGGTGGACAACCGCGCGGGCGCCGGCGGCATGGTGGGCACCGAGGCCATCTCGCTGGCCGAGCCCGATGGCTACACACTGGGCATGGCCACCGGCAGCACGATGGCGGCCAACCCGGCCTTCTTCACGCGCGCCGCCAAGGCCAACCAGCAGCTGCGGCCCTTGGTCAAGCTGGTCAATGTGCCGGCGGTCATCTCGGTGCATCCAAGCATGCAGGTCAGGGACTTCACCGGCTTCGTGGCAGAACTCAAGCGCCGGCCGGGCGCCTACAACTACCCCACGCCGGGCGCTGGTGGCCTGGGCGACCTGACGGTGGGCATGATGAACGAGAAGCTGGGCGTCAGCCTGGTGCCCGTGCCCTACCGCGGCATGGGACCGGCCCTGGTCGACGCATTGGCCGGCACCCAGCTGATCCTGGGCGACCAGTTGCCCTCGGTGCTGCAGCACCTGAGGTCCGGCAAGCTCCTGCCCATCGCCATTGGCGGGGACAAGCGCTCGCCTGAACTGCCCCAGGTGCCCACCTTTGCCGAACTGGGCTATCCGGATCTCAGCGACATCCTCGACACCTGGTTCGGCCTGGTGGTCCCGGCGAAGACGCCGCCGGCGGTGGTCGAGAAGATCCGCACGGCCGCGCTGAAGGCCGTGCAGGAACCGGCCGTCCAAGCGCGCATGCGCGAACTCGGGGCCAGCATCGCGATCGCGGACGAGCCGGCCTTCGTGCAGATGATCGGCAGCCAGTTGCAGCGCAACCGGGCGTTGGTGCAGCGGCTGGGTCTCAAGGTGGAATAAAGGCGCTGCGCGCCGCGTTCCTCCTGGGCCGAGATCTTCGGCTGGCAGACTTTCGGCGATTCTTCACGCCGCCGGGGCCGGCTGCACGCCCAGTGCCTTGGCCACCACGACCAGGTTCAGCGCCAGGCGGGCATTGCTGTCGGCATGCGCGCGCTGGGCCTGCAGCAGGGTGCGCTGCGCGTCCAGGGCCACCAGGAAGTCGGTCATGCCGTGCTCGTAGCGCACGCGGGCCAGGTCCCAGGCGTCGCGGCTGGCCACTTCCATCGCGGCCAGCTGCACGTTGCGCTGGCGCTCCGAGGTGTAGGCGCTCAGGGCGTCGTCGATCTCGTGCCAGGCCTTCAGCACAGTCTGCTGGTAGGCCACCGCGGCCTCCTGCTCCTGCAGCTTGCGCAGCGTCACGGTGGCGCGGCGGCGGCCGCCGTCGAAGATCGGCAGTTGCAGGCTGGGCCCGATCGACCAGGCTCGGCTCCCCCATTCGCCGAAGGTGCTGGCGTCCACCGACTCGAAGCCGAATCGCGCGCCGATGGTGATGCGCGGGTACAGGTCGGCCACCGCCACGCCGATGCCCGCCGTGGCCGCGTGCAGTTGCGCTTGCGCCCGCTGGATGTCGGGGCGGCGCAGCGCCACCTCCGAAGGCAGGCCCAGCGACAGGTCGGGCAAGGCTGCCGCCTGGGCCGGCATCTGCGGGGCCAGCTCCGACGCCAGCGCGCCAGGACGTACGCCCAGCAGCAGCGTGATCTGGTTGATGGCCTGCGCTTCCCGCCCCAGCAGCTGCGGAAGTCGGGCGCGCACGTCGGCCAGCTGCGCGTCCTGCCGGCTCAGGTCCAGGCCGGTGGTCAGGCCGCCGCTGGTGCGCGCCTGCACCAGCGAGCGCGTTTCCTCGCCGGCCAGGATGTCGGCACGGGCGATGCGGATCTGCGTCTGCGTCGAGCGCAACTCGAAATAGCGGCGCGCCACCTCGGCCTGCACGCTCAGCTGCACCTGGGCCAGCATGGCGCGGGCCGCGGCCTCGTCGGCGTCGGAGGCCTCGATGGAACGGCGCACGCGGCCCCACAGGTCCAGCTCCCACGAGGCGTCGAAGCCGGCCTGGAACATGTCGTGCGGCTCGCTCAGCACCTTGACCACCGCGTCCTTGCTGGCCGGGTTGATGGCGCCGATGACGCGGGCGAAGTCGCCGTCCTCGCTCTCGCGCAGCCGCAGCGCCGAGCCGCTGGCGTTGAGCTGCGGCATGCCTTGCGAGCGCACTGCCTGGCCCTGGGCGCGGCTCTGGGCGAAGCGCAGCACGGCGGTCTGCAGGTCTGGATTGGCCTGCACCGCCCTGGCCTGCAATTGCGCGAGCACCGGGTCGGAGAAGGATTGCCAGCCGACGGGCGAGACCGCCACGCCACCGGCACGGGCCGCATCGGGGACCAGTTCGGCGGCGCCACCGTGCCAGCTTGCGAAATCGCCCGGCGCCGGGTCGGCCGGCGCCTGGAAGTCGGGGCCGACGGCGCAGCCGGCCACCAGCGCGCAGGCGATCAGCGCCAGCAAGGTCGGGCGATGAAGATTCAGGGAAGTCATGACGGACCTCTTCTTCGATGAAAGGGGGTTCATACGAGACGGTGGCGGAACAGCCAGGTGGCCAGCGGCAGCGTGACCACCGCGATGAGGGTCAGCGGCACCAGGTTGAGCCACACCGTGCCGAAGCCCACGCCCTCCAGGTAGACCCGCTGCACCAGGTCGATGGCGAAGCGCAGCGGATTGATCCAGGTCGCGACCTGCAGCGCCTCGGGCATGTTGCTCACCGGCGTGGTCAGGCCCGAGAGCAGCATCATCGGCATGATCAGCACGAAGGTGTAGAGCATGGCCTGCTGCATGTTGGCCGACACCGCCGAGATCGACAGGCCGATGCCCACGCTGGCCACCGTGAAGAAGAGCAGCCCTGCGTACAGCGTGGCCAGCGACCCCGCCATGGGGATGCGGAACCACAGCAGCGTCACCAGCAGGATCAGCGTGGACTGCACCAGCCCCACCAGCACCGGCGGGATGGCCTTGCCGATCATGATCTGCGTGGGCGTGAGCGGCGTGACCAGCAGCTGGTCGAAGGTGCCCTGCTCCCGCTCGCGCGCCACCGAGAGCGCGGTGAGCAGCAGGGTCTGCAGCATGCTCAGCGCCGCCACCAGGCCCGGCATGAAGTTCCAGCGCGTTTCCAGGTTGGGGTTGAACCAGGCGCGCTGCTCGATCTGGAGCGGCGCCGGCTGGCCGCCGTGGCGCTCGCTCCAGCGGGCGTTGAAGCCGTTCACCACCTCGGTGACGTAGCCCACCGCCGCGCCGGCGGTGGTGGAGTTGCGCGCGTCCACGATCACCTGCACAGGCGTGGCTTCGCCGGCCATCAGCTGCTGCTCGAAGCGCGGGCCGATGTGCAGCACCAGCAGCACCTTCTGCGTGTCGATCGGCGCCTGGATGTCGGCCGGCGAGCGCAGCGTCATCGCGCGGCGGAACACGCCGCCGCCTTCCAGCCGGGCCACCAATTCCTGCGAGGCGGCACCGCGGCTCTGGTCCAGCAATGCGTAGTCCACGCGCTGCAGGTCGTAGGTGGCGGCGTAGCCGAAGATCAGGCTCTGCATGATCGCCGGCACGATCAGGATCACCCGGCTGGTCGGGTCCTTGAGGATGACCAGCAGTTCCTTGCGGCACAGCTGCGCCACACGGAAGAGGAACTCGGCAATGAGGGTGCGCATGGCGTGTGCGTCCTTCAGTCCAAACGCTTTTGCGTCACCGCCCGCGCCACGCACAGCAGGCCCACCGCATAGGCCATGAGGATCAGGCAGTTCTTGATCACCAGGGGCCAGATGTTGCCGGCCAGGAAGAGCGCGCGGATCAGCTCCATGAAATAGGTGGCCGGCAGGATGTGGCCGACGACGTAGACCACCCACGGCACGTTGCGCAGGTCGAACAAAAAGCCCGACAGCAGCATGGCCGGCAGGAAGCTCGACAGCAGCGCCACCTGGCTGGCCAGGAACTGGTTGCGGGTGACAGAAGAGATCACCAGGCCGATGCCCACCGCCACGATCAGGTAGAGCATCGAGGCGAACACCAGCAGGAAGAGCGAACCCACCATCGGCACGTTGAACAGGAAGCGCGCCGCCACCAGGCACAGCGCCAGGCCGGCCATGCCGATGCCGAAGTAGGGAATGATCTTGGCCACCAGGATCTCGCCCGGCCGCACCGGCGTGACGAACAGCGCCTCCAGGGTGCCCCGCTCCCACTCGCGTGCCATCACCAGGGCGGTGAGGAAGGCGCCCACCAGCGTCATGATGAGCACCACCAGCCCGGGCACCAGGTACCAGGTGCTGTTGTTGGCGCTGTTGAACCACAAGCGCGGCTCCACGCTCACCGAGCCGATGCCGTTGGCATTGGGCAGGCCCTGCCCCGCCGCGCCCGCGCGGTCTGCCAGCCGCTGCGGGTTGCTGCCCAGGGCCGCACCGGCGTAGCGCAGGATGGTGTTGGCCTTGTTCGCATCGGCGCCGTTCACCACGATCTGGATGCGCGCGTTGCCTTCGGCCAGCCGGCTGGAGAAATCGCCTGGCACCCGCACGATGCCGTCCACCTTGTGCGCGCGCAGCAGCGCCTCGGCCTCCTGCATCGAGACCAGCGGAACCGGCGAGATGTAGGGCGTGAGCGAGAGCCCGGCCACCGCCTGAGTGGCGGTGGGCGAGCTGTCTTCCATCACCAGGGCGAGCGGCGCGTTCTTCACGTCCAGCGACAGGCCGTAGCCGAACAGCAGGATCAACAGGATGGGCAGCAGGATGCCGATGGCCAGGCTGCTGGGGTCGCGCAGCAACTGCCGCGTTTCCTTGCGCGTGAGCGCCACCAGCCGCGCCAGCGCGTGAGAGGAAGTGCCCTGTTCGCTCATGCCGCAGCCCCCTGCCCGTCCGCGGGTGCCGTCGCCTGCGCGCGCGCCTGGCTCACGATGCCGATGAAGGCGTCTTCCATGTTGGCGCGGCGGCCTTCGGTGGGCAGCGCCTTCTCGCGCACCTGCTGCGGCGTGCCGATGGCCAGCAGCTTGCCGGCATCCTGGATCACGATGCGGTCGCAGTACTCCGCCTCTTCCATGAAGTGCGTGGTGATGATGATGGTCACGCCCGCCGCGGCCAGCGCGGTGATGCGGCGCCAGAACTCGCGCCGCGCCAGCGCATCGGTGCCGCTGGTGGGCTCGTCCAGGAACAGGATCTCAGGCTCGTGCAGCAGGCCGGCCGCCATCGCCAGCCGCTGCTTGAAGCCGCCGGGCAGCTGCCCGCTGGTGGCTTCCTCCTGGCCCTTCAGGTCGAACTCGTCGAGCACCGCGCGCATGCGCGTCTTCAGCCGCTCGCCACGCAGGCCGTAGGCACTGCCGAAGAAGGACAGGTTCTCGATCACCGTGAGGTTGCCGTATAGCGCGAACTTCTGCGACACGTAGCCGATGCGGCTGCGCGCCTGCGCCCGCGCATGGCGCAGGTTGACGCCCGCCACCTGCAGGAAGCCGCTGCTGGCCGGCAGCAGGCCGCACAGCATGCGGAAGGTGGTGGTCTTGCCGGCGCCGTTGGGCCCCAGCAGGCCGAAGATCTCGCCGCGCCGCACCTGGAAGCTGGTGCTGGCCACGGCGGTGAAGTCACCGAAGCGCCGCACCAGGTCGCGCACCTCGATCATCACCTCGCCGGGCTTGGGCGCCTCCAGGGGTGCAGCCTGCGCAGGGGGAGCTTGGGGCACCGCGCGCTGCGCGCGCAAGAGCACCATGAAGCCGTCCTCCAGTCGAGCAGGCACCGGCTCGGCCGGCGCGCCCTGCAGCAATGCATCGAGCGCCGCGGCATCGGTCTGCGGGTGGCGGATGAATCGGACGTCGCCGCCCTCGGGCACCGCGTCGATCACGACGGAGGGCGCATCCAGCAGCCGTGCCTGCAGCGTGCGCGCCGCGACGCCCACGGGCGCCCGTGCGACGAAGCACAGGTCACGCGCCCGCTCGCGAAGCTGCGCCGGCGGGCCCTCGGCCAGCAACCTGCCCTCGTGCATCACGAAGACCTGGGCGCAACGCTCGGCTTCGTCCAGGTAGGCGGTGCTGACGATCACGCTGAGGTGTTCCTGCTGCACCAGCTGCTCGACGATTTCCCAAAGCTCCCGGCGCGAGAGCGGGTCCACGCCCACGGTGGGCTCGTCCAGCAGCAGCAGCTGCGGGGAGCGCACCAGCGTGCAGGCCAGCCCCAGCTTCTGCTTCATGCCGCCCGAGAGCTTGCCGGCGGGGCGCGCGGTGAAGCGGCCCAGGTCGGTCATCTCCAGCAGGCGCGCATAGCGCTCGCGGCGCATGTCGGCAGGCACGCCGTGCAGGTCGGCGTACAGGTCGAGGTTTTCCTGCACGCTCAGGTCCTCATAAAGGCCGAAGCGCTGCGGCATGTAGCTGATGCGGTCCTGGACTGCCTGCGGATCCCTCGCCACGTCGATGCCCAGCACCGCAAGACTGCCCTTGCTGGAGCGCAGCAAGCCGGCTGCCAGGCGCAACAGCGTGGTCTTGCCGGCACCGTCCGGGCCGACGAAGGCCGTCAGCGCCCCGGCGGGCACCATGAGGCTCACATCGTGCAACGCCACCACCGGCGCGGGCTTGCCCTTGACCTCGAAGCGCTTGTGCAGCCCCTGGGCCACCAGCGCGGGCGTGCCGTTCATGGGCGGCTTTCGGTCTTCGCCTGGGGCCGCTGCTGCGCGTCGAGCGCGATGCGCACGGTCGCGGGCATGCCAAGGCGCAGGCGGTCACCGGTGTCCTGCGCGAGCACGCGCACCTCGTAGACCAGGCTGCTGCGCAGTTCCTCGGTCTGCACCGTCTTGGGCGTGAACTCGGCCACCGAGGAGATGAAGCCGATGCGCCCCTCGATGGGCTGGCCCGGCGCGCTGTCGGTGCTGATGCGGGCCGCCATGCCCGAGCGGATGCGCCCCAGGTCCGGCTCGGACACATAGGCCCGCACCCACTTGGGGTCGGTGATGGCCAGCGTGTAGACCGGCCGCTGTGGCGAGGCCATGTCGCCCTGCTCCAGCAGGCGCGCGCGCACCACGGCGTCGATGGGCGCCTTCAGGGTCGACTCGGCGATCTGGTGCTCCAGCAGGGCCAGCCCGGCACGCGAGGATTCAAGCTGCGCCTGCGCCTGCGCGATGTCTTCCTTGCGCGGGCCGGTCACCACCAGTTGCGCCGCCTTGCGGGCGTTCTCCAGCTGCGCCTGCGCCACCTTGCGCCGGGCCAGCGCAGCGTCCGTGTCCTGCTGGCTGATGCCGCGCCCGCCGGTGCTCTGGCCGATGGACTGCAGGCGCTCGACCTGCTGCTGCGCCAGCCGCGCATCGGCTTCGGCGCCGGCCACCTGGGCGCGGGCCTGGGCGATTTCCTCGGGGCGGCTGCCGGTCTTGAGGCGGTCCAGCGCCTGCTGGCTGACGCCGATCTGCGCCCGCGCCTGGTCGGCGCGCAGCTGGAGGGTGCGCACGTCCAGCTCGCCCAGCACCTGCCCGGCCTTCACATGGTCGCCCTCCTCCACCGCCAGCCGGGCGATGCGTTCGCTGCCGTTGAAGGCCAGCGACACCTGCCGCAGGTCGACGTTACCGAACAGCACGATCTCGCTGCGCGCGGCCGGCTCACGCTGCAGCCACCAGGCCAGGGCGGCGGCACCGGCCAGGAGGATGACGGCACCGGCGATCAGAGGCTTCTTGTTCATTCGATTGATCCTGAAGAGATGCGCCTGGGAGATGCGATGGCCAGTCCGCTCGGGCGCGCAAGCTGGATGCCGGGGGCTTCCATCTTGGGGACTGCGCGTCATCACCGGTTTCGTCTGTGTCCCAGCCTTGCATGCTGGATTTGCCTGGCGCCGGTTGTGGGCGAAGTTTGGAAGCGATAGACTGCATGATATCGAATCTGAATTCAAATTCAAATAAATTTCTCGCAGTCAGATGAAACCCGCCATCCCTCCCAAGAAGCGCGCACCGGCGAAGAAGGCGCAAGCATCCGCCGCGCCGGCCCGCAGCCCGCGCCCCGGCGGCCAGGCCACGCGCCAGCACCTGCTGGAGACGGCCGGCCAGGTCTTCGCCGAGCGCGGCCTCGCCGAAGGCACCACCAAGGAAATCGCCCAACGGGCCGGCACGCCCATGGCCTCCATCAACTACCACTTCGGCAGCCGCGAAGGTCTGTACGAGGCGGTGCTCATCGAGGCGCATCGCCAGATCCTCAGCCTGGACGAACTGCTGGCCGTCACGCAGAACCCGGACGCCACGCCGCACGACAAGCTGCGCACGGTGCTCGGCCGCGTGCTGGGCATGTCCGCCGGACGCGGCGTGCCCTGGGGCTACCGCGTGATGGTGCGCGAGGTGTTCTCGCCCTCGGCCCTGCTGCCGGTGATGGTGGAGAAGGCCGTGCGGCCCAAGGCCGCGGCGATGCGCGGGCTGATGGCGCAGGTGCTGGGCCTGCCCGACACGCACCCGGCCGTGCAGCGCGGCGTGGCCTTCGTGGTGCTGCCCGCGATCATGATGCTGGTGGCGCCGCGAGAAAGCCTGCTGCGCGTGCTGCCGGCCCTGGCGCAGGACCCGCAGGGCCTGCAGGAAGACCTGATCCGCTACGTCATGGCCGGCCTGGACGCCCTGGCCGCGGCCCATCGCAGCGCGCCTGCATCCAAGTCCAGGGCTGCGACGGCACGCCGCCGCGCCTGAACTGCCCACGCCCGGGCAAGTCCCGGAATGCGGACCTACCGAGCGGCCACAATCGCGGGCTCCCCGGAATCCCCGCGCCCATGACCGCCCTCAGCACCGCTTTCCCGTTCCGACTCCCCTCCCCGACCCGCCGGCACAAGGTCCCCGCGTGAGCGCCGCGAGCGCAACGCGCGGCACCGCCGCGCCGCTGGCCGGCATCGACCTGGCCTCCGCCCTGGGCGTGGTGCTGATCTGGGGCCTGAATTTCGTGGCGATGAAGGTGTCGCTGCACGACTTCACGCCCTTCCAATTGGGCGCGGCGCGCTACCTGCTGGCGGCTTTTCCGCTGGTGTTCTTCATCCGGCGGCCGCAGCTGCCGATGCGCTGGCTGGTCTACTACGGGCTGGCGCAGGGCGTGGGCCAGTTCGGCCTGCTCTTCACGGCCCTGCAGGCAGGCATGACGGCGGCGCTGGCCTCGGTGGTGATGCAGACGCAGGTCTTCTTCACGGCGCTGCTGGGCATGGCCCTGCTGCACGAGCGCATCGCCGGCCCGCTGCGCGCCGGCCTCGCGCTGGCCGCGCTGGGCCTGGGCTGCTTCGCCATCAACTACGTGGCGGGCAGCGGCGGCGCCACCACCGCGCTGGGGCTGGCGCTCAACCTCGGCGCCGCGGCCATGTGGGCCAGCTCGAACATCATCGCGCGCAAGGCGCAGCAGGCGCATCCGCACTTCGATGCGCTGCAGTTCGTGGTGTGGAGCAGCCTGGTGCCCATCGTGCCCTTCATCCTGATGAGCTTCCTGTTCGATCCGCCGGCCACGCGCTGGCAGTGGATGCATGCCGGCGCGGGCAGTTGGGCCGGCGCGGCCTACCTGGCCTGGCTGGCCACCGTGCTGGCCTACGCGATGTGGACGGGCCTGTTCAAGCGGCACCCTGCCAATCGCGTGGCACCCTTCAGCCTGGGCGTGCCCATCGTCGGGCTGGCGGCGGGCATGGGGCTGCTGGGCGAGCAGATCAGCACCTGGCAATGGGCCGGCATCGGCTTCGTCGTTGCGGCCCTGCTGGCGGTGATGTTCGGCGGGCGCTGGGCAGCCCGGCGCGGCTGAGCCTCAGGCCGGCACTTCCGGCCCCAGGCCGATGGGCGCCGGCACCTGGTTGACGATGCGGCTGAACAGCTGCCGGTATGCCTCCTCCGGCTCGGCCCCGGCCAGCGCGTCGCGGTTGGTGCTGAAGGCGGCGTCGAGCTCGTCCCAGTCATCGTGCGTGAGCACCCGCATGGCCAGCGGCAGGATCTCCCGCTCCTCCAGCGCCATGTGCGCCAGGTAGAAGTCGACGTATCGCTCCATCGCCGCCTCGAAGGCCTCGCGGCGCGATTCGCCCATGATCTCGAAGGCCAGCAGCGCGTGCTCCACGTTGCGGATCTTGCGCTCGCCACGGTCGTGGTCGTCGTCCAGCCGGTCCAGCAGCTCGCGTGAAATCGGCGTGCGCGCGCGCAGCTTGGGAAAGAGCAGCTCCGATTCCTTGCGGTGGTGCCGCTTCTCGGGAAACTCGTCCACGTAGAACAGCATCGCGCGCAGGGCCGCGAAGTCCGGCAGGCTGCCCTTGCGCCGGTGCTCGGCCAGCAGCATCCGGATGGAACGCAGCATGGCCGAGAGGGCCGCGTGTTCGTTGCGGATGATCTGGATGGTCTCTTGCATGGCGCGCTCCGTGGTGGGCCGCCAGTGTTGCCCGAACCGCGCCTGCGGACTTTGCGCCACATCAAACCGGCGCCCATACTATGTGCTGATACTGGGTCATCCTTCATCCAACCCCGAGAGGAGTGCCATGCCGATCTACCAACGAATCCTTGTTCCGCTCGATGGCAGCGAGACCTCGCAACTGGGTCTGCAGGAAGCCATTCGCCTGGCGCAGACGACGCAGGGAGAGCTGCGCCTCTTCCACGTCATCGACGACCTCTCCTTCGCCCTCGCCATGGACGCCTACGCCGGCCAGGCCGCCGACTGGATCGGCACCCTGCGCGAGACCGGCGCGAGGCTGCTGGAGGAAGGCCGGCGCATCGCCGAAGCCGCGGGCGTCAAAGTGAGCGTGGTGCTGCACCAGAGCTACAACGACAAGCTGCCCGATGCGGTCGCGGCCGAGGCCCGCCGCTGGCCCGCCGAGCTGATCGTGGTGGGCACGCACGGTCGCCGCGGCTTCGGCCGGCTGGTGCTGGGCAGCGGCGCGGAGAACATCCTGCGCTCGGCCCCGGTGCCGGTGCTGCTGGTGCGACCGGCCGAGGAGGCCGTTGCGCAAAAGGCCGGTGAGGCCGGTGCGCAGCACGAGCGCGTCAGCCTGCCCTCGGGCGCCCTGTCGATCGAACGCTCCTCCTGAAAGCCCGCCTTGCCATGGCGCTCAGTGCGCCATGAGCACCGGCACGGTCATCTGGCGCAGGATGCTGCGGGTGGTGCCGCCCAGCACCAGCTCGCGCAGGCGCGAGTGGCCGTAGCCGCCCATCACCAGCAGGTCCACGTCCAGGTCGGCCACGTGCGAGAGCAGGGTGTCGGCCACGCCGCGGTTGCCGACCGCGTCCTCGGCCTCGGCCGGCACGCCATGGCGGCGCAGGTAGGTGAGCACCTCGGGCAAGGTGAGCTGCAGGCCGGGCTCGGCCGCGGTCCTGGCCGGGCGGCAATGGATCAGCGTCACCTTCTGCGCGTGCGCCAGTGCGGGCAGGGCCGCGTGCAGCGCCACCGCCGATTCGCGCGAGCCGTCCCAGGCCGCCAGCGCGTGCCGCGGCACCGCGCGGAACTGGCCCGCATGCGGCACCAGCAGGATCGGCCGGCCCACGTCCATCAGCACGCGCTGCGGCAGGTCCACCGGCTCCATGTCGCCGGTGTCGCGGCTGTCGTACTGGCCCAGCACCACCAGGTCGGCACTGCGTCCGTGCAGCACCAGTGAATCGGCTGCCGCACCGTCGACCACGAAGAGCTCGTGCGGCGGACCGTCGGGCACGTCGAGCTGGCGGTGGAAGGCCCGTCCCACGCGCTCGGCTCGCTCACGCAGGTAATGGGCCGATTGCCGGATGAAACCCGCGCCGCCGGGCGCGATGGCATCGGCCGGCATGCGGCCGTCGTAAAGCCCGCTGGGTAGCAGGCCGCTCAGATGTGCGCCATGAAGCCGCGCCCAGGCCGCCGCCAGCCCCACGCGCGCGGTGCAGCGGTGCGAGGTGTCCAGGTGCACGAGGATGGTCTTGTAGCTCATGGCCGGCTCCAGGCGATGCGCGATTGCGCCGTCTCGCGCATGGTGCGCCCGTGGCGCCCCTCAGGTCTTGACGGGGATCAAGCCCGCCGGGGCCGTCCTCCGTTGAAGGGGTGCGAGGCCCCGACTACCATCGACCGCGTGAGCACCCTCCCCACGCACATCGCAGTCCTCGACGACGAATCCGACATCACCCAGCTCCTGGCCAGCTACTTCGGCGGCCACGGCTTCCGGGTCAGCCAGTTGCACACGCGCTCGGCGCTGATGGACCTCATGGCCGACGACACGCCGCAACTTGTGCTGCTCGACCTGGGCCTGCCCGGCGACGACGGCTTCGCCATCGCCCGCCAGTTGCGCGAGCACTGGCATTGCGGGCTGGTGATCGTCACCGGCCGGGGCGACCCGGTGGACAAGGTGGTGGGCCTGGAGGTGGGCGCGGACGACTACGTGACCAAGCCCTTCGACCTGCGCGAGCTGCTGGCTCGCGTGAAGGCCGTGCTGCGCCGCATTGCGCCGCCGGCGAGCTCGAACACGGTAGCCCCGGAGCCGGCGCGCAACATCCTGCGCTTCGCCAACTGGTCGCTGGACACCGCCGCGCGCCGCCTGCTGGATGCTCAGGGCGAGGAGGTGCCGCTGACCACCGGCGAGTTCGACCTGCTCTGCGCCCTGGCCACGCACCCGGGCCGCGTGCTGTCGCGCGACTTCCTGCTGGAGCACACGCGCGGGCGCGACGGCGGCCCCTTCGACCGCACCATCGACGTGCAGATCGGCCGGTTGCGGCGCAAGGTGGAAGCCGACCCCAACAACCCGCAGATCATCAAGTCGGTGCGGGGCGCGGGCTACATCCTGGTGCCCAGGGTCGAGGCCGGCGCATGAATTCCGCGCCCCCGACCGGCGCGCTGCCGGGGCTGGAGGACGGTGCGGTCTACCGCTCGCTCTTCGGCGCCTATCCCGACGGCCTCCTGCTGGTCGACCTGCAGGGCGTGATCCGCCTGGCCAACCCGGCGGCCTGTGCCCTGCTCGGCTACGAGCCCGGCCAGCTCGCCGGCGTGCCGGTGGAGCCACTGGTGCCCGACGCCATCCGCCCGCGCCACGCCGCCTACCGCGAAGCCTATGCCAAGGCGCCGCGCGCGCGGCCCATGGGCACGCAGATGGAGCTGGTGGCGCGCCGGCGCGACGGCAGCGAGGTGATGGTGGAGATCGCCCTCAGTCCGCTGCAGGACCATGGCCTGCCCTACGTGGTGGCCGCCATGCGCGGCGTGGCCGAGTACCCGCGCGTGAAGCAGGCCCTGCAGCGCGCCCGCTACGCGGAGCACCTGGCGCAATTCGGCCGCCTGGCCGTGGATGCGCGCGACGCGCAGCCCCTGCTGGAACGCGTGCCGGCCATCGCGGCGCAGGCGCTGCAAGTGGAATCGGTCGCGATCCTGCTGCTGGGTCATGACGGGCAGGACCTGCAGGTGCGCGCCGGTGTCGGCCTGCTGCCGCACGAGGGGCCGGGCAAGCGCCTGCGGCTGGAGGCCGGCTCCGCCGCAGCGGAGGTCATCGCCAGCGGCAGCCCGGTGCGCGTGGATGCTGCGGGCCTGTCGCCGCCGCACCGCACCGAGGGACTGCAGGCCGAACTTAGCGTGCCGCTCACCGACCGCGGGCGCCGCATCGGCCTCATGGTGGCGCGCTCGCAGGCGGCAGGCCGCTTCGGCGACGAGGAGTCGCGCTTCCTCGAATCACTGGCCAGCCTGCTGGCCACCGTGCTGCAGCGAAGCAGCACCGAGGAAGCGCTGCACCATGCGCAGCGGCTCGAATCGGTGGGCCAGCTCACCGGCGGCGTGGCGCACGACTTCAACAACCTGCTCACCGTGATCTCGGGCAACCTGCAGGTGCTGGAAGACCTGCCCGTGCACGACAGCGAGCCGGCACTCGCGCAAAGCGTCGCCAGCGCGATGCGGGCCACGCGACGCGGCGCGGAACTGACCGCCAAGCTGCTGGCCTTCTCGCGCAGGCAGGTGCTGCAGCCCAGCACGGTGGACGTCGCCGCGCTGCTGCGCTCGCTCACCGACATGCTGCGCCGTACGCTGGACCAGCGGGTGTCCATCGCGCTGGACGCGCAGGCGATGCACTGCCTGGCCGACCCGATGCAGCTGGAATCGGCGCTGCTGAACATCGCCATCAATGCGCGCGATGCCATGCCGCAGGGTGGTCGCCTGGCGTTCTCCTGCCGCCCGGCGCAGGTGCTGCCGGCCGCGCTGGCATCGGAGGAAGACGGTGCCACGTCACCCACACAAGGCTACGTGGCCATCGCCATCACGGACGATGGAAGCGGCATGAGCGAGGAGGTCCGCGAGCGCGCCTTCGAGCCCTTCTTCACCACCAAGGAAGCCGGGCGAGGCACGGGGCTCGGGCTGTCCACCGTGTACGGCTTTGCCAGGCAGTCGCGTGGCGGCGTGGACATCGACAGCGCACCGGGCGCCGGTACCACGGTCACGCTGTACCTGCCGCGCACGCTGCCCGTCGCGAGGTCGCCCGCTCCTGAACCGCCGGCCGGCAAGCCGGCGAAGCTGCCCCCGGGCCTGCACGTGCTGCTGGTGGAAGACGATGCCGAAGTCCGCCGCGTGGTCGAAGGATTCCTGGTGTCGCTGAATTGCGAGCTGCATGGCTGCGCCACCGCGGAGGAGGCGCTGGCGGTGCTCGATTCCGACGAGGCGGTCGACCTGCTGCTGTCCGACGTGGTGCTGGGCCCCGGCATGCGAGGCACCGAACTGGCGGAGGTGGCCCGCGCTCAGTTGCCGGGCCTGCCGGTGCTGCTGATGTCGGGCTACACCAGCGGCCTCGTGGACGAAGCCAGCGCCTGGGAGCTGCTGTCCAAGCCCTTCACCAGCGGCGAGCTGGAACAGGCTTTGTTGCGCGCGCTGGCCGCGGCTTCGTCCTGATGCGGCCTGCTCAGTGGGTGGCCTGCGGCTCGGGCGCGCACACCGACTGGATGAAGCTGGTCAGCGCGTCCACGCGCGGGATCTGGATGTCGCGCCGCGCCTTGTCGGTGAAGGCGATCACCTCGCCACGCGCCATGCGCGAGAGTGCGCGGCTGACCGATTCCAGCGTCATGCCCAGGTAGTTGCCGATTTCGGCCCGGGTCATGCGCAGCGTGAACTGGTCGGTGCGCAAGCCGCGCGCATCCAGCGCATCGGCCCAGTAGCGGAGGAAGCCCGCCACCCGCGCATCGACCGGCAGCGTGCACAGCGACATCAGGCAGTCGCGGTCGCGCTTGAGTTCACGGCTCATGGCGCCGTGCAACGCGGCCAACAGGGCCGGCGTGCGCAGGCCGGACTGCAGCAGCGCGTCGTAGGGGATGGCCCAGACCTCGCCCGTGTCCATGGCCACCGCGTCGCAGCCGTAGTGGCCGTCGGCAATGCCTTCCAGCCCCATCCAGTCGCCGCGGAAATGCAGGCCCACCACCTGCCCGCGCCCTTCGGCCGACAGGTTCACCAACTTGAAGAAACCGGAATTGACCACGTAGAGGCAGTTGAACTTCTGGCCCACCTGGCACACCACGTCGCCGGCGTGCACCAGCCGGCGCTGGACCGGCAGGTGCTGCTGCAGCAGGCGCAGCGTCTCGGTGATGCCGCGCACGTCGAAGGCGGCGCTGTGTTGGCTGGGATTCGCGGGGGCGTCGCTGTGGACTTGCATGAAGGGCTCCTCGTTTGGAGCGAGCGTAGAAAGCCACCTCTGCAGTTCGACGACATTCCAGGCCCCTTGGGTCACAACGGGTAAATGGCGTGTGAATGGACGGTAACCCGGCGATTGCCATGGCGCCAGGCGCATCTGCGCGCGCTGATCCAGTCCTTGCTCATCGAGACCATGGGCCAGGGGTGGGCACCGGAGAAGCGCGGCCCGGGTTCAGGCCAGGGCGACGCGCCGGTGCGCCCTGAGGCAGGTCAGCACGCCCATGACCACGCACCCGAGCGCGGCCATCTCGGCCGGCGTGGGCATGCGCTGCTCCCACAGGAATCCGTAGAGCAACGCGAAGGCCGTCTCGAACAGGATCATCTGGCCCACCAGGGTCAGGGGCAGCAGGCGGCTCATCCGGTTCCAGCAGGCGTTGCCCACTAGGGAGGCCAGCAGGGCCAGCGCGGCCGACACGCCGGCGAAGCGCATCCATGCGTCGGCGCCGTGGGACGATCCCTCCAGCGCGAAGGCCAGCGGAATCAGCACCAGGCTCTGGGCACCGGTCATGAGCCCCGTCAACAGGTTCCACTCGTGCGCGGACACCTGCTGCAGGCGGGCCAGGCAGCGCGCGTTGCCCACGGCGTAGGCGGTCCAGGAGATCAGCGCGCCGATGGCACAGACCAGGCCCAGCAACGGGTGGCCGTTCGCGTCCGGGACGGGCGCCACGAGCGACTGCCAGCCGATGCACGCGGTCCCCAGAACGCACAACAGCAGCGATGGCATCAACCGCCTGAGCGGCACAGCGCCACGGTCGCGGCTGCCGATGACCGTCACGGCCACCGGCAGGAAGCCGATCACCAGCGAGGTCATCGTGATTCCGCCCATCTGGACCGCGGCGGACAGCAGCACGTAGTACAGCGTGTTGCCCGCCAGCGCGAGCCAGAACAGGCTGCGCCAATGGCTGCGGGACACCAGCGCGCGCAGGTTGCGCCACCGCGGCGCGATCAGCAGCACCGAGATGAGCCCGTAGAAGAAGTAGCGGCCCGCGCTCAACTGGAGCGGGCCGAAATCGCCCACCAGTTCCGGCGCGAGGAAGACGAATCCCCACAGGGCTCCTGCGCCGGCGCCGTAGCCAATGCCGGAAAGCGTCCGGGCGGAAGTCGGCGCGCCGGAGGCAACCAGGGCTGGATTCGAACTCATGGCCTGAATGCTATTCTCGGCAGAGGGTGCAATTTCCTCGAAATTCCGATTCCAAACGCACAAATTACTCGCCATGCCGAAGAAGCGCCCTGCACCCTCGTTCGCCCTGGACCGGTTCGACAAGGCCATCCTCCAACTGGTACAGCAGGACAACAAGATGCCCCAACGGCTCATCGCCGAGGCGGTGGCGCTGTCCACCGCGGCGGTGCAGCGGCGGATCGCGGCCATGGAATCGGCTGGCGTCATCCTGGCCAACGTCGCCCTGGTCGACCCCGAGGCCCTGTCCGCCACCATCACCTCGATCGTCGAGGTCCACCTGCACGATGAGCGCGCCGCGACCGTCGACGCCGCGAAGGCCCTGTTCCGCGACGCGCCCGAGGTCCAGCAGTGCTACTACGTGACCGGGGGAACCAGCTTCGTGCTGGTCATCGTCGCCACCGACATGCGCAGCTACGAGCGTCTCACCCGGCGCCTGTTCGCCGAGAACGAGGCCGTCAAGAGCTACCGCAGCCTCGTGGCCCTGGACCGTGTGAAGACGGGCGCCACCGTGACCGTGCCGCCGCAGGAGCACTGACCGCCCGGGCCTTTGCGAAAAAAAGCCCGGCTGGCCGGCTGAACTTGCAATGCGTTTCCCGATCCCTCCCTGCATTCCCGGAAATCGGCAATTGAGATGCCACAATTTCGGTTCTGCCCCTGAACGCCCATGCAATTCAACACTTTCTCCCTTCTCCCCGTCGCCTTCGCCATTGCCACGGGCGCCCTCGTTCCCCAATCGGTGTCTTTTGCAGCCCCTCCCAAGCATGCAGCCCAGAAGAAGCCCGCAGCCGAGGCGCCCGCCCCGGCGCCAGCGGCCGGACAGACCGCGGTAGCCGGCGGCGCGCCGGCCCTTGCCGCCAAGGCATGGCTGCTGATGGACTTCGACTCGGGCGAGGTGCTCGCCTCGTCCAACGCCGACGAGCCGCTGCCCCCCGCATCGCTGACCAAGATGATGACCAGCTTCCTGGTCGAACAGGCGCTACGCTCCGGCAAGCTCAAGAAGGAAGACCTCGTTTCGGTCAGCCAGAACGCCTGGTGCCGCGGCTCGAGCACCGAGTCGTGCATGTACCTGCCGCTCAACAGCCAGGCCACGGTCATCGACATCCTGCGCGGCATCATCGTGCAGTCGGGCAACGACGCGTCGAAGGCAATCGCCGAGCACATGGCCGGCTCCGAAGAAGGCTTCGCCAAGCTGATGAACGCCGAGGCCAAGCGCCTGGGCATGACGCAGACCAACTTCGTCAACGCCACGGGCCTGCCCGACCCGCAGCACAAGGCCTCGGCGCGCGACCTCGCGATCCTGGCGCGCGCGATCATCCGTGACAGCTCCGACTACTACCCCATCTACGCCGAGCGCGAGTTCAAGTACAACGGCATCAAGCAGGGCAACCGCAACGCCCTGCTCTACACCGACCCCACGGTCGACGGCCTGAAGACCGGCCACACGCAGGATGCCGGCTACTGCCTGGTCACCTCGTCCAAGCGCAACGGCATGCGCCTGATCACGGTCATCCTCAACACCAACAGCGCGCAGGCGCGCGCCGACCAGTCGCGCACGCTGCTGGGTTGGGGCTTTGCCAATTTCGAGAAGGCCACCCCCATCCAGCCGAACACCGTCGTCTCGACGGCCAAGGTCATCTTCGGCAAGGCCGACACCGTGCCCGCGGGGCTCGGATCGCCCTGGGCGCTGACGGTGCCGCGCGGCCAGCAGGTGCAGACCTCGGCGCAGATCAAGCCCGACCTGGAAGCGCCGGTGGCCAAGGGTGCGGTGATCGGCAAGGTGATCGCGACCTCGAACGGCAAGCAGGTCGGCGAAGCGCCGCTGGTGGCCCAGGCGGACGTGGAGCGCGCGGGCTTCATGCTGCGCACGTGGCAGCGCGTGCTGCGGCTGTTCGGCAAGTGATCGCGACGAGTGGCGTCGCGCACGCCACTCACCACAGGTGCCTGCCGTCGATCTCCTGAACCGGCAGGTCGGCCGCGACCACGCCCTCCAGGATCCTCGCGTTGAAGCCGATGCGGCGGGTGTGCCCGTCCCAGCTGCCGTCACGCCCGCGTCCGGTCAACATTGCTTTCCCCTTCAGCCACAGGCCCCGACATACCCGCACGCGGTGCAGAAGTCGCAGCCGTCCTTGCGGATCACGCTGGCGTTGCCGCATTCAGGACAGCGCACGCCGGCCATCGGCGGCAGGGCCTGCACGGCGTCGCCCGCCCCGCCTTCGGAGGCATCGCCGGGCACCTGCAGGATGCCCATGGGTGTCACCGGGTAGCCGTTGGCATCGAGCACGCCCAGCATGGCATAGCGGTGGATCATCAGCTGCGCCATGTAGGCCACGGTGGAGGGCCACATCTGCTGGCGCCGTTGCCCCGGCGGCAGGCCCGGCACGAAGGCCATGAAGTGGCCCAGCGGCTCGGCGTAGTTGAGCAGCTTGCGCAGCTTCATGCCGATCCAGGCCGGGTCCAGTACCCGCATGTCCAGCGAGAGGATGCGCGCCAGGCCATCGAGCGCACGCGGATGATTGCCCGACAGCCCCACCGCGCAGGGGCGCGCCACGCGTCCGCCGCGGCCGTCGGGCAGCAGCACCTCCTTGAGCGTGAGGGTGAAGGCTTCGTCGCTGGCCGGGTTGTGGATGTCCACGGCCCAGGCCAGCGTGCCGTTGGGACCGGTCTCGGGCTCCGCGCGGCTGAAGAGCGCATCGATCACCGGCGTGGGTGCGGCCTCGCCGCCCTGCCACAGGCCTAACTGCTCGCAACGCCAGCGGATCACGGCCGCAGTGGCGGCCACCACGCCAGGAAAGCGCCGCAGTTCACCGTGTGGCGGAAAGGGCATCTCGAAGGCGCGCTCTTCCTGCACCGTGGCCAGCAGGTCCAGTTTCTGGCGCATCCAGGCCGGATCCTTGGCGCGCAGGTCCATCGACAGGGTCTTGGCCAGCGCGCCCAGCCCGCGCGGCTGCTCGGCCCCGTTGAACCACACCTCGAAGGGCGCCAGGCGGCCGTCCGATTCAGGCAATTCGCCTACGAATAGCGCGAACTCGCCAAAGGGATGGCGGATCATGAAGCTCCAGGCGGCATTCCCGCCGGGCAGATCCGGCCGGCCCGGCCAGCGCAGCGAGGCCAGCACAGGCTGCGGCGCACGGTCCAGCAGCAGGCGCTCGTTGAGCAACCCGGCCACGCCGGCGTCCAGTGTCAGCGCGTCGGCCTGCTGCTGCGGCGGCGTTCCACCGGCCTGCGGCTGCGAGGCCACCAGCACGGAGCCCAGCACCGGGTTGGGCCGGTAGGTCGACAGGCCCTTCAGGCCCGAGCGCCAGGCACGCAGGTACAGGTCCTTGAACTCCTCGTAGGGGTAGTCGACCGGCACGTTCACGGTCTTGCTGATTGCGGTGTCGATGCACGGCGCCACCGCGGCCACCATCTGCTCGTGCGCATCGGTGCTCAGCTCCAGCGCGGTGACGAAGGCGGGCGTGAGCGGCGCGCCCTCGCCCTTCATCTGCCGATACAGGCGCCATGCGTGGTCTTCCACAGGGTATTCCTCGAAGCGGCCATCGGCCTCGCGCTTGCGCCGGGTGTAGGTCCAGGAGAAGGCGGGCTCGATGCCGTTGCTGGCGTTGTCCGCGAAGGCCAGGCTGATGGTGCCGGTGGGGGCGATCGACAGCAGGTGCGAGTTGCGCAGGCCCTTGGCGCGGATGCGTTCCTTCAGCGAAGCCGGCAGCCGCGATGCGAAAGTGCCGCGGCTCAGCAGCAGGTCGGCATTGAAGAGCGGGAAGGCGCCCCGCTCCTCGGCCAGCGTCACCGAGGCGCCGTAGGCCGCGTCGCGCATGCGTTCGGCAATGCGCCGCGCCATGGCACGCGCCTCGTCACTGTCGTAGTGCAGGCCCAGCATCACCAGCGCGTCGCCCAGGCCGGTGAAGCCCAGGCCGATGCGGCGCTTGCGCTGCGCCTCTTCCAGCTGCTGCGGGAGCGGCCAGACGCTGAGTTCCAGCACGTTGTCGAGCATGCGCACTGCCACCTGCACCAGCGCGCCGAAGCCTTCCTCGTCGAAGCTCGCCGCGCCTTCGTCGTCGAAGGGATGTCGAACGAATCGCGTCAGGTCGATGGAGCCCAGGCAGCAGCAGCCGTAAGGCGGCAGCGGCTGCTCGCCGCAGGGGTTGGTGGCGGCGATGGTCTCGCAGTACGACAGGTTGTTGTCGACGTTGATGCGGTCCAGGAAGAGCACGCCCGGCTCGGCGTGGTCGTAGGTGGAATGCATGATCTGCTCCCACAGCTCGCGCGCAGGCAGCGTCCGGTAGACCCACATGCCATCGCTTCGCTGGCGCGCACCGGACAGGCGCGGGCCGGGTGCTGCGCGGTGCAGCAGTTCCACCTGCGCATCGTCCTGCACCGCCTGCATGAAGGCATCGGTCAGGCCCACCGAGATGTTGAAGTTGGCCAGGTCGCCGGCATCCTTGGCATGGATGAATTCCTCGATGTCCGGGTGGTCGCAGCGCAGCACGCCCATCTGCGCGCCGCGGCGTGCGCCGGCCGATTCCACCGTCTCGCAGGAGCGGTCGAACACCCGCATGTACGACACCGGCCCGGAGGCGCTGGAGCGCGTGGCCGCCACCCAGGCGCCGCGCGGGCGGATGCGCGAGAAGTCGTAGCCCACGCCGCCGCCGCGCCGCATGGTCTCGGCCGCTTCCTTCAACGCCACGTAGATGCCGGGGTGGCCGTCTTCCTCGGCCGCGATGGAATCGCCCACCGGCTGCACGAAGCAGTTGATGAGTGTTGCGCTCAGGTCGGTGCCGGCCGCCGACTGGATGCGGCCCGCGGGCAGGAAGCCGGCCTGCAGCGCTTCGAGGTAGCGTGCTTCCCAGTGGACGTGCTGCGAGGGCTCTTCCACCTGCGCAATGGCACGCGCCAGGCGCCGCTGCACGTCATCGACGCTGCGTTCGTCGCCCTTGGCGTACTTTTCCAGCAGCACGGCCTGGCTGATGGGCTGCGGAGGCAGCACGGCGGTCTCACCCGCAGCGGGCCGGGTTGCCGCCGCGTCCTGGGGCTGCTTCTTCCTGTTCGAGCGGAGCGAATCGGTCGTCATGAAGCCTTCCTGCGCAGGGCCGGACAAGCACCCATGATGCGGCCTGGCCGGCATCGCCGCCAGCAGCGCACGAAAAGACCCGGCGCACCGGGCGCCACCCTCTGTCGAGGGGCCTTCTTTCTTGCTGTCAGTGAGTCAGGCGTCCAGCGGCACGCCGCCACCGAAACGGGCGATCCAGCCGTCCCACCAGTCGCGCTGCATGGTGCTGAACGCGTCCTGCCAGCCCAGCATCATCTGCCACTGCATCTGCTGCGCCTCCAGGGCCATCGAGACGCCGGCCGATTGCCAGGCCAGCAGCGGCGACAGCATCAGGCCACCCGGGTTTTCGAGCACCGCGGGTGCCAGTGCGTAGTCCATGGACATGTTCGAGATCCTTCCTCTGATCGAACCCCTTTTTAGACCCAGGCGCCGGCTGTCGCAAGGCCCGGCACGGTTGCTCACGCGAGCAACATCCGAACACAGGCCGCGTGCGGGTTTGCTAGCTTGCCGAGGCGCGGGTCGGTCCGCGCTGTGGCTCATCCCGGCAAACGGAGATCGCCGCACCGCGGGTCCGGGCGCTATATTGCGTGACCTCCACGTCACCCCCACCGCCCGCATGGACAACGACGAGGTCAAAAAGCTGCTCGAACGCATTGGCCGCGAAGACCAGGCGGCGTTTCGCCAGCTGTACAAGGCGTTCAGCCAGCGGGTCTACGCCTACGTTCTCAACATGCTCAACGACCACGCGCGGGCCGAGGAAGTCCTGGCGGACACCCTGTACGAGGTCTGGCGCTTCCCCCAGCGCTTTCGCGGCGAGTCGCAGTTCTCCACCTGGCTCATCGGGATCGCGCGGCGCAAGGCCCTGATGGTCTACCGCGCGCGCCGGCCCGACGAGGTGCATGCGGACCTCGACGACATCGCCGAGACCACCGCCTCGGACACGCCGGACGCCTATGCGGAGCTCGCGGACAAGCAGCGGCGCGAAGGCGTGCAGCACTGCATGGGCAAGCTCTCGGACGAGCATCGGGAATGCATGCACCTGGTGTTCTACGAGGGCATGGGCCTGGCCGAGGTGGCCGAGGTGCAGAACTGCCCCGAAGGCACCGTCAAGACGCGCCTCTTCCACGCCCGCCAGAAGATCAAGAAATGCCTGGAGTCCCTGCTGCGCAGCGAGGGCTCAGCCTCCGACGCCAAGGGTGCGTTCGCATCCTGAGGCTTGCGCTTCATGTTCCCAGCGCACAAAAATAATGTGAACCATCCACCGCTCTCGTGCAACACAGACGCGACACGGGCATGTCGTCCCGTGCAGGTCGACCGGGGTTTCGCACACCGGTCGAGTCAGTCACAGGCTCGCACGAGCCGAGGAATTCTGGTGGTCACCATGGTCGAGATCTCTTCTTCGTTTGCGCACCCAGGCGGTGCGACCTTCTACCCGGGAGCGCAGGCATCATGAACAAGCGCTTCGAAGAGCTGCTTCCCTGGTACGTGAACGGCTCGCTGGGTACCGAGGACAAGGCATGGGTCGACGCCTACCTGGCGCAGAATCCCGAGGCCCGCAGCGAACTGGACTGGTTCCGCTCGCTGCAGGCGCGCGTACAGGAAAACACCCCGCCCGTGCCGGCAACCATCGGCCTGGCGCGCACCATGCGCCTGATCCAGGGCGATCGCCCGACCTTTGCCGAGCGCGTAGGCGCCTTCTTCGGCAACTTCGGCATGCGGCCGGCCTATGCGCTCGCCGGGCTGGCGATCGTGGCCGTCCAGGGTGGCGTGATCCTGAACCTCCTGAACAGCGCCCGCGAGGACGCCGACGAGATCCGCGCCCTGCACGCGGTGGCCGTCAAGGAAGCGCCGATGCTCAAGGTCAGCTTCGCGCCCGAAGCCAAGGAAGCCGACATCCGCATGCTGCTGGTCCAGGTCCAGGGCGAACTGGCTGGCGGCCCGGGCCAGCTTGGCGACTACTACCTGCGCGTACCGGCCGGCAGCGAAGCGGCCGCCCTCGCCCATGTCCAGGCCGCCCCCATCGTCCAGGCCGCCTCGCTGTCGCCGGGCGTGCCGCCCCGGGAGTAGCTTCCATGGCCACCCTGCTCAGCCGCCGCGCACTGCTGCGCTGCACCATGGGCGCTGCGGCACTGCGATTCGCGCCCGCCTTCAGCGCTCCCGGCGACAACGAATCGCGCATCGCCCTGGTGATCGGCAACGGCGCCTATCGCACCGCGCCGCTGAAGAACCCCCCCGGTGACGCTGCCGCGGTGTCGTCGGCGCTGCGCGCCCTGGGCTACGACGTGACGCTGCGGCAGAACACCCGGCTGCCCGACCTGATCGAGTCGCTGCGCGAGTTCTCCCTGCGCGCGCGCAAGGCCTCGGTCCGCCTGCTGTTCTATGCCGGCCACGGGGTGCAGGTCAAAGGCCGCAACTACCTGGTGCCGATCGACGCCGATCCGCAGTCGGAAGAGGAAATCCAGCGGCAGAGCGCGGACGTCGGCGAGTTCGTCGACCGGCTCAGTGCCATCAACTCCGGCGTCAACATCGTGGTGCTCGACGCCTGCCGGGTGAACCCCTTTGCCGGCGGCGTCATCGTGGGGCCGGACGGGCGCCGCCTGAAATTCCGCGGCGCGACACGCGCTGGCCTGGCGACGCTCGATGCACCCGTGGGCACGCTGGTGGCCTTCTCGACCGCGCCCAACGGCGTGGCGCTGGACGGTGCCAGCGGCGAGCACAGCGTCTATGCGCGCCACCTGCTGGCCAACCTGTCGACGCCAGGGCTGCAGATCGAACAGCTGTTCAAGCGGGTGCGCATCGGCGTGGCCGAAGACACGGGGCGCGTCCAGGTGCCCTGGGAGTCTTCAAGCCTGACGGCCGAGTTCTGCTTCAAGACGGACGACAAGGGGCGCTGCGGATAGGCAGCCGCCCGGAGCGACGACGCCGCTCAGGCGTGATCGCCCAGGAAAAGCTCCAACTCGCGCGCGAAGCGCAGGGGTTCGCTGACATGCGGCGAATGGCCCGCATGGGCGTAGACCAGGACTTGCGCGTGCTTCACGGTGTCGCGATACCAGGCGTCCAGGGGCAGGCCGGCGTAGTGCGGGCTGCGTGCCCCAAGCACCACGAGCAGCGGCGCGTCCATGCGCGACAGCGAGACGCGGAAGTCGGCCTGCGCCATCGACTCGGCAAGGTCCAGCAACGGTTGCAAATCGATGCGGCCCAGGCGCCGGCGCAGCATTCGCCCGAGCGGCGCATGGTCTCCCAGCTGCCGCCTGAGCCAATCGCCACCGAGCGCACCGACTTCGTTGAGCAGCGTCTCGGCCAGGTCGCGGCGCGCGCCTGCGATCAGGCCCGACAGCATCGCCGCGCTGCAGCCGCCAAAGAGCCCCAGGCGCCATTCCTCGTCGGTCACGATGCGCGGGGACTGGTCCACCAGCGCGACGGCCGCCACCCGTTGCGTGCCGTAGAGGTGCAGATACTGCATCAGCGTGAGCGCCCCCATGGAGTGCCCCACCAGCACCGAACGCTGCAGCCCGAAGTGGTCGAGCATCTCGGCCAGGTCGGTCGCCAGGCGCGCAAGCGTGATGCCGCCGAGCACCGGCCGGCAGCTGCCATGGCCGCGTGCGTCCCAGGCCAGCACGCAGTGGCGCCGCGCCAGTTGACGCGCCACCGGCATCCAGTCGCGATGCGAGCAGCCCACGCCATGCACCAGCACCAATGGCGGCCCCTTGCCGAGCACATACACCGGAACCACCTGGCCGTCGCTGGCCGTGAAGCTGTCGTGTTCGGCCGTGCCCGTCGTGCCGAGGCTCACCAACCCGAAATTGCGCAGCGCTTTCCATGCGCCACGCAAGCCCGTCAGGCGTGGTGGAGGGGGCGAAGTCTCAGGCATCGCGTGCGAATGCTACGCCGGGGCGCTGCCTGCACGAAATCAACTTGAACCGGTTTTGAACCAGTTGCAACCCATGGGGCGGAAGGCAAGCAATCCCGCGGGCCTCACCCAAGACCCTGTCACCCACCGCAAGGAGTTCATCATGCAAGTCGTTCGCAAAGCTTCCGTCCTCGTCGCTCTCGGTCTCGCCTGCGCTGCCTCCATGGCCGGCGAAATCGTGGGTTCCACCGTGATTTCCAACGGCTCGACCAACACCGCCTCCGGCTTCCTGGCAACGGCGCGCCAGAACATCGGCGTGGCGGAGCAGAACGGCAAGATCACCAACAGCACCGTGATCGCCACCAACGCCAGCAACAGCGCCTCCGGCTTCCTGTCGACGGCCAACCAGAGCGTCGGCCGCGCCACGCAGAACGGCGAGATCAAGAACAGCACGGTCATCGGCACCAACCTGACCAACGCCGCATCAGGCTTCCTCAGCACGGCCAACCAGGAAGTGGGTTTTGCCAAGGGCAACGGCAAGGTGGAGAACTCGACGGTGATCGCCAACGGCGCCACCAACCGCGCCTCCGGCTTCCTGTCCACCGCCAACCAGCAGATCGGCGGCGCGCAAGGCAATGGCGTGCTCCGGAACTCGACGGTGATCGCCACGAACTCGTCCAACACCGCGAGCGGCTTCCTCTCCACCGCCGAGCAAAGCATCGGCGTTGCCAAGTAAGTCTTGTACTGCCCTTCCCCATTCAGGGAGACACCCGACCCGCCCGCGCACTCGCGCCGGCGGGTTTTTCTTTTGCGCCTCGAGCACTGTTCCGGTCCATCGACTCTCTGGAAATTTTTTTCAACGCAACCGAGAAATCGTTTGAACCGATTCCGAACTCGCCGCAACCCATTGAGCGGGAAGGCAAGCAATTCCGCAAGCCCCACCTCAACCCTGTCACCACATCGAGGAGTTCATCATGCAAGTCGTTCGCAAAGCTTCCGTCTTCGTCGCTCTGGGTCTCGCCTTCGGTGCCTGCATGGCCGGCGAAATCACGGGCTCGACCGTGCTGTCCAACGGTGCCAACAACAGCGCGTCTGGCTTCCTGTCCAGCTCGAAGCAGAACATCGGCGTGGCCGAGCAAAACGCCAAGATCACCAACAGCACCGTGATCTCCACCAACGCCAACAACAGCGCTTCGGGCTTCCTGTCCTCGGCCAACCAGAGCGTCGGTCGCGCCACGCAGAACGGCCAGATCAAGAACAGCACGGTCATCGGCACCAACCTGAACAACCGCGCTTCGGGCTTCCTCAGCTCGGCCAACCAGGAAGTGGGTTTCGCCAAGAACAACGGCAAGGTGGAGAATTCGACCGTGATCGCCAATGGCGCCAACAACACGGCCAGCGGCTTCCTGTCCTCGGCGAACCAGCAACTCGGCGGCGCGCAAGGCAATGGCGTGCTGAAGAACTCGACGGTGATCGCGACCGGCTCGAACAACTCGGCCAGCGGCTTCCTGTCCAGCTCCGACCAGGCCGTTGGCGTTGCCAAGTAAGTTGCTGCAGCCTGCTTCGTTCAGGCCTCACCCCGAACCCGCCCGCGCACCCGCGCCGGCGGGTTTTTTCATGGGCTTCGAAAAGTGTGCCTGCACACGAAATTTCGTTTGAACCGTTCGGCCGCGCGCGGCAACCCATGGAACGGAAGGCAAGTCATCGACGTCCTACCGCCAGCGCGCATCCCGGCACTGGCAACCCTTTCCAGCCAGGAGCCCCGCCATGAACGCCACCCTCGTCCGCGCCACCCGCATCAGCTTCATTGCCGCCCGCATCGTCTTCGCCGCCAGCTCCCTGGGCAGCGGCGCCCATGCATTCGCCGGGCAGGAGTTGCTTGGCGTCGATGCCAACTTCCGCGCGCGGATCGCCAAGGAGAAGATCCGCATCGCCGCGCAGGAGCGAAAGGCCGACGAGCAGGAACGCAAGCTCGGCGTGCAGCCGGGCACCTCCGACCAGTCCAGCTGCGGCAGCCAGAGCATCGGCAACGTCGACACCGGCGGGCGCATCGGCGCCGCACCGCGCGAAGTGTTCGTGTTCGCACCCAATGCCATCAACATCGTCGGCCGCGGCAGCTGCCGCTAACAGCCCCAAGTCCTTGCACAACGGAGCAGTCATGAACTCGACCCCCATCGCGCGCTGCCTTGCCCTTGCCGCTGTTGCGGCACTCGCGACCGGCTGCCAGACGCTTGAAGTCAAGAAGCCGACGGTCGAGCAGACCCAGGAAGTCCGCAAGGGCCCTGAAAGCCGGCCCCAGCGCTCGATCACGGGCTTTTCGCAGGCGCTGCGTTGCATGGACACGCTGCTGCTGGACTACGGCGTGCGCGACGTGACCATGCTCACCGAGGAAATCACCGACGAGACCAAGAAGCTCAACGCCGGAACGCGCGACATGCTGATCACCTCGGTGTCGGACCTGTCGCGCCGCAGCCGCGCGGTGCGGCTGGTGGCCTTCGGCAAGGACACGCTGAACGTCGTCACCTTCCTGGCCTCGGCCCAGAGCGCGTCGGCCTACCAGGCGATCCCGCTGTACGACATCAAGGGCTCCGTCTCCCAGTTCGACGAGAACCTGATCAAGAACCAGAAGGACATGGGCTTCGGCATCTTCCCCTACCTCAACCTGGGCGTCGCCAAGGATGCCGCCTCCAGCATGCTGGCCCTGGACCTGAGCGTGATGACCACCAGCGACATGGCCGTGCTGCCCGGCGTGACCTCGCGCAACTCGGTGGTGATCCTCAAGCAGGGCAGCGGCTTCGATGGCGATGCCGCGTATCACAAGTTCGGCATCAACTACAGCATGGCCCTGGCGCGCTCCGAGGGACAGTCGCAGGCGCTGCGCGGTCTGGTCGAGCTGGCGGCGGTCGAACTCGTCGGCAAGCTGACCAAGACCCCTTACTGGACCTGCCTGGGCGTGACCGACCCCAAGGCGAACGACGAAACGCGCCTGGAGATGTTCGACTGGTACCACTCGATGGCCGCGACGCGCATCGAGCTGATCGCCTATTTCCAGAACCAGCTGCGCCGCCGCGGCTTCTACGACGGCCCGATCGACGGCGAGTTCAATCCAGCCATCGACGAGGCCATCGCCAACTACCGCGCGGCGCTGGGCCTGAGCCGGGAGGCCGTGCTCAACGAGGACTTCTTCTACGCCTTCCTGGCCGCCGACCACACGAAGATCCCGCGACCGGCGCAGCCGGCTCGCTTCGCAGGGCCGGCCCAGGTGGCGGCGGCCGCGCCAGCGCCTGCGGCGGCGGCACCCACGGCCACCGCAACTGCGGCGGCGGCGCCAGCCACTGCCGGCCCCGCGGCACCGGCGGCCACGCCGCTGAAGTTGACGCTAGCGACCTCGAAGCAGCAGACGCGCTTTGCCCGCGGGGAGCCGATCAATCTCTCGCTCGCGCCGTCCCAGGACGCGCATGTCTACTGCTACCTGCAGGACGAGGACGCCAAGGTGGTCCGCTTCTTCCCCAACCGCTTTGCCCGCGACTCGCGTATCGCCGCGTCCCAGACGCTCGCACTGCCCGGCGACATGCGCTTCCAGCTCTCGATGAATTCGAAGGGCGGCTCCGAGACCATCGCCTGCTTCGCGACGCCCCGTGACGTGGTGGCTTCGCTGCCGCAGGCCCTGGTGGGCACCGACTTCGAACCCTTGCCCGGCGCCTCGCTCGATGTGATCCGCGCCGCCTTCGTCAAAGCCAGCGGCGGCACGCTCGCCCAGGAGAACCTCCGTGTACAAGCCAAATGAATCCCGACCCGCCCATGCGAAGCGCCTGGGCCTGCGCCTGGCCGCCGTGACCGGGCTCGGCCTGGCCGCCGGCGTCCTCGTGCTGCTGCAACTGCCCCAGGGCGCCACCGCAGGTGTCGCCACCGGTGTCGACGACCGAGTCGCGCCGCGGGTGGCACCTCAGAACCCCGCACCTGGCCAGAAGTCGCAGGGCACCTACCAATTGCGCTGCTGGCAATACGGCCGATTGCTTTTCGACGAGGGCCCGGTCACGCTGAGCCCCGAGACACGCCAGGGCGCCAGGCTGGTGGCCTTCGACCGGCACGGGGGCACGCTGATCGTCTCCGACGCCGGTTGGACCACCTGCCTGGCGCGGCCCTCGCCGCCGCCTCCCAACCTCGCGCTGCCCCGCTGAGGGCCGCGCCGCAAAACCAGGAGATGCGCCATGAAATGCTTCTCTCGCGTGCCGGCCACCGGCTGCGCCGTGGCCCTGGCCGCCGCCCTTTGCGGACCGGCCCAGGCAGCCACCGAAACCCGCCACGTCGCCGATTTCGACGAAGTCGTGTTCGCCCTCGCCGGCGAAGTGAGCATCGAGCAGGGCAGCCGCGAGACGCTGACTGTCGAGGCCGAGCCGGCGGTGCTGCGCAAGATCACGACCGAGATTCGCGATCGGCGCCTGTTTATCGGAATGGCGCCAGGCCGCATCGAAACCCAGGAGCCCATCCGGATGAAGCTGGGCGTGCAGAACCTGCGCGCCTTCGAATCGCGCACCGCCGGCGTGATCCGCATCGGGGCGCTGCGCTGCGACACGCTCGCCCTGGTGCTGGCCGGCGGCGGTGCGATGCGCCTCGACCGCCTGGACAACGCGCGCAGCCTGGACGTGCGCATCAGCGGCGCGGGCGACATCGCGGTCGCCGGGGGCAAGGTCGCGGTGCAGCAGCTGGCCATCACCGGCTCGGGCAACTACGTCGCCCCCGGCCTGGCCAGCGAGCGCGCCGAGGTGGCCATCGACGGAAGCGGCGACGTGCAGCTTGCCGCCAGCACCGCCCTGGCGGTGCGCATCGGCGGCGTCGGCCATGTGCGCTACCGCGGCGACCCGTCGGTGACGCGTTCCATCCGCGGCATCGGTTCGGTCGAGAAAGATTGAACCGGCCGGGCGACTCGCGCAACCCATGGCTACCGACGACCTCAACGCCAATGCCAACGCCAACGCCCAAGGAGTTCGACATGTTCCGCTACCTCAGCACCCTCGTCCTCGCGCTTGCCGCGGCCCTGCTCGCCCCCCAGGTGAAGGCCGAGAAAGTGCTCATCTACCGCGAAGGCCAGGTCGTGGACCCGCAGGACGTGGCGGACGTGCTCGGCAGGACGCGCGGCATCCGCCTGCTCGATGACGCGCCCGCAGCCATTCCGGCGAAGGCCACCGCCCCCGCGCCGGTGTCGATGGCCAAGGTCGCGGCGCGCCCTCCCCGGCCTGCGCCTCCCCCGGCGACCGAGCCTGCGCGCCCCTCGCGGCCCGCGCCGGTGGCACCCGAAGACACGGTCGCCGACGCATCGGCCCTGTCCCTGCCGGTGCGCTTCGCCTTCGACTCCACCGAGATCCTTCCAGCCGCACGCACACAGCTCGACGCGCTGGCAGAAGGCATCAAGCTGCTGCCGCCGGGAAGCATCGTCACCGTCGAGGGCCATACCGATGCCGTCGGCAGCGATGAGTACAACCTGCAGCTGTCGCGCGGCCGCGCCCGTGCGGTGACCGACTACCTGGTGCTCTACCACGGCCTGGACCGCGCGCATCTGAAGACGGTCGGCTACGGCAAAGGCCATCCGCTCGAAGGCGCCAACCCCAACGCCGCGGTGAACCGCCGGGTGCAGTTCCACGGTGCCTGAGCCGATGCCGCCCTGCCCCGGGGCGGCGCCCTCCTCTTGTGCCACCGCCGAGCAGCGCCGAGAATGGGACGCGATCGCCGGTGGAGAGCTTCACACTGTGTCGAAACCTGTTTCTCTCCCCTCGCCGGTGCGCAGCATCTTCTCCTGCCGCCGCCGCCTGATTGCCAGCCTCGGCCTCGCACCGGTGGTCCTGAGCGGCATCTGCACCGCGCAGACCCAGCCGAAGGCCGAAGCGCCCAGGCAACGCCGGATCGCACTCGTGATCGGCAATGGCCGCTACCCCGAGATGCCGCTGAACAACCCGGAGCACGACGCCCGGCTGGTCGCACGGACCTTGCGCGGCCTGGACTTCGAAGTCGGCGAGTACCTCAATCTCAGCGCCCGTGACTTCAAGCGCGTGCTGCGGGAATTTGCAAAGCGGATGGACGACGACCAGGTCGCCTCGGTCTTCTACTACGCCGGCCACGGGGTGCAGATCGGCGGTCGCAACTACCTGCTGCCGGTCGACATCGCGCTGCGCGACGAGGCCGAGGTGCGCGACGAGGCCATCGACGTCCAGGAGGCACTGCTCTCGCATGTCGACCGGGTGCGGCCGCGCGCGCGCATCTTCATCATCGACGCCTGCCGCAACGACCCCTTCGCCGCGCGCAAGGGCGCGGGGCGCAACGTCAACGGCCTGGCCGAGATGGCCGCGCCCGGTGCCCTCATCGCCTTTTCCGCCGCCCCCGGCGGGGTCGCCGAGGACGGCCCCCTGGGCGGCAACAGCGTCTACACGCGTCACCTCGCGACCGAGCTGCGTTCGGTGGGCGTCGAGGTCGAGGACATGATGAAGTCGGTGCGCATCAAGGTGCTGCGCGACACCGCGCAGCGCCAGATCCCCTGGGTCAACACCTCGATGGTGGTGAACTTCATGTTCAACCCCGGCGCGACCCCGGCGACGGCCCTGGCGGGGCCGAAGCGCAGCCTGCAACTGCTGGTGCAGGCGCAGCGCAGCCTGAACACCGATGCGCGCAACGCCTCGGCCTCGCTGGCACTGCGGGTCTATGTGCTGCGCGATGCCAGCGGCTTCGAGAAAGCCAGTTTCGACAGCCTCTACGACGACGACGAGGCCACGCTGGGCGCCAACGTGCTGGTTCGCGAGAGCCTGCACCTGCGTCCCGGCGAAGCACGCGAGCTCGCCCTGGAGCTGAGCAGCGACGCACGCGCCGTGGCCGTGTTCGGTGCCTTCCGGGAGATCGAGCATTCGCAGTGGCGCGCCACCCTGCCCTTGCCCGCTGGTAGCCTGGCGCCGCGCGCACGCATCGACGCACAGGCACGCCAGGTGCAGATGGGGTGGGCGCGGTGAAACAGCCCGACGGCGGATCGGAGGATGTCGGAGAACCGGCCGCGGCCCGAGCGCTGCGCGTCCAGGTGCTTCCCCTGGTCGCATTGATGGCAGGCCTGCGGGACGCGACGCCGGCCGACCCGGCTGCATTGCGCCGCACGCTGGCCGCCGCGGTGAACCGCTTCGAGGCGGATGCACGCGCGGCCGGCATCGACGAGCCCACCGTCGCGGCCGCGAGCTACGTGCTGTGCGCCTGGGGCGACGAGCAGTTCGCCGCTGCGCCCTGGGGTGGCGCGGAAGGCGCCGGGCTGCTGCAGCGATTCCACGGCGAAGCCCCTGGCAGCGGCAAGCTGCTGCGCCTGCTGGCCCGGCTGGCCGAGAAGCCGCAGGAGCACCGCACGCTGCTGGAGCTGTTCCACACCTGCCTGAGCCTGGGGATGTGCACGCGCACGGCCTTCGACATTCGCGAGCACGAAACCCTGCGCACGCGCGTGTACCTCGCGCTGCAGCAGGTGGCACCGGTTCCGCCGCTGGTGGCCCGCTGGCAGTGCGCCGCAGCCGCTGCCAGGCTGCCACGGGCGCCGCGTCTGGCATTGCCCGCGGTGCTGCTGATGGGCGTGCTCGCGGTGGCTGTCTACAGCGCCACGCAGCTGCATCTGGCGGCCCGGGTCGATGGCGTGCTGGCGTCCCTCCAGCAAGTCGTGCCCGTCGGCACCGCCAGGGCGACCCCGGCGGCGGATACGCCGGCGCCGCCACCCAGGCTGGCCTCGAAGCTGCGCGAGGACATCGATGCCGGGCGCCTGCTGGTCCGCGACGAAGCGCTGCGCAGCGTCGTCGTGCTCGATGCCGACGCGCTGGGCAGCGCCACCGCCCCGCTGAAGCGCGTAGGCGCCGCCTTGGCCGAGGTGCCGGGCAAGGTCCTCGTCGTCGGCTACACCGACGGCAGCGATCCCCCGACGGCCCGCACGCCATCCGCCTGGCACCAGGCCATGGAATGGTCGCGCGGCACCGCCGACATCCTGCGGCCGAAGCTGGGGGACGCCCGGCTGGCGGTCGAGGCCCGCGTCGAGCCCACGGCCGGCAAGCCGCTGCGCCGGGTCGAGATCGTCCTGTTCCCGCAATGAAGGTGCCAACCCGCTTCGTGCAGGGCGCCGTGAACCTCGGCGCGGCAGCCGCCCTGCTGTGGTTCGCGGCGCCCCTGCTCGTGGTGCGCGGCTGGCATCCCTTCGACGACCTGCGCGCACGCGGGGCCCTGCTGGTGCTGGCCGTGCTCCTGCTGGTGGGCCAACGCTGGCTGCGGGTGCTGCTGGCCCGGCGGCGCAACGAGCGACTGCTCCAGAGCCTGGAGTCCGGCGATGGCAACTCCGAACTGGGCGAGCGCTTCCGCCAGGCGCTCGCGATGCTGCGCAAGGGGGTGAAGACGCGGGCGAAGCAACGCTGGTGGCAAGGCCGCCGGCAGGTGCAGCAGCTGCCCTGGTACCTGATCATCGGCGCGCCGGGAGGCGGCAAGACCACCGCGCTGCTGCATTCAGGCCTGCGCTTTCCGCTGGCCGAGGCGCTCGGGCGCGACCCCATCGTGGGCGCCGGCGGCACGCGCCAATGCGACTGGTGGTTCAGCCAGGACGCCGTGTTCATCGACACGGCAGGCCGCTACACGACGCAGGACAGCGACGCCACGGCCGACGCCCGCGAATGGCAGCAGTTCCTCGCGCTGCTGCGCCGGCACCGGCCGGTGCAGCCGGTCAACGGCGTGCTCGTGGCCGTCAGCGTGCCCGATCTCCTGCAAGGCGGCACCGAACTCGCCCGCCAGGCGGATGCGGTCGCGGCACGGCTGGAGGAGCTGCGCCGCGTCCTCGGGCTCGCCTTCCCGATCTACCTGCTGGTCACCAAGGCCGACCTGCTGGCCGGCTTCGTGGAAACCTTCGGCGACCTCGATGCCGGGCAGCGCGAGCAGCTGTGGGGCCTGGTGTTCGATGCCGATGCCACCGGCATTCCGCCCGAGCTCGGGACCGGCCTGGCCGACCTGTCGCAGCGCGTCGCGCGGCGCAGCCGCGATGCGCTGCAGAACGAGCGCACGGCGCGACGCCGCCTGCCGCTCTACACCTTCGCGGCCCAGTTCGTCGCCCTGCTTCCTCCGCTCACCGCCTTCGTGCGCAAGGCCTTCGCTGGCATTGCCGCACAACCGGCGCAGCAGCTGCGCGCGATCGCGCTGACCAGTGGCACGCAGGAAGGCAATCCGATCGACCGGGTGATCGGCGAACTCGCACGCCTGCACGACCTGGCCCTCAAGCCCCTGCCGCGGCCCGACGCCGGTGGCAAGTCCTTCTTCCTGAACTCGGTGCTCAAGCGCCTGGTCATCCCCGAGGCGCCGCTGGCAGGCCAGCGCCTGCAGCGCCTGCGCTCGCGCCGGCGCGCCGCCATGGCCGTTGCAAGCCTTGCCGGCGTGGCGCTGCTGGGCGCCTGCGCCCTGTGGTGGCAGAGCTACCAGCGCAACCTGGACTACGTCGATGCGGTGCGCTCGCGCGTCGAGCAGTTGAGCCAGCGCATCGGCTCGCTGGAATCGGCCAGCCTGGAGCAGGTGCTGCCCCTGTATTCGCTCCTGGAACGCCTGGCCGCGAACGACGGCATCGATCCGCAGCAGCCGCCTGCCGGTTTCGGCTTCGGGCTGTTCCAGGGGCCGCGGTTGGCGCGCTCGGCGGAACAGGCCTACCGGGAGATGCTCGACCGAAGCCTGGCGCCGCTGCTCGTCGCACGTCTGCAGCGCGACCTGCGCGAGGGCGACGACAGCGCCATGCGCTACGAGGCATTGCGCGCTTCCCTGATGCTCGCCGAGCCCTCGCGGCTGGTGCGCGGCGAGTTGCAGCCCTGGGTGACCCAGGCGCTGGTGCAGGCCAGCGGCGCCGGCGAGCGCGAGGAATGGTCGCGCCACGCGGCAACCCTGCTCGAGCGCAGCGGCCTGCCCGAGGCGATGCGCCCGGACGATGCCGGGGTGCAGGCCGCGCGCAGCGCCCTTGCCGCGGTGCCGCTGGCGCAGCGCGTGCACGAGCGACTGCTGCGCCGCGTTGCCGACGCCGAGCCGCGGCAGGACCTGCCGGCGCGCCTGGGCGCGACCGGCGCGCTCGCATTCGCGGCGTCGGGCGCCGGCCCGATGCCGGAGCATTCGAGCGCCGGCGACTGGCGGCGCAAGCTGCTGACGGCGCTCGATGCCACCATGGACGAACTGGCGAACGAGGCGGACTGGGTGCTGGGCGACATCGGCAGCGACGTGCGCCGCCTGCAGAAGGACCGCGCCTGGCGCGACGAGATCGCCGCACAGGTCGGCAAGCGCCATGCGCAGCGGGTGATCGACGCCTGGTCGCGCCAGCTCGACGCGCTGGAGCTGGCGCCCGGCACCGATGCGCAGGGTGCTTCGCGCCAGGCCACGGAACTGACGGCGCCCGACTCGCCGCTGCGCCGTCTCTTCACGCTGCTGGCCGACGAGTTCAGCGCGACGCCCCAGGGCGCCAGCCCGGCCGAGGGCGCCTTCAACGACCTGCTGCGTGCGCGCTTCGGTGCCCTGGGCGACTACGCAGCAGGCGCCGGGCCGCAGGCACTGGACCGCCTTCACGCCCTGTCCAGCGGCAAGCGCGACGAGGCCGCCAATGCCGAACTGGACGCGACCTTGCGTGCAGAGGCAGCCCGCGCGCCCGCCGCGCTGCGCAAGGTCTACGTCGGCCTCGGCAGCTCGATCCGCTCGCGCGGCGGCGCCAAGCCCGGTTTCGAACAGGCCCTGGCGGAACTCGCGCAGACCTGCAGCGCCCTGACGCGCGAGCGCTTTCCCCTCGGCTCGGCCGCGTCACGCGACATGGCGCCCTCCGACTTCGCGCGGCTGTTCGGGCCGGGCGGCCTGTTCGACGAATTCAGGCGCAGCCAGCTCGGTGAACGCGTCGACACCTCCAGCCGTCCGTGGAAGCTGCGCGGCACGCCCGCCGATGCCAGCCTTCCCGCCGCCTTCGAGCAGGCGGCGGCCATCGGCACCCTGTTCTTTCCCGGCGGTGCGCCCATGCCGGAACTCAGGCTGCGCATCACGCCCCGGCGCATGGATGCCGACCTGCTGCAGTTCAGCATCGATGTCGACGGCCAGCTGCTGCGCTTCGAGAACGGCCCGCCGCGCGCCAAGGAGCTGGCGTGGCCAGGGCCGGCCTCGACCCAGAAGGTGCTGATGCGCATCCTGCCGCCCGGCCCCTCCGGCGTGGGCGCCGAGGTCCACGAAGGACCGTTCGCGTGGCTTCGGGTGCTGCTGCGTGCCGACTGGAAGGGCGAGCACGGGGCGCCGGCGCGCCTGAGCCTGGTCGTCGACAAGCGCACCCTGGAGGTCGACGCAAGTGCCGCCGGCGCGCCCGAAGCCGATATCTGGACCCTGCGGGAACTGGCGCGCTTTCGCTGCCCGCAAGCAACATGGTGAACTCGCCGGCCCGATCCGTCTGCTGGTGGGGCAAGCTGCCCACGCGCGGGGACTTCGTCGGCCGCGGCCTGCCGCCGCGCTGGCGCAGCGACTGGGACGACTGGCTGCAGCGCGGCCTCGCACTGGCCGCGGCCACGCTGGACCCACCTGCGCTGCGCGAGCGACTGCGCGGCTTCGCACCGTGGCGCTACTTGGCGCTGCCGACACCTGGCGAGTTGTGGTGCGGCATCGTCGTGCCTTCGCAGGACCGGGTCGGACGCGCGTTTCCGCTCACGCTGGCCGAACGGCTCGCAGCTTCCGGGCCGCCGCATGAGATCGCCGCGCGGCTCGCTTCGCTGCTGGACGCCGCAGCACAGGGTCCCGAGGCGCTCGAGACTGCAATCGCCCAGCTGCCGCCGCATGCCGCGCGTGAAGCTCTGGCGGACCAGGCCTGGCCACCGCTGCCGGCCAGCGCCTGGTGGCCACTCGCTGCCACGATCGACTTCCCGGCCCGGGTCGCGGCCTGGCCGCCGGAGCCGGCCCTGCTGCTCGAAGTGCTCGGCATTCAGGCCGCCGCGCACCAGACCGCGAGCGCCGAATAGTTGTCCTGGTCGCTGAGGGCGGCCTGGCGGACTTCCGCATCGAGGCGGTCGATCCAGGCGTGGGGGCCGCCGCAGCCCGCCACGCTGCGGGCCATCGCAAGCTCGTCGACGGCCAGCCACAGGCCGTCGCTGCACAGCAGAAGCACGTCGCCGGAGTCCAGCACCTGGGGCGTCTGCAGGACCTCGAAGTCGAAGCCCTCGGGCGAGCCGAGCGCCGAGGTCAACTGACCGGAGACCTCGGCCGGCGCACTCAGCCCGGCGTCGAGCAGGCGCTGCTCCAGGCTCTGGTCACGCGTGCGCCCGAGCAGGCGGTCGTCATGCCAGCGGTAGAGGCGCGAGTCGCCAACGTGAGCCCACAGCGCCGTGCCGCTGTGAAGATCGAGCAGCAGCACGACGATGGTGGTGCGCATGTCGGCCGTCTGCGTGCCGGCAAGCTGCTGCGCGACCACCGCCTCGTTGGCGCCATGGACCAGTCCCTGCAGCGCTTCCAGGCTGACTTCGGGCCGGGGCGCGAAGCTCTCGAGCACGTGCGTCACGGCGGCGCGCGACGCCGTCTGGCCACCGCCATGCCCGCCCGCGCCATCGCACAGCACTGCGACGAGAAAGCCTGCGCCTACCCAGTAGCCGAATGCATCCTCGTTGCACGCGCGCCGACCGGGCTCGGACAGCGCGGCGAGCGACACGGTCAGCGCACGGTCGGCCACTGGGCCTCCGGCGACGCAGGGTCCGGGTCGGCGCGCGACTGGGCTTCGTAGGCGCGCAGGAATTCCCGGCCGAAGATGGCCTCGAAGTCGTCGTCCAGGTGCTCGAGCAACTGGGCGTGCTGCATGCGGTGGCGGTTCCAGAGGGCCACGGCGCGGAGCAGGGGCAGGCGCGCGGCGCCGTAGGCCGGCCCCTCCGCGTTCTCCGCGGCTTCGGGCCCCAGCCTGGAGAAGAGCTCGAACACGGCCGCGCGCATGCCGGCCACCATCGCCACCTGGTGCACCAGCAGGTCATGGTGGGCGTCTTTCAAGGCCGCCACCGGGTCCAGGAAGCCGGGGCTGGGCTCGCGCTGGAGCATGCGGGTCAGCGCCTCGGTGGCGTCCGGGGAGAACTTCAGCGGGTTGTTCTGGCGCGGATTGATGTGGGTGCCTTCGGCGCGCATCTGGCGCTTGGCGACCGCGCGGCTTTGCAGCAGCGCCAGCGTGCCTTCGGCCGTGGCCCGCAGCAAGGCACCCAGGTGCTCCATCCCTTCGGGCGTGAGCGGCGCCACGTCGGCTCCCAGGCGGGCGCCGCGGCCGAAGGCTGCAGCCAGTTCCTGCAACTGCGGGGCAAGAGGCGCTGTCGAGGTGGTCGAAGCAACAGTGGAAGGCTTGGGCCGCACGAGCGGCACGGTCGGAACTTCGGACTGCGCGCGTGGCGGTGCCGGCGCCACCAAAGGCGCACTGGGCGCACTGGGCGCACTAGGCGCGACAGGCGCGACAGGCGCGATAGGCGCCACCGGCGCGCCGGTGCGCACCACGTGCAGGCTCGTCTGCCAGGACACCACCGCACTGGCTTCCTCCGCTTCGTGGGCATGCGCGAGCGCCGGCAGCGGGGATTGTTCGGCGAGCGGATCGGGTACGCCTTCCAGGTCGAACCACCGGTCCAGGCGCGAGCGTCGCATGGCCGTCGCCGCCACGGGCTCCACGGCGAGTTCGAAGCCGCCGATGCGCAGACGGTCACCCACCAGCAGCACGCCTTCGCCGCCCGGGTCCATCTGCATGCCGTTCACCCACAGGGGGGCGCTGCCGCTGATGCAGCGCACGCGCACGTCCGTGCCGGACGCAAACACCTCCGCATGCCGGCGCGACACCAGGCGCAGCGGATCGGACAGCACCACGGTGCAATCGGCCGCCCGGCCGATGGTGAGGCCTTCGGGCGGCATGGGGAGCGCCGTTTCGTCGGGTTCGGTGGCGCCGGGCCGGCGCGTGATACGCAGCGCGATCACGGTGCGCTCGTGTTCAGCCGAGGGCCCGCCACAGGTCGGCCTGCACGCGGTGGGCGTCCATGCTCGGCGTGAGCTGCCCGAGCACGCTGGCCACGAATTCCTCGCGGGTCTGCGACTTCGCCGCACAGCGCCTGGCGACGACCCGCGCGATCGGACCCAGCGAGGACAGGAGCGCGGCTGCGGCCTTGTCGACATCGCCCTCGCGCAGCGGCGCTCCCAGCGGCACCTGGGTGGACCCCGGCGCCGCCTGGAAATGCGTGGCGGTGGCTGGAGACGCGGCACCGGTGCGCGGCGCGCCACCCGCCGTGGCCAGGAATCGCTCACGCGCGTCGAAGTCCACGATCGCGCCGGCCACGGCCTGTCGCACTGCCGCCAGCGAAGTCAATCCGCGCGCACTGCGCCGCACCAGCACGCGTGCCACCGGGCCCACATGCTGGGCGAGCTCGCGCTCGACCTCCGCCAGCGCGGCGCTGTCCCATCCGGTGGGCACCGGCACGGAGGGCGGGCTGGTGGCGGGCAGCGGCTTCGAGGGCGTGGGCGGCGTTGCGGAGCTGCCGCGTTCCCTGGCAACAGGCGGCGAAGCCTCCTGGCCTTCGAGCCGAGGCGCAAGCACGATGCTCGCGGGAAGCACCTCCGGCAGGGCCTGCGTGGCCAGTGCAAGCAGTTCGGTCCGCATCGCCATCGCAGTCGGATAGCGCTGCGCCGGATCCTTGGCCAACGCCCGGTCGAGCACCCGGTCGAAAGGCTCCAGCGCGGGGTCGCCGGTCACCTGGCTCAGCGGCTTGTGCGGCTCGTAGACGATCTTGTACATGATCGCGTCGTCCGTGCCGACGAAGGGCGTCGCTCCGCTGAGCATCTGGTAGAGCAGCACGCCGGCGGAGAACACGTCGACGCGCCGGTCGACATCGCTGTCGGTGTACTGCTCGGGGGCGATGTAGCCGGGCGAGCCGATGACGCAGCTGCCCCGGGTCAGGTTCGACGACTCGGTGCGCGCGATGCCGAAGTCGGTGATCTTCAGGCTGCCGTCGTCGGCGATCAGCAGGTTCGCCGGCTTGATGTCACGGTGCACCACGCCGCGCTCGTGGGCGTAGTGCAGGCCGTCGAGCAGCTGCGCCATCAGGCACAGCACCTGCGGCACCTCGAGCTTGCGCGGTGCCTGGATGTAGTCGCGCAGGTTGCGCCCCGCGACGTACGCCATGACGATGTAGGCGCAGTCACTGTCTTCCCCGAACTGATAGACCGGGACGATGTTGCGGTGTGTCAGGCGCCCTGCCGCCTTGGCCTCCACCCGGAAGCGCGCCGCCACGCTGGGGTCGTTGTCGCTGGTTTCGAGCAGGCGGCGGTGGATGGTCTTGATTGCCACCGGGCGGTCGATGTCCGGGTCGTGCGCCAGGTACACCATGCCCATCGCACCCGAGCCGATCACCCCGCGGATCGGGTACGGACCGACTTGCTGTGGGATGGCGGCGGGCATGGGTGGGTCGGGCTCAGGCCTCGAGCATCTTGATGGCGTGATCCAGGCTGTGGCGCATGCGCGCAAACGACTGGGCCAATGTTCCGATCTCGTCACGTCCGCCAGAGGCGAACTCCGGCACGTCGGTCTCGCCCAGGCTGACGCGGTTGGCCAGCTTCGACAGCTTCGTCACGGGCCGGATGACCAGCAGGTAGAGCATCAGGTTCAGCACGATGCCGATGGCCGCGAAGATGCCGATGAGCGATCCCATGAAGACCTTGAAGGCCCGCTCGGCGCGCGCCAGCGGCACCGCCATGGGCACCGACACCACCTGGGCACCGATCACCTCGTTGAGCTGCCAGCCGAAGCCGTTGGCCTGGCCGTACTTGTCGATCAGGGTGCGGGGCGCCGCCTCGACGGTGCTGTGGCAGGCCAGGCAGGCGGCGTTCGTGATGCGCAGCGGCCGTGCGATGTAGAGCGAGCGGCCGGTGCCCGCCTCGCGCTCGCCCACGAGTTCCTTCTGGTCCTCCTGGTTGCGAAAGCGGTTCACGATGTCGGCTTCCCAGTCGGCAGCCCGGTCGCGCGGGTTGGTCGGGTTCAGGGTCGCTTCCTTGTAGGCGTAGTCCGGGAAGCTCTTGGCCAGGGTCGCCAGCACCTCGGTGGCCGAATAGGCCGGGACCGTCTGCGGCAGGAAGGTGTACTTCATCTGCGTCTCGAGCAAGGGGCGGATCTGCTCGTTGGTGTAGCTGCGCACGGCCACCGCCTTCTCCATGGTCAGGCGCGCATGGTTGAGCACTTCCTCCTTGGCGTTCTTCTGCAGCAGGTCATAGGAGATCTTGCCCGCGCCGAGCACGCCGGCAACGAAGACCACCAGGAAGATCAGGTTGAACTTGAACAATAGGCGCATGGGGTTCTCCAGTCCTGTCCGTCTGTTTCCCTGAGTTGCGGCAAGACGCGCGCCGGTTCACTTCGTTTCGGGGTCGGCGCTGCTTTTCGCTGCCGCAGCGGCAGCAGCAGCTGCCTTGGCCGCCTGTCGCGCTGCCTCGCGCGCGCGACGGCGCTCCGCCTCCAGGGCCAGCTTGCGGGCATAGCCCTCGGGGTCCGCAACCTGCTCCCATTCGGGGTGCTGCGCCAGGTCGGCCTTCGCCCCCGCGCGGAAGTTCAGGTCCGCTGCGCGGGCCTTCCACAGCGGCAGCAGCGGCAGGCGCAGCGCCGGTTCGGTGCGCAGCCAGTCGGCCACGTCGGCATAGTCGATCTCGCCCAGCGCCTTGGGTGCGGCATTTCGCCTGGCAAACTGCTCGCCGCGCGCCGGCAGCCGGTCGCGGAACTGGCGTGGCACCCGGGCCAGGAATTCGGGCGTGGCGCGCCGCGCGACCGTCGGGGTTGTGCCTTCGCGCCTCTGCGCAAAATCGCCGGCCGCCAGTTGCGAGACGGTTGGGGCGCCGTCTCGCAGCGTCAGCCTGGCGCTGCCGCTTTCGATGAAGATCTCGTACTGGGCGCCCTTCGTGTAGACCACGGTGCTGGCGGCCTGTGTCGCGATCTCGAAGCCGGGGCTGGTGTAGCCGAAGGTGCCACCGCCCGTGGTCTTGAGCCATCCCTGGAGCAGGTAGAGCGACGGCGGTGCCATTCCCTTGCCGACGCGGGGGCGAAGCATCAGGCGCGTCGATTCACCCATGCCGACAAGAACACCCCCGGGGAGCTCGAGCTGGACGAAGGCGCCGGGCGTGGTCTCGATGATGTCCTGATCGTTCAGCGCCACACTCTCGGCGAGCGCATAGCGCGTGGTCTGGCGGATCAGGGTGGCACTGCCCTCGACGATGCCGACGAAACCGCCGGACTGCGCCCACGCCAGCGTCGACGCGAACAGGGTCGCGAGGCACAGCAGGAAAGACCCGAACGATCGCTTTGTGAGCCGCAAGACGTTACTCCGCTGGCACCTGGCATCATCTAAATCCGGTCGTCGGCCAAAGCGGCGACGGCATGGATGTTACGCCGGTGGGTCCCCATGATGCGCTAGGGCACTTGGAATTCCTTCCCCCTGCGAAAGTAGGCGATGCTCGAGCAAAAGTCAGGTGCGACGGCGGCTTCGAGTACTGGAGATCATCCAAACGGCCAGTCCTGCAGCAACGCCTGCCACGGGTCGGGGCCTACCCTTGCGCCACAGTCTGGCCCCAATGACAAAGTTGCGTCGCGAAGTGCTCCTCGGACAAGCCTGCAGGGTCTGCTAGCTGGCCGAAGCGCGGCGATAGAACATCAGCGAGCCCGCCAGCGCCAGCATCGCGGCGCCGCAGGTTCTGTCCAGCCACATCACGGTGCGGCGCCGCAGCAGCCGCACCGCCCGGGCGCCGACCAGCGCATAGGCCAGCATCACACCGAAATCGAGCAGCGCGAACACGATGCCGATCGCCAGGTACTGGGGCCACTGGGCCGCCGAGGGGTCGATGAACTGCGGCAGCAGTGCCGAGCAGAACAGGTAGCCCTTGGGGTTGGTGACCGCGACCAGGAAGCTCTTGGCCATGACCCGGGCCGCCGCGCTTTCTACCATGGCGTCGGCCGTCGGCAGCTCGAGCGAGCCGGTGGAGCGCAGCATGCGCCAGCCGATCCAGGCCAGGTACGCGGCGCCCACCCACTTGAGCACCGAGAACCAGAACTCCGAGGCCGCCAGCAAGGCGCCCAGGCCCAGGGCCACCGCGCCGACCAGCACGAAGTCGGACAGCACCGCGCCCAGCATGCCGGGCAGCGAGCGCCGCACGCCGAAGCGCGAGCCGTTGGACAAGGCCAGCAGCACGGTCGGCCCGGGCGTGGCGATGGCCACCAGGGCCACGACGGCAAAGAGCGCGAGCGTGGTGGCGCTGAGCGCGCCTTCGAAAGTCTGCAGGATCTCCATGGCTTGCCAGTTCCCTTGTCAGTTGCGCAGCGGCAGCACCACGCCGATGCCGATGAAGATGCCGCCGCACACCTGGTTGAAGCGCCGCCCCACCCGGCGCAGCCAGGGGCTGATGCGGTGCGCCATGCTGGCGATGAGGAACTCGGTCGCGATCTCGATGAAGGCGAAGGTGCCGGCCATGATCGCGAACTGCAGCAGCAGGCTGCGCGCCGGATCGATGAACTGCGGCAGGAAGGCCGCGAAGAACAGCACCGCCTTGGGGTTGGTCAGCGCCGACAGCGCACCCTGCCCCGCCATCGACGCGCCGCTGCGCGCGGGGGCCTGCACCTGCGGGTCCACGCCCAGCGGCGGCGCACGCCACACCTGGATGCCCAGCCACACCAGGTAGGCGCCGCCCAGCACCTTGAGCACCGTGAGCCACACCAGTGAGGTCTTCAGCAGCGCGCCGATGCCGAACATCGACAGCGCGATCACGACGACGAAGCCCGCCGCACCGCCGAAGATGGTGAACATGGCCTTGCGACGCCCGTGCATGGCGCCATGCGTGAGGGCCAGCAGGCCGTTGGGCCCGGGCGAAAGCGACAGGCCGATGGTGGCGAGGAAGTAGACGAGCCAGGTGCCGGTGTTCATGGTGAGGGGCGCATCGCAGAAGAGGCGAAGCCGGCGTTGTACCTCATTGCCCGCCACCCCGCATTCGCAGGCCCGGCCGGCTCGTTCCTAGCGCGTCTGGACGAACTCAGCGAGCTTCTCCAGGCTCGATCGAAGGCCCGCCTGATGGTCTTCCTCCCGGATGCCCGGCGGCACGTTCTCGCAGCGCACGGTGACAAGCGTGTGCGCTGCGCCGTCGGGCTCGAAGGTCCAGGTGATGCGCATCTCGCCGGCGAAGGCCGCGTCCTCGCTGTCGAAGACGACGTTTTGCACGATGCGTCGGTCCTGCTGCAGCGTGGAGAAACGAACCTGCACCTCGTCGGCATCCTGCGATGTCTTGCCGGGCGTGTGATGGGGCGCCTCGTAGACCAGCCGCAGGCGATAGCCGCCGCCTTCGCGGAAGTCGAAGGCCAGCATCTCGCCGCGCATGCCTTCCGGCGGCAGCCAGGCCTGCATCGTTTGCGCCGACGCGAAGGCGGCGTACACCGCGGCCGGCGGCGCGCGCATCCGCAGTTCGGCGCTGTCAATTCGCGGCGGCATGGCCGGTGGCCTCCTCGTCCCGGGGCACGAAGACCATCTGCGTCTTCGGGTTCAGGTCCATCAGGCCGGCGTAGCGGCCCCAGGCGATCATGGTCTCGAAGGTCCTGTCGGGGTTGTCGTAGGGCAAGGCGGTGGCGATGTCCTTCACGATGCGCTCCGCCTCCACCTCCTCGTGCTCGGCCAGCAGCGCCAGGATGATGTGGAAGAGGCGAAGCTTGTCCACCTGCTGCGCGAAGATCTGCCGCTGCCCTTCCCTGTCCGCCACCACGAAGCGCCGGCCCAGCTCGGTGAGCAGCACGTCGTGCTTGGGCGTGTCCACCAGGTCCAGGATGTCCGCCGCCTTGACGATGGAGATGGTCTCGCCGAAGTCGGTGCCGATCTCGTCGGAGATCTCGTAGATGTTCGACAGTTCGGGCGAGTCGTGCAGGATCTTCATCAGGCCCAGGATCTGCGCCACTGGCACGTAGGGAATGGACTCCATGCGCGTGTGCGCCCGCGAGATGGGCTGCCCTGCGGCGGGCGGCGGCTCGGGCGGCAGGTCGGGCAGCGTCATGGTGGTGATGCACTCGTGGATGATGCCCACCAGCCGCTGGAACTCCGAGCTCTTCGTATCGCGCGGGTAGGGCAACGGAATCTCCAGCACCAGCCCCAGGCGCCCCGGATGCGGGAAGAGCACGACCACGCGCGTGGCCATCTCCACCGCCTCCTCGATGTTGTGCGTCACCATGAAGATGGAGCTGAGCTCGTGCTCCCTGGAGCGCCACAGCGCGATCAGTTCCTGGCGCAGGTTCTCCGCCGTGAGCACGTCCAGCGCGCTGAAGGCCTCGTCCAGGCACAGCAGGCGCGGCTGCGACACCAGCGCCCGCGCCATGCCCACGCGCTGGCGCATGCCGCCGGACAGCTCGCGCGGATAGGCCGCGTGGTAATTGCCCAGGCCGATCAGGTCGATGGCGCGTTCCACCGCCGAGTCGCGTTCGGCCCGGCTCATGCGGCGCGACATCAGGCCCACGGCCACGTTCTGCGCCACCGTGAGCCAGGGGTACAGCGCGAAGGTCTGGAACACGATGGAGGCATCGCTGTTCACACCCGCCAGCGGCTTGCCCGAGGCGAGCACTCGGCCGGCGGTGGGCTCCACCAGCCCCGTGAGGCAGCGCAGGATGGTGGACTTGCCCGAGCCCGACTGTCCCAGCAGCGCGAGCAGTTCGCCCTCGTGCACCGACAGGTCGATGTCGTCCAGCACCTTGAGCTCGTGCCCGCCCGCGGTGCGGTAGGACTTGGAGACGGCCTTCAGTTCGGCGATGGGTGGCGTGTCGTTCATGGGAGTGCGTTCAATCGAGGCGGAAGCGGCGCTCGGCATAGGCGTAGAGCGGGCGCCAGATGAATTTGTTCATCAGCACCACGAACAGCGACATCACGGCGATGCTGGCGATGATCAGCGGCGTGTCGCCGCTGCGGGTGACGTCTGCGATATAGGCACCCAGGCCCTGGGCGCGCAGCGTGGTGTTGCCCCAGGTGGCCAGCTCGGCCACGATGCTGGCGTTCCAGGCCCCGCCGGCCGCCGTGCAGGCGCCCGTGACCCAGAAGGGAAAGATGGCCGGCAGGATGAGCGTGCGCCACAGCGGCCAGCCGTGCAGGCCGTTGACCTTCGCCGCTTCCTTCAGGTCGTTGGGAATGGCCATGGCGCCCGCGATCACGTTGAACAGGATGTACCACTGCGTGCCCATGGCGATCAGCAGGATGCTGCCCCAGTCCAGCGAGATGTGCGAGGCCGCGAACCAGCCCACCACCAGCGGGAAGGTCATGTTCACGGGAAAGGAGGCGCCGATCTGCGCCAGCGGCTGCGCCAGGCGCGCCACCTTGGGCTTGGAGCCGATCCACACGCCCACGGGCGTCCAGATCAGCGTGGCCAGCACCGTCATGGCCAGCACCCGCAGCATGGTGAGCAGACCCAGCCAGGCGATGTGCCCGAACTCCTTCCACGACAGCGCGCCGCGCAGCTCTTCGGCGGCCACGACCAGCTCGCTGAGAACCTGGTAGACCAGCCAGCCGACCACCAGCACGGCCACGCCGCGCCAGAGGCGATCCGGGCGCAGCACACGGCGGGGCTGCGCCTGGGGCGGCTCGCGGCTTCCAAGCCTGCCGGCCAGCTCGCCCAGGGGCCGCCACACGTGCTCGCCCAGCCAGGTGAAAAGGTAGGCGCCGCGCAGCAGGTTGTAGACCCAGGACGTGGCCGGCATCTGCGAGACCGTCAGCTCGATCTTGAAGCGGTCGGCCCAGGCCAGCAGTGGCCGCCACACCAGCTGGTCGCTGGCCAGGATCAGCACCACCATCGCGATCACCGCCCACAGCGCCGCATGGTGGTCGCCCTGGCTCAGCGCCTGCGCCATGTACGAGCCCAGGCCGGGCAGCTGGATGTCGCGGTTCATCACCGAGATGGCTTCGCTCTGCGCCACGAAGAACCAGCCGCCGCCGAAGGACATCATCGAGTTCCAGATGAGGCTGTGCGTGGAGGCCGGCAGTTCCACCGTGCTGAAGCGCTGCCAGCGCGTCAGGCGGTAGGTGGTGGCGGCCTCCTGCATGTCGGTGGGCACCGTGACCATGGAGTGGTAGAAGCCGAAGGCCATGTTCCACACCTGGCCGGTGAAGATGGCGAAGATGGCCGCGCACTCCACCCCCATCAGGCTGCCCGGGAACAGCGCCATGAAGCCCGTGACCGTGGCCGAGAGGAAGCCCAGCACCGGCACCGACTGCAGCACGTCCAGCGCCGGCAGGATGAACATGCGAGCCCGCGCACTCTTGGCGGCCAGGTAGCCGACGGAGATCGCGAAGGCCAGCGAGAAGGCGAAGGCGATCCACATGCGCAGCAGCGTGCGCCCGGCGTAGTAGGGAATCCCGGAGACCGAGAGGTCGACGCTTTCCTGCTTCGACGCATCGAAGTGAACCAGCATGCCCTTGCCGAAGTGCAGCGCACTCCAGAACAGCGCCACCAGGGCGAGCATCACCACCGCGTCCACCCAGGTGAAGCCCTGGCGGGGCGCGGCCACCTGAAGTTGGGGGGCAGTACTTTCCGTCACGGGGGCGAACCCTAGCAGAAGAAGCCGCCGCCGATCCGCAGTGGCGGCGCGCGATCGATGGTGCGGCCAGCAGGCGGCCAGCGTGCTGGCGGCACTACGAAAGCATGGCGAGGCTGGCCAGGCGCGGCATCCGCTACTGGTCCCGGCGGGGCCCAGGCAGGTAGCGCACCGACAGCACCCCTTCGATGGCGGCCAGCTCGGCCAGCAGCGATTCGCGCACCCCGCTGTCCACATCCACCAGCGTGTAGGCCATGTCGCCGCGCGACTTGTTGACCATGTTGTGGATGTTCAGGCCGGCCTGCGCCATGGCGGTGGAGATCTGGCCCAGCATGTTCGGCACGTTGGCGTTTGCGATGGCCACGCGGAAGGCCGACTCGCGCGCCATGCCCACCGATGGAAAGTTGACCGCATTGGCGATGTTCCCGTTCTCCAGGAAGTCGCGCAGCTGGTCAGCCACCATCACGGCGCAGTTCTCCTCCGCCTCGCGGGTGCTCGCGCCCAGGTGCGGCAGGCAGATCACCCGCTCGTTGCGCAGCAGGGCCGCGCTGGGAAAGTCGCACACATAGCAGCCCAAAGCGCCGGTTTCCAGCGCGACCAGCGCCGCCTCGTCGCTCACCACGCCCTGGCGCGAGAAATTGAGCAGCACCGCGCCGCGCGGCATCAGGCCGATGTTCTCGGCATTGACCAGGTGCCGCGTCGCGTCGACCAGCGGCACGTGCAGCGTGACGAACTGGCCATTGCGCAGCACCTCCGACACGCTGCCGGCACGCCGTACCTGCGAAGGCAGGCTCCATGCCGCATCGACCGTGATGTCGGGGTCGTAGCCCAGCACGTCCATGCCCAGCTTGATGGCCGCATCGGCCACCAGGCAGCCGACCTTGCCCAGGCCCACGATGCCCAGCGTCTGGCCCGCCAGCTCGAAGCCGTTGAAGGCGCTCTTGCCCTGCTCCACCGCCTTGTCGAGGTCGCCGCGCAGCTCGCCGAGTTCTCCGGCGACGAAGCGCAGCGCGCCCGGCAGCTTGCGCGCGGCCATCAGCATGCCGGCCAGCACCAGTTCCTTGACCGCGTTGGCATTGGCGCCCGGCGCGTTGAACACCGGCACGCCGCGCGCGCTCATGGCCGCCACCGGGATGTTGTTGGTGCCGGCGCCGGCGCGCGCGATGGCGCGCACGCTGGCGGGAATGTCCATGGCATGCATGTCGGCCGAGCGCACCAGCACCGCATCGGGTGCCGGCACGCCCTTGCCTGCAAAGTAGCGCGCCGTGGGCAGGCGGGCCAGCCCGCGTGGCGCGATCTCGTTGAGCACCAGCACCTGGAATCGGCTGCCTTCGGCAACGTCTCCCTCAGCCATGGCGGGCCTCGAATTCCTTCATGTAGGCCACCAGCGCGGCCACGGCCTCCAGCGGCAATGCGTTGTAGAGCGAGGCACGCATGCCGCCCACCGAGCGGTGTCCCTTGAGCTGCACCATGCCGCGCTCCTCGGCGCCCTTGAGGAAGGCGTCGTCCAGCGAGGGGTCGCGCAGCTTGAAGGGCACGTTCATCAGCGAGCGGTCGGCCGGCGCCACCGGGTTGAAGTAGAACTGCGTGCCTTCCAGGTACTGGTAGAGCAGCCCCGCCTTCTCCCTGTTGCGCGCCTCTACGGCGGCCAGCCCGCCCTGCGCCTGCAGCCAGCGCACCACCAGGCCCACGATGTAGATGGTGTAGGTGGGCGGCGTGTTGAACATCGAATCGGCGTCCGCCTGCACCTTGTAGTCGAAGGCCGAGGGCGTGATGGGCAGCGCCTGGCCGATCAGCTCGTCGCGAACGATGACCATCGTCACGCCCGCCGGCCCCACGTTCTTCTGCGCACCGGCGTAGATGAGGCCGTAGCGCCTCACGTCGACCGGGCGGGACATGAAGTCGCTGGACATGTCGGCCACCAGCGGCACCTGGCCGGTGTCGGGAACGGCGTGGTACTGCACGCCGCCGATGGTCTCGTTGGAGCAGATGTGCACGTAGGCCGCACCCGGGTCCAGCTTCCAGCTGTCGCGCGGCGGGATGTGCTTGTAGCCGTCGGCGGCGCTGCTGGCCGCGATGTTCACCTGGCCGTACTTCTTGCCTTCCTTGATGGTCTTGAGCGACCACTCGCCGGTGTCGACCACGTCGAAGCCGGCATGCCCGCGCAGCAGGTTCATCGGCACGATCGCGTTCTGCCCGATCGCCCCGCCCTGCAGGAACAGCACCTTGTAGTTCGAGGGCACGCCCATCAGTTCGCGCAGCAGTTTCTCGGCCTCGGCGTGGATGGCGATGAACTCCTTGCCGCGATGGCTCATCTCCATCACCGACATGCCGCTGCCATGCCAGTCGAGCATCTCGTCGGCCGCCTGACGCAGCACCGCCTCGGGCAGCGTGGCGGGGCCGGCGCTGAAGTTGAAGACACGCTTGGACGTGGTGGTCGTCATCGGAATGCACCTCCTGGCCTTCGGGCAAGGAGCGCATTGGGCAGGACGTTGACGCAAATTGCAACGGCGGCAAAAGCGTGTGCCCGGGCGCGCGGTTGACACTTCGACAATGGCTACGCAAAAAAACCAATCTAACGTCTAGTTGCACTTTTTCCATTCCGGTGCTTTCATGAAGCCGGGTTCGCACCGGACCCCAACAGGGAGTTGCAGCTATGAAGATGTCGGTTTTTCACCGGGTCCGTACGCTCACCGTACCTACCTTTCTGCTCGCTGCCGCAGGGCACGGGCAAGTGCTCGCGGCGGATGGAACGATCCACTTCGTCGGCGCCATCGTGGCCGAGCCTTATGAAATCACCCATGCCGCGGCGCCGCCGGCGATTGGCCGGATCCATGCCGGAACGGGCAGCGATGTGGTGTTCGAACGGCAGTGGATCGACCGGCCCAGCGCGCGGGTGTCCATCCAGTCGCTTGGCGCGCAGCCACTCGCAATGGCCTTTACCGACAGCGGTGGCCGCCGGCGCGGCGTTGCGCCGCTCGGTGAATTCGCAGTTGGGCGCGATGGGGGCAGCCTCTCGTTGGCGCCGATGCGGGCACCGGGCCCGGCCGCCGCGCTGCTGACCGTGGCCTACGACTGAAGGCCTTGCCTGCCCACGTCCTACGCCCTTTGGACGGCTCACGGCGCGTTGACGCCTTTGAGAACTAAAGACATACTTTGTAGCCCGCGAACGCAAACAGGGGGCTGCCATGGGATCACTCACGCACTATGCCGTGCCGCTTCGCCGTCTCCCGGCGGCGCTGGTGCTGCTCTGCGCGCTTCCCCTGGCATCGGCCGGCGATGATTCCCAGCGCCTGGCCTCCATGAGCGAGACCGAGCTCGATGCCGGCATGAAAAGCGGCGTGCAGGTCGTGATGCAGCGCGTGCCGCTGCAGATGGAAGACCAGTCGGTGCTGGTGGGCGCCGAGTACGAGCCGGCCAGCCGCGTAGCCACCTACCACTACATGCAGGCCACCCGGCTCGACCCGGCGGCCCTGCGCAATCGAGTCACTGCCAAGAACTGCGCAACGCCGAACACGCGCGCCATGATGGGTCGCGGCATCACATTCCGCCATCTGTACATGGTCGGAGAGCGCGAGCTCAACGTGACGGTGCGCGACAGCGACTGCCCCAGCCGGGGCTGAACTCCGGGTTCAGCTGCCCGCGGGCGCGAGCGCTGCGGCCCAGCGCTCGGCCATCGCGGGCGAATTGAAGCAGCTCGTGTGCTCGGTCGCGGTGCACACCGCCCGCTCCAGCAACTGGATGTCGGCCTCGTGCTGGCGTGCCACATGCGGGTCTTCGAAGAAGATGGTCTTGTGGCAGCGCCGGTCGAGCACAAGTTCGGCAATCTGCGCGTCGCCGCCCATGGGCCCGCTCTGGTAGCGCGTCACCCACGGCTGGCCCGCCGGCCAGCCGCGCGACCAGGCCAGCTCGTTGAGCAGGCTGCCGGTGGTCCCGGTGCCCACGCGCGATGCAAAGCGCGAGAGCAGTTCGAAATGCTTCGCTGCGAACTCGACCATCCGCTGCTTGAGCGCATCGTGCGCGATCAGCGCCACGGTCTGCCCATCCAGCGCCTGCGACAGCACGGCAGCGTCGCCCACCCCGGCGTGCACGCATTCCACCGCCATCCATTCCTGGGCGCCGCGCGCCGTGGAGACGAAAGGCTTGCCGTGGATGACGCACTGGCGCTTGAGCGCCAGCGTCTCCGGGTACAGGGACGAGGGATCGACCGGGTCGACGAAGTAGATGACGCCGTCCAGCGCATGCTCGGGCGCCAGCCCGCCGGCGATGCAGGAAGCCAGCCGCATCACGCCGCCCTGCATGCCCGTGGGCAGGCGCACCGTCGGCACGCCGTGCTGCAGCAGGCCCAGGCGCGCAAGCGCGTCATAGGTGCCGCCCACCGCATGCAGCCCGAGGCCGAGGGCGCGGACCTGCGCCTCGCTCCCGCGCGCCCAGCGGGCCAATGCCCCATCGGCGTCCTGCCGATGGATGCGATGCGCGACCAGACCGAAGCGCATGCTGCCGTCCGTCAAGCCGCACCGTCCGAAGGTGCCGCATTCCACGTACCTGGATCGCCCGCCTTGGGCTCGCTCCACAGGCACGGGCCGCACATCGTGGCGACGTAGACTGTCTTGCCGGCGCGCGTGCCACTGACAACCGGGGTGCTGCCGCAGACTTCACACTCTCGCGTGTAGTCGGGTTCGTAGCGATCAATGGAAGTGATGGGGTCCATGTTCAGCCTTCCGTGGGACAGGTTGCGGGGAACGCAAGCCGTGAATCTGCGATTCACGGTTCGTGAATTCTTCCATTGCACCGATGACCGCGCGAAGTCCGAGTTACTGACTCGGCGAAGCGCCGAACCTATAGTCGAATACTTGCCGGTTTCGACGCATGCGTAGTTAAAAAGCATTCATAACACAACAACACGCCAACAACACTTCGCTAATGCTGCTTTTCGCATCTTCATGACCTCCGGCATCCTCACGATCACTGGCACCGACGGTGCGCCCTACTCGCTCGGCCAGCCCATCTGGGTGTTTGCCGGCAACGCGCTGCTGGCCAAGCTGGATCCGGTGCCCTTGCTCAAGAACGGCACCGAGCTGCACATCGAAGCCTTTGCGCCCACCCGCCTGGTGCGCGAGGAACCGCGGCACGTGGGGCGCCTGATCTTCCTGGAAATCTGCGACTTCATTTCCCAGAATTTCCAGCAGATCCAGGCCGTCAGCTTCGTCCTGTCGCGCCAGATCGACCTGATGGGCGGCGGTGCCGAGGTGGCCGCGTCCCGCTCCGAAACCATGAGCCGCATCGGCGCAGTGGACGTGCACATGACGCCCAAGTCCGATGCCAAGCCCGGGCACTTCGCGGTGTCTGGCGTCTGGATCTACAGCGAGCGCACCTATGCCGCCCTGCTGTCGGTGCTCGAGCAGGAGCGCCAGTACTACCGCCAGCGAGCCATCGGCGCACGCGCCAACGAACCCACGGGCGTGATCGCCCGTCTTCGGCATCTGGTGTCCGGTGGCGCCTGAGGGCGTTGGGCATGGCTTCGCTGTTCCCTTCACCGGATTGCATCGGGCTGGCGCCTGGTGCCGTGCTGCTGCCCGGCGCCGCGCTGGATGACGAGACAGGCATCGTCCAGGCCCTGAACGAGGTGCTGGAGCAGGCGCCGCCGCGGCACATGCTGACGCCCGGAGGACTGCGCATGTCGGTGGCGGTGAGCAACTGCGGCGGGCTGGGCTGGGTGAGCGACCGCAGCGGTTACCGCTACGAACGACTCGACCCCGACAGTGGCCGGCCCTGGCCCGCCCTGCCCGACAGCTTCGCACGACTGGCCCGCGCGGCAGCGTCGCGCGCCGGCTTCGAAGGCTTCGAGCCGGACGCCTGCCTGGTGAGCGTCTATGCGCCCGGCGCACGCTTGAGCCTGCATCAGGACAAGGACGAACGCGATGTGGCCGGCCATCCGCTGGTCTCCCTCTCCCTCGGGCTGCCGGCAGTGTTCCAACTCGGCGGCCTGGCGCGCGGCGACAGGACGCTCAAGGTGCCTCTGTCGCACGGGGACGCGCTCGTATGGGGCGGCGCCTCCCGGCTGCGCTATCACGGCGTGGCGACAGTGAGCGACGGCGAGCATCGGCTGCTCGGCCGTCGGCGCATCAACTTGAGCTTCCGCCGGGCAGGCTGAGTCGGCGGAGCGCATCGTCCCGGTGCGCACCAGGAAGCAGCCTTGCGCACCAGTCGCGGGCCTTGGGCACCAATATTGCTTTCAATCGGCGCTTCACGTCGACGCAGACACCGTCTCGCACCATTCAAGAGCATTTTCATCACCAAACTTCATGAACGCACCAACTCAGGGCGCAAACACGCTATTCATCCTTCTCGGAGCGATCATGGTGCTGGCCATGCATGCCGGCTTCGCTTTTCTTGAGCTGGGCACGGTCCGCAAGAAGAATCAGGTCAATGCCTTGGTGAAGATCCTCGTCGACTTCTCGGTCTCCACCGTCGTCTATTTCCTGGTGGGCTATGGCGTCGCCTACGGCACGCACTTCTTCGTGGGCGCCGAAGAACTGGCCAGGCAGAACGGCTATGAACTGGTGAAGTTCTTCTTTCTGCTCACGTTTGCGGCCGCCATCCCCGCCATCATTTCCGGCGGCATCGCCGAGCGTGCCAAGTTCTGGCCGCAGCTCATCGCCACGGCCGTGATCGTCGGCTTCGTCTACCCCTTCTTCGAAGGCATCGCGTGGAACAAGCACTTCGGCGTGCAGGCCTGGATCTCCGGCCTCACAGGCCACGAGTTCCATGACTTCGCCGGCTCCGTGGTGGTGCATGCCATGGGCGGCTGGCTGGCATTGCCGGCCGTGCTGCTGCTGGGTGCCCGGCGCAATCGCTACCGCGGCGATGGCTCCCTGAGCGCCCATCCGCCCTCCAGCATTCCCTTCCTGGCGCTGGGCGCCTGGGTACTGACCGTGGGCTGGTTCGGCTTCAACGTGATGAGCGCGCAGACCCTCGACAAGATCTCCGGCCTGGTCGCGGTGAACTCGCTCATGGCCATGGTCGGCGGCACGCTGGCCGCGCTGTTGATCGGCAAGAACGACCCGGGCTTCGTCCACAACGGCCCGCTGGCCGGCCTGGTGGCGGTTTGCGCCGGCTCCGACCTGATGCACCCCCTGGGCGCCATGGTGGTGGGCGCGGTCGCAGGCGGCCTCTTCGTCTGGACCTTCACGCTCACGCAGAACAAATGGAAGATCGACGACGTGCTGGGCGTGTGGCCGCTGCACGGCCTGTGCGGCGCCTGGGGCGGCATTGCCGCCGGCATCTTTGGACAGACGGCGCTGGGCGGCCTGGGCGGCGTGAGCTTTTCCGCGCAGCTGATCGGCGTACTGCTGGGCGTTTCATGGGCACTGGTGGCGGGCGGCGCCGTGTACGGTGCACTCAAGACCCTGCTGGGCCTGCGCCTCTCGAGCGAAGAAGAGTACACCGGCGCCGACCTGTCGATCCACCGCATCACCTCGGCGCCGGAGCGCGAGCCGACCTGGTGACGACCCCGGCGCGCGACGCGCGCCGACGCTTCTCCATCAAGCCGGCAAGGCCCGCTGCAGCAGCGCGTCGATGTCGATTCCGCGCGTATCGACGGCCCCCGCCACACGGCCCCACTGCGGGTCGAAGCGAGTCGCCACGAAGGCGTCGGCCACGAAGGCCGGCGCATTCTGGCGCAGCAGCGAGGCCTGCGCGGCCAGCACCAGACGCTGCGCGAAGCGGCGGCCCAGGCCTTCGAGCTGTTCAGGCGGCGTGGCGAGCATCTCGCGGAGCGCCTGCAGCTCGCCCACGATGCGCGCATCACCCTGCGCACCTTGCGCCAGCGCATCGAGCAGCTCGAAGGCGGCCTGCGGTTCGCGGCCGATGGCACGCATCACGTCCAGGCACATCACGTTGCCCGAGCCTTCCCAGATCGAGTTGACCGGCGCCTCGCGGAACAGGCGCGCCATGGGGCCGTTCTCCACGTAGCCGTTGCCGCCGAAGACCTCCATGGCTTCGCCCGTGAGCTCGACCGCGCGCTTGCAGACCCAGAACTTGGCCGCCGGCGTCATCACGCGCTTCCATGCGCGCTGTGCCGGGTCGTCGCCGTTCTCGTAGGCCTGCGCCAGTCGCATCGCCAACTGCAACGCGGCCTCGCTTTCCAGCGCCAGGTCGACCAGCACGCCGCGCATCAGCGGCTGGCGCACCAGCACGTTGCCGAAGGCCTTGCGCTGGCGTGCGTACGCAATCGCCTGCACCGCCGCCTGCCTGAGCATCGCCGCGCTGCCCAGCACGCAGTGCAGCCGCGTGTAGGTCGCCATCTCGATGATGGTGGGAATGCCTCGGCCCTCCTCGCCCATGAGGATGCCCCAGGCGTCCTGGAACTCGACCTCGCTGCTGGAATTGCTGCGGTTGCCCACCTTGTCCTTCAGGCGCTGGATGAGGATAGGGTTCTTGCTCCCGTCAGGCTTCCAGCGGGGCACGAAGAAGCAGGAGGGTCCGCCCTCGGCAGTGCGTGCCACCACCAGGTGCGCGTCGCACATGGGCGCCGAGAAGAACCACTTGTGGCCGCGAACCAGGTACTCGCCGCCGCGGCCGCCCGCGGCGACGGGCGTGGCGGTGGTGGTGTTGGCCCGAACATCCGATCCGCCCTGCTTCTCGGTCATGCCCATGCCGATCCAGATGGAGGACTTCTGCTCGATGGGGATGTCGCGGGGGTCGTAGCTGTCGCTCATCAGCTTGTCGCCGTAGCGCGCCCAAAGGCCGGGCTCCTTGCTGAGCACGGGGATGGAGGCCTGCGTCATGGACAGCGGGCACATGGCTCCGGCCTCGACCTGTCCCTCCATGTAGAAGTGCGCGGCCCAGGCGGTCCAGCGGCCCCGCCGCTGTGCATCGCGAAAGGCCGTCGAGATGGAGCCGGCCTCGCGGTGCAGGCGCATCAGTTCGTGCCACGAGGGATGGAACCGGACCTGGTCGATCCGACGGCCACGCGCGTCGAAGCCTTCGAACTCCGGCGTGAACCGGTTTGCTTCGGCCGCCCATGCCCAGGTCTTCGCCTCGCCCAGCCTGCCGCCATAGTCCGCCAGCGAAGCGTCGGCCCAGTCTGCACCGCCTCGCTCCATGGCTTCGCGCAGCGCCACGTCGGTGCCGTAGAGGTTGTAGTCCGACAGTTCGTCGAACTGGTTGCTGATCTCGTGTGTCTTCCAATCCATGGTGATCGTCCCCAGGCGTTGTCTTCGTGCAAATGCTTGGAATCAAAGTCTAGGCAAATCGACGCATGGGGGTGTTCGGATTTGCACCGCCGAGCGAACCCGGCCCTTGTCGCACTTGCCTGTTCAGGTTCCGGCTCAGGGGATCGGACACGAATTTGCACTGGATGTTCGATTGACAGCCTCAGGTGCCACTGCGAGACTGCGCCGCGTCATTGGATGAAAGAACAAGGAGGTTCAATTGACGAAGCCATCTCTTTTTGCGCAGCTTGCGCGCTTGCGCCGGCCACTGGCCTGCGCGGCCCTGGTATGCGGCGGCCTGGTGCTCGCCGGCTGCTCGAGCACGCCAGGCGCCCCCACCGCGGCGCCAGCTGCTTCCAGCACGAGCGCAGACGCCGCCGCCAGGCCGGCCGCGGCCACACCTGCGCCGGAGAAGAACCCCGCCGTCATCGCCCGGATGAAGGAAATGAGCGCCTACCTGCGCTCGCTCAAGACCTTCCAGGTGACTTCGCAGACCACCATCGACGACGTGATGGACACGGGCCAGAAGATCCAGTTCGGCGGCGTGGTGGGCTATCGCTTCGTGGCACCCGACAAGCTGCGCGCCTTCGTTCGCAGCGACCGCGTCTGGCGCGACTTCTACTACGACGGCAAGACGCTCACCCAGGTGGCGCCGCGAATGAACTACTACGCCAGCATGCCGGCCTCCGGCACCGTGGGCAGCGTCCTCAGGAAGATGCTCGACGAGTACGACATCGACATGCCGCTGGGCGACCTGTTCACCTGGGGCACCACCGAGGACAGCGTCAACAATCTCACCTCGGCCATCCTGATCGGCCCGGCCTACATCGACGGCGTGGAAGTCGAGCACTTCGCTTTGCGCCAGGACGCCGTGGACTGGCAGGTGTGGATACAAAAGGGCGAGCAGCCGCTACCGCGCAAGCTGGTCATCACCACCACCGACGAAGTCCAGCAGCCGCAGTACATCGCCAACCTGAGCTGGTACACCAGCATCCGTCCGCGGCCCGGCGAATTCACCTACACGCCCGCCAAGGGAGCGATGCGCATCACGCAGGCTCCCAAGAATGCACAGCAGCAGCCGGCCGCCAAGTGAAGAAAGGGAGCGCCAAATGAATCGCAAGCTCTGGAAGACGCGCTATTTGCTCTCCACCCTGTTGGCCAGTGCCCTGTTCGTGTCGCTGGCCGAGGAGGCCATGGCCGACCGCATGGTCAGCGGCGGCACACGCACCTCGGTCAACCGCAGTGCCAGTGCCAATGTCAATCGCAACGTGGGCGCCACCGCCAACACGAACGTCAACCGAAACGTCAATGCCAACGTCAATCGGAACGTGAACACCAACGTGAACCGCAATGTGAACGTCGATGTGGATGTGGACCGCAACTGGCACCCGGTGGCCACCGCCGCGGTGGCCACTGCCGCCGTCGCCACCACGGCCGCGGTTATCGGCTCGATGACGCGCACCCTGCCGCCTGCCTGTGTTCCGGTGCAGGCCGGCGCCGTGGTCTATCAGCAATGTGGCGGCGTGTACTACCAGCCGCAGTACGTGGGCACCGCAGTGCAGTACGTCGTGGTACCGGCACCCTGATTCACGGACTCCAATCCCCGGCCCAACGGCGCCAGGCACGCGGCCTTGAGAGGCGCGACTGCCGGCGCAAGGCCGGCAGTTGAAAATGGTTGCGGACGCAGTTCAGCGCGCGTTGCGCCGGGCCAGGTCGAGGTTGCCGCCGGTGGTGTTGAAGGAGATGGTGGGCGCGCTGAAGTCGCTCAAGGGCGCGCCCAGGCCGATCTCGCCGCTGCCGTGCAGAACGCACTCCTCGCGGCGCAGCGCGATCTCGCCGCTGGCGCCTGCGGTGCCATGAAAGCGCACCCAGGTGCCATAGGTGCTCACGTCCACCAGTACGCAGCTGCCGCTGCGCGCCTCGATGCGCGCATGCAGGCGTGAAACCCGCGGATCGTTCACCACGAACTGCGCCTCGTCCACCCGCCCCAGGTGGATGGGCAGCTGCGTGGCCCGGAAGGACGTGCGAACGTCCAGCCAGCTCAGCTCGATCTGGCCGAAGGTGGAATCGGGAACGCGCTGCGGTGGCACCAGGGTTGCGGGCATGGTGAGGAACTCCGTGACCTCGTCCTGCCAGTCGATGCGGTAGACCACCGGCATCTCGTTCTTGCCGCGGATGTTGATGGGACCCAGGTTGCGATGGCGCGCGTCGACGCCGCCCAACTGGTCGATCACTGCCTCGGTGGCCCAGATCTGGCTCGGCCCGGCCAGGTCGCTCAGGCGGGAAGCCAGGTTGACCGCGTCGCCGTAGCAGTCGCCATCGACCTCCACCACTTCGCCGCTGGCCACGCCGATCTGCAGCTCCATGCGCAGGGGTGCGGGCCAGGTCAGGAGGCGCTTCTGGTGATTGCGCTGGAGCTCGAGCACGGCGCCGGTGGCGGTGCCGCCACTGGTAAAGACGGCGAAAACGCCGTCACCAAGCGACTTCACGACCCGGCCACCGTGGGCTTCGCACACGCTCCCGATCCACTGGATCAGCCGCGTGACCGTCTCGGTAGCCCGCGCATTGCCCATGGCTTCGAATACGCGCGTGCTGCCGGTCAGATCGGCAAATACAACCGTCGTTTGAGCGCCCATGTATTAGTAATGCTTCCTCGCGATCCCTTCCTTGCGATCGCCTGGGTGATTATGGCAAATAGTCACATTCCGCACGGAAATGTCGCCCTGCCCGCTTGCAAAACATCGAGAAACCGTGGCGCTCTGGCGATTTGGCACAACACTTCTCCTCAATGTTGGGGATAGCGAGAAAAAGTAATACGAAGGTTGGCTTTCCTCTGAAGCCTCATGAGCATTTGTGTGAACTATGTTGTTTTTGAACAAGATTAACTGTTAACCATCTTGTCTAGGCCACCCCACCACCGTTAATGTTCACCACGCAACAGGACGTTTGACCTCTAGACAGTTCGTAAACATGGTGACCCTGCGTAAGCTCATTCGCTTTCTGCCGATCCCGACTTTTGGCCTTCGCCAATCGGAGGAACGGCGCGCCGGCGAGATCCGCGTGGCCATGCTGAACATGCTGCGCCTGCACGGTGGCCATTCGGTCGGTCGGGTGGCCCAGCGCGTGCAATTCGCCGACGACCTGGAAGCGCTGTGGTACCTGCGCCAGGACGTGATGACCGCCCTGGGCGACATCGACAGCGAAGGCTCGGCCCGCCACCAGATGAAGCAGATCAACAGCATGTTCCGGGGTCGCCTCCCCGATGCCATGGGTCCGCGCACCCATAGGCGCATCCCCTCCTGACCCATCGCGCCTGCCCGCCCGCGGCAGGCCGCCTCCCCAAGATCAGCCCGTCACGCCGGCATCAGCCGCCTCAATGGTGGTGTGCGTGGTCGTGGTCGTGGTCGTCATGGCCATGGTGGCGGTGGCCCCAGACCATGAACACGTCGCGGCCGTCCGCCGCGAGCTCGACCTGGGCGCCGACGGGCAGCAGCACCTTGGTCGGCACATGGCCGAAGGGCAGCCCGGTCAGCACCGGCACTTTCAGCAGGCCACGCAGCCGCTCCACCACGCCCGGCAGGCCGAAGCCCCGGTCGTGCGGCACCTTCTTGTAGCCCGTGAACTGGCCCAGCACGACGGCCTTCTGCCGCGCCAGCACACCGGCGTGCCGCAGTTGGTCGAGCATGCGCTCGACGCGGTAGGGGTGCTCGTTGACGTCCTCCAGGAACAGCACGCCCTTGTCCACGGCCGGGAAGTACGGCGTGCCCAGCAGGGCCGTCAGCACGCACAGGTTGCCGCCCCACAGCGTGGCGCCATGGATGGCGCGCAGCTTCTCGCCCACGGCCGCGTCGCGCGCCGGCAGGCGCCAGCCGGTGCCTTCGCCCTGCCCGTGCAGCAGGTCGTCGAAGCAAGCCTCCATGATGTCGTCGGCGCCGGCTTCGGCACCAAAGTCCTCGCCCAGCGCCGGACCCGCCCAGGTCACCGCGCCGGTCTTGGCCAGCATGGCCAACTGGAAGGCAGTGAAGTCGGACAGGCCCACGAACTCGGTGCCGCGGTCGATGGCCTTGGCCACCGCCTTGTAGGGCAGTGCGTCGAGGATGCGGGTCAGGCCGTAGCCGCCGCGCGAGATGAGCGCCACGTCGGCGCCGCTGGCCGCGGCCCGGCCGATGGCCGCCAGGCGGGTGGCGTCGTCGCCGGCAAAGCGCTGCTGGCTCTTCAGTGCGGCCTCGTCGACCTCGACCTCGTGGCCCAGCGCCTTCAGGCGCTTCACGCCGCGCTTGAATGCCGCCTTGTCGCGCACGGCGCTGGAGGGGGAATAGATGTAGATGTGCTTTTTCTTGCTCATGTCGCGGCGAAGTATCCCATTGCGCGCCGGGCCAGCGCCCTCGCTTCCCCGGGCGCGACCTGCCGCGCCTTGCGGGGCTTGCCGAAGACACGCAAGGCGGCCTCGTAGCCGCGATCGGGAAATGGCGCGCGCCGGGCGTCTTCCAGTTCCGGCGCGGGGCTTTCCGGGGCGATCAGCAATTGCGCCACGCGCCCGGGCGCGGCGGCAGCCAGGGCCTCGCCAAGGCCTCGCATGCTCTCGGCGACGACGAGCACGGCCCGCTCTACACCCACTCGCTCAAGCCACTGCTGCAGGACATCCCGGTGCCAGTCGGCCGTGTGGAAGGCCTCGCGCTTGGGCTTGTCGCTCTTGCCGAAGCCGACCAGGTCAGGTGCCAGCACACGCGGCACGCCGGCCGCGAGCAGCGCTTCGATCAGGCCGCGCTCATGGTGGCTCCACAGTCCGGCGCCGTGCAGGCAGACGCAGGCCGGACCGGGTGCCGCATCCGGTGCTGTGTCCAGGTAGCTCATCCTCAATCCCTGCAAGGCCGCGAGGTCCGCGAGCTGGCATTCCGTCCAGGGGGACGGTGCCAGGCCGTCGAAGCAGGACTCGGGTGTGCGCAGGGCATCGTCGCGCAGGGGCTGGGCGGCGGCCTTCGCCACTTCGCGACGGCCACGGAAGAAGCCCTGCAGCAGCTGCGCGCAATCCTCGGCCAGCACGCCGCCCTGTACCTGCGTCTGGTGGTTGAGCTGCGGTTGGGCGAACAGGTCCACCACCGAGCCGGCCGCCCCGGTCCTGGGATCGGCCGCGCCGAAGACGACGCGCGACAGCCGCGCATGCAGCATCGCACCGGCGCACATGGCACAGGGCTCGAGGGTGACGAAGAGCTCGCAGCCGTCGAGCCGGTAGTTGCCCAGCGCCCGGGCGGCGGCACGCAGGGCCTGGATCTCGGCATGTGCGGTCGGGTCGTGCCCGGCCACCGGCGCGTTCCGGCCGGTGGCCAGCACCGCCCCATCCTTGACCAGCACTGCGCCAACCGGAACCTCGCCCGCGTCCATGGCAGCACGCGCCTCGGCCAGCGCCAGCGCCATCCAGTGCGCATCCTTGCCGTCCTTGGCAGGGCTTGCGCTGCTCACTTGGCCTCGTCGGGCAGCGCGCGCGGCTGCTGCATGGCGGCGTCGAGCGACTGCTTGAACTGCTCCTGCACCTGGCGCGGGTTCGACGTTGCCGCCGCCGGCGCTGCCTGCCCCGTCGCGGAAGGCAGGGCGGGCGCGACGGTGGTGCCCAACTGCTTCCTGAGCAGCAGGCCGACGATCACCAGCGCCAGCACCAGCCCCAACAGCCCGAAGATGCGGATCACGAGTCCAGCTCCTTCGGCGAGGGCATCGCGTCCACCTGCAGGCCCAGGCGGCGCATCCAGCCGGCCAGTGCCTGCTCGTCGGGCGACCCCGAGGCATAGCGGGCATGCAGTGCCACGTGGGATTCCGGACGGTGCTGGTTGATCTTGATCTTGCACTGCAGCTGGGTGACGCGCAGCTCGAAGCCCACGATGCCGGCCAGCAGCTTCAGCTGGAACTCCTCGCCCAGGTCGCGCCATTGCTGCGCGTAGGGCGGCTCGTGCTCGCCGATGAGGCGCTTGAGCAGCGCGTCCTTTTCCGGCGGTGTCTCCACCAGCCGGGCCTGCACGGTGCAGTGCACCGCCAGGTAGTTCCAGGTGGGCACCCTCGCCAGGTCCGGGTAAACCGAGGGCGACATATAGGCATGCGGCCCGAGGAAGGTGACCACCGCCTGCGGCCTGGCCTGGAGATGGCGCCATTGCGCGTTGGGCTTGGCGCAGTGCCCCCAAAGGACCAGCTCGCCGTCGCCGCGCTCTTCCGGCACCAGCGGAAGATGGCTGACGAAGGGAAGCCCCTCGTCGTCGGTGGTGATCAGGCTGGCGAAGGCGTTGGCGCGCATGAGCTCGACGGCCACGGCGCGGTCCTTGGCATTGAATTGAGGTGGCAGGTACATGGCTGCAGGTGTGGTGGGGCCAGTGGCTAGTGTGCCAGCGACCCGCCCTCCCGCAGTCGCTTCGAGATCGCATTGTTCAATTCGCCGACGCTGGCCTGAAGCGCGGCCAGGGCATGCAGCGCTTCATCCCGGCGGTCGGCCAGAACCGCGGCCTCCAGCACTTCGCAATCGACCTGCACCTGCCGTGCCCGAACCAGGCGCGCTGCCCCCTTGATGCGGTGCGCCAGGGACGCAGCCTGCGCCCCCGCGCCGGTGCGAACCAGGCCGGCCAAGCTGACCAGGTCGCCCACGTTAGCATGCAGCAGGGTGGCCAGGAACTCGGCCTCGACCCCGGGGTCGCCGCCCGCGACGGTCCTCAGTGCGCCATCGAGGTCGGCAGCCGGATGCTGCGGCACCGTTCGGACCCGCGCATCCAGCAGGCGGCGCTGCAAGGCGCGCCGCAACTCGTCCAGGGCCAGCGGCTTGGCCAGGCATTCGTCCATGCCGGCATCGAGCGCCAGGTGCCGGTCCTGCTCCCGCACGTGGGCGGTGCAGCCCAGGATCGGGCAGCGCAGCCCGCCCCGCTCTTGTTCGATCGCGCGGATCCGGGCTGCGAGCGTGTAGCCATCCATCACCGGCATGGCGCAGTCGGCGATGACGGCATCGATGCCGCCTCCTTGCCAGATGGCCAGGGCCTGTCGGCCGTCTTCCGCCACCACCGCTTCAAAGCCAAGAAAGGCAAGCTGGCGCTGGAGCAGCAGGCGGTTGGCCGGATGGTCATCGGCCACGAGGATGTGCAGGCGCCCAGGCATGGGCGCAGGTGGACCGCTCCTGTCTTCGTCGTCTGTCTCCGCCCCGGGTTCCGGCGGGGCCGACACGGTCAAGGGCAGGCGCACCCGAATGCTGGTCCCCTTGTCGCGCCGGCTGTCCACCGCGATCTCCCCGCCCATGCGCTCCACGAGCCGCTGGGCGATGGTCAGGCCCAGGCCGGTGCCGCCCTGCGTGCGCGCGCCGGCCGCCGTCGCCTGGAAAAAGGGGCGGAACAGCTTTCGGACGTCTTCCGGATCCATTCCGATGCCGGTATCGGCGATCTCCAGCAGCACCGACTCCGCGCCGCCGGCCACGCCTTGGCTGGCCAGCCGGATGGCGACCTCGCCCGCGTCGGTGAAACGGATTGCGTTGCTCACGAGGTTGTTGAGGATCTGACGCAGCCGCGCTGCATCCGCCTCGTGCCAGGCCTGGAGCGATTCGTCGATCTCGATTTCGAAGCGAAGCCCCCGCTGCGACGCCAGGCCCTGGAACACGTCGGCCACCTCGCGCACGAGCCGCGAAAGCCGCATTGGCCGCGCCACCAGGTCCAGCGCCCCGGCTTCCACCTTCGAGAGATCCAGCGCGTCGTCGATCAGGCTGAGCAACGCGTGCGCGGCGCCAAGCGCGAGTTCGGCCGAGTCGCGGTCGGGCTGCGCGAGACGGCCCTCGCGCAGCAGCAACTCCAGCACGCCGAGCACAGCGTTCATCGGCGTGCGGATCTCGTGGCTCATGGTGGCCAGAAAGCCCGATTTCGCGCGGCTTGCCGCCTCGGCCTTCGAGCGGGCCGACTCGACCAATTGCGCCAGCCGATGGCGCGCGGTGATGTCGACCACACCGCTCACCAGGCCCTGCGGCGCGCCATCGGGCCGCACCGCAATCGGCGACGCCCAGTGGATCACGCGCCGCATTTCGCCGCCCACGCGCAGGTCCAGGTCATCGCTTATCGCCGAGCCCTCGGCGAGCAGATGCAGGTAGCCCTGGTGAATGTCACGGGCCAGCCCGGCGTTCTCGCCTTCGGCAACGGCTTCGGGCAGGCTTTTTCCGGTGACCATCGGCCACGACACGCCCAGCAGCTTCAGGTAGGCGCCGTTGCAGAAGCTCAGGCGGGCCTGCGCGTCGCGCACCGCGATGGCGTGCGGCATGCCTTCAAGTACCGCACGCTGGAAGCGCTGCTGCTCCCGCATCGCCATCTTCATCGCATGATGGCGCGCGGTCTCGACGCTCAGCCGTTGGCGGCCATCCGCGATCAGTGCGAGGCACAGCGCCCATGCCAGGGCCGCGGCGAGCCAGACTGCGCCCAGCCCCCAGGCGTCCCAGGGGCCGCTGGCAACGGACACGCCCGCTGCCAGCAGGCTGGCGCCTGCCAGAACCCACGCAACCGTGCGCCAGTGCCTGAGGCGCACGCCAGGCCTTGCATCCATGGGGTAGCTGAAGCCTCAGAGGGCCAGGCGATGGGCGCGCGCGAAGTCCACCAGCTCCACCATCGTGGAGATCTTCAGCTTCTCGAGCAGCCGCGACTTGCAGCTGCTCACGGTCTTGTTGCTGATTTGCAGGGCTTCGCCGACTTCCTTGTTGCTCAGGCCCCGCGCCAGGTACTGCAGCACGGTGACCTCGCGGTCGGACAAGGAGTCGATGAACCCGGCCTGCGCGCCGCTTGGCGGTCGCGGCCCGGCAAAGAGCGCCGATTTCGGAAAGACGCTGTAGCCGGCCAGCACCGAGCGGGCGGCCTGCACGATGGCCGACAGGTCTTCCGACTTGCTCAGAAAGCCGCTGGCACCGGCCAGGAGCGCGCGCGCAGCGAAGACGGACTCCTGCTGGGCAGACAGCACCAGCACATGAATGTCCGGGTTGGAAACTCTCAGGCGACCCATGAGTTCCAGGCCGCTCAACTTGGGAAGGTCCAGGTCCAGGATGACCAGCGCGGGCAACTTCGCGCGGATCACGCTGAGCGCCGCGGGGCCGTTGTCGGCCTCGCCCACCACCTTGAACACACCGCTGGATTCCAGTGCCGAGCGCACCGCCAGGCGAATGGCCGGGTGGTCGTCGACGATAACCGTCGTTCGCATCTTGTTCTCCCTGCTGACCCGACTTGCCGAACGTCCCGAGCGAAGCCTGGAACGCGGCAGCCATGTTTTCGGCCATTCTAGTGCGCAGGAAAGATGCACCGTCGCAAGCGCCCCACGGCGCTCGCCTTGCTGCTCACTCGCTGAGCCTGTCCGCCTCCAGCTGCCGGCCGCCGCCTTGCAGCCAGGCCTCGAGCGCCTCCGTCGAATACGCGGGAAAGTTGCTGAGGAAGACCTGCACGCTCGGGTGGAAGAGCGCATCGGGCGGGAACTGGCGCAGCGCGTGGGGCAGCAGGTCGAAGGGCGGGTCCAGATGCGAGGCATGCACTGCGCAGAAGCCGGCCGGCAGCGCTGGCTGCAACTGCGCCTGGGCAAACAGCACGCCGCGCGAAGCCAGCTTCGCGATCATCCAGCGCAGCGAGTTCACGGAGAAGAAGCTGCCGGGCGCCCCGCCGCCCCCGACGTCCGAATGCGCGCCGCAGAACCACCGCTGCACCACGCCCTCGCGCGGCTCCCACAGCGTGGGCGCGAAGTCCGCGCGCTGCTCGTCGATGGCGAGGGCATGAAAGCCCGCACCGACACGGGGCGACAGCATCAGGTCGGCAAACTGGAAGATGTCGACGCGGTTCGCATCCTTGCCCCCATGCACTGGAATCCCCAGCGAGCCCACCGTGTCCCACACCGCGACGGTGTCGATCGGCACGTCCCGCACGAGCTGGTCCAGCGCGATCGACTCGCCCTTGAACTCGCTCAGGTAGCCCAGCAGCGTGCTGTGCTTGCCTGCCTGCTCGCGATAGCGTGCCCAGACGTGAATGCCCAGCCGATAGGCGCGCTCAGGGTCGTGCTGCCCTCTCTCGTCCTGCATCGCCTTCGCTGGCAGCAGCCCCATCTTCGTGATCATTCCGGCCAGCGCGCGCACCGTGTAGGCACCGCGGCTGAACCCGGCCAGGAAGATTCGATCGCCCGCGGCATAGTTGCGCGACACGTAGGTGTAGCCGCGCACGATGCGCTCGATGAAGCCCTCGCCGAACACGCCGCCCAGGATCTTGCGGATGGCATTGCTCGAATCGCCGACGCCGTGCAGGTACTTCGCTACCTGCACCGGTTCGCCGGCCTCACCCGTGACTGTCTTTTCCTGTTCGTCCCGCTTGCGCATCGAATCTTCGGTGATGCGCCCGTCGAGCGCCGCGAACAGCCGCAGCACATTGGTGGCTGCCGCCTGCACGCGGTCGTCGCCGTCCCCCTGGCCCAGGCCGCTCCAGGTGCCATCGGCACAAAACACGATGTTCTTGGACATGCGCCCGCTCCCGCTGCTGCTTTCGCGACGGGGCCAAGTGTTGCTGCGGGCGGGCGGACTGCCTAGCTGTCTTTCGGCTTATTGATCCGGCCTTCTGACCGATGCGAGCCCAGCCCGGGCGCAGGGAGGCAGGTCACTTGCGCGGGCCGGCCGGCCCCAGGTACTCCGTCGAGGCGAACTGCTCGTGATCGGCATGGCCGAAGTCGGTGAATTGCGTCTTCTCGAAGGGATCGCCCTGCTCTTCCAGCGTCTGCACGTGCGTCACTTCCAGCCCGGACAGTTGGGTGCGCGGAAACAGGTCTTCCAGTCCATGGTCGTCTTGCACCTCCCTCGCAGGTGCAGGCTTGGGCGTCGACGGCAGGGGTTGCGGCGTCAGGGGCGCCGGCGCGGCAGTGCGGGACCGCGCCACGCTGAGTTCGTCGAGGAAGCCCGGTGGCGCCACGCTGACCGAGGCCGATGCTGCCGGCTCGGGGTGCGTCCGCCTTGCGCGGCTGCCTTCGCGCAGGCGCGCGATGTCGGCGCGCAACTCGTCGCCGCGCTGGTCCAGCCGGGAGGGCACGGGGTCCAGTCCCGCGAAGCTCGAGGCCGGACCTTCTTCGGCCACGTCGAAGTCCGGCTGCTGCACGGGGGAGGCTGGCCGGGCCCGCGCACGCAATTGCGCGAGCCGGGCCGCCAGCTCTTCCTCTTCCCGGTCATCCAGGCTGGCGATGCGCCGCGTGAGCTGCGGCTTGCGGGTCGAACTGAAGGTCTGGCGCCGCACCGGCGTCCGCTGAACCGCGCGGCGCAATTCCTGCACCCTCGCAACGCTCAGCAGGGCCAGGAAGAGGCCCAGCGTCACCCCCAGATACTTCTGTTCCACCTCCAGCCGGTTCGTCACGAGGGACAGCACGGCACCGGCCAGGGAAAGCAGGCCGAGGGCGGCGAACAGGAAGACAGCGCGCTTGGTTGCCATGGATGAATCCGAAAGTGTTCGTTTGGGCGGATTCTGATGGCACAGGCGGATGCTTCGCTACGTGGCAGCGCATCGTTCCCGGCTCTTTGCGGAAAACGTCACAAGCAGAACAGCCGTTTCGTGGAGCAATGGCGTTCATGCCATCGTGCACCAGGATCGATATAGTCGTGGGGAAGTGTTGAAGCGCATCTTGTTCGTGTCCAGGCGCAATTCGCTGCGAAGCGTGCTGGCGCAGTCTTGCCTCATGCGCATCGGCGGCCACCTGTTCGCCGCCGAATCGTGCGGCCAACCGGGCCAGTTGGCGAAGGCGATTCACCCGGCTGCCCTGGCATCGCTCGAAAACGCGCGCATTCCCCTGGCGACGGCGGGGCCTCGGCCCTGGACCGACTTCACGCGCACGAGCGCGCCGCGCATGGATTTCGTCGTCACCCTCGACGAGAAGGTACTGACCAGCGAACCGAGCTGGCCGGGCCAGCCCATCTCGGCCTTGTGGTCCTTCGAGGACGTGGCTGCCGTCGACGATCCGGCGCGCGCATCGCACGCTGCGATGCAGACCCTGTTTGCCTTGCAGCGCCGACTCGAACTGTTGATCAACCTGCCGCTTCAGCACTCGGACGCCAGCGCGCTGCGATCCGACCTCCGAGACCTCGGACGAATGTAGCGGCCGATGGAAGAGCCCGACCTGGGTGTCCTCGGTGTATTGCCACGCCCATTCGGCGCACACCTCCGCCGGGACGCGGTGACCGGTCCCCGCCCCAACAACGCCAATGGATGTCGGCGACTTCGAGACGGCCGACGATGCGGCCGAGCTCCTCGCCTGCAACACCCGCCGGTTCATCCAGGACTGGCAGCATCGCGAGCACCCGACAGACAGCGACTTCAGCGAGCTCTGGGGCGGCGTCCCGGCGCTCGGCGGCAGGCACAATCCGGGGATGCCCCGCGAGCTCTTCATTCCTTCGTCCGGCGCCCCAGCCGGCAGCGCCCTTGCCCGAGGCGGTTGAATGCGAATCCACGATCTGAAGCAGCGCCTGCGCGAAGCCGGCGGGGGGCCCAGCCATGAGCACCGCGTGCTGCGCCTTTGGTCGCATGCGCTACCCCGCAACAGCGGCAAGCGCCCGGCCCAGAGCTTCTTTCCCGCCTCGCTGCTGGCCGCCCTGCCCGCCATCGAAGCCGAACTGGCGGCCCTGGCGCGCATCCATTCCATCCATCCCGGTGCGGACGGTTCCGAGCGCCTCCTGGTGGCGCTGGCCGATGGCCAGATGGTGGAAAGCGTACTGCTGCCGCGCGACGGCCTGTGCGTGTCTTCGCAGGTGGGCTGCGCGGTGGGCTGCCAGTTCTGCATGACCGGCCGCGCCGGATTGCTGCGCCAGGTCTCCAGCGGCGAAATCGTCGCCCAGGTCGCCCTCGCCAGGCGGCGCCGGCCGGTACGCAAGGTGGTGTTCATGGGCATGGGCGAGCCGGCCCACAACCTGGACAACGTGATGGAGGCGATCGAGCTGCTCGGCACCGCGGGCAATATCGGCCACAAGAACCTGGTGTTCTCCACCGTGGGCGATCCGAGGGTGTTCGAGCGCCTGCTGCAGGGCGCCGTTCGGCCGGCGCTGGCGCTCTCGCTGCACACCACGCGGGCCGCACTGCGCCGCACGCTGCTTCCGCGCGCGCCGGGCCTCACGCCCGAGGAGCTGGTGAGTGAGGCCGACCGCTATGCCCGCGCCACCGGCTACCCCGTGCAGTACCAATGGACGCTGCTCGAAGGCGTGAACGACGGGCCTGACGAGATCGAAGGCATCGTGAAGCTCTTGAGCGGACGGTACGGGGTGCTCAACATGATTCCCTTCAACACGGTGGACGGCACCGACTTCCGCCGCCCCCCGTGGGAACACTGCCGGCAGATCGCACGCACGCTGCTGCAGCGTGGAATCCTGGCCAAGCTGCGCGACTCGGCCGGACAGGATGTGGACGGCGGGTGTGGCCAACTGCGGGCCCGCGCCAGCGAGGTCCGGGTGGCCCTGCCCCGCTCGGCCAGGGCCGAGGCCGTGCACGCCGATGAGCAGGCCTCGGCCGCGTCCACAGAATTTCCAATGCGCGAGGAAGAAAGGTAAAAGATGCAAGCTGTGTCGATTCACGTCGTCGATGTCGCCAATGGCGTCGTGGCTGCCGGGATGAAGGTGGAGATCCTTCGGCAGGAAAGTTCCGAGCGGGGACGGCCCGAGAAATGGGTGCCGATGATGTCCGGCAGCGTGGCCCGCAACGGCGTCGTGAGCGGCATCGAAGGGCACGCGCAGGCCTTCGACATCGGCGTGTACGAGCTGCGGCTGCATGTCGGCGACTACTACCGCGGCCGTGAACAGGTGCTGCCCGAGCCGGCCTTCATGGAGGTCCAGTGCTTCCGGTTTGGCATCGCCGATCCCACTCAGCACTACCATCTGCCGGTAAAGCTGACACCCTGGGGCCTCTCCTGCTTCCGCGGCGCGGCCTGAGCGGGCGGCCCTCGAACGGCTGAGCAGGCGACGCGTGCCGGGGAGTGGCTGATGCCCCGCAAAGGCCACCACCATGTCTACGTGGTCGCGTTGGACGACCGCGTCTGGAACCACGGGCGCTTTCGCCGCGCCAACCCCGACTGGCAGTTGGGAAAGCCCTTCGTGTACGTGGGCATGACCGGACTGGACCCGGACGTACGCTTCGACAAGCACAAGGCCGGCATCCAGGCCAGCACCTTCGTGCGGGACTACGGGCTGCATCTGCTGCCCGAGTTGTACGAGCGCTTCAACCCGATGCCCTACGAGAAGGCGCGTGACATGGAGGTGGAACTGGGCATCGCACTGCGCGCACGCGGCTACGGCGTCTGGCAGGGCTGAAGGCGTGCAGCTCAGGGCTCGAGCAGCGCGAGGTTTCGGCCGAACACCGGCGCTGCGCGCTCCATGAGCCGGAATTCCTCGTCGGCCAGCGGATGGCTATGCATGTCGAAGTGGCTGAGGGTTCCCCACAGCGCGCCCTGCTCGTCCACCAGCGGCACGCTGTGATAGGAAATGACCACGCCCCGGTACGGATGGTCCGCCAGCCGTGGGTCCTGCCGCGAATCCTCGGTTCGGAAGGCCTGGTCGCGCAGGACGAACTGGCAGAAGCTGTGGCGAAAGGGCACGACCAGCAGGAAATCCGGGCGCACCTGCTCGCGCTTGTCGCACAGCAGCACGTTGCGAAGCAACTCGCCGTCGAAGCGGTAGATGGCGGAGTAACGATGCGCAACGCCCTGGTTCAGATACGCCAGTGCCGCGGCCGGCCCCTCCGCCGTCAGCACCGCCTGAAACTGTTCCGGTGTGCGCATGGTCCCATCCCGGCAGGGTTCGTGGATGCCCCGCTGCTCAAGTCACTATCGCAGGCGCATCCCGCCTTGTCCAAGGCGTTTGAATTCTGTTACAGCGCGGCAGGTCACCGGGACGACCCGCCGGCCGCGAAGCCCTCAGGCGACCACGCTGGGGATCGCGCCGAAATCGGCAATGCCCAGCAGGATGGGCGCGCCCGGCGCCGCGTGGTGGCGCTCCAGCGCAAGCGCGTCGATGAGCGGGGCATGCTGCCGGTAGCTGTCCAGCAGCGATTCGCCACCGCCGCACGCGCCGAATACATCGCGCAGCGCGTCCTCGCCGATATCCACCAGGATGCGCCTGCCTTCCTCGTAAACGGCAAAGCGCACGCAAGCCGTGTCGTAGCAATAGATCGCTTCCACCATGGTGAGTTGTCTCCTGTGCCGTGCAGGGATTTGGCGCGCTCCTCGTGCGGATTGAATCGGGCGAAATCTCGATTGCATGTAGTTCTTCGCCTACGCCGCCTACGCTCGCGCCGACAGTGATGCGAGGCATTCGTCCTGCTTGCGCAAGCCGCTCCTGGCATTTAGAAACGACGGGTGCCGTCCTCGCTCACTCCCCCCCCAGTTCAGGCGTCCTTCGGGGACACGGACGTCTACCTTTTCCGCGAAGGGACGCACGCCCAGTTGTATCGGCGCCTGGGCGCCCAGCTGTCACCCGGCGGCGAAGGCGCAAGCTTCGGCGTGTGGGCGCCCAACGCCACCGAGGTCGCGGTGATCGGCGACTGGAACCACTGGAGCGACCTGGCCGACCCCATGCGCGCACGCGCCGACGGCAGCGGCATCTGGCAGGCGCATTGCCCCAGCGCGCGCCACGGCCAGGCCTACAAGTACCGCATTCGCACGCGCAACGGCGACGTGCTCGAGAAGGCCGACCCATTCGCCTTTCTTGCCGAGGAACCGCCCGCCACCGCCTCGCGCATCTGGACGCTGGAATACGACTGGCAGGACGCGCATTGGATGGGCACCCGCGGCGCCGCCAACGCGCTGGATGCGCCCATGTCCACCTACGAGGTGCATGCGGGCTCGTGGCGCCGCAAGGACGGCCAGTTCATGAACTACCGCGAGCTGGCCCACGCGCTGGCCGACTACGTGGCGGGCCTCGGCTTCACCCACGTGGAGCTGATGCCGGTGACCGAGCATCCCTTCTACGGCTCCTGGGGCTACCAGACCACCGGCTACTTCGCGCCCACCGCGCGCTACGGCACGCCGCAGGACTTCATGTACTTCGTGGACCACCTGCACCAGCGCGGCATCGGCGTGCTGCTGGACTGGGTGCCCTCGCACTTCCCCACCGACGCGCATGGCCTGGCGCACTTCGACGGCACGCAGCTGTACGAGCACGCCGACCCGCGCCAGGGCTTCCACCCCGAGTGGAACTCGGCCATCTTCAACTACGGCCGCCACGAGGTGCGCAGCTTCCTGATCTCCTCGGCCCTGTTCTGGCTGGACCACTACCACCTGGACGGCCTGCGGGTGGACGCGGTGGCCTCCATGCTCTACCTGGACTACGCGCGCAAGCATGGCGAGTGGATTCCCAACGTGCACGGCGGGCGCGAGAACCTGGAAGCCATCGACTTCCTGCAGGAGCTCAACCGCGCCTGCTACCGCGACCATCCCGACACCTTCACCGTGGCCGAGGAATCCACCGCCTGGCCCAAGGTCTCACGGCCCATCGAGATGGGCGGCCTGGGCTTCGGCCTGAAATGGAACATGGGCTGGATGCACGACACCCTGGCCTACATGAGGGAAGAGACGGTGCACCGACGCTGGCACCACGACCGCATCACCTTCTCGATGGTCTACGCCTTCCACGAGAACTTCGTGCTGCCGCTCTCGCACGACGAGGTGGTGTACGGCAAGGGTTCGCTCATCAACAAGATGCCGGGCGACAGCTGGCAGCAATTCGCCAACCTGCGGCTGATGCTGGCCTACATGTGGGCGCATCCGGGCAAGAAGCTGCTCTTCATGGGCGGCGAGTTCGCGCAGCGCCGCGAGTGGACCCACGAGGGCGAGCTCGAATGGTGGATGACCGACCAGCCCGAGCACCGCGGCATGCAGCTCCTGGTGGGCGAACTGAACAAGCAGTTGCGCGGCGAAGCAGCCCTGCACCAGCTCGACTTCGACGAAGCCGGCTTCGAATGGGTGGACGCCAACGACCGCGACAACAGCGTGCTGGCCTTCCTGCGCAAGTCGCGTGACGGCCAGGCGGTGCTGGTGGTGTGCAACCTCACGCCGGTGCCGCGGCAGAACCATTGCCTGGGCGTGCCTCTGAGCGGCACCTGGCGCGAAATCCTCAACAGCGACGCGAAGCCCTTCGGCGGATCGGGCTGGGGCAACCTGGGCGAGGTGCGCACCGCACCGCTGGCCGCAAACGGCCATCGCCACGCCCTGTACCTGACCCTGCCGCCGCTTTCGACGCTCTACCTGAAGCGAGATGCCGATGTCTAAGGGCCTGGGACTGCTGCGCGATGCGCTGACGAGCCGGGGGGCCGCCGCGCCTGCCGAAGCGGCCGCCGACGAGCGCGCGCCTCGATCCCTCGATGCACCGGACGGCCGCGCCCGGGCGGTCGTGGACGCCGTGCTTCCGGTGGTCGACGGCGGCCGCTTCCCTGCCAAGCGGGTGGCCGGCGAGCGCATCGACATCGAGGCCCATGTCTTCACCGACGGGCACGACGTGCCCCGCGTGATGCTGCAATGGTGGAAGGAAGGCAGCGCCCGCCGTACCGAGCTGCCGATGAAGCTCAAGTGGAACGACGAGTACCACGCGCACTTCGTCGCGCCCTCGCCCGGCCGCTACTTCTACACCGTGGTGGCCTGGGTGGATGCCTTCGAGTCCTGGCACCACGAGTTGGAGCGCCGCGTTCAGCCGGACGACATCCGCATCGCCGCCCGCGTGGGCGCACACGAGATCGCCGCAGCCGCGACGCGCGCCAGCGGCAGCGACCGCGATGAACTGAGCGCATGGGCGCGTTCGCTGGAGGAAGGCGCCGCCGACCTCGCGCTGGACGCTGTCGCGCTCAAGGAACTGGCGCTGGACAAGGAACGATCCGCCACGGCCCGCCGCCACCCCGACCGCCGGCTGGAGACGCGTTTCGCCACCGACCTGCCGCTGATGGTGGAGCGCCTGCGCGCCCGCTTCAGCACCTGGTACGAGCTGTTCCCGCGCTCGGCCGGCGACACGCCCGGCCAGCACGGCACGCTGCGCGACGTGGCCAAGCGGCTGCCGCTGATTGCCGAGATGGGCTTCGACATCGTCTACATGCCGCCCATCCATCCGGTCGGCCGCCTGCAGCGCAAGGGCCGCAACAACGCGCTGAGCACCGAGCCCGGCGACGTGGGCAGCCCCTGGGCCATTGGTGCGCAGGAAGGCGGGCACAAGTCCATCCTGCCGGAACTGGGCACGGCGCAGGACATGCAGGCCCTCGTGGCAGACGCGGCCAGCCTGGGGCTGGAGATTGCGATGGACATCGCCTTCCAGTGCGCGCCCGACCACCCCTACGTCAAGGAGCATCCGCAGTGGTTCCGCTGGCGGCCCGACGGCACCGTGCAATACGCCGAGAACCCGCCGAAGAAGTACCAGGACATCTACCCCTTCAACTTCGAGAGCGAGGACTGGCGGGGCCTGTGGATCGAGCTCAAGAGCGTGCTGGACCACTGGATCGCGCAGGGCGTGAAAGTCTTCCGCGTGGACAACCCGCACACCAAGTCCTTCGCCTTCTGGGAATGGGCAATCAACGAGGTCAAGCGCGATCATCCCGAGGTCATCTTCCTGGCCGAGGCCTTCACCCGGCCCAAGGTGATGCACCGCCTGGCCAAGCTGGGCTACTCGCAGTCCTATACCTACTTCACCTGGCGCAACAGCAAGGAGGAGCTTACCGAGTACTTCACCGAGCTCGTCCAGGCGCCGGGCGTGGACTACTTCCGTCCCAACGTGTGGCCCAACACGCCGGACATCCTGCATTCCGCGCTGCAGGGTGGGCACGAGGCGGTATTCAAGTCGCGCCTGATCCTCGCGGCCACGCTGGCAGCCAGCTACGGCATGTACGGCCCGGCCTACGAACTCTTCGAGCACAAGCCGCGCGGCCCGGCCAGCGAGGAGTACCTGGACTCCGAGAAGTACCAGCTTCGCCACTGGGACTGGGACCCCGACGCCGGCCTGCGCCCGCTCATCCGGCGCATCAACGAGATCCGCCACCACAACGCGGCGCTGCAGGACAACCGCGGCCTGAAGTTCCTGGACATTGCCAACGACCACCTCATCGCCTACATGAAGGAGTCGGAGGACGGCAGCAACGTCATCGTCACGGTGGTCAACCTCGACCCGTGGAACGCCCAGTCCGGCTGGCTCGCACTGGACCCGCGCGACCTGGGCCTGGACGACGACAAGCCCTTCCAGATGCACGACCTGCTGACCGACCAGCGCTTCGTCTGGCGCGGGCGGCACCACTACATCCTGCTCGATCCGCAGCGCCTGCCCGCTCACGTGATGGTGGTTCGCCGCCGCCAGCGCGACGAGCGCGATTTCGACTACTACCTTTGAGAGGAGCTTGCCCATGAGCGGTCCCCTGCCCCGGCTTGCCCTCGAAACCACCGAGATCGACACTGCCGGCGACCCCACGTGGTACCGCGACGCCGTCATCTACCAGCTCAACGTCAAGGCCTTCTACGACTCCAACGGCGATGGCATCGGCGACTTCAAGGGCGTGACCAGCAAGCTGGACTACGTGAAGGAGCTGGGCGTCAACACCATCTGGCTGATGCCCTTCTTTCCTTCGCCGCTGCGCGACGACGGCTACGACATCTCCGCCTACGAAGGCGTGAACCCGCAGTACGGCACGCTGGAAGATTTCCGCGAGATGCTGGAGGAGGCGCACCGTCGCGAGCTGCGCGTGATCATCGAGATGGTCATCAACCACACCTCCGACCAGCACCCCTGGTTCCAGGCCGCGCGAAACGCACCGCCCGGTTCTCCGGAGCGCGACTTCTACGTGTGGAGCGACACCGACCAGCTCTACCAGGGCACGCGCATCATCTTCACCGACACCGAGAAGTCCAACTGGACCTGGGACCCGGTGGCCAAGGCCTTCTTCTGGCACCGCTTCTTCAGCCACCAGCCGGACCTGAACTTCGACAACCCGGCCGTGCTGGAGGCGGTGTTCAAGGTCATGCGCTTCTGGCTGGACATGGGCGTGGACGGCTTCCGGCTGGACGCCATTCCCTACCTGATCGAGCGCGACGGCACCAGCAACGAGAACCTGCCCGAGACGCACGTGGTCATCAAGCAGCTGCGGGCTGCCATCGACGCCAACTACGAGAACCGCTTCCTGCTGGCCGAGGCCAACATGTGGCCCGAGGACGTGCGCGAGTACTTCGGCGAAGGCGACGAGTGCCACATGGCCTACCACTTCCCGCTGATGCCGCGCATGTACATGGCCATCGCGCAGGAAGACCGCGACCCCATCGTCGAGATCCTGCAGCAGACGCCCGACATCCCCGAGGGCTGCCAGTGGGCCATCTTCCTGCGCAACCACGACGAGCTCACGCTGGAGATGGTGACCAACCGCGAGCGCGACTACATGTACACCACCTACGCAGCGGACATGCAGGCGCGCATCAACCTGGGCATCCGCCGGCGGCTGGCGCCGCTGATGGAGAACAACAAGGACGCGATCCGGCTGATGAACGGCATGCTGCTGTCGATGCCGGGCTCGCCCATCATCTACTACGGCGACGAGCTGGGCATGGGCGACAACGTCTTCGTGGGTGACCGCAATGGCGTGCGCACGCCCATGCAGTGGAGCCCCGACCGCAACGCCGGCTTCTCGCGCGCCGACCCGCAGCGCCTGTACCTGCAACCCATCATGGACGCGATGTACGGCTACGAGGCGCTCAACGTCGAGGCGCAGCTGCGCGACAAGAGCTCGCTGCTGCACTGGACGCGCCGAATGCTGGCGGTGCGCAAGACCAGTCGGGCCTTCGGCCGCGGCAAGCGCATCTTCCTCAAGCCCGGCAACCGCAAGATCCTGGCCTACATCAGCGAGCACGACGGCGATGTGATCCTGGCCGTGTTCAATCTCTCTCGCGCCGCGCAGCCGGTCGAGCTGGACCTGTCGGCCTACAAGACCCGGGTGCCGGTGGAGATGCTGGGGCGCACCTCCTTCCCGCCCATCGGCGAGTTGCCCTACCTGCTCACCCTGCCCTCGCACGGCTTCTACTGGTTCCGCCTGGCCGAAGAAGCGCCCATGCCCGCCTGGCACCAGGAGAATGTGGGCCTGCGCGACCGGCCGGTGCTGGTGCTCTTCGACGGCTGGACCAGCCTGTTCAAGGAACAGGTGATGCCCTGGCGCATCGGTTTCGCCGATCGCCTGCGCCAGCAGTTCGAGCGCGACACGCTGCCGCCGCACATCCAGGTGCAGCGCTGGTACGGCTACAAGAGCTCGATCATCACGCGCGCCAGGCTGCGCGACCACGCCATCTTCGAGGACGGGGGCAAGCGCTGGATGCTGCCGCTGCTCGACCTGGAGGGCCCGCCCGAGGCCGCAACCTATTTCATGCCGCTGGCCATCGCCTGGGAAGAGAGCGAGGAAGAGCGCGTGAAGAGCCTGGGGCGCGCCGCCATCGCCAAGATCCGCCAGCAGGCCACGGTGGGCCTGATGGGTGATGCCTTCTTCGACGAGGCCTTCTGCCGCGCGCTGGTACGCGGCATCCTGCGGGGCCGCAGCATCAAGACGGCCCAGGGCGAGCTTCACTTCCGCGCCACCCACCTGGCGCGCGAACTGGATGAAGCGGAACTCGACACCATGCCGGTAAGCCCGCCCACGGCGCTGTCGAGCAATACCGTGGTCATGCTCAACGAGAGCCTGTTCCTCAAGGGCTACCGCCAGATCCGCGCCGGCGTGAACCTGGAGCTGGAGATGGGCCGCTTCCTCACCGAGGTGGCACGCTTCCCCAACGCGGTGCCGGTGCTGGGAGCCATCGAGTACGAGGGCGCGGACGGCAACATCGGCACGCTGGGCCTGCTGCAGTCCTACGTGGTCAACCAGGGTGATGGCTGGAGCTACACCCTGGCCTACCTGGAACGCTACCTGGCCGAGTTGCGCGACAGCGACGGCCCGCCACGGGAAGACGCGCACGGCGCCTTCCTGGCGCTGGTGCAGATCCTGGGCCAGCGCACCGGCGAGCTGCACAACGCGCTGGCCCTGCGCACCGGTGACCCGGCATTCGACCCCGAGCCGATGGACGCGGCCGAGCTGGAGGGCATCCGCAGCGCGGTGCGCGAGGATGGCCGCCAGACGCTGGAGATGCTTCGCACCAATGCGCAGTCCCTGCCTCAGGAACTGCAGCACGACGTGCAGCGCCTGCTAGACGTGGCCGGGTCGGTGCAAACGCACGTCGACGGCATCCGCTTCGCCCAGGCCAAGGGCTACCGCTCGCGCTACCACGGCGACTACCACCTGGGCCAGGTGCTGGTCTCGCGCAACGACTTCTACATCATCGACTTCGAGGGCGAGCCGACCCGGCCGCTGGAAGAGCGGCGCGCCAAGCATTCGCCGCTGAAGGACGTGGCGGGCATGGTGCGCTCCTTCGACTACGCCCGCTGGACGGCCCTGCGCCGCACGGCGCAGAACGCGGACGAACTGGTGCGCCTGGCCGGCGCGGCCGCCGAATGGAAGTCGCAGACCGTGGCCGCATTCCTGGAAGGCTACGGCAGCGCGCTGGACCCGGCGTTGGGCGAGCCCGACCCGCAGCTCCTCTCGCTCTTCGAGCTGGAGAAGGCCTGGTACGAACTGCGCTACGAACTCAACAACCGGCCCGACTGGCTGTCGGTGCCGCTGCAGGGCATCCTGGCGATGGTGACCAACGCCAGCCGCCCCGCGGCACCGCACGGCTGACATAGACAGGAAACGAGGAGGACGCCATGGAAAACCTTTCGATCCACCTGGAGCCGCTGCGCGCGTTCCTGTTCCAGATCGGTGCCTACCTGCCGCGCGTGCTGCTCGCGGTCGCAGTGGTGGTGGTGGGCTGGCTCGTGGCCAAGGCCGCCCGCTTCACGGTGGTGCGCGGGCTGCATGCCATCAACTTCCACGTGCTGACCGGGCGCGCGGGCATCGACAACTTCCTGCGCCAGGGCGGGATGGCCACGGACACCAGCGGGGTGCTGGCGATGCTGGCCTACTGGCTGATCATCCTGGCCTCGCTGACCATCGCCTTCAACACGCTGGGGCTGGCCTACGTCACCGACCTGCTCAGCCGGGTGCTGTGGTTCATTCCCAATGTGATCGTGGCGCTGGTCATCGTGGCCTTCGGTGCCTACTTCGCGCGCTTCGTGGGCGATGCGGTGAGCACCTTCGGGCGCCAGTCGGGCATGCAGGATTCGATGCTGCTGGGCAAGCTGGCGCAGGGCGCGATCATGCTTTTCGTGGTGCTGATCGCGCTGGACCAGGTCAAGGTGGGTGGCGACATCGTGCGCCAGAGCTTCCTCATCATCCTGGCCGGCGTCGTATTCGCGCTGGCACTGGCCTTCGGCCTGGCAGGCAGGGACTGGGCGGCCGACCGCATCCAGGAATGGTGGCCACGCCGAGGCGGCATCGACAGCCGCACGGTGCGCCCGCCCGAGGTGACGCCCGACCCGCCGCCCGCAGGCCCGGGCGACGGCCCCGGTGGGGTCCGGCCGACCGTCGCCCCCATCCGCCGCCCTGCCGCCACCGGCACCTGGCCTGACCGCTCGGGCGATCCGCAAGACCGGGCGCATCCGTGAGCCGGCGCGCCCACCTTGCGCTGGACACCGTCTGGCCCGGCCACCCCTACCCGCTGGGCGCCACCTGGGACGGCCAGGGCGTGAACTTCGCGCTCTTCTCCAAGCACGCCGAGAAGGTGGAGCTGTGCGTCTTTGACGACAAGGGCAAGCACGAGCAGCAGCGCATCGAACTGCGCGAGCGCACCAACGACGTATGGCATTGCTACCTGCCGCAGGCGCGCCCGGGCATGGCCTACGGCTACCGGGTGCACGGCCGCTACAAGCCCGAGGAAGGCCACCGCTTCAACCCGCACAAGCTGCTGCTGGACCCCTACACCAAGGACATCGTGGGCGAGCTGCGCTGGAGCGATGCGCTGTACGGCTACTCGGTGGGCAGCAAGCGCGAGGACCTGTCCTTCGACCGGCGCGACAGCGCCGCCTTCATGCCCAAGAGCCGCGTGCTGGAGCCGGCCTTCACCTGGGGCAACGACAAGCGGCCCAACGTGCCCTGGCAGGACATGGTGATCTACGAGCTGCACGTGCGCGGCTTCACCAAGCTCAGCCCGCTGGTGCCCGAGCACCTGCGCGGCACCTACGGCGCGCTGGGCAGCCTGCCGGTCATCGACTACCTGCAGCGCCTGGGCGTGACCACGGTGGAACTGCTGCCGGTGCATGCGTTCCTCAACGACCGGCACCTGGCCGAGAAGGGCCTGCAGAACTACTGGGGCTACAACACGCTGGCCTACTTCGCGCCCGAGCCGCGCTACAGCGCATCGGGCAAGGTCAAGGAGTTCAAGACCATGGTCAAGAGCCTGCACTCCGCGGGCCTGGAAGTGATCCTGGACGTGGTCTACAACCACACCTGCGAAGGCAACCACCTGGGCCCCACGCTCTCGATGCGCGGGGTGGACAACGCCAGCTACTACATCCTCAACGGCGGGCGGCGGCGCTACTACGACGACTTCACCGGCTGCGGCAACACCGTCAACCTGGAAGACCCGCGCGCCCTCCAGCTGGTGATGGACTCGTTGCGCTACTGGGTGGAGGAGATGCACGTGGACGGCTTCCGCTTCGACCTGGCCTCGGCCCTGGCGCGGGAGGCCGGCAAGGTGGAGAACCTGGGCACTTTCTTTGCCGCCATCCGGCAGGACCCGGTGCTCAGCTGCGTGAAGCTCATCGCCGAACCCTGGGACCTGGGCCACGGCGGCTACCAGGTGGGCAACTTCCCGGCCGGCTGGGCCGAGTGGAACGACCGCTACCGCGACACCGTGCGCAGCTTCTGGAAAGGCGATGGCGGCGTGGCCGGCGAACTGGTCAACCGGCTGGCGGGCTCGCAGGACATCTACGGCTGGTCGGGCAAGAAGCCCCACGCCAGCATCAACTTCGTGACCGCGCACGACGGCTTCACGCTGCACGACCTGGTCTCCTACAACGACAAGCACAACGAGGCCAACGGCGAAGACAACCGCGACGGCAACAGCAACAACCTGTCGTGGAACTGCGGCGCCGAAGGCCCCACCGACGACCCCGAGGTGAATGCGCTGCGCGAGCGGCAGAAGCGCAACCTGCTGGCCACCCTGCTGCTGTCGCAGGGCGTGCCCATGCTGCTGGCCGGGGACGAGCGCGGCAACACGCAGGGCGGCAACAACAACGTCTACTGCCAGGACAACGAGACCTCCTGGATCGACTGGACGCCCGAGCCCAAGGCCGAGGCGCTGCGTGACTTCGTGGCCCGCCTGCTGGCGCTGCGCCGCAGGCACCCCTCCTTCCGGCGGCGAAGCTTCTTTCGCGGCAAGCTGGCCGACCAGAGCCCTGCCAAGGATGTGGTGTGGCTGCGCCCCGATGGCCAGGAGATGAGCCCGCCCGACTGGGACGACCCGCATGCACGCTGCCTCGGCATGCTGTTCTCCGGCAACGGCCTCATCGACGTCGGGCCGCGTGGCGAAGCGCAGCGCGACGACGACTTCCTGCTGCTGGTCAACGCGCACCATGAGCCGGTGCCCTTTCACATGCCCACGCGTGAAGGGCCGCCCTGGTGCCGGCTGATCGACACCGCGCACGACGACGGCGGCCTCGCTGAAGTGCCGGAAGACGTCTACGCGTTGCAGGGCCGATCGCTTGCCCTGTTCTGCGATCGCCGCGAGGAAGGCGCGCCGTGACACAGCACCGGCATCACATGCCCTTCGGCGCCGAGTTGCAGGACGGTGGTGGCGTGCGCTTTGCGCTGTGGGCGCCGGGCGCGTCGATGCCGGTGCTGGAGCATCGACCGGCTGGCAGCGACAGTTGGCGCGCGGCTGCCCTACCCGCCATCGGCGACGGCTGGTACGAACTGGTGCTGCCCGACGCGGCGGCGGGCGACGACTATCGCTTTCGCGTCACCGAGGAACTGGCCGTGCCCGACCCGGCCTCGCGCGCCAACCCGCAGGACGTGCATGGCCCCAGCCGCGTGGTCGACCCGCAGGCCTACGAGTGGCAGGACGCGCACTGGCACGGCCGTCCCTGGCACGAGGCGGTGGTCTACGAACTTCACGTGGGTACCTTCACGCCCGAGGGCAGCTTCGCCGCCGCACGCGAGCGCCTGCCAGAGCTGGCGGCGCTGGGCATCACCGCGGTCGAGCTGATGCCGCTGGCAGACTTCGCCGGCCGCCGCGGCTGGGGCTACGACGGCGTGCTGCACTTCGCGCCCGACGCAAGCTACGGCACGCCCGAGGATCTCAAGCACTTCGTCGACACCGCCCACGGCCTGGGGCTGATGGTGCTGATCGACGTGGTCTACAACCACTTCGGCCCCGACGGCAACTACCTGCACGCCTACTGCCCGGACTTCTTCGACGCGGCCACGCCCACGCCCTGGGGCGCGGCGATCAATTTCGACGGGGCGGGCTCCGGGCCCGTGCGCAGCTTCTTCGTGCACAACGCGCTGTACTGGATCGAGGAGTTCCGCTTCGACGGCCTGCGCATGGACGCGGTGCATGCCATCAGCGACCGCAGCCGGCCCGCCATCGTGGAAGAGATCTGCCTGGCGCTGCAGCAGGGCCCCGGCCGCTCGCGGCAGGTACACGTGGTGCTGGAGAACGACCGCAACGAATCGCACCGCCTCACGCGCGACGAGCAAGGCCGCGCGCGCACCGCCACCGCCCAGTGGAACGACGACCTGCACCATGCGGCGCATGCCTTTCTCACCGGCGAGAAGGACGGCTACTACATCGACTTCGCCGACGATGCCCTCGCCCGCTTCGCACTGGCGCTGGCGCGCGGCTTCGTCTACGCGGGCGAGCCCTCGGCCTTCCGTCAGGGTCAGCTGCGCGGCGAGCCGTGCGAGGACCTGCCGCTGGCCGCCTTCGTCTCCTACCTGCAGACGCACGACCAGGTGGGCAACCGCGCGCTGGGCGATCGCATCGACCGGCTGGCCGATCCGCGGCTGGTGCAGGCAGCGCGGGCCTGCGTGCTGCTCTCGCCCCACGTACCCATGCTGTTCATGGGCGAGGAATACGCTGCCCTGACGCCCTTCCTCTACTTCTGCGACTACGGCGAGACGCCGCTGGGCCGGGCCGTGACCGAAGGGCGCCGCACCGAATTCGCCGGGTTCGCCGCCTTTGCCGGGAATTCGCCGGAGGTGCAGGTGCCCGATCCCAATGCCGACGCGACCTTCGATGCAGCCAAGCTCGACTGGCAGGAACGCGAGTTGCCGGCGCACGCAGCGGTGCTGCGCCAAGTGCGCGAGCTGCTGTCGGCCCGCCGGCAACGCCTTGTGCCGCACCTGGCGCGGGGCAGCCGCGGGCTGCGCCACGAAGTCGACGGTGACGGGGTGCTGAGCGTGAGTTGGACCGTGGACGGCGGACGGGCGCAGCTGCATTTGCTCGCCAACTTCGGCCAGGCGGGGCAGACCCTGCCGCGGCCACCGGGCCAGGTCGTCCATTCGCTGCATGTCGCGGCAAAGGACAACGGATCGCGCAAGCTTCTGCTGGAGCGCGGCGGCGTCTTCGCCAGCCTGGAGGAGCCGCGTGATGACTGAAGACCCCACGCCGCAAGAGCTCCAGGCCCTGGCCGAGGCCCATGGCATGGCCACCGCCTACGACGATGCCTTCGGCCAGCGGCGCGAGGTGGCGCCCGAGGCCCTGCACGCCCTGCTGCGAGACGCCGGCGCGCTGGATGAAAGCGGCGAGCCACCGGCGCTGCCGCCCGTGGTCCTGGTCGCTGAAGGCAGCAGTGCCTTCACCGTGGTCCTGCACCTGTCGCCGGCGCAGGACGGCGGCGAACTGCATTGGCACCTCGTCGAGGAACAAGGACTGGCTCACGAGGGTCGGGCGCGCGTCAACGACGGGCAGATCGAGATCACCCAATCCCTGCCCTGGGGCTACCACCGTCTGGCGTTGCAAGGCCTCGCCGGTTCCGCGCTGGTCATCTGCGCACCCGAGCGCTGCCACGAGCCCGAGGTGCTGGCCAAGGGCGCGCGGCTGTGGGGCGTGTCGCTGCAGCTCTACGGTTTGCGCTCGGCCCGCAACTGGGGCATCGGCGACTTCGGCGACCTGAAGGAGCTTGTGCCCGCGGCCGCGCGCGAAGGCGCCGCCTTCGTCGGCCTGAACCCGCTGCATGCGCTCTTTCCCGGCAACCCGGACCATGCGAGTCCCTACAGCCCATCGTCGCGCGCGCAACTCAACGTGCTCTACATCGACGTCGAAGCCGTACCGGACTTCGTCAGCTGCAAGGCGGCGCAGGCCCTGGTGGCATCGCCCGCCTTCCAGGAGCGGCTGGCCGCGCTACGCGATTCCCCCTTGGTCGACTATGCCGGCGTGTCGGCCGCAAAGCACGAGGTTCTGGCACTCCTGCACCTGCGCTTTCGCGAGCGCGTATCGGCGGACGACCCCGAGCTGCAGGCCTTCCAGCGCCACCAGGCCCAGGGCGGGGAGGCGCTGCGCGGGCATGCGCTCTTCGAGGCCCTGCAGGCCCACTTTCGCGGACAGGACGAAGGGATCTGGGGCTGGCCCGCCTGGCCCGAGGCGTGGCGCGATCCGGCCAACGAGCAGGTCGATGCCTTCGCGCGCGAGCATGAGCAGCAGGTGCAGTATTTCGAATACCTGCAGTGGCAGGCCGCGCGCCAACTCGCGCAGGCGTCACGGGCCTGCCGGCTGGCGGGCATGCAGATCGGCCTGTACCTGGACCTGGCGGTGTCGGTGGACCGGGGCGGCTCCGACACCTGGCGCCACCAGCACAGCTTCGCCCTGGGCGCCAGCGTGGGCGCGCCGCCCGACCTGCTGAACCGCCAGGGACAAGACTGGGGCCTGCCGCCCCTGCGGCCAGACCGCCTGCGCGAAAGCGGCCACACGGTCTTCATCGAGGCCCTGCGCGCCAACATGCGGCCGGCCGGCGCGCTGCGCATCGACCACGTGATGATGCTGATGCGCCTGTTCTGGATTCCCGCCGGCGGCAAGGCGCTGGACGGCACCTACGTGCACTACCCCTGGCAGGAACTGTTCGCCGTGCTCGCGCTGGAAAGCCGGCGCCACCGCTGCATGGTGATCGGCGAGGACCTGGGCACCGTGCCCGGGACGATGCGCGAAGCCATGCGCCGGCACGGGGTGCTGTCGTATCGCCTCCTGTACTTCGAGCGCGACGCGCAGGGCGCCTTCCAGCCCCCCCAGGCCTATCCGCGAGAGGCGGTGGTGGCGGTGAGCACGCATGACCTGCCCACCTTCGCCGGCTGGTGGAGCGCCACCGACATGCATGCGCAGGCCGCATTGGGCATGGGCCCCGAGGGCCTGCCGCTGGACGACTCGCTGGCCCAGCGCGCGCAGGAGCGCGAGCGCCTCGCCGAGGCCCTGGGCCAACCGGTGGAAGCGCCGCGGCCCGATGGCGAGCCGCCCTCTCCCGCACTGGCGGCCGCCGTGCATGCCTACCTGGGCCGCGCCCCTTCCTGCCTGATGGCCGTGCAGCTGGAAGACCTGGTGGGCCAGGTCGAGCAGGCCAACCTGCCCGGCACCACGGTGCAGCATCCCAACTGGCGCCGCCGCTATGCGCCGCCGTTGCACGCGCTGTGGCAGGGCGAGGCGGCGAAGGCCATCGTCTCCGCCCTCGACAAGGAGCGGCCGCCGCGCAGCGCGGCCCGTATCCCGCGCGCCACCTACCGGCTGCAGTTGCACAAGGGCTTCGACTTCGACGAGGCGGCGGCCATCGTTCCCTACCTGGCGCAGCTGGGCATCAGCCACGTCTACTGCTCGCCAATCCACCGCGCCCGCCCCGGCAGCCTGCATGGCTACGACGTGGTGGCGCACGACGAGATCAGCCCGGGATTGGGTGGCATGCCTGCCTATGTCCGCTTCAGCGAGGCGCTGCGCACCCAGGGCATGGGCCAGCTGATCGACCTGGTGCCCAACCACATGGGCGTCCTGGGCGCCGACAACGACTGGTGGAACGACGTGCTGGAAAAGGGCCAGGCCTCGCCGTACGCCGCGTACTTCGACATCGACTGGCAATCGGCCACGCCGGGGCTGGCGGGCAAGGTGCTGCTGCCCGTGCTGGGCGCGCCCTACGGCGAGGTGCTGGCGCGCGGCGAGCTGAGCGTCGGGCATGAGGCGCGCACCGGCCGCTGGTTCGCGCACTACTTCGAGCACCGCTTTCCGCTGGCGCCCAGCAGCCTGTTCGCGCCGCTGCATGAAGCCGCCGCCAGTGGCGATGCGCATGCACTGGATGAGGCCCTGGCCCACCTCAACGGCCCGCTGGGCCGCGACGCCCTGCATGCCCTGCTGGAAGCGCAGTCCTGGCGCCTTGCGCACTGGCGCTGCGCCGCCGACGAGATCAACTACCGCCGCTTCTTCGACGTCAACGAACTGGCGGCGCTGCGCACCGAGCGCGAGGACGTCTTCCGCGCCACCCACGCCATGGCGCTGGAGCTGGCCGCGCGCGGCTGGGTCGACGGACTTCGCATCGACCATCCGGACGGCCTGCTGGACCCGGCTGCCTACTTCGATCGCTTGCAGGCCGGCTACGCGGCGCGCCTGGACGCATCGGGCCGCACCGAGGCGCCGCTGTACGTGGTCGCCGAGAAGATTGCCGCCACCGGCGAGGACGTGCCGGTGTCCTGGGCCATCCACGGCACCACCGGCTACCGCTTCGCCAACGTGGCCAACAGCGTGCTGGTGGACACCCGCGGCGGCGAGCCGCTGCAGGCCATCTGGCGCGAGTTCACCGGCCAAGGCCAGCCCTTTCCGGAGGTGGTCTACCAGGCCCGCCACACCGTGGCGACCACCACCCTGGCCTCGGACCTGGAGACGCTGGCCAACGCCCTGCATCGCATCGCCAAGGCCGACCGGCGCACGCGCGACCACACGCTCAACAGCCTGCGCGACACCATCTCTGCGGTGGCGGCGGCGATGCCGGTCTACCGCACCTACAACGGCGACACGGCGAGCGCGCAGGACGAGCATTTCGTCGAAAGCGCCATCGACGGCGCACGAAGCCACCTGGACGCGGCGGAGCCGGGCATCTGGGACTTCATGCGCGAATCGCTGCTCGGCCGCCTGGTGAAAGGCGTGCCCGACGAACTGCAGCCGGCGGTGCGGCGCTTTGCGCGGCGCTTCCAGCAGTACAGCGCGCCGGTGGCCGCCAAGGGCGTGGAGGACACCGCCTTCTATCGCTACTTCCCCCTGAGCTCCCTCAACGAGGTGGGAGGGGACCCCGAACACATCGGCCTCTCGGTCGAGGCCTTCCACGAAGCCAGCCTGGACCGGCAGCGTCGCTGGCCGCACACCATGCTGGCCACCTCCACGCACGACAACAAGCGCTCGGAGGACGTGCGGCTGCGCATCAACGTGCTGTCCGAATGCCCGTGGACCTGGCGCGCGACGCTGCGGCGCTGGAGCCGCATGAACTCACCGCTGGCCGCGCCGGTCGCGCCGCTGCACGAGTACCTCTTCTACCAGGCCGCCCTGGGCGCCCTGCCGCTGCATGCTTGCGACGCCGGGGATTTTGCGCAGCGCCTGGCCGGCTACATGCGCAAGGCGGCGCGCGAGGGCAAGACGCACACCAGCTGGACGCACCCCGAGGCGCACTACGAAGAGGCGCTGGAGCACTTCGTGCAGACCACGCTGAAGGACGACGGCCACAACGCCTTCCTGTCCGAGTTGCGCGCCTTCGTGCGGCTGCTCGATCCCTTCTGCGCCCTGTCCGCCCTGAGCCTGATGCTGCTGAAATTCACCTCGCCGGGGGTGCCCGACGTCTACCAGGGCTGCGAGTTGCTGGAGCGCAGCCTGGTCGATCCGGACAACCGGCGGCCGGTCGACTTCGCTGCCCGCCAGCAGGCGCTGACGCAATTGCACGAACTGGCGGACGGCGAAAACGTCGCGCAAGGCGTAGCCGCACTGGTCGACCACGCGGGCGATGGCCGGGCCAAGCTCTGGGCTTCCTGGCGGCTGCTCGGCCTGCGGCAGGAAATGCCCGAGCTGTTCCGCTATGGCAGCTACGAGCCGCTACCCGTGCTGGGCGAGCGGGCCCCGCACGTGATCGCCTTCGCGCGGCGCTGCGAAGGCAGCTTCGTGGTGGTCGTCGTGGTCCGGCTGTTCCTGGCGCTGGCTGCCGGCGTGATCGGAGACCACGTGGTTCCACCGGTGGCATGGCGCGGCGACAACCTCTGGGGGCGCACCCGCGTCCAATTGCCGCCCGAATGGATCGGCCAGCCACTGCGGGACTGTCTGACGGGCGAGAACCGCATCGCGGAAGCCGAGATGCCGCTGGGCCGGCTGCTCACGAACTTCCCGGGCGCAGTGCTCGTGCCGGCTGCGCACACCTGATGCGCGGGCCGGCAGCGCGACGGCCGCGCGTGGCGCGGCCTACTGCGATCGCGCCTTCGGCCCCCTGCGCTCCTGGCGCCGGGTCCATTTCCTGACCACCGCCCGGGTGGCGGTCAACGCCAAGAGGACGAGCAACTGCTGCGCCAGGTCCTGCCTGACGCGCTCGATGCGCCGGCTCACATCGCGCCGCGTTCCTTCCTGCAGCGCAAGTTCCTCGTCCGGACTGGTTTCCCCGCCCAGAGACGCCTGCGGCCGCGCGGCCTGGCGCTGCGCCGGCAGCACGCCGTTGCGTGCTTCCTCGGCCACCATCTCGGTGGCGGCAACCGCCTTTTCGCCGGCACGGCTGCCATGCGCATCCGCATGCACCTTCGTGAACTCCGCGCCGAGCAGGAACACCTGCGCCGCGTAGTAGACCCAGGCCAGCAGCAGCACCAGCGAACCCGCCGCGGCGAAGGACTCGGTCACGCCGCTCTTGCCCAGATACAGGCCGATCAGCAGCTTGCCAACCTCGAAAAGCACGGCGGTGACCAGTGCGCCGATCCACACATCGCGCCAGCCGATGGGCGCCGACGGCATGAACTTGTAGATCATCGCGAAGAGCATCGTCAGGATGACCAGGGACACGGCGAAGTTCAGCACCAGCAGCAGCGTTTCCGCGCCGGGCATGAGCGTTCCCGCCCAGCTTCCGAAGGCAGCGATGACGGAGCTCACCACCAGCGACACCATCAGCAGGAAGGCCAGCGTGAGGATCAGGCCGAAGGACAGCAGCCGCGCGCGCAGCACCGCCCAGACGCCCTGGGGCTTTTCGCGCTCGGGCACGTGCCAGATGCGGTCCAGCGCACTTTGCAGTTCGGCAAACACGGTGGTCGCGCCCACCAGCAGCACAACCAGCCCGATGGCGCCTGCGATCAGGCCACGGTCGGGCTCGCTGGCACTGCGCACCAGCCCCTGCACGGCCAGGGCACCCTCGCGGCCGATGATGCCGGTGAGCTGCGATGCGATCTCGCCCTGCACCGCCTCCTGCCCGAAGACTGCGCCGGCGACCGCGATGACGATCACCAGCAGGGGCGCCAGCGAAAAAACCGTGTAGTAGGCGATGGCGGCGCCCATGCTGGGCGCGAAATCATCGATCCAGGCATTGACCGACTTGCGGCAAAGAGCGAGAGCGTCGCGAGGTCCCATGGGTGGTGATGGCGTGCGGGCAGGCTTGGCGCACGACGCGGGCCGCGTGCGACGCCAGCCGTGAAGATTCAATGCTTGCCCAGGTGCTGGGCGACCGCGTCGGCCGAAACCCCGACTTCGGCCACGGCACGCCGCAGCGCGTCTTCGCTGACGCCGAAGCGCTGGGTCCAGTAGCGCACCTCGTGCGGCTCGTTGACGTTCACGCGGCTGCGGTCCTGTGCGCCTGCATTTCCAAGGTCGTCGGGCATGGTGTTCTCCTGTGTTCGGTGAGGGTTCTGGAACGCAAGTTAACGCCGTCGCCAACGGGGCGTTGTCGGCCGTCGCTACGCAATGGTGAAGGACGCCGCCGGTGGTGGCGGCGTCCTGCCTTGTCCGTCATCAAGCCCCGCCGCTTTCCTACCGGCGCACGCTTGGCGGTCGTTCATGCTGGCGATCGACACGACTACCGTTCGCCACGACAACCCGATGACCCCACACGCGCCCGAGGCGGTATCCCGATCGACAACCGATGCCGCCGATGCATCAACCCCTCAGGCCCGCTCGCTTGTGGACGGCCCGGTACGGCGCATCGGCATCCTTCGGGCGCAGGCACTGGATGGGATGATGTGCGCCCTGCCCGCACTGCGCGCCCTTTGCGCCCACTGGCCGCAAGCGGAACTGGTGCTGATCGGCCTGCCATCGACCCGCCACTGGGCATTGCGCCAGAACTGCATCCATCACTTCATCGAGTTTCCGGGCTGGCGGCATGCCGGAGCAGAGTCCGCGAACCGCCTTGCTGCCGCATTTCCTGCGGCGCATGCAGCAGGAGCGCTTCGACCTCCTGATCCAGTTGCATGACAGCGGCGAGGCGCTGAACCCGATGGTCGCCGCCTGCGGCGCGCGCCAGACGGCTGGCTTTGCCGAGCCAGGTCGCTACTCGGGAGACCCGATGCTGCATGTGCCCCTGCCGCGCCGGGGCCATGAGATCCTGCGTCTGCTGGCGGTGGTCGATCACCTGGGCATTCCTCGCCGCGGGCTGCACCTGGACTGGCCGGTGCGTGCGCGCGACCGTGCGGCGGCGGCAGAGCTGGTTCCCATCGGCACACCGCTGGCCTGCCTGCATCCGGGCGCCGACCTGCCGTCGCGCCGCTGGGGCGCCCGCCATTTCGCCGCCGTGGGCGACCGCCTGGCGCGAGAAGGCTTCCGGATCGCCATCCTGGGCACCGCGGACGAAAGGGCGTTGTGCGCCCAGGTGGCAGCGCACATGCGCGAGCCAGCCATCGACCTGGCGGGCCGCACCGACTGGTGGAGCCTGGGCGCGGTGGTCGAAGCGTCCGCGGTGGTGGTTACCAACGACGGCGTGCTCTCGCACCTGGCGTCCGCCGTCGGCACGCCGAGCGTGGTGGTGGGTTGCGGATCCGACGCGTCCCGCTGGGCACCGCTGGAACCGCAGCGCCATGTGTACCTCTCGCAGGATCTGCCGTGCCAGGCCGACCCGCACGAGGGCTGCCGCTTGCCGCGCTGTGATTGCGGCGGAGCGATCGAGCCCGAGCAGGTTGGGGGCGCCGCGCTGCGCCAGGCAAGGAGCCGCAGGCAGGTGCACACGCGGCGCGCGGACCCGCCGCCCCACCTGCTGCGGCAGGTGCTGCTGCAGCATGCCCGATAGCGCTCAGTTCAGCTCGAGCGGCCTTGACAGCGTGGCAAGAGCCGAATCGCCCCGTTCGATCGGGAGGTCGAGCGTGATGCAGACGCCCCCGCCGTAGGGGTGGTCGACATGAATGCGCGCGCCGATGGCCGCGGCTCGCGAACGCATGATGTCCAGGCCCCGCCCGCCGCGGCGCCGGCCTGGTCCGGCAGGCGCCCCGGCCCCGCGGAAGCCAATGCCGTTGTCAGCGATCTGGAGCGTGACGGCGCAGCTGCCCTCCTGCAGGCGGGCACGCACCACGATGTGTGTCGCGCGGGAATGCTTGAGCACGTTGGTGAAAGCCTCCAGCACGATGCGCTGCACGTGCATGACCGCATGGGGTGGCATCTCGTCCAAGCCCGGCAGCTCTGCCACGTCCCAGGCGACGCCGATGCCCGCGGCCTCCAGCCGCGGCTGCAGCCGGTTGCGCAAGGTGGCCAGCACCGTGGCGAGATCGTCGTTGGCAGGCTGCAGCGAATCGATGGCCATGCGCGTCTCGTCCAGGGCCAGCTGGACGTGTTCCTTCAGCGCCTGGGCGTCCGCGCCGGGCCGCGTCACCATGTTGAGCAACGCGACAAGTTGCGAACCCACGCCGTCGTGGATCTCCCGCATGATCCGCTGCCGTTCGTTCGAGATGGTTTGGTGCTGCTGCTGCTCGCGCAGCACGTCGAAGGCTGCCTTGAGCTGCTGTTCACGCTCGTCGACGCGCCGCGACAGGTCCGCGTTCAGCGCCTGGAAGCTGACCACGGTGCGGCTGTAGCGCTCGGCGATGAGCCAGCCCATGATGGGCACGAACAGGAACATGGCGTGCTGCACATAGGTGGAGCGCAGCCCGCTGGCGCGGGAGATCCGGATCAGCAGCAGGTCGTGCAGGCCGGCGGCGATCGAAGCGGCAAGCGCCGCGGCCAGCAGCCAGGCCTTGAGGTCGTCGTCCGTCCAGGCACGGCGCGCGACGGTCCACAGCGAGACCAGCGACATCGGCACGATGGTGGCCATGCCCAGCGTCAGCAGCAAGGGCTTTCGCAGTCCGAAAGACAGCAGCGCGAGTGCCGCGCTCGCGACGATGGCCATGTCGATCATGCGGTCGACGTTGCGAGAGGCCGGCCCGGTGGCGAGCACCGAGAAGCGGCACATCAGCGCCATGTGCGTCATGAAGCAGATCGCCGCCAGCGCCCCCAGCCAGGGCCACGGCACGGGCGCATCGGGCCAGGCGCGATCGATGATGCGCAGCATGCCCAGCATCGCTCCCAGGCTGAACCAGCCGTAGATCGGCACGCGCTGGCGGACCCACAGCACACCGGTCAACGCGCCCATGCCCAGGAGGCTGACCGCGAACACGAGAAAGGCAATCTCACGCCAGCGCCGGTGCGTGTCGTAGATGGCCACGACCTCGTCGTGCGGCCCGTAGTGGAAAACCGAGAGCCCACCCAGACGCTGCGGCTGGATCGTCACGTCCACGCGAAGCTCGCTGGGCCGGTCGGCACGCAGCAAGGCCGCCGGCACCGTCGCCATCACCGGATGCTTGGCGGCGTCGAACAACGGATCGCCCAGCTCGCCCCAGCGCTGGACGATGCCGCCGTTCACGCTGACCTCGACCTGGTTGCCCACGCGGGAGAACAGCAGCGCCATGGGCTGGGTTCCACCGTGCGGCGGCAGCATGATCCGGTAGCTCGCGCGGCCTCCGCGTCCGGGAAAATCGCCATCCCAGCGCCGAGAAAGATCGACCTGCCCCTCGAAGGGAACGCCGTCCTCGGGCTCGAAGCGGGCCTGCGCTGAATCGATGGCCACGATGGCCCCTCCCGGCTCGACCGGCGGCTTGGCAGCCAGCCAGAGGCCGGAGGCGATCACGAGGACCGCGATGCCGATGATGAGCCAGCGCCACGCGCCGGCCGACGATCGCAGTGATGCAAAGGACATGCGGCGCGCGTCCTCAGTACAGGATGCCCATCTGCCACGCCTCGAGCGGGGCCGGGTCGTCTTCGACGAGGACAACGCTGATGGGGGCTGGAATCGGCATTTGCAAGCAAAGTATCAAATGAGATGAAGTGCGATGTTCTCACGCTCTGCCATCCCCGGCATGCGCCGCGATGAGCGACGCGCCCTGCTCGACAAGGCCGAAAAGCCATCTTTTTCCCAGCGCCGAGAACCTTTGTGCTACGCCCCACGCAGACGAGGCCGACGTAGTGCGAGGCGCCCCACCAGGTTCACGTCCGGCCGCTACCGGACACCAGCAAGCAGGCTCGCCGCCAGGTGCCGCGCGGTTCGGGCGCTGGCGCCCTTGCCGGTAATCGCCAGCGCGGGGGGATGGGCGAGCATCCGCCCGAAGACGGCCCGCACTTCTTCCGCGCCGATGTCCTCGATCGTCGCAATCGCCTTGGCCATGGGCAGCACGGCCCCGGTGGCGAGGAGTTCTTCGACGGCCTGCTCCATCGCTGCGTAGGTTCGCTCTGCGGCTCGCACACGCGCGACGATCAGTTGATTCTTCGCCCGCTCCAGGTGCACCGGATCGATGGCTGCAGCCTGCGCACGCAGCAGGCCGCCCGTCTCCGTCACCAGCGCGTCGAGCTTGTCCGGGGTCGTGACCGCATGCACCACGAAGTTGGCCCAGGCGTCCCCGCTGTCCATCGTGGATTGGGCCGTGTAGGCCAGACCGAGCTGCTCCCGGACCCTGTCGACCAGGGGTGCCGACATCCCGCCTCCAAACAAGTTCGCCGCCAGCGAAGCCGCAAGGCGCCAGCGCTGCTGCGTCGTCTCATCCGGCCGTTCGGGCGTCAGCGGGTAGGCGATGTTGAGGAAAACCTGGGACACCCGGGTGAAGCGCCGGGCCACCGCGTGGCCGACGTACTTCGCGGGCACGGGCGGCGGCGAGGCAGGCAGCTGGGCCGATGAGGGCATCACGGAAAAGAGGTCTCCGGCCAGCGCCAGCCACGCGTCGACGTCGAAGTTCCCGGCCGCGGCGACGACGGTTCTTTGCGCCACGTAGTGGGTCCGCACGTGGCGCACCAGGTCTTCCCGGGTAAAGCCTTCAATGTTGCCGACGGTGCCGATCACAGGCATGCCCATCGGGTCGTCGCCCCAGATTGCGCGGTCGAGCAATTCGTCGGAGCTGTCCTGCGGGTCTTCCTCGTACTCGATGGCCTCCTGGCGGATCACCTCCAGTTCCCGCTGCAGTTCATCCTCCGGGAACGCACTGTTGAGGACGATGTCGGCTGTCATGCGCAACAGATGCTGCGCGTGCCGGCCCAGGCCGGTCATGAAGTAGCCGGTGGTGTCCTTGCCGGTGAACGCATTGACGTCCGCGCCCAGCCGCTCCGCATCGAGGTTGATGGCTTGCACGGAACGAGTGGCGGTTCCTTTGAACGCCATGTGCTCGAGGACATGGCCGATGCCGTTGTTTTCCGGGCTTTCGTCGCGAGAACCTACGCGAAGGAACACGCCCACACTGGCGCTTTGCACATGGGGCATGGGGATGGCCAGCAGCCGCACCCCGTTGGGGAGCGTGCGAAGGGCGATGGTGGCGGATTTCGCCGGCATGAGGACCATGGCTCAACCGCCCGCCGGCTGCTGCAGGCTGACGCCGATGGCGTAGAGCGCGAGCAGGCCCAGCACGTGCCCGATGGCCACGCCCGGCTCCCGAATCGTGTGCAAGGCGTCGCCGCCGATGTCTGTCGAGATGCGCTTGCCTTTGGTCATGGCAGCATTGTCGCCGCGCCCGCGGCCCTTGCAGTTGCGACGCCGGCTTCGGAGGACACCGGCGAGGTACCTGACAGCACTAAAGTTCGCTGGCTGCCTGCCGATATCCGGAGAGTCATGCCAACGCCCCAGCATCCAGCACAGCTGAACTCAGAGATGTGCCGCCTTCACCCGGCGAAGCAGTTCTTCAAGCTGTTCTTTGCCCAAGGTAACGCCGGAAACCCTCTGAAACCAGGTCGCCCTGAGCGGCGCTGCTGCCTCAGACTGTCGTGATGCGTTCCATCCTGCGGCGTCGCCGCGTAGACCCGACCATCGAGCCAGACTTGCCCGCTGTCAGTCAGCCGGCGCCGCTTTCCTTGCCCACGGTAACGCCACGGATCATTCAACGCGCTGCCGTAGTCGTTACGGAGCTCAGTGAGCTGGAGGCGCGCGCCTTGTGCGCGCGCGAGGGAATTGCGGTCTTCTGGCCTCGCCCCGGCAGCAAGCACACGACCTGACGCCCAACGGAGCCGATGAGCGAACCGCTCGAACCCGGTCGTTGCGAGCGATCCATGGTCGTGCGGTGGCCGTTGAGGTGTGCACAACGCCGGGCTGCGGCAGCTTCGGTCGCGCAGCGACCCAGGTCTGGCCGCGGGCGGTCTTGTCGCGACTCGCCACCGGATGCTCAGCCGTGGCCCAGGCGCCAGTTGGCAGGCGTGGTCTGATACCAGCGCCTGAACGCGCGCGTGAACGAAGTCTGCTCCGCATACCCCAGGCGGCTGGCCACCTCCGTCAGATGCAGACTGCGATCGGACAGCAATCTCGCCGATTCTTCGCGGCGATAGTCCTCGACGATCTGCGTGTAGCTACGATCGATTTCGCTCAAGCGGCGCTGCAGCGTGCGCTCGGATACACCGAGCAACCGCGCCATCTGGTCGACGTCGGCCTGGCCTTGTGCCAGCGCGCCACGCAGTCGCATCCGCACAGCACTCTCCAGGGCCGAGTCGGCGGGACGGTGGGCCTGCAACTGCTTCGCCAACTGGTTGAGTGTCGAGTGAAGATACGGATCCGCGCCAATGCAGGCGCTGTCCCAGTCGTCGGCAGAGATCGCGATCTCTGCGCAAGGGTAGTGGTACCGAATCGAAGTGCCGTAGATGCGCTCCCGGATCGGATCGTGCAGCGGGCGCGCGAGCGGCAAGCCCACCCGCAACGGTGTGAAGCGGCCGCCGCTCAGATGGCGCAGGCGCCCGAAGATCGAAGCCAAGGTGAACTCGAGTGGAACCACCGTCAGGTCGGCCAGGCCGCGAACCTGGACGACGTGCGTGCCGTCCTCGAGATGGTGCAGGTCCAGCCACACGTCGCTGGCCACCATCGCAAAGTGGAGGCGGGCCGACTCGACGCCGCCGCCCAGGGTCTCGGCGCTCCCCACCAGGTAGTCGAGCGCACCGAAGGCTCCAAAGGGGATGGCCATTGCCAGCGCCGTGGGCAGCGCCTCGTCGCCAAACATGTCCTGCGCTTCACGCCAAAGTGTCAGATAGGTCTGCTGCGGCACCAGTGCGTCTGCGCCTTCAGGAATCGGTCCCACCGCTACGCGCAGCCGTCCCATGTCGAGGCCTAGCGTGGCCAGGCCCTGGAGCTGGTTGCGCACGGTCGCGGCCGGCAGCCAAGCTGGTCTTGTCCCGATCATGGCGCGAGATGTTCAGGCATTGGCGTGCGCGGGCAATCCAGAGCGTGCGGGCCTCAATACCATGACTTCATCCTTGCTTTGTGGAGAACCCATGGAACGATTTTCCTTCAACCGCAAACTGCGGACAGCCCGAACGGCGTCCGGCTCCCTCCTTCGCGCGAGGCTGCGGGCCGGAATCCGGGCCATGCCCCTGCTCTTGGCGATGGCAGCGACAGCTTGCAGCTCGGTGATGACAGCCAACCCGAGCGGCTTTCTCAGCACCTACGACGGGCTTTCCGTCACGGGCGATCCTTCGGCCGCGCGTCGTGCCTCGGGACCCGTCGATCCGTCCCAGGTCACGCTCGCCGAGGTGCAGTGGCGAGCGCCCGAGCGCGCCGACATCGTCGACGAAGAAAGGCGTGCACTTTCGAGGCGGCTGGAGGCTGCGATTCGACAAGAAGTGGATGCCCTGCCGCCCGTTTCCAATGGTCGGGCCGTCATGTTGCGCGCAGCGATCACCCGCGTGGAGCCCGTATCGCCCGCGCTCAATACAGTGAGCGCGCTGGTGCTGTTCGTCCCGCTCGATCGCGGTGGGGCGGCCGTGGAGATCGAAGCCATAGACGCGCAGACCGGACAGCAGCTGGCGGCGCTGAACGCAGGCTACTTTTCGTCGATCACCGAGCTGGTGTCACGGTTCAGCAAGCTTGCACCCGCCGAGAATGCGCTGAAGAAGGCGGCCGTCGAGTTCGCTCGCCTGCTGCGCGCAAGTTGACGGCCTTCGGGTTCGAGATCCCTACTTTCGAGGAGAAAACATGTCACGCGATTCAAGATTCAAGGAAGCCGCCGACAGGCTCGGCTATTCCTTCGACGACGAGATCAAGATCGGCGGCAACTATGTCCCGCTGACGCGCCACGGTGGCCTCGTCTTCGTGAGCGGCCAGATTCCCCGGGTGCGCGATACGGTGGTGGTCACCGGGGCGGTGGGGGCCGAGGTCCCGCTGGAGCGAGCACGGATGGGCGCGAGCATCTGCATCATGCGGGCACTGGCCTTGCTCAAGCGCAGCCTCGGCTCGCTCGAACCCATTGAAGGGATCATGCGCATCGGTGTCTACGTCCAGTCTGCGCCGAGCTTCACACAGCAAAGCGAAGTTGCGGACGCTGCATCCGACCTGCTTCTGAGCATTCTGGGCGCCGACGCCGGCGCGCACAGCCGCACCTCGGTGGGCGTCATCCAGCTGCCGAAGTCGGCATCGGTCGAGATCGACCTGGTTGCCGCCGTTGCGAAGGGCTGAGTAGCCGAGGCGCGAACGCTATCTCCCTGACCGTCTGGCCCAACGCGCCTACTTGCGACGCGCCAGCGGAGGCTGCGTGACATCCTGGACGCCCGCCAGCGACAACACCGCGATCAGGCCGACCTGCGCGTCCTCCCACGCGTTGGACGGACGAGCCGCAGTTCGATGTCGCACTGCACTGCCGCGACGCCGTACGGCGTGGCTCGCTCTCACAGCGCAGGATGACCGGCGCCCAAAAGAAAAAGCCCGCTACATATTCTGTAGCGGGCTTTCCAGGAACCACCTTGTATTCAGTGGCTCCCCGACCTGGGCTCGAACCAGGGACCTACGGATTAACAGTCCGGCGCTCTACCAACTGAGCTATCGGGGAACAAGCCTCAGATTATAGCGCGCTTTTTGGCGCTCTTTCAACTCGCTCACAACAAACTTCGAACTTCGTGTGCGGCGGTCTGAAGATGAGGCAGCAATTCTCTCTCGATCACGGCATCGCTTCGCATCGTCCCCGACAAGACCACATTGAGTGCGGCCACGGTCTTGCCCTGCATGTTGCGCAGAGGAATGGCCAGCGCCTGCACACCGATCTCATGTTCCTCCGTCGCAATGCAGAAGTCCTGCGCACGCACCTTGGCAATCTCGTCGCGCAAGGCCTTGGCCTGCGTGATGGTGTGCGGCGTCAGGCGCGGCAGCGTGCGGCCCTTGAGCCAGCGCGTGAGTTCGGCGCCGCTCATCGCGGCCAGCAGTACGCGCCCCGTGGACATGGCGTGCGCCGGCAACCGCGCGCCCAGGTGCAGGCCATAGGCCAGCACACGCGTGGGCGTGCTCGGCGAACCGCTTCGCGCAACGATGACAACCTCGTCGCCGTCGAGCACCACCACCGAGAACCACTCCCCCGTTTGCGCCGCCAGCCTGTTCAAGCTGGGCTGCAGTGTGCGAGGCAAGCGCGAGGACGACAGATAGGTCCCCGAGAAGCGCAGCACCTTGGGCGACATCCAGAAATAGCTGCCGTCGGTTTCCAGGTAGCCCAAGTGCGCCAGCGTAAGCAGATGCCGGCGCGCCGCGGCGCGCGTCAGGCCGGCACGCTCGGCCGCCAGCGTGGCGTTCAGGCGCTGGCGCTCGGTGTCGAAGCTCTCCAGCACCGCCATACCCTTGGCGATGCCCTCGATGAAGTCGGCCTTGGCGATGTCGATGGTCATGGCGGCAACGTGGCGGTCGGGAGTGGTTTTTGCTAGGAGCCGATGCGCCGTTGCGCGATCATCGCGCACGGCGTTCCATCATCGCACAATGGGCATGGACGCCCCTACCTGGCGCGCGTGCGGCGGCCTACGCTCGCTCCATTCGGAGACTCAAGCGAATTGCCATCATGAAAAAGACTCAGGTCGTCATTGTCGGAGGCGGGCCAGCGGGCCTGCTGCTGGGCCAGCTGCTGTTCAAGGCCGGCATCGACAACATCATCGTGGAGCGCCAGAGCGGCGAGTATGTGCTGGGCCGCATCCGCGCCGGCGTGCTCGAGCAGGTCACCATGGACCTGCTGCAGCGTGCCGGCGTCGATGCACGCGCGCATGCCGAGGGGCTGCCGCACGAAGGCATCGAGCTGCTCTTCAAGGGCGCACGCCACCGCATCGACATGCACGGCCTCACCGGCGGCAAGCAGGTGACGGTGTACGGCCAGACCGAGGTCACGCGCGACCTGATGCAGGCGCGCGAGGCCGAGGGCCTTGCCACCGTCTACGAAGCGGCCAACGTGAGCCTGCACGACTTCGACGGCACCCGCCCGCGCGTGCGCTACCAGAAGGCCGGCGCCACGCATGAGATCGAATGCGACTTCATCGCCGGCTGCGACGGCTACCACGGTGTGAGCCGCGCCAGCGTCCCGCCCGATTCGCTGCACACCTACGAGAAGGTCTACCCCTTCGGCTGGCTGGGTGTGCTGGCCGACGTGCCGCCGGTGTCGCACGAACTCATCTACGCCAACACCTCGCGCGGATTCGCCCTGTGCAGCATGCGAAGCGCCACGCGCAGCCGCTACTACGTGCAGGTGCCGCTCGAAGAAAAAGTGGAGAACTGGAGCGATGAGGCTTTCTGGAACGAATTGCGCAACCGCCTCGACCCGGAGGCGCGCGAACGCCTGGTGACCGGCCCTTCGCTGGAAAAGAGCATTGCGCCCCTGCGCAGCTTCGTGGCCGAGCCGATGCGCTTCGGCCGCCTGTTCCTGGCCGGCGACGCAGCGCATATCGTGCCGCCCACCGGCGCCAAGGGACTGAACCTGGCCACCGCCGACGTGGGCTATCTCTCGCGGGCGATGGAAATCTACTACCGCGAGAAGAGCGCTTCGGCGCTGGACCGCTATTCCGACCTGTGCCTGTGCCGCGTATGGAAGGCCGAGCGCTTCTCCTGGTGGTTCACCTCGCTCATGCACCGCTTCCCGGACACGGGCGAGTTCGGCCAGAAGATCCAGGAAGCGGAGCTCGACTACCTGGTGCACTCGAAGGCCGCATCGACCTCGCTGGCCGAGAACTACGTCGGCCTGCCGCTGGAAGACTTCTAACCTGCTGGAAAGGCTGCCGCGCCGCTACCAGCGCAGCAGCCGCGGCCCGAGCAGCGCGCCGGCCAGCACCGGGATCAGCATGCCGGCCAGGTACCACACCGCCAGGAAGGGTGCGGTGCTCTCGGTGCAATGCAGGGCGTAGACAGTGGCTCCCGCCCCACCCGCCAGCGCGCCCACCGCCGCACCGGCCCAGGCCGGCTGTGTGGGAGCCAGGCCCTTGAGGGCAAGCATGCCGGCCACGAACACCGGCAGCGCAATCAGCGCGATGTTCAGGGCGCAGCTTCTCCAGGTCTGGCCCATCAGCAGTTCCATGCGCTCGCCTTCGGGCGCACCGAACCAGCGCACCAGCGCCATGCCCCAGACGAGCACGACGGGCACCACCAGCGTGAGCCACGCGTGTCCGATGCGCACCCCCGGCCGCGCCAGGCGCTGCGCCAGCACGAAGCCGCCCCAGGCGATGAAGAAGGGAAACATGATCTTCATCCACAGCATGGGCCAGAACATGGCCTGCACCAGGTCGCGCCGCAGACCGAACTGGGTGAGCATCACCAGCGCTGCAATCGGCAGGCCCGCCAGCAGCGCCCAGACCAGCCGGCGAGTGGCAGCCTTGCGCGGCACGGGCTCGACGCCGGTGGCCAGCATGCCAATCAGGTCGTCGGTCTTCATGCTTTCTCCTTCAATGACCGGGCCAGCGCCTTCAGGCCCCGGTGCACATTCACTTTCACCGCCGACTCGGACATGCCGGTGAGGCTGGCCGTTTCGGCCACCGACAGGCCCTCGAGCTTGGTGTGCACGATGGCCAGGCGCTGGCGCTCAGGGAGCGTGCCCAGCAGGGTTTGCACATCTCGCCGGGCCTCGCCGGCGCTGGCATCGTTGTCCGCGAACAGGTCGGACGCGTCATCGAGCGGCAGGTGCAGCGCCTCGCGCCCCGACTTCGAGCGCAGCAGGTCGATCATCTTGTAGCGCGCAATGGCATGCACCCAGGCCGTCAGCGGCTGGTCGCTGTGATAGGTGTGACGCTGGTTGTGCATGGCAAGAAGGCATTCCTGGACAAGGTCCTCCACATCGTCGGGCCAGCCGAACAGGCGCTTGCCCAGAAAAGCACGCAGATGCCGGCTCAACTTCTGCAGAAAGGCGCGGTAGGCCACGGCATCGCCGTCCAGGCCTTGCAGGAACAAGGTCCGCAGGACTGCTTCGATGTCGCTCGGCTGCGCCTGGTGTGCCTCTGGTATTCGAGTCATGAAGGCCAAGGGTTACGCGGGCCTCGAAAAAGAAACCCGGGCGAATTGTGCCGCGTGTCGTAACCGCCCGAACACAGCAGGCGAACTAGGCACGACCGAGCCGATTCAGGTGCGGTCGATTCGGCAACATCCACACCCCAAGGAACTCAGCATGAACACCCGTCCCTTTGCCATCACCGCCCTCAGCCTCAGCGCCCTGGTGGCCGGCGCCGCCTTCGCCCAGGACAACGCCAAGCCCGCCATGCAGGACAAGACCGCCATGGAGAAGTGCTACGGCGTGTCCATGGCCGGCAAGAACGATTGCGCGGCTGGACCCGGCACCACCTGTGCCGGCACCTCCAAGATGGACTACCAGGGCAATTCCTGGAAGAACGTGCCTGCGGGCACCTGCGCCTCCATCAAGACCCCCAAGGGCATGGGCTCGCTGACACCGATCAAGTCCTGAGCCCCCGGCAGCCGCGGCCCGACATGACGGAGCAGAAGATCCTGGCCGGCCTCGGGCTCAAGCCCGAGCATTTCGATGGCGCGCTGGCCTGCAGCCGCCCGGGCCTGTGGTTCGAGGTGCATCCCGAGAACTACTTCGTCGCCGGCGGGCCGCGCCTGCACTGGCTGGAAGCGATTCGTGCGGCGCACCCGGTGTCCCTGCACGGGGTGTCGCTCTCGCTCGGCGGGGACGAAGCACCCGACGCCTCGCACCTGGCGCGCCTGGCCGGCCTGGTGCGGCGCATCGAGCCGGTGCTGGTGTCCGAGCACCTGGCCTGGTCGCGCTGGCGCGGCCACTACCTGCCCGACCTGCTTCCCGTCGTGCGCAGCAACGACGCCCTGCAGCGCATCGCCGACAACATCGAGCGCACGCAGGATGCGCTCGGTCGGCGCATCGCCGTCGAGAACCCCGCTCACTACCTGCACATCGACGAACATGCGTGGGACGAAGTCGACTTCCTGGCCGAGCTGGCGCGCCGCACCGGCTGCGGCCTGCTGCTGGACGTGAACAACGTGCATGTATCGGCCAGCAACCTGGACTTCGATGCCGGCGGCTACATCGACCGCGTGCCGGCCGGGGCCATCACCGAGATCCACCTCGCCGGCCATTCGCGCGACCCGGCCCTGGGGGCCGGCCTGCTGATCGACTCGCATGACGAGGCGGTCGCTCCCGAGGTGTGGCGCTTGTACAGGCGGCTGGTGCGACGCTGCGGTCCGCGCCCAACGCTGATCGAGCGGGACGGCAAGTTGCCGGCGTTCGGCGAACTGCTCGCGGAACAACAGGTGGCCAGCGAGGAACTCGCGCTCGCCACAGAAAGCTCCGAGGCCTGAAACATGCGCTCCCTGGCCATCTTCCAGGACGAATTCGCCAGCGCCCTGCTCGCGCAGCACGGCAATGCGCCGCCTGCGCCCGCATGGGCCGCGCAGCCTGCCTTCGCCGTCTACCGCAACACGGTGATGAAGGCTTGCATCGATGCGCTGGAAGCCAACTACCCGAGCGTCATGCGCCTGGTGGGGCGTGACTGGTTCCGCGCAGCGGCGGCGATCTTCGCGCGAGGCCAACTGCCGGCGGACGGCATGTTGATGGACTACGGCGAAGGCTTTTCAGGCTTCCTGCGCGGCTTTGCTCCGGCGGCGGGCTTGCCCTATCTTGCCGATGTCGCCCGGCTGGACCGTTTCTGGACCGAAGCGCATGGGGCCGGCGACGCCCTGCCGGTGGACGCCGCGCAACTTGCCCGCCTGCAGCCCGAGTCGCTGATGGAGTGCCGGCTTGCTCCGCATCCCGCCGCGCGATGGGCCTGGTTCGACGAACAGCCCGTCTTCTCCATCTGGCAGCGCAACCGGCTGGCGGACGCGGACGTGCCCGCTGCGCTGGACTGGCACGCCGAAGGGGCGCTGCTGACCCGCCCCGAACACACGGTCGGCTGGTTTGCGGCGGACCGGGCCGACTGCGCCTTTCTCGACGCCTGCGCGCAGGGCCGCGGCTTCGGCGACGCCATCGAAGCCGCCCTGCAGGCCGGTCCGCAGGCCGACCCCGGCGCGGTGCTGGCCCGCCTGCTGCACTCCGGCGCACTCACGGCCGATCTCACCGTCGATCTTCCAGACCTTCCAAGGAGTCCGTCATGAAGCCCATCGCCACCCATGCCGAAATCACCGCCACGCCTCGAGCCCCGGACCCCCGCGGCCTGCGCAGCCGCTGGAACGCACTGGCCGATGCGCTGCAAGGCTGGCTCCCGCATGACCTGCTGGCGCTGGCTTGCCGCATCAGCATCGCAGCCATCTTCTTCTATTCGGGCCGCACCAAGGTCAGCGGCCTGCTCACCTTGACCGACAGCGCCGTCGAACTCTTCCGCACCGAGTACAAGGTGCCGCTGCTGCCGCCCGAAGTGGCGGCGCATCTCGCGGCGTACGCGGAGCATCTCTTCCCGCTGCTGCTGGTACTGGGCCTGTTCACGCGCCTGTCGGCGCTGGCACTGCTGGGCATGACGCTGGTGATCCAGCTCTTCGTCTACCCGGACGCATGGCCCACGCACCTGTCGTGGGCCGCGATCCTGCTGTACCTGGCGGGCCGCGGCGCGGGGCTGTTGTCGCTGGACCGCGCCATGGGCATCCGCTGAGCCCGCGGGCCCCGAGCGCCCTTGCCAGCCGCAGGGGTGCTCGATACATTGCAGTTTTTGAGGGCCTGCAATGTCCGTTGACTCCACTGCAAACGCAACCCCGACCACTCCCGTGCCGGCTTCTTCCGGTACCGCCTCCCCTCCCCCCAACCCTTCTTCCGGATCGCGCCACATCCGGCTGACCTCGCATGCCGGCGGCTTCGGCGCGCTGCCCATCCGCTGGGGCGCGCCCACCCCGGCCGAGCGCGGGCCCATCGTGGGCACCACCACCACGCGTTCGCACCGCAACGTGATCGGCACGCACAGCGGCTCGTACAGCGTGTACCGGGCGCTGGCCGTGGCGGCGGGCGCGCTCAACCCGCAGCACAAGGCGGACCTCACCAACACCTCGCCCACCGACACCATCGGGCCTTATCCGCAGTGGCTGGAGCCGGGCAAGATCGTCTCCATCGACCCCTGGGGCGCCACGGTGTCCTCGGTCTTCGCTACCGAACTGGCGGCCGGCTACGACATCCGCCCCACCATCGCCGTGACCAAGGCGCATGTGATCCTGCCCGAGGTGATCGAGGCGCTGCAGAAGGGCCGCCTGAAGGCCGATGGCAAGTTCCTCACCGCCAACGGGGCAGCCGTGGTCACCAAGGCGGCCATCGAGCCGGTGTGGTACCTCCCCGGCGTGGCCAAGCGCTTCGGCTGCTCCGAGAACGACCTGCGCCGCGTGCTCTTCGAGGAGACCGGCGGCATGTACCCCGAACTGGTCACGCGGCCCGACCTGGAAGTCTTCCTGCCGCCCATCGGCGGGCAGACCGTCTACATCTTCGGCGAGCCCAACGACCTGGCCAACCCCGAGGTGGAACTGACAGCCCGGGTGCACGACGAATGCAACGGCTCGGACGTGTTCGGCTCGGACATCTGCACCTGCCGCCCCTACCTCACGCACGCCATCGAGGAATGCATCATGGGGGCGCAGCGCGGCGGCGTGGGCCTGGTTTCCTATTCGCGCAAGGAAGGCCGCGCGCTGGGCGAGGTGACCAAGTTCCTGGTCTACAACGCGCGCAAGCGGCAGGTGGGCGGCGACACCGCCGACCAGTACTTCGCCCGGACCGAGTGCGTGGCCGGCGTGCAGGACATGCGCTTCCAGGAGCTGATGCCCGACGTGCTGCACTGGCTGGGCGTGCGCAAGATCCACCGCCTGGTGTCGATGAGCAACATGAAATACGACGCCATCACCGGTGCGGGCATCGAGATCGGCACGCGGGTCAACATCCCGGACGAGCTCATTCCTGCGGACGCCCGGGTCGAGATGGACGCCAAGATGGCCGCCGGCTACTTCACCCCGGGCGTGGTGCCGGACGCGGAAGAATTGAAGAAAGCCAAGGGTCGGGGGTTGGACGCATGAAGAAGGAAATGCACGCATGAAGGACAACTACGGCCTGGACCCCGACCGGCCCACCCACAACCGCGCCGTGCAGGGCGCCGACGACGCCGGCCACGTGGACCCGACGCTGGAGTTCGAGCCCGACACCAGCCAGAACGAAGGCGCGGTCGACGTACTGCGAACCACGCGCGCCGTCCGCGAGCGCGCGCATGCCCTGCTTGCGCGCGCTCGCCGGGGCGAATCGAAGTGGTTCCGCATCGGCGAGGAAAGTGCCTTCGACGAGGCCGCCCGCGCGGTGGCCGAGCTGACGCGCGAGCGCTACCCCTGGGACAACATCCCCTATCACAGCCGCTGGCGTCATTTCGAGGCGGGCGGCGTGGACCGGCGCAAGGAACTCGACCGCCTGCTGGGACCTTCGGTCACGCCGCGCGAGCGCGCCCGGGTGCAGATCGACCTGGCGGTGGTGAGCGTGCTGCTGGATGCAGGCGCGGGCGCCACCTGGCACTACGTCGAGACCGCCACCGGCCAGCGGCTGGCGCGGTCCGAGGGCCTGGCGGTGGCGAGCTTCCATGCCTTCACCAGCGGCCTGTTTTCCTCCAACCCGAATCGCCCGCTGCAGGTGGACGCCGCCGGGCTGCGTGGCCTCATCACCGACCGGCTGGGCGCGGCCTTCCAGGTCAGCGAGGTCAATCCGCTGCTGGGACTGGCCAGTCGCGCCACGCTGCTGCGCCGCTTGGGCGAGACCTTGCAGGAGCAACCCGAACTCTTCGGCGAGGACGGGCGCCCCGGCGGGCTCTTCGACGAGCTGGTCGGCCCCTACGGCCCCGAAGCGCCGCCCACCGCCGAAGTCACGGCGCACCAGATCCTGCGCCTGCTGCTGGACAGCCTCTCGGGCATCTGGCCGGCCGCCAACAGCATCGACAGCCTGGCCGCCGACGGCAGCGACTCGAGCGGCCGCATTCCCTCGGGCGACCCCAAGCTGGCACTGGGCGACTGCTGGCGGCACAGTGCTGTGGAAGGCCCTGGCCTCACGCGCGGCTGGATGCCCTTCCACAAGCTCTCGCAGTGGCTCACCTACTCGCTGCTGGAGCCCTTCGAATGGGCGGGCGTGAAGGTTCGCGGCCTGGACGCCCTCACCGGCCTGCCCGAGTACCGCAACGGCGGCCTGTTCCTGGACAGCGGCGTGCTGCTGCCGGCCGACCCGGCGCTGCTGCAGAAGACCTGGCGCGTGGGCGACGAGTGCATCGTCGAATGGCGCGCGCTCACCGTGGCGCTGCTGGACGAGCTGGCCCCGCGCGTGCGCAAGCAGATGAACCGCACCGTCGAGCAGCTGCCGCTGGCCTGCGTGCTGGAGGGCGGAACCTGGGCCGCCGGCCGCGCGCTGGCACAGCGCTTGCGAGACGGTTTGCCACCCCTGCAGATCGAAAGCGACGGCACCGTCTTCTAGACTCGGCACCTCCCCTTCAATAACTACTACATGCAGTGGCGCCCCGGCGTCCGCTTTTCGACCATGAGCAATGTCCACCTGATCGACCACCCCCTGGTTCAACACAAGCTGACGCTGATGCGCCGCAAGGACGCGTCCACCAACAGCTTCCGGCGCCTGCTCAATGAACTAAGCATGCTCATGGCCTACGAGGTCACCCGCGACATGGCCATGCAGGACATCGAGATCGAGACCCCGCTGGAGACCATGAAAGCCAAGGTCATCGACGGCAAGAAGCTGGTCTTCGTGTCCATCCTGCGCGCGGGCACCGGCATCCTGGACGGCATGCTCAGCGTGGTGCCCGGCGCCCGCGTGGGCCACATCGGCCTGTACCGCGACCCCAAGACGCTCACCGCGGTGGAGTACTACTTCAAGATGCCCAGCGAGATGAACGAGCGCGACATCGTGGTGGTCGACCCGATGCTGGCAACCGGCAACTCGGCCGTCGCGGCGGTGGAGCGGCTGAAGGAACTGCAGCCCAAGTCCATCAAGTTCGTCTGCCTGCTGACCTGCCCCGAGGGCGTAAAGACCATGCAGGCCGCGCACCCCGACGTGCCTATCTACACGGCGGCCATCGACCGCGAGCTCAACGACCACGGCTACATCCTGCCGGGCCTGGGCGACGCCGGCGACCGCATCTTCGGCACCAAGTAAAAAAAGCAGGGCCGAAGCGAAACGATTCATCAACGAGGAGAAGAAGAATGCATCAGCAACAACGCCGTCAATGGATCCTTCGCTCGGCCGCCGTGGCCACCGCGCTCGCCGCAGGCCTGCCCGGCCTGTCGATGGCGCAAGCCAAGCTCAAGGTTGCGGCCGTCTACACCGTGCCCTTCGAGCAGCAATGGGTGGGCCGCATCCACAAGGCGCTGAAGGCCGCCGAGGCGCGCGGCGAGATCGAGTACAAGGCCACCGAGAACGTGGCCAACGCCGACTACGAGCGCGTGATGCGCGAGTACGCCACCGCCGGCAACCAGCTCATCCTGGGCGAAGTGTTCGGCGTGGAGAAGGCAGCTCGCCAGGTCGCCAAGGACTTCCCCAAGACGGCCTTCCTGATGGGCTCCTCGCTCAAGCCGCAGTCGCCCAATTTCTCGGTGTTCGACAACTACATCCAGGAGCCCGCCTACCTCACCGGCATGGTCGCCGGCGGCATGACCAAGAGCAACAAGATCGGCATGGTGGGCGGCTTTCCCATTCCCGAGGTCAACCGGCTGATGAATGCCTTCATGGCCGGTGCCCGCGAGGTCAATCCGAAGGTGGAGTTCAGCGTGAGCTTCATCAACAGCTGGTTCGACCCGCCCAAGGCCAAGGAGGCCGCCTTCGCCATGATCGACAAGGGCGCAGACGTGATGTATGCCGAGCGCTTCGGCGTGTCCGACGCGGCCAAGGAGCGCGGCAAGCTGGCCATCGGCAACGTGATCGACACGCAGGCCCAGTACCCCGACACGGTGGTGGTCTCGGCCCTGTGGAACATGGAACCCTCGGTCGACCGCGCCATCAAGCTGGTGAAGGAAGGCAAGTTCACGGCCGAGGACTACGGCCCCTATTCGATGATGAAGAACAAGGGCTCGGAACTCTCGCCCCTGGGCACCTTCGAGAAGAAGGTGCCGGCCGAGCTGGCGGCCAAGGTCAAGGCCAAGGAGGCCGACATCCGCGCCGGCAAGTTCACCGTGAAGGTGGACGACGGCCAGCCCAAGTCCAGCGGCGCCGCCAAGTAAGCCCCGATGCGTATCCTCGGCATCGGCCTGCGCCGCGTCCTGGCGCTTCTCGCCTTCGCCTGGCTGGCCGGCTGTGCCAGCGTGCCGGGCGGCGGAACGCCGGTCCGACTGGACGAGACGCCGCGCATCGCCGTCATCTCGGCCTTCCAGCCCGAGCTGACGCTGCTGCTGTCCAGGGTGCAGGGTGCGCGCAAGTCCACGCTCAACGGCGTGGAGTTCACCACTGGCACGCTGGAAGGCCAGCCGGTGGTGCTCTTCCTCTCGGGCATCAGCATGGTGAACGCGACCATGAACACGCAGCTGGTGCTGGACCGCTTCAACGTGAAGAGCATCGTTTTCAGCGGCATCGCCGGCGGCGTGAACCCATCCCTGCACATCGGCGACGTGACCGTGGCCACGCAGTGGGGCCAGTACCTGGAGGTGCTGATGGCGCGCGAGACGACGCCTGGCCGCTTCGCCGCGCCGCCGTGGATGAAGGACGCGACGCTGCCCAACTTCGGGATGATGTACCCGCGCCCGGTGGAGGTCCGCACCGCAGCCAACACCGAGCCGAAGCGGCAGTTCTGGTTCGCTGCCGATCCGAAGATGCTGGAGGTCGCCCGCGGCCTGCGCAGCGTGGACCTGGCCTCCTGCGGCACCAGCGGCAAGTGCCTGAACCACAAGCCGCAGCTGGTGGTGGGCGGCAACGGCGTGTCGGGCCAGGCCTTCGTGGACAACAAGGCCTTCCGCGAGTACGCCTTCCGCACCTTCCAGGCCAACGTGCTGGACATGGAGACCGCCGCCACCGCCATGGTGGCGCACAGCAACGGCGTGCCCTACCTGGCCTTCCGCTCGCTCAGCGACCTGGCCGGCGGCGGCGAGGGCGAGAACGAGATGGGCACCTTCATGAACGTGGCGGCCGACAACTCGGCCAAGGTGCTGCTGGCCTTTTTGGCGGCGTGGAAGCCGTGAGGCCTTGACGGTCCTCGCGCTCCAGGGCATCAGCAAGCGCTTCGGCGCGCTGCAGGCCAACGACGACATCTCGCTATCGCTCGATGCCGGCGAGGTGCTGGCGCTGCTGGGCGAGAACGGCGCGGGCAAGTCCACGCTGATGTCCATCCTCTTCGGCCACTACACGGCGGATGCCGGCAGCATCGAGGTCTTCGGCCAGCCGTTGGCGCCCGGCCAGCCCAAGGCGGCGCTGGCCGCGGGCATCGGCATGGTGCACCAGCACTTCACGCTGGCCGACAACCTGAGCGTGCTGGACAACGTGCTGTTGGGCACCGAGTCGCTGTGGCAGCCCTGGTCCTCGCGGCATGCCGCCCGCGCACGGCTGCTGGAGGTGGCGCAGCGCTTCGGCCTGCCCGTGGCGCCGGATGCGATGATCGGCAGCCTCTCGGTGGGCGAGCGGCAGCGGGTGGAGATCCTGAAGGCGCTGTTCCGCGGCGCGCGAATCCTGATCCTGGACGAGCCCACCGCGGTGCTCACGCCGCAGGAGAGCGAGGCCCTTTTCGCCACGCTGGCGCAGATGGTGGCGCAGGGCCTTTCGATCATCTTCATCAGCCACAAGCTGCCCGAGGTGCTGCGCGTGTCGCACCGCGTGGCGGTGCTGCGCAACGGCAAGCTGGTGGCGCAGGCGCCCACGGCTGGCACCACGCAGGAGCAGTTGGCCCTCTGGATGGTGGGCCATGCGGTTCAGGCGCCGCAGCGCAAGCCCGCCCTGCACGTCGGCGACGTGGTGTGCTCGCTTGACTATGTGAGCACAGAGGAAGCCGGTCGGCAAGCCGATGGGCGCGACCGCCTGCGCGAAGCCTCGCTGAGCCTGCGCGCCGGTGAGATCGTGGCCATTGCGGGTGTCTCGGGCAATGGGCAGGTGGCGCTGGCCGAGGTGCTGAGCGGGGTGCGCCGCGCGGCGCGTGGCAAGGTGCAGTTCATGGGACGTGCACTGCCAGCGGCCCCTGCGCGCCTGGTGGCACGCGGCGTGGCCCGCATCCCCGAGGACCGGCATGCCGTCGGCGTCATCGGCGACCTGCCGGTCTGGGAGAACGTGGTTTCCGAGCGGCTGCGCACCGATGCCTTCTCGCGCAAGCTGCTGCCGGGCCTGCGCTGGGTCCGGCGGTCGGCGGCGCGCCATCAGGCGCAGCGGGTCGAGAAGGCCTTCGACGTGCGCGGCGCGGGGCTGGATGCACCGGCGCGTTCGCTCTCGGGCGGCAACATGCAGAAGCTGATCCTGGGGCGCTCGCTGCTCGCCTCCAAGACGGCGCGCGAAGACAGCCCACCGGCGCCCCGGCTGATCGTCGCGCACCAGCCCACCTGGGGCCTGGACATCGGCGCGGTGGCCTATGTGCAGCAGCAGCTCATCGCTGCGCGGGACGCGGGCGCCGCCGTGCTGCTGATCTCCGACGACCTCGACGAAGTACTCGCGCTGGGCGACCGCGTGGCGGTCATGCACGGCGGCCACATCGGCGAGCCGCGCCCGGCCTCGGCCTGGACCCGCGAAGCTATCGGCCTGGCCATGGCCGGCACGCGCCGCCCCGCGAAGGGAGCGGCCGCATGAGGCTGGAGCGCCGCCAGAACACCTCGCGCAGCGCCCTGGTGCTGGCGCCCGTGTGCGCCATCGGCTTCACCATGCTGGTGAGCGGCCTGCTGGTGCTGTGGGCCGGCGCGCCGCTGGGCCGCACCTACGCACTGCTGCTGCAGGGCGGCTTCGGTTCGGTCTTCGGCTGGAGCGAGACGTTGACCCGCGCCATTCCGCTGATCCTCACCGGCCTGTCGGCCACCGTCGCCTTCAAGGCGCGCCTGTTCAACATCGGTGCCGAAGGGCAGCTCTACGCGGGCGCCCTCGCCGCGGTGGCGGTGGGCGGGCTGCACGGCGGCACCGGCATCGAGTGGCCGCTGTGGGTGCTGTTCCCGCTGATGATGCTGGCCGCCGCCATCGCCGGTGCCCTGCTGCTGCTGGGACCGGCGTTGATGAAAGCGCGGCTGGGCGTGGACGAGGTGGTAACCACCCTGCTCATCAACTTCATCGTGCTGCTGGGCGTGTCGGCCCTGCTCGACGGCGTCATGAAGGACCCGACTGCTATGGGCTGGCCGCAGAGCGTGTCGCTGCAGGACGGCTTGGAACTGGGCCGGCTGATCGCGCAGACACGGGTGCACACCGGCCTCATCTGGGGCGGGGTGCTGGCGGTGCTGGTGTGGCTTCTGTTCAAGCACACGGTGCTGGGCTTCGACATCCGCGCGCTGGGCGCCAACTCGCGGGCCGCGGCCTTTGCCGGCGTGCCGGTGACGCGCACGGTGGTGCTGGTGGCGCTGATCTCCGGTGCGCTGGCCGGCCTCGCGGGCGCCATCGAGGTGGCGGGGCGCACCAGCTACGTCACCCTCGACATGTCGCCGGGCTACGGCTACAGCGGCATCGTGATCGCGATGCTGGCCGGCCTGCATCCGCTGGGCGTGCTGGCCGCCAGCATCTTCGTGGCCGGCGTGCTGGTGGGCGCCGACACCATGAGCCGCGCGGTGGGCGTGCCCACGTACATCGCCGACGTCATCGTGGCGGCCTCGCTCATCTCGGTGCTCGTGGCGGCGCTGTTCACGCAGTTCCGGCTGCGGTGGAAGTGAACGCGGCATGAGCGACGTCATGGACATCCTCGGCAACGCCGCCTTCTGGGTGGCGGTGCTGCGCATCGCCACGCCGCTGATCCTGGGGACGCTGGGCGTGCTGCTGTGCGAGCGCGCCGGCGTGCTCAACCTGGGCATCGAGGGGATCATGGTGGCGGGCGCCTTTGCCGGCTGGTTCGCGGTTTATGCCGGCGCGCCCCTGTGGGCCGGGGTGGCGGTGGCTGCACTCACGGGCGCGGTGTTCGGGCTGCTGCATGCGCTGCTCACCGTCGGGCTTGCGCGGTCGCAGCACGTGTCGGGCTTGGGCATCACGCTGCTGGCGACGGCGCTGAGCTACTACGGCTACCGGGTGAGCTTTCCGAAAGTGAACACGCCGCCCACCATCACGCCCTTCGGGGCGATGGACTGGCTCCCTATTCCCATTCTCTCGGCGCAGACGGAACTCACGCTCTTCGCGCTGCTGCTCGTGCCGGTGCTGGCCTATGTGCTCTACCGCACGCCGCTGGGCCTGGCGCTGCGCATGGTGGGCGAGAACCCGCAGGCGGCCGAGGGCCAGGGCGTGTCGGTGGCGGGCATGCGCACCGGCGCCATCGTGGCCGGCTCGGCGCTGATGGGCGTGGCGGGTGCCTTCCTCACCCTGTCGGCCTTCAATGCCTTCTTCTTCAACATGGTCAACGGCCGCGGCTGGATCTGCGTGGCGCTGGTGGTGTTCGCCTCGTGGCGGCCCGGCAAGGCCCTGCTGGGCGCCCTGCTCTTCGCTTTTTTCGACGCGCTGCAGCTGCGGCTGCAACAATCGGGCGACGCGCTGCTGCCCTACCAGCTCTACCTGATGCTGCCTTACCTGCTGTCGATCCTGGCGCTGGTGCTGGTGGCGCGCAAGGCCAGCTATCCGCAGGCCCTCATGAAGCCCTACAGAAAGGGAGAGCGCTGAAATGCTCGATCTGCTCGTTCACAACGCCACCTTGCCCGACGGACGCACGAACATGTCCGTGGCCGTGCAGGGCGGCCGCATCGCCGAAGTCGCCGAGGGACTCGACGCCCCTGCCCGCGAGAAGCTCGATGCGCAGGGCCTGCTGCTGAGTCCGCATTTCGTCGACCCTCACTTCCACATGGATGCCACGCTCAGCTACGGGCTGCCGCGCGTCAACCAGAGTGGGACGCTTCTGGAGGGCATCGCGCTGTGGGGCGAGTTGAAGCCGCTACTGAAGGCGGAGGCACTCATCGAACGCGCCCTCGCCTACTGCGACTGGGCGGTGGCCAAGGGGCTGCTGGCCATCCGCACGCACGTGGACACCAGCGACGCCAGCCTGCTGGCGGTCGATGCGCTGCTGGAGGTCAAGCACCGCGTCGCGCCGTATCTCGACCTGCAATTGGTGGCCTTTCCGCAGGACGGCGTGCTGCGCAGCCCGGGCGGCGTCGACAACCTCAAGCGCGCGCTGGACAAGGGGGTGGACGTGGTGGGCGGGATTCCGCATTTCGAGCGCACCATGGCAGACGGCGCGGCGAGCGTGAAGCTGCTGTGCGAGATCGCGGCCGAGCGTGGCCTTCCAGTGGACATGCACTGCGACGAGTCCGACGACCCGCTTTCGCGCCACATCGAGACCCTCGCCTTCGAGACCCAGCGGCTGGGCCTGCAGGGCCGCGTGACCGGCTCGCATTGCACCTCCATGCACAGCATGGACAACTACTACGTGAGCAAGCTGCTGCCGCTCATTGCCGAGGCGCAAGTGAACGTCATCGCCAATCCGCTCATCAACATCACGCTGCAGGGCCGGCACGACACGTATCCCAAGCGCCGCGGCATGACGCGCGTGCCGGAACTGATGGCCGCTGGCGTGAACGTCGGCTTCGGGCACGACTGCGTGATGGACCCGTGGTACGGCATGGGCTCGGGGGACATGCTGGAGGTGGCGCACATGGGGCTGCATGTGGCGCAGATGACGAGCCAGGCGGGGATCGGGCAGTGCTTTGATGCGGTGACAGGGAATGCGGCGCGGATCTTCGGGCTCGAAGGCTACGGGCTGGACGCTGGTTGCGATGCGAGCTTCGTGCTGCTGCAGGCGCGGGATCCGGTGGAGGCGATCCGGCTGCGGGCCGCACGGCTGAAGGTGTTCCGCAAAGGCGAGCTGCTGGCCGAGAGCGCGCCCGCTTCGGCATCGCTGAGACTGTCAGGCCGTCCGGACAGCACCGACTTCATGCCAGCCCGCAAGAACTGAAAGGCCGCCAAGCCACCCCGGGGCCGGGTGGTCGACGGAGACGGCAGCAGGCCCCAGGAGGGATCAGTCCATGGCCACTTCCGCCACCGACCTGCTCAACACCGACTACAAGCTGAAGATCGACTACCTCACGGCTCACCTCGGCCGCATGTGGACGCGCTTCAACTTCTTCCTGGTCATCAGCGCCACCCTCTTCGGCTACTCGCTGGGCAAGGACAACAGCCTCTACCTCGGCCTGCTGGTGCTCTTCGGCCTGCTGCTTTCGTTGCTGTGGTACCACTTCGCGGCCACCGACAACTACCTGGTCAGCGCCTACCGCAGCCAGGTGGCGCTGGTGTTCGCGATGCTGGAGAAGTCGCGCACGGCCGCCTTCGCGCAGGACGGGCTGCTGGTGCCCGATTGCTACTCGCACGTGGGCAGCATCGGCCGCGACGGCTACAACGCCAGGACGGGCCGCGTGGAACCCATTGCGCGCAACTTCTGGCAGCGCCGCTCCGAAACGGTGAGCGCCACCGAGCTGGGCGTGGTCTTCGCGTGCCTGTTCGCGCTGCTGTGGCTGGCGCGCGGCGCGCTGTGGCTACAGCAGCTCTTTCAAACTGGCGCGTAGGCGACTGATGGCCTGGCTGTGCAGCTGGCACACGCGGCTCTGGCTCACTTCCAGGATGGCGCCGATCTCGCGCAGGTTCAGCTCTTCCTCGTAGTAAAGGTTCAGCAGCAGCTGGTCGCGCTCGGGCAGGTTGCGGATGGCCTCCACCAGCTCGGTCCTGAAGCCGCTCTCCATCAGGATGTGCATCGGGTCGTCGACGCGCGAATCCTGCGAGCGAAGCTCCAGCACCGGGTTGTCGCCGCCGTCGGGCGGCGCGAAGTCCTCCACGTAGAGAAGCTGCGCGCCCTGTATTTCCTGCAGCAGCTGCTGGTAGTCCGCCAGGCTGAGCTTGAGCTCCCTGGCGATCTCGCCCTCGGTGGGCGGGCGGCCCAGCTGGTGCCCCAGCGTGCGGATGGCCTGCTCGACCTTGCGCGCCTGCTGCCGCAGGTTGCGCGAGCCCCAGTCGCTGGCGCGCAGCTCGTCGAGCATGGCACCACGGATGCGCTGGCTGGCGAAGGTCTCGAACTGGGCGCCGCGGTTGTCCTCGTAGCGGCTGGACGCGTCCAGCAGGCCCATCATGCCGACCTGGATCAGGTCGTCGAGTTCCACGTTGGCAGGCAGCTTGGACATCATCTGCAGCGCGATGCGGCGGACCAGGGGCTGATGCTGGGCCAGCAGATGCGATTTGTCGATGGTTCCCTGTGCGGTGTACACGGAGCTCCTTGTTCCTTGTCTTCTGTCTGTCTGTCTGTCAGTCTGCTCAGGCCAGGGCGGCGCTGAGACTCGACGGGTTCATGGCGCTCTGCGGCGCGACCGGCCGCTGGGGGCGCGGCTGCGGTCCTTCCGCCGGGCGCCAGGGCCACTGGCCCATCTCCACGGCGATGTGGCGCAGGTCCTCGGCCGAGGGGCTGGCCGGAAAGGCCTCCACCACGGTCTGGCGCTGCAGGCGCGCGGCGGCCAGGCCGGCGTCCGAGCGCACCCAGCCGGCCGACTCCAGCGACACGCCGAGATAGCGGCTGCCGGTCTGCGCCATGTTCTGGCCGATGCGCTGTGCGTCCTGCACGTCGCCGATGCCGTTGAGCACGAAGCGCAGCTGCTTGAGCGCATGCGCGTAGTGCAGCCGCTTGATGCCTGCGTAGGTGGCGGTGATGGCGGTGGGATCCGCGCGCAGCACCAGCACCAGTTCGCCCGCCAGGCGGGCCAGCGGCGAGAGGTTGCCGGCGGGGTCCAGCCGCGCGTCGATCAGCACCACCTGGTGCGGCTGCAGCCGCGCCGGGTCGAGGGCGCTCACCGGCTCCAGCGCCGGCAGCACGCCGACGCCGCAAGGGGCACGCGCCATCGCGTCTTCCACGCCCATGCGCTGCGCCATCACGTCCGCCAGGCTCGCGGCGGGCGCGATGTTCCAGAGGCTGCAGATGGATTCGGGCGCGGGGTGGTGCTCGTCGAGCAGCAGCACCTGGCGGCCCTGCTGCGCCAGCGCCGCCGCGAGGTTCATCACCACCGAGGTCACGCCCATGCCGCGCAGCAGGCCGGCCACGGCCATGACGCGGACCGGGGCACGCGCCAGCAGTCGGCGCAGGCCGTCGGCCTGGTCGGAAACGATCTTGCTCATGCCGATGCGCTTGCGCCCGCGTCGCGTTGTACAGCGGGTGCCGCCGCCACGGCAGCAGCCGGTGCCTGCTGGAACGCCTCGGTGCCCAGGGCGTCCAGCAGCGAGAAGAGCTTGTCCATGCCGGTGTAGAGCACGCTGGCCGGCACGGGCCGGCCGGGCCGCACCGACTTGCCGGTGAGCTGCGCCAGCAGCGTACGCGTGCGATCCGCCCACGCCTGCGTCGACACCTGCACCCGCCACACGGTGGTGGCCACCTGCGCCGCGATGAGCAGGCGCTTGAACATGTGAGGGTCGCCCGGCTCACCCATGCCGCCGCACAGGGCCAGGCCCTGGCGCACCAGGCGCAGGCAGGACTCGGCCTCGGCGCCCCAGCCCAGCCATTGCGCGAGCTGGTCCACGTTTACCTCGTGTCCGAGGTTGCTCAGGCCGTAGCCCTGGGCAAGCAGCTTGCCGCTGCGCGGATCGGTGAAACGCGTGACCACGCAGCGCAGGGCCGGCTCGTCTTCTGCACTGGAGCGCAGGCGCACCTCCACCTGGGCCAGCGCCTGAAGCGCGGGCTTGCCTTTGTGCAGCACGCGCAAGGCCGGGCCGAAGTCCAGCGGCAAGCGCGACAGCACGGCCGAATAGCCGGTGCGCAGGTCGACCACCGAGGTGGAACCCAGCGCGCGCGACACCCAGCGCACGTCCTGCAGCGCCTCCATCTGATCGCCCGCCGGCAGGCGTGGCAGCAGTTGCACCATCGTCTTCTCGCCGAAGTCCTGGTCGCGCAGCCACTGCAGCGGACGCAGGCCGGGCTTGCGCACCGACGCGGTGGACAGCCACTGGCGGGGCGCCGCCAGCGGGCGGCCGTCGCGGTCCGACAGCAGCAGGCTGGCCTGGCACAGGTAGCGGTCGCCGCTCTCGCTGGACTGCAGGCCCAGCTGGCCGCTCATCGCCAGCACGTAGCGGCCGCAACCGGCCGCGACTTCCTCGCGCGCCATCGACATCAGCGTCTCGAGCACCGCACGCTGGTCGGCGTCGGCGTTGCCGGCCTGGCGCCACAGCTGGTGCGCCGGCCCGAAGCCGACGCCGGCGCCGCCCAAGGCAGTGGCCGCATCGGCCACCGCCTCGGCGTCGTGCGCCATGGCGCGGATCAGCTGCTGGTACTGCAGGCGCAGGCGGTCGGTCTCGGCCTGGGCCTTGGCGATCTCGACCTCGGCGCTCTTGTCCTGCGCCTCGGTGTCTCCCGCGGCGGTGAACAGGGCGGCATGCCGGCGCGGCTGGAACACGCCGTCGACCAGCGCGGTGCGGTCGGCCAGCAGCAGGTTCTCGGGCACCTTCTGGCCGCTGGACACGTAGTGCACCGTCAGGCGGTGGCGGATCACCGTGTCGATCAGCGCGCCGGTGTGCGTGGCCTCGTCCACCTTGGTGAAGATGCAGCCGGCCAGCTCGCCGCCACCGGCGCCGTTGCGGTAGGCATGCACCACCTCGTTGAGGGTGTCGCCATGGCTGGTGGCGTTGAGCAGCAGCAGCCGCTTCACGGGCCGATCGCCGCTGCACAGCATGGCGATCTGGTTGGAGACGGCGCGGTCGCGCTGGCTCATGCCCACGGTGTCGATGAGCACCACGTGCTTCTCGCGCAGGTCCTTGAGCACCAGGTGCAGGTCGGCGGCATCCTTCACCGCGTACACCGGCACATCCAGGATCTGGCCGTAGATGCGCAGTTGCTCGTAGGCGCCGATCCGGTAGCTGTCGGTGGTGACCAGCGCGATCTTGTCGGCGCCGAAGCGCATCACGCAGCGGGCGGCCAGCTTGGCGGTGGTCGTGGTCTTGCCCACGCCCGTGGGGCCCATCAGGGCGTACACGCCGCCTTCGGCGAGCAGCGCTTCCTCGTCCTCGCGCACCGACATCACGCGCGTCAGCTCGCTGCGCACGTAGTCCATGCCCTTGGCATAGCTCTGGCCGGTGGGCAGGCGCTCCAGCATGGCGCGTGACAGCCCGGCGCTGAAACCGGCGCCCAGCAGCGTGCGCAGCAGGCGGCCGCGCACCGGGTCGCGGCGCTGCTGCTCGTTCCAGGCCATGCTGGCCATCTGCTCTTCGAGCATGCCGCGCATGGAGTGCAGCTCGCTCAGGACGGAGTCGGTGGCTTCGGCGCCGGCCGGTGCGGCATGGGCTGCCGCAACCGCGGGTTCGGCAGGTGCGACCGGTGCTGCGACGGCCGACTCGCGCGGCGCGGGCACGGCTGTCGCGACGGGTGCGAAGGTGGGTGCAGGAACGACAGCGCGCGCCATCGCCTGGCTCAGTGCGACCGCGGTGCCGGACGCGTAGGCAGGCGCCACGGCGGGTGCGGAGACAGGTGCAACGGTCGGCATGGGCGCGGGCGAAGGCAGGGGCGCCGGCGCGGGAATGGGCGCCGCACCGGGCGCACGGGCCACGGCCTCGTCCACCTGTTCGGCGGCCATCGCCACCACTTCCACGCCGTGCGGCAGCACGCGGCTGCTCAGCACCATGGCTTCGGCCCCCAGGGCTTCACGGGCAAGTCGCAGGGCCTCGCGGCTGCTGATTGCGAAGAACTTGCGGGCGGCTGCGCCTGCGTTGAATGCTTTGGTGGTGGTCAAACTCTTCCTCCAATGATCGCGGTGACCTTGATGGTGTGAACGTCAGAAATCTCGGCGTGCGACAGCACCTTGAGCTGCGGCAGGCTGCGGCGCAGGAAGCGCGCGAGCAGCGTGCGCAGCGGGTGCTGCACCAGCAGCACGGGCGGCAGGCCCATCTGCTCCTGGCGCTGCATCGCGCTCTGGGTCTGGCGCAGCAGGTTGTCCGCCAGCCCCGGCTCGATGCCGCTGTTGTTGCTCATGGCCTGCTGCAGCACGCCTTCGAGTTGGCTGTCCAGCCCGATGACCTGCAGCTGCGTGTCGCCGGGGAACAGCTGCTGCGTGATCGAGCGGCCCAGCGCCACGCGGGTCAGCGAGGTGAGCTCGGTCGCCTCCTTCACGGTGGGCGCGTTGTCGGCCATCACGTCGAGGATGGTGCGCATGTCGCGGATGGGCACTTCCTCGGCCAGCAGGTTCTGCAGCACCTTGTGCAGCGTGCTCAGCGTGAGCACCTTGGGCACCAGGTCCTCGGTGAGCTTGGGCTCGGTCTTGGCGATCTGGTCCAGCAGCTGCTGCACTTCCTGGCGGCCCAGCAGGTCGGCCGCGTGGGTCTGGATCAGGTGGTTCAGGTGCGTGGCCATCACCGTGCAGGCGTCCACCACGGTGTAGCCGTAGATCTGCGCCTGCTGGCGCTGCGCGCCGTCGATCCACACGGCCGGCAGGCCGAAGGCCGGGTCCTGGGTGGGCGCGCCGGGCACGGTGCCGGTGACCTGGCCGGGGTTGATGGCCATCCACTTGTCGGGGTAGGACTCGCCGCGGCCGATCTCCACGCCCTTGAGGCGGATGATGTAGGTGTTGGGGCCGATCTCCAGGTTGTCGCGGATGTGCACCACCGGCACCAGGAAGCCCAGTTCCTGCGCGATCTTCTTGCGGATGCTCTTGATGCGGCCCAGCAGTTCGCCGTTCTGCGACTGGTCCACCAGCGGGATCAGGCGGTAGCCCACTTCCATGCCCAGCGGGTCGACCAGCTGCACGTCGTCCCAGCTGGCCTCGGCCTGCTCGGCCGATGGTGCGGCGGCAACGGCGGCGCGCTCGGCCTGCGCCTTCTGCTCGGCTTCCTTGGGTACGCCCTTGATCTTCTTGTGGGCGATCCAGAACAGGCCGCCGGCGATCACCAGGAAGGCGAAGCTGGGCATGCCGGGGATCACGCCCATCAGGCCGATGATGCCGCCGGTGAGCAGCAGCACCTGCGGGTTGGAGAACAGCTGGCTGGTGAGCTGGTTGCCCACGTCCTGGTCGGTGCTCACGCGCGAGACGATCACGCCGGCGGCGGTGGAGATCACCAGCGCCGGGATCTGCGCCACCAGGCCGTCGCCGATGGCCAGCAGCGTGTAGGTCTTGCCGGCGTCGGCAAAGCTCAGGTCGTGCTGCACCACGCCGACCACCAGGCCGCCGATGATGTTGATCACCATGATCAGCAGGCCCGCCACCGCGTCGCCGCGCACGAACTTGCTGGCACCGTCCATGGAGCCGTAGAAGTCCGATTCCTGCGAGACTTCCTTGCGGCGCTGGCGGGCGGCCTTCTCGTCGATCAGGCCGGCGTTCAGGTCGGCGTCGATGGCCATCTGCTTGCCCGGCATGGAGTCGAGCATGAAGCGCGCGCCGACCTCGGCGATGCGGCCCGCGCCCTTGGTGATCACCATGAAGTTGATCACCACCAGGATGATGAACACCATCACGCCCACGGCGAAGTTGCCGCCCACCAGGAAGTGGCCGAAGGACTCGATCACCTTGCCCGCGGCGTCCGGCCCGGTGTGGCCGTGCATCAGCACCACACGGGTGGAGGCGACGTTCAGCGACAGGCGCAGGAGCGTCGAGAACAGCAGCACCGCCGGAAAGGCCGCGAAGTCCAGCGGCTTCATCGTGTACATGCTCACCAGCAGCACCATCACCGACAGCGCGATGTTGAAGGTGAACAAGAGGTCCAGCAGCAGCGGCGGCAGCGGCAGCACCATCATGCTGAGGATCAGCACGATCAGGATCGGCCCGGTCAGTCCCTTGAACTGGCCGTTCTGGAAGATCTGCGCCGGCTGGCGCAGCAGTTGGGTCATGGCATTCATGTGGATGCTCAGTCGGCCTTCACGGTGTATTCAAGTTCGGGGGGAATGGGCAGTTCGTCGGGTTCGCTGGGCGCATCGCCGCCTTCGCTCTGCCAACGCTTGAGGCGATACACCCAGGCCAGCACCTCGGCCACGGCGCTGTACAGGCCGGCGGGAATCTCCTGGCCCAGGCGGGTGTTCTTGTAGAGGGCCCGGGTGAGCGGCGGCGCCTCCAGGATCGCCACCTTGTGTTCCTTGGCGATCTCGCGGATGCGCAGTGCGACCTCGTCCATGCCCTTGGCCACCACGCGCGGCGCGCCCATGGCGTGCTCGTCGTACTTCAGGGCGACGGCGAAGTGCGTGGGGTTGGTCACCACGATGTCGGCCTTGGGCACGTCGGCCATCATCCGGCGGCGCGCCATCTGCTGCTGCTGGCTGCGGATGCGGCCCTTGACGTGCGGGTTGCCTTCGCTTTCCTTGTGTTCCTGGCGCAGGTCTTCCTTGGACATGCGCAGCTTGCGGTAGTGGTTCCACAGCTGGTAGGGCACGTCGATCAGCGCCACCAGCAGCAGGGCCGCCACGATCAGCGCGCAGTCGTGCGCCACCAGCGACACCATCTGCGGCAGCGCCGCGCTGGCGGGCTGCGCGAGCAAGGCCATGGCATGGTCCAGGTCGCGGCTGATCACCAGCCAGGCCACGCCGCCGATCAGGCCGGACTTGGCCAGCGCCTTCACCAGCTCGGCCAGCGACTGGGTGGAGAACATCCGGCCGATGCCGGACAAGGGGTTGAGCTTGTTGAAGTCAGGCGCGAGCGACTTGGTGGAGAACAGCCAGCCGCCCAGCAGGATGGGCCCGACCAATGCCGCCACCACCATCACCGCCAGCACCGGGAAGACCGCCAGCAGCGCATCCAGCACCATGTTGCCCACGTGGGCCAGCATGCGGTTGTTGTCGAAGCCGATGGCGCGCTCGAAGTGCAGGCCGGCGCGCAGGCTGTGCTGCATGCTGGTGCCCAGCGACCCGGCGCTGCTCCACAGGCCGGCGACCGCCGCACCCAGCAGGACCAGGGTGCTCAGCTCCCGGGAGCGGGCCACATTGCCATCCTCACGCGCCTTCTCCAGGCGGCGTTGGGAGGCTGGCTCCGTCTTCTCGAGATCGCTTTCCTCTGACATTCATGCTCCGAGCGCGAGCCGCAAAATGCGACTGCTTCGGAACAAATTATTCGAGGGAGAGGCCTGAACCAATCGCCCGATGAAGCTCGGCAAAGGCCTGCTTCTCGGGTAATGGGTTCGACTAGAAGCCCAGGCTCTCCAGCAGGTCGTCCACCTGCGACTGGTCCGCCACGGCATCGGGCGCGCCGGCGTGGATCTGGGGGCCGTTCAGCATGCTGTTGTTGCTGATTTCCTGCCGCTTCTCGGCCGGCGTGTTGTCGATCAGCACCTGCAGCAGCTGCGTCTCGACGTCGTTGACCACTTCCATCATCTTCTTGATGACCTGGCCGGTCAGGTCCTGGAAGTCCTGCGCCATCAGGATCTCCATCAGCTGCGTGTTGATGGCCTGCGCCGTCTTGGGCACGCCCTGCAGGTAGCCGCGCGTGTCCAGCACCAGCTCGCGGGCATGGTTCAGCTCGATGGGGTTGGCGAACCACTCGTCCCAGCGGGCGTTGAGCGCGCCGGCATCGGAGGCCAGGCGCTCCTGCAGGGGCTGGGCCAGCTCGATGGCGTTGAGCGCCCGGTGCGCCGCGCGCTCGGTGGTGGTGGCCACGTAGGCCAGGCGGTCGCGCGCGTCCGGAATGGCCTGCGCGGCACGCTCGACCTGCTTGTCCAGGCCCAGCTCGCGCAGGCCCTCGCGCAGTTGCCGCGTCAGCTGCCCGATGCGCGACAGCAGCGCTTCGGCGGTGTCGCCCTGTTCCGCGGCCTCGGGCATTTGCTTCGCCATGTCAGGCACCTTCCTTGGCCAGCTTCTCGAAGATCTTGGAGATCTTCTCTTCCAGCGTGGCAGCGGTGAAGGGCTTGACGACGTAGCCGTTGGCGCCGGCCTGCGCCGCCGCGATGATGTTCTCCTTCTTGGCCTCGGCCGTCACCATCAGCACGGGCAGCTTGCCCAACGCGGGGTCGGCGCGGATGGTCTTGAGCATGGTCAGCCCGTCCATGTTGGGCATGTTCCAGTCCGAGACCACGAAGCCGAAGTCGCCGCCACGCAGCTTCTCGTAGCCCGCGGCACCGTCCTCCGCCTCGTCGACGTTGTGGAACTCCAGCTCTTTCAGCAGGTTGCGCACGATGCGGCGCATGGTCGGGAAGTCATCCACGACCAGGATCTTGATGCTCTTGTCAATCACGGTTGCTCCAACAGATTTCGTTTCGTCTTCAAAAATCAAACACGGTTCACACGCTCGCCGAAGCTGCGCAGGTGGGCCAGCACGCGACGGCTCATCTCGGACAGGGGCGCCACCTCGTCGGCCGCGCCCAGGGCGATGGCCTCGCGCGGCATGCCGAACACCACGCAGCTGGCCTCGTCCTGCGCCAGGGTGTAGGCGCCAGCCTGCTTCATGCGCAGCAGGCCCTCCGCGCCGTCCTTGCCCATGCCCGTCAGCAGCACGCCGATGGCGTTGCGCCCCGCATGCTTCGCGACGGAGTCGAACAGCACGTCGATCGAGGGGCGGTGCCGGTTCACCGGCGGCTCCTGGTCGAGGTGGGCCACGTAGTTGGCGCCGCTGCGCGCCAGCGACAGGTGGAAGCCGCCCGGCGCGATGTAGGCATAGCCCGGCAGCACGCGCTCGCCGTGCTCGGCCTCTTTCACGGTGATGCGGCACAGGCCGTCCAGGCGCTGCGCGAAGGACTTGGTGAAGCCCGGCGGCATGTGCTGCGCGATCATCACCGCGGGGCTGTCCGAAGGCAGCGGCGTGAGCACGTCGCGGATCGCCTCGGTGCCGCCGGTGGAGGCGCCGATGATGATGAGCTTCTCGGTGGACAGCAGCGGGCTGCGCAGCGGCGCCTCGACGTGTGCGCTGCCGGCCGGCTTCGCTGCCGCGTTGCGCCGCGAAGGCAGCAGGCGCGCGGCCGCGGCGGCGCGGATCTTCGTGGCGATCAGCTCGGTGTAGTTCAGCAGGCCGTCGCGCACGCCCAGCTTGGGCTTGGTGACGAAGTCCACCGCGCCCAGCTCCAGCGCCGTGAAGGCAATCTCCGAGCCGCGCTCGGTCAGGGACGACACCATCAGCACCGGCATCGGCCGCAGGCGCATCAGCTTCTCGAGGAACTCCAGCCCGTCCATGCGCGGCATTTCCACGTCGAGGGTGAGAACGTCGGGGTTGGTGGCCTTGATCATCTCGCGCGCCACCAGCGGGTCGGCTGCAGTGCCCACCACGGTCATGTCGGGCTGGCTGTTGATGATCTCGGTCATCACGCTGCGGATCAGCGCCGAATCATCGACGCACAGTACCTTGATCTTGGGATTGCTCATGCGGGCCTGCTGGCTGGTTGGCGTGCCGCCGGGGTCGGGGCTGCGTCGCCGACGAGCCGGTGCATCAGCGCCTGCTCGTCGCGTTGGATCATCTGGACGCCGGCCTGGGTGCGCAACTTGCGCACCACCGCCTTGCCGGTGGAAGGCAGGAAGCACACGCGCCGCGCATGCGGCCCGCGCAGGTCCTGCGCCGCGATGGCAATGCCCTGCTCTCGCAGGTACTGCACCACGAAGTCGGCGTTGCGGTCGCCGATGTTGAGGGTGGTCATGGTGGGCAGCACCGCGCCGCCACCGAAGACCTTAGCATGCAGCCGCTCGCGCTTGGCGCCGGAGCGCAGCAGTTCGCGCAGCAGCACGTCCATGGCGTATTCGCCGTAGCGCATGGCGTCGGCATGGCTGCGGGGCTGCTCGTCGGCGTCGGCCGGCAGCATGAAGTGGTTCATGCCGGCCACGCCGGCCTGCGGGTCGTGCAGGCAGGCGGCTACGCAGGAGCCCAGCACGGTGGTCAGCGCCGTGTTGTCCTCGGTGACGTAGTACTCCGAAGGCAGCAGCTTGACCGCCATGCAGCCGATGTCGCGGTCGAAGTAGCGGTGGCTGGCCATCTGGCCCGCCCTCGCGGCCAGAACGCTCATGCCGCCACCCCACGCCGCGCGCCGCCCAGGGAATACACCGTGTGCCCCAGCGGCTTGAAGCCCGGGTTGACCAGCGAGGCGTTCTCGGAGTGCCCGGCGAACAGCAGGCCGCCCGGCTTGAGCAGCGGCATGAAGCGGTCGAGGATCTCCTTCTGCGTGGGCTTGTCGAAGTAGATCATCACGTTGCGGCAGAAGATGGCGTCCACCGGCTCCTTCACCGACCAGGCGCGGTCCAGCAGGTTCAACTGCGAGAACTTCACCATGGCCGCCACTTCGGGCCGGATGCGCACCTTGCCCGCGTTGGCGCCGGTGCCCTTGCTGAAGAAGCGCTTCAGGCGGGTTTCGCCCAGCGCCCTCGCCTGCTCCAGGTTGAACACACCGGCCGCGGCGCGCGCGAGCACCGCAGTGTCGATGTCGGTGGCGATGATGCGCGCGCTGCTGGCCGCTGATGCGCCCAGCGCCTCGATCAGCGTCATGGCCAGGGAGTAAGGCTCCTCGCCGGTGGACGCGGCGGCACACCAGATCTCCAGCGGCTGCTTGCGTTGCTTCACGAAGTCGGCCAGCACGGGAAAGTGGTGCGCCTCGCGGAAGAAGGACGTCAGGTTGGTGGTCAGCGAGTTGATGAAGGCCTGCCACTCGTCACCATCGGGCCGCGATTCCAGCATGGCCAGGTAGGTGGAGAACTCGGGCAGGCCCAGCTCGCGGAGGCGCCGCGACAGCCGGCTGTAGACCATCTGGCGCTTCTGCTCGCCCAGGGCGATGCCGGCACGCCGGTGGATCAAGGTCCGAACGCGGGTGAAGTCGCTTTCGGTGAAGAGGAATTCTGTGTTCACGGTCGCCCTGGAGTCGAGGCTTCAATGTAGGGGCCGGGCGGGCGATGCAATGGGCCGATCAGGCGGGCAAATGTCCGCCTTCTCGCACCTTCATCAGTACGGGGACTCGGCGGCCCCCACTTCCTGCGACCACACCAGGGCCGACAGCACCGCGCCATTGACCTGGCCGGGGCTCATGAACAGGTCCTCGGCCAGCCGCGCGGTCTGCGCTGGGTTCTGCTCGGAGCTTTCGGCCAAGGCCAGGAAGGGGCCGTACACGCCGCGGCGATGCAGGATGGCCTGCTGCACCGATTCGGCCAGCTGCACCTTGGCCAGCACCTGCTCCATGGGCACGCCCAGCAACTGGTCGATGAGCGAGAACATGCCCACCACGAAGAGGTTGTCGCCGTCGGTGGGCGTGAGCATGCCCTTGCCCATGAGCTCCACCGCCCGGCCGCGCATGATGGCCTTGCGCGTCATGAAGGGCGAGGTCGAGGCCTTGTTGCTGGTGGCCAGCAGCAGGGCCAGCCAGCGGAACAGGTGCGAGTAGCCCAGCATGGTGACCGCATGCCGCAGCGACTGGATCTCCACGCCCGGCCCGATGGCCGGCGAGTTGATGTAGCGCAGCACCCGGTAGGTGAGCACCGCGTCGTGCTTGAGCGCGGCCTCGATCTGGCGCACGTCCTCGTTGCGCTGGAGCATCTGCATCAGGCGCACGATCAGCATCGACTCGGGGTGCATGGTGGCTTCGTCCACCTCGTCGGACTTCTGTGGCGCCTCGCCCGTGTCCACGACGGCCTCGGTGATGATGGGGCGCAGCAGCAGGCCGTCCTCCTCCAGCTCACGGCCCATGCGCTCGAGCAGCGCGGGGTTGCCAGCGCCCACGTCGAAATGCGTCAGCAGGTCGCGCAGCGGGCTGGGGCCGGGCAGCTCCGGCGCGCGGCACAGCATCAGGCCGAACCCATGTTCGCGGATGAACTGCAGCGCCGGAATCGCCTCGGGCAGGAAGTCTTCCGGGCCGATGCACAGGACCACGTGCTCCTGCGGCAGCGACTGCAGGCTCGCCAGCAGCGAGGGGTCGGCCGTGACGTCGAAGAAGAGCGAGGTGCGGCCCAGCCGCCAGCCGGTTCTGCGCGGGTTGAGGTGCTCGGCCAGGTAGTCGGCCAGCGCGGTAAGGCGTGCGGCCTGCCCCGACTTGCCCTGGGCGGCAGGCTCGTGCCAGGCCATCCGGTAGCCCGCCACGCGCCGGCGTGCGTCCAGCATCATCGTGTGGGTCAGGTAGCCGGTGGGGCCCGCCATCAGGTTGGCCAGGTCATCGTGCTGCGCGCTCCTGAGTGTTTCAACGGCCATTGCTTGTTCTCTCTCGGTTTTTCACGAATCGAAGGCCCGCGCGGCACGACGGCTCGCGGGGCCCGGGGCTGGCTCAGGCGGAAACGGCTTCGGTGCGCGCGGCGTCGGCCAGGGCCACGGCACTCGCGGCTTGGGCGCGGCGGATGCGCGGCATGGCGCCCACGTCGATGATGAAGGCCACGCTGCCGTCGCCCAGGATGGTCGCGGCCGAGATGCCCGGCACCTTGCGGTAGTTGGTCTCCAGGTTCTTCACCACCACCTGGTGCTGGCCGAGCAACTCGTCCACCAGCAGGGCGAAGCGGCTGTTCTCGGCCTGCACGATGACCAGGATGCCCTGGGTGGCGTCGTCCTGGGCGCCGGCCACGTCGAACACGCGGTGCAGCTCGATGAGCGGCAGGTATTCGCCGCGCACCTTGATCACGCGGCCTTCGCCGGTGATGGAGTGCAGGTGCTCGGACAGCGGCTGCAGCGACTCGATCACGTAGGACAGCGGCAGGATGTAGGCCTCTTCGCCCACCTTCACCGACATGCCGTTGAGGATGGCCAGCGTCAGCGGCAGCACGATGCGGGTGGTGGTGCCCGCGCCTTCGCGGGAGATGATCTCCACGTGGCCGCCCATTTCCTGGATGTTGCGCTTGACCACGTCCATGCCCACGCCGCGGCCCGAAATGTCGGTGACCTGCTCGGCGGTGGAGAAGCCCGGCGCAAAGATCAGCTGCCACACCTCCTCGTCAGGCATGGTGTCGCTCACCGGCAGGCCCTTCTGCAGGGCCTTGGCCAGGATCTTCTCGCGGTTCAGGCCCGCGCCGTCGTCGCTCACCTCGATCACGATGTTGCCGCCGTGGTGCTGCGCCGACAGCAGCAGCTGGCCGGTGGCGTCCTTGCCCTTGGCGGTGCGCTGATCCGGCGTCTCGATGCCGTGGTCCAGGCTGTTGCGCACCAGGTGCGTCAGCGGATCGACGATGCGCTCGATCAGGCCCTTGTCCAGCTCGGTCTCCTTGCCGAAGGTGTCAAGGCGAACCTGCTTGCCCAGCTTGGCGCTCACGTCGCGGATCACGCGCGGGAAACGGCTGAACACGTAGTCCATGGGCATCATTCGGATGGACATCACCGATTCCTGCAGGTCGCGCGCATTGCGCTCCAGGTGGCCCAGGCCGCTGAGGAACTGCTCGTAGGCCACCGGGTCCAGCCTGGTGGCGGCCTGGGTCAGCATCGATTGCGTGATCACCAGCTCGCCCACCAGGTTGATGAGCTGGTCCACCTTCTCCACATCCACGCGGATCGAGCTCGATTCCTTGGACGCCGTTGCCGCAGCGGCGCCGCCAGCGGCCGGCGCCGGAGCCGCCGCCACCTTGGCGGGCACGGCCTCGGCCACCGGTGCGGCGGCGACGGGCACGGCCGCCTCGGGTGCGGGCTGCGCCACGGCGTCCGCCGGCGCCTCGCGCCGGATGCGGATCTGCGATTCGTCGATCAGGAAGCAGCACACGGCCACGATGTCGTCGGGCGCGCAGGCGGTGCGCAGGCGCACGTCCAGGGAGCCCTTGCCGGGCGTGCTGGAGAGCACCTGGCCGAGATTGACCAGCTCTTCGGACAGCAGGTTCGTCTCGCTGTCGGACAGGCCGGTGAAACTGACGTTCAGCACGCCCTCCCCGCCTTCGCCGGCTTCGGCGGCTTCGGCGGCCGGTGCAGCCACGGGCGCAGGCGCGGCCACTGGTGCCGGGGCCGAGGCCTGCTCGCCGTTGCCATGCTCGAGGGCGAGCTGCTGCAACACGGCGCAGATGTGCGCCACTCGTTCAGGCTCAGGTTCGTTGCCCGCCTGGTAGGCCGTCATTTGTTCTTGCAAGGCGTCCTTCGTTTCCAGAAATGCGTCGACCATGGGCGAGCTGAGCTTGAGCTGGCCATGGCGGGCGCGGTCCAACAGGGTTTCGAGCAGGTGCGTGGTGTCGGTCAGCGCGGTGAAGCCGAAAGTGGCCGCGCCGCCCTTGATCGAATGCGCCGCCCGGAAGATGGCGTTGAGCTGTTCGGCGTCGGGCGAATCCAGGTCGAGTTCGAGGAGCAGGTGCTCCATCTCGCCCAGGAGTTCGACGGCCTCGACGAAAAAGGCTTGGGTGAATTGGCTGAGATCCATGGTCTTGTCTTCTTGATCGCCGGACGGCGCCGGCGCTGTATGTGTTGCGGCCTAGGACGGCCTCACCGGCAGCTTGCCCTGCAGCACCAGTGTGGGGTCCATGCTGTTCTCCCGCTCGATCCGGTCCTGCGTGCGGTGGTTGAGAACGATGATGCTGATGCGCCGGTTCATCGGGTTCTTCGGATCGGCGCGGTCCAGGTGCATGCTGTCGGCCAGGCCCACCACGCGCAGCACCTTGGTGTCGCCCATGCCGCCCAGCAGCAGTTCGCGGCGCGAGGCATTGGCGCGGTCGGCCGAGAGCTCCCAGTTGCCGTAGTTGCGGTCGTTGGAATAGATGACGGCGTCGGTGTGGCCCGACACGGTGATCTTGTTGGGCAGCTCGTTGAGCCACGGTCCCAGTTCGTGCAGGATGGTGCGCATGTGCGGCAGCACGCGTGCACTGGCCAGATCGAACATGGGCCGCTTGTCGTTGTCCACGATCTGCAGGCGCAGGCCCTCGGTGGTGATGTCGATCAGGATCTGGTGTCGGAACTGCTTGAAGCTGGGGCTGTTCTCGATCAGGTCCTCCAGCTTCTTCTTCATCTGGTCGAGGCGATCGGCGTCCGCGTCGTCGTCCTTCTCGGCCAGCTTCACCTCGCCGTCCACGTGCTGCAGGTCGGCGCCGCCGCCCGGCACCACGCTGGAGTTCATGGCCACCTTCTCGCCGCCGCTCAAGGCCACCTTCAACGGCATGCGGAAATGCTCGGCGATGCCCTCGCGCTGCTTGGGACTGGAGATGGACAGCAGCCACATCACGAGGAAAAAGGCCATCATGGCCGTCATGAAGTCGGCGTAGGCGATCTTCCAGCCGCCGCCGTGATGGCCGCCGCCGTGGCCGCCATGCACCTTCTTGATGACGATCTTCTTTTCTTCGCTCATGTCAGCGCCCCGATCCTGGCGTCAGCGCGCCTTGACTTCGCGCACGTGCTCGTCGAGCTCCATGAACGAAGGACGCTCGGTCGAGAACAGCACCTTGCGGCCGAATTCCACCGCCAGTTGCGGCGCATAGCCGTTCAGGCTGGCCAGCAGCGTGACCTTGGCGCACTGGTACACCTTCATGCCTTCGGCCACCCGCTGCTCGATCAGCGAGGCAAGAGGCGTGACGAAGCCGTAGGCCAGCAGCACGCCCAGGAAGGTGCCCACCATGGCGTGCGCGATCAGCTCGCCCATCTCCGACGGCGGCAGGTTGGCCGACCCCAGCGCGTGCACCACCCCCAGCACCGCGGCCACGATGCCCAGGGCCGGCAGCGCATCGGCCACTCGGGCGATGCTGTGAGAAGGCACCAGGGCCTCGTGCGTGATGGTCTCGATGTCGTGGTCCATCAGGGCCTCGATCTCGAAGGCATCGGTGTTGCCGCTGATGACCAGGCGCAGGTAGTCGCGCAGGAACTCCATCACGCCCGGGTCGGCCGTGATGCTGGGATAGCGCTTGAAGATCTCGCTCTCCTCGGGCTTGTCCACGTCCGACTCGAGCTTCATCATGCCTTCCTTGCGCGCCTTGGCCAGCAGTTCGTAGAGCAGCCCGAGCAGGTCCATGTAGAGCTGGCGGTCGCGCTTGGTGCTGCGCAGCAGGCGCGGCAGCTCCTTGAAGGTGGCCTTGATGGTCTTGCCCTTGTTGCCCGCGATGAAGGCACCCAGCGCAGCGCCGCCGATCATCAGCACTTCGATGGGCTGGAAGAGCACACCGAAGTGGCCTCCCATGAGGGCGTAGCCACCGAACACGGTGCCCAGCACCACCAGATAACCCACCAGAACGAGCACGAGCTTCCCCTTCGACCCTCAGGCCCTTGTTGATTGAATGAACTCAGCCCGCGGCCGCGCTGCAGCCCAGGGCCACGCCGGCAAGCCCTGCCGTCAGGCCCGGGCGACCCAGCGCGCTGCGCCCTGTGCGGCGTGGCTGCGCCGGCTTGTCGGCCGTGCGGACCTTGCCGGCGCGCGAAGGCGGACGGCACAGCACGCACACGTAGTCGTGCTTGTCGTCGTAGGCATGGGAGACGAATTCGCCGTTGCAGCGCGAGCAGCTGTTGAGCTGCAGCATGCCGCTGTCGAAGAAACGGACCATGGTGTAGGCGCGGGTGAAGTCCAGCACCGTGCTGCCCTCGGGCAGGTCGGCCTGTTCCAGGTAGATGCGGTAGCTCTTGATGAGCGCCTGCAGGTCACCGCCGTCGTCGTGGCTGCGCATGAACCGGTAGATGTTGTAGAACATCGACGAGTGGATGTTGGCCAGCCAGGTCATGTACCAGTCGGCCGAAAAAGGCAGCAGCCCCTTGGGCGGCGAAGCACCCTTGATTTCCTTGTACAAGCGGATCAGGCGCTCGCGGCTCAGGCCGACTTCGGCCTCCAGGAACTGCAGGCGGGCCCCGAGATTGATCAGGTCCACGGCGAGCTGGACCTGCCTGACTTCACCTAAAACGCTTTTTTGGCTCATTTCTGATTACGCTTGATTTTTCGCCGCACTGTGGCGGCCGGCCATCAGGATCGACATATGGGCACGCTGCAGCGCCGAATCTTTTTCTTCATTTCCGACTGCGTGAATTGAGGCTTCGTCGTCAAGTCGGGGGCTGAAAATGAGGAATTTGGAATTAGACAGCTTGATGATCTGGGTAATCGACATATTCGCCAGCATGTCGGCCAATTTGGTCCCGATGCCCAAGCGGATCATCGAAGCCGCCTTGTCTTGCTTGACCATTTTCTGGGCCAGCAGGATATAGGCCAGATTGATGTCGTTTATCTCACGGGCAATTTCGTTGTTCAACGCAATTGAGTTGTCATTAATATTCACGTCGCTCTCTCCATCCAATTCACAAACTTTGTTAACTAAAGAAACTGTATCACAGTGTTTCAATTTTCTGTACGTCACTGGAGTGACGGAGGTCACAGTTTTGAACATCACTTGGGATATTGCGGAATAATTCCACAGTCGCTTCCTCTATGAAAAGTAATAAGTTCGTGTATTAGGATTAAAGTACTGGGTTGGTTTGTAATAAATGCGCATTACTTAATCCATCCGCGACGCAATTTCGGGCGTTCCGCCCTCCTCGATGCGCCACAGCCAGGCCAGCACTTCGGCCACCGCCTCGTACAAGGCCGGCGGCACCTGCGCGTCGAGCTTCACCTGCATCAGCAGTTGGTTGAGCCCGGGCGAGGCATGCACGTACAGGCCGTGCTCGCGCGCCGCGCGCATGATCTGTTCGGCCACGGCGCCGTAGCCCTTGGCCACGACCATCGGCGCACGGTCCGGGTCGCGATGTGACAAGGCCACCGCGCTCAGGCGCTGGTTGATCGCTTCGCCGTTCACGCGGCCAGCTCCGGGTCCAGTTGCAGTGCGCGAAGCTCGAAGCCCGCGGCAGCCATGCGCTGCGACAGCGTCGAGCGATGAACGCGAAGTTGCATCAATGCATCGGCCTGCGGCGCCGCGAGCTGGGCACGAACGCTGTTGCCGTCCAACTGCATGCGCAGGTCGACCCGACCCAGGCGCGGCAGCTGCAGCGTGAGAGCGGTGGACCACTGCGGCGCTGCCGTCTGCTCCGGTTCACCGTGCGCGCGGGCGCCCTCCTCCTGCACCGACCATTCCATCGCCACGCCGGGCCAGGCTTCACCGCTCCAGCGGAACATCGCGCTGGCCAGCAGGTCGAGCTGCTGGTGCACCAGCGGTGCCGCCTGCGGATGGACCGCGTTCACGGCGGGCAGGTCGGAAGCGGCTGCGAAGGCGGGCGTGCGATCGGCCATCTGCGCGGAATCGGCATACCTGGCGAGCGCGGCGTTCGCCGCTGGAGCCGGAGCGAGGGCTGGCGCGCCATGTGCCACGCGCTGCGGCATCTCGGCCGCGTCATCCTGCAGCTCGGTCGGATTCGCCGGGTCGGCGTGCGCAGCCTCGGGGCCCTGTTGCGTATTCGTCATGGGTGCAGCCGTTACCGGTGCCGCGGGAAGGAGCGCGGGCATGGTTGGGGCCGACGCTTGCGCCACAGCCACGGACACCAGCTCGCCCGCAGGCTGCCGCGGCAGCTGCGGAATTGCCGGCGCGCCATCTTCTTGCGCGGTCGTGCGTGCGGCTTCTGCTGCCGCGCGCGCCAGGCCGGCTTGCGGCTCACGCTGCATCTGTGCAAGGCTGCGCGCGCCAGCGGCGAACTGCGCCAGGTGCGATTCGTAGAAAAGGCCCGAGTCCGAGACCTGCTGCGAGAGCGCGCTCGCCAGCACCGCTGCACTCGGCGCGCGTTGCGCAGCAGGCCACAGCGGATGCTGCCCCCGCACCGGCCCGGCATTCTTGTCGGCGTGCTCGGAAAGCAGGTCGAGGATGACGCGTGCCGCGGCCGACAGTTCCGTGCTGCTCGACGGGCGCACACTCGCAGCGACGCCCTCACTGCGCGGCTCGCCGGCAGCGGCGCCCTGGGGCCGCAGTGCGGCGCCTTGGGGCAGGAGGACATCGTTGTCGACACGGGGGGCATTCAGGACGGCTTGGGCAGGACCGGCACCCGCGGGTGCCTTGGGCGACAGCAGCTCCACCCACGGCGCGATTCGCGCCGCCTGGAGTGCGTCAACCTTGGCAAGGGGTGCGGTCATGGCCGGGTTCAGTGCGTGGTTCCGTAGGCCTTGTTCACGCTGTCCTGCTGTTGCAGTTGCGCGATGCTGCCCAGCAGGATGCGAAGCTGGGGCTTGACCAGGCGGCAGACTTCCTCCTGGTCGGCGCGCACGCGCAGCAGGGAGCGGCGCACCTGGTCGCGCTGGGAAGTGTCCAGCGAGGTAGCGGGCTCGATCTCCTTGAGGCGATCGATGAGGGCGGCGCAAAGCGACTCGACCCCGGGAAGCTGGCCCCATTCTTCTTCGCGCGACAGCTCCAGCATGCGCTCTGTGAGGGTGGCGAGCCGGTCGTAGCAATGGACGACTTCGCTGTTGACGGACATGGTGTCTCTCTCTTTCGTGATCTGTTCAATTGCCCGGCGCAGTCGCTGCGCCGATCTCCCGCCATGCCGATGCGATGCTGTCCAGCAGGGTGTCGGCCTCGTCGAGCGCGGCTGCGTCGTTGCGCAGGTTGGCCTGCAGCAGGCGCTGCACGATGTAGGTGTAGAGCGCCGACAGGTTCTCCACCAGCTTGGCCGCCTCGGCGCCTGCTGCCTTGGCATCCAGGCTGGCACGCAGGCCGTTGTCCACGATGTTGATGGCCTTGGAAATCGCGTTGCCGCGGGCCTGGATCTCGTTCTGCGCCATGTGGTGGCGTGCCATGCCGATGGCGGTCTTGGCGCCATCGAAAAGCAGCACGATCAACTGGTGCGGCGAGGCGCTCATCACGCTCGATTCGATGCCGACGCGCGCATAGGCGCCGGCGCCGCTGCGGTAACTGTGGTGTGTGTACATGGCGTGTGCCTCGACTTACTTGCTGCTGGCGGAAGCGTTCATCGCCTCGAACTGCTGCGAGAGATAGCTCAACGTGCTGTTCATGCTGCTCATCATCACGTCGAGCCTGGTGAATTGCGCCTTGTAACGCGCCATGGTGGCCTCGATGCGCGTTTCCATCGCGTCGTACTGCGTGTCCAGGTCCTTGATGGTCGCGGTCACGCCATCCGATGCAACCCGAAGGCTGCCGCCGGTGGATGTGAGGGAGGTCACCAGTGCATCCAGCTGCTTGCCGTAGCCGGAGGTACTGCCGGTGCCGCTGGCGAAAAGCTTGGAGACGCCGGCCAGGTTGGTGTCCAGCGCCTTGCCCAGCTTGGTGCTGTCCACAACCAGCGTGCCGTCCTTCTGGAAGGCGACGCCAATCTCGTTGAGGACCTTGACCTCGTTGCTGCCGCTGGCCTGTGGCGAGCTGAGCACCCCGCGCACGCGGTTCATCAGGTTGCGCAGCGTCGAATCGCCGGTGAGCGCGGAGCCGCTCTTCGTGTCGGCGTCGTAGGTCGTGAGGGTCTTGGCGGTGCCCTGCAGGCTGTTGTAGGCCTTGACGAAGTCGTTGATCGCCGTCGTCATGGCGGTGGTGTTGGCCTTCATCGACAGGCCGGTGGTGCCGGTCTGCACCAGGGTCAGCGTGGTGCCCTGGATGGCTTCCTTCACGGTGTTGGTGGCGCTGGTGACCGCTATGCCGTTGACGTTGAGCTTGGCGTTCTGTGCCGCCAGGGTCTGCTGCAGGTTCTGCGTGCCGGCCGGGTCGTTGCCCAGCAGGTTCTGAAGCGCTGCGTCGCCGTCGACCTTGATCCGCATGCTCGAGGCCTCTCCCGTCTCCTTCGACAGGAGCACCAGGCGGTAGGGCGTGCCGCTGCCGTCGTTCACGATGCTGGCGGACACCCCCATATCGGACGCGTTGATCGCATCGCGGATGCCGGTGAGCGTGTTGTTGGTCGAATCGATGGTGAGCGACTTTGCGGGACGGGTCAGGTCGGAGGCAAAGCTGGCACCGCTGTAGGTGCCGGTGGCCGGGTCCAGCGTGCCGCCGCTGACGGTGCCGAAATCGATGGTGACCTTGCCGCTGCCGATGGCGGTGCTCGAGGTCAACTGGCCCTTGGCGATCACCGACTGGGCCTGCGCCAGTTGCGAGACGGTGATGCTGTAGTTGCCCGCGGCGCTGGCGTCGGTGGACGAGGCGGAAAGGATGCCGCTCACCGTGGGCGTGCCCGTCACGGCCTGGAACAGCGCCGGGTCGCCCAGCTTCTTGGCCGCGTTTTGCAGCGACTCGAGCGCGCTCTGGATCTGTCCGTAGGCCGACAGTTTGCTCGTGAAGCTCTTGGCCTTGGTCTGCAGCGCCGCGAGCGGCGCGTTTTCCGCGGTCTGGAGCTGGGTGAGCAGGCTGCTCAGGTCCAGGTTGGAGCCTACGCCTACGCTGCTGATGGTCGCCATGTTCTGGATGTCCTCGAATTCGTGTGTTGGGGTGCCGCGGGCTTCAGGCCTGCTGGTTCACCAGGAGGCCGGGCGCCTTGCCCATGACCTTGGCAATGTGGACCACTTCCTCGGTCGGAATCTGGCGGATCACCACGCCGTTGGTCTGGTCGACAACCTTCACGATGACCTTGTCGGTGTCCTTGTCGATCTCGAACTGCAGGCTGACCGAGCGGCTCTGGAGCACGTCGTTGATCTCGCTCACCGCGGCCTCGACCTGAGGGGGTGTCGCCTCCCCTGCACGCTCGGCAGTCGGCTCGGCGCCTTCTGCTGCAAGCGGCGGCGCGGTGCGACCGGCGAGCACCTGGGTCCAGGGGCTTTCCTTGGCGGGAATGGCTGGGAGCGGGTTCGACATGGGTTGCACCTTGACTGGAAGATTCGCTGTCCGCTGAGGCCTCGGCCAGGCGCGTGGCCTCAGGGGACAGCGCAGACCCGGGGGTCTGCGGCTGCCGGAGCCGCCCCTTTCGGAGCGGGCCCGGCACTTCCATACCTTTCTGTTGTGGATTAACGCAGGAGGGAGAGCACGCCTTGCGTGGTCTGGTTGGCTTGCGACAGCACCGAGGTACCGGCTTGCTGCAGGATCTGCGCGCGGGTCATGTTCGACACTTCCACCGCGTAGTCCGCGTCTTCGATGCGCGAACGCGAGGACGACAGGTTGGTGATGGTGGTGCCCAGGTTCGCGATCACCGAGTCGAAGCGGTTCTGCACTGCACCCAGCGAACCGCGCAGCTCGTCGACCTTCGCCAGGGCGGCGTCGATGGCCTTGAGCGGGTCTTCCGTCTTGGCACCCTTGCTGGTCGTGTCGGTCGTCAGCTGGCCCTTGCTGTTGACATAGGCGGTGGCGCCGACCTTGTCTTCGTACTTGGTGCCAGCGATGGCGGCATCGGTGCTCTTCACGGTGGCTTCGCCGGTGTCCGGGTCCACGGTGTAGACCGTGTCGTAGCTGGCGGTCGTGGTGAACTCGCCCTCGCCATCGACATAGGTGTCGGTGGATTCGCCGGCGTCGAAGGCCATCGTGGCGTTCAGCAGGCCGCTCTTGAGCTGGACCGTGGCGGTCACGCCGGTGGCGGCAGCGAAGTCGGCCTTCAGCGCGTCGGCAGCGATGGTGTCCTTGTACGACAGGTCCGTGCCGTCGCTGGTGTACTTGACGGCACCCACGGTCACCGTGCTGCCTGCCGTGCCGGCAGCGCCGGTCATCAGGTCGTCCAGGGAGGCTTGCGCGCCCGATCCGGGGTCGTTCGTGCTCAGCTCGCCGGTGGCGGCCAGGTAGGCCTTCTGGCCACCGATCGTGACGGCGCCCAGGGCATCGACTTCGAAGGAAGCGGTGGCACCGGTGCCGCCGTTGTCGTACACGCCAGAGACCTTGCCCGTGGTCGGGGTCAGCTTGGTGGCTTCGGCCGTGACGTCGGCTGCCAGGACTGCGTGGGTGAAGGAGAAGCTCTTCGAGGCAGCGTCGTAGGTGTAGGCGATGTCGTTGGTGCCGTCGTTCAGGGTCACGACGTCGCCGGAGCTCAGCTTGGCGAAGGCCTGGTCGGCCGTCACGGCTTCATGCGTGGTCGTGACCGTGTAGTCGTTGCCCGAAGCGACGCCGCCGGCAGCCAGCAGGTTCGTGACCGTGGCCTTGCTGTTGGCGGAAACGCCCTTGCCGTTCACGTTGAAGCCGTCGAGGCCCAGCGTCTTGGCGGTGATTTCCTTCAGGTCGATGTCGATGGTTTCGCCATCGTTCGCGCCGACTTGCACGGTCAGCTTGCCAGCGTCGGCCGACAGGACCTTCACGCCGTTGAACTGCGTCTGTTCGGAAACGCGGTTGATTTCTTCCAGGCGCTGCGAGATTTCAGCCTGGATCGAGTCCAGGTCGCTGGCCGAGTTCGTGCCGTTGGCAGCTTGCACCGACAGTTCGCGAACGCGCTGCAGGTTGTTGTTGACTTCGGTCAGGGCGCCTTCGGTCGTCTGGGCGATCGAGATGCCGTCGTTGGCGTTGCGGGTGGCTTGCGTCAGGCCCTTGATGTTGGCGGTGAAGCGGTTGGCGATGGCCTGGCCAGCTGCGTCGTCCTTGGCGCTGTTGATGCGCATGCCGGACGACAGTCGCTCGATCGCCGTGTTGAGCGACGACTGCGACTTGTTCAGGTTGTTCTGCGTGAGCAGGGAGAGACTGTTGGTGTTGATGACTTGCGCCATTTCAAACTCCTGTGACTTAAGGTTGGTGACTCCGGCCTGGGGCCGTAACGCTGGTCATTCCTCCCACCATGGGAGGACTCAAGCCATCGTTGGTTTGGTTATCGGCAGGCCTTTTCAAAGCTTTAGGGGCGTTTGCAAAATTTCTGCGGGCCGATGAAACCGGGGTCTTCAACCTATGTCCCCGTCGCTCAAGCCGGCAGGCTCATCACTTCCTGATAGGCCGCCACCAGGCGGTTGCGCACCTGCAGCCCGGTCTGGAAAGCCACGTTGGCCTTCTGCAGGTCGACCATCACGTCGTTGAGCGCCACGCCGGGCTTGCCCAGTTCGAAGTCCTCGGCCTTGCCGTAGGCCTGCTGCTGCGTGCCGTTGATGCGCTCGAGCGTGCGCTTGAATTCACCGGCAAAGCCGCCGCTGCCCTGCACGGCCTCGGATGCGCCGGAATCCATGCGGGGGGCGAAGCCGCCCTGGAGCGCGGTGGCGCGCATCTGATGCAACACGGACTCGATGGCTGCGATCGACATGTGTGTAAACCTTTCTGCTGATGTTGTGGGATGCGTGGCTCGCAAGAGCGAACTCACAGGGGCGCATGGGTGCACCCGCGACCGGAGAAGCGTAGCGACGCACCTCTCTTTCGCATGAAGGCAACTGAAGGGAAAAGCCCGGGCTGTTCGCCCAATCGATTTGAAGAGGGGTGCGGAGAATCCATCGCACACGACAAAGCGGCCTGGTGACAGCACCCGGCCACAAGGCCATGAACTCTCATCGAGAACGACGACTTCCTTCTACGTGCGTGCCTCTGCACCACGCGGGCATCCATCAAGCCATGAGCCAAGCCGAATGAGCGCCGCCACCACTGCCGCGCCCGTCCCCGCATTGCCGACCGGAGCACCCGTCTCCGGCCTGCCGACCGCCCTGCCCTTCGTGGAGCGGCTGCGCGCACAGCCCAAGCTGCCGATGATCCTCGGCGGCGCCGCACTCGTGGCCGCCCTGGCGGCCTTCGTGCTGTGGAACCGAGCGCCTGACTACAAGGTGCTCTATGCCAACGTGACCGAGCGGGATGGCGGCGCCATCATCGCCTCGCTGTCGCAGATGAACGTGCCCTACAAATTCGCCGAAGGCGGCGGCGCGATCATGGTGCCGGCCGACAAGGTGCCCGAGCTGCGCCTGAAGCTGGCGTCCCAGGGCCTGCCCAAGGGCGGCGGCGTGGGCTTCGAGCTGATGGACAACCAGAAGTTCGGCACCAGCCAGTTCACCGAGCAGGTCAACTACCAGCGCGCGCTGGAAGGCGAGCTGGTGCGCTCCATCGAATCCATCGGCACGGTGGAAGCGGCGCGCGTGCACCTGGCGCTGCCCAAGCCATCGCTCTTCGTGCGCGAGCAGAAGAAGCCCTCGGCCTCGGTGGTGCTGACGCTGCAGCGCGGCCGCAGCATCGACGAAGGCCAGGTCAGCGCCATCGTCCACATGATCTCCAGCAGCGTGCCCGACCTGGACGCCAAGAGCGTGACGGTGGTGGACCAGCGCGGCAACCTGCTCTCGGCCGCCAACAGCGGCGCGCGCGGCCTGGACGTGAGCCAGCTCAAGTTCGCGCAGGAGATCGAGCAGACCTACGTGCGCCGCATCGAGTCGATCCTTCAGCCCATCCTGGGCGCAGGCAACGTGCGTGCGCAGGTGGCGGCCGACATCGACTTCACGGTGGTGGAACACACCGACGAGAAGTTCCGCCCCAACGACGATCCCAAGGCCAAGGCGGTGCGAAGCCAGCAGTCCAGCGAGTCGGCCCAGCAGGGCGGCACGCCGCCCGGCGGTGTGCCCGGCGCGCTGACGAACCAGCCGCCCACGAACCCGAGCGCGCCGATCAGCACGGCCGCCGCGCCCAATGCACCCGGCAAGCCGGGCGCCCCCGGTGCGCCGGGAGCAGCCGCGCCGGCTGCACAGACCGCCAGCAGCACGGCCAGCAGCGGCCCGAGCAACTCGCGCAAGGACAGCACCACCAACTACGAGCTCGACCGCAGCATCCGCCACGTGCAGCAAGGTGCCGGCGGCGTGAAGCGCCTGTCGGTGGCCGTGGTGGTGAACAACCGCGAAGGCGCCGGCACCGAAGGCAAGCCGGCATCGACCGCCCTCACCGCCGCCGAGCTGGACCAGATCCGCAACCTGGTGAAGGAAGCCATGGGCTTCAGCCAGGAGCGCGGCGACTCGCTCAACGTGGTCAACAGCTCCTTCATCCAGGAACGCGAGCCGGTGCCGGTGGAATTGCCGCTGTGGAAGGACCCGCAGGCCATCGAGCTGGGCAAGAGCATCGGCCAGTATGCGCTGATCGCCCTGGTGGTGCTGGTGCTGTGGCTGAGCTTCCTGCGCCCCCGCAAGCGCAAGCAGCAGGAGCTGCTGCCCGCCGCGGACGGCGCGCCTTCCCTGCCGCCGGCCGAGCAGGCCGCGCTCCAGGAGCAGCAGCAGCAGGACGCCCGCGAGCAGCTGCGCCTGCGTGAATCCGAACGCCAGCGCGTCGACCTGGAATACGCGCAGCAGCTCGCGCAGGAAGACCCGCGCCTGGTTGCTGCATTGATCAAGCATTGGATGACCCCCCATGAATGACACCGCAAACCAGCGCAAAGCCGCCATCCTGCTGATGGCGCTGGGCGAAGACCGCGCCGCCGCCACGCTCGCGCACATGCCCACCCAGACGGTCCAGTCCGTGGGCGTGGCGATGTCGCAGCTCAGCCATGTGTCCAACGACGAGCTGGCCCAGGTGCTGGCCGATTTCCGCGCCGAGACCGAGCAGCTGTCCGCCCTGCACCTGGGCTCGGGCAGCTACATCAAGGCGGTGCTGACCAAGGCCCTGGGCGACGAACGCGCCAGCAACCTGCTGGAAGACATCCTCCAGCCCGATTCGCCGCGCGGCGGCATCGAGCGCCTCAACGAGCTGGAAGCCGGCGAAGTCGCCGAGCTGATCCGCGACGAGCATCCGCAGATCCTGGCCACCCTGCTGGTGCACCTGGACCGCAGCAAGGCATCGGAAGTGTTGGAGAAGCTGCCGGCACGCCTGCGCCACGACGTGATCGTGCGCGTGGCCACCTTCGGCGGCGTGCAGCCGGCCGCGCTGGCCGAGCTGACCGAGGTGCTGTCCGAGATGCTCTCGGGCGAAGGCCTCAAGCGCAGCCGCCTGGGCGGCGTGCGCACCGCCGCCGAGATCGTCAACCTGATGAACACGACGCAGGAGCAGGAAGCCATTGCCCATGTGCGTGCGCAGGACGAGGCCCTGGCCCAGCGCATCATCGACGAGATGTTCGTGTTCGAGAACCTCATGGGCCTGGACGACCGCGGCATCCAGCGCGTGCTCAAGGACATCGAGGCCGAGTCGCTCATCATCGCCCTCAAGGGCGCGCCGCAGGAGCTGCGCGACAAGTTCCTGCAGAACATGTCGCAGCGCGCGGCCGAGACCCTGCGCGAGGACATGGACCTGCGCGGACCGGTGCGCGTCTCGCAGGTCGAGGCCGAGCAGAAGACCATCCTGCAGGTGGTGCGCCGCCTGGCCGACGCCGGCGAAGTCACCATAGCCGCCCCGGGTACCGATGACTTCATCTAAGCAAGCCTCTGCCGGCACGAGCAGCCTGGCCGCCACCTACGCTGCGATGAAGCGCAGCAACAGCGGCAGCGCACAGGCCGCCACCGCGACCGCACACGCCGGCCCGGCCGAGTCCGCCTGGCAACGCTGGGAGATGCAGTCCATCGGCACGCCGGCGGGCCGCCGCGCCGCAACGGGATCCCGCCCCGCGGCGGAGAGCGCACCCGCAGCCGCGCCGCGCCCTGCGCTCACGCCATCTCTTGACGAGAAGCTGCTGGCGCGCCTGCGCATCGACGCGCGCGCCATTGGCGAAGCCGACGGCCGACGCGAAGGCTTGGCCCAGGGCCATGCCGAAGGGCTGGCAGCAGGCCGCGCCGAGGGCCTGGCCCTGGCCAGCGCGCACGCGCAGCAGCTGCTGACCCTGTCCCGGTCCCTGCCCGCCGCGCTGCGACGCGCAGAGAACGACCTGTCGGATTCGCTGGTCGCGCTGGCCCTGGACGTGGCCCGCCAGGTGATCCATCACAGCCTGAACGTGGAGCCCGGCTGGATCGTGACGCTGGTGCGCCAGATGCTGGCCGCCGAGCACGCGCTGCAGGGCGAGCCCCGCCTGCTGCTGCATCCCGAGGACGTGGCGCTGGTGCGCGCGAGCCTGGGAACCGAGTTGCAGGAGGCCGGCTGGCAGCTGCGCGCCGACGACAACATCTCACGCGGCGGCTGCCGCGTGCAGACCACCGGCAGCGAGGTGGACGCCACGCTGGAAACGCGCCTGGAGCGCGTCACCGCCGCCCTGGCCGGCGAGACGAAGGCAGCCCATGCTTGAGCAGATCGCGGCGCCGCCGCCGACCACCAACCCGCACCTGAACGCCTGGCACGCCGCCATCAACCAGGCTCGCCACGAAGTGGGCCGTCGCGTGCCCACCGCGGTCTCCGGCCGCCTGACCCGTGCCGTCGGCCTGGTGCTGGAGGCCGTGGGCCTGCAGCTGCCGGTGGGCAGCGACTGCCTGATCGAACTGCCGCCCGGCTATCCGCAGCGCCATGCCGAGGCCGAGGTCGTCGGTTTTGCGGGCGACCGCCTCTTTCTCATGCCGCAGACCGAAGTGGCCGGCCTGCTGCCCGGCGCACGCGTGTTCGCGCGCCCCGGCATGGCCGACCCGAGCTCGCCCGGCGGCGCGGTGCAGACCAAGCGCCTGCCGGTGGGCGTGGGCATGCTGGGCCGCGTGGTCGATGCGGTGGGCCGTCCGCTGGATGGACGCGGCCCCCTGGTCGTCGACAAGCAGGTGACGCTGTCGACGGCACCCATCAACCCGCTGCAGCGCGCGCCCATTGACTCGGTGCTGGACACCGGCGTGCGCGCCATCAACGGCATGCTCACCGTCGGCCGCGGCCAGCGCATGGGCCTGTTCGCCGGCTCCGGCGTGGGCAAGAGCGTGCTGCTGGGCATGATGGCCCGCTACACCAGCGCCGAGGTGATCGTGGTGGGCCTGATCGGCGAGCGCGGCCGCGAGGTGAAGGACTTCATCGACCACACGCTGGGCGAGGAAGGCCTGGCCCGCGCGGTGGTGGTGGCCGCGCCTGCGGACAACTCGCCCCTGCTGCGCCTGCAGGGCGCGGCCTATGCCACCTGCCTGGCGGAGTACTTCCGCGACCTGGGCAAGGACGTGCTGCTGATCATGGATTCGCTCACCCGCTACGCCATGGCACAGCGCGAGATCGCGCTGGCCGTGGGCGAGCCGCCGGCCACCAAGGGCTACCCGCCCTCGGTGTTCGCCAAGCTGCCGGCGCTGGTGGAACGTGCCGGCAACGGCGCACGCGACGCGCACGGCCGCGGCGGCTCGATCACCGCCTTCTACACCGTGCTGTCCGAAGGCGACGACCAGCAGGACCCGATCGCCGACTCGGCACGCGCCATCCTGGACGGCCACGTCGTGCTGTCCCGGAACCTCGCCGAGGCGGGCCACTACCCCGCCATCGACATCGAGGCCTCGATCAGCCGCGCGATGACCGCGCTCATCACGCCCGAGCAGTTCGAGGTGGTGCGCCGCTTCAAGCAGACGCTGTCGCGCTACCAGCGCAACCGCGACCTCATCAGCGTGGGCGCCTATGCCGCCGGCCACGACCCGCAGCTGGACAAGGCCATTGCCCTGTACCCGCGCATCGAGGCCTACCTGCAGCAGGGCATGAACGAGCGCAGCGGCTACGAGGACTCCATCGTGGAGATGGAGCGCCTGTTCGACACCCAAGGAGCCTGAACCCCATGGCACAGAAACTTCCCCTGGACCTGCTCATCGAGTTGGCTCGCGACAAGACCGATGACGCCGCGCGGCGCCTGGGCGCGCTGCAGAGCGCGCAGCTCAGCGCCACGCAGAAGCTGGGCATCCTCGTGCAGTACCGGCAGGACTACCTGGCGCAGCTGCAGGTGCTGATGCAGCAGGGCGTCTCCACCTCGCAGTGGTTCAACTACCAGGACTTCCTGACCACGCTCGACGGCGCCATCGCCCAACAGCGCGGCATCGCCCAGCAGGCGGATCTGCGGCTGGAGCATGGCCGCAACGACTGGCAGCAAAACAAGCGCCGCCTCAACTCCTTCGACACCCTGGCCGAGCGCGCACGGCGCCAGGCGCAGATGGTCCAAGCCAAGCGCGAGCAGCGCGACAGCGACGAACGGGCCGCACGCCAGTTCTTCGTGGCCAAGCAGGCCGCATCGGCGCAATGACACAAGGTTCAAGCACATGAGTTCTCCGCTTCTCTCGATTCCCACCGCATCGAACGCCGCGCCCGCCTCCACCAGCGCCTCGGCCAGCGGCGGCGCCGCGCGGGCGCGCGACGCGCAGGCCGGCGCGACCGACAGCTTCGGTGCCGCCCTGGCCCGCACGCGCGAGTCCCGCGGGCAGAAGGCCGGCGAGAAGACCGAGCGGCAGGACGACGCCGCCTCGGCCTCGCCCCTGGCGCGCCGCCGCGGCGCCTCATCGGCGGAATCGACGGAAGAGCGTTCGCCGGTGGACCTGCTGGCCATGGCCATGCTGACCCCGGCCTTCGCCACGCAGGCCGCCCAGAAACGCCAGGCGGCGGCCGACGGCACCGGCGCGTCCCTGCACGGCGCTGCCGATGCGAGCGCGCTCGCCAAAGCCGACCCGCCGCTCGCCGCAGCCGCCGGCGACACGGCACTCACGGATTCGCAGCCGCAGGATGCGGCCACCGCGCAAGCCAGGGCGTCGGGCAAGCCGATCGCCGACGCCAAGGCGGATGCCAGGTCAGATGCCGCCTCGGAAGACGGCAAGAAGGTGAAGGCCGACGCCGGCGCGACATCCGACTACAAGATCACCGCGCAGTCCGCCCCCGTCGTGGCAGCCGCATCGGCCTCCGCCGCACCGGCTGCGCCTCTCGCCGGTGCCGCATCGACTGGCGCCCCCGAGCCGAAGGCAGGCAATGCCGCACCGGCCATCGCCGCGGTCGACCCCAAGGTCGCACCGGAACCCGCCGCCGCTGCGCTGCGGGCCGATGACCGGCCGCTGCCCGACACGAGCTCGGAGGCCGACACCGCCAGCACCCTGCCCGCCTCGATGAACTTCAAGGCCGCCATGGCGCAAGCCTCGGCCACGTCCTCAACCGCCCAGCAGCCCCCCGTCGCACGCCTGGCCGTGCCCACGCCGGTGGGCAGCGAGGGCTGGGGCGCCGACGTCGGGCGCCAGATGATCCGCATGGGCGCCGACGGCAACCATGTGGCCGAGCTGAGCCTCAACCCCGCCGGTCTCGGCCCGTTGAAGGTCACGCTGACGCTGGGCGACAACCAGGCGCAGGCGATGTTCGTCTCGGCCCACGAGAGCGTGCGCCGCGCGGTCGAGGCCGCCTTGCCGCAACTGCGCGACACGCTGGCGAGCCAGGGCATCCAGCTCGGCCAGACCTCGGTGGACGCCGGCACGCAGCAGCAGCAGGCCTTCGGCCAGCAGGAGCGCGGCTTCGAGCAGCAGGGCCGCCCGAACCTGCGCGGCGCGCAGCGCGAGACCGCGGCCGACGACGCGCCGCTCGCGGTGCGTGCGAGCAGCTCCGGTGCGCGCGCCAGCACCGGCATCGATACCTTCGCCTGACATCCACGCGGCCCTCGGGCCGCGATCCGGCACCGCGACGCGAAGCGCCAAGACGGGCAATGGGGGAGATGAGCCCTTTTTTCCCTCTTGCTCGGCCCTTCGCATCCGGTCCCTTCCGGAAAAAATAGCCCAACTTCAAAGAGCGACCCATGGCCACCAGCCCTACTCCTGCGACAACTCCCGCCGCCGCCGCCCCTGCGCGGACCTCGAAGATGCTGATCGGCGCCGTGCTCGCCATCAGCCTGTGCGCCCTGGCCGTGGCGGCCTACGCCATGACCCGCACGCAGGGTTCGGAAAGCAGCGAACCCAAGGCCGCCGTGGCCGAGAAGCCCATCTTCCTCAACCTGGAACCGATCACCGTCAACCTGCAGACCGAGGGGCGCCCCCGCTTCCTGCACGTGGGCATCTCGCTGAAGGTGCGCGACGAGAAGTCCAAGTCGCAGATCAGCGAATTCATGCCCGAACTGCGCAGCCGCACGCTGATGCTGCTGTCCAACCGCCAGTCCGACTCGCTGCAGACCACCGACGACAAGTCGCGCCTGGCCGGCGAGATCCAGGCCGAGCTGAACCGTCCGCTGAACGACTCGCTGCCGCCCCAGGGCGTGACCGGCGTGTCCTTCACCGCCTTCGTCGTCCAGTAAGCGGGCCGGGACAGCAGATCCATGGCCTATGAACAGGTCCTCTCGCAGGACGAGGTTGATGCGCTGCTGCGCGGCGTTACCGGCGGCGCGGTCGACCAGTCCACGCTGCCCGCCACGCCGCAGGACGGCCTGCCCGCCTACGACCTGGGCGCGCCGGACCGCGTGGTGCGCAGCCGCATGCACACGCTGGAGGTCATCAACGAGCGCTTCGCACGCCACCTGCGCGGCGCCTTGCTGAACTTCATGCGCCGCAGCCCCGACATCTCGGTGGGCCCGGTGCAGATCCAGCAGTACGGCGAGTTCGTGCGGCACCTGCCGGTGCCGGCCAACATCAACATGATGCACTTCAAGCCGTTGCGCGGCACGGCCTTGTTCGTGTTCGACCCGAAGCTGGTGTTCCTGGTGGTGGACAACCTCTTTGGCAGCGACGGCCGCTACCACGTGCGCGTGGAAGGCCGCGATTTCACCCGCACCGAGCAGCGCATCATCCGCCGCCTGCTGGACCTGACGCTGGGCTGCTACGGCGATGCCTGGCAGCCGGTGTACCCGCTGGACTTCGACTACGTGCGCGCCGAGATGCACGGCAAGCTGGCCAACATCGTGGCGCCCAACGAGGTGGTGGTGAACACCACGCTGCAGATCGAGTTCGGCCCGGTGGGCGGCTTCCTGCACGTGTGCATTCCCTATTCGATGATCGAGCCGATCCGCGACCTGCTGTCCAACCCCATGCAGGACCAGGTCGAGGTGGACAAGCGCTGGATCAAGACCATGTCGCAGCAGATGCAGAGCGCCGACGTGGAACTGGTGGCCGAGTTCCTCAACCTGCCCTCCACCGTGGGCCAGGTGATGGGCCTGGAGGTGGGCGACGTGCTGCCCATCGACCTGCCGGCCAGCGTGCTCGCCAAGGTCGACGGCATTCCGGTGATGGAGTGCGGCTACGGCGTCAGCAACGAGCACTACGCCCTGCGCGTGCAACAGATGATCTCCCACCAAGACAGCGATTTGAAGAAAGACCATGACTGACAACACCACCCCTGCCTCCGCCGTCGACGACGACTGGGCGAGCGCCCTGGCCGAGCAGACCAGCGCGGCCCAGGTGACCCCGGTGGCCCAGGCGCCCGCACCCGCGGCCGCCCCGGCAGGCAACCAGGTCTTCCCGCAACTGGAGAACCGCACGGCCGCAGCCGCGTCCGCGCTGGACATCTCGCGCGTGCTCGACGTGCCGGTGCAACTCACCGCCGAGATCGGCCGCACGCGCATCACCATCAAGAACCTGCTGCAGCTCTCGCAGGGTTCGGTGGTGGAGCTGGACGGCCTGGCCGGCCAGCCGCTGGACGTGCTCATCAACGGCTACCTCATCGCCCAGGGCGAAGTGGTGGTGGTGAACGACAAGTACGGCATTCGCCTGACGGACATCATCACGCCGTCGGAACGCATGCAGAAGCTGTCCCGCGCATGAAGCTCGTCCTGCGTGCATGGCGGGCGGCCGCGGTCCTCATGGGGACGGTCGCCATGGCGGCCCATGCCAACCTGCCCACGGTGCCCAGCACGCCAGCACCCGTGCCGGCTCCGGGTGTCGGCATGGGCGGGCTGTTCCAGGCTGCCTTCGGCATGGCCTGCGTGCTGGGCCTGATCCTGCTGTGCGCATGGCTCGCGCGGCGTTTCGGCCTGCAGCGCTTCGGCGGCGGCCACGTGGTGAAGGTGATCTCCAGCACCTCGGTGGGCCAGCGCGAGCGCGTGGTGGTCGTCGAGGTGGCCGACCAGTGGCTGGTGCTGGGCGTGACGCCGCAGAACATCCACACCCTGCACACCCTGCCCGCGCAGGCCACGCCGGCTGCACACCCGGCGACCCCGGCCATGCGCGCCCCCGAGCCGCTGGCCAACGCCACGCAGGCCTTCTCGCAGTTGCTGCGCCAGTCGCTGGGCATCAAGGCGCGCGCCGGTTCATGAGCTCTTCCGTCTTCCTGCCGCGCCGGCTGCGCAACGGCGCGCTGCTGCTGGGCGCGCTGCTGCTGCCCGCCGGACTTTTCGCGCAGGGCCTGCCGGGCCTGACCACCACGCCCGGCCCCGGCGGCAGCCAGACCTGGTCGCTGAGCATCCAGACGATGCTGCTGCTGACCTCGCTGTCCTTCCTGCCGGCGCTGATGCTGTGCATGACCAGCTTCACCCGCATCCTGATCGTGCTGGGCCTGCTGCGCACCGCCATCGGCACGCAGTCCTCGCCGCCCAACCAGGTGCTGGTGGGGCTGTCGCTGTTCCTCACCTTCTTCGTGATGGCGCCGGTGTTCGACAAGGTCTACGACGAGGCCTACCTGCCCTTCTCGACCAACAAGATCAGCGCCGAGAAGGCGCTGGAGCGCGGCGTGGAGCCCTTCAAGACCTTCATGCTCAAGCAGACGCGCGAGACCGACCTGGCGCTGTTCGCGCGCCTGGCCAAGGTGCCGGAGATGCAGGGCCCCGAGGACGTGCCGCTGCGCATCCTACTGCCCTCCTTCGTCATCAGCGAGCTGAAGACCGCCTTCCAGATCGGCTTCACCATCTTCATTCCCTTCCTCATCATCGACCTGGTGGTGGCCAGCGTGCTCATGTCCATGGGCATGATGATGGTGCCGCCCGCCAGCATCGCCCTGCCCTTCAAGCTGATGCTGTTCGTGCTGGCCGACGGCTGGCAGCTGCTCATCGCCGCACTGGCGGAAAGCTTCTTCACATGACGCCCGAATCCGTGATGACCCTGGGCACCCATGCCATCCAGCTCTCGCTGGTGCTGGGCGCTCCCCTGCTGCTGGTGGCGCTGGTGGTGGGCCTGATCATCAGCGTCTTCCAGGCGGCCACGCAGATCAACGAGGCGACGCTGTCCTTCATTCCCAAGCTGCTGGCGGTGTTCATCACGCTGGTGGTGGCCGGGCCGTGGATGCTGGCGCAGATGCTGGACTACATGCGCCAGCTCTTCTCCAGCATTCCGCAGCTGGTGGGCTGACCCGCGCCCTCGCTGCGCACTCCCTTCGATGCCACCGGTCTTCACGGTCAACTCGGTGCAATGGGCCGCCTGGATGGCGGCTTTTCTCTGGCCCTTCGTGCGCATGCTCGCGCTGGTCAGCACCGCGCCCATCTTCGGCGAGACCTGGGTGCCGCGGCGGGTGCGCGTGGCCATCGCGGTGCTGCTGGCGGTGGTGCTGGGCCCCACGCTGGGCCCCATGCCGGACACGCCGGTGGTATCGGCCGGCGGCCTGTGGATCATGATCCAGCAGGTGCTCATCGGCGGGGCCATGGGCTTCACCATGCGCCTGGTGTTCGCGGCGGTGATGGCGGCCGGCGAATACATCAGCCTGCAGATGGGCTTGTCCTTCGCGTCCTTCTTCGACCCCATGGGCGGCGGCGGCCAGACGGCCGTGGTCTCGCGCCTGCTGAACATGCTTGCCCTGCTGATCTTCCTGGCGGTGGACGGGCACCTGGCGCTGATCGCCGCACTGGCCGGGAGCTTTCAGGCCCTGCCGGTGGCCGATGCACCGCTGTCGGCGCAGGGCTGGATGTTCCTGGTGCAGTCGGGCGGCCAGGTGTTCTCCACCGGACTGATGCTGTCGCTGCCGCTGGTCACCGCGCTGCTCACGCTCAACCTGGCCATGGGCATCCTGAACCGGGCCTCGCCACAGTTCAGCATCTTCGCGGTCGGCTTCCCGCTGACGCTGCTGGCCGGCATCTTCATGCTGGAGCTGCTGATGCCGCGGCTTGGCGCCTTCCTGGAGCCGCGCTTCGCCGCCGGGCTGGCGGGAATGACCGACTTCGTGACGGCGCTGCGGCGCTGAGTCAGCTTCCGGCGCGCTTGAGGGCGCTGGCCTTGTGGATGGCCTTCTTCCCGGTCTTGCTGCTCTTCACTTCGAACTGCGGCGAGGCGGGCGACGCCTTGGCCTCGTGGCCGGCGGCGTGCGCGGTGCCGGTGACCTTGCGCACGACCTTGCCCCGGGTCTCACCCTGCGAGGTGTTCCATGTCACCTTTTCTCCCGGCTTCGGATTGCCCTTCATGCTCTGTCTCCTGTAGTGGTGGTGCCACGCTAGCACCCTGGCGCCCGGGCGATGTAGGCCGACGCCGGCAGCTCATGCGGTCAAGGCCTGCCCTGCATCCGCCAGCAATGCGGTCCATTCCTGCTCGCGCTGCGCCAGGTCGTTGCCCGCGCTGCGCAGCACGGCGGCCGGATGCGGCATCACGAAGACAGGCAAGCCGTCGGAGGCGCGCGTGATCCACTGGCCAGCGTTCGCCTCGATGCCCACCTGCATGCCCAGCAGACTGGTGAGCGCGGTGCGGCCCAGTGCCACCAGCGCGCGCGGCCGGACCGCCGCGATCTCGGCCTCCAGCCACTGGGAACAGGCCTGCGCCTCGCGCTGCGCCGCGGTCTTGTGAAGGCGGCGCTTGCCGCGCCATTCGTACTTGAAATGCTTGACCGCATTGGTGAAGTAAAGCTGCTCCGGCGGCCACTGCAACCTGTCGATCGCCCGGCGCAGGAGCTGGCCGGCCGGGCCGACGAAGGGGCGGCCCGCGAGGTCTTCCTGGTCGCCGGGCTGCTCGCCCACGAACATCAGTGCCGCGCCGGCTGCGCCCTCGCCCCACACGGTCTGCGTGGCGTCGGCGGCAAAGGCGCATTGCTCGCAGCCCGCGGCCAGCCGCGCCAGCCCGGCCAGCCGATCGGCGGGCTCCACGCCCTGCGCAGCCGGCGAGGAACGCCCGCATGCGTGGCGGCCTGTCGCTTCCACCCCCGCCGCGTGTCCCGCGGCCCGTGCCGCCACGCCTGCCCGCCGCTCGCGCCCGGGGCTGACCTGCGACTCCATCTCGACGGTGCGCGCATCCGCCTCGCGAAGCAGCGTGGAAATCTGCGCGGCCTCGGGCAGGTTGCGCCAGAAGCGCACGGGCATCTCCTTTCGCATCATGTTCGGATTGGCGCGCGCGGGATTGAACACGCTGCGGTAGTACGCCAGCCACAGGGCCTCGCCTTCGTCCGCGCCGGGTGCATCGGCGCGCGCGGCGGCAGGGCCGAAGACCAGCTCGCGCCGGTCCCAGCGCACGCTGCCGCGCGGCGTCAGGATCGCCCAGCGCATCGAGGCGAAGCGGTCGACGAAGAATGGCGCCGCCGCACGCACCACGTGGTGCTCCGGCTCGAACCAGGCGACATGGCACTCGCCCGCCTCGTCGACGATCGGCCGGAAGCGAACGAAGGCGTGCATCTTGTGGATCTCGCGGCGCACCTCGCGCGCCATGCGCTCGAGCTGCAACCGCTCTTCGCGCAGCGTGTCCTTCCAGGCACGCCGATCGCGCAGGATGGCTTCGGCCAGCGCATGCGCCGCATGAAAGCGGCCGGGGCTGTCGTGCAGCATCGCCGTGCGCAGCAATTCGATGAAGGCCCGCGGCAGGCGCAGTCCGCCTTCCTCGACTCGCGATACCGGAGCCGGCGAAGACGCCGCTTCCTGATCGAACAGGGAGGACTGGTCGGCCACGCCGTCCCGCCAGCGGACCTCGTTCGGAAGCAAGCCGCGCTGCAAGGCCTCGCGCAAGGCCGCCAGAAATCCGTCGAAATCGTCGGGGGCGCCCAGGTGCAAGGCCACGGCCATCAGACGATCCCTGCGCTCTGCTCCTGCACCCAGGACGACGCCCTCCCGCCCCCAGCCAGGCCGGGCAAGGGCACGACCGGCGGCTCGTCCGTGCCGAACAGATCGCCCTGGACACGATCCGGCGATGCGCGCGTGCGTCCGGAATCGCGCTGGCTGGCGGCCGCACTCAGCAAGGCGCCTGCGTTGTTCGCCGGCCGATGGTCCGGCAGCGCCACGAAGGCCAGCACCCGCGTGGCCGGCCCGCCCAGGCGCTGGATGTCGGCCTTGCGGATCTGCCGGGTGCTGCGCGCGGCCAGCAGGCGCTCGACCGAGCGCGTGCCCAGGCCGGGCACGCGCAGCAGCGTTTCCTTTGGCGCCCGGTTCAGGTCCACCGGGAACCAGTCCGGATGCGCCAGCGCCCAGGCCAGCTTCGGGTCCATCTGCAGGGACAGCATGCCGTCCTCGGTCACCAGTTCCTGCTCCTCGAAGCCGTAGTAGCGCATCAGCCAGTCGGCCTGGTAGAGCCGGTGCTCGCGCATCAACGGCGCCGGCCGGCCGGGCAGCAGCGCGCTGGCATGCGAGATCGGGCTGAACGCGCTGTAGTAGACGCGCTTGAGGCTGTAGCTGCGGTAGAGCGAGACGCTGGTGCGAAGAATGGCGCGGTCGTCCGACGCGTCGGCGCCCACGATCATCTGCGTGCTCTGGCCGGCGGGCGCGAAGCGCGGCGGCGGGGGCCGGGCCGCGGGCGCAGCGGCCATCGAGCGGGTCTGCTTCGCCTTTTCGCGCTCCTGCGCGCTGTCGTCCAGCTGCAGGCGGATGCGTGCCATGGAGCGCTTGATGGCGCCCGCGTCCTTCTGCGGTGCCAGTTGGACCAGCGAGGCCTGGGAGGGCAGCTCGATGTTGATGCTCAGGCGGTCCGCATGCAGCCCGGCGCGCGCCACCAGCTCGGCGCTCGCATCCGGGATCGTCTTGAGGTGGATGTAGCCGCGGAAGTGATGGTCTTCGCGCAGGCACCGGGCCACCTCGATGAGCTGCTCCATCGTGTAGTCGGGCGAGCGGATGATGCCGGAGCTGAGGAACAGCCCCTCGATGACGTTGCGGCGATAGAAGTCCAGCGTGAGCTGCACCACCTCGTCCAGCGAGAAGCGGGCGCGCTCCACGTTGCTCGACTCGCGGTTGACGCAGTACAGGCAGTCGTAGATGCACCAGTTGGTCAGCAGCACCTTCAGCAGCGAAATGCAGCGGCCGTCGGGCGCGTAGCTGTGGCAGATGCCGGCTCCGGTGGTCGAGCCCATGCCGAGCTGGTCGCGCGAGTTGCGCGCGGCACCGCCGGAGGACGCGCAGGAAGCGTCGTACTTGGCGGCGTCGGCCAGGATGGCGAGCTTGCGCAGGAGGGGTACGGCCACGATACTGTAATTATATACAGTATCGTGATTGTTGCCCGTGGCCCTCCGGCGGTTTGGCCTTTGCCTCCAGGCTGCAGGGAGGGCCGCAGCCTTCGCTCAGACCTTGAAGACGCTCACCGCATGCACCAGGCTGCCGGCCTGTTCCTGCATCGACTGCGCGGCAGCGGCGGCCTCTTCCACCAGCGCGGCGTTCTGCTGGGTCACCTGGTCCATCTGCGTGATGGCCTGGTTGATCTGCTCGATGCCCTGGGTCTGCTCGTGGCTGGCCGCGGTGATCTCGCCGATGATGTCGGACACCCGCTTCACGCTGCTCACGATCTCCTGCATGGTCTGGCCGGCTTCGCCCACCAGCTCGCTGCCGGCCTGCACCTTGCCCACCGAGTCGTCGATGAGGCCCTTGATCTCCTTGGCCGCTGCGGCCGAGCGCTGGGCCAGGCTGCGCACTTCGGAAGCCACCACCGCGAAACCGCGACCTTGTTCGCCGGCACGTGCCGCTTCCACGGCTGCGTTGAGCGCCAGGATGTTGGTCTGGAAGGCGATGCCGTCGATCACGCCGATGATGTCCACGATCTTCTTGGACGACGCATTGATCGAGGCCATGGTGTCGACCACCTGGCCCACCACCGTGCCGCCCTTCACCGCCACTTCCGATGCCGAGACGGCGAGCTGGTTGGCCTGGCGTGCGTTGTCGGCGTTCTGCTTGACCGTGCTGGTGAGCTGCTCCATCGAAGCGGCCGTTTCTTCCAGCGAGCTGGCCTGCTCCTCGGTGCGCGAGGACAGGTCCTGGTTGCCCGAGGCGATCTGGCCCGAGGCCGTCGCGATGGTGTCGGTCGACGAGCGGATCTCCCGCACCGCGCCCACCAGGTTCTGCTGCATCTGCTGCATGGCGTGCAGCAGGCTCTGGTGGTCGCCTTGGCCGACCTTCACCTCGATGCCCAGCTCGCCCGCTCCGATCTTGCGGGCCACCGCCGAGGCGTAGTCGGGCTCGCCGCCCAATTGGCGGTACAGGTTGCGGGCCATGCTCCACGCAAGCGCCCCCAGCACCAGCACCAGCACGCCGCCGATGGACAGCAGGATCACCGTGCTGCGCCAGAAAGCGGTGTCGATGTCGTCGATGTAGTCGCCGAAGCCCACGATCCAGTCCCAGGGTTCGAACTTGATGATGGCGTAGAGCTTCTCGACTTCTTCCTTGGTGCCGGGCCGCGTGCCCAGGGCGACGACGGTGCCCACGGTGCGGCCGGCCAGCGCCGCGCGGTAGCGCTCGCCCGCTTCCTTGCCGCCCTTGGCATCGACGATGCCGATGCGCTTGGGATTGGGGTGGACGTAGTTCACGTCGTTGGCGTAGCCGCGGACGAAGAAATAGAGCTCGTCCTTGCGCAGGCTGCCGATGAGCTTCTTCGCCTCGGCCTGGGCCTGCTCGCGCGAGAGTTCGCCGGCCTTTTCCTGCGCATGCAGTCTCTCGAGGGACGCGTGCGCCAGCACGACCAGGGTGGAGAGCTGCGCGGTCCTCTCCTTCATCATCGACTGGCGCAGCGTGGACAGCGAGACGGCGGCTAGGACAACCATGCCGAGCAAGGCGGCGACACAAAGAAGAAGGATTCGGTTTCTGAGTTTCATGGGATAGGCGCAGCGCGGAAAGTCGGCCACTGATCCCTATCGGCAGTTCTGCGGAAAACTTGAGGGGTGCAGAAACAAAACATCCGACCCGTCCGCGCGCTCAGGGCGAGCGATCGATCGCCCGCAACGCAAGCAGCAGGTCGTCCGGGTGAAGCATCGCTTCACGCGCACGCCGCGCGTTGTCGAATTGCTCCAGGACCTGACGCAGCCGTGGCTCGTGCCTGAGGTCTTCCCACACAGTCGCCAGTGCGGCGGGTGAAGGCTTGCGGCCCGCCTCGATCTCGGCAGCGAAGCGCAGGCTCGCCGCTTCGGCCATCAGCCTGGCCCGGGCCGCCGCGCCTAGGAGCGCCACACGCGCCTCGGCCGGTGCGGTGCTGAGATAGATCACCTGCGCCGGCAGCGCGCCCTGCACAGGCTGCAGCGCCTGCAAGGAATCGCCGCGAAGGCGCAGCGGCCCGTCGGCTGACTTGAACTCCTGGACGGCGTGCGCATCGACCGATGACAACTGCGCCAGCCCGCGCAGCAGGCGCGGCAGGTCGGTGGTGGCCGCTGCCGGCGCGGCCTTCACCTCCGCGAGAAGGACCAGTGCCTGTGCACCCGCGCCGGCCTCCTTCACGATGGCGGCGTCCCATTCTTCCTTCGCGCGCTCGGCGCCGCCACCGGTGAGCTGGCGCGGCGTGCGCAGGCTCCGCGCCACCCGGTGCGCCACCCCGCTGCGCCGGTGAAGGAATTCGGCCACGCGACCCAGTGCGTTGGCTGCGGCGTGCTCCGCGAGGTCGCCCTCGCGTGCCGAAACACGGCCCTGGTCGAGCGCGGCGGCGCTGCCCGCCTCCGGCGCCCGTCTCGCACGAAGTTCGAGGTAGCGCCGCACCGGCTCCGCCAGCCGAAGGGATTGCGCCTGCTGCTGGCGTTGCAGCGCCGGTTGGGCCATCAGCCTGCGCAATCCTTCCTGAAGGTCCGCGGCTTGCTGCGGGTCGAGCGACGACGCCGTGGAGGCCAGCGCGTGCCAGTCGCCCGAGACGGCCAGCGCATGCAGGGTTTCGAGTTCGCGGCGCTGCGGCCCCTCGGGCATCGCGTGCAGCTTGCCGGGATGCGCGAAGGCATCGACCGCGCTTCTAAGGCTGCGCTCGTCGGCGGCGGCCAGCGCGCCGAGCTTCACCCAGGCCTGTACCTGCGCGTCGCGCGCGTGCAGGACCTGCGCCTGGAACACGGGGTCGCCACCTTCGACCGCCATGGCGCGTCGGATCAACTCGGCCAAAGCCTGCGCGAAAGCATCCCGAAGCGCAGGGTCCGGCGTGGCGCCGTGGACCAGGGCCTGTCGCGCAGCTTCGATGGCAAAGGCCAGCGCCGCTTCGCCCCCTGTTGCAGCGGCGTCCTCCGCGTTCGCCGGCAAGGCCGGCATGCGGTAGCGACGCTGCGCCACCTGCAAGATGTCGTGCAGCGCGGACCCAGTCGCTGCACCGCGATCAGGGTGCGAAGCATCCGGCGCGGCGCCCATCGACGAATTGGAAAGCTGGCGGGTCATTCCCCCGCATTCTCCTCACCCGGCACGCGCGGTGCCGTGCCATACGCAAGCGTCGCCTCAGCCCTGCCCCGCGGCCTCCGTCAGGATCGCCTTGGCCTGCAATTCCACCGGCCGATCGACCAGCTTGCCGTCGACGGTCACGGCACCGCGGCCTTCCGCCAGCGCAGCCACCACGCGGCGGGCCCAGTCGATCTCGCGCTCGGTGGGCGCAAAGCCTTCGTTCACCGGCGCGACCTGTTTCGGATGGATGCACAGCTTGCCGCCCATGCCGAAGCGGCGCGAGCGCTGCGTGTCCTGCGCGACCTGCGCCGCGTCGTCGGTGCTGAGCGTCACGCCGTCCACCGGCGCCTGCAGGCCGGCTAGGCGCGACACCAGAACCAGTTGCGTGCGCACGGCGTCCAGTTCCTGCGCGTCGCCGCGGATGCCGGCGTCGGCCATGAAATCGACCGTGCCGAAGACCAGGCGCTGCACCTGGGGCACGCGCGCCATCGCGGCCACGGCGAAATGGCCGGCCACGGTCTCCATCAGCGGCAGCAGCCGCTGGCCTTCGCGCAGGCGGCCTGCCAGGGCCTGAAGCTGCGCAGCCGACTCGGCCTTGGGCAGCATCACCGCGGCCACGGCCGGCGAGGACAGCAGTTCGCAATCCGCGTCGTGCCAGGGGGTGCCGGCGGGGTTCACGCGCAGCACCACCGTCTTGCCGGTGGTGGCCAGCCAGTCGCGGACGGCGGCGCGGGCCGTGTCCTTGTGGGCGGGCTGCACCGCGTCCTCCAGGTCGATCACGATGGCGTGGGCGCCGCTGGCCAGGGCCTTGTCGAAACGCTCCGGGCGGTCACCGGGCACGAAAAGATAGCTGCGGTCGGTCATGGCTTTGTCGAAATAAAGGTTCAGGCGGCGCCGGTGGCCGCGGCCTGGCGCCGGCCGCGCAGCAGCGCCAAGGTGCACAGCGCGGTGGCCACGGCCAGCGCGAAGAAGCCGGCGCGGTAGCTGCCGAAGACGGTCGCCAGGGCGCCGAAGGCCGGCGGCCCCAGCACCACGCCGAAGTAGGTCACGGCCAGCGTACCGCCGGTCGCGATGCTGGCCTGCCCCGGCGGCGCCTGCCGCGCGGTCTCGGCCAGGTACACACCGTTCCATCCGATGGCCGAGGCGCCGAACACGATCAGCACCGCAAGCACCAGCACCGAGGGCAGCCGGCCATCCAGCAGCGCTGTGGCCAGCGCCGACACGCACATCAGCACCGACAGGGCCGTGAGCATGCGCCGCGCGCCCAGCCAGCGGTCGGCTACGTAGCCCCACAGCACGCGGCCGATGACGCCGCCGATCTGCGCCAGAGACAGCGCCAGGCCCGCGGCGACCAGCCCGTAGGCGAGCACCGCATCCAGGTAGGTGACCAGGTAGGCCGTCAGCGATAGCTGGCACATCGAGAACACGAAGGAGCAGCCCGCCAGCATGCGCAGCGCCGGATGCGCCAGCACCAGCCGCACCGGCCGCGCCAGGTTGCCCAGCACCAGCTTCTGCTGCGGGTCGCGGTCGACATCGAGCTCCTTGCGCAGCACCTGCGCCAGCAGCACGCACAGCACATTGGCAGCAGCGACGGCGAGCAGTGCCGCCTGCCATCCGCCCCACAGCATCAGGCCCGGCACCACCGCGCCGGCCACCACGCCGCCCAGCGGCACGCCGGTCTGCTTGACGGAGAACACCAGCGACATGCGATGCGCCGGCGTCGTCCGCGCCAGCAGGTGCGAGCTGGAAGGCGTGATGGGCCCGTAGCCCAGCCCGATCAGCAGCGCGCCCAGCGCGATGGCCGGCAGCGAAGGCAGCGCCGACAAAGCCAGGCCGGCTGCGCACAGCAGCAGCCCGACCTGGCTCATGCGTATCGCCCCGAAGCGCGTGACCGCCGTGCCCGCTGCCAGGCTGGCCAGCATGGCGCCGCCATAGACGATGGCCACGTACACCCCGGTGTAGGCCGGCGAGGTGCCCAGCGCCAGCGCGACGGCCGGTGCCATCACGGGCAGCGTCAGCACGGCCGCCGACACGAGCACCTGGATGGCGGTGGTGATGGCCAGCGGCAGCCAGGCGCGCTCGTTCATCGTCCCCCGGCCTCCCACTCGCGGCGCAGCTGGGTGTTGTAGCTGAAGCGGTCGGCCGGGTGCGTGCTCTCCGACATCTCGACCAACTGGCCGTGCCGGTTGCGGTAGCGGCGGCAGACCCACAGGGCCGGGCTGCGCGGCGCTGCCTGCAGCATGGCGGCCTGCTCGCGCGTGAGGGACACGGCGCGGATCTCCTGCTCGACCACCGCCACGCGCTCGCCGAACTGTTGCTCGATGGCGGCGTGCACCGCGCCCTTGAGCGGCCCCATCATCCCGCGGATGGCGCGGAAGGCCGGGTGCAGCCACAGCTCGGTGGTGCAGATGGGCAGCGCCTGCGCGGCGGCATGGCGGCGGCCGCGCAGGTGCAGCCAGGTCTCGCCGGCATTGGCTTCCAGCCGCTGCGCCTGCTCGTCGGCGATCAGCACCGTCTCGCTGCTCTCGATGACCAGGGTGGTGTCGGTGGCGTACTGGTAGAGGTCGCTCACGTCCGCCACGTTCTGCCGGTAGCCGCCGGCGTCGGCCTTGGTGGCCTTCACCGTGGTGCCCACGCGCGGCTGCCGCACCACCAGGCCCAGTTGCACCAGGCGGCGCAGCGCCTCGCGCGCGGTGGCCCGGCTGACACCGAACTGCTCGCACAGCTCCAGCTCGGTGGGCAGCTGCGAGCCCACCGGGTACTTGCCGCCCTCGATCTCGTTGAGCAGCGTCTTGGCCAGCTGCATGTAGCGCGGCTGCGGCGCGCCGAGGGATGAGGCGGACGAGGCTGGGAGGCTGTATGCGTTCTCGGTGGTCATGCCCGGATTGTGCGGGTGCGCTGCGGGGCCAGCCTGCTCAGATGGCGCCCTTGCCGCGCATGGCCTCGATCTGCTGGTCGCTGAAGCCGGCGCCGCGCAGCACCTCGTCGGTGTGCTCGCCCATGGCCGGCGCGGGCCGGGTCGGGTGCGCGCCCGCGCGCACCGGCGAAGCCACCATGCGCACCGGGCCGCCGGCGTGGTCGAATTCGAGCAGGCGCTCCTGCTCGGCGACGAAGTCGCTGTCCAGTGCCTGCGCCACGTCGTACACCGGCGCGGCCGGCACCTTGCCGGCGAAGCGCTTCATCCACTCCTCGGTGGTGGCGGTCTGCAGCACGGCGTCCAGTTCCTGCGTGATGCGCTCGCGGTTGGCCAGGCGGTCCTTGAAGGTCTTGAACTCCGGCGCGTCTGCCCACTCGGGCTTGCCGATGCACTGCGCCAGCACGCCCCAGAACTTCTCCTTGTTGCACATGAGGAAGATCCAGCCGTCCTGCGTCCTGTAGAGCTGGCTGGGCGTGAGCGAGGGATGGGCGGAACGCGTCTCGCGTCCGATGGCCTTGCCCGCGTTGAGGTACCAGGTCGCCACGTAGGCCAGGTTGTGCAGCGCCACGTCGAAGAGGCTCACGTCGATGTCGCGGCCCACGCCGCTGGCCCGCGCGCCCACCACGCCGGCCAGCAGGCCCATGGCGGCGGTGGTGCCGGTCATCAGGTCGATGATCGACAGGCCCATGCGCGCCGGCGGACCGTCGGGCTCGCCGGTGAGCGAGAGGTAGCCGGCCTCGGCCTGCATCAGGTAGTCGTAGCCCGGCCACGCGGCGCGCGAGCCGGTGCGGCCGTAGGCCGACAGGTGGCCGCAGACCAGTTGCGGATTCACGTCCTTGAGCTGCGCATAGGTCAGGCCCAGCTTGGACGGCAGGTCGCCCCGCAGGTTGTTGAAGACCACGTCGGCCTCGGCCGCCAGGCGGCGCAATGCCTCCTGGCCTTCGGGCTTCTTGAGGTCCAGCGTGATGCTCTTCTTGTTGCGGTTGAAAGACTGGTAGAAGTGGCTGTCGCCCGGGCCGAAGTAGTGCGGGCCCACCGCGCGGCCGACGTCGCCGCCGTCGTGCGGGTTCTCGATCTTGATCACCTCGGCGCCCAGGTCGGCCAGGTGCTGCGTGCCGAAGGGGCCGGCGCCGTACTGCTCCACCGCGATGATGCGCAGGCCCGCCAGGGGCAGGTTCGCCTGCGTGTCGACATGCGCATGCGCGGCCTCGCGTGCCCGTGCGTGGGCCAGGGTCTCGGGCGCGTTCATGCCGGGTTCCTCTCGATCAGTTGCTTGGCGATGATGATCCGCTGCAGTTCGTTGGTGCCCTCGCCGATGAGCAGCAGAGGCGCGTCGCGGTACAGGCGCTCGATGTTGTATTCCTTCGAGTAGCCGTAGCCGCCGAAGATGCGCATGGCGTCCAGCGCGTTCTCCTGGCCCGCCTCGGTGGCGAAGTACTTGGCCATGCCGGCTTCCATGTCGCAGCGGTCGCCGCGGTCGTAGGCCTCGGCGGCGGCGTTCACCAGCAGGCGCGCGGCCTGCGTGCGGGTGGCCATCTCGGCCAGCTTGAGCTGGATGGCCTGGTGTTCGCAAATCGGCTTGCCGAAGGTCTTGCGCACCTGCGCATAGGCGATGGCCTCGTCCAGCGCCGCCTGCGCAATGCCCAGGCCGCGGGCGGCCACGTTGATGCGGCCCAGCTCCAGCCCGCCCAGCACCTGCTGCAGGCCCTTGCCTTCCACGCCGCCCACAAGGCGGTCCACCGGCACGCGGTAGTTCTCGAAAGCCAGCGCGCAGGTGTCGATGCCCTTGTAGCCCAGCTTCTCCAGCTTCTTGCTGACGATGAAGCCCTCGCCCTTCTCGGCGATCAGCAGGCTCATGCCCTTGTGGCGCGGCTGCGCCTTCGGGTCGGTCTTCACCAGCAGCGCGATGCAGTTGCCGTGCAGGCTGTTGGTGATCCACATCTTGCTGCCGTTGACCACGTAATGGTCGCCGTCCAGCACGGCGGTGGTGCGGATGGCCTGCAGGTCGGTGCCTGCATCGGGCTCGGTCAGACCGACGCCGCCGCGCAGCTCGCCGCTGGCGAAGCGCGGCAGGTAGTGGCGCTTCTGCTCCTCGGTGCCGGCGCGCTGCACCGCCATGGCCATGATGAGGTGCGAGTTGATGATGCCGGAGATGGACATCCACACCGTCGACATGCGCTCGATGATCTTGGCGTAGGTGCGTGTCGACAGCCCCAGGCCGCCGTACTCCGGCGCGATCAGGCAGCCGAACAGGCCCATCTCCTTCATCTTCTCGACGATCTCGGCGGGGTACTCGTCGTCCTGCTCCAGCTGGTGCACGTGGGGCTTGACCTCCACGGCGAGGAAGCGGTCGAGCATGTCGAGGATCAGCTCCTCCTGCTCGGCATCGTGGACCACGGGTTGGTGGCGGGCGTTCATGCGTTTTTCTCCAGACGGGCGGGGGTGCCCAGCAGTTGGGCCAGTTCGGCGGCGTTGCCGCGCTCGATGTCAAGCACGGCATTGAGGATGTGGTCGGCGTGCGCCTGCGACACGGCGCGCGTCGCGTTGTCGGTGAACTTGCGGGCGATGTCGCCGCCGCTGATCGGCCGGCCTTCGGCGCCGCGGTTGACGGGCTCGGCATGGCGCAGCACGCGGCCGTCGGCCAGCTCGACGATCACCTCGCCGCCGAAGTAGCGCGGGAAGTCGGCCGTGGGGTCGGCTTCGCATTCCACCAGCGCGGCGATGGCCAGGGTCTGCGCGTCCTCGTAGGCGCGCGGCTCCAGCGCATCGAGCGTGAAGCCGCCCAGGCGCAGGCCGGTGGCCACCGAATAGGGAATGCTGAACTGCGCCTCGTAGGCATTGGCCGGGCGCCGCTTGTTCTCGATGGGTTCGCACACCGTCTTCATGGCGCCGGTCGGCACCTTGGCGACGATGCGTCGGATGGGGGCACCCTTCCAGTCGGCATGCAGGCGCGCGGCCGCGTCGGCGCAGGCATGCGTGAAGTGGCAGGCCGGCACCGGCTTGACGGCCACGCGCTCGATCTCCCATGTCTCGCCCAGGCCAGCCGTGGCCAGCGACAGGTCGCAGGCATCGGCCAGCGGGCCGAGGTGGCTGCGGTACAGGCCGAAGCGGCCTTCATACGCCGCACGCGTGCCGATGAAGCCGTTCTTCGCCAGCGTGGCGGCGGTGATGCCGCCTGCGCCGGCCCAGCCGGGGTGGATGCGCTTGGTCCACGCGCCGTCCTGCAAGAATTCCAGGCTGCCCGAGGCGAAGGACAGCGCGATGCCTTGCGCGTCGGTGGTGTGGTCCACCGACAGGCCCAGCATGCGTGCAGCGGCCAGCGTGCAGCCGAAGGTGCCGATCAGGCCCGTGGGGTGGAAGCCCACCTGGTGGAAACCGCCTTTGGCCGCGGCGCCCAGCCGCGTGGCGGTCTCCATGCCGACGATGTAGCTGGCCAGCAGTTCGGCGCCCGTGGCGCGCTGGCGATGCCCCAGGCCCAGCACCGCCGGCAGCACCGAGGTGGTGGCATGGATCACGCCGGACGGGTGCGTGTCGTCGTAGTCCAGGCCGTGCACCAGCAGCGCGTTCATGACCACCGCGTCGCGCATCGGCAGGTTCTGCCCGTAGCCGATGACCGGCGTGTCGCCGCCCTCGCCGGCCAGTTCGCGCAGGCCGGCCAGCGTGACCCGCGAGAAGTCCCATTGCGTGCTGGCCAGGGCGATGCCCAGCGCATCGAGCATCAGGTAGCTGGCGCGCGAGCGCACGCCGGCGGGCACGTCCTCCAGGCGCAGGCCAGTGGCGAAGCCGGCCAGCTGGCTCGACAGGGTGGTGGCGGCGGCGCGGGCCGCGGGTTCGGCGTGGGTCATGAGCTTGGGTTCTCTTTTCAGTCGACCTTGGCGCCGGACAGCTTCACGGCCAGCGCCCATTTGTCGATCTCGGATTGGATGAAGCGGCTGAACTCGTCGGGACTCGTCACCGAGGGTTCGGCGCCCAGGGCGTTGAGCTGCTCGCGAACGTCGGGCGCGTCGCGCCAGTGGGCCTGCAGGGCCTTGTTGAGCGTGTCGATGATTTCCTGCGGCGTGCCCTTGGGCGCGGCCAGGCCGACCCAGGCCGGTGCCTCGAAGTTGCCCAGCCCGGCCTCGGCCATGGTCGGCACCTCGGGGGCGGCGGGGTTGCGCTTCTTGGCGGCCACCGCCAGCACGCGGACCTTGCCGGTGCGCATGTGCGGCAGCAGCGCGGGACCGGTGTCGATCATCACCTGCACCTGGCCGGCGATCAGGTCGGTCACCGCCGCGGGGCTGCCCTTGTAAGGCACGTGCGTGAGCTCGATGCCCTGCGCATGCTTGAACAGCTCCATGGTCAGGTGGCTGGTGACGCCGCTGCCGGCCGAGCCGTAGTTGATCTTGCCGGGGTTGGCCTTGGCCTGCTTGACCAGGTCGGCCGCGGTCTGCGCCGGAAAGGCCGGGTTCACCGCGAGGAACAGCGGCACCACCGCCAGCATGCTCACCGGCGCGAAGTCGCGCGTCGGGCTGTACGAGAGCTTCGAATACAGGCTGGGGTTGATCGCCATCGTGCCGCTGGAGCCCACCACCAGCGTGTAGCCGTCGGGCGCCGACTTGGCCACGATCTCCGAGCCGATGATGCCGGCCGCGCCGGCCTTGTTGTCGACCACCACCGGCTGGCCCAGCGCGTCCTGCAGTTTCTTGGCCGCCACGCGGGCGATCATGTCGGTGGCCTGCCCGGCCGGGAAGCCGACCACCAGCCGGATCGGGCGGTCGGGGTAGGCGGCCTGCGCCGCGGTGGCCGCGGCCGTGAAGGCCAGGCCCAGGGCCACGGCCTTGATGTTCTTGTGCAAAGGCATCGGTTTGTCTCCTCGATGATGGAAAGCGGTGGGCGCAGGCGGGCGGCTCAGTCGCCCACGCCTGCGCCGCGGCGCGGAATGAGCGACATGCGGATGAACTCCATGACCTTCACGCCGTCCTGGTTGAAGCCGCGGGTGCAGGTGGTCACGATGCCCTGGGTGGGGCGGCTCTTCGACTCGCGCACTTCCATCACCTCCGACTCGGCATAGAGCGTGTCACCGGGGAAGACGGGCGCGGTGAGCTTGATCTCCTTCCAGCCCAGGTTGGCAATGGCCTTGGCGCTGACGTCGTTCACCGTCATGCCCAGCACGATGGCCAAGGACAGGCCGCTGTTGACCAGCGGCTTCTTGAACTCGCTCCTGGCCGCGAAGTTGGCATCGCAGTGCATGGGATGCGCGTTCATCGTCATCAGCGAGAAATTGATGTTGTCGGCCTCGGTGATGGTGCGGCCGGGGCGGTGCTCGTAGACATCGCCGACGACGAAATCCTCGAGGTAGCGGCCGTAGCTGGCCACGTAGCGTTGCGGTTTGACCTGGACAGCGGTGAGCATCTGATTTGACCTATTTGGCTATTTGTTCGGACAAATAATAGAAAACTGGAGGCTTCAACCCCATGGGGAAAACCCTGGGAAGTGCTACGGGAGGTAGCTGTCCCAGGTCAAGGCGCCCAAGGGGCCGAAGCGTAGAATCGACCGCTGCTAGGGGTGTCGGGCTGCATCGCAGGCTGGCTGAGAAAAAACCCTTCGAACCTGATTGAGGTAATCCTCGCGCAGGGAAGCTGGTGCTCGGTGGCCGCGTTCTCTTTCATGTCGCGGCCTTTGCCCCGGGCCCTCGCCCACCTGCCAAACATTGCTTGATTGCGGAGCACTTGAATGGCAACCTTGAACGACAGCAGCACGGGCCCGAACGAGGCCCTGACCCCCATCGCCGACAGCGCCCGGGCCTTCCACTGGCACGACCATCTCTCGCTCTGGTTCAGCCTGGGCGTGGGGCTGCTGGTGATGCAGGTCGGCGCCTACCTGGTGCCCGCGGTGGGCACGCGCGAGGCGGTCATCGCCATCCTGCTGGGCTCGGTGATCGGCGCGGGGCTGCTGGCCTGGACGGCGCGCCTGGGCTGCGAGAGCGGCCTGGCCAGCGCCGGCCTCATGCACCGCACCTACGGCAGCGCCTTCGCGCGGCTGCCGGTGGTGCTCAACATCGTGCAGCTGGTGGGCTGGACCACCTTCGAGCTGGTCATCATGCGCGAGAGCACGCAGGCCATCGGCAAGCAGGCCTTCGGGCTGGGCTTCGACGGCGCGCTGGGCACGGTGCTGACCACGCTGCTGTGGGGCGCGGTGCTGCTGGCCCTGCTCGCGGGTTCGATGGTGAAGCTGGTGCGCCGCTTCGTGAGCCGCTTCGGCCTGCCGCTGGTGGTGCTCTCGCTGATCTGGCTGACCTGGCAGTTCGCGCAGCAGCTCAATGCGCAGGGCATGTCGGCCTTCTGGTCGCGCCAGGGCGACGGCAGCATGGGCCTGTTCAGCGCGCTCGACCTGGTGATCGCCATGCCGGTCTCCTGGTTGCCGCTGGTGGCCGACTACGCGCGCCACGGCCAGCGCGGCCCGCGCGGCGCGGCCGGTGCCATGAGCGGCACGTGGATCGGCTATGCGCTGGCCAATATCTGGTGCTATGCGCTGGGCGTCATGGTGGTGAGCGTGGCGCAACCCGGCACCTCGCTGGTGACGGCCCTGCTGCTGGCGCAGGGCGGCCTGGTGGCGCTGGGCCTGATCCTCATCGACGAACTCGACAACGCCTATGGCGACGTGTACTCGGGCTCGGTCTCGGCCCACAGCCTGCGCCCACGCTGGAGCGTGCGCCGCTGGGGCCTGGTGATTGCCGCGCTGTGCATCGCGCTGGCGCTGGTGCTGCCCATGCACAGCCTGGAGCCCTTCCTGCTGCTGCTGAGCTCGGTGTTCGTGCCGCTGTACGGCGTGATCCTGGGCCGCCTGGGCACGGGCGCGCGCTGGGCCCAGGCGGTCGAGCGGCGCATCGACTGGAGCGCCGCCTTCATCTGGATCTGCGGCATCGTGGTCTACCACGCCTGCGGCAAGCTGATGCCGCAATGGGGCTCGGCCCTGCCGGCGCTGCTGGCGACCTTCCTGCTGGCCTGGCTTACGCGTCCGTCGGCGTCAGCGGCAGGCGGTGCGTCGGCACTGGCGCAAAGCCGTGGTTGAGAGGCCCGTGGCCCTGGCCCACCCGCACCTGCGCACCGGCACGCATCGCGCCGATGACGTAGTCGCGGGCGCTGGCCACGGCCTCGGGCAGTCCGGCGCCCAGCGCCAGGTGAGCGGCGATGGCCGAGGACAGCGTGCAGCCGGTGCCGTGCAGGTTGCGGCTGGCGATGCGCTCCGATGCCAGCCGCAGCGAACGGCCGTCGCGCTGGACCAGCAGGTCCACCACCTCGTCGCCCGGGAGGTGGCCGCCCTTGAGCAGCACGGCACGTGCGCCCAGCGCGAGCAGCTCCGCGGCCGCCGAATCGAGCGCATGCGCCGCCTCGATGGGATGGCCTACCAGCAGCGCCGCCTCGTCCAGGTTGGGCGTGACCACCACGGCGCGCGGGAACAGCTCGCGCACCAGGCCGGCCACGGTTTCCTCGGCGATCAGCCGGTCGCCGCTGGTGGCCACCATCACCGGGTCCAGCACCACGTTGGGCAGCTTGTAGTGGTCGATGGCCCAGGCCACGACCTCGACGATGTCGGGCGCATGCAGCATGCCCAGCTTCACGGCATCGACGCCGATGTCTTCCACCACGGCCTGGATCTGCGCCTTCAGGAAGGCCGCCGGCACGCCGTGGATGCCGCTCACGCCCAGCGTGTTCTGCGCGGTGAGCGCGGTGATGGCGCTCATGCCGAAGCAGCCCAGGGCCGCGAAGGTCTTCAGGTCGGCCTGGATGCCGGCGCCGCCCCCGCTGTCGGAGCCCGCGATGGTCAGCACGCGGGCATAGCGCAGGCTGGTCGTGTCGGAAGCGGTCGCGCCGGAGAATGTCGTGGTCATGTTGAAAATTATCTGTCACGCATCGCATGCGTTTTCCTGAAGCCATGAATTCCTCGCGCACGCCTGCCCTGCCCTTCGGCTCCGTCGCCATCCTCGGCGCCGGGCTGATGGGCCGCCTGCTGGCCATGAGCCTGGCGCGGGCCGGCTGCAAGGTGGAAGTGCACGAGGCCGGCAGCAGCGAAGCCGAGGGCGCCGCCGCGCGCGTGGCCGCGGCCATGCTCGCGCCGCTGGCCGAATCGGCCGTGGCGCCCGCGCCGCTGGTGCGCATGGGCCATCACGCGCTCGCACGCTGGCCCGAGCTGATCGCGCCGCTGGCGCAGCCGGTGTTCTTCCAGCGTGAAGGCACGCTGGTGCTGTGGCATCGGCAGGATGCACCCGAGGCCATGCGGCTCGCGCGCATCCTGCAAGGCACCTGCGAAGCGGTGCCCGAGTTGCCCGCCATGCAGAGCATCGACGGTGCGGCCATCGCGGCACTCGAGCCCGCCTTGGGCACGCGCTTCGCCAAGGGCCTGTTCCTGCCGCAGGAAGGCCAGCTGGACAACCGCGCCCTGCTCGCCTCCTTGCTCGCCAGCCTGCAGCAGCATCCCGGCGTGCGCCTGCACTGGAACTCGCCGCGCGCACCGGAAGATTTCGCGCCCGGCACCGCCGGCCAGCCCGGCTGGGTCATCGACTGCCGCGGCCTGGGCGCCAAGCCGCAGTGGCGCGCGCTGCGCGGCGTGCGCGGCGAGGTCATCCGGGTGCATGCGCCCGAGGTGAAGCTGACCCGGCCCACGCGGCTGGTGCATCCGCGCTATCCGCTCTACATCGCGCCCAAGCCGGGCGACGTCTATGTGATTGGCGCCACCGAGATCGAATCGGAAGACCTCTCGCCCGCCAGCGTGCGCTCCACGCTGGAGTTGCTCTCGGCCGCCTACGCCGTGCACAGCGGCTTTGCCGAGGCGCGCATCCTGGAGATCGCCACACAATGCCGCCCCACGCTGCCCGACAACCTGCCCGACGTGCGGCAGCCGCAGCCACGCGTGCTGCAGGTCAACGGCCTGTATCGCCACGGCTTCATGATCGCGCCGGCGGTGCTGGACATCGTGCTCGAACTCCTGAGCGAAGGCCGCTCGCCGCTGGCCGAGCGCTTCGGCCTGCCCGGCATGCGCACGCTGCAGCTTGCGTCCTGCCAGGAAAAGGCAGGCACCACCCCATGAAGGTCCTCATCAACGACACCCCTCACGAGCTGGCGCAGGACGCGCGGCTGCCCGACGCGCTGGCCGCCATCCAGGCCACGCCGCCCTTCGCGGTGGCCGTCAACCGGCAGTTCGTGCCGCGCTCGCAGTACGACGCCCGCGCGTTGCAGGACAACGACCGCATCGAAGTGATCCGCCCCGTCACCGGCGGCTGAGAAAGAAAGAGACACGCATGAGCACTTCCAAGAAAGACACCCTGGTCCTGTACGGACAGTCCTTCGACAGCCGTTTGCTGCTGGGCACCGCGCGCTACCCGTCGCCCGACGTGCTCGAATCCGCGGTGCGCCGCGCGAAGCCCGCCATGCTGACCGCCTCGCTGCGCCGTCAGACCGCCACGCCCGGCAGCGCCGGCGGCGACAACGGCTTCTGGGAGATGCTGCGCGAGCTGAAGGTGCCGGTGCTGCCCAACACCGCCGGCTGCCACAGCGCCGAGGAAGCCATCGCCACCGCGCAGATGGCACGCGAGCTTTTCGACACGCCCTGGATCAAGCTGGAGCTGATCGGCGACGACTACACGCTGCAGCCCGACACGCTCAACCTCGTGGGCGCCGCCCAGACGCTGATCCGCGAGGGCTTCCAGGTGCTGCCCTACTGCACCGAGGACCTGGTGCTGTGCCAGCGCCTGGTCGATGTCGGCTGCCAGGCCGTGATGCCCTGGGCCGCGCCCATCGGCACCGGCCGCGGCCCCGTCAACCCCTACGCGCTGCGCACGCTGCGCGAGCGGCTGGACGTGCCGCTGCTGGTGGATGCGGGCCTGGGCCTGCCCTCGCACGCCTGCCAGGTCATGGAATGGGGCTACGACGGCGTGCTGCTCAACACGGCCGTCGCACTCTCGCAGGACCCGGTCGCGATGGCCGGCGCCTTCGCCGACGCGGTGGCTGCCGGCCGCGCCGCCTTCCTGGCGGGCGCCATGACCGCGCAGGAATCCGCGCAGCCCAGCACCCCGGTGCTCGGCACGCCCTTCTGGCACCACGCACAAAGCCAATGAACGACAGCAGCACCCGACCGCAGGACATGGAAGCGATGGCGCAGGCCATCGTGCAGGCCCACGCGCAGCGCTTCGGCGTCTCGCCGGACGCACACGTGCAGGCCTCGCAGTTCGGCAGCGACGACGCGGTGTACCGCGCCGCCAAGACGGCGGCCCTTCGCCTGGGCTTCATCGAGATCGACGCCGAAGTGCTGGGCCGCGCCTGGCAGGCGCAGACCGGGCGAACCGGCCGCTTCGTTGCGCAGGCGTGGCCCGTTGCTGCTGCCGACTTCGGCATGGGCAGCTTCCCGCCCGCCGCGCGCGCCAATGCCTTTCCGCCCTGCCCGCTGAACCTGGGCCTGTACGCCGTGCTGCCCGATGCCGCCTGGGTGGGCCGCTGCGCCCGCATGGGCGTGCCGACGGTGCAGCTTCGCTTCAAGTCCGAGGACGCGCAGGCCGTCGCACGCGAGGTGCATGCCGCCGTGGCCGAAGTCAGCGGCACCGACGCGCTGCTCTTCATCAACGACCACTGGCGCGCGGCCATCGCCGCCGGCGCCTACGGCGTGCACCTGGGGCAGGAAGACCTCGACGCGCTCACGGCCGAAGAGTTGAAGGAGATCCGCGATGCCGGCCTCCGCCTGGGCGTGAGCACGCATGGCTACGCCGAGATGCTGCGGGCCGACAAGGTGAGCCCGAGCTACATCGCGATGGGCGCGGTCTTCCCGACCACGCTCAAGAAGATGGCGACCGTGCCGCAGGGCGTGGCCCGGCTCGACGGCTATGCGCAGCTCACGCGCGGCTATCCGCAGGTGGCCATCGGCGGCATCGACGAAGCGCGCCTGGCCTCGGTGCTGGCCACGGGCGTGGGCTCGGTCGCGGTGGTGCGCGCCATCGTGACCGCGGAAGATCCGGAAGACACGGCGGCTCGCTGGCAGGCGGCGATCAGCGCCGGCGCCTGAGCGCGAAGGCCTCAGGCGGCCAGCGGGTCGCCGGGCCGCAGCGGGAAGCGCTCCAGCATGCGCCGCCCCATCGGCGTGATGGCGACGGCCACCGCCGGTGGCTGGTCGTAGCCCGAAAGTGTTCGAACCGGCGGTGGAATCTGCGCCGTCACGTGGCCGGCCATCTTGAGGATGCGAAGTCCGTCCACGTCGTCGCCCACGGTGAGGGCCACGGGCAATTCGACCAACGACAGCTTGTGCAACAGGACCAAAGACATGGGCTAGTGCACTATAAGCGCCGCGGCCTCAGCTCACCAGGCGTCCGTTGCTTCCGATCACCGCAACGTCGACGAATTGGTTGCCTTCGCGGTTGCCGCGGCCGAAGTTGATCTTGATGCCGCCCATGTCGAAGGTCTCGATGCTCGACAACGCGGCGATGAGCGCCGCGCGCGTGGGCGCGGGGCCGGCGCGGCGCAGGCCCTCGACCAGCACGCTGGCATCCATGTAGCCTTCCAGGCTGGGCAGCGAGAAGTCCTTGCTGCCGCTGGCTTCCATGTCCGCCTGGTAGCGGCGCACCAGGTCGAAGCGCGTGGAGTACGGCGACGGAACGATCAGCGCGAAGCCGACGCCGCGCGCCTCGTTGCCCATGGGCGTGAGCGAGCTGGCCATGATCGACAGGCCGTAGACCGTGCTGTTGCCGCCCGCCTTGCGCAGCGCCTTGATGAAGGCCGGCGCGGTGCCCGCGAGGCCGGTGATGACCACCTGCGGCGCGGCCTTGGCGATGGCCGCGGCCGCGGGCTCCACTTCCGGGCTGATGGTGCTGGGCGTGGTCGCGATCACCGCGGGCTCCAGCTTGTACTTGGCCAGCGAAGCCTTGCTCGCGGCCAGCACCGACTGGCCCAGCGGGTCGTTCGAATGCACGATGCCGATCCTGTTGATGCCCAGCACCGCGGCGGTGGCGATCAGCTTGTCGACTTCCTGGTCGTAGTTGGCCCGCACCCAGAAGGTGTTGGGCGCGTTCTTCTTGCGCAGCGCCACGGTGCCGGTGTTGGGACCGACCACCGCCATGCCGGGCACGGCGTCCATGATCTCGGCGGTCTGCCGCGTGCCCAGTGGGTGGATCATCGCCAGCACCGAGGCGTCGTTGGCAAAGGCCAGCGCGTTGGACTTGGCCACGTCGGGCTTGAACTGGTCGTCGGCCAGCACGAGTTCGATCTTGCTGCCGTTGATGCCGCCGGCCTTGTTGATCGCATTGATGCAGGCGCTGGAGCCGGCGAAGAGACCGGAGCCATTGGCCTTCTCGACGCCGCTGTTGTCGAAGCTCGCGCCGATGCGGATGGTCTTGGACTGCGCGAACACCGGCATGCCCAGCAGGGTCGCCGCCGCGGCGCCCGCGACACGCGTCAGGACCTGACGCCGGTTGCTGCCGCGCGTGAACGGCGAAGTGGACTGAACGCTGGCTTCCGACGTGCTCATCTTTCCGGGGTCCGGTTGACAAATTGCGACTGAATGTAACCCGGAACTTCCGATGCACTGTCGTGCTTTTTGAGTACGAACGCGGAGCACTAACACCAACGAACTACAGGCTGTTGGAATTTCGCGGCAGACGTGAATTCCTGCCGCCTACACAGCTGGCGGCGCCACGCTTTCGAGCAGCTTCATGAGCGACATGCCGTTGCGCTGGCCCTTGTCCTGGTCGCAGTTGTTGAACACCACCTGCGTGTTGCGCACGCGATAGGCAATGCGCACGATCTCGGCGGCCAACTCGCGCAGTTCGGCGTCGCTGTAGTCATAGTCGAAGCGTTCCGCCGCCGAGGCCGCACCCTTGATGTTGTAGGTGACGGCGTTGCGCCCATGCAGCCGCACCAGCGCGTAGTCGGGGTGCGTCGGCTCGGCCAGCATCGGCACGCTGTTGGCAAAGCCCTGGGGCCCGTCGACCACGGTGTGCACCGCCTTCAGCTCACGCAGCATCGCCAGCGTGCTCTGGCGATGCGCCTCGCTGTCGAACCACGAGGCATGGCGGAACTCGATGCTCACCGTCTGCCCTGCCATGCGCTCCACGCAATGCGTGACGTGGGCCACGCCCTCGCGGTTGCGCATCAGCCAGGGCGGGAACTGGAAATGCACCAGGCCCAGCTTGCCGCTGGCCTTCAGCGGCGCGAGGGCCTCGTGAAAGCGCCGCCACAGCTCGTCGACGATGTCGGGCGGGGTGTCGCGGTAATACATCTGGCGCGGCACCGGACCACGCCGGGCCAGCTCCTGCTGGATGTCCTTGTGCAGCACCATCGGCTGCGTCTGATGACCGGTGAAGAGGCGGAAGGCCTTCACGTTGAAGACGAAATGATCGGGCGTGCGCTCGGCCCAGTTCACCGCCACCGGTGGCGCGGGAATGGCGTAGTAGCTCGAATCGACCTCCACCATGGGGAAGATCGACGCATAGAAGCGCAGCCGCGCCTCCGGCGTCTTCGCCTCCTTGGGATAGAAGCGGCCGCAATCGATCAGCGTCTTGTCGGTCCAGGATGCGGTGCCCACCAGAATGCTCACGCCGTGCCTCGTCTTTCCTTGCTCACGCCTTGATGCGCAGGCAGATGGTAAGGGCGCGCGCTCAGGCACCCAGGGGCACGCGCGCCAAGACCTCGTGGCGGCTGCGGCCCAGCAGGCTGCGCATTGCGAACAGCGCGTCCACGGGCCACGCCACCGGTTCGATCGGGCTCGGTGCCAGCGGAATGTCGTCGTACAGAAGGGTCAGGTGCGGCGTGAAGCGCTGCAGCGGCTCGCGCGCCAGGCCGGCATCGACGAAGGCGGCCATCAGGTCCTGCTGAAGCCGGGCCGCGTCCTGCAAGCCCTCCTGGCCCAGCAGCACCAGCGGCATGTTGCGGCGCTTGCGGATGAAGCTTGCAACGCTGTCGAAACCGATGACAAATGGCGAAGCGCGGGCCGCCACAGGCCGCGCCGCGGCCAGGGTCTGGTCCAGAACCTCCTGCGGAACGGGGCCGATGAAGTCACCGACCAGGTGCAGCGTGACGTGAAAGCGCGAGGGCCCCAGGGTCTTGCCGCGCAGGCCGTGCGCCTGCCGGACGTCCTGCGCCAGTGCCTCGATGCGCTGCGCGGTGCGCGCGTCCGGGCGCAGGGCGAAGAACAGGCGGTCAGTGGCGGCGGGCATGCGCGTCACATTGCAGCAGATCCTCCGCTGCCGCAATGACCGCCGGCGTCAGTCGCCCTGCTCCGTCGCGAGCGTCGCGATGCGTGCCCTGCCTTGCCCTTCGGGCGCCCGATGGATCCGGACGATACGCAAGGCATCCGGTTCTTCCACCAGCACGCAGGCCTTGCCGGTTCGCTTGCAGTGGTCCTGCACACGCCAGTACGCGCCGTGGCTGAGGCAGCCGGTCTGGCAGATCACCAGGTCGGCGGCGCCCAGGCTTGCTTCCAGACTTTCGGGATCGTCGGAACGTGGGACGGCAGGGTCCGGTACGGCTGCCGGTGGGGAGCGGCGACCCGATCGTTCCCAATGCAGGCGCTCGCGCATCAGATCCTGGATGCGAGCCAGCAGGGCATCGATGCGCCGGGCCAGCGTCACTCGCTTCGGCAGGCCGGGAATGGCCGCCTCGAGCGCCGCGCGGTCCTCGCGCTCCCAGGCCAGCGCGGTCTCGCGCACGATCGCGGCCGCGCGCAACCGGACGGCTTGCGCACTCAGCCGCTCGATCTCGCGGGCCTGGGAGCGCAGTTGTGCGCTGCAGCGTACCTGTGCGCTCGCGTAGTCCCGCATCAGCGCGATGTGCTCGTCGGCCAGTTGGTCGAAATCGGTGGCTGCCTGAGACTGCATGGTCCTTGTCTTCTCCCCGGTTGATGCGCCGTCAGCCGAGCGCGGTATCGAGCATCATCATCAGCACGAAGCCCACCATCAGGCCCGCCGTGGCGAAGGCCTCGTGCCCCTTGCGGTGCGACTCCGGGATGATCTCGTGGCTGATCACAAAGAGCATCGCGCCGGCGGCGAAGCCCAGCCCCCAGGGCAGCAGCGCAGCGGAGTAGCCGACGATGGCGGCGCCGGCGACAGCGCCTATCGGCTCCACCAACCCGGACGCCACGCCCAGCGCGACCGCGAAGGCGCGGCGGTAGCCTGCGGCCAGCAGCGCGGCCGCGACCACCAGGCCTTCCGGCACGTCCTGGATGGCGATGCCCACGGCCAGCGCGTTCGCCCGCATGCCGTCGTTGCCCGCATAGCCCACGCCGATCGCCAGGCCCTCTGGCAGGTTGTGCAGCGCGATGGCAATGACGAAGAGCCAGGTGCGGCGCAGCTTGCGCGCGGCAACGCCTTCCCGGCCCTTGAAGAAGTGTTCATGCGGCAGCAGCCGGTCCATGGCGAGCAGGGCCAGGGCGCCCAGCAGGATTGCGCAGCCGACAACGGCGCCCGCCGCCCACCGGCCACCCCCGAAGATGCCCGCGCTGCGCGCGGCCTCGAGTCCGGGAATCACCAGCGAGAACGCGCTGGCGGCCAGCATCACGCCGGCGCCGAAGCCGAAAAGCGTGTCCTGAACGCGGTCGGAAAGGCGCTGGGACAGCAGGACGGGCAAGGTGCCCAGCGCAGTGGCGAGCGCCGCAGCCGAACCGCCCAGCAGCGCCCCGACCAGAACCGGATCGCCCCGTATGGCGTGCCAGAGTTGAAGCAGCATCACCAGCGCGCCGGCGCCCGTGATGCCCAGGCCCAGCCGGGTTCGCCAGCGCCAGGCGCGCTGCGGCGCAATGCCGATGGAATGTCGAGAAGTGCCCGGTGTATTGCTCACCGGACTATTTTAGATGCGATTAATTCTCATTTGCAATATGAGGGCAGAACATCGCCCACCCCTGCCGTCATCGGCCGGCGCGGATTACTCCCACTCGATCGTGGCCGGCGGCTTGCTCGAAACGTCGTAGGTCACGCGGTTGATGCCGCGCACCTCGTTGATGATCCGGCCCGACACCTTCTTGAGCAGCGCGTAAGGCAACTCGGCCCAGTCGGCGGTCATGAAGTCGCTGGTCTGCACCGCGCGCAGCGCCACCACGTAGTCGTAGGTGCGGCCATCGCCCATCACGCCCACGCTCTTGACCGGCAGGAACACCGTGAAAGCCTGGCTGGTCAGGTCGTACCAGGTCTTGCCGGTCGCTTCGTCGCGGAAGTTGCGCAACTCCTCGATGAAGATCGCATCGGCGCGGCGCAGCAGGTCGGCGTAGTCCTTCTTCACCTCGCCCAGGATGCGAACCCCCAGGCCCGGGCCCGGGAAGGGATGGCGGTAGACCATCTCGGGCGGCAGGCCCAGCGCCACGCCCAACTCACGCACCTCGTCCTTGAACAGGTCGCGCAGGGGCTCCAGGAGCTTGAGGCCCAGTTGCTCGGGCAGGCCGCCCACGTTGTGGTGGCTCTTGATGGTGACGGCCTTCTTGCTCTTGGCGCCGCCCGACTCGATCACGTCCGGGTAGATGGTGCCCTGCGCCAGGAAGGTGGCGCCCTTGTGGCCGCCGTCGCCCGCCTTGAGCCTGGCCGCCTCCTGCTTGAACACGGTGACGAACTCGCCGCCGATGATCTTTCGCTTGGCTTCCGGGTCGCTCACGCCGGCCAGCTTGCCAAGGAAGAGCTCGCTGGCATCCACGCGGATGACCTTGGCGTGCAGCTTGCCCTCGAACATCTCCATGACCATGTCGCCCTCGTTCAGGCGCAAGAGGCCGTGGTCCACGAACACGCAGGTGAGCTGGTCGCCGATGGCGCGGTGGATCAGCGCCGCGGCCACGCTCGAATCGACGCCGCCCGACAGGCCCAGGATGACTTCCTCTTCGCCCACCTGCTCGCGGATCTTCTCCACCGCCTCGGCGATGTGGTCGCGCATGACCCAGTCGGGCTTCGCAGCACAGATGCCCAGCACGAAGCGCTCCAGCAGCGCCTTGCCCTGCACGGTGTGCGTGACCTCGGGGTGGAACTGCACGCCGTAGAAGTGGCGCTGCTCGTCGGCCATGCCGGCGATCGGGCAGGAAGGCGTGGAGGCCATCAGCTTGAAGCCCGGCGGCAGCTCGGTGACCTTGTCGCCGTGGCTCATCCACACGTTGAGCATGCCGTGGCCTTCGGGCGTGGTGAAGTCGGCGATGTCCTTGAGCAGCGCGGTGTGACCATGCGCGCGCACCGCGGCAAAGCCGAATTCGCGCTTGTGGCCGCCCTCGACCTTGCCGCCCAGCTGGTGCGCCATGGTCTGCATGCCGTAGCAGATGCCCAGCACCGGCACACCGAGCTCGAACACCGCGGGCGGCGCCTTGTCGGTGGATTCCTCGTACACGCTGGCATGGCTGCCCGAGAGGATCACGCCCTTGAGATGCCCATCCTTGGCGTATTCGCGGACCCATTCGTCGCTCACGTCGCAGGGATGGACTTCGGAGAGCACATGCGCCTCGCGCACACGGCGCGCGATGAGCTGGGTGACCTGCGAGCCGAAGTCGAGGATGAGGATCTTGTCGTGTTGCATGATGATCAGAAGTCCAGACAGGGGATGCCGCAGTTCTTTGCGGCGTTGACCAGGGCGCGGTCCAGCGATGCCAGCTGGCCATTGAGACGCAGTGCCAGCTCCAGGTAGCTCGCGTCGTAGAAGCTCAGCCCATGCGCCTGGGCCAGGCGCAGGGTCTGCGAGCGGTAGTGCAGGTTCGGTGCGGGATCGAATTCGATCGGGCAGGCATCCAGCAGGGCCAGGCCGGCATCGAACTCGTCCTGCGACATCCGCCGGCGCCTGAATGCGGTAAGCAGGATGTTGCTCGTCTCCCAGACCCACAGCGAAGGCGCTCGAAACTGGCCGGACGAAGTGACGACGTCGACATAGATCTGCTCCGAGACCGCCGAGCGCTCCTCCGGAATGAACCAGGGCGCCGCTGCCGATGCGTCGATCACGATGGGCTTCATGCCTTCAGCGCCGCGCCTCGTCGCGGTACGCCTTCCAGTCGCCGGCCTTGTAGTCCGGATCGGGCTTGACCCGGGCCTGGAAGGCCCTCAGCCGCTCCAGCGCCTCCTGGCGCAGGCGCTCGCGCTCGGTGCTGGAGGGCTGGGAATCCGCCTCGCGCACGATGCGCGCAATCTTCTTGCCGTGGCGCGTGATGACCACTTCCTCACCCGCCTCGACGGCTTGCAGCAGCGCCGAGAAGCGGTCTTTTGCCTGGTGCACGGGAATGGTCTGCATGTTCTGGCCTGAAAATGAAAACAGGCCAAATTATACTAATTTGGCCTGAATCAGGAAAGTAGCCAGAATTATTCGGCGCGGTAGTTCGGCGCTTCCTTGGTGATCTGCACGTCGTGCACGTGGCTCTCGCGGATGCCGGCCGTGGTGATCTCGACGAACTCGGCCTTGGCCTTCATTTCGTCGATGGTGGCGCAGCCGCAGTAGCCCATGCTGGCCCGCAGGCCGCCGGACATCTGGTAGACGATGGAGACCATCGAGCCCTTGTAGGGCACGCGGCCTTCGATGCCCTCGGGCACCAGCTTGTCGGCGTTGGGGTTGCCGGTGGTGGCTTCCTGGAAGTAGCGGTCGGCGCTGCCCTGCTGCATGGCGCCAATGGAGCCCATGCCGCGGTAGCTCTTGTAGCTGCGGCCCTGGAACAGCACGATCTCGCCCGGCGCCTCTTCGGTGCCGGCGAACATGCCGCCCATCATCACGGTGCTGGCGCCGGCCGCGATGGCCTTGGCAATGTCGCCCGAGTAGCGGATGCCGCCGTCGGCGATCAGCGGCACGCCCGTGCCCTGCAGCGCCGTGGCCACGTTGTCGATGGCCATGATCTGCGGCACGCCCACGCCTGCCACGATGCGGGTGGTGCAGATGGAGCCGGGGCCGATGCCGACCTTGACCGCATCGGCGCCGGCATCGGCCAGCGCGCGGGCGGCGTCGCCGGTGGCGATGTTGCCGCCGATCACATCGACTTGCGGATAGTTGTCCTTGACCCAGCGCACGCGCTCGATCACGCCGGCGCTGTGGCCATGCGCGGTGTCGACCACGATCGCGTCCACGCCGGCCTTCACCAGCGCCTCGACGCGCTCCTCGGTGCCCTGGCCCACGCCGACGGCTGCGCCCACCCGCAGGCGGCCCGAGGGGTCGCGCGCGGCGTTGGGGAAGCTGGTCTGCTTGGTGATGTCCTTGACCGTGATCAGGCCCTTGAGCACGTTGTTCTTGTCGATGACCAGGAGGCGTTCGAGCTTGTGCTTGTTCAGCAGCGCCTTCGCGTCGACCAGCGAAGTGCCGTCCGGCACGGTGATGAGGCGCTCGCGCGGCGTCATGATCTCGCTCACCGGCACGTCGTAGCGCGTCTCGAAGCGCAGGTCGCGGCCGGTGACGATGCCCACCACCTTGCCGCCGTCGATCACCGGGAAGCCCGAGATGCCCAGTTCTTCCGACAGCTGCATGACCTGCAGCACGGTGTGCGTGGGGGTGATGACCACCGGATCGCGCAGCACGCCCGACTCGTAGCGCTTGACCCTGGCCACTTCGGCAGCCTGTTGCTGCGCAGTGAGGTTCTTGTGCACGATGCCCATGCCGCCTTCCTGCGCGATCGCGATCGCAAGGCGCGCTTCGGTGACCGTGTCCATGGCCGCGGAGACCAGCGGCAGGTTCAGCGTGATGTTTCGCGAAAGGCGGGTGGCGAGGGAAGTGTCCTTGGGCAGGACCTGGGAGTACGCTGGCACCAACAACACATCGTCGAAGGTGAGCGCTTTTCCAAGAAGGCGCATGGGTGAGGCTCCAAAAGACGGATTGTAACGATTGATCGGTACTAACCCGCGACCCGCTGCGCGATGGGCCTACACGGGCGCAAGGCATACGAATGTATGTGGCGGATTCACCGCGCCGGCCCCAAAGCGTGCGATCCAAACTCGTTGCAAAAGGTAAGCCGGCGCTAAACTTCCGACCATGAAACTCGCCTCGCTGCTGTCGACCTGCCTGGGCTGCTGCCTGCTGCTGCCCATGGGCGCGCAGGCCCAATGGCAATGGATCGACAAGACCGGCAAGCCGGTGTTCAGCGACACCGCGCCGCCGCCGGACGTTCCCGAGAAGAACATCCTGCGCCGCGGCAACCTGCCGCCGCCGCGCCCGGCGCCAGGCGTGGTCAACCTGGGCGGCGACGACGCGGGCAAGGCGCCGGGCGCCGCCACGGCCGCTGCGCCGGCGCCCGCCCCCGAGACAAAGCCCCGCGTGGACAAGGAACTGGAAGAGAAGACCCGGAAGGCCGAGGAAGAGGAAAAGGCGAAGAAGGCCGCCGAGGAGAAAAAGGTCGCACAGGCCAAGACCGAGAACTGCAATCGCGCACGGCAGGCCAAGGCCACCTACGACAGCGGCATCCGCGTGGCGCGGCTCAATGCCCAGGGCGAGCGCGAAATCATCGACGACAACATGCGCGCGCAGGAGATGCGGCGCCTTCAGTCCGTCATCGACAGCGACTGCAAGTAAAGACTCAGTAGCCCGCCTTGGCGCCCGTGCGGCGCTTGGCGAAAAGGCCGGTGCCACGCGCGCCCTGGCGCGCGAACCGTTCGCGGCGCGCCACTTTCGGATCGACCAGGAGGCCGCGACACAGCTCGATGCGGTCGCCGTCCTTCAGCGCCGAGTCCCACGCGACTGCCCTGCCCCACACGCCCGGCTGCAGCGACTGCCAATCCAGTTCCGGACGGCTCGCGGCGAGGTGGCTGGCACGCACGGCTTCCTGTGCGCTGGCACCATCGGTCAGCACAAGCTCTTCTTCATGGACCTCGCGCGGCGAGGGCGCGCACACCAGCGTGACGCGAATGCTCATGGCACCGCCGCGTACACCTGCTCGGCGCGCTTGACAAAGGCATCGACCAGCGTGGAGGCCACCTTGTCGAACACCGGGCCCACCAGCGTCTGCAGGGTGACGCTGTTGAAGCCGTAGTGCAGATCCAGCTCCACGCGGCAGGCCCGCTCGCCCTCGTCGCCCACGGGCGTGAATTTCCAGATGCCGTCCAGGCGCGAGAAGGGTCCGTCGATCAGCTTGATGTGTACCTCGCGCCCCGGCACATGGGTGTTGCGCGTGGTGAAGGACTGGTGAAGGCCGCTGAAGGCCAGGCCCACTTCAGCCGTCATGCCGGCCTCGTCCTCTTCGAGGACCCGCGACTTGTCGCACCACGGCAGGAACTCCGGATAACGCGCCACATCGGTGACCAGCGCATACATTTCTTCAGCGCTGAACCAGATGAGGACGGACTTGTGGACTGTTTTCATAGAATCGCGTGGCAGGCCTGCGGCATTGTATTGAAGCCATGCAGACCCCATCTCAGCGAGACCATGGCTTCCACCAGCAAGAAAACCGACACCAACTCCCGCATCGCCGACAACAAGAAGGCGGCCTACAACTATTTCTTCGAAGAGCGCTTCGAGGCCGGCATGGTGCTTGAAGGCTGGGAAGTGAAGGCCCTGCGCGAGGGCAAGGTGCAGCTCACCGACGGCTACGTCGTGATCCGCAACGGCGAGCTCTTCGTGGTGGGCTGCCAGATCAATCCGCTCAAGAGCGCCTCCACCCACGTCAACCCCGACGCGGTGCGCACCAAGAAGCTGCTGCTGCACAAGGAGCAGATCAAGCGCCTGGTCGGCAAGATCGAGCAGAAGGGCTACACGCTGGTGCCGCTGAACCTGCACTGGAAAGCCGGCAAGGTGAAGTGCGAGATCGCGCTGGCCAAGGGCAAGGCCGAGCACGACAAGCGCGACACCATCAAGGACCGCGAAGGCAAGCGCGAGGTCGAGCGCGCGATGAAGAGCCGCAACCGCTGACGTTTTTTTGCGGGGTGACGGAATAATCGGCTGGCACCAGGTGTTGATCCCATCACAACACCTGCTGTCACCATCTTGAACACCGCACCCATCGTCGCCTGCATCCCGGCCCTGCGCCGCTATGCGCGCGCGCTCACCGGCGACGCCTGGGCGGCCGACGACCTGGTGCAGGACACGCTGGAGCGCGCCTGCGCCAAGTGGAGCCTGTGGCGCGCCGGCAGCGACCTGCGCGCCTGGCTCTTCACCATCATGCACAACGTCTGGGTCAACCAGCTGCGCCGGGCCGGCGCACGCACGCTGCTGGACATCGACGACGTGGCGCACGACCTGCAGGCACCCGGCGCCGAGCCCGATCTGATGATCGACCTGCAGCGCTGCCTGCTGCAGTTGCCCTCCGAGCAGCGCGCCGTGCTGCTGCTGGCCGCACTGGAAGATTTCAGCTACCAGGAGATCGCCAAGGTGCTGGACATCCCTGCCGGCACGGTGATGTCGCGCCTCTCGCGTGCCCGCGCGCGCCTGGCGGAGCTCATGGAAGGCGGGCAGCCTCCGGCCAGCACGCGTCCTGCGCTGCGCCGGCTCAAGTGAACGAACATGGCGAACGCATCATGAGTGCCCCCACCGATTCCGACGACGATGCCCGCCGCTGGGCTGCCCAGCGCGAAGCCTTGCGCGGCCTGCATCGCGAACTGCTGCACGAGCCCGTGCCCGAGCACCTTCTGCAAACGGTCGAGCAGGCCGGAAACCAACGCTTCTGGTCGCGCCGCTGGATGCAGGCCGGTGCCCTCGCGGCTTCCGTGCTCGTGGCATTCGGTGCGGGCTGGATCGGCCATGGCCAATGGAACATGCGCAGCGCCGTCGGCACGCAGGCCACGCGTGCAGCAGCACCCGCCCTGGCCTTTGCGCACGACGCGGCCGTGGCCCATGCGGTGTATTCGCCCGAGAAGCGCCATCCGGTGGAGGTGGCCGCCACCGAACAGCAGCACCTGGTGCAGTGGCTCTCGCGCCGGCTCGACAAGCCATTGAAGGTGCCCGACCTGAACGCCGAGGGCTACGCGCTGGTGGGCGGCCGCCTGCTGCCCGGGGCCGAGGGCGCGCGGGCGCAGTTCATGTTCGAGGATGGCGCCGGCCAGCGCGTGACGCTCTACATCGGCGCGCTGACCGATCGCAAGGGGGCGTCCGCGCAGGAAAGCGCATTTCACTTCGCCGCCGGCGAGCCGGTGGCCAGCTTCTATTGGGTCGACCAGGGCTTCGGCTACGCCCTGGCGGGCAAGCTGCCGCGGGAGAAGCTTCTCGCGCTTGCCGACGTGGTCTACAAGCAGCTTTGAGCACGCAAGCCCCGCATACACTGCAACGCGTCAGATCCCTTTTGTCTCAGTCGTCAACCAAGGAGAAAGACCTCATGAAACTTGTCAGCGCTTCCATCCTCGCCGCCGCCCTGCTGGCAGGCTGCGGCAGCATGTCCCCCACGGCCGACACGCCGACCAAGACGGTCGACGGCGTGCTCATCGGTCCTTCGGGCATGTCGCTCTACACCTTCACGCGTGACACCGAAGGCAGCGGCAAGTCGACGTGCAACGGCCCCTGCGCCACCAACTGGCCGCCACTGGCCGCACCCGACTCGGCCAAGCCCATGGGCGGCTACAGCGTGGTGACGCGCGACGACGGCAAGAAGCAGTGGGCCTACAAGGGCTGGCCGCTGTACTACTGGTCCAAGGACGCCAAGGCCGGTGACCGCACCGGCGACGGCTTCAACGGCGTGTGGAAGCTCGCACGTCCCTGATCGATAGCCGCCGGAAACCTGCTGTCACGCAAGGGGCGCTGCTTTCAGCAGCGCCCTTTTTTTGCCTGTCCCGGCGGACAGTGGCCATTGCCGTGCCCTCCCTTGGGCTTCCAGTCGCCCTCGACCCAGCGGTAGCCGCCGTCCGCGCGCACCCAGCGGCCCGGCGCATAGTCATAGTCGGGTCGCGCGCGCTCCCAGTGCCCGGGCCGCCAGGCGTAGTCGCGGCTGCCCCAATACCAGTTGCCCTGGACCCAGACCTGCTCCGGTCGCGGTGGCGGAATCGGCTCGTAGCGCGGCGCCGGCGGCGCCACCGCGATCACGCCCGGCACGTTGATGTTCACGGAGACCTGCGCCGTTGCGGCGACAGGGGCGATGCCCGCGAGCAGGGCAGCTGACAGGACCAGTTTCTTCATTTGGGTGCTTCTCCTCGAGGTCAAGACCGCAACGGGCGCACGTCAATCGAGACCGTGGCCGTGTCCGTGACCATGGTCACGGCCGTGCTTGTTCCCATGCCGGTGGTCGTCATGCCGGTCGTAGTGCTTGTCGTAGTGCTTGTCGTAGTGCTTGTCGCCCTTGTGCGGCTTCCAGCCGCCGTCGACCCAGCGATAGCCGCCGCCCACCGGTACCCAGCGGCCCGGCGCGTAGGCGTAGTTCGGCCGCGCACGCTGCCAGTAGCCCGGACGCCAGGCGTAGTCGCTCTGCTGCCAGTACCAGTTGCCCTCCACCCAGACGTGGCCGGGGCGCGGCGCCGGCACGTATTCGACGCGCGGCGGAGGCGGTGCCACGGCGATCACGCCGGGCACGTTGATGTTGACCGAAACCTGGGCCGAAGCGGCCATCGGCAAGGCTGAAAAAACACCTGCCAGGGTGAGACCCACCACAAAAGTTCGCATTAGCTATCCTAGTTTTCTGGATTGTCAAAAGCAGAACGCGCGACTTGCATCGCGCGTTGTCAGACAAACGCCCGTCCCGCCGGATCAGGCCGGTTGCAGGCTGCGCGCGCGCCAGCCCAGCCATTCGTTGACCACCAGCGCGGCGATGACCAGCGTGCCGCCGGTGAGCACCTGCGGCGCCGGCACTTCGTTGGCGCCGACCCACGCGAAGGCGATGCCGAAGATCACCTCCAGCAGGCCGAGCAGCGAGACCTCGGGCGCCTTCAGCACCCGCGCGCACATCACGGAAAGCGTGCACGGAATCGCCAGCTGCACCAGCCCCAGGAAGGCCAGCAGCGAGATGTCGTGCAGGCTCGCCTGCAGCGGCCAGGCCAGCGGCAGCGTGGCGGCGGCGGAGATCACCGCGCCGATCAGCACCGCAGGCACAAGGTCCACCTTGTGGCCGTGGGCACTCGCGTGCTGCACCACGGTCCAGTTGCAGGCGGCGGCCAGCGGCACGCACAGCGCCACCAGCGTGCCCAGCATCTGGCCCTGCTCCAGCTTGGTGGCGTACATCCAGGCGATGCCCGCGCCGGCCACCACGATCGCGGCCCAGGTCCGCGTCGGCAGCCGGTGTCCGATGAAGAAGCGCGACACCATGGCCGTGAACAGCGGCCCGAGGGCCATCGTCACCAGCACGTTGGCGGTGGTGGTGAGCGTCAGCGCCACCATGAAGGCGGTGAACATCACCGCCCAGCACAGGCCCGAGAACCACAGCTCGCGCCCGCCCTGGCGCACCTTGCGCGTGACTTCGGCGCGGCCCTGCCAAAGCGGCAGGATGATGACCAGCGCGATGGCGGTGAAGAGGCTGCGCCAGAAGGTCACCTCGAAGCTGCGCGCATGCTCCAGGTGACGCGTGACCACCCCAGCCGTGGCCCACATGAGGGTCACGGCCACCATCAGCCACACCGCACGCCCGTGCGTCAGCACCGTCATCGCGCGGCGGCGATCAGGCTTCGCGCGAGGCGCGCTTGCGCTCGTGTTCCTTCAGGAAGCGCTTGCGCAGGCGCACGCTCTTGGGCGTGATCTCGACCAGTTCGTCGTCCTCGATGAACTCCACGCCGTATTCCAGCGTGAGGTCGATGGGCGGCGTGATCTTGATCGCGTCTTCCTTGCCGGACACGCGGAAGTTGGTCAGCTGCTTGGTGCGCGTGGCGTTGACCACCAGGTCGTTGTCGCGGCTGTGAATGCCCACGATCATGCCCTCGTACACCGGGTCGTTGGCGCGCACGAACATGCGGCCGCGGTCGTCGAGCTTGCCCAGCGCGTAGGTGAAGATCTCGCCGTCGTCCATGGAGATCAGCACGCCGTTCTTGCGGCCGCCGATGTCGCCCTTGTGCGGCTCGTAGCCGTCGAAGATGTTGGAGATCAGGCCCGAGCCGCGCGTCAGGTTCAGGAATTCGTTGGTGAAGCCGATCAGGCCGCGCGCGGGGATGCGGTATTCCAGGCGGACACGGCCGCGGCCGTCCGGCTCCATGTTGACCAGCTCGCCCTTGCGCTCGCCCAGGGCCTGCATCACGCCGCCCTGGTGCTGGTCTTCGATGTCGGCCGTGACCATCTCGATCGGCTCGCAGCGCACGCCCTCGATGTCGCGGAACACCACGCGCGGCTTCGACACGGCCATCTCGTAGCCTTCGCGGCGCATGTTTTCCAAGAGGATGGTCAGGTGCAGTTCACCACGGCCCATCACTTCGAACACGCCTTCCTCGTCGGTCTCGTTCACGCGCAGCGCAACGTTGTGCTGCAGTTCCTTCTGCAGGCGGTCCCAGATCTGGCGGCTGGTCACGAACTTGCCTTCACGGCCGGCCAGCGGGCTGGTGTTGACGCAGAAGTTCATGGTCAGGGTCGGCTCGTCGACCTTGAGCATGGGCAGCGGCATCGGCGTGGCCGGGTCGGTGACCGTGCTGCCGATGTTGATGTCGGTGATGCCGTTGATCAGCACGATCTCGCCCGGGCCGGCCTCGGTGGCCTGCACGCGCTCCAGGCCCTGGAAGGTCAGCACCTGGTTGACGCGGCCCTTGATCGACTTGCCGTCGGGACCGTCCATCACCACCACGTCCATCATCGGGCGGATGGTGCCGGCGTTGATGCGGCCCACGCCGATGCGGCCGACGAAGGTGGAGAAATCGAGCGCCGAGATCTGCAGCTGCAGCGGTGCCTGCGGGTCACCCGCGTGCGCCGGCACGTGTTCCAGGATGGTGTCGAACAGGGCCGACATGTCGGGGCCCCACTGCTCGCCCGGCGCGCCCTCTTCCTTCGAGGACCAGCCGTTGATGCCCGAGGCGAAGACGACCGGAAAGTCCAGCTGCTCGTCGGTGGCGCCCAGCTTGTCGAACAGGTCGAAGGCGGCGTTCACCACCTGGTCGGGACGCGCACCGGGCTTGTCCACCTTGTTGACCACCAGGATGGGCTTCAGGCCCAGGGCCAGCGCCTTCTTCGTGACGAAGCGGGTCTGGGGCATGGGGCCTTCCTGCGCGTCGATCAGCAGCACCACGCCGTCGACCATCGACAGCGCACGCTCCACCTCGCCGCCGAAGTCCGCGTGCCCGGGGGTGTCGACGATGTTGATGTGCATGCCCTTCCAGGTCACCGCGCAGTTCTTCGCCAGGATGGTGATGCCGCGTTCCTTTTCGATCGCGTTGTTGTCCATCACCGTGTCGACCACCTTCTCGTGCTCGGCGAAGGTGCCGGACTGGCGCAGCAGCTGGTCCACCATGGTGGTCTTGCCATGGTCAACGTGGGCAATGATGGCGATGTTGCGGATCTGTTGGGTACTCATGGTGTTGTTTCGCAAGTGGTCGATGCGTTTTCGAGAAGAATGATTTGCTGGATTTCGATGGGGCTCAGCAAGCGCCCCGGAATGAGTTCGCCGGCCTTCACATGGGCCGTGCCCAGGAAGCAGGCGGGCTGGCTGCCCCACACGGCCACGGCCGGCGCATCGGGCCACTGGCCGCGCCGGCGCAGGCCGGAGAGGAAGCGGCCGGAATCTTCGGGGCCGAGCGTGACGCGCGCGTGATCGGCCACCAGGGCCTGGGCGGGTAGCAGGCGGGCCTGCCGCTCATCCTCGTCCATGGCTTCCAGTGCCTCGATGCTCACGCACTGGTCTTCGGTGAAGCCGCCGGTCTCGGTGCGGCGCAGGCTGCTCAGGTGGGCGCCGCAGCCCAGCGCCTCGCCGATGTCCTCGCCCAGGGTGCGGATGTAGGTGCCCTTGCTCACGCGCGCCGTGATGCGGATGCGCTGGCTCTGGGCGAAGTCGGGCTCGAAGGCGATCGCGAGCTCATGGATGACGACGTCGCGCGGGGCGCGCTCCACCTCCACACCCTCGCGGGCGTACTCGTAGAGCGGCTTGCCGTCCTTCTTGAGCGCGCTGTGCATGGGCGGCACTTGGCGGATCGGGCCGGTGAACTGCGCAGTCACGCGCAACAGGTCGTCGGCATTGACGTTCACGGCGCGCTCCGACAGGCGCTCGCCCTCGGCGTCACCCGTGCTGGTGCGAATGCCCAGCTGCGCGGTCGCCACGTAGGTCTTGTCCGCATCCAGGTGCAATTGGCTGAACTTGGTGGCCGCGCCGAAGCACAGCGGCAGCACGCCGGTGGCCAGCGGGTCCAGCGTGCCCGTGTGGCCGGCTTTTTCGGCGCGCAGCAACCACTTGGCCTTCTGCAAGGCCTGGTTGCTGGAAAACCCCAGCGGCTTGTCGAGCAGCAACACCCCATGCACAGGGCGCCGCTGCACCCTGGTGCGTGGCGCGTTCATGCCTATTCTTCTTTGGAACGGGAGGCGACGGCCTGGGCGATGAGCGCGTTCATGTCGGCAGCGCGCTCCGTCGTGCGGTCGAAGTGGAAGTGCAGCGTGGGCACCGTGTGGATCTGCAGGCGCTTGAACAGGCCGTTGCGCAGGAAGCCGGCGGCCTGGTTGAGCGCCTCGGTGGTTTCCTCGGGGTCGCCCACCAGAATGCTGAAGAAGACCTTGGCGTGGGCGTAGTCGGGTGTGACTTCCACGGCCTGGATGGTCACCATGCCCACGCGCGGGTCCTTCAACTCGCGCGCGATCAGCTCCGTCAGATCGCGCTGGATCTGATCGGCCACCTTGAACGCGCGGTTGGGGGCTGCGGCTTTTCTCTTGGGCATGGCGACTTTCGCGTCGGGCGCTTACAGCGTCCGGGCGATCTCCTTGATCTCGAAGAACTCCAGCTGATCACCTTCCTTGATGTCGTTGTAGTTCTTGAGCTTGATACCGCACTCGAAGCCTTCGCGCACTTCGCGCACGTCGTCCTTGACGCGGCGCAGCGACTCGACCTCGCCGGTGTAGACCACCACGTTGTCGCGCAGCAGGCGGAAGTGCGAGCTGCGGGTGACATGGCCGGACGTGATGTACGAGCCGGCCACCGTGCCGATCTTGGAGGCGACGAACACCGTGCGGATCTCGGCCGAGCCGATGATCTCTTCGCGGCGCTCGGGTGCCAGCATGCCGGACATCGCCACCTTCACCTCATCCACGGCGTCGTAGATGATGCTGTAGTAGTTCAGCTGCACGCCATTGCCTTCGGCCAGCTTGCGCGCGCCCGCATCGGCACGCACGTTGAAGCCGATCACCACCGCCTTGGAGGCAATGGCCAGGTTGATGTCGGACTCGCTGATGCCGCCCACGCCTGCGTAGACGATCTGCACCTTGACTTCCTCGGTCGCCAGCTTGAGCAGCGACTGCGCCAGCGCTTCCTGCGAACCCTGCACGTCGGCCTTGATGATGATGCGCAGGATCTGCACTTCACCCGCACTCAGGTCGCTGAACATGTTCTGCAGGTTGGCGGCCTGCGCCTTCGCCAGCTTCGTGTTGCGGAACTTGCCGGCACGGTAGGTGGCGATTTCGCGCGCACGGCGCTCGTCGTTGAGCACGATGAACTCGTCGCCGGCCTGCGGCACTTCGGTCAGGCCCTGGATCTCGACCGGGATCGAGGGGCCGGCCGACTTGATGGTCTTGCCGTCCTCGTCGAGCATGGCGCGCACGCGGCCATAGGTCGAGCCGGCCAGCACCACGTCGCCGGTCTTGAGCGTACCGGCCTGCACCAGCACCGTCGCGACCGGGCCGCGGCCCTTGTCCAGCTGCGCTTCGACGACCAGGCCCTTGGCCGGTGCGTCGACCGGTGCCTTCAGTTCCAGCACTTCGGCCTGCAGCAGCACCTGCTCGAGCAGTTCGTCCACGCCCTGGCCGGTCTTGGCCGAGACGCCCACGAAGGGGGTGTCGCCACCGTACTCTTCGGGCACCACTTCCTCGGCCACCAGTTCCTGGCGGACGCGGTCGAGGTTGGCATCGGGCTTGTCGATCTTGTTGATCGCCACCACGATCGGCACGTTGGCCGCCTTGGCGTGCTTGATGGCTTCCTTGGTCTGGGGCATGACGCCGTCGTCGGCCGCCACCACCAGGATCACGATGTCGGTGGCCTGCGCACCGCGGGCACGCATGGCCGTGAAGGCCTCGTGGCCCGGGGTGTCCAGGAAGGACACCATGCCGCGCTCGGTTTCCACGTGATAGGCACCGATGTGCTGCGTGATGCCGCCGGCTTCGCCAGCCGCCACCTTGGCGCGGCGGATGTAGTCCAGCAGCGAGGTCTTGCCGTGGTCCACGTGGCCCATGACGGTGACCACCGGGGCGCGCGGCAGCGATTCTGCAGCGTGCGCATCGGCTTCCTCGGTGATGAAGGCTTCCGGATCGTCCAGCGCCGCCACCACCGCGTTGTGGCCCATTTCTTCCACGATGATCATCGCGGTGTCCTGGTCCAGCGACTGGTTGATGGTCGCCATCTGGCCCAGCTTCATCAGGTGCTTGATGACCTCGCCGGCCTTGACCGACATCTTGTGGGCCAGTTCGGACACGGTGATGGTCTCGGGCACGTGCACTTCGATCACGCGCGCCTCGACCGGCGCGGCCTGCACATGCTCGTGCTGGCCACGGTCGTTGCCGCGACGGCCACGCGGGCCACCACGCCAATTGCCACGACCCACGCCGCCGCTGGCGTCGCCGCGGGTCTTGATTTCCTTCTTCTTGGCCGGATCGCCAGCCCAGCTGGACGACAGCTTGGCGGACTTGACGTCCTTGCTGCCGGGTGCACCGGCGGCAGCTGCCGCGCCGGGCGCAGCGGCCGCACCAGGCGCGCCTGGGCGAGCCGCGGGCGTCGCGGGCTTGTGCAGCGTGCCCTTCACGGCTGGCTTGGCCACGACCTTCTCGGGCGCCTTGTGGGGCACCAGCACGCGGGCCGGCTGCGCCAGCATGGCGCGGATGGCTTCGGCCTCGGCCAAAGCCTTGCGGCGGCGCTCGTCCAGGTCGCGGGCGCGGGCAGCTTCCTCGTCGGCGCGTGCCTTCGATTCGGCGGCGGCCTTGGCCTTGGCGTCTTCCTTGGCTTGCGCGGCAGCGGCTTCGGCAGCGGCCTTTTCGGCAGCAGCCTTCTCGGCAGCCGACTTCGCGGCGGCAGCTTCGGCCACGGCCTTCTCGTCGGCAGCCTTGGCAGGCGCCGGAGCCACCTTGTTTCGCGCTTCCTCGGCCTTGGCGGCTTGGGCAGCTTGCGCCGCCTGCTGGGCCTGGGCTTCCTTCTCCGCGCGCTCGGCCTTCTCGGCCTGCTCGCGTTCACGCGCTTCGGCTTCCTCGCGAACGCGGCGCTTCTCGACCAGCTCTTCTTCCTGGCGGCGCAGCAGTTCGGCCTGGCGGCGCGCCTCTTCCTCGCGACGAGCCAGCTCGGCTTCGTCGATCAGGGGAGCGGCGGGCGCAGCAACCGGCGCCGACTCGGGCACGAGTGCCTCGGCAACGGGTGCGCCATGGGGCTCGTCACGCTGGATGAAGGTGCGCTTCTTGCGCACTTCCACCTGGATCGTGCGGGCGCGGCCAGTGGCGTCGGCCTGTTTGATCTCGCTGGTGGATTTCTTCACCAGGGTGATCTTCTTGCGCTCGGGCTCGGCGGTGCCGTGCGCGGCCTTCAGGTGGCCGAGCAGGCGCTGCTTGTCGGCCTCGGTGATGGCGTCGCCAGGCGAAGCCTTGGGCACGCCTGCGCTGCGAAACTGATCAAGCAGGATTTCGGGAGTCTTCTTGAGTTCGCTGGCGAACTCGGCAACGGTGGTGCTGGACATATGTGGTTCGGGGCTCCATCACGTCACTCTTGGCCGGCGAACCAATGTTCGCGGGCTTTCAAGATCAGGGCTTTGGCGTCATCGGCGCTCTGGCCGGTGATATCGGTAAGTTCATCGACCGCGAGGTCGGCCAGGTCGTCGCGCGAATGCACGCCGGAATCGGCCAGCTTGGCGATCAGGTCGCCATCCAGGCCCGGCAGGTCACGCAGGTCTTGCGACACGCTCTCCACGCCTTCTTCTTTCGCGATTTCCATGGTCAGGAGCGCATCTTTTGCGCGCGAGCGCAGCTCGTTGACCGTGTCTTCGTCGAAAGCTTCGATGTCCAGCATCTCGGAGATGGGCACATAGGCCACTTCCTCCAGGCTGGTGAAGCCTTCGGCGATCAGGATGTCGGCGATTTCCTCGTCCACATCCAGCTTTTCCATGAACAGCTTGCGGCTGCTGTCGGTTTCCTGCGCCTGCTTCTGGGCCGACTCGTTGGCGTCCATGATGTTGATCTTCCAGCCGGTGAGGTCGGAAGCCAGGCGAACGTTCTGGCCGCCGCGGCCGATGGCGATGGCGAGGTTTTCCTCGTCGACCACCACGTCCATGGCGTGCTTTTCCTCGTCCACCACGATGGAGCTGACGTTGGCCGGAGCCAGGGCACCGATCACGAACTGGGCCGGGTCTTCGCTCCACAGCACGATGTCGACGCGCTCGCCGGCGAGTTCGTTGGTGACGGCGTTGACGCGCGTGCCGCGAACGCCGACGCAGGTGCCGATGGGGTCGACACGCTTGTCGTGCGAGAGCACGGCGATCTTGGCGCGCGAACCGGGGTCGCGGGCGCAGCTCTTGATCTCCAGCAGGCCCTGCTCGATCTCGGGCACTTCCTGGCGGAACAGCTCGATCATGAACTCGGGGGCCGCGCGCGACAGGATGATCGGCGCGCCGCGAAGCGTCAGGTCGACCTCCATGATCATGGCGCGCACGCGGTCGCCGTTGCGCAGGTTTTCCTTGGGGATCATCTCGCTGCGGCGCAGGCGGCCTTCGACGCGGCCGGCCTCGACGATGATGTCGCCCTTGTCCAGGCGCTTGACGGTGCCGGTGAAGATCTTCTCGCCACGCGACATGAAGTCGTTGAGCAGCATCTCGCGCTCGGCGTCGCGGATCTTCTGCAGGATGACCTGCTTGGCGGCCATGGCGCCGATGCGACCGATCGGCACGGAGTCCACCGATTCCTCGATGTACTCGTCGATCTGGATGTCGGGCATTTCTTCCTTGGCTTCGAACAGGAGGATTTCCTGGTCGGGCAGCTGCAGGCCGGCCTCGTCGGGAACGACGTGCCAGCGGCGGAAGGTTTCGTATTCACCGCTGTCGCGATCGACAGCCACGCGGATGTCCACTTCGCCCTGGTAGAGCTTCTTGGTGGCCTGCGCCAGCGCAGACTCGACCGCACCGAAGACCACGTCGCGTTCGACGTTCTTCTCGCGCGAGATCGCATCCACCAACATCAACATTTCGCGATTCATGCCCCACTCTCCTCGGTCAAGCCGGCAGCATCGCCACCGGCACTGTCAATCGAACCCTCACGGGCTTTGGCCTTGCGGCCCTTGAAATCCACGATCGGCGCAAGCCGCGCCTCGCGCAACTCGTCCAGGGCGAAGCCCAGCGCCTGCAGCGGTGCCGGCGCGCGCTTCTTGCTCACCTTCTGGCCCGGCTTGACCGCCGGCTCTTCGCTCCAGACGATCTGCCAACCACCGCCTTCGGCTCGCTCCAGCGTGCCGCGGAATTTCTTGCGGTTGGCAGCCACCGGAGTGCTGGCACCCGAACCCGCCGCGCCGATGGGCGCCTTGAGCGTGACGTCGATCACTTCGCCGACAAAACGCTCGAAATCCTTTTCATTGCGCAGCGGACGGTCGATGCCGGGTGAGGACACCTCCAGCCGCTTGTAATCGACGTTGTCGACCTCCAGCGCGAACTGCAGCTGGCGCGTGACCTTCTCGCAGTCCTCGACCGTGACCAGGGGCTCCGACGCACCGGCTGCCGCCTCCCCTACTTGGGGGCCGGCCCAGGGCAAATCAATCGTGACGCGCAGCAAGCCTCCGGCCGAGCGTTCGATCTCGACGAGGTCGTAGCCAAGCCCGGCCACGGTTTGTTCCACTGTCTGCTGCAATGCCACGTGTCTAGATGTTTTCCTGAAGTACTTCGAATGGCGTTTGCGCTGGGCGCCACACGAATAAGAATGCACAAACGAAAAACGGGCGGTTGGTACCCGCCCGTTTTGGTCGTGAGCCTCAAATTATATGCCATCTGCGCGAAATTCGTGCTAAATGACTAGCGCGTAATCGCCTCTGAAGGCGCAATCAGATCAATTCGACCGCGCCGCGACCCGAATTTTCTGCCACCAGACGGCTACGAACAGCAGGGCGCCAGCCGCAAGCACCGCCGCCGCCGCCAGCAAGGGCACCGAAAAGGAACCGGTCCGTTGCGCCAGCGGTGCCGCAAACAGCGGCCCCAGGATCTGCCCCACCCCATAGGAAGCCGTTGCCAGGCCGATCAGCCCGGCCGAAGCGTTGCCGCGCAAACGCCGGGCGTCCCGCACCGCAAACAGGGTGATGGCAGTGAAAGGCAGGCCCAGCAGCAGGCTGCCCAGTGCAAAGCCAGGCACCGTCGGCCAGGCCACGGACAGCAGGACGCCCAGTGCCTGCATGGCATAGGCGCCGGCCAGCATGAGGCGGTTGTCCCAGTGCAGGGGCAATCGGGCACCCATGATGGCGCCTGGGATCACCGCCAGGCCGAACAGGGGCCAGAACAGGTCCGGCCAGGACGAGCCGGGCAGCGCCTGGCGGGCGATCACCGGCAGGAAGGTGGCGGTGATGATGTAGCCGAAACCGGCCAGGCCGTAGAGGGCGACCAGCCAGCGGGCGTCGCTGGCCGCGGCTGCAGCGTTCGCCCCGGCTGCGGCGCCCGCTGCAGCAGGTGGGGCCGCCGCGGCCGGTGCATGGTGGTCGCCGTCGTCGAATATCCGCCAGATCAAGGCGCTGAGCAGCACGGACGCCAGCCCGTAGCCGAGCCACGCACCATCGGCGCCCCAGCGGCCGGTGACGCTGCCCAGCACGCCCGCCAGGAGGATGCCCACGCCTGGCCCGGCGTAGATCACGCCGGCGAGCTTGGGGGCGCCGGTCTCGGCCAACCGGCGCAGCCCCCACCCGGAGGCAAAGACAAAAGTCCAGGCGCTCATCACCCCTGCCGCGGTGCGCATCACGCCCCAGGCGCCGAAGCCATGCAGCAGGCCCATGCCCAGCAGCAGCACGGCGGTGCTCGCCAGGCCAATGCGCACCATGGCCGAGGCCCGTGCGTGGATGGCGACGCAGGACAGCGCACCGACCAGATAGCCCAGGTAGTTGAGCGAGGCCAGCACGCCCCCGCCCTGGAGGTCCAGCTTGCCTTCGTGCAGCATCAGCGGCAGCGCCGGGGTGAAGGCGAAGCGTCCCAGCCCCATGGCCACCGCCAGGCAGACCATGCACGCCATGGCCGCGCGCCAGGCGCCGCGCCGGTCGTAGCCGCCCTGCTCAGACATCCAGGGCCGCCGCCACCAGCTTGCGCGTGTACGGGTCCTGCGGTGCATCCAGCACGCGGTCGACTTCGCCGGCTTCCAGCACTGCGCCGTCCTTCATCACCATCACGCGGTGCGCCATGGCGCGGATCACCTCCACGTCGTGGGTGATGAGCAGGTAGCTCAGGCCGCGCTCGCGCTGCAGGCGCTGCAGCAGCGCCAGCACCTGCTTCTGGATGGTCACGTCCAGCGCGCTGGTGGGCTCGTCCAGCACCAGCAGCTGCGGCTGCACGATCAAGGCCCGGGCGATGGCGATGCGCTGGCGCTGGCCACCGGAGAATTCATGCGGATAGCGCGCCAGCAGGCCGGGGAACTGCGATTCGCCCAGGCCGACCTCGGCCAGCGCCTGCACCACCCGCTCGCGGCGCTGCGCCTCGACCAGCGTGCTGTCGTGCACCGTGAGGCCTTCGCCGACGATCTCCTCGATGGTCATGCGCGGCGAAAGCGAAGAGAACGGGTCCTGGAACACCACCTGGACGAAGCGACGCAGCGCGCGGTTGGCACTGCCGCCGCTCCAGCCCTGGCCGTCCACCTGCAGCGCGCCCTCGTGCGGCAACAGGCCCAGCACCGCCAGCGCCAGGGTGGACTTGCCGGAGCCGGATTCGCCCACGATGCCCAGCGTCTCGCCCGGCCGCACCTGCAGGTCGGCGCCCTGCACCGCCACGAAGCGACCCTTGCTGAACCAGCCGCGGATGCCCGGAAGCGGCACCGGGTAGATCACCCGCAGGCCCTGCGCCTTCAGCACCGGCGCCTCCGCCGTGCGGGGCGCCACCTCGGCCGGGTCGCGCGTGGGCCGGCTGTCGATCAGCTTGCGGGTGTAGGCATGTTGCGGCGCACCGAACACCTCGGCCACCCGGCCTTGCTCGACGATGTGGCCGTTCTCCATCACCGCCACCCGGTCGGCGAAGCGCTTCACCAGGTTCAGGTCGTGGGTGATGATGAGCACGGACATGCCGTGCCTGGCCGCCAGCGCATCCAGAAGGTCGAGGATCTGCACGCGCAGCGTCACGTCCAGCGCGGTGGTGGGCTCGTCGGCCAGCAGCAAGCGCGGCTTGCAGGCCAGGGCCATCGCGATCATGGCGCGCTGGCGCTGGCCGCCGGAAAGCTGGTGCGGGAAGGCCATCGCGCGCCGCTTCGGGTCGGGAATGCCGGTCTCGGCCAGCAGCTGCACCGCGGCCTCGTGGGCCGCCGCCGAGGACATGGCCTCGTGCAGTTCCAGCACCTCCGCGATCTGGTCGCCCACCGGGAAGAGCGGGTTCAGCGCGGTCATCGGCTCCTGGAAGATCATGGCGACGTCCTTGCCGCGCACGCCGCGCAGCTGCCGCTCGCTCAGGCCCAGCAGGTCGCGCGGCTGGCCACCGCCCTGCCCTTCGCCTGGAGCGAAGAGCGCGCGTCCCGACACGTCCGCATCGGGGAGCAGGCGCAGCAGCGACAGCGCCGTCACCGTCTTGCCCGAGCCCGATTCGCCCACCAGCGCCAGCTTCTCGCCGGCCGCCAGCTCGAAGCTGATGCCGTGCACCACTTCCTTGCCGCCGAAGGCGACATGCAGGTCCTGCACGTCCAGGAGCTTGCTCATCGGTCCATCTTTCTCGGATCCAGCGCGTCGCGCAGTGCGTCGCCCATGAAGGTCAGCAGCATCAGCGTGACCACCAGCACGGCGAAGGTGGAGATCGAGATCCACCAGGCGTCCAGGTTCGCCTTGCCCTGGTTGAGCAGCTCGCCCAGCGACGGCGTGCCCGGCGGCACGCCCAGGCCCAGGAAGTCCAGCGAGGTCAGCGCCAGGATGGCGGCGCTCATCCGGAACGGCAGGAAGGTGACCACCGGGGTCATGCTGTTGGGCAGGATGTGGCGCCGCATGATGCGCAGGTTGCTCACGCCCAGGGCGCGGGCGGCGCGCACGTAGTCCATCTGCCGGTTGCGCAGGAACTCCGCGCGCACGTAGTCCGACAGCCCCATCCAGCCGAACAGGCTCAGCAGCACCAGCAGCAGCGCGACGCTGGGCGCGAAGATGGCGCTGAAGATGATCAGCAGGTACAGCTCCGGCATCGAGCCCCAGATCTCGATGAAGCGCTGGAAACCCAGGTCGGTCTTGCCCCCGAAGTAGCCCTGCACTGCGCCGGTGGCGATGCCCAGCACCACGCCGATCGCCGTGAGCGCCAGCGCGAAGAGCACGCTCACCCGGAAGCCGTAGATGAGCTGCGCCAGCAGGTCGCGCCCCCGGTCGTCGGTGCCGAACACGTTCTCGGCCGAAGGCCGCGCCGGGTTGGGTTGCTTGGCGAAGTAGTTCAGCGTGCGCGGCCCGTAGGGGTTGGGCGCGTAGACGGCCCAGTTGCCGCCTTGGGTGATGCGCTCGCGGATGAAGGGGTCGAGGTAGTCGGCCGGCGTCTCGAAGTCGCCGCCGAAGGTCTTCTCCGAATAGTCGCGCAGCACGGGGAAGTAGGTCTGCCCCTCGTAGCGCACGACCAGCGGCTTGTCGGTGGAAAGCACTTCGGCGAAGAGCGAGAGCACCACCATCGCGGTGAAGAGCACCAGGCTCCAGAAGCCCAGCCGGTTGCGCCTGAAGCGCCGCCATGCGCGGCGGCCGGGGCTGAGGGATGCCGTTGGCGTGGAACTCATGTCAGTCGAACTTCACCCGTGGATCGACCAGCACGTAGCAGAGGTCGGAAATCAGCTTGGTCACCAGGCCGATCAGCGTGAACAGGAAGAGCGTGCCCAGCACCACCGGATAGTCGCGCCGGATCACGCTCTCGTAGCTCAGCAGGCCCAGGCCGTCGAGCGAGAACAGCGTCTCGATCAGCAGCGAGCCGGCGAAGAAGGCGCCGATGAAGGCCGAGGGAAAGCCGGTGATGATGGGAATGAGCGCATTGCGCATCACGTGCTTCCACAGCACCTTGCGTTCGTCCAGACCCTTGGCACGCGCCGTCAGAACGTACTGCTTGCGGATCTCCTCCAGGAAGGAATTCTTGGTCAGCATGGTGGTCACCGCGAAGCTGCCCAGCACCATGGCGATGAGCGGCAGCGTGATGTGCCACAGGTAGTCGACGATGCGCGCGCCCCAGCCCAGTTGCTCCCAGTTGGACGAGGTCAGCCCGCGCAGCGGAAACCATTGCAGCTGCCCGCCGAACACCACCAGCAGCGCCACCCCCAGCACGAAGCCCGGGATGGCGTAGCCGACCAGCACGACCAGCGTGGAGACGAAGTCGAAGCGCGTGCCCGAGCGCACGGCCTTGGCCACGCCCAGCGGCACCGCCACCAGGTAGCTGATGAAGAAGGTCCACAGGCCCAGGCTGATGGACACCGGCAGCTTCTCCTTGATGAGCGTCCACACGTCCTTGCGCTGGTAGAAGCTGGTGCCCAGGTCGAAGCGCGCAAAGGACTTGAGCATGGACCAGAAGCGCTCGTGCGCCGGCTTGTCGAAGCCGTAGAGCTTCTTGATCTCCTCGATGCGCTGCGGGTCCAGGCCCTGCCGGCCGCGGTAGCCGGCGCCGGACGAGGCCGCGCCCTCGCCGCCCGAGTCGCGGCCCTGAAGCTGCGCCACCATCTGCTCGACCGGGCCGCCGGGGACGAACTGGATCACCGCGAAGGTGATGAGCAGCACGCCGAGAAGCGTCGGCAGCATCAAAAGGAGTCGCTTGAAGATGTAGCTGGCCATGGCGCTTGTTGTTCTACTTGTTCGAGGGCGAGGCCCACCAGGTGCTCATAGCCCAGTTGCCGGCGTCATAGTAGGGCGGAATGGTCGGCGGCAACACGAAGGGCGCGGGCCGGTAGCCGATCAGGAAGGCATCGCCGTAGTACTGCGGAATGCCGTAGTGGCCATGCGAGAGCACCCGGTCGAGCACGCGCATGGCCGTGACCAGCTCGGGCCTCGTCTTGGCCGAGACCACCTTGCCCACGATCGCGTCGATGGCCGGGTCCTGGATGCCCCAGATGTTGGACGACCCGGGTGTCTGGGCAGCCTGGGAACTGAAGCGGTCCAGCAGTTCACTGCCGGGTGCATTGCTGCCCGGCAGGCGGATGGTGGTCATCTCGAAGTCGAAGTTGTCCATGCGCTGCTGCGCCAGCGAGAAGTCGACGCTGCGGAAAGTCATGTCGATGCCCAGCTTGCGCAGGGCGCCCTGCATGGGCGCCATCACGCGCACGGTGGAGGGCTGGTCGTTGAGCACCTCGATGGCGAAGGGCTCGCCCTTGGCATTGCGCAGCGCGCCGTCGCGATAAGTCCAGCCGGCCTCGGCCAGCAGCTTCTGCGCCTGCCGAAGGTTCTCGCGCAGGCTGTGCGGCGGCGCCGTGGTAGGCGAGACGACGGCCGGCCCGAACACTTCGGGCCGCAGCTTGGCCCGCAGCGGCTCCATCAGGGCCAGCTCCTCGGGCGAAGGCAGGCCCTCGGCATGGAACTCGCTGTTGGGAAACCAGCCCTCGACCCGCTTGTACAGGCCGTAGAACATCTGCTTGTTGAGCCACTCGAAGTCGAAGGCCAGGCCGATCGCCTGGCGCACGCGCACGTCCTTGAACTTGTCCTTGCGCAGGTTGAACACCCAGCCCTGGTAGTCGCCGGGGTTGCCGTTGGGAAAGGCGCGCTTGACCACCTCGCCGCTGTTGAACACCTTGCCGGTGTACTGCCGCGCCCAGTTGCGCGAGATGAACTCGCGCATGAAGTCGTATTCGCCGGCCTTCAGGCCTTCGAAGCGGGCCGTCTCGTCCAGGTAGATCTTGAAGGCGACCCGGTCGAAGTTGAACTGGCCCTTGCGCGTCGGCAGGTCGGCGCCCCAGTAGTTCGGGTCGCGCACGTAGCTGATGTCGCGGCCCAGGCGCGCGCTCGGCAGCTTGTAGGGGCCCGACGCCACCGGCAGCTCGGTGATGACCTGGTCGAAGGGCTTGCCCGCGCCCCAGGCGCGGCCGAACACCGGCATGCCACCCACCACCAGCGGCAGCTCGGGGTTGGCGGAGGCGAAGTCGAAGCGCACGGTGCGCTCGCCGACGGCGGTGGCCTTCTTCACCTCGGCGTAGATCACGCGGAACTGCGGCGCCGCCTCCTTGCTCATCAGCGTGTTGAAGGAATGCACCACGTCGGCGGCCAGCACGGGGGTGCCGTCGTTGAATCGCGCCTTGGGGTTGAGCCGGAAGGTGGCCGAAAGCCTATCGGGCGCCACTTCCACGTCCTCGGCCAGCAGGCCGTAGGCCGTGGTGGGCTCCTGGCTGTTGCCCACCAGCAGGCTTTCGAACATCAGGTTGCCCAGGCCCGCGGGCGCGGTGCCCTTGAGCGTGAAAGGATTGAACTTGTCGAAGTTGGTGGGCCGCGTGGGCGGCACCATCCGGATCTCGCCGCCCTTGGGCGCATCCGGGTTCACGTAGTCGAAATGCGTGAACCCCGGCGCATACTTGATGTCGCCGAATTGCGCGTAGGCATGGGCGGCCCACGAGGGGGCCGCCAGCAGTGCCAATCCCAGTAGCCACAATGCTCGCATGCGAGAATTCTGCACAAGATTTTCGAAGCGTCACTTCAAAAGGCATTCATATGGGCTTCCTCGCCGGCAAAAAACTACTCATCACGGGTGTATTGAGCAACCGTTCGATCGCCTACGGCATCGCCAGGGCGTGCCACCAGCAAGGTGCCGAACTGGCCTTCAGCTACGTGGGCGAGCGCTTCAAGGACCGCATCACCGAGTTCGCCGCCGACTTCGATTCCAAGCTGGTGTTCGACTGCGACGTGGGCGATGACGCCCAGATCGACAAGCTGTTTGCCGACCTGGCGCAGACCTGGCCCAAGTTCGACGGCTTCGTGCACAGCATCGGCTTCGCCCCGCGCGAAGCCATCGCCGGCGACTTCCTCGAGGGTCTCTCGCGCGAGGGCTTCAGGGTGGCGCACGACATCAGCGCCTACAGCTTCCCGGCCATGGCCAAGGCGGCCCTGCCCTACCTCAACGACAAGTCGGCCCTGCTGACGCTCACCTACCTGGGCGCCGAGCGCGCGCTGCCCAACTACAACACCATGGGCCTGGCCAAGGCCAGCCTGGAAGCCTCGGTGCGCTACCTGGCCGAGTCGCTCGGCCCCAAGGGCATGCGTGTCAACGGCATCAGCGCCGGCCCGATCAAGACGCTGGCCGCCAGCGGCATCAAGGGCTTCGGCAAGATGCTCTCGGCCGTGGCCGACGTGGCGCCGATCCGCCGCAACGTGACCATCGACGAGGTGGGCAACGTCGCTGCGTTCCTGCTGTCGGACCTTGCCAGTGGCGTCAGCGCCGAGATCACCTACGTCGACGGCGGCTTCAGCAACGTCGTGGGCGGAATGTCCGAGGGCTGATCGCCCCCGTCCGCCGGGGCCGCTGTCCCGGCGGAATCTGCGTATTCCGGCGCGATTTCACCGCCGTCCCAGGGCAGCCAGCCTGCGACTGGCCGGCCAGGGCATCCGACAATCGGTGCACTCATGCGAGCCGTCCATCTTCAGGCCCGATTCCTTCGCCCCATCTCCCCAGTTCCCATGTCCCTGAATCGCCGTTCGCTCCTGCTCGCCGCCCTGGGCGCGCTCGTGCCGGGCGTGAAGGCGCTCGCAGCCGCGCCACCCCTGATGCTCGCCACGGGCTACCGGCCCGGCATGTCGCTGAACGACTACTGGGTGAGCGAAAAATTCGACGGCGTGCGCGCCTACTGGGACGGCAAGCAACTCTATTTGCGCGGCGGCGAACGCGTCGTCGCCCCGGCATGGTTCACTGCCCACTGGCCCGGCGTGCCGATGGATGGCGAGTTGTGGGCCGGCCGCGGCCGCTTCGAGCAGGCGGTCTCCACTGCGCGCAGCCAAACGCCGCAGGACGCCGCCTGGCGCGAAGTCCGCTTCATGGTCTTCGACCTGCCGGCCCAGCCCGGCAGCTTCACCGAGCGGCTGTCCGTGCTGCGCCGCCTGCTGCCCGTGGCCACCGCGCCCTCGCTGGTGCCGGTCGCGCAGCAGCGCGCCACCACGCCGGAAGACCTGCAGGTGTTGCTGGAGCGCACCGTGCGTGGCGGCGGCGAAGGGCTGATGCTGCACCTGGGCAGCGCCCCCTATCGGGCCGAGCGCAGCACCGACCTGCTCAAGGTCAAGACCTACGAGGATGCCGACGCCCGCGTAGTGGCCCACGTCAACGGAAAGGGCCGCAACGCGAGCCGCTTGGGCGCCCTGATCGTGGAGATGCCCGACGGGCGGCGCTTCAAGCTGGGCACCGGCCTGACCGACGCGCAGCGCGAGGCACCCCCGCCGGTGGGCAGCTGGATCAGCTACCGCTACAACGGCGCCACCGAAAGCGGCCTGCCGCGCTTCGCGCGCTTCCTGCGCGAGCGGCCGGACCTCGGCTGATCGAGGCTCAGGGCGTCTGCCCGGCCTTGAGCCGGTTTTCGATCTCGTCCAGCACCGGCAGCAGGTCGGCGACGCTGTCGATCACGAAATGCGCACCCGAGGCCTTCAGCTTCTCCGTGGCTGCGGCGCGCAGCGCCTGCTGCCGGTCGGCAGGCAGCGCCTGCCAGTCGGCCAGGGGCAGTCCCACCCCGTTGCCGCTCACCGCCAGGCCGACAGTCCAGGTGCCGGCGTTCAGGCCTTCCTCGATGCCCACGCCGGTGTCGTCCACCTTCACCACCGATGAAGCCGGCCACACGCCCAGGTCGGCGAAGCTGCGATACATCATCAGCGGCGACGGGCGGCCGGCGACCAGGTCGCCGGCACACACCAGGTTGTCCGGCACGTACCCAGCGCGGGCCGCGATCGGCGTGACGATGTCCATGATGGGCCGGTTGTAGCCGGTGGTGGAGCCGATCTTCAGGCCGCGCGCACGGATCTGCTGCACGGCTTCCAGCGCGCCGGGAATGAAGTCCGCGAAGTCGGCCACGATGGCCGCGTTCATTGGCGTGAACACTTCGTAGAGCGTATCGACATCGCTGTCGGTGAAGGGCTTGCCATGGCGCGCCTGCCATTGCGCCGCCACGTGCGGCAGGCGGCCGAGGGCCTGGATGTGGTCCCACTTGGCCATGCCCATGGGGCCGCGTGCGTCCTCGATGCTGATGTCGATCTCATACTGGCGGAACAGCTTCACGAAAGCGCCCATGGGCGCGCAGGAGCCGAAGTCGATGATGGTGCCCGCCCAGTCGAAGACCACGGCGGAGAGTTTCTGGGGATGTGCTGCTGCTGCTGTCATGAGTGAATCCGTTGAGTGGCCGCTACCAGGCGGCGAAGACTTCCTCGGCAATGCCGAAGGCGGTGCTGGCACCCGTGCCGCTGGTCACCAGCACCAGGCGGGTGGCGTCGTCGGGCGCATCGATGACGCAGTCGGTGGTGGCGGACGAGGGGTAGATGCCCACCCAGCGCTCGCTCACGCGCGAACCCGGCGCCACCTTGATCGCCTTGTGCATGTGCGCCAGGATGATCTCGTCCACACGCTGGTCGGCAAAGGGCTCCGGTGCCGCGCCATAGTGATGCGAATCGCCCACCACCAGCGAGCCGTCGGCGCTTTGCACCACGATGAGGTGGATGCCGTTGGCCAGGGCCTCGCCCTCTTCTTCCTGCAGTTGCGCAAGCAGCTTCTGCGCGGCGGGCAGCTTGCTGTAGCCGTGGTAGCGCACCAGGCTCAGGTCGGACATGACCGAGCCCGGCAGCTTGAAGTCGTCCTGCGGCTGTACGCGCAGCATGTGCAGCAGGCACAGCCGAAGGTCGTATTGCGCGATGCTCTCGGCGAAAAGGCCGTTGAGATCGGTGTTGGTGCACACCGCCACGCGCTCGGCATGCATCAGCGCACGCGAGGTGCGCACGCGCGGCGCGGCGACTTCGAGCACGGCCTCGCCGAAGCGGAACTGCACGCCCATCGCCTCGGCCAGCCAGCGCGCGAGTCGGCCGATGGCGGTCCGCGACTCGACTCGAATTTCGTGCGGGCTGTAGAGAACGCCTTGGGCGCCCGCCAGCTCGAGCGCCGGTGCGCGGCGGGCGGCTTCGCCCACGGCGAGCAGTTCGCAGCCCTCGGCCATTTCGGTGGCCATGAATTCCTGAAGCACTGCCAGTGCCTGCGGTCTGAATGCGCTGAGCCAGAGGCCCTGGTGCAGCGTGGCGATGCCCGCTGCCGGCGCCACCTCGCCCCACACCTCGCGCGCCCGGCGCGCGCGCCGCCACGTATCACCCGCACCCTGTCCGGTGACGGTGATGAACCCGAAGTTGCGGATGGAAGCGCCGACGCAGGCGGCGTCACGCTCCACCACGCACACCTTCAGCCCCTGGCGGGCAGCGGTGTAGGCATGGGCCAGGCCGACGATGCCGGCACCGACCACGATCAGGTCGAATCGCGTGTCTGTCATTGGAAAGAAGTGAAAGGGTTCAAGCGCGCGACGCACCGCGCCAGGCCTGCGTGCGGGCCTCGAGCCACTTGCCCAGCAACAGGAAGAGCAGCGTCGCCACGAGGGACACGCCGGCAATCAGCACCGCCATCGCCGCGGCGGCGCCGGTCTCGCCGGCTTCATCCAGGTTGAGAATCGCCACCGCCGCCACCTTGGTGTCGGGCGAGTAGAGGAAGACCACCGCCGAGATGGTCGTCATCGCGTTGATGAAGAAGTAGCGCGACACGTCCAGCAGCGTGGGCAGGCAGATGGGCAGCGTCACGCGCCAGAAGGTCCGGTAGAACGGCACCTTGAGCGAAGCGGACACGGCCTCGAACTCCGGGTCGATGGCCTTGAGCGCCGTCACCATCGTCAGGTGGCCGGTGGTGTAGAAGTGCACCACGGTGCACAGCACCAGCAAGCTCATGGTCTGGTACAGGCCATTGAGCGGGTTGCCCGGCGCGTTGAAGAAGAAGATGTAGCCCAGGCCCAGCACCAGGCCGGGCACGGCCATCGGCAGCATGGCCATCAACCGCACCACGCCGCGCAAGCCCGAGAGGCCCCGCGTCTTCTCCAGGAGGTAGGCGCCGACGAAGACGATGATGGTGCCAAACACTGCGGTGCCCGCCGACATGCGGATGCTGTTCCACAGCGCTTCGCCCAGCCCGGCATCGACCAGGCCGGCCACGTAGTGGTCCAGGCTGGGCGCCAGGTTGTACGGCCACAGCTTGGCGAAGGAAGCGAACACCGCCATGCCGAACATGGCGACCATCAGCGCCGCGATGGACAGGCAGTAGGCCGTCATCGCCGTGTCGAAGCGCTTCGAGGGCCGCGGCACCAGCGCCACGGCGCGCGCCGACAGGGCCGAGTTCTGCTTGCGCTGCACGAAATGGTCGATCAGGAAGGTCAGCGCCGCCGGCGTGAGCAGCAGCAGCGCCACCACCGCGCCGCGCTGGAAGTCCTGCTGGCCGATCACGAGCTTGAACACGTCGGTGGCCAGCACGTTGAAGTTTCCGCCCACGACCTTGGGAATGCCGAAGTCGGTGATGACCAGCGTGAAGCACAGCAGCGCCGCCGAGATGAGGCCGTACTTGGCGCCCGGCAGCGTGATGGTGAAGAACTTGCGCACCGTGCTCGTGCCCAGCGCGTCGGCCGCCTCGTACAGCCGCGCATCCGCCAGCCGCAACGCCGTGACCAGGATCATCAGCACATGCGGAAAGGTGGCGAAGCACTCGGCCAGCACGATGCCCTGCGCGCCGTAGATCCCCGGGAAGCCCAGCGACAGCCAGAACTCCTTGGCAACGCCTTGGTTGCCGAACCAGTAGATGATCGAGATGGCCGACAGCAGCGAAGGCGCCAGCAGCGGCAGCAGGCTGATGGTGCGGAAGATGCCCTTGGCCGGCACGCAGCTGCGCGTGAGCGCGTAGGCAAAGCCGAAGGCCAAAGGCACCACGATGAGCGTGACCAGCAACGACACCCACACGCTGTGCCACAGGCTGGTGAGCAGGGCCGGCGAAGCCAGGTAGGCAGCGAAGGCGCCCAGGCCGGAGCCGTCGGGCGACTCCACCGCCTTGGCCAGGATCGTGAACAGCGGCGCGACCATGGCCAGGCCCAGCAACAGCGCGATGGCCACCAGGCCCAGTTGCGCCACGCGCTCGGTCCAGTGGATGCGCAGCTTGACCTGCCGCGTCATGCGCAGCGCCTGGGCGGGATCGACGCCGACGAGAGGACCGTGCATGGACACCTCGACGCTCAAGCGACGGCCGTCGGGAACACCCGCAGGCGGTCGGCGCGCAGCGCGAAATGCACCATGCCGCCCTCGTGCACGTTGAACTCGTCCATCTGGTTGAGCGAGAACTGCAGCTGCATGGACTGGTCAGGGATGCCGTCGACATCCACCTCGGCCATGCAGTTGGCACCGTGGAACTCCACGCTGCGCACCCGGCCGGCGCAGCGCAGCGGATCGTCCTCGCGAAGGCCGTCCACCACGCGGTCCTCGGGGCGCAGGTACAGCGAGACCTCGCGGCCGGCGTTGCAGCCCGGATCGGCGTCGGGCAGGCAGCGCAGGCGCTTGTCGCCCACCCGGTACCAGTGGTCGCCCTCGGCCACCGCGCGCAGGCGGTTGACCTTGCCCACGAAATTGGCCACGAAGGCGCTGGCCGGCTCGCGGTACACCTGCATGGGCGTGCCGACCTGCTCGATCACGCCGTGGTTCATCACCACGATGCGGTCGGCCACCGACAGCGCTTCTTCCTGGTCGTGCGTGACCATGATGGTCGTCACGCCCAATTGCCGCTGCAGGCTGCGGATCTCGTTGCGCAGGTGCACGCGCACGATGGCGTCCAGCGCCGACAGGGGCTCGTCCAGCAGGAGAAGGCCGGGCGACGTGGCCAGGGCCCGCGCCAGTGCAACGCGCTGCTGCTGGCCGCCCGACATCTGCGCCGGGAACTTGGCGCCGCTGCCCGGCAGGCCCACGAGCCTGAGCAGCTCTTCCACCCGCGCGGCGATCTGGGCGCGCGGCTGCTTGCGGTTGACCAGGCCGTAGGCCACGTTCTCCGACACGCTCAGGTTGGGAAAGAGCGCGTAGGACTGGAACATGATCCCGTAGTCGCGGTCGGCCGGCGGCAGCACGGAGATGTCGCGCCCGCCCTGCAGGATGCTGCCGGTGCTCTGCGACTCCAGGCCCGCGATGATGCGCAGCAGCGTCGTCTTGCCGCAGCCCGAAGGCCCCAGGAAGCACACGAACTCGCCGCGCCGGATCGCCAGGTCGACCTTGTCCAGCGCGGTGAAGGCGCCGAAGTGCTTGCTTATGCCCTGCAGCTGCAGGTACTTGGCGTCGGTCATGGCAGTGGCCTTACTTCTTCGCCTCGCTCTTGGCGTCGTAGCGGCGGGTCCACTCGGCCAGGGTGCGCTCGCGCGAGCTCGCGGCCTGGTCGAAGTTCACCTTGATCAAGCGCGACTCGTAGTCGGCCGGCACGTTGGCCAGCTTGGGCGCCACGCCGGGCTGCGCGGTGACTGCGAAGTTCTTGCCGTACAGCAGCATCGCGTCCTTGGACGAGGCCCAGTCGGCCAGCTTCTTCGCCGCGTCCAGCTTCTTCGTGCCCTTGTAGATGCCGAAGGACTCTAGGTCCCAGCCCAGGCCTTCCTTGGGGAACACCAGTTCGATGGGCGCGCCCTTGGCCTTGTTGGTGTGGCCGCGGTACTCGAAGGAAATGCCGGCCACGTACTCGCCGGCGGCAGCCATGTTGCATGGCTTGGAGCCGGAGTGGGTGTACTGCGCGATGTTCTCGTGCAGCGCGTCCATGTACTTCCAGCCGCCGCCCTTGCCGTTCTCGTCGCCCCACAGCTGCAGCCAGGCCACCACGTCGAAGTAGCCGGTGCCGGAGGACGCCGGGTTGGGCATCACCACCTGTCCCTTGAACTCGGGCTTGGTCAGGTCCTTCCAGCTGGTCGGGATCGGGATGTTCTTCTTCCTGGCCTCGACGGTGTTGACGCACACCACGGCGCCGAACACGTCCATGCCCCACCAGGCCGGCGGCGACTTCTTGTCGCGGTACTGCGGCATGATGGCGTCGAGGTTGATCGGCGCATAGGGCTCCAGCATGCCGTTCTTGTCGAAGAGGGCCATGCTGGACGCGGCCACGCCCCACACCGCGTCGGCCTGCGGGTTGGCCTTCTCGGCCAGCAGCTTGGCGGTGACCACGCCGGTGGAATCGCGCACCCACTTGATCTCGATGTTGGGCTCGACCTTGTTGAAGGCTTCCTGGTAGGCCTTGAGCTGGTCGGTCTCCAGCGCGGTATAGACGGTCAGCTGTGTCTTCTGCGCCAGGGCTGCGCCCGAGAGGACGAGGCCGATGGCGGCGGCCAGGATGCGTTTCGCGTAGGTCATGGGACGGGACTCCATCTGTTCTTGGAAAACAAGGAATGTGGCTTCGCGAGAAGTCATCTTCATGACACAACTGCAAAGCAAAATCGGGGCCCGCGTCAGAGTTTTGTCTATTGTCTTTGGTAGATCGTAGACAATCTCCCATCAACCTCTTACGATTTCCCCAGCATGGCCACCCCTCTTTCCAGCCAGTCCGCCATCGCCCAGTTGCAGAGCCATTCGCTCACCACCCTGGTGCAGGCCGAGATCGAGCGCATGATCCTGGACGGAGAGCTCCAGTCCGGTGCGAAGCTGACCGAATCCACCCTCGCCGACCAGCTGGGCGTGTCACGCGGCCCGGTGCGCGAGGCCTTCCGCATGCTGGAGGAGTCCGGCCTGGTCAGCACCATCAAGAACCGCGGCGTGTTCGTGCGCGACGTGCCGCTGCAGGAGGCGCTGGAGATCTTCGAGGTGCGCGCTGTGATGGACCTGTACGTGGGCCGCAAGCTGGCCGAGACCATCACGCCGGCCCAGGTCAAGGAGCTGCGCCAGCTGGTGGACGCCATGGACCAGGCGGTGAAGGGCGACAACGCCCGCGACTACCACCGCCTCAACCTCAAGTTCCACGACCGCCTGCTGGAGCTCTCGGACAACGCCAAGCTCACCACCACCTACCGCAAGCTGGTCAACGAACTCTCGCTGTTCCGCCGCCAGAACCTCACGCCGGAATCGATGGCCGTGTACACGCGCGAGCACAAGCAGATCGTGAAGGCCATCGCCGCCGGCGACCCCGAGGCGGCCGGGCAGGCGATGTTTCAGCATGTGATGAACAGCCGCGAGCGGACCCTTGCGTATTACCGCGACAGGAATACTGCGGGCGAGCCGGCGCCGGCCAAGGCCGTGGCCACCCGGTCGTCCAGCCGGCGCAGCCCTGCGCGCGTCGCCGCCTGACGCCATGGCCCTCGACATCGACGACATCCAGACCCTGTTCGAGCGCCGCGGCGCAGAGCAGTACAGCGGCGAGCCCGTCACCCAGCTGCAGCATGCGCTGCAGACGGCGCACCTGGCCGAACTCGCAGCGGCAGACGACGAATTGGTCACCGCCGCCCTCTTGCACGACCTGGGCCACCTGCTGAACGAGCAGGGCGAGACGCCCTCGCTGCGTGGCATCGACGACCTGCACCAGTATTTCGCCCTGCCTTTCCTTCGCGGCCTGTTCGGCGAGCGCCTGCTGCATGCCATCCAGTGGCACGTGGATGCCAAGCGCTACCTCTGCGCGACGCGGCCCGAGCACTGGGCCTCGCTGTCCGAAGACTCCAGGCGCAGCCTCGTCCTGCAGGGCGGCGTCTTTTCGGCGGAAGAAGCACAGGCTTTCATCGCCCGGCCGCATGCCCAGGACGCCGTGCAGCTGCGCCTGTGGGACGACCTGGCCAAGGCATCGGACCGCCCCACCCCACCGCTGTCGCATTTCCTGGAACGCGCCCGGCGCTGCAGCCTGTGAGCGGGCCGATCCTCCTGGCCGTCCTCTTCGGCGCCCTGCTGCACGCCAGCTGGAACGCCTTCATCAAGGCCGGCAAGGACAAGGCGCTGGACACCGCGCTGGTGCACAGCCTGGGTTTCTTCGTCGCCATCCCGCTGTTGATGCACACCGGCCTGCCGAAGCCGGGGGCCTGGCCCTACATGCTGGCCTCGCTGGTGATCCACCTGGGCTACTACGTGGCGCTTGCCGGCGCCTACAAGTACGGCGACCTGGGCCTGACCTATCCGCTGATGCGCGGCTGCGCGCCGCTGCTGGTGGCGCTGGGCAGCCTGAGCTTCATCGGCGAGGGCCTGTCGCGCACCGCGTGGATCGGCGTGGCGGTGCTCTGCGTGGGCGTGATCACGCTGGGGCTGTCGCGCTCGGCCATGCACGTGGAAGGCTCGCACCGCGGCAAGGCGTTGACCTTCGCGTTGTCCAACGCGGCCATCATCGCCCTCTACACCGTCGTCGACGGCATCGGCGTGCGCATCGCCGGCGACGCCCTGGCCTACGTCGCAGGCCTGTTCCTGTTCGATGGCATTCCCTTCCTGCTTCTGGTGCTGTGGCGCCGGCCGGGGCGGCGCCGCGAGGCGCTGGCCTACATGCGCGGGCGCTGGCCGGTCGCGCTGATGGGCACCATCGCCTCGCTGGGCAGCTACGGCATCGCGCTGTGGGCGATGACGCACGCGCCCGTGGCGGTGGTGGCCGCGCTGCGCGAGACCTCGGTGCTGTTCGCCGCGCTGATCGGCACGCTGTTCCTGCGCGAGGACTTCGGCTGGCAGCGCGCACTGGGCACGCTGGTCATCCTGGCCGGCGTCATGTCCCTGCGGCTGGGCTGACGCCGGCGGGCGAGTTCGCTCAGCCTTCCTTGCGCACGCAGTCGGCGTAGTAGCGGCGATGGCCGCTCTCGTCCATCTTGCTCACCAGGCCGTGGATGTCGGTCTCGAAGCCCGGGCACTCCAGGTTGAACTGGCGCGCGAACTTGAGGTAGTCGACGATCTTCTTGTTGAACACCTCGCCCGGGATGAGCAGCGGGATGCCGGGCGGGTACGGCGTGATCAGGCTGGTGGTGATGCGGCCTTCCAGTTCGTCGATCTCCACCCGCTCGGTCTTGCGGTGCGCGATATAGGCGAAGGCGTCGCTGGGCTTCATGGCCGGCGTCAGGTCCGAGAGGTACATCTCGGTGGTCAGGCGCGCGATGTCGTACTTGGCATACAACTCGTGCACGCGCTGGCACAGGTCGCGCAGGCCCATGCGCTCGTAGCCGGGGTGCTGCTGGCAGAACTCCGGCAGGATGCGCCACATGGGCTGGTTGCGCGCGTAGTCGTCCTTGAACTGCTGCAACGCCGTCAGCAGCGTGTTCCAGCGGCCTTTGGTGATGCCGATGGTGAACATGATGAAGAAGCTGTACAGGCCCGTCTTCTCCACGATCACGCCGTGCTCGGCCAGGAACTTGGTGACGATGGACGCCGGGATGCCCGTCTTGGCGAACTTGCCGTTCAGGTCCATGCCGGGCGTGACCACGGTGGACTTGATCGGGTCCAGCATGTTGAAGCCGTCGGCCAGGTTGCCGAAGCCGTGCCACTTGGCCGTGCGGGATTCGCCCTTGATGATCCAGTCGTCGGCGCGGCCAAGGCCCTCGTCGATGAGCTTCTCGGGGCCCCAGACCTTGAACCACCATTCGTCCTTGCCGAACTCCTCTTCCACCTTGCGCATGGCTCGGCGGAAGTCCAGGGCTTCGAGCAGGCTCTCTTCCACCAGCGCGGTGCCGCCGGGCGGCTCCATCATGGCGGCGGCCACGTCGCAGCTGGCGATGATGGCGTACTGGGGGCTGGTGGACGAGTGCATCAGGTAGGCCTCGTTGAAGAGGTCCCGGTCCAGCTGTCGGTTCTGCGAGTCCTGCACCAGCACGTGGCTGGCCTGGCTGATGCCGGCCAGAAGCTTGTGCGTGGACTGGGTGGCGAACACCAGCGACTCCTTCGGCCGCTCACGGCGCTTGCCCATGGCGTGGTAGGTGCCGTAGAAGGGATGGAAGGCCGCGTGCGGCAGCCAGGCCTCGTCGAAGTGCAGCGTGTCCACGTAGCCGTCGAGCATCTTCTTGATGGTCTCGGTGTTGTAGAGCACGCCGTCGTAGGTGCTCTGCGTGAGCGTCATGACCCGCGGCTTGACCTTGTCGGCATCGACGTGCGAGAGCAGCGGGTTGGCGCGGATCTTCTGCTTGATCGCGCTGGGCTCGAACTCGCTCTTGGGAATCGGGCCGATGATGCCGAAGTGGTTGCGCGTGGGCTTCATGAACACGGGAATCGCGCCGGTCATGATGATCGCGTGCAGGATCGACTTGTGGCAGTTGCGGTCCACCACGACCACGTCGTCCGGGGCCACCGTGTGGTGCCACACCATCTTGTTGGAGGTGCTGGTGCCGTTGGTGACGAAGAAGCAGTGGTCGGCGTTGAAGATGCGCGCCGCATTGCGCTCGCTGGCGGCCACGGGGCCGGTGTGGTCCAGCAGCTGGCCGAGTTCTTCCACCGCGTTGCAGACGTCGGCGCGCAGCATGTTCTCGCCGAAGAACTGATGGAACATCTGGCCCACCGGGCTCTTGAGGAAGGCGACGCCGCCCGAGTGGCCCGGGCAGTGCCAGGAATAGGAGCCGTCTTCCGCGTAGTCGATCAGCGCCTTGAAGAACGGCGGCTGCACGCCTTCCAGGTAGCTCCTGGCCTCGCGGATGATGTGGCGGGCCACGAACTCCGGCGTGTCCTCGAACATGTGGATGAAGCCGTGCAGCTCGCGCAGGATGTCGTTGGGCAGGTGCCGGCTGGTCTTGGTCTCGCCATAGATGTAGATCGGCACGTCGGAGTTCTTGCGGCGCACTTCCTCGATGAAGTTGCGCAGGTTGAGCACCGCCGGGTCGAGGTCGGGACCGACGCTGAACTCCTCGTCGTCGATCGACAGGATGAAGGCGCTGGCGCGGCTTTGCTGCTGGGCGAACTGGCTCAGGTCGCCGTAGCTGGTGGCGCCCAGCACCTCGAAGCCCTCGGCCTCGATGGCCTGGGCCAGCGCACGGATGCCCAGGCCCGAGGTGTTCTCGGAGCGGTAGTCCTCGTCGATGATGACGATGGGGAAGCGAAATTTCATGGCGGGAAGGCTCCGAACTGGCAATGAGGGCGGAAGTGTACGGAATCCAGATGAAGGAGACTTGTCGTCTTTCGCGCAGAATCGGCTCAGAAATGTTTGAAGAAAGAAAGTGCCATGGCTGAACCCACCGTCTGGTGGCTGATCGCGGGCGCCGCCATCGTGCTCGAGCTGCTCAGCGGCACCGTCTACCTGCTGCTCCTGGGCATCGGCTTTGCCGCCGCCGCCATCTCCGCCCACCTGGGCGCCGGCCTGACCACCCAGCTGGTGGTGGCCGCCGTGGTCGGCGTGGGCGCGGTGCTCACCTGGTACATGGTCCGGCACAAGGAACGCGCTGCCCGCCCGCCCAGCCAGGCCAACCCGGACGTCAACCTGGACATCGGCGGCACCGTGCTCATCGAAGCCTGGAACCCGGACGGAACCGCCTCGGTACGCTATCGCGGCGCCCAGTGGACTGCCATGCCCCGCCCCGGCGCCTCGCCCGCCACCGGCATGCACCGGGTGGCCGAGGTGGTCGGCAGCCGGCTGGTGGTCGACAAGGTCTGAACCCGTTTTTTCTCCCTAGATAGCGCCAACACGAAAGGACAAGGCCACCATGGAAGTTGCAGTGATCATCCTGGTCATCGCCATCATCTTCATCAGCCAGTCGGTGAAGTTCGTTCCGCAGCAGAACGCATGGGTGCGCGAGCGCCTGGGCAAGTACCACGGCACCATGTCGCCGGGACCGAACTTCCTCATCCCCTTCATCGACAAGGTGGCCTACAAGCACAGCCTGAAGGAGATTCCGCTGGACGTGCCCAGCCAGGTCTGCATCACCCGTGACAACACCCAACTGCAAGTGGACGGCATCCTGTACTTCCAGGTGACCGACCCGATGCGCGCGAGCTACGGCAGCTCCAACTACATCGTGGCCGTCACGCAGCTGGCACAGACCTCGCTGCGCAGCGTGATCGGCAAGCTGGAGCTGGACAAGACCTTCGAGGAGCGCGACGTGATCAACGCCCAGGTGGTGGCTGCCATCGACGAGGCGGCGCTCAACTGGGGCGTGAAGGTGCTGCGCTACGAGATCAAGGACCTGACGCCGCCCAAGGAGATCCTGCACGCGATGCAGCGCCAGATCACCGCCGAGCGGGAGAAGCGGGCTCTCATCGCCGCCTCGGAAGGCCGCCGGCAGGAGCAGATCAACATCGCCACGGGCGAGCGCGAGGCCTTCATCGCCCGTTCCGAGGGCGAGAAGCAGGCGCAGATCAACAACGCCCAGGGCGAAGCGGCCGCCATCTCTGCGGTGGCCGAGGCAACGGCGGGGGCCATCGAGCGCATCGCCGCGGCCATCCGGCAGCCGGGCGGCGAGCAGGCGGTGCAGCTCAAGGTCGCCGAGCGCGCCGTGGACGCCTACAGCAAGGTGGCGGCCGACGCGTCCTCCACGCTCATCGTGCCCAGCAACATGACCGAGACGGCGACGCTTATCGCCTCGGCGATGCGCATGGTGCAGGCGGGCAAGACGCCTGCGCCCTGAGGGGAGCGCCCCCAACGGGTGCCGATATCCGGGTGCAAGAGAAAAACCGCTTCCGCGCCCTGCTAGAATCGTGGGCTCGGAGCGGTGGATGAGTGGTTTAAGTCGCACGCCTGGAAAGCGTGTGTGGGTTAATAGCCCACCGCGGGTTCGAATCCCGCCTGCTCCGCCACAAACAGGAAGAGAAAACGGGCCCTTGCGCCCGTTTTTCGCTTCTGCGCAGTGACGCTGACGCCCAGTTGGCTTTTCCTCGCGATCGACATGGACGACACGGCGCGGCGCCCTGTCCTACGCGAGATCGGTCTCCCGACCTAAACGGCTGAATTGCGATTCGCGCCACAGTAGGGCCTCGGCATCTCCAAGACCCTCCTCCTCCCTCCATCCCCGAGATGCTGTTTGAACCCGCTTCGGCGGGTTTTCTTTTTTTCCGGCGGCTCGAAGAGGGCCTGAATGGTGGCGCGCAAGAGATTCAATCCATGCGCAGGGGGCGAAAGTGTGCAATTCCGCATACTTTTTACTGCTCATGTATGGGCACGTCACGCCCCTGCGCCAAAGCGCCACATATTTCCTTCGCCCTGGTGGACTCGGCGCCTAAAGTTCAGCCATCGGATCACATTCGGTCCACAAGGAATAACAACCATGCCGCGACTCATCATCCTCCCCAAGGGCCAAGGCATTCGCCAGATCAACGTCAAGGGTGCCCTGACGACCATCGGTCGCAAGGAAGGCAATTCCCTGGTGCTGGACAGCGACCGGGTGAGCCGCACGCACGCCGTGATCGACTGGGATGGTGACCACTACACCGTGATCGACACCGGCAGCCGCAACGGCACCTTCGTGAATGGCAAGCAGGTGCGCCGCCAAGCCTTGCGCAATGGCGACATGATCACGATCGGCGATTGTGAGATCCGCTTCCTCTACGAGACGCAAGCCCTTCCGGAAGACCAGGCGCTGCGCCTGGTGACCATTCCCGGCGCCCTGGCCGACCTCGATGCCATGGTGGCCGCTGCCCGCAAGCGCGCCAAGGACCAGGAGGCCGCCGCCCGGGCCTGAATGATTTCTTCAGTCGTTTCTCCTCGGTTGGAACAAGGCCAACCTTTGGGCCCGCTTCGGCGGGCTCTTCTTTTTTAGGGACTTGCACGCGGCGAATTGCTGCGGTCCTATGACCGGCCCGCTGCCGGCGCTTTGTTGTATGGTCGGCGCTTCTTCCCTACCCTACCGACCGCCATGCGCCTTCGCCATTCGATGTTGACCACGGCCGCGCTGTGCGGCCTGCTGGCCGCCTGCGCCATCAGCACACCGGGCAGCCAGGCCCCCGCGAAGGGCCAGCAGGATTGCGTCTCGGCCGCCGCCCGGCGCTTTCAGCAGCCACCCGACTCCTTCGTGGTCGAAAGCTCCGGCGTGACCACCGCGGCCGAGATTTACGAGGTGCGTCTGCGCAACACAAGTACCGGCCGTCTCTCCAAATGCACCGTTGACCAGAACGGAACCGTCACCGGCGTCATCGAGCTTCGCTAGCTGGCTATGCTCGGGTCGAGGACGGACGGATGCAATGAGTGAACTGAACCCCAACCCTGGCAATTTCAGCGATACCGACCTGGCAGAGTTGGCGCACCACTGGCGTGCGCGTGCGCTGCGTGGCGAGCGTGAGGCTTTCGGCCTGGCGCAGTCCTTCGAGGTGGAACAGCGCCGCCGCCTGCGCGACAGCTTCTACGTCGACCTGGAGCCGGTGACGACCGAGTACCAGACGGACCGGCCGTGGTGGAAGTTCTGGTAGCCGCAGCAACTGCCACCAGCAAAGAAAAAAGGGCCCGAAGGCCCTTTTCTTTTTTGGCGCGGCGTTGCGGCCCCGCCTTGCGCCGGCTGATGCTCAGCGCACCACGGCGATCTGCGTACGCTGGCCACCCTTGTAGGTGTAGAGCGTCAGTGCGCCGTTCTTGATGTCACCCTTCTCGTCGAAGGCGATCGGGCCGGTCACGCCCTTGTAGTTGGTCTTGCCGACTTCGGGCAGGTACTTCTCGGGGTCGGCCGAGCCGGCACGCACCATCGAGTCGGCCAGCACCATCACGGCGTCGTACACGTACGGCGCGTAGATCTGCACGTCCACGCCGTTCTTGGCCTTGAACTTGGTCTTGAAGTCTTCCAGCGGCTGCTTGAAGTCGCCTTCGACACCGCCGGCTTCGGCGCAGACCACCATTTCTTCGCCCACGGCATCGCCGGCCAGCTTGGCCAGTTCGCCCGTGCACAGGCCGTCGCCGCCCATGAACTTGACGTTCATGCCCAGCTGCTTGACCTGCTTGAGCATCGGGCCGCCCACGGCGTCCATGCCGCCGAAGAACAGCACGTCGGGCTTCTCGCCCTTGAGCTTGGTCAGGATGGCGTTGAAGTCGGTCGACTTGTCGGTGGTGAACTCGTGGCCGACGATGTTGCCGCCAGCAGCCTTTGCGGCCTTCTCGAATTCTTCGGCGACGCCCTGGCCGTAGGCCGTGCGGTCGTCGATCACGGCAATGTTCTTGCCCTTGAGCGTTTCCACGGCGTACTTGCCCAGCGTGCCACCCAGCTGCGTGTCGTCAGCCACCACGCGGAAGGTGGTCTTGAAGCCCTGGCGGGTGTACTTGGGGTTGGTTGCCGAGGGCGAGATCTGGGGCAGGCCAGCGTCGCTGTACAGCTTGGAGGCCGGGATGGTGGTGCCCGAGTTCAGGTGACCCACCACGCCGTTGACCTTGCTGTCGACCAGCTTCTGGGCCACGGCCGTGCCTTGCTTCGGATCGCCGGCGTCGTCTTCGGCCACCAACTCGAACTTGGCAACCTTGTCGCCGATCTTCAGGCCCTTGGCGTTCAGGTCTTCGATGGCCATCTTGGCGCCCAGCTCGTTGTCCTTGCCCAGGTGGGCAATGGCACCGCTCGTGGGGCCGACGTGCCCGATCTTCACGACGAGAGTTTCAGCAGGAGGCGCAGCCGCAGGTGCTGCCGCAGGCGCTGCCGCAGTCGGCGCCGGCGCGGCGGCTTCTTCCTTCTTGCCGCAAGCCACGAGCGTAATCGCTGCCAGAGCTACTGCAGTCCATTTCAATTGCATGGGAAACCTCCAGGGTATGGAATAGAGAAATTTCGAGAGACCAAGAAAACCGGTCGTGAGACCGGGCGCTTTGACGGAGCAATATCCGCGCCGCGCCTTAATTCGTCGGCACCAATTCGCGCCAATGAACGCGGCGCAGTTTAGCCCAAGGATGGGGGTCTCAAAGGCGGCGCAGACCCTGGGGTTTCCGATAGTTCCTGGGCCAAAGCTTCAACGACGAGCGACCTCAAAACCGTCTCGATTTCCGAGCGAAGCAAGGGCATCATTGCGTCGAGCTGCCTTTGCACGGCGATCGAAACCGTGTCGGTCAAACGCTCCTCCAGCGAGAGGTCGACGCGCTGCAAGACGCGGTGCAGCAATTCCTCTTCGAGCCGAAAGGCATCCTCTTCCGATATCTGCATGGCGGCCGTGCCCGCCGCAGGCGTGGGCGCACGACTCAGGGGGGCGAAATGCAGGTCGTCGATCATGTTGCCGCCCTCGCTGGCCGGCGCGGCGGGCGCTGCTGCTGGCGGCACGGGGGCCGCGGCCGGCGCTTCGGGCTGGACCTCGACCACGGCGGTGAGCGTGGGCACGAAGCGCGGCGGCGTGCGGTTGGAGGTGACCATCAGGCCCGGCCCCCCGCCGAGGCGAAGGCGTCCTGGTGGCGGATGCCGTAACCGCGGTCCTTGTAGTGGCGCCAGCGAGCGCGACCGGCGCCGCGCGCGGCCTCGTCCTCGGCCACCAGTTCGATCAGGCGCTCGAAGCGCTCGAAACCCGCGGGCACCTCGCTGCCCAGGTTCACCAGCACGGAGCGATGCGGCAGCGCAGCATCGGGTGCGGCGGCCAGCACGACCGGAGAGCGCTGCAGGACCTCGGCCGGTGCGTCCGCACGGCAGTGGGCGACGAAGTCGGTGGGCTCGGTCTGCCACAGCGCGGCATCGATGGCCTCGAGCGTGGCCGCACTGCCGGTGACGACCAGCTGCGCCCCGCCCTGCATGGCGCCCTTGCGCAGCAGCCGGCAGGCATAGTCAACCGGGTCGGGCAGGTTGAACCGGAACTCGATGTCGGTCACGCTGCCGACCGCGACTTGCGGCTCGCCTTCTTGCGTACCGACGCCTTCTCGGCGCCTTGCGCTCCGGCAGCGCTGTTTAGCAGGTAGGTGAGCAGCAGGCCCACCGGACGGCCCGTGGACCCTTTGGCAGCACCGCTCTTCCAGGCGGTACCGGCGATGTCCAGATGCGCCCAGGAGAAGTCGGCAGTGAACTTCTGCAGGAACTTGGCGGCCGTGACCGCGCCGGCGGCACGGCCGGCGATGTTGGCCATGTCGGCGAAGTTGCTCTTCAGGCCTTCGGCGTAGTCGTCGTCCAGCGGCATGCGCCAGCAGCGGTCCATGGACGCCTCGCCGGCCTCCTGCAGCGCATTGGCCAGCGCGTCGTCGCTGGAGAAAAGGCCGCTGCGAACGCCGCCCAGCGCGATCACGCAGGCACCGGTGAGCGTGGCGATGTCGATCACCGCCGCGGGCGAGAAGCGCTTGGCGTAGGTGAGCGCATCGCACAGGATCAGGCGGCCCTCGGCGTCGGTGTTGAGCACCTCGATGGTCTGCCCGCTCATGCTCTTGAGCACATCGCCGGGCTTGATGGCCTTGCCATCGTTCATGTTCTCGCAGGCGGGGATGAGGCCGACCACGTTGCACGCGGGCTGCAGCTCGCCAAGCGCATGGAACACACCCAGCACGCTGGCCGCGCCGCACATGTCGAACTTCATCTCGTCCATCTCGGCGGCCGGCTTGAGCGAAACGCCGCCGGTGTCGAAGGTGATGCCCTTGCCCACCAGCACCACCGGTGCTTCGCTCTTGGCAGCGCCCTGGTAATTCAGGACGATGAAGCGCAGCGGCTCGCTGGAGCCCTGCGCCACGCCGGCAAAGGCGCCCATGCCGAGCTTCACCACGTCCTTGTGCTCCAGCACCTCGCACTTGACCTTGGCTTGCCTGGCGAGCCCGCGAGCCGCCTGCGCCAGGATGGTCGGGGTGCAATGGTTGGCAGGGCGGTTTCCCCATTCCTTGGCGAACTCGATGCCGCCGGCCGTCGCCACGGCCTCGCCGAAGGCCGCCTTGAGCGCGCCCGCGTCGTCCACGCCCAGCAGCACGTTGCGCACCGGGTTGGCCTCGGCCTTGGAGGTGGTGGTGAGGTAGACATAGCAGGCATCGGAGGCGGCCAGCACGGCCGCACGCACCCCGGCCTCGTCAGCCGCCTGCGCGAAAACGATGGCGACACGGGCAGGCTTGGCCGACTTGACCGCGCCCAGCGCCGCCATCACGGCGCTGCGAACCCCGCCGGCCTTGCCGTCGCCCGAGGAAGCCAGCACCACCGTGCGCGGCGCACCCACCAGCGGCTTGTAAAGTGAAAGGACCTTGCCGGCCTTGTCGGGGAGGTCCCCCGCCTTGCGGGCATCGGCCAGCAGCTTGGTCAGGGGCTCCTGGCCGGCGATCGCGCCATCGGCCGCAAGCACGATCAATGCATCGGCTTTTTCGGTCGCCGCCCGAGAAAGAGTGAGGGTCTTGAGTTGAAAGTCCATAATCTTTTTCTTTTCTCTCTGTCGATGTTATTCCAATCTTCCTTGCGCAAGGAACTGTCGCGAAGCTTCGGCGCGACCTTCGTTGTGCTCTTCACCATCGTGGTGACGATGATGCTGATCCGCACCCTGCGCCTGGCGGCCAAGGGGAGCGTGAATCCGTCCGAAGTCTTCCTCGTGCTGTCCTATACCTCGCTGGGCTACCTGCCCACCATCCTCAGCCTGTGCCTGTTCATCGCGATCGTGGGCACTCTCTCGCGCATGTACACCGAGAGCGAGATGGTGATCTGGTTCTCCGCCGGCCAGGGACTGGGCGCCTTCGTGCGGCCGCTGTTCCAGTTCGCATGGCCGATCCTGATCCTGATCGCCGCGCTGTCGCTGGTGGGCTGGCCCTGGGCGAACTCGCAGACCCAGAGCATGCGCGACCGCTACCAGGCCCGCGGAGACATCGACCGCGTGGCCCCGGGCGAGTTCCAGGAATCGCCGGGCCGCAACCGCGTGTTCTTCATCGACAAGGACACGGCCGACGGCACCACCGCCAACAACATCTTCATCTCCGAAGTGGAGAAGGACACGCAGATCGTCACCTCGGCCCAGACCGGGCGCATCGAGAACATGGACAACTCGCGCTACCTCATGCTGCGCAACGGCCAGCGCCTGGAGCGCCCGCTGGACAAGTCCGAATTGCAGATCAGCGAGTTCGGCGTCTACGGCGCACGGCTGGGCGCCAACTCGAAGGGCGGAGGAAACGTGGCGCCCAACGACCGGCCCCGCGTGCGCCCCACGATGGACCTGCTGCGCGACCCGACCCCCGCCAACCTGGGCCAGTTCGGCTGGCGCGTGGGCATGCTGCTGGCCGCCATCAACTTCGTGGTGCTGGCCCTGACCGTGACCAGCGTGAACCCGCGCGTGGGCCGCAGCGCCAACATGCTGTTCGCGACCTTTGCCTTCGTCATCTACTACAACCTGCTGAACCTCGGTGAAAACTGGGTCGCGGCCGGACAGTTCCAGCCGGGGACCTACCTGCTGATCCTGCATGGCGGGGTGCTGGTGGGCGCGCTACTGTGGCTGGCCAAGCGCCACAACAACTGGTCGCTGCTGAAGTTCAGCCGGCCCCGCCGGCCTGAGACGATCGCAGAGGCCGCGACGTGAGGACCATCCGGCGCCTGATCTATGTCGAGGTGTTGAAGTCGGTGGGCTTCGTCGCCCTGGGCTTCCTATGCCTGTTCTTCTTCTTCGACTTCGTGGACGAGATGCAGTCCATCGGCAAACCCGACTCGCTGGGCTATGGCGTGCCGCAGGCCCTGCTGTACGTCGCGCTGCTGATCCCCAACCACCTGTACGAACTGCTGCCCATCGCCGTGCTCATCGGCACCATCTTCGTGATGGCGCGCCTGGCGCAAAGCTCCGAATACACCATCCTGCGCACCAGCGGCCTGGGGCCGTGGCGGGCGCTGCGCACGCTGCTGGTGCTGGGCCTGGGCTTCGTCGTGCTGACCTTCATCGCGGGCGACTACCTGACGCCCGCGGCCGACCGCGTGTCGCAGCTGCTGGAGGCGCGCTACAAGGGCGTGTTCTCGGCCACAGGCTCCACCGGCGCCTGGCTGAAGGAAAAGCAGGATGACAGGTCCTTCGCGGTCAACGTGGCATCGATCTCGCGGGGCGGCAACCTGAGCAATCCGCGCATCTACGAGTTCGACGAGCGCGGCTTCCTGAGCGCACTGACCACGGCGCAGTCGGCGCGCATCGGCGGCGGCAGCTGGCACCTCGAGCAGGTGGAGCGCCAGCTCTACGACACCCGCGCCGACGCCGACCGCGCGCACATCGACACGGTGACCATGCCCACCTACACGTGGCCCAGCACGCTCACCAGAGAAATGGTGTCGGTGGCCCTGCTCAAGCCCGACAGGATGAGCACCGCCGCGCTGTTCGAGTACATCCGCCACCTGAACGCCAACGGCCAGACCGCGCAGCGCTACGAGATCGAGTTCTGGCGCAAGGTGTTCTATCCGCTCTCCTGCCTGGTGATGGTGGTGCTGGCCCTGCCCTTCGCCTACCTGCACTTCCGCCAGAGCGGCATCACGACCTACGTGTTCGGCGGCGTGATGATCGGCATCAGCTTCTTCCTGCTCAACAACGTCTTCGGCTACATCGGCAACCTGGGCAACTGGTCGCCGATGCTAACCTCGGCGGCGCCGGGGCTGATCTACACCATCATGTCGCTGGCGGCCTTCGGCTGGCTGGTGCTGAGGCGCTAGGGCCGGAATGGGCGACAGCCGCGGCATCGTGCTCTTCGCGCACGGCTCGCGCGATGCCCGCTGGCGCGAGCCGGTGGAAGCCGTGGCGGCGCGCGTCCTGGCGCTGGAGCCGGGCCTGCGGGTACGCTGCGCCTACCTGGAGGCCGCGACACCCGACCTGGCGACTGCGGTGGGCGAACTGGCGACAGCCGGCGTCTCGAAAATCGACGTGCTGCCGATCTTTCTGGGCGTGGGCAAGCACCTGCGCGAAGACCTGCCACGGCTGGTGGCAGATCTACAACAAGTCCATCCCGCGCTTCGGTTGAACCTGCGGGCGGCCGTTGGAGAAAGCCCCGAAGTGATCGATGTCCTCGCCCGTCTTGCCCTGAAAAACTGAGATTTGGGCGGCCATTGGATAGATTCCGAATGCATAATGATTCCAGAATAAAGATGGAATCGTTATGAATCTGCACCAGTTCAAGTTCGTTCAGGAGGCCGTCCGCCGCAATCTGAACCTGACCGAGGCGGCCAAGGCGCTGCATACCTCGCAACCGGGCGTATCCAAGGCGATCATCGAACTGGAAGAGGAACTGGGCGTGGAAATCTTCGCGCGCCATGGCAAGCGTCTCAAGCGTGTGACAGAACCGGGCCAGCACGTCATCGCCAGCATCGAACTGATCATGCGCGAGGTGGGCAACCTGCGCCGTATCGGGGAGCAGTTCAGCGCCCAGGACACCGGCACTCTCTCCATCGCCACCACCCACACCCAGGCCCGCTACGTGCTGCCGGTGCCCGTGGCCAAGCTGCGCGAGGCCTATCCCAAGGTGAACGTGAGCCTGCACCAGGGCTCGCCCGACCAGGTGGCGCGCATGGTGCTGGACGAAGTGGCCGAGATCGGCATCGCGACCGAGTCGCTGGCGGACTACCCCGACCTGGTCACCCTGCCCTGCTACGAATGGCAGCACGTGCTGGTGCTGCCCAAGGACCACCCCCTGGCCGAGAAGGAGCGCGTCTCGCTGGAAGACCTGGCCAGCGAGCCCCTCATCACCTACCACCCGTCCTTCACCGGCCGCACGCGCATCGACCATGCCTTCGCGAACCGCAAGCTGACGCCGCGCATCGCGCTGGAAGCCATCGACTCGGACGTGATCAAGACCTACGTGCGCCTGGGCCTGGGCGTGGGCATCGTGGCCGAGATGGCGGTGCGCGACGACACCAACTCCGATCTGGTGGTGCGCCCCATGGGCCACATCTTCGGTCAGAACATCGCGCGGGTGGCCTTCAAGCGCAGCGCCTACCTGCGCAACTTCGTGTTCCGATTCGCCGAACTGCTGTCGGACCGCCTGGACCGCCACCTGATCGCCAAGGCCCTCTCGGGACACCACCAAGACTACGAACTCTGAGCACTTCATCGTGAGCAACGTGACCGCCCGCACTCCCGCCCTCGACACCAAGCTGCCCGCCGTCGGCACCACCATCTTCACCGTGATGTCGGCCCTGGCGGCCGAGAAGAACGCGGTGAACCTGGGCCAGGGCTTCCCGGATTTCGGCTGCGACCCGAAGCTGCTGGAGGACGTGACGGCCGCCATAGCCGCGGGGCACAACCAGTACCCGCCCATGCCCGGCATCCCGTCGCTGCGCGAAGCCATCGCCGCCAAGATCGCCGCGCTCTACGGCCACGGCTACCGCGCGGCCGACGAGATCACGGTCACCGCCGGTGCGACCCAGGCCATCATCACCGCCATCCTCGCCATCGTGCGCCCGGGCGACGAGGTGATCGTGCTGGAGCCCTGCTACGACAGCTACGTGCCCAACATCGACCTGGCCGGCGGCAAGGTGGTGCGCGTGCCGCTCACGCCCGGCACCTTCCGCCCGGATTTCGGCCGCATCGCATCGGCCATCACGCCGCGCACCCGCGCCATCATCATCAACACGCCGCACAACCCCAGCGCCACCGTCTGGACCGCGGCGGAGATGCGTCAGCTGGAAGAGCTGCTCGCGCCCACCGACATCTTCGTCATCAGCGACGAGGTGTACGAGCACATGGTCTATGGCGAGGCGAAGCACCAGAGCGCCGCCGCCTTCCCCGGCCTGGCAGCGCGCAGCTTCATCGTCAGCAGCTTCGGCAAGACCTACCACGTGACCGGCTGGAAGGTGGGCTACGTGGCCGCGCCGGCGCCGCTCACGGCGGAGTTCCGCAAGGTGCACCAGTTCAACGTGTTCACCGTCAACACGCCGATGCAGCATGCGCTGGCCGCGTACATGGCCGACGCCAGGCCCTACCTGGAGCTGCCCGCCTTCTACCAGCGCAAGCGCGACCTGTTCGCCGCTGGCCTGGCGAAGACCCGCCTGAAGCTGCTGCCATCGGAAGGCACCTACTTCCAGTGCGTGGACATCTCCGAGGTGAGCGACAAGAGCGAAGCCGACTTCTGCCTGTGGCTCACCAGCGAGATCGGCGTGGCCGCCATCCCGCTGTCGGCCTTCTATGGCGACGGTTTCGACCAGCGCGTGGTGCGCTTCTGCTTCGCCAAGAAGGACGAGACGCTGAACAATGCGCTGGGGCGGTTGGCGAGGCTGTGAGGCCTGCTTCAGAGCTGGCTCATGCCACCGTCGGCAACGATCTCGGTGCCGACGATGTAGGCCGATTCGGCCGCCGACAGGTGCAACACGGTGGAGGCGATCTCCTCGGAGGCGCCGAAGCGACCCAGCGGCACCTGGCCCTGGATCTGCGCGGCGGTGGCCTGCAGGGTCGCCGCGTCGAGTCCCAGCTTGCCGTAGATGGGCGTGCTCACCGGGCCGGGGCTGACCACATTGACCCGCACGCCACGCGGCAGCAGTTCGGCTGACAAGGTCCTGGCCAGCGAGATCAGCGCCGCCTTGCTGGCCGCGTAGATCGACGAGTTGGGCATGCCGATGCGCGCATTGATCGAGCCGTTGAGCACGATCGAGGCCCCGCGGTTGAGCAGCGGCAGCAGCGCCTGGATCTGGAAGTAGGCGCCCTTCACGTTGGTGCCGAAGGTCTGGTCCCACAGGGCTTCGTCCGCATCTTCCAGCGAGGCGAAACGCGCCATGCCGGCATTGATGAAGACGGCATCCAGGCGCACGCCTTCCTTTCCCAGTCGTTCAGCCAGCGCCCTTGCCGCGCCCGTGTCGCCCACGTCGTTGCGCAGCGCGAGCGTGGCGCCGCCGATCTGCGCGCGGGCCGCTTCCAGGGCCGTTGCGTCCCGGCCCGTGACGACCACCCGTGCGCCCTCGGCCGCGAAGGCCTTCGCCGCCGCCAGGCCGATGCCGCTTGTGCCACCGGTAACGAGCACTGTCTTGTAGTCAAAGCGATTCATTTTCAAACTCCTTCGAATCCGGCGAATTGCCGTACACGAATGGTGTTCTTCATGCGATCGCTTGCCGTACCATCCGATCGACGAACTCGTTCGAAGGATCCGAACATGTTGAGTGAGGATGAAATGGCGCTGCTGGAGGCCGTCGAGCAGGCCGGCAGCCTCTCGCGGGCAGCGGCGCGGCTGGGCAAGGCGCCTTCCACCATTTCGCACGCGGCGCGCCAGTTGGAGGCCCGCTTCGATGCCCTGCTGTTTGACAGGCGACGCTACCGGCTGCAACTCACGCCTGCCGGCCGCCTGCTCACCCAGGAGTCGGCTCGGATGTCGCAGGACATGGCGCGCCTGACTCGGCGCGTGAAGCAGGTGGCGGGCGGCTGGGAAGACCGCCTGGCCATCGTCACCGACGAGATCCTCGAGGTCGAGACTCTGCTGCCCCTGGTCCAGAGCTTCGACAGGCTGGATTCAGGTGTGCAGCTTCGGTTCACGCACGAGGTGCTGGGCGGTACCTGGGAGGCCCTGCGCGAGGGTCGCGCCGACCTGGTGGTGGGTGCCACCAGCGCGCCGCCCTCGATCCCGCAATTGCGCTGGGCCGAACTGGGCGCCATGGAATGGGTCTTCGCCGTCGCGCCGCGGCATCCGCTCGCCCGGCTGCCGGAGCCGCTGGCACAGGAGCAGGTGCTGCCGCACCGGGCCGTGGTGGTCGCCGACACCGCGCGCCGCGACGACGCGCGCAGCTACGGGCTGCTGGGCGGCCAACCGGTGCTGGCCGTCCCCACCATGCGCGCGAAGGTGCTGGCGCAGCGCGACGGGCTGGGCGTCGGCTGGCTCCCGCGCCACCGCGTCGCCGCCCTGCTGCAGCGCGGGGAGCTTGTCGAGAAGAAGATGGCGCACTCCCGCGAACCCAACCCCCTGTATATCGCCTGGCGAGGCGAGCACGAGGGTCGCGCGCTGGCGTGGTGGGTGGAGCAGTTCCAGCAGCCTCGCCTGGCCAGGCGCCTGGTCCAGGGCATGCCGATTGCCACTTGAGGCGCGCGTCGGAGGCGCTCGGCTGACACCGTCGGTAGGCGGCGCCTGACCGCCGAAGGCGCCGTTCTCGCAATCCCGGCGCCTTGCCGGGCCGCCACCATGGGGCCTCCTACAAAACAAGGAGAAGCCGCATGTCCCTGTCCTTCATTCTGATGATCGTGTTGATCCTGCTGTTGATCGGCGCATTGCCCAACTGGGGCTACAGCCGCGGTTGGGGCTACGTGCCCAGCGGCGGCGTCGGCCTGGTGCTGCTGATCGTCATCGTCCTGCTGCTCATGGGCAGGATCTAGCTGCCAGCCTTGTCCAGTTAGTGCCCCAGCTGCGCCCACGCCTTGTCCAGACGCTTGATGCTGACGGGCTGGGGTGTGCGCAGCTCCTGCGCGAAGAAGCTCACGCGCAGCTCTTCCAATAGCCAGCGGAATTCGCTCATCCGCTCGTCCACCACGCCCTTGCGCTCGGCCACCAGCCGCCAGTAGCGCTGTTCCTGGGGCTTCAATTCCGCCAGCTTCGATGCATCGCGTGCCGGATCGGCGCGCAGCTTGTCCAGCCGTAGCGTGATCGCCTTGAGATAGCGCGCGAAGTGCTGCAGTGCAATCCATGGGGTGTCGGCCACGAATCGCTTGCCCACCAGGCGCTGCAACTGTTGTGCCGCGTCCTGCGTGGCCTCCGGCTGGATCTTCGTGTCCTTGATTTTCCGCGCAGCCGTGGCGTATTCGCCCAGCACGACGCCCGCCAGCCGCGCCACTTCGTTGGCGATCAGCGTCAGGCGGCCACGCCCTTCGTCCAGCCGCTTCTTGAAGGCAAACTCGTCCGTCGGCAGCGGTGACTGCAGGAAGGCGCGCTCCAGCGCCACGTCGATGATCTGGGCGCGGAGGTCCTCCAGCGTGCCCAGCGGCATGAAGGCCACGGCCATCTTCTGCAGGTCGGGGATGTTCTTTTCCAGGTACTTGAGTGCGTCCTTGAGCTGCAGCGCGAACAAGCGTCGCAGGCCGGCGCGATGCTTGCCGGCGGCCACCTCGGGCTCGTCGAAGACCTCGATGGTCACCGCGTCGCCCGCATCCACCAGCGCCGGGAAGCCCACCAGGGACTGCGCGCCGCGGCGCACTTCCATCAGTTCCGGCAGTTCGCCGAAGGTCCAGGCCGTGTAGCGCTGGCCGGCGGGCAGCTGCGGCGTGGACTCGGCCTTGGCGGCCGTTTCCACCACCTTGCCGCGCGGGGCGGTGCCGGCCTGCGGCTTCGCATCGGCCGGCGCGGCGGACTTCTTCACCTGGATGCCTGCGAGGGCCTGGAAAGCACCGCGCGCCTGCGCGCCCAGCTCGGCCTTCAAGGCGCCCAGGTTGCGGCCGGTGCCCAGCTGGCGGCCATGCTCGTCCACCACCCGCAGGTTCATGAACAGGTGCGGCGCCAGCATGTCCAGCTTGAAGTCGGTGCGCTTCACGTCCAGGCTGGTGGCGTCGCGCACGATCTTCAGCAGGGCATCGGTCAGCGAGCCGTGGCCGAAGGCCTCGGGCGCCGAAAGCTGCTCGGCATAGCGCGCGGCCGTCTCCGGCAGCGGCACCAGGCGCGAGCGCGGGCGCTGCGGCAGGCTCTTGAGGAGGGCTTGTATCTTGTCCTTGAGCATGCCGGTCACCAGCCACTCGCAGCGTTCCTCGCTGACCTGGTTGAGCACGAAGAGCGGCACGCTGACGGTGAGCCCGTCCTTGGCATCGCCTGGCTCGTGCAGGTAGGCGGCGGCGCAGTCGACGCCGCCCAGCCGGAGGGTGGGTGGGAAGGCCTGGGTCGTGATGCCGGCCGCCTGGTGCCGCATCAGCTCGTCGCGCGCGAGGAACAGGAGGCGCGGCTGGCCATGCGAGGTATCGCGCCACCAGCGCTCCAGGCTCGCACCGTTGCTCACGTCGGCGGGAATCTGCGCGTCGTAGAAAGCGTAGATCAGCTCGTCGTCCACCAGCACGTCCTGGCGGCGCGACTTGTGCTCCAGCGCCTCGACCTCGCGCACCAGCTTGCGGTTGGCGGCCAGGAAAGGCAGGTTGCTTTCCCACTGCCCGCCCACCAGGGCCTCGCGGATGAAGATCTCGCGCGCCGCCACCGGGTCGATCTTGCTGAAGTCCACCCGGCGGCCGCTGTAGATCACCAGGCCATAGAGCGTGGCGCGCTCCAGCGCCACCACCTGCGCGCCCTTCTTCTCCCAGTGCGGGTCCAGCATCTGCTTCTTGAGCAGGTGGCCGGCCACCTGCTCGAGCCATTGCGGCTCGATGTTGGCAATGCCGCGGCCGAACAGGCGCGTGGTTTCCACGAGCTCGGCGCAGACGATCCAGCGGCCGGGCTTCTTCTTCAGGTGGGCGCCGGGATGGCGGTAGAACTTGATGCCTCGGGCGCCCAGGTAGGCCTCGTCGTCTTCCAGCTTCCAGCCGATGTTGCCAAGCAGGCCCGACAGCATCGCCTGATGCAGCTGCTCGAAACTGGCGGGCTGGGTGTTGATGCGCCACTTGTGCTCGGTCACCACCGTGAGCAGCTGCGAGTGGATGTCGCGCCACTCGCGGACCCGGCGCACGTTGATGAAGTTCTGGCGCAGCAGCTGCTCGTACTGGCGGTTGCTGAGCTTGTGATGAGGGCCTTCGGCTCCGACCACGGGTGATGCCCCGGCAGGCGCCGCGCGACCGCGCGGCGCGGCCTGGCCGCCACGCGCATCGTGGATCCACTTCCACAGCCGCAGGTAGCCGCTGAATTCGCTCTTCTCGTCGTCGAACTTGGCATGCGCCTGGTCGGCCTGGGTCTGCGCCTCCAGCGGGCGGTCGCGCACGTCCTGCACGGACAGGGCCGAGGCGATCACCAGCACTTCTTCGAGCGCGCCGCGCGTGCGGGCCTCCACGATCATGCGGGCCACGCGCGGGTCCAGCGGCAGCTTGGCCAGCTCGGCGCCCATGGGCGTGAGCTCGTTGACATCGTCCACCGCGCCCAGCTCATTGAGGAGCTGGTAGCCGTCGGCGATGGCCCGGCGCGAAGGCGCTTCCAGGAAGGGAAACTGCTCCACATCGCCCAGGTGCAGCGACTTCATGCGCAGGATGACGCCGGCCAGCGAGCTGCGCAGGATTTCCGGGTCGGTGAAGCGCGGGCGGCTGGCGAAGTCCTTCTCGTCGTACAGGCGGATGCAGATGCCGTCGGCCACCCGGCCGCAGCGGCCGGCGCGCTGGTTGGCGGCCGCCTGGCTGACGGGCTCCACCAGCAGCTGCTCCACCTTGCTGCGGAAGCTGTAGCGCTTGACGCGCGCCGTGCCGGTGTCGATCACGTAGCGGATACCCGGCACGGTCAGCGAGGTCTCGGCCACGTTGGTGGCCAGCACGATGCGCCGGCCGCTGTGGTTGTCGAAGACGCGGTCCTGCTCGGCCTGCGACAGGCGCGCGAACAGCGGCAGCACCTCGGCGTTGCGCAGCGTCGGCTGGTGCGACAGGTGCTTGCGCAGGTGCTCGGCCGCCTCGCGGATCTCGCGCTCGCCGGGCAGGAAGACCAGGATGTCGCCGCCGGCGCGCGGATCGCGCCACAGCTCGTCCACCCCGTCGGCGATCGCGTCGTTCAGGTCGTGGTCGCGCGACTCCTCGAAAGGGCGGTAGCGCTGCTCCACCGGAAAGGTGCGGCCCGACACGAACAGCGTCGGAGCTGGCCCCTTGGCCGAGGCGAAATGCTGCGCGAAGCGGTCGGCATCGATGGTGGCCGAGGTCACGATCACCTTCAGGTCGGGCCGCCGCGGCAGGATCTCGCGCAGGTAGCCCAAGAGGAAGTCGATGTTCAGCGAGCGCTCGTGCGCCTCGTCGATGATCAGCGTGTCGTAGGCCTTGAGCAGTGGGTCGGTCTGCGTCTCGGCCAGCAGGATGCCGTCGGTCATCAGCTTGACCGAGGCATCGCGGCTCAGGCGGTCCTGGAAACGCACCTTGTAGCCCACCACCTCGCCCAGGGGCGTCTTCAGCTCCTCGGCGATGCGCTTGGCCACCGAGCTGGCGGCGATGCGCCGCGGCTGGGTGTGGCCGATCAGGCGCCCCTTGCCGGGCGGCGCGTTGAGCTTGCCGCGGCCCAGCGCCAGCGCGATCTTGGGCAGCTGGGTCGTCTTGCCCGAACCGGTCTCGCCGCAGACGATCACCACCTGGTGCGCCTCGATGGCGGCCGCGATCTCCTCACGCCGGGCGGAGACGGGCAGCGATTCGGGGAATTCGATCTTCAGGGCAGGAGTGGCGGGGGCGGCGGCAGACAAGGCAAATGGTTGAGCGCGGGCGCCCATGGGAAAGCTTGGGGGACAATCGCGGAATTATCCCCGCCCGCGCGGCGGGCCGTCGTCTACTCCGCTAGTTCCCGGCGCATGTCCACTGTCTTCAATTTCACTTTCGTCCCCTGGTTCCGCTCGGTGGCGCCCTACATCCACATGCACCGGGGGAAAACCTTCGTGGTGGCCATGGCGGGCGAGGCGATCGCGGCGAACAAGCTGCAGAGCATCGCCCAGGACCTGGCACTGATCCAGAGCATGGGCGTGAAGGTGGTGCTGGTGCACGGCTTCCGGCCGCAGGTCAACGAGCAGCTCAAGGCCAAGGGCCACGAGGCGAAGTATTCGCACGGCATGCGCATTACCGACGCGGTGGCGCTGGACTGCGCCCAGGAAGCCGCCGGCCAGCTGCGCTACGAGATCGAGGCCGCCTTCAGCCAGGGCCTGCCCAACACGCCCATGGCCGGCTCCACGGTGCGGGTCATCTCGGGCAACTTCATCACCGCCCGCCCGGTGGGCGTGGTGGACGGGGTGGACTTCAAGCATTCGGGCCTGGTGCGCAAGGTGGACGTGGCGGGCATCCGCCGGGCACTGGATTTCGGAGCCATGGTGCTGCTCTCGCCCTTCGGCTTCTCGCCCACAGGCGAAGCCTTCAACCTGACCATGGAAGAGGTGGCGACCAACGTGGCCATCGGCATCCAGGCCGACAAGCTCATTTTCCTGACCGAGATTCCCGGCATCGCGCTGGACCCGACCCAGCCGATCAGCGAAGACAACCCCATCGACACCGAGCTGCCGCTGGCCGCCGCGCAGAAGCTGCTGACCACCCTGGCACCGGCTCAGAGCCCGTCCGATACCGCCTTCTACCTGCAGCACTGCGTGAAGGCCTGCGTGGGCGGCGTCGAGCGCAGCCACATCCTGCCCTTCTCGGTGGACGGCTCGCTGCTGTTGGAGGTGTACGTGCACGACGGCATCGGCACCATGGTGGTGGACGAGAAGCTGGAAAGCCTGCGCGAGGCCACGGTGGACGACATCGGCGGCATCCTGCAGCTGATCGAGCCTTTCGAGCGCGACGGCACGCTGGTCAAGCGCGACCGCACCGAGATCGAGCGCGATGTCGATCACTACACCGTGATCGAGCACGACGGCGTGATCTTCGGCTGTGCGGCGCTTTACCCCTACCCCGACGAGCGCACCGGCGAGATGGCGGCGCTGACCGTGTCCTCGGCCGTGCAGTCGCAGGGCGACGGCGAACGCATCCTCAAGCGCGTGGAGCAGCGCGCCAAGGCCATGGGGCTGGAAAGCATCTTCGTGCTCACCACCCGCACCATGCACTGGTTCATCAAGCGCGGCTTCCAGACGGTGGACCCCGACTGGCTCCCCGAGGCGCGCAAGCGCAAGTACAACTGGGACCGCAAGAGCCAGGTGCTGGTGAAGAAACTCTGACGTAGCGCCGCCCGAAGAAGGAGAAGTCGATGCCCCCCTGGTTCTGGCTCTGGTCGCCGCAGTTCTACTTTCCCTTCAGCGGCAGCGTCGCGCAGCGCATCGAGCCGGACACCGACTGGTTCTTTGCCGGCATTCCGCCTTCGGCCGGCAACGCCGAGATGGAGCGCAAGATCTTCGACGTCGCGACCTACGGCCGTCAGCTGGGCTGGATCACCGAGGTGCTGCTGGGCATGAACAGCACCGACGCCCAGGTGCAGGCCCAGGCTGCCGAATCGCTGCGCTGCCTTCGCGAGACGCAGCAGCGCATCGAAGCGGTGAAGGACGAGGAGCGTGCCACGCTGCTGGGCACCGCGGCCAGGGCGCTGGAAAAACTGCGGTCCGCAGACCCCGAAGCCTACGAACGCCTGCTGCTCGCCGCGCCGACAGCAGCACCGGCCGGCGCAACGCGCGCTCAGTCGCGGCGGATTGCCAGCAAGTCCAGCGCCAGCTGATGCGTGTTGCTTCCCGGGCTGGCGAGCTCGTGCAGCACGTTCATGTGGTTGCGGCCCGACACGACCTCCGAGGCCACCACTTTTGCGCCCCAGTTCGCCCGGATGAGCTCGGCCTGCCGATGGAATTCCTCGCTCTCCTCGCCACCCACGACCACCGCCAGCTGGCCTGAGGCCGGCGGCGGCATCCAGGCCGGGCTTGCGCGCAGCGCCGAGGCGGCCGTGAGGCCCAGGTCGGCCGCCAGGAAAGGCGTGTGCCGCATCGGCTCCAGATCGTAGAGGCCGGAAATGGACAGCGCCGACTTCACCAGGTCGGCCGGCAGTGATTCATCCACCGCCTGCCAGTAGCACGCCAGCATCAGGGTCGCCAGGTGCCCACCCGCCGAATGGCCCGCCACCACGATGCGCGACGGGTCGCCGCCGTAGTCGGCCGCATGCCGGTGCACGAAGGCCAGGGCGCGCACCGTTTGCAGCACGATGTGCTCCACCGTCACCTCGGGGCACAGCGAATAGTCGGGCAGCACCACCATCGCGCCGGCATCCACGAGCGGCGGTGCGACGAAGCTGTGGTCGCGCTTGCCGAGGGCCCGCCAGTAGCCGCCGTGCAGGTAGACGAACACCGGCGCGCCGCGCGTGCCGGCCGGGAAGATGTCCATCTTCTCGCGCGGCGCCTCGCCGTAGGCCAATTCGACCAATTCCGGATGCCGATGCAGCGCGGCGGCGGAGGCGTCGGCCCAGTGCTGGAGGATGGCGGGGTGCTCCGGGATGCGGGCACGGCTGTTGTACTGCTCGTCGTACCAGGCGGGCGTGCGCAGGCTCATGAGCGAAGGGGCTGTCAGCGTGTGGCGAGCGCGCCGCTGCGGGCACCGTTGCGCGGGCGAGCGGCCGCCTTCGCAGGCTCCGCCAACGCGGCCGACTGCCGCAGCGCGGCATCGATGAGCGCATCGGCCATCCACAGCGCGATGCGCTCCACCTCGCGGTCGGGCAGACCCCAGATGTCCTTCAGGATCACGTAGGGCTCGATGCCGTAGACCACCGACAGGGCGTGGTGCAGACGGTCGCGCAGGGCCGGCGTCAGGGCCGGCGTCATCGGTGCGATGGCGTGCTGCAGGATGCGCACCCGGTGGCCGCGCCTGTAGGGCTCCTCTTCCAGCAGGCCGGCGCGCTCCAATGCCCATTGCTCCAGGGAGAGCTGCGCCGCGGCGCGCAACTGCGGCTCGAACTCCTTGAAGCGCGGGAAGGTCTGCAGGAACAGTTCGTGCACCCGCTCGCGCCCGCTCGGGTTGTCCGAAGCCAGCGTGCGCACCGGCCCCAGCGAGCTGTCGATGACGGCGGTGACCAGCGCGCTGCGGCTGGTGAAGTAACGGTAGGCGGTGGCGCGCGACACCTTGGAGCGCACCGCCACCTCGGCCACCGAGGGGATGTGGCCATCCTGGCGGATGATGTCCATCGCCGTGTCCAGCAGCAGCCGGAAGGTGGCTGCCTTGACGCCGCTCGCGGGTTCTGCGGGCGGCTCCGAGAGCTTGTGTTTGAGGCGAGCCATGGGGTTTGTCCGTATTCGTTGGAGGCCTGGCCTTGCTTGTGGCACCCTGGATTCGAGCCGTATGATGCACGCATCCTAATTTGAGACGCAAGTCTCAAAAGCGGTGCAAGAGGCAGTCGAAGCGCGCAGCGCTTCCGTGCAGCCTCACATGTGTTCCCTGACCGTGCGGCGCGAGGCCTACAGCAGTGGGCCCCGACATGACCGCGCGGCAAGACGGAGACAAGCCGATGCGCATGGCCAGCTGGCAATGGGGCGGACGTGACCACGTGGGCACCATCTCGGCAGACGGGCGCGAAGCCACGCCCCTGGCCGTGCGGGATGCCTCGCGCGGCGTGCTCCCGCTCATCCAGGCCCTGGCCCGCGGCGAACCGCTCCCCTCGCCTTCGGGTGCGCGCCTGCCGGTGGAAGTGATCGAGCTGCGCGCACCGCTGCCGCACCCGTTGCGCAGCCTCTTCTGCGTGGGCCGCAACTACCACGCGCATGCGGCCGAGCTGGCCAGCACGGTGTTCCGCGAGACCATGCCCGAGGAAGACCCCTGGCCCATCGTCTTCTCCAAGCTGCCCGAATGCGTGGTGGGGCCGCACGACACGGTGCGCCTGCCCTCGCCTTCCACTTCGGTGCAGATCGACTACGAGTCGGAGCTGGCGGTGATCATCGGCAAGGGTGGCATCGACATCCCGAAGAGCCGCGCCATGGACCATGTCTGCGGCTACACGATCGTCAACGACGTGACGGCGCGCGACGTTCAGATGCGCCACCAGCAGTGGGACCTGGGCAAGAGCTTCGACACCTTCTGCCCCATGGGCCCATGGATCGTCACCGGCGATGAGCTGGACGGCAACGCCACCCGCGTGCGCGGCTGGGTCAACGGCCAGCTGCGCCAGGACGGCCTGACGCGCGACATGATCCACGACATCCCCACCCTCATCGAGACCTGCTCGCGCGGCATCACGCTGTACCCGGGCGACGTCATCGCCACCGGCACGCCGGCCGGCGTGGGCATGGGCATGAGCCCGCCGCAATGGCTGCGCGCCGGCGACCGCGTGCGCATCGAGATCGACGGCATCGGCGCCATCGAGAACCCCTTCGGCTGAGGCGTACACACCATGACACTGCACCTGATCGAGCGACTGGCGGTGGAGGAGGAAGGCGAAGGCCCGGTGGTGGTCTGCGTGCACGGGCTGGGCGGCAGTTCCAACACATGGACCCCGCTGATGCCCGCGCTCGCGCGCCACCGGGTGATCCGCGTGGACCTGCCCGGCAGCGGGCGCTCGCAGGGCGCGGAAGGTGCGCTGAGCATCGAGCACTACGCGCAGTCCTTCGTCAACATCTGCGCGCGGCTGGGCGTGACGCGCGCGCACTGGCTGGGCCACTCCATGGGCACCATCGTTTGCCAGCACCTGGCCACCTCGCAGCCCAAGCTGGTGGCGAGCCTGGCCCTCTTCGGCCCGCTGATCGCTCCGCCGGATGCGGCGCGCAGCGCCATGCTGCAGCGTGCCGAGAAGGCACGCTCGGCACCGAACGGCATGCAGGAGATCACCGAGGCACTGATCGGCGCCGCCATCTCCGCCGACACCCGCCAGCGCCGCCCCGTGACGGTGGCCTACGTGCGCGAAAGCCTGATGCGCCAGAGCGGCGAAGCCTATGCGCGCAGCTGCGAGGCGCTGGCCGGTGCACAGCCCGCGCCGGTGGAAAGCATTGCCTGCCCCGTGCTGCTGGTCACGGGTGACGAGGACGGCGTGGCGCCGCCGCAGGCCGTGCGCGCCATGGCCGACCGGCTGCACAACGCAGCGTCCAAGCGGGTGGTGGTGCTGCCGCGCTGCGGCCACTGGACGCCTGTGGAACGTCCCGAGGAATGCCAGCAGGAGCTGCGTGAATTCCTGCAAGCCAATTCAAGGAGCTGACGCCATGGCCGATGTGCTCTTCACCAACGTGCGCATCTTCGACGGCGGCGGAGAGGTGCCCTTCACCGGCGACGTCCTGGTGCAGGGCAACCGCATCGCCCGTGTCGTGAAGACCGGCTTCGGCGCACGCTCGCAGCCCATCGCGGGCGCGCGCACCATCGACGGCGCCGGCGCCTTCCTGATGCCGGGCATGGTCGAGGCCCACACCCATTTCTCGTGGAACGACCAGCCCAGCCTGGACGCCATCCAGCGCATGCCGCCCGAGGAGCACATCCTGTGGTGCGCCCAGGTGGCCGAGCGCTACCTGGACATGGGCTGGACCAGTTGCGTGGGCGCCGCCTGCGCCAAGCCGCGGCTGGACGTGGTGATCCGCAACGCCATCAACGACGGCACCATCATCGGCCCGCGCTACCTCGCGGCCAGCCAGGAGATCACCGTGCCCGGCGGCCTGGGCGACACCACGCAGCCGCACCTGCCCCAGTCTGAGTTCGCCTTCGGCGCGGTGGTCAGCGGCGCCGAGGAGATGCGCCGCTGCGTGCGCACCTTCGCCAAGTGGGGCGTGGACTCGCTCAAGATCAACCTCTCGGGCGAGTCCATCACCGGCATGTCCAGCGAGATGAGCCAGTTCACTTCGGAGGAAGTGCGCGTGTGCGTGGAAGAGGCCAAGGCCTGGGGCAAGCGCGTGGCGGCGCATGCGCGCTCCACCTGGTCGATCAAGGAGTGCGTCAGGCAGGGCATCGAGGTGATCTACCACGCCAGCTTCACGGATGAAGAGGCGCTGGACATGCTGGAGGCCCACAAGACCGAGCACTTCATCGCTCCCGGCCTGGCCTGGCTGATCAACACCTGCCACAACGCCAGCGAGTGGGGCCTGACGCCCGAGCGCACGCGCGCCATGGGCTACCACCGCGAACTGGAAGCCGCCGTCGAAAGCATGAAGGCGATGCGCAAGCGCGGCATCCGCATCCTGCCCGGCGGCGACTACGGCTTTGCCTGGACACCGCACGGCACCAACGCCAAGGACCTGGAGTACTTCGTCAAGTACGTGGGAATGAGCACCATGGAAGCCCTGCTCTCGGCCACCGCCTGGGGCGGACCGATGATGCGCATGGGCAAGGTGCTGGGCTACATCCGCGAGGGCTACCTGGCGGACATCCTGCTCGTGGATGGCGACCCGCTCGCCGACATCACGGTGCTGCAGGACAAGTCGCGCATCCTGGCCGTCATGAAGGACGGCGAATTCCACCGGGCGCCCGAGATGCATGCGGCCGCCCGGCCTCTTTCGATGTCCCCCATGACCCGCTGGGCCGCCTGACAACCTTCACCGGAGAAGAACATGGCAGATGTGGTCTTCACCAACGTGCGCATCCTCGATGGCACCGGACAGAACAACCCCTACACCGGCAGCGTGCTGGTGCGCGACAACCGCATCCGCCAGGTGGGCCGTAGCACCGCGCCCATCGCCCCCGGCAGCGCAGCGGTGATCGACGGTGCCGGCGCCACGCTGATGCCGGGCATGTGCGAGGCCCACACGCATTTCTCCTGGAACGACGCGGCCACGCTCGCTGCCATCCAGACCATGCCGCTCGAGGAGCACGTGCTGTGGTGCGCCAAGGTGGCGAAGAGATACCTGCAGGCCGGCTTCACCTCCTGCGTGGGCGCTGCCTGCGCCAAGCCGCGGCTGGACGTGGTGATCCGCAACGCGATCAACGCCGGCCAGATCCCGGGGCCGCGCTACCTCGCCGCCAGCCAGGAGATCACGGTGCTGGGCGCCCTGGGCGACGAGACCCTGCCGCACCTGCCTTTTCCCGAGTTCAGCTTCGGCGTGAACGTGTCGGGCGCCGACGAGATGCGCAAGGCCGTGCGCCTGTTCCTGAAGTACGGCGTGGACTCGATCAAGCTGAACCTCTCAGGTGACAACTTCACACCGCAGTCGCCGGCCGAGACCACCTGGATGCTGGACGAGGAAGTGGCCGCCGCCATGCGCGAGGTCAAGATCCGCGGCAAGCGCGGCGTGGCCCACGCCCGCTCGTCCGAAAGCGTGAAGCAGGCCCTGCGCCACGGCATCGAGCTGATCTACCACGCCAGCTTCGTCGACGAGGAGGCGCTGGACATGCTGGAGGCCAAGAAGGACGAGGTCTTCGTCGCGCCCGGCATCGCCATCCTCTACGCCATGCTCTACGAGGCCGAACCCTGGGGCGTCACCCATGCCATGGCCTGCGACATGGGCTACCAGATCGAGTGGGATGCGGCCTGCGTGTCGCTGGCCAAGATGCACAAGCGCGGCATTCGGGTGCTGCCCGGCGGCGACTACGGCTTCGCCTTCACGCCGCACTGCCAGAACGCGCGCGACCTGGAGTTCTTCGTCAAGTACCTGGGCTTCACGCCCATGGAAGCCATCCGTTGCACCACGCTCTACGGCGGCCAGGTGATGAAGCGGCCCGACGACCTGGGCCTCGTCAAGGAAGGCTACCTGGCCGACCTGATGCTGGTGGACGGAGACCCGCTGGCCAACCTGTCGATCCTGCGCGACCCCAAGCGCATCCTGGCGGTGATGAAGGACGGCGTGTTCGCCAAGGCGCCCGAGATCGCGGCGCGGCGGCAGTGGGAGCGGGCTGCATGAGGCGCATGCCTGTCCGCTCTTTCAATCTCGTGACGGAGGGCTGCCCATGAGCCGGCGCGCCTGGGTGCCCTGGATCGTGTTCGGCCTGCCGGTGCTGGTGTTCTCCGTCTGGGCCATTGCCGACAACTCCTCGTTGTACTTCAAGACGCTCCTCAACGGCTTGACGCTGGCCTCGCTCTACTTCCTGGTGGCCAGCGGCTTCACGCTGGTGTTCGGGCTGATGCGCAACGTGAACCTGGCGCACGGCTCGCTCTACCTCATCGGTGCCTACGTCGGCTGGATGGTGGGCGAGCGCACCGGCTCCTGGGTGCTGGCGGTCGTCGCGGGCTTCCTGGCGGCCGCCGTCCTGGGCCTCTTGATGCAACTGCTGATCTTCCGCCACATGCAGGGGCAGGACCTGCGCCAGACGCTGGTGACCATCGGCCTGTCGATCGTGCTGGCGGACCTGGCGCTGTGGGCCTGGGGGGCGGAGATCTACACCTTCGATCCGCCCTCGTGGATCTACGGCTCCACCACGCTGCCACTGGTCAACAAGTTTCCGACCTACCGGATCTTCGTGTTCATCGCTTCCGTCGTGATCGGCGTCGGCCTGTGGCTGCTGCTGGCCCGCACGCGGGTGGGCATGATGATCCGCGCCGGCGTGGACGACCGGGCCATGCTGTCGGCCTCGGGCGTGAACGTGCAGCGCGTGTTCGCCCTCACCTTCGCGATCGGCGCGGGCCTCGCCGGGCTGGCCGGCGTGGTCGGCGGCACGGCGCTTTCGATCTCGCCGGGCGAGGACACTCGCTATCTGCTCGCCTCGCTGGTGGTGGTGATCGTGGGCGGCATGGGCAGCGTGGTGGGCGCGGCCATCGGCGCGCTGCTCATCGGCCTGGCCGAGCAGTTCGGGCTGGCCTACGCGCCCACCTACAGCGTGGTGTTCACCTTCGTGATCATGGTCGTGGCGCTGGCCTTCAAGCCGCGCGGGCTCATGGGGAAGAGAGTCGTATGAGCGCAGCGCAGTGGCGACGGGCCATGAATTCGTCGGCGGCCGCGTCCGCCGTGGCTGCGCGCCGGCCGACCGACCTGCACGCGGTGCCCGCCTCGCCGGCTTCGGCTGCGGCCCCGGGCGCCTGGCCCAGGCTGAGCGCGGCCTGGAGCACGGTGCGCTGGCGGCATGCCGTGGTGCTGCTGGCGCTGCTGGTCTATCCCTTCGTCGTCTCGCCCTTCTTCACCTTCCAGATCGGCGCGCAGTCGCTCGCGCTGGGGCTGATCGCGCTGTCGCTCACCTTCCTGGGCGGCTACGGCGGCATGGTGTCGCTCGCGCAGATGACGGTGGCCGGCTTCGCCGCCTACATGCTGGCCATCTTCGGCACCAGCAGCAACACCGCCATCAGCCTGGGCTGGCCCTGGTGGCTGGCCCTGGCGGTGGCGATCTCGCTGGCCACGCTGTTCTCGGCGGCCATCGGCTGGCTCTCGGTGCGCACCGAGGGCATCTACACCATCATGATCACGCTGGCGGTGGGCGTGGCCTTCTTCTACCTGGCGCAGCAGAACTACACCGTGTTCAACGGCTTCCAGGGCTTCAGCCGCATCGGGCCGCCCACGCTCTTCGGCTACGACCTGCACCAGCCGCTGCCCTTCTACTTCATCGTGCTGTCCTGCTCGCTGGGCGGCTACTGGTTCGTGAAGTACCTCATCGGCGCGCCCTTCGGCGTGGCGCTGCAGGGCATCCGCGACAACCCGCGCCGCATGCAGGCGCTGGGCTTCAACGTGACGGCACACCGCGTGGCCGCCTATGCGGTGTCTGGCTTCCTTGCCGCCGTGGCCGGCGTGCTGCTGGTCTGGTACAACGGCCGCATCTCCCCCGGCACGGTGGGCACCGGGGCGATGATCAACATCCTCATCATCGCCGTGCTCGGCGGCATGAAGCATCCCATCGGCGCGTTCATCGGCGCCATCGTCTTCGTGCTCCTGCAGAACTTCGCCATCGACCTGATCGACCGCGAACGCTTCAACCTCGTCATCGGCGGCGTCTTCCTCGCCATCGTCCTGTTCTCCCCCGACGGCTTGCTCGGCTTGTGGCAGTCCCTGCGCACACGCCTGGCCGGCCGCCGCATCAGCAAGCACGGCCTTGGCCGTATTCATCAATGACAACCAGGAGCGAGACATGAGCAGAGCAAGAGGAGTGTTCGTACGCAGCATCGTCGGCACGGCGGCGTTGATGGCGATGGGTGGACTTGCGCAGGCACAGGAGACCCTGAAGATCGGCCTGCTGGCCACGCTGGAGGGCCCCTTTGCCGCACCGGGCCAGGACGGCATGCGCGGCGCCGACCTCGCGCTCAAGGAAAAGAACGGAATGGCGGGCGGCAAGAAGATCGAGTTCGTGAAGGTGTCCTCGGACGCCACGCCCGACAAGGCGGTGAACGCCACGCGCAAGGCCGTGGAGCAGGACAAGGTGCAGATCATGATCGGCCCGCTGTCCGGCGACGAGGGCGTGGCGGTGAAGAACTACGCCAAGACGCAGCCCAACATCACCTTCGTCAACGGCTCCTCGGGCGCGCAGAGCACCACGCTGGTCGACCCGGCGCCCAACTTCTACCGCTTCAACACCGAGGGCGCCCAGTGGATGGTGGGGCTGGGCGAGCACGCGCTGGGCAAGGGCTACAAGAAGCTCTACCTGATCTCGGAGGACTACGGCTTTCCCTACTCGCAGGTGCAGGGCTTCATGGCCAGCTACTGCGCCAAGGGAGGCAAGGTGGTCGACAAGGCCTGGGTGCCGCTGGGCACCAAGGACTACGCCTCGGTCATCGCCAAGATCCCCAAGGAAGTGGACGCGCTGCTGGTGGTGCTGGGCGGCTCCGACGCGGTGAACTTCCTCACCCAGTACGAGCAGGCCGGCGGCGACAAGCCCATGATCGGCGGCTCCATCACGGTGGACCAGACGGTGCTCAACTTCAAGGGCAAGCGCCGCGAGTCGCTGCTGGGCACGGCCTCGGCCGGCCCCATGGCCGATTCGATCGACACGGCCCAATGGAAGAAATTCGTGTCCGACTACAAGGCCAACTTCAAGGACGGCTTCCCGAGCCCCTCGCTCTTCGCCTACCTCTACTACATCAACACCAAGGCCACGCTGGACGCGCTGGACGCCGTGAAGGGCGACCTGTCGAACGGCCAGAAGGCCTACCGCGACGCGCTGCAGAAGACCAACTTCGCCGGCCCCGCCGGCGTGGTGAAGATCGACGCCAACCGCAACGGCGTGGGCGACACCTACATCACCGAGGTGTCCAAGGCGCCCGATGGCAGCTTCTACAACAAGGTGGTGAAGACAATTCCCAACGTGTCGCAGACGCTGGGCCTCTCCGACGCCGACTTCAAGAAGATGGGCCTGGGCTCGCGCGACGTGCCCGACTGCCGCTAGTCCACTAAAGAGAAGGCAGGCACCGATGGCCACCCTCGCCCCCCTTCGCAACGCCGTGCGCGCGCAGGCCCGTGGCCAGCCGCGCGCCGGTGCCGACGCGCAATTGCTCTCGGGCGATGCGCTGCGGCTGGACGGGGTGACGCGGGCCTTCGGTGCGCTGCGCGCGGTGGACGAGGTCTCGCTCACCGTGGCCGCCGGGCAGAAGTACGCCATCCTGGGCTCGAACGGCGCGGGCAAGACCACGCTGTTCAATGCCATCACCGGCGACTTCCCGCCCACCGGCGGGCGCATCCATTTCTTCGGCGAGGACATCACCGAGCTGCCGCCGCACGAGCGCATCCGCAAGGGGCTGCGGCGCACCTACCAGTCCTCGCTGCTGTTCCGGGAGCTGAGCGTGCGCGAGAACCTGTTCCTGGCGGTGCGCGGCGTGGCCAGCGGCCGCTTCAGCTTCCGGCGCGCGGGCGACGCACATGCGTCCACCCGCGCTACGCAGGACCTGCTGGAGCGCACCCGGCTCACGCACATCGCCCACGAGCTGGTCGCCAACCTGGCGCACGGACAGCAGCGCCAGCTGGAGATCGGCATGGCGCTGGCCGGGGCGCCGCGCCTGATCCTCTTCGACGAGCCGGCGGCGGGCCTCTCGCCCGCCGAGCGGCGCGAGCTGGTGGCGTTGCTGCGCTCGCTGCCGGCGCACATGAGCTTCGTGCTGATCGAGCACGACCTGGACATCGCCCTGCGCGTGGTCGACAAGGTCACGGTGATGCACAACGGGCGCGTGCTGCGCACCGGCACGCCGCAGGAGATCGAGTCCGACACGCAGGTGCAGGCGATCTACATGGGGAGCCGCCACTGATGGCCTGGTTCGGCAAGCAATCCGAAGAGCGCGGCGGCAACCTGCCGGCCGCCACCGGCGTCCCCGTGCTGGCCGTGGCTTCGCTCGACGTCTTCTACGGCCACGCCCATGCGCTGCAGGGCGTGAGCCTGTCGCTGGAGCGCGGCGTGCTGGGCATCGTCGGGCGCAACGGCATGGGCAAGACCACGCTTTGCAATGCCATCACCGGCATGGTGCCGGCGCGCGGTAGCGTGCGGCTGGCGGGCGAGGAAGTGCTGGGCATGGCGCCGCACGAGATCACCCGCCGCGGCATCGCCTACGTGCCGCAGGGGCGGCGCGTGTGGCCATCGCTTTCGGTCGACGAGACCCTGCGCCTGGTCGCGCGCAAGCGCCGCGAGGTGGACCGCGTCTATGCCATGTTCCCGCGCCTGGCGGAGCGGCGCGGAAACGGCGGCGCGCAGTTGTCGGGCGGCGAGCAGCAGATGCTGGCCATCGGGCGCGCCCTGCTGCTGGAGCCCCGCCTGCTGGTGATGGACGAGCCCACCGAAGGCCTGGCGCCGGTGATCGTCGACCAGGTGGCGCAGGCCTTGCGCGAACTCGCGGCAGAGGGGCGCATCGCGGTGCTGCTGATCGAGCAGAACCTGGGCGTGGCCATGTCGGTGGCGGACCGGATCGGCGTGATGGTCAACGGCCGCATCGCGCAGGAGATGCCAACCTCCCAGTTGGCGGCCGACCGCGAACTGCAGGAGCGGCTGCTGGGCGTTCGCTCCGGCGGCGAGCAGGCGGACGAGGAAGCGCCTTCCGCCGAAGCCGCGGCCGGGGAGGCGCGCACGCAGGTCTTCACGGTACGGCGCGCGCACGCCGAATCGGGCGCGCCCTCGCTGGACAAGGTCGCACCGGCCGCGGTGCGCGGTTTCAACCGCTGGAACGCCGGCGGCACGGCAGCGCCCGTGGCCGACATCGCGCGGGCGCCGGTGCTGGCGGAAGTGCCGCCCGCAGCCGCCACCCCCGCACCAACCAGTGCCGCGCCCGCACCGCGCGTCTATGAATTCCCGGTGGCCGCAACGAGCCTGCGCTCGGCCTACGTCACCGGCACCTTCGACACCAAGGGCCGCGAACTCAACTACCTGCGCCAGAGCCTGGAGAAGCTGGGCCTGCGCGTGGTGACGGTGGACCTCTCTACTTCCGGCAAGCCCTCGTCGGCCAGCGTGCATCCGCGCGAGGTGGCGCGCCACCATCCGCAGGGCGAGGCGGCGGTGTTCAGCAACGACCGCGGCAACGCGATGACGGCGATGGCGCAGGCCTTCGAGGCTTTCCTGCTCACGCGGCGCGACCTGGGCGGCATCATCTCGGCCGGCGGCTCGGGCGGCACCTCGCTGGCCACGCGCGGCATGCGGGCGCTGCCCATCGGCGTGCCCAAGGTCATGGTGTCCACCATGGCCAGCGGCGACACCCGGCCATACGTGGGGCCCAGCGACATCTGCATGATGTATTCGGTGACCGACGTGCAGGGCATCCATCGCATCAGCGAGCTGGTGCTGTCCAACGCCGCCAACGCGTTGGCCGGCATGATCGCGCACCCGCCGATAGCGTCCACGACGGCTTCACGCCCTGCCCTGGGCCTGACCATGTTCGGCGTGACCACGCCCTGCGTGCAACACGTGACGCACCGGCTGGAATCCGAGTACGACTGCCTGGTCTTCCATGCCACCGGCGTGGGCGGCCAGTCGATGGAGAAGCTGGCGGACTCGGGCCTGGTGGCCGGCGTGATCGATGTGTCGACCACCGAGGTGGCCGACGAGATCGTGGGCGGCGTGCTCTCCGCCGGCCCCGGCCGAATGGACGTGTTTGCCCGTCACGCCCTGCCCTACGTGGGTTCGTGCGGCGCCCTGGACATGGTGAACTTCGGCGCCTGGAACACGGTGCCCGAGCGCTTCAAGGGCCGCAACCTGTACCGCCACAACCCCAGCGTGACGCTGATGCGCACCACGGCCGAGGAGTGCCGGCAGATCGGCGAGTTCATCGCGGCCAAGCTCAACGCAATGCGCGGGCCGGTGCGCTTCCTCATTCCCGAGCAGGGCGTGTCGGCCATCGACCGGCAGGGGCAGCCCTTCTTCGATGCGCAGGCGGACAAGCTGCTGTTCGACACCATCCAGAGCCAGTTCCGCGCCGGGCCGCAGCGCAGCCTTCAGCGGCTGCCGCTGCACATCAACGACGAGGCCTTCGCCGACGCGCTGGTCGCGGCCTGGCGGGAAATCGCGCAGCCCATGGCCGCGGGCCGGCGCGCCGGATAGAGCAACAACAAGCAGGAGGAAAGCACATGCCACGCATCGCCAGATCCACCGTCCTCGCCAAGCTGCGCGCCAAGATGGCCGCGGGCCAGCCCATCATCGGCGGCGGCGCCGGCACCGGCCTGTCGGCCAAGTGCGAGGAGGCTGGCGGCATCGACCTGATCGTGATCTACAACTCCGGCCGCTACCGCATGGCCGGGCGCGGCTCGCTGGCGGGGCTGCTGGCCTACGGCAATGCCAACGACATCGTGTGCGACATGGCGCGCGAGGTGCTGCCGGTGGTCAAGAGCACGCCGGTGCTGGCCGGCGTGAATGGCACCGACCCCTTCATGATCGCGGACGACCTGCTGGCGCGCCTGACGTCGCTGGGGTTTTCCGGCGTGCAGAACTTTCCCACCGTGGGCCTCATCGACGGCGTGTTCCGCGCCAACCTGGAAGAGACCGGCATGGGCTACGGGCAGGAGGTGGCCTTCATCCGCAAGGCGCGGGCGCTGGACCTGCTGACCACCCCCTATGTGTTCAGCGAGGACGACGCGCGCGCCATGGCCGGCGCCGGCGCCGATGTCGTGGTGTGCCACCTGGGGCTGACCACCGGCGGCAGCATCGGCGCGGGCACGGCCCTGACGCTGGCGGACTGCATCCCGCGCATCAATGCCTGGGCCAAAGCAGCGCTGGAGGTGAATCCGGAAGCGATCGTCCTGTGCCACGGCGGGCCCATCGCCACGCCGCAGGACGCGCACCACGTGCTGGCGCATTGCCCCGACTGCGCCGGCTTCTACGGGGCCAGCTCCATGGAGCGGCTGCCCACGGAGGTGGCGCTGACCGAGACCACCCGCCGCTTCGTCGAGATCACGCGATAAAACAAGGAGTCGACATCCATGTCAGGCGCTCAATTCGGAAACTTCATCCTCGGCCTCATCGTGGTGGCGATCGTTGTCGCCATTGCCGTGTGGCTGCTGCACTGGCTCTACCTGCGAAGCTCCAAGGAAAGGGCCTTCGTACGCACCGGGCTGGGCGGGCAGAAGGTGGTGCTGGGGGGCGGCGCCTTCGTGCTGCCCATCGTGCACGACGTCATTCCCGTCAACATGAACACGCTGCGGCTGGAAGTGAGCCGCGGGCGCGACAAGGCGCTCATCACCAAGGACCGGATGCGGGTGGACGTGATCGCCGAGTTCTACGTGCGCGTGGCCACCAATCCCGAGGCCGTGGCCAACGCCGCCCAGACCCTGGGCCTTCGCACCATGGAGCCCGAACAGCTCAAGGAACTGGTGGAAGGCAAGTTCGTCGACGCCTTGCGCACCGCCGCGGCCGAGATGACCATGGAAGAGCTGCACGAGAAGCGCGGCGCCTACGTCAAGCGGGTGCGCGACTCCGTCGCGGAAGACCTGACGAAGAACGGCCTGGAGCTGGAAGCCGCTTCGCTCACCCAGCTTGACCAGACCGGCATGGAGTACTTCAACCCCAGCAACGCCTTCGACGCCGAGGGCCTGACGCGCCTGACCGAGCAGATCGAGCGCCGCAAGAAGCAGCGCAACGACGTGGAGCAGGACACGCTGGTGGCCATCCGCAACAAGAACCTGGAGGCCGAGAAGCTGTCGCTGGAGATCGACCGCGACGCCGAGCATGCCCGCCTGGCGCAGCAACGCGAGGTGGAGATTGCCCGCGCCCGCCAGCGCGCCGAACTGGCCGCCGAGCGCGCCATGCGCGAGCAGGACGCCGAGGGCGCGCAGATCAGCGCCAAGCAGGCCATCGACGCGGCGCGCATCCGCTCGGACCAGCAGCTGGAGCAGGAGCGCATCACCAAGGAACGCGCCATCCAGGGCGCCGAGATCGAGCGGCGCATGCAGCTGGAGCTGGCCGAGCAGAAGCGCGCGATTGCAGTCGCCAAGGAGAGCAAGGCCCAGAGCGAGGCGCAGGCCGAGGCCGAGCAGGCCCGCGCGCTGGCCATCGCCGCCGAGGAAAAGGTCTTCACCGTCCGCGACGTGGAAGCGGCCGAGCGCAAGAAGAAAATCGAGCTGATCGCCACGGCGCAGCAGGCGGAGCGTGACGCGATGCGGCTCACTTCCGCCGCCCAGGCCGAGAAGGAAGCGGCCGCGGACCGCGGCGACGCCATCCGCGCGCAGGCCGAGGCCGATGCCGACGCCGAGAAGATCAAGGCCATGGCGCAGCGGGTGCGCGCCGAGATCGAGGCCGAGGGCCAGCGCCTGATGAACGAGGCGCACAACATGCTCACGCCCGACGCCCGCGCCTCCGCCCTGCGCATGCGGCTGGTGGAGAAGGCCGAGGCCATCATCCGCGAGTCGGTGCGGCCCATGGAGCGCATCGAGGGCATCAAGATCCTGCAGGTGGACGGGCTGGGCGGTTCGGGCGGCGGTGGCGGCGCGAATGGCGCCGACGGCAGCGGCAACTTCTCGGACAGCGTGGTCAATTCGGCGCTGCGCTTCCGGGCGCAGGCGCCGCTGGTGGACCAGCTCTTGCGCGAGATCGGCGTCGAGGGTGGTGACATCCAGCGCCTGGCCAGCACCACCAGTGGCATCCATGCCGCACTGCCCACCGGCGCAGGTGGTCAAGGCAGCGGCGGCAAGAAGGAGTAGCCGATGGTGCAGGTCTACGCCTCCAGCGTGATCGATTCCAGCGCGGACAACGTGTGGTCGCGCATCCGCGACTTCAACGGCCTGCCGCTGTGGCACCCGGCCATCGCCGACAGCCGCATCGAGAACAGCCAGCCGGCGGACCGCATCGGCTGCATCCGGCACTTCCACCTGCGCGATGGCGGCACCATCCGCGAGCGGCTGCTGGCCCTTTCGGACTACGACTACAGCTGCAGCTACGAGATCCTGGAGAGCCCCATGGGCGTGGAGCGCTACGTGGCCACGCTCAAGCTCACGCCCGTGACCGACGGCGGACGCTGCTTCGCCGAGTGGAGCGCCGAGTTCGAGTGCGCGCCGGGCCGCGAGCAGGAGCTGTCCGAGACGATCGGCGGCGGCGTGTTCCAAGGCGGCTTCGACGCGCTCAAGCGCCACTTCGGCGGGCGTTGACCGCCATGCTGCAGCGCGTGGTCCGCTCCACCGTCATCGACGCGCCCATCGAGCGCGTGTGGGCGGTGCTGCGCGACTTCAACAGCCACGATCAATGGCACCCGGCCATCGAGGCCAGCCACATCGAGGGCAACGAGCGCAGCGACCAGGTGGGCTGCGTGCGCAGCTTCACGCTCAAGGACGGCAACCACATCCGCGAGCAGCTGCTGACCCTGTCGGACCGCGACCACCGCAGCACCTATTGCATCGTCGAGGCGACCGTGCCGCTGCAGCGCTACGTGGCCACGGTCACGCTCAAGCCGGTGACCGACGGGCAGCGCACCTTCTGGCATTGGGAATCGACCTTCTCCACCCCGCCGGGCCGCGAGGCGGAGTTGCGCGACATGGTGTCGCAGGGCGTGTACGAAGCGGGCTTCGAGGCCTTGCGCCGGCATCTGCGGCAAGGCGCCGACCTGCGCCCTGCCGGCAGTGCGCCCATGCCCACCGCCCTGCCCCTGCCCTCGCGCCGCGTGGCCCTGCGCCGCTACGGCGATGCGGGCGAACTGGTGGCCGAGGACGCGCAGGCGCCTGCGCCGCGCGAGGGCGAGGTGCGCATCCGCCAGCGCGCCATCGGCCTGAACTACATCGACGTGTACCTGCGGCGCGGCTGGGTGCCGCAGATGCTGCCTGTCTCGGCGGCGCAGCCGGGCGTGCCGGGCATGGAAGCGGCGGGGAGCGTGCTCGACACCGGCCCGGGCGCAGGTGCGTTTCTGTCGGGTGATCGCGTCGCCTACCTGGGGCCGTCACCGGGCGCCTACTGCAGCGTGCGCAGCGTGCCCGCCGACTGGGTGGTGCGCCTGCCGCCCGAGGTGGACGACGAAGTTGCGGCGGCCCTGCTGCTCAAGGGCATCACCGCCGACTACCTGCTGCGCGACCTGGGCCACGTCGGCCGCGGCACACGCCTGCTGGTGCATGCGGCGGCCGGTGGCGTCGGCCTGCTGCTTTGCGCGTGGGCGAAGCGGCTGGGCGCCACGGTGCTGGGAACCGTGTCCAGCGAGGCTAAGGCCAGGCTGGCGCGCGAGCACGGCTGCGACCAGGTGATCGTGACGCGCGACTACCGCTTTGCCGATGCGGTGCAGCGCGCCTGCGGCGGCGCCGACGTGGTGGTCGACGGCCTGGGCGCGGCGGCGCGCGAGGAGAACCTGGCCGCCCTGGCGCGCTGCGGCCACTGGATCAGCCTGGGCCAGGCCAGCGGGGCGCTGCCGCCCATCGAGCCCGATGCGCTGCTGGGCAAGTCGCTGAGCTTCTCGCGGCCGGTGGTGTTCGACTACGTGGCCACGCCGGCGAAGCTGGCCGAGCGGGCCGACCGCCTCTGGGCCGCGCTGGCCGAAGGCACGATCCGTGTGCCGCCCATCGAGCGCTTCTCGCTCGACGCCGCCGCGCAGGCGCATGGAAGACTGGAATCGCGCGAGCGCACCGGGGCCCTGGTGCTGGTCGCGTAGTCATCTCATTCAAGGAGCAGTTCCGATGATCGTCGGCATGAACCACTTCACCGTCATCGCCGAGGACCGGCAGAAGACGCTGGACTTCTACTGCGGCCTGCTGGGCCTCACCGAGGGGCCTCGGCCCGACCTTGGCTTTCCGGGTGCCTGGCTCTATGCAGGCGGGCCGCAGGCGGTGCTGCACATGTACTTCGAGCGGCCCGTGCCGCCGGGGCGGTCGGGGGTGATCGACCACATGGCCTTCACGGCCAAGGACCTTAAGGCGGTGAAGGCGCGCTTCGATGCGAGCGGGACGAAGTACGACCTGCGCCAGCAGGTCGGCGCGGGAACCTGGCAGTTGTTCTGCCACGACCCGTCGGGTGCGAAGGTGGAACTGGATTTCGATCCTTCCGAGACGCTGTGAGCCCCGGTACAGCGGCGGCAATCTGACCTGAGCGCTCCAATACGGTAAAATGCCGTATTGGACAGGAAGGAACACCGATGACAGCCGCTGCCCGCTTCGATCTCAAGATGGACGCCGAAGAGAAGGACGTCATTGCCAAGGCCGCGTCCCTCATGGGCACGACCATGGCGGCGTTCGTGCGCGCGGCCGCCAAGGAAAAGGCGCAGCAGATGCTCGAGCGCGAATCGCGCGTGACCCTGTCCCGGAAGGACTTCGCCGCCTTTGCCGCTGCGCTCGATACCGCCTTCCAGCCGAATCCTGCACTGCAGAACGCCCTGACCCAGGCCCGGAAGAAGGTCAGGCGTGCTTGAGGACTTGCCGCTGGATCCCAACCTCCACGACCGGAACGGATTCGACTGCGGCGTCCCGGCCCTCGACGAGTACCTGAGCCGCTTCGCCGACCAGCATCGGCGCCGAGGAATCACATCGGTCTACGTGCTGGCCGACTCCGAGGCCCCCAGGCTGATCCTGGGCTACTACACGCTGAGCGCGGCGGAAGTCGATGCGCAGGAGCTCGACGAGCGCGATCGCAAGCGATTGCCCCGCTACCCCGTGCCCTGCTTTCGCATGGGACGGCTGGCCTGCCGTACAGACCAGCGCGGCAAGGGCATCGGTAGCCTGCTGGTCGGCCTTGCGGTCGACCGCTGCCTCAAGGCCAGGGAACAGGTGGCTGCCTACGCCTTGCTAGTGGATGCCAAGGACGAGCAGGCAAAGCTGTTCTACGAACGTTACGGATTCAGCGCGTTCGCCGGCAACCCCTTGACCCTGTACCTGCCGCTTGGCAAGTGAGGGAAGCACGTCGGCCGATCGGCCTGCTCGTCCGATAATCACCCCATGAACCCCTTGCTTTCAAAGCTCCAGCCCTACCCCTTCGAGCGGCTGAAGCAACTGTTCGCCGGCGTCACGCCGGATCCCGCCCATGCCCCCATCAGCCTGGGCATCGGAGAGCCCAGGCACGCGACACCGGGCTTCATCAAGGACGCCCTGACCGCTGGCCTCGGTGCCCTGGCCGTGTACCCCGCCACCGCCGGCGACCTGAAGCTGCGCCAGTCCTTCACGTCCTGGCTCAAGACGCGCTACCAACTGGAACTGGACCCGGCCACCCAGGTGCTGCCGGTCAACGGCTCGCGCGAGGCCCTATTCGCCCTGGCGCAAACGGTGGTCGACACGAGCAAGTCGGCGGCGCCGGTGGTGCTCTCGCCCAACCCCTTCTATCAAATCTACGAGGGTGCCGCGCTGCTGGCCGGCGCCGAGCCCTACTACGTGCCCAGCGTGCCCGAGCGCAACTTCGCGGTCGACTGGGACAGCGTGCCGGCCGAGGTCTGGGCGCGCACGCAGCTGGTCTTCGTCTGCTCGCCCGGCAACCCCACCGGCGCGGTGATGCAGCTGGACGAGTGGCGCAAGCTCTTCGCCCTCTCGGACAAGCACGGCTTCGTCATCGCCTCGGACGAGTGCTACAGCGAGATCTATTTCCGGGACGAGGCACCCCTGGGCGGCCTGGAAGCGGCCGCGCGGCTGGGCCGGCGCGACTACCGCAACCTGATCGCCCTCACCTCGCTGTCCAAGCGCAGCAACGTGCCCGGCCTTCGCAGCGGCTTCGTGGCGGGCGATGCGGCCATCATCAAGTCCTTCCTGCTCTACCGCACCTACCACGGCAGCGCCATGAGCGGTGCCGTGTCCGCGGCCAGCATCGCCGCCTGGGGCGACGAATCGCACGTGGTGGACAACCGCGCGCAGTACCGCGCCAAGTTCGCCGCGGTAACACCTTTGCTGGACAAGGTGCTGGACGTGCGCCTGCCCGATGCCAGCTTCTACCTATGGGCCGGGGTTCCCGCGGCGTGGCAAGGCGACGACACCGCCTTCGCCCGCGAGCTCTACGCTCAATACAATGTGACGGTGCTGCCGGGCTCCTACCTGGCACGCGACGCGCAAGGCCACAACCCCGGCCGCGGACGCATCCGGATGGCCCTGGTGGCCGACACCGCCGAATGCGTGGCGGCTGCACACCGCATCGTCGAATTCGTCAACAAGGGCCGCTAGCCACCTCCAGCCGACGCCGCCCTGCCTCCAGATACCAACCAGAGCATTCCAGAATGACCCAGCAACTCCAGCAAACCATCGACGCCGCGTGGGAAGACCGCGCCAACATCTCGGCCACCGCCGCCTCCAAGGAAGTGCGCGACGCCGTCGACCACGTCATCGCCGAGCTCAACAACGGCAAGCTGCGCGTGGCCACCCGCGAAGCCGTCGGCAAGTGGACCGTGCACCAGTGGATCAAGAAGGCCGTGCTGCTGTCCTTCCGCCTGAAGGACAACGAGCAGATGCAGGCCGGCTCGCTGGGCTTCTACGACAAGGTGCCCACCAAGTTCTCGCATCTGTCGGCCAGTGAGCTGAAGGACGCGGGCGTGCGCATCGTGCCGCCGGCCGTGGCCCGCCGCGGCAGCTACATCGCCAAGGGCGCGATCCTGATGCCCTCGTACGTGAACATCGGCGCCTACGTGGGCGAAGGCACCATGGTCGACACCTGGGCCACCGTGGGCTCGTGCGCGCAGATCGGCGCCAACGTGCACCTGTCGGGCGGCGTTGGCATCGGCGGCGTGCTGGAGCCGCTGCAAGCCGGCCCCACCATCATCGAGGACAACTGCTTTATCGGCGCCCGCTCCGAGGTGGTCGAGGGCGTGGTCATCGAAGAGAACTCGGTGCTGGGCATGGGCGTGTACATCGGCCAGAGCACCCCGATCTTCAACCGCGACACCGGCGAGACCGTCTTCGGCCGCGTGCCGGCGGGCAGCGTGGTCATCAGCGGCAACCTGCCCAAGAAGACCAAGTCGGGCCAGGACTACAGCACCTACGCCGCGATCATCGTGAAGACGGTGGACGCGCAGACCCGCTCGAAGACCAGCCTGAACGACCTGCTGCGCGACTGATCGGCGTCCGCAGCCCGGCGGAGGGGCCGGGCCGCGGATCTTGGGAACGACGACAACGCTGACGACGACAACGACGAGGAGAAACCGATGAGCACCATGGAGCGCATTCTTCGCCTGATGGCCGACCGCAAGGCTTCGGACATCTACCTGTCGGCGCATGCGCCGGCGCAGATCCGCATCAACGGCCAGTGCCTGCCGATCAATGCGCAGCTGCTGCCGCCAGAGGCGCCCGTCGCGCTGCTCGCCGAAGTCCTCCCCGCCAGCCGCATCGAGGAGCTCAAGCGCACCGGCGAGCTCAACACCGCCGTGGCGCTGGAAGGCGCCGGCAACTACCGCGTGAGCGCCATGCGCCAGCGCGGCAGCTACGCGGTGGTGGTGCGTCACATTCCCTCGGACATCCCGGCCTTCGATTCGCTGAACCTGCCGCAGATCCTCAAGACCCTCATCATGGAAAAGCGCGGGCTGATCCTGATGGTGGGCGCCACCGGCGCCGGCAAGACCACCACGCTGGCCTCGATGATCGACTACCGCAACGAGAACGCCAGCGGCCACATCCTCACGGTGGAAGAGCCGATCGAGTTCACCTACACCAACAAGAAGTCGCTGGTGAACCAGCGCGACATCGGCAGCGACACCCAGTCGCTGCAGCTGGCACTGAAGAACGCGCTGCGCCAGGCGCCCGACGTGATCCAGATCGGCGAAATCCGCGACCGCGAGACCATGGATGCGGCCATTGCGTATGCGCAGTCGGGCCACCTGTGCGTGGCCACGCTGCATGCCAACAACAGCTACCGCGCGCTCAACCGGATCCTGAGCTTCTACCCGGTGGAAGTGCGCTCCACCCTGCTGGGCGACCTGGCCTCGGCCATGCGCGCCATCGTCTCGCAGCGCCTGCTGCGCACGCCCGCCGGTGCGCGCGTGCCCGCCATCGAGATCATGCTCAACACGCAGCTGGTGGCCGACCTGATCGAGAAGGGCGACTTCTCCGCCGTGAAGGAAGCCATGGAGCAGTCCATGGCCGAGGGCTCGCAGACCTTCGAGGAAGACATCGCCCGGCTGATCATCGAGGGCCAGGTGGACCGCGCCGAAGGCCTAGCCAACGCCGACTCGCCCACCAACCTGATGTGGCGCCTGCAGAACCGCCAGGCGCCTTCCGACAAGCGCGAAGACCGGGCCCTGCTGGACCAGGTTGAAGAGCCCACTTTCACCGACATCACGCTCGACGTGAAGTTCTGACCCGAATGTCCCGCACGCTGCTCCTTGCCGAACAACTGATCTCCCGCCCCTCGGTCACTCCTGAAGACGGGGGCTGCCAGCAGTTGCTCGGCGAGCGGCTCGCGCGCCTGGGCTTCGAGCTCGAGACCATCGAAAGCGGCCCCGACAGCTTCCGGGTGACCAATCTCTGGGCGATGCGACGCAGCAGGCAGCCGCAGGCGCGCACGCTGGTCTTCGCCGGCCACACCGACGTGGTGCCCACAGGCCCGCTGGAGCAGTGGACCAGCCCGCCCTTCACGCCCACGCACCGCGAGGGCAAGCTCTACGGCCGCGGCGCCTGCGACATGAAGACCTCGCTGGCCGCCTTCGTGGTGGCCATCGAGGAATTCCTGGATGCCAACCCCGATCCCCGGCTGAACCTCGCCCTGCTGCTCACCAGCGACGAGGAAGGCCCGGGCGTGGACGGTACCGTCATCGTCTGCAACCAGTTGCGCGACCGGGGCGAGAAGCTGCACTACTGCATCGTGGGCGAGCCCACCGCGGTGGAGCGCACCGGCGACATGATCAAGAACGGCCGCCGCGGCACCATGAGCGGGCACCTCACTGTCAAGGGCATCCAGGGCCACATCGCCTACCCGCACCTGGCGCGCAACCCGGTGCACACCCTGGCGCCGGCGCTGGCCGAACTGGTGGCCATCAACGACGCGGGTGCCTGGGACTCGGGCAACGCGCACTTCCAGCCGACCAGCTGGCAGGTGAGCAACTTCCACGCGGGCACCGGCGCCAGCAACGTGATCCCGGGTAACGCGGTGGTGGACTTCAATTTCCGCTTCTCGACCGAATCCACGCCCGAATCGCTACAAAAGCGCGTGCATGCCGTGCTGGACAAGCACCAGCTCGACTACGAGCTGAACTGGACCGTGGGCGGCCTGCCCTTCCTCACGCCGGCCGGCGAACTGGTGGCGGCTGCGCAGCAGGCGATTCGCGACGAAACCGGCATCGAGACCGAGCTGTCCACCAGCGGCGGCACCAGCGACGCGCGCTTCATCGCCAAGGTCTGCGAGCAAGTGGTGGAGCTTGGCCCGGTCAACGCCAGCATCCACAAGATCGACGAGCACATCGCGGTGGCCGACATCGACACGCTCAAGAACATCTACCGGCGCGCCATCGTCGCGCTGGACGCCCTGAGGGCAGCATGAGCGCCGCGCCGAGCCGACCCAAGCAAGTTCGCACCGCAGTGCGAAGCACGGAGGTGCGCCGATGAGCACCGTCATCGAGCTGATCGAGGCCGGTGCCAAGCTGCTGGACGAGGCCGACGTGGCTTTCGGCCACGGCACCACCAACGCCTTCGACGAAGCCGCCTGGCTGGTGCTGTGGCGCCTGAAACTCCCGCTGGACGACATGGACTCGGTGGCCGAGCGCGAGGTCTCCCCTGCCGACGCGCAGCGCGTGGGCGCCCTGCTGCAGGAGCGCATCGACACCCGCATGCCGGCGGCCTACCTTACCCGCGAGGCCTGGCTGCAGGGCGTGCCCTTCTACGTGGACGAGCGCGCCATCGTGCCGCGCAGCTTCGTTGCCGAGCTTCTGGCCGAGGGCACCATCGACCCCTGGCTGGGCGACCACACGAAGCGCGTGCTGGACCTGTGCACCGGCAACGGCAGCCTGGCGGTGCTCGCGGCCATGGCCTATCCGGACGTGAAGGTGGACGCAGCCGACCTGTCGACCACGGCATTGGAAGTGGCCGCCATCAACGTCACGCGCCACCAGCTGGACAAGCGCGTCACGCTGCTGCACTCGGACGGCCTGGCCAGCGTGCGCGGGCCCTACGACCTGATCCTGTGCAATCCGCCCTACGTGAACGCGCACAGCATGAGCGAGTTGCCCGCCGAATACCGGGCGGAGCCCGAGCTGGCGCTGGCCGGTGGAACGGACGGCATGGACTTCATCCGAGGCCTTTTGGCGGACGCGCCTTCCTGTCTGAGCGAAAATGGCGTCCTGGTGCTGGAAATCGGCAACGAGCGCGAGCATTTCGAGGCCGCTTTCCCGCACCTTGAGGTGGTCTGGCTGGCCACCAGCGCCGGCGAGGACCAGGTCCTTTTGCTGACGCGAGACAATCTGGCCTAGCGCACGGGCGGAAAAGCACCGCGCCATCCACACGATAAACCGCACCGGCCCGGCCCCTCATCGGCCGACCCGTGCAACCTGAACACGACTGCTCCCCGACGCCACCGGTAGGCGCGGGAGCGAACGCATTACATGATCACCCTCAAGAACGTCGTCCTGCGCCGCAGCAGCAAGGTCCTGCTCAACGGCGCCAGCGTCACCATCAACCCCGGCGAGAAGGTCGGCCTGGTGGGGCGCAACGGCGCCGGCAAGTCCACCCTGTTCGCCCTGTTCAACGGCACGCTGCACGAGGATGGCGGCGACTTTTCCGTGCCGAAACAGTGGCGCCTGGCCCAGGTGGCTCAGAACATGCCCGAGACGGATGAGTCCGCGACGGAGTTCGTGGTGGGTGGTGACACCCGCCTGGCCGAAGTTCGACAGGTGCTGGCCGATCTCGAACAGAAGCACGCCGCAGACCCCGACGACCACGACATCGGCATGGAGCTCGCCCACGCCTACACGGACCTGGCCGACGCCGGCGAGCACGACGCCGTGCCGCGGGCGCAGGCGCTTATCCTGGGGCTGGGCTTCAAGGTGGCCGAGCTGGACGAGCCGGTGAACAGCTTCTCCGGCGGCTGGCGCATGCGCCTGCAGCTGGCCCGCGCCCTCATGTGCCCCAGCGACCTGCTGCTGCTGGACGAGCCCACCAACCACCTGGACCTGGACGCGCTGGTCTGGCTGGAAGCCTGGCTGCAGCGCTATGCCGGCACCATGATCGTCATCAGCCACGACCGCGAGTTCCTGGACGCGGTGACCGACGTCACGCTGCACATCGACCAGGCCAACCTGGTGCGCTACGGCGGCAACTACAGCAAGTTCGAGGAAATGCGCGCGCTGCAGATGGAGCAGCAGCAGGTCGCGTTCTCGCGCCAGCAGGAGAAGATCGCGCACCTGCAGAAGTTCATCGACCGCTTCAAGGCCAAGGCCAGCAAGGCCAAGCAGGCGCAAAGCCGGGTCAAGGCCCTGGAGCGCATGGAGAAGGTCGCGCCGCTACTGGCCGAGGCCGACTTCACCTTCGAGTTCAAGGAGCCGAACAACATCCCCAACCCGATGCTGTCCATCAGCGACGCGGCCTTCGGCTACGTGCAGGAAGACGCGCCGCCCAAGGTGATCCTGACCGGCGTCAGCCGCTCGGTGCTGGCGGGCCAGCGCATCGGCATCCTGGGCGCCAACGGCCAGGGCAAGTCCACTTTCGTGAAGACCATCGCCCGCGAGATGGGCGCGCTGGCCGGCACGGTCACCGAGGGCAAGGGCCTGAGCATCGGCTACTTCGCGCAGCAGGAACTGGACGTGCTGCATCCGGCCAGCAGCCCGCTGGAGCACATGGTCCGCCTGGCGCGCGAGCTGGGCGCGGGCTCGCGCGAGCGCAGCACCGAGCAGGACCTGCGCGGCTTCCTGGGCAGCTTCAACTTCAGCGGCGACATGGTCAAGCAGGCCGTGGGCACCATGAGCGGCGGCGAGAAGGCGCGCCTGGTGCTGGCCATGATGGTCTGGCAGCGCCCCAACCTGCTGCTGCTGGACGAGCCGACCAACCACCTGGACCTGGCGACGCGCGAGGCGCTGGCGGTGGCGCTGAACGAGTTCGAAGGCACGCTGATGCTGGTGAGCCACGACCGCGCGCTGCTGCGCTCGGTGTGCGACGAGTTCTGGCTGGTGGGCCGCGGCAAGGTCGCCGATTTCGACGGCGACCTGGACGACTACCAGCGCTACCTGCTGGACGAAGCCAAGCGCCAGCGCGAGCTGGCCAAGGAAGCCGGCCGCGCCGCCGATGCGCACGCCCAGGCGCAGGCACAAGCCGCAGCCGCCGCCCTGGCAGCTGCAGCACCTGCCCCTGCTCCCGCCTCTTCCCGTGAGCAGCGCCAGCAAGACGCGCAGGACCGCCAGCAGCGCCTGGAGCGGCAAAAGCCCATCAAGCGCGAACTGACCAAGGCCGAGACCCGCCTCTCAGCCGCCAGCACCGAGCGCGACGCGCTCGAAGCCCGGATGGCACAGCCCATGCCACCCGCCGAGATCGCCGAGGCCGGCAAACGGCTGAAAGCACTCACCGACGAGATCGCCGAACTGGAAGAACGCTGGCTGCGCCTGACGGACGAGCTGGAAGCCATCGGCGCCTGAGGGCACCGCACTCCGGGCAAACCTGCCCTGCGGCATTGCCGGGCCGTCCGCGGTTCGGCCACCACCCTTCCTGGAGTTCGCTCACCGACGCAACTGGTGCGTCTGCAGCGCCAATTGAGTGCGTGCGGCGTCCACACGCGCACCGCTTTGGATCAAATGATTCATTTTTGTCATTTATTGATTTATTTGATTCATATTGCTATCTTGCGTGGCTGCATCGGCCATCCAGGCCGCTGCGGGAATCCATCCGTCCACCAGGAGCACCACGCATGTATCTCAAGACAATCGCCGCGCGCATTGCGATGTCGGCCGCCACGGTGAGCGGCGCCGTCGTCGCGCTCGCCGCCACCGCTGTGCCCGCCCTTGCCGCCGACTGGACCGTGGGCGCCAACATCGGCAACGTGCCCTGGGAATTCCAGGACGCTTCCGGCAAGTTCGTCGGCTTCGAAATCGACCTGGTTAACGAAGTTGCCAAGCGTGCCGGCAAGACGGTGGAGATCGAGAACATCCCGTTCAATGGCTTGTTTCCGGCGGTGCAGTCGGGCCGGATCCAGATGGCCGTGTCCAGCATCACCATCACTCCCAAGCGCCTCGAGTCGCTCGCCTTCGCACAACCCTACTACGACAGCGACCAGTCGCTGTCGGTGCTCAAGACCAGCAAGATCGACAAGCTCGAAGACTTGTCGGGGAAGACGGTGGGTGTGGACACGGCTTCCACCGGCGACATCTACGCCACCGAGAACACCGCCAGGCTGAAGATCGCCAGGATCACGCGCTACGAGGGCCTGGCGCCGGCGATGCTCGACCTGGCCGCGGGCCGCATCGACGGCTACATCAGCGACATCCCGGCCGTGGAGTACTACATCAAGGACAAGCCGCAATACCGCATTGCCGCGCGCATTCCGACCAACGAGCGCTACTCCTTCATGTACGCCAAGAACTTTCCCGACGCCGCCAAGGTCAACGACATCCTGAGCGCGCTGAAGAAGGAAGGCTTCGTCTCGGCCACCCACAAGAAGTGGTTCGGTTCGGTGCCGCCCGACACATCGTCGAGCGTGAAGGTGATGGACGTGCCCAAGCTTTGAGCGAATTTTCCAGCCCCGCCAACACAGGCCCCGCCGACCCCACCGATCCCACCCGATAGAGACTGCGCCCCGCGATGAATCTGCTCGACACGTTCTTCAATTGGCCGGTGTTGCGGGGTGCCCTGCCCATGCTGCTGGAGGGCCTGTGGATCACCATCGTGCTTGGCGCGGTCAGCATCTCGCTGGGCTTCGCAGGCGGCCTCTTCATGGCGTTGGTGCGGCTTTATGCGGCGCGCTGGCTGGCCGCGCTGGCGCGTGTGTACATCGACGTGTTCCGTTCGATCCCGCTGCTGGTGCTGCTGGTGCTGGTGTACTACGCCCTGCCCTTCGTCGGCATCCGGCTCACCTCCTTCGCGGCGGCAGCCACGGCGCTGTCGCTGGTGTCGTGTGCCTATACGGCCGAGATCCTGCGCGCCGGCATCGAAGCCATACCCCGCGGCCAGTTCGAGGCCGCAGACGCCATCGGCCTGGGCTTCTTCAACCGCATGCGTGACGTGGTGCTGCCCCAGGCGCTGCGCATCGTGGTTCCGCCGCTCACGAGCAATTGCATCAATGTGCTGAAAGACACGGCGCTGGCCTCGGTGGTGGCCATGCCCGACCTCCTGAAGCAGGCGACACAGGCGCAGGCCCTGGCCGCCAATCCCACGCCGCTGATCGGCGCCGCGTTTCTCTATCTGTTGCTGCTGTTGCCGCTGGTGCGGCTCGTCGGCTTCTTCGAAGGGCGGCATCGCGCCGCGGTACGGTGAAGACATGTTGACCACCACCGAAACTTCCGCACAGATCCGCATCCGCGGCCTGCACAAGTTCTACGGCGCTTTCGAGGCGCTGCACGGCATCGACCTGGACATCCGCGTCGGCGAGGTGGTGGTGGTGATCGGGCCTTCGGGCTCGGGCAAGTCCACGCTGATCCGCTGCATCAACCTGCTCGAGGAGTACCAGCGCGGCGAGGTGCTGCTCGAAGGCAACAAGGTCGTCCGCGGCCGCGGCCTGGCCAGGATCCGGGCCGAGGTCGGCATGGTGTTCCAGAGCTTCAACCTGTTTCCGCACCTCACGGCGTTGGACAACGTGGCGCTCGGGCCGATGCGGGTCCGCCACCTGTCCCGGCGCCAGGCAGAGGCCTGCGCGCGGGCCCTGCTCGACAAGGTCGGACTGGCGCAGCACGCCCACAAATTGCCCGGTCAGTTGTCGGGCGGACAGCAGCAGCGCGTGGCCATCGCGCGCGCGTTGGCCATGGAGCCCAAGGTGCTGCTGTTCGACGAACCGACATCGGCGCTCGACCCGGAGATGGTCGGCGAGGTGCTCGACGTGATGCAGAAACTCGCGCGCACCGGTGTCACCATGGTCATCGTCACCCATGAAATGGGCTTCGCGCGCCGCGTTGCCGACCGCGTGATCTTCATGGAGGGCGGCCGCGTGATCGAACAGGCGCCGCCGGAAGCCTTTTTCACTGCGCCTCGCGAGGAACGCACCCGTGCCTTCCTGCAGGCCATCCATCAGCACTGAAGCCATGCAGACCGCAAACCCCAAGCTCGACCTGGCGCACATCCGCGCCGAGTTTCCCGCACTCAACGACGAGGTGGCTTTTCTCGACAACGCCGGCGGCTCGCAGGTGTTGCGCCGCGTGGCCGACCGGGTGCGCGACTACCTGCTCACCAGCGCCGTGCAACTCGGCGCCAGTTATGCCCAGTCGCAGGACGCCGGCAGCAAGGTGCTGGCCGCACGCCGCTCGGTGGCGGAACTCATCAACGCCCCGTTCGACGACGAGGTCGTGATGGGCAGCTCGACCACCTCGCTGATGTTCCAGCTCACCAGCGCCATCCTGCCCACCGTGCAACCCGGCGACGAGATCATCGTCACCAACACCGACCATGAAAGCAACATCGGCGGCTGGATGCGCTTGGCCTCCGCGGGCGCAGTGTTGAAGGTCTGGGAAGTCGACACCGAAACCCTGCAACTCGACCTGGCCACGCTGGACACCTTGCTCACGCCGCGCACGAAGTGGGTGGCGATGACGCACGCCTCCAACATCCTGGGCACGGTGAACCCGGTGGCACAGGTCGCCGAGCGGGTGCACGCCGTCGGCGGCCGGCTCTGTGTCGACGCCGTGGCCTACGCGCCGCATCGGCTGGTCGACGTGCAGGCCAGCGGCGCCGATCTCTACGCCTACAGCTTCTACAAGGTGTTCGGCCCGCACTACGCGGTGTTGTGGGGCAAGCGCGAACTGCTGCTGTCGCTGCCCAGCCTGAACCACTATTTCATCGGCCCCGAGGTGCTGCCCTACAAGCTGCAGCCGGGCAACGTGAACTACGAGCTCTCGTACGGTTGCATGGGCATCAGCGACTACCTGATCGACGTGGGCACCCGCTTGGGCGGCACCGGCAGCGCGCGCTGCAGGATGCAGACCGCATTCGACGCTTTCGAGCGGCATGAGGACATGCTCTGCGAACGCCTGCTCGCGTACCTGCGCGAAAGGAAGTCGGTGCGCATCATCGGCATGGACAGCGCGTTGCACGGTGGCCGCGTCCCCACCGTGAGCTTCACGGTGGCTGGCGTGCAGTCCGAATCCATCGTGCGCCACACGGACCGCTTCCAAATCGGCATCCGCTTCGGCGATTTCTACGCGAAGCGGCTGGTCGACCGTCTCGGACTGCAGCCGCAAGGCGGCGTGGTGCGGGTGTCGATGGCGCACTACAACACGCCGGAAGAAATCGACCGCCTCGTCACGCACCTGGACGAAGCCATTCCATGACCACCGACACCCTGATCCGCAACGGGCGCGTCATCACGGCCACGGACGACTACGTGGCCGACGTGCTGATGCGCGATGGCGTGTTCCACACCATCGGCCGCGGCATCGAGGTCGGCGAAGACGTGGCCGTGGTCGACGCCACCGGGCTCTACGTGCTGCCCGGCGGCGTGGACACCCATGTCCACCTGGAAAACGTGATCGGCCCGACCATCACCTGCGACACCTTCGCCAGCGGCACGCGCGCCGCCGCCTTCGGCGGCACCACCACCATCGTCGACTTCGCGCTGCAGACCGAGCTGGATTCCCCGCTGGGCGCCATCGCGCGCGCCCAACGCAGCGCGGAATCGCAGGTGGCGGTTGACTACAGCGTCCACGTGATCATCACGCGTGTGGACGACCAGGTGCTCAAGGACGTGCGCCACGCCATGCTTCACGAGGGCGTGACCAGCTTCAAGATGTTCATGGCCTACCCGGGCGTGATGATGGCCGACGACGCCGCCATCTTCCGCATGCTGCGCCAGGTGGGTGCCGACGGCGGCATGGTGGCGCTGCACGCCGAGAACGGCACGGTCATCGACCTGCTCATCAAGGAGGCACTGGACGCCGGCCACACCTCGCCGCGCTATCACGCCATGACGCGCCCGGCCATCATGGAGGGCGAAGCGACGCACCGGGGCATCCGCCTGGCCGAACTCGCCGAGGCGCCGATCTACTTCGTGCACGTGTCCAGCAACGAGGCGCTCAAGCACATCGTCACCGCACGCGCCGAAGGCATCCCGGTGTTCGCCGAGACCTGCCCGCATTACCTGCTGTTCGACGATTCGGTCTACAGCAGCGACGACGTGGCGATCGCCAAGTACGTGATGACGCCGCCGCTGCGCACACCGGACGACCAGAAGCACCTGTGGCGCGCGCTGCGCTTCGACGACCTGCAGGTGATCGCCACCGACCACTGCCCCTTCTGCATGAAGGAAGGCCACCTCGGCTACCGCATGCAGAAGATGCGCGGCAAGGATGATTTCTCGCTGATTCCGAATGGTGCACCCGGCATCGAGACTCGCCTGGTCAGCCTGTTCGACATCGGCGTCATGCAGGGCAAGCTGTCGCTGAACCGGTTCGTCGAGCTCACCGCCACCACACCGGCCAAGTTGTTCGGCCTGTTCCCGAAGAAAGGCACGATCGCGGTGGGCAGCGATGCCGACGTGGTGCTCTTCGACCCGGCGGCGAGCCAGACCGTCCATGCCCACGAACTGCACGGCAACTGCGACTACACGCTGCTCGAGGGCCACCACCTGCGCGGCAAGGTGGAGAAGGTGTTCCTGCGCGGCCAGCTGATCGTGGACGGCGCGCAATGGCTGGGCCGCGAGGGCATGGGCCGCTTCGTGCCGCGCGGGCAGGTTCGGGCGTTCTGACACGCGACAATCGGCGCTTATGAGTGCTGCGAGCGCCCCTTCCCTGCCCACCGATCTTGCTGGCCTGCGCGAACTGATTGGCCGCGAAAGCGAACGCCTCACCCCGCGCATGCGCGACGCAGCGCGCTACACCATCGAACACCCGAACGACATCGCCCTGAACCCGGTCGCTACCGTGGCCGAGATCGCGCAGATCGCGCCGGCCGCGTTCATCCGCATGGCCAAGGCACTGGGTTTCGGAGGGTACTCAGAACTGCAGCGTCTGCTGCGCGAACCCCTGCAGTATGCGGCCAAGCCAACCTTTCGCGAGCGCATCCGGCACTTCGGTGGCGAGCAGCCGCTGGACCGGCCGGACGACCCGGCCGAGGTGCTGCGTGCGTTCAGCCGCGCCAACATCGTGTCGCTCGAACACCTGCAGGACAACGCCGCAAGCCTGCCGCTGCGGCAAGCGATCACGCTCATCGAGAATGCCCGCATCGTGCATGTGCTGGGCCTGCGACGCTCGTATGCGGTGGCCGCCTACCTCGCCTATGCGCTGAACCGCGTGGGCCGCCCTGCGGTGCAAATCACCGGCATCGGCGGCGCCATCGCCGAACAGGCCAGCACGGTGAGCGCTGATGACCTGTTGATCGCCGTCAGCTTCCCGCCGTACGCGGCCGACACGCTCCAGGTGTGCGAACAGGTGCGCGCCGGCGGCGCCCGGCGCCTGGCCATCACCGATGCCGTCCTGAGCCCGGTGGCGCGCAACGCCGACCTGGTGCTGGAGGTCGACGACGCCAAGCTGCTCGGCTTCCGGTCACTGACCTCGGCCATGTCGCTGGCGCAGACGCTTGCCGTCGGCCTGGCGTTCAGCAAACGCCAGAAGCGCAAGGGCCGCACGCCAAACGGGCGCGCAGCCGCCCTGCCGTCGGCGGACCTGCACGAAGTCGATTGCTGACACCATGGCCAGGCACCGCTCCAGCTTGCCCATCGCGGCGCTCACAGCCGAGGCTTTTCGCCCGTTCGGCGACGTCATCGAAGCCAGCCCCACGGCGCGCCATTTCCCCATCAACAGCGGTTTTGCGGAACGCTTCCACGACCTTGCCCGGGTCGATGTCAACACCGAGGGTGGCCGCGCCATCGTCAGCATCTTCCAGGCCCTGCCGCGTACGCTGCCGATGCAACTGCGGTTGCTCGAACGGCATCCGCTGGGCAGCCAGGCCTTCATGCCGCTGTCGCCGCGTGCCTACCTGGTGGTGGTGGCGCCGGCCAATCCTGATCGCGATGGGCCCGATCTTGCCGCGATGCGCTGCTTTCGCGCGGAGCCCGGCCAGGGCGTGAATTACGCGCGCGGCACATGGCACCATCCGCTGATCGCGCTCGACGCGCCGAGCGACTTCCTGGTGGTCGACCGCGGCGGCGCGCCGGGCGACCTCAATTGCGACGAGCACCCGCTCGGCGCGCAAGCAGCCTGGGTCGGCTAGTGTGGTGCAGCCATTCAAGGGCAGCACAGCAGCGCCGCGCAGCCGCCAAGCAACATCGCGCCGACAAGAAAGCTGCCCGCGCTTGAACGGTCCGGGTTTCATTGGGTAAACCACCACCGCCGAGTCACGTTTCCGAGACGGTGCCTCAGGGTTCGCCCTGAGCCGCTTAACATGAGTCGTTGCAAGTCTGCAACTTATGAAAAAGCAGCCCTGTTCAGGTCATTGCGGCACTGTATGCGACTGTATAAAGCCATAGTTTTTGGAGAATCCTGATGATGGGCGGAGAGAACATGCGCACGACTTGGCGCCATCTCCCGAGCGCAACGGTTCGAAGCGATGGAGGAGCGGAATGAACGAAGCGGACATTGCAGCGTCCATAGAGCGGCTCATGAGACGGGTCGACTATTACCTGCATTGCGAACTCGACGAGGAATACGACCATGACCGGCCGGACTCCGCCCGAGTGCAACTCGAGGCGGCCCTGCGCCAGGAACTGCTTCGCGCCGGGGCCATCGCCATGATGAGCGCCGCTGTCAGCACCGCGTCGGACCGGAACGACGCCGAAGGCGACAAGAGCATCGCTTGACCTTGTCGGGCCGGGGTCGGCGGAGCGGCCCCATCCTGTCTTGATTCGCCGGCACCGGCCTCCGCCCTTGCAGGCGCGGATCGGCCCACAATCCCCTCCACGAACATCCGGCCTTCGCAGGAGCGACACATGCAATCCAACCCGCAGGAAGTCGACCGGCTGAGCGCCGCAACCCGGCTGGCCGACGCCCTCGCCTTGCAGCGCGCCGCCTACATGGCCCGCCCGGTGCCCGACATGGCCGAGCGCAGGCGCGACCTGCGCACCCTGCAGCGCTTCGTGCGCGAGCACAAGGAGGCGCTGTGCGCTGCCATCAGCGCCGACTACGGCAACCGCTCCCGGCACGAGACGCTGATGGCCGAGATCTTTCCCGTGCAGGACGGCATCGGGCATGCCGTGCGCCACCTGCGCCGGTGGATGAAGCCGCAGCGCCGGGGCGTGGACCGCAAGAACTTCCTGGGCGCGAAGAACGTGGTGATCCCGCAGCCGCTGGGCGTGGTGGGCGTGATCGTCCCGTGGAACTTCCCGCTCAACCTCAGCCTGCTGCCGCTCACCTACATCTTCGCGGCGGGCAACCGCGCGATGGTGAAGATGAGCGAGAACTCGCGCAACCTCACCCGCCTGCTGATGGCCGAGATGCCGCGCTACTTTCCGCCCGAGAAGCTGCAGTTCTTCGAGGAGACCGGCGGTGTGGGCATCGAGTTCTCCAAACTGCCCTTCGACCACCTGCTCTTCACCGGCTCCGGCCAGACCGGCCGCGCGGTGATGAGCGCCGCGGCGCAGAACCTCTGCCCGGTGACGCTGGAGCTGGGCGGCAAGGCGCCTGCGCTGGTGTGCGACGGCTTTCCGCTGCGCACCGCCGCCGAGCGCATCCTGTTCGTGAAGTTCATGAACGCCGGCCAGATCTGCACGACGGTGGACCATGCGTGGCTGCCGCAGTCGCAGCTGCAGGCCTTCGTCGAGCTGGCGCGGGAGATCATGCCCAGGCGCTACGCGAGCCTGGCCACGCCGGACTACACCTCGATCATCGACGAGCACTCCTTCGAGCGCCTGCTGGCCGCGCTGGATGAAGCGCGCGGGCGCGGCGCGCAGGTGATCCAGCTGATTCCGGGCGAGCCCTTCGACCGCGCCAGCCGAAAGATCGCACCGCACATCGTGCTGAACGCCCCGGAAGACTGCGCGCTGATGCGCCGGGAGATCTTCGGGCCCATCCTCCCGCTGCGCGGCTACACCTCGCTGGAGCAGGTCATCGAGTCCATCAACGCGGGCGACCGGCCGCTGGCCTTCTACCCCTTCAGCCATGACCGCCAGCAGGTGCAGATGCTGCTGGACCGGGTGATGTCCGGCGGGGTGTCGGTGAACGACGCGCTCTTCCACGTCGCCCAGCACGACCTGCCCTTTGGCGGTGTGGGTGCATCGGGGATGGGGCACTATCACGGCCATGAAGGCTTCATCACCTTCTCGAAGCTGCGGCCGGTGTTCTACCAGGCGCGCTTCTCGGCGATGAAGTTCCTGGCACCGCCCTACGGCAAGCTGGCCGAGCGGATGCTGGGCTTCCTCATCCGTTGAACGAAACTCACCCATCAGGAGAACAGCAGCATGAGCACCACCACCGAAACGGCCATCCTTGCAGGCGGATGCTTCTGGGGCATGCAGGAATTGCTGCGCAACCACCCCGGCGTGGTGAGCAGCCGCGTGGGCTACAGCGGCGGCGACGTGGCCAACGCCACCTACCGCAACCACGGCACGCATGCCGAGGCGATCGAGATCGTGTTCGATCCCGCCCGGCTGAGCTTTCGCCAGCTGCTGGAATTCTTCTTCCAGATCCACGACCCCACGACGCGCGACCGCCAGGGCAACGACCGTGGCGCCTCCTACCGTTCGGGCATCTACTACACCAGCGAGGAACAGCGGCAGGTTGCGCTGGACACCATCGCCGACGTGGACGCCTCGGGCCTGTGGCCGGGCAAGGTGGTGACCGAAGTGAAGCCTGCCGGCCCCTTCTGGAATGCCGAGCCGGAGCATCAGGACTACCTGCAGCGCTACCCCGAGGGCTACACCTGCCACTGGGTGCGGCCGAACTGGACGCTGCCGCGTCGCGCCGTCGCCTGATTCCGCTCCCGCCCGGCCCCTGGCGAGCGGCGCTCAGGCCAGCTGCCGGATGCGCTCCGCCCAGTCGGCCACGCCGCGCGCGATGTCCGCGTAGGCCGTCTCGAAGGCGGCGCGGGGCATGCGGAAGGGATCGGCAACGTCCTGCGTCCCCAGTCGGAACACCTTGCCACGCACCTGCGGGTAGCGGCGCTCCAGTTCGGTTCGCTGGTGCTGCTCCATCACCAGGATCAGTTCGGCGTGCTGGCACATCAGGCTGCTCACCTGCTGGGCGCGGTGTGCGCTGAGGTCCATGCCCTGCTCGGCTGCCAGCGCCACCGACAACGGATCAGCCGGCTCGCCGACCAGGGCGCCGAGTCCTGCGGACCACACCATCTTCTCCGGAAACTCGCGCGCCAGAAGCACCTGGGCCAGGGGGCTGCGGCAGATGTTTCCGATGCAAAGGGTGAGGATGCGCTGCATGAGGGCTCACAGTGTAGAGCCCATGCGAGCCTGCATTTCCGACGGCCCGGCTTTCCCTGGCCACGGCGCTTGCGGCGGAGGTTGGGCGCTGCTCCGGATGGGCCCAGTCCTCGCCTCGGATCACGAAGGACCCGGGCCGCCCGGCTCGCCGGACTCCTTGTCCTGCTCCGCCTTCTTGCGGCCCAGGTCCTTCATCATCTCTTCACCAACCTTGTCGCGGCCGTCGCTGGGCACGGACTCTTCCTGGGTGATTTCCGGCTCTTCGTTCACCGGCCCGTCGGGCGGGCTTCCTTTGGGCGTGGGGGTTCTCATGCTATCTCCTGGGTGTCGCAATGAAACCCATGCTCGCGCCCGCAGCGCGCGAGCTGTAGCGTCCTTTGGCCCGAACGGCCGTCGGCCCTGGCCGACACGGAACATTCGCCCTCCCTGGCGCACATTCAAAATATCAGGTGTTACCACCGCACCATCACAGGAAGGCGCCGCCAACGCAGCTACGCCATGTCGCCCGGCACCGCCGCGTAGGCCAGCGCGTAGGTGCCGCGCCACATGCCGGGCTGCGCGCCCATCGCCACCAGCGCCGCATCGTCCAGCGTGGACCGGGACAGCACCTGCAGCTGCGCTGCGTCGAAGCCGCAGGCCACCAGCACCCAGTCGGCCACGCGGTCCGACAGGCCGCGGATGCGCTGCTCTTCGGTGGGCGCGATGGGCGGCGCCTCGTGGCGCAGCAGGTGCAAGCCTGCGAGGCCCGGCTGCATCGCCGTTTCTTCCCCAAGCGAGCGCAACGCGGCCCGCAATTCATCGGCACGACCCGCCGCGGGCGACAAGCGAATGGTCAGCGCCTGTCGCGCCGTCGTGCCGCCGCGGCTCTCCAGCACGCGGCACTGGCTGCGCACCATGTTCCTGTGATGCGGCATCAGGCGCTGCGACCAGGGCGTGGGCGCGTTGAGCCGAGCCAGGTAGGCGGGCGAGCCCAGCACGGCATGGTCTTCCAGTTCGTACATCACGAACACGCCCTCGCCACCGTCGGCGCCGGTCCAGCGGCTGGCACGGCGGAAGCCGGGAATGCCCAGTCGCTCCGGGAAGTGCTCGTGCGCATGCCAGTGCTCGAAGTCGGCGCGCGCCTCGGGCGCCATGTCCCACCACATGGCCAAAGCGGCCCTGCCAAGAAGCGCCATGCCTACTTCGCCGCCGCACGCAGGCGCGCGAGTTCGGCCGATACCTGCTGCACCACCGGCTCGCCCACCTCGCGGCTGAACTTGTCGGTGACCGGCTGCACCTTCTGGCGCAGGCGGGCGATTTCGGGCGCGCTCACCTCGTTGACCTGCATGCTCTTCTTCAGCGCATCGACCGATTCGGTCTCCTTCTGCAGCGTGGCCTTGCGCTCCTCGGCCTTCGCCTCGTCAGCGGCCTCGCGGATGATCCGGCGCTCCGCCTCGGACATGCCGTCCCAGGTCTTCTTGCTCATCAGGAAAGGCATGCCGGTGTAGACGTGGCGCGTGAGCGAGAGGTACTTCTGCACCTCGGCGAACTTGGCCGACTCGATCACCGCCACCGGGTTGTCCTGCCCGTCGATGGCGCGCGACTCCAGCGCACCGTACACCTCGCCGAAGGTCATGGGTACCGGGTTGGCGCCCAGGGTGGTGAACAGGTCGATGAAGATCGGCGAGGCGATCACGCGGATCTTCAGGCCCTGGATGTCCTCGGCCTTGGTGATGGGCCGCTTGCTGTTGGTGATGTGCCTGAAGCCGAGGTCCCAGATGCCCAGGCCGACGACGCCGCTGTTCGCCAGGTCGCCCAGCATCTTCGTGCCCACCGGGCCGTCTGCAATGGCATAAGCCTCCTGCGCGCTGTTGAACAGGAAAGGCAGGTCGAAGACCATGAACTGCTTGTCGATGGAAGCCACCAGGCCGGTCGCCATCGACGTGAAGTCCAGCGTGCCGCCGCGCACCGCGGACAGGTTCTGCGGATCGCTGCCCAGCACCGCGTTGGGGAACAGGGTGACCTTCATCTTGCCGCCGCTCTTGCTCGCCACGGCGTCGGCGAACTTCTGCGCGCCGGTGCCCAGCGGATGGTCCTTGGCCAGGCTGAAGGCGAAGCGCAGGTTGCGCTCCTTCACGTCCTGCGCGTGAACGGCCGGCGTGATGCCCAGCAGGGTGGCGGCGCCCAGGGCCGCGACCAGCGCGCGGCGCAGCGGATGGATGGTGCTCATGTGTCTCCTTCGATTGTGGATGGCGAGGCGGCCGATGAAGGTCGCGCGGTCGGCATCCTGGCCTAAAGTTGAAAGACATTCAACTTTTTGATAACTTTCAACTTTTGAACACGGCGAGACAACGGGTTATGAGTGGCGCTCTCGAAAAATCATTGGCGATCCTGGAGTACCTGGTCGACTTTCCGGACGGTGCAGCGCTGGTCCAGATCGCCACCGACCTCAACCAGTTGCGCAGCGGCTGCCACCGCACGTTGCAGGAGTTGATCGGCTACGGCTACGTGCGCCAGTTGCCCCAGCGCGGCGACTACGCGCTCACCACCAAGATGGCCTCGATGGGCCTGAGCTTCCTGGGCAAGTCGGGCGTGGTGGACATCGCGCAGCCGGTCATCCACAGGCTGGCGCAGGCCACGGAGGAACTGGTTCGCCTGGCCATCGTGGACGGCGAGCGCCTGACGCTGGTGGCCAAGGCGCAGGGCGCACGCTCGGGCCTGCTGTACGACCCCGACATGGGCATCGACCTGCGCCTGTCGTGCAGCGCGGCGGGCCAGGCCTGGCTCATGACCTTGCCGGAAGACGTGGCGATCGCCTACGTGAGCCGCCAGGGCATCGGCCACCCGCGCAACTTCGGCCCCAACGCGCCCACCTCGGTGAAGGCGCTCCTGAAGATGCTGGAGGAGCACCGCAAGCGGCGCTTCAGCATCATCGAGGAGGCCTATGCCCCCGGCATGAGCTCCATGGCCGCGCCGATACAGCGCGCCGGCGAGCCGGCCACCGGCGTGCTGGTGATCGCGGGGCCCTCGTCACGGCTGACGCTGCAGCGCATGCAGCAGTTCGGCCCGCAGATCCTGGCGGCCGCCGACGAACTGGCGGTGACGGGCAACGCCTCCCCCCTGTTGAAGTCCGCCAACGTGGGGACCTGGGGCAACGTGACGGACAAGCCCCGGCGCAGCGCGCGGCGCGCCAGGGCTTGATGCGCAGGCCGCGCGATGCGGCCCCTGAACTGCACCGCTACTGGCAGGCGAAGTTCTCGGCCAGCTCGATGCTGCCGCTGCCCTTGTAGCGCGCCACCTTCGGGTAGGCACACAGCGGCCGGCTGCGGTCCGCCGCCCAGGTCGCGGGGACGTCGGTGTTGGCACCTGCGGCATTGCCCGTACCGCGCGCCGTCGCCACGACCGAGTCGGCGGCAACACCCTTCTCCACCCAGTTCACCAGCGGCGTGAGCATGTCGAACTGGTCGGTGGCGGGGCCGCCGCTGCAGTGGTTCATGCCGGGCACCTGGTAGTACCGCGCGAAGTTGCTTGCGCTGCCCCCGTTGGCCGCGGCCAGTTCCTCGTACCAGCGCTTGGTGTCGTCGCTGGAGAAGATCGGGTCGCTGGTGCCGTGGTAGGCCATGACCTTGGCGCCGCGCTTCTTCAGGCGGCTGAGGTCGCTGGGGTTGGGCGGCGTCATGAAGGACAGCGAGTTCTCGGTGTAGGTCGCGTTGGTGGACGTGATCTTCGCGAGGATCGAGTCGATGTTGGCCGTGAGGGTGAAGGTGGCGCCGACGAAGCCTGCCTGCGCCTCCGGGGGCACCTGCCAGATGAAGCCCACTGCGCCCGAATCGAGGTTGAGCGAGTTGCTGAACTTCCAAGCGGCCCAGCCGTTGGTGCCCAGGCCGGCGTCGAAGGGGAAACTGGAATAGAACTTCCTGCCCCCGCCGTCGACCGCACCCGCGAACAGTTGGCCGATTCGCTGCTTCTGGTCCGCGCTCAGGCAGGTGCCATCGCGAGACGTCGCGCAAGTTGGAACGTCGCGGTCCAGGTTGAACGCGGCCTGGCAGGCGCTCACGTCCTGCACCAGGCCATCGGCAGCACCGTCCAGGGCATCGCATTTGGCCAGCACGGCCTGCGAGACCAGCGTGCGCTCAGCCTGCGTGAAGCCGGTGCCCGGACTGCCCGGCGTCGTCGCCACGGCGTTGTAGTTCTGCGCGCCCACGATGTTGGCCGCGGCGGCCAGCGGAAGCCGGAAGCCCGGGTCTCCCACCAGGAAGCCGTCGTAGTCGTCCGGATAGCGTGACATGGCCACCATCGTGTGGCGTCCACCGTTCGAGCATCCGCCGAAGTAGGAACGGTCCGGGCCTTTGCCGTAGGCCGAGGCGATCAGCGCCTTGGCCATGGGCGTGAGCTTGGCCACGGCCTGGTAGCCATAGTCCAGCCGCGCCTGCGGATCGAGGCCGAAGAAGGGCGTCGGCGCCGAGTGGCCGGCGTCGGAGCTGATCACGGCAAAGCCCATGGCGAGTGCATTGTTCAGCGGCCCGCCACCGCCCACCGGCCCCGTGGCAGTCGCGACGCTGCCATCCACGCCGCCATTCGCCTGGTAGAAGAATCGGCCGTTCCAGTTCTGCGGAAGGCGCATCTCGAAGCCGACCGCGTAGTTCTGGCCGTCGACGGCACTGGTGCGCTGGTACATCGAGCCCCTCACCTGGCAGTGCGCTGGCACGGCCTTGCCCGCCACCGTCAGCGTGCCGGCAGCGATCGGCGTGGCGGCAGTGAGGGTGGTGTTGGCGAAGGTGAAGCCGGCCAGTGCCGCGCAGTCACCGAGGGTCGCGCCAGTGGCTGCGCCAAGTACCGGCAGCGTTTCTGCCGGCGGCGTGGTGTCCACCGGAGGACTCCCGCCGGACGCCGGCGGCGGCGTACTGGCGGAACCGCCGCCACTGCCGCCACCACAGGCGGAAAGCAGCGCGGCAACAAGGACCAAGGATGCAGAGGCTTTCAATCGGTGTCTCCTTCTGGCGCATCTGAACGGCACCATCTCTGCATCATCTACTTAACTATATTAAATAACTATTTATCGTTTTCCACTACTGTAAATGCGCTAACACTGGATCGATGGCTTCCATTTGATTCATTCAATGAAGTACATGCGCTGCACGACAATCCACACATGCCCAAGAGCCGCAGCACGCCCACCGACGACGACATCACGCCCAAGGGCCGGCTCAGCGAGGCCTCGCTGCACATGGTGCTGGGCTACCAGCTGGCGCAGGCGACCATCGTCACCAATGCGGTGTTCGCGCGGCAGGTGGGTGCGCCCTTCGACCTGCGGCCGGTCGAATACACCGTGCTCGCCCTGATCCACGAGAACCCCGACGTGTCCGCCACGCGCCTGGCCAAGGCACTGGCGGTGACCGCACCCAACATCGCCGCCTGGATCGACCGCCTGGAGAAGCGCGGACTGGTGCAGCGGATTCCGCATGCCACCGACCGGCGCGCGCAGCACCTGCGCGCCACGGCGCAGGGCGCGGCCCTCGCGCGCAAGTCGACCGAGGCGATCCTGGAGGGCGAGCAAGGCACCCTTGCCAGCCTCAGCAAGGGCGAGAGGCTGATCCTGGTGGAGCTGCTGCACAAGCTGGCGGTCTGCCGCGAGACCTGATCCAACGCGGCCGAGGACAAACGCTCCATCCTCTGGCATCATGTAACACGAAGTCACTACACGACGCCTTGTGTCCATGATGAAACTCTTCGGCTCCCTGTTCGGCAACGCAACCCCTTCCGTCGCACCGCCCACTGCAGTCCCAGAGCCAGAAGAACAGCCACTTGCGCACTACCTCGCCCTGGCCATCCGGCGCTCGCGCGTTCTCACGCCCCGTGGAGAAGCTGCGATGTCCGAGTACATCCAGGAGTTCGGCCAGTTGCCCGGTCAGCCGATGGACGATGCCCGGGTGCGCGTCAAGGGCGCGGCGGATGCCTCGCTGAACATCCGCGCCGCGGAACTGCTGCGTACGCCCTTGTCTCCGCGCCGCACCCTGACCACCTTCGCGGACGAACTCCACCGAAGCGCGACGCTGCAGAAGGCCCGCCACGACGCCACGCTGCGCATGCGCGAGTTCTGCACCGAGATGACTTTGGTGCTGATGGACACCGGGGCCGAATGCGAGTGGTGCCGCGCCAACGAAGGCCAACGCTTCTCCGTGCAGGAAGATCCCAACGAAGTGCTGGCACAAAACTGCAGCTGCGCGCCATACCCCTCGGCCACCTTCCATCCGGCCATGAGCGTCGACAACTAGTCCGGGCCGGGCCGCTCGATCACCAGTTCATCGAAGCCCGTGCGCGCATCCGGAGCGCGCCCGAAGCGCCAGCCGGGCAGCACGGCCACTAGCACCTCGGCCGTGGTGCGCACGCGGCAGCCGTAGGCCACATGGCCGCCCTGCACCTGGCCGGCTTCGTCTGCCATGCTCATGTGCAGGTGCGCGCCGCGTGGTGACAGCGAGCCCGACAGCGTGAGCACTTCCAGGTCGCGGTCGATCAGCGTGGCCTCATCGGCGCCCGCATGGCGAAGCGCCGCAGGACGCAGGCTGCCGATGCCCGCGATCACGAAGGCCGCTTCCCAGCCGTGCGTGGCGGCCGCCTCCTCCAGCGCACGGCGCAGGTCGTCTCCGGGCGAGAGGCGCAAGGGGTACGCGGCAGGCATGCCGCTCGGGACTTCGTTGTCGGCCATGGCGCGATGATGCCGCAGGCGACGGTGGCGACGCCCTACCGGCGCAACACCCTGGCCAGGCTGTCGGCAAGTTCGCGACCGGACACGGGCTTCTGAAGCACCTCGTCCGGTTCATCGGCCAGCGCCGGCCCCGCCTGCTCGCCATGCCCGTTGACCAGCCCCCCCGTGCGCGGCCGCAGGGTCCCTTCGCCCAGGAAGCCGCTCATCAGCACGATGGGCATGCCGCTGCGCATGCTGCGCACCTCGCGGATCAGCGCCGCACCCGACATCTCGGGCATGCGCTCGTCGGTGACCAGGGCATCGAAGCGCTGCGGGTCCTGGCGGAACTCGGCCAGAGCCGCCGTGCTCGAGCTGAAGCCGACGGCCTGGTAGCCCAGCGCTTGCAGCGTGCGTGTGGCCAGCTGCACCAGGGGTTGCTCGTCGTCCACGACCAGCACGCGCTGCCCGTCGCCCCGCGGCGGGGTCGCCGTGCGCTCGTCGCCGCGCTCCACCGCGTCGCCGGCACGCGGCAGGTGCACGACGAAGGTACAACCCTCGCCCACCGTGCTGGCGACGTCGATGGCGCCGCCCAGCTCGGTGACGATGCCGTGCACCAGCGACAGCCCCAGCCCCGTGCCTGTGCCCACGTCCTTGGTGGTGAAGAAGGGGTCGAAGATGCGGTCCATGACCTCCGGCGCGATGCCGCCGCCGGTGTCGGCCACTGTCAGCACCACGTACTCACCAGGCTCGCGCCGGCCGATGGTGCCGGCCTGCGGCGATGCCACGCGCTCGGTGACCAGCTCCACGCGCAGCGTTCCGCCGCCCTGCATGGCCTGCACCGCATTGGTCGCCAGGTTGGCCACCACCTGGTGCACCTGCGTGGCATCGCCGAGCACCGCGGCGGCGCCGGCATGCAGCCGCGCATGCACTGTCACGCTGGCCGGCAGATTGCCCGAGACCAGGTCCAGCACCTCGCGCACCACCTTCTCGACATGCACCGGCACGCGTTCGCCAACGCCACTGCGGCTGAAGGCCAGCAGCCGCTCCACCAGCGCGCGCCCGCGCTCGCCGGCCACCATGATGCTGTCCAGGTCGCGCGCGAGCCGGCTTCCCGGCGTGGCGCCGCGCAGTGCCATCTCGCCATAGCCCAGGATCGCGCCCAGGATGTTGTTGAAGTCGTGCGCGATGCCGCCCGAGAGCGTGCCCATGGACTCCAGGCGCTGCGCCTGGCGCAGCTTGCGCTCCATCGTGCCAAGTTCCTCCTCCGCCTGCCTCTGGGCGGTGGTGTCGGTCGCCGATCCCGTCCACCGCACCACCTTGCCCTCTTCGTCGCGCCTGCAGATCGCCTGCAGCTTGTGCCAGCGCACGCCGCCGGGGGCCATGTAGCGCACCTCCATGGCCAGGCGCTCGCCCGTGCCCGCAAACAGCGCAAGCCGCGCGGCCTCCCATTTCACGAAGTCGTCGGGGTGCATGTTGATGTTGGCCCGGTAGTCGTCCCGGTTCGCCCAGGTGGTGCCCTTGGGATAGCCGGCCAGCTCGAAAGCCCGGGGCGACGCGAAGTAGGTGTTGCTGGGAACGTGCCAGTCCCAGTAGCCCGATTCGCTGGCGGCCATGGCGAGTTCGTAGCGCTGCTCGGATTCGCGCAGCGCCTCCTCCGACTGCTTGCGCTCGGTGATGTCGCGCGCCGTGCCGGTCCAGCGCACCAGGGTGCCGGAAGCGTCCCGCGTCGCCAGGCCGGCCAGCTGGATCCAGCGCGTCTCGCCCTTGCGGATGAAGCGGGCCTCGGTGCCGTAGCGACCGTCCTTCCCGGCGAAATGCGCGCTGAGGCCCTGCGTCAGCCGCGCCCGGTCGTCGGGATGAAAGGAAATCCGTTCAATGAGGTCCTTGCGGCCGGCGAAGACCGTGTCGGGCGGCAGGCCGTAGATCTCCAGCCATCGCGGCGAGACGTAGACGCTGTCTTCCGCAACGAGCCAGTCCCAGAAGCCGTCTTCGCTGGCGGCCATGGCGAGCGCATGGCGCTCCTGGTCTCGCAGCACCCTGTGCAGCCGGGAGCTGCGCCATCCCACCGCCAGCCCGATGATGGAAAAGGTGACGAAGCGCGGCACGTCGACCAAGCCCCAGAGCAGCGCATAGGGCACGTCGATCAGTTGCGGGATCATGAAGTTGGCCAGTACGGCCGCCAGCAGCCCCGGCCCGACGCCTCCCAGCCACGCCGTGGCCAGCACGGCGATGACGCACAGGCCGGCAAGACTGAAGGTCGGGCCTGGAGGCGAGTGAAACACCAGCGCCGCCAGCAGGACGAAGACCGGCGCCAGCGCATAGCGCAGCACGACGGAGGCCATCACCCGCTGGCCGAGTGATGCAGCCATCGCCACCAGCTGCGCCTTGCGGATGATGAACGGCTTGGGAAGCACCTCTTCTTCTCCAAAGCGGCGCGCCGTGTCCTCGGACTGCGGGACATCACGCCGGGCAGAGCCCCTGCGGCGCAGGGCCGGCGCAGCATACACCTGCCAGTGACAGGCCGGCGCAGCGCCCATTAAACTGCCGCACCGCTTTCATGACGAGGAGCCACAGGTATGGAATCGACCACGCCCGGCGTGGCGCCACATGTGCTGGTGGTCGACGACGACCCTTCGATCCGGCAGATGCTGGTCGACTTTCTCGGCGACTACGACTTCCGGGTCAGCGCCGCCGCCTCCGGCGCGGAGATGGCCGTGGCCCTCACCCGCGAGCCGGTGGACCTGCTGGTGCTGGACGTGCGGCTGCCCGACGAGGACGGCATCCAGATCGCGCGGCGCCTTCGCGAGCAGTCCGACCTGGCCATCATCGTGATCACCGGGCGGCGCGACGAGGCCGACCGGGTGATGGCGCTCGAGTTGGGCGCCGACGACTACGTGACCAAGCCCTTCTCTCCTCGCGAGCTGCTCGCCCGCATCCGGGCGCTGCTGCGCCGCACCAGCATGCGGGACAGCCGCAAGGACCCGGGCGCGCGCGCCTTCCGCTTCGCCGGCTGGGAACTCAACGTGGGGTTGCGCAAGCTCACCTCGCCGCAGGCCGAGGTGGTCGGCCTGTCCAACGGCGAATACAACCTGCTCACCGCCTTCCTCGGCGCGCCCCAGCGCGTGCTGACGCGCACCCAGCTGCTGGAGCTTTCTCGCCTGCACGACGACGAGGTCTACGACCGCTCCATCGACGTGCAGGTCGGGCGCCTGCGCCGCAAGCTGGAGGTCCAGGGAGAGCCTGCCCTGATCCGCACGGATCGCGGCGTGGGCTACACCTTCCTGGCCAACGTCGAGATCCTGCGCTAGCCGCGCACTTTCATCGGCCGCCAAGGCAGGCCTCCACCGCCGCAAGGAGTTCTTCCCCCGAAAAGGGCTTGGGCAGCACCCGGGCCACGCCGAGCCGGCGCGCCACGCCCTCCGGCGCGCCCCGGTAGCGCCTGAAGCGGCCCGACATGGGCAGCACGGGCACGCCGTGGCGCGCTCCCAGTTCCTTGAGCACGGCCTCGGCCTGCGCGGGGTTGGGGATGTCCGCGATCACCAGCGCGATGGCGCCCGGCTGGGATTCGTCCGACGCGACGGCGTAGCCCGCCTCGCAAAGCCAGCGCACGAGCAGCCCGCGGATGAGGTCATCCGACTCGAGGATCAGGAGCTGGGTCTTGCCTGGGGTTCTTCGGTTCGTCATGGCCTTGGATCCACGCCACGGAGCCTTTATCGGGTTGCGCCCGGGCCATTGCATCCCGCACGGTGCACAGGAATGTGTCAACGGCGCGCCCTTGTGTGTCAACGGACACAAAGGACGCATTCGCCCTCGACGGCCGCGCCCAAAGGCAGGCGGCCGGCATTTCAATTGACAAGAAAGTTCTCGCCCTCGACATCCTGCGGCTACACGCCGGTCAGACCATGCGCATACCGAAAGGAGCACCCATGCTGGCTGATTCAACGAACACGCAGGCGAACGGCGAAGTCCTGTGGCGATTCGGAAGCTTTGTCCTGTGGGAGTCACAACGCCGGCTCGAACGGCGCGGCCAGTCCATCCGGCTGGGCTCGCGCTCCTTCGATCTTCTGCTGCAGCTGCTCAAGCGCGCGGGCGAAGTCATCAGCAACGAGGAGTTCCTCGCCGCCGTCTGGTCCGGCGTGGTGGTGGAGGAAGCCAGCGTGCGGGTCCACATGTCCAACCTGCGCAAGGCGCTGGGCACGCCGGACCCCATCGACGACTGCCGAGAGTGGATTGCCAACGTTCCGCTGCGCGGCTACCGTTTCGTCGGACGTGTCGCATGCGAAGCGGTGCAGGCCGGCGTCATGCCCGCCACGCAACGGACCGCGCCGCAGGCTTGCGAGTTCGCGAGGATTCCGGCGCGCCTGTCCAGGCTGATCGGCCGCAACGCCGAGGTCGGGCGCGTGATCGAGGCGCTGGCCTCTCGCAGGCTGGTCACCGTCGTTGGCTCCGGCGGTATCGGCAAGACCAGCGTCGCCATCGACGTGGCGATGAGGCAGCAGGCATCTGCCCCGGGGCTGGTCGGCTTCGTCGACCTCGCACCCCTGCACTCGGCCGACCCCGTGATTTGCGCGATCGCCTGCGCGCTGGGCACGGCGCCTGACGCACCCGAGCCGCTGCAAGCCATCGTCCAGCGCCTGGCCGGCCGCGAGGTGCTGCTGCTCGTGGACAGCTGCGAGCATGTGATCGAGCCGCTGTCCCGTGTGCTCATCCAGCTGCTGGCCGCACTGCCGTCCCTGCGCATCCTGGCGACCAGCCGCGAGGCACTGCGCATCGAGGGCGAGCATGTGCTGCGGCTGACCCCGCTGGCCCTGCCCGAGGGCGAGCCCGCCTCGCTGGAGGAAGCCATGTGCTCGCCCGCGGTCGAACTGCTCGTGGAGCGGGCCTGGGCCGCCGGCGCCACCGCCTTCGAAGATTGCCATCGCGCCATGCTGGCCAGGATCTGCCGGCGGATGGACGGCATTCCGCTGGCAATCGAACTGGTGGCCGCCCGCCTGGGCGCGCAGGCCATCGCCGACCTGGTGCACCGGATGGACGATCCCATGCGCCTGTACTGGACCGGGACGCGCGCGGCCATCCCGCGCCACCGCTCCCTGGCCGCAGCACTGGACTGGAGCGTGGCGCTGCTGAACGAGACGGAACTCAAGCTCTTCAGGCGCCTTTCGGTCTATTCAAGCCGCTTCGACGTCGATTCGGCGCTCGTGCTGACGGCGGACGACATGGACCCCGAACGCGCGACCGACGCATTGATCTCGCTGGCCACCAAGTCGCTGGTCGTCTTCGATCCGGAGCACGCGGGCAAGCCCTATCGCCTGCTCGACACCACGCGCAACTACGCACAGCTGCTGCTGGCGCAGAGCAAGGAGAACCATGCGATGCCCTCCCGCCACCCGGGGCCTCCCTCGCCCAGTCCGCCCCTCCTTGCCGCGAGGGTGCGGCTGCCCGAGTCTGCGAGCGGCCCGAAGATCTCCTTCTGGCCTCAATGGAGCTGGATGGACCTGAGTCCGCACTCGCTCGTGCTGGCTCCGTGACGAGGCATTGCCATGCAGCCTGTCCATGGCATTGATGCCGGCCCGGCAACAGCGTGCGTCCTCTCGCGAACCTACCGGCCGCGCGTGCCTCTCCCTAGCATGAGCCGCAGCCGCCGTGCATCGCAGCGAAAGGCGGCCCCGCGACAAAAGGAGCGAGCCATGAACCCGACCCCGAACTATTCCGACCTCGGCGACGCATGGGTGCGCCAGCAGATGGACAAGATCCGCCAGCGCCACGCCCAGCTCGGGGGGCATCTGCCGATGGACATGTCGAAGCTGCTGGAGCAAGCGGCGCGCCTGGCCCGCGCGAGCGGCCGGCCAGCCGACGCGTGACGACCCGCGGCCCATGCCCCAGCCCGACTCGCACATGCTCGACCGCGCGCAGGGGCTGATCGCCTTCGTGCGCGCGGTGGAATCCGGTTCCTTTAGCGCAGCCGCCCGTGTCCTGGGCACCTCGCCGTCAGCGGTGTCGAAGAACGTGGCCAAGCTCGAGGCGCGCTTCGGCGTGCGCCTGTTCAGGCGATCCACGCGCAGCCTCACGCTCACGCGGGAAGGCGCCGCGTACTTCGAGCGCGTCGCGCCGCTGCTGCGCGCCCTGGACGAGGCCGGCGACGTGATCCGCCCCGAGGCAACCGCCCTGGGCGTACTGCGCATCACGGCGCCAGGCGACCTGGGGCGCATCCTCATGGATGCCGTCACCCGGTTGTTCTTGCCGGCGCATCGCGGGCTCAAGCTGGAGGTGAGCCTCACCGACAGGCATGTGAACCTGATCCGCGAAGGCTTCGACATCGCGGTGCGCGCCGGCGAGGCCGTGGACTCCGATCTCAACGCGCGCCTGCTGGCACGGCTGCCGATGGTGCTGGCCGCTTCGCCTGCCTACCTGGCCGCACGCGGAACGCCCGGCAGCCGGAGCGACCTGGAGGCGCATGACCACATCCGCTACGTCCTGGACGGCCGGCCCTTTCCGCTGCGCTTTGCCGACGGGAGCGTCTACACGCCCCCAGGCGTGCTCGATGCGGACAGCGGCGTGGCCACGCGCATCGCCGCGCTCAATGGCCTGGGCATCGTGCAGATGATGCGCCTTGCCGTGCAGGACGACATCGACGCCGGCCGCCTGGTGCCGCTGCTGCCGGCGGTGGCCCTGCCGCTGGTGCCGGTGCATGCGCTGCACCCCTTCGGCCGCCACCCGCCCCTGCGGGTTCGGCTGTGCATCGACTTTCTGGTCGACCAGCTGGCCTTCCTCGCCGCTGCACGCTAGCGGCCGACGAGCGAGATGCTCATGTCCGCACCAGGCCGCGCTGCGCCGCCACGGCGGCCGCCTGCACCCGGGAATGCACGTGCAGCTTCTCGCAGATCTTGGAGACGTGCGCCTTCACCGTGTGCGACGAGATGTCGAGCTTGCGCGCGATGGACTTGTTGCACTCGCCGTTGGCCAGCAGGTGCAGCACCTCGTCCTCCCTTGGCGTGAGCTCGGGTCGGTGCGCGCCTTCCAGCAGGGGCGCCGCGCGCCTGCACAGGTAGCGCGAACCGCCGCGCGCCACGTGCCGGATGGAGCTGATCAGCTCCAGGGGGCCCGAGTCCTGCAGCAGGTAGCCGTGCACGCCGCTGTTGATGGCGTGCACCACATCGCGCTCGGTGTCGCGACGCGTCACGACCACGATGGGCGGCGAGCACGGGCTGGCCGGTGCCGAGGCCAGCAGGTCCAGCGCGCAGCCATAGCCGGCCACGATCACATCGACGGGATGCTCGTCGCCGCAGTCCTGTCCGGCGCGCACATCCAGGTCGGGGGCCTGGCCGATGAGCGACACCAGGCCGGCCCGCAGCAGGGGGTTGTCGTGACAGACGCGGATCGCGAGGGGGGTGAAGGGTGTCATGGAGTTCTCCTGCCTCAACCTTCAGGCACCCGCGGGGAGCGCCACGCGCCGCCTGCCCTCGCCCAGCATGCCGCGCCGCATGGCCTCGGCCATGGCGGCCGTACGGGTGCGCTCGCCGAGCTTGCCGAGGATCGCCTTCACATGCGTCTTCACGGTGCGCTCGCCGATGCCCAGGCGCCGGCTGATGTCCTTGTTGGAAAGTCCCAGCGCGATGAGCTTGAGCACCTCCAGTTGCCGCGCGGTGGGCACGTCGTAGCTGAGTGCATCCAGCAGGTGCTCGGCCACCAGCGGCGACAGGTAGCGTCGCCCGGCGCCCACGCTGCGCACCGCTTCGGCCAGTTCGTCGCCGGTGCAGTCCTGCAGCATGTAGCCGCGGATGCCCGCATCCACCGCGCGGCGCACCTGCCAGCCCGCAACCTGGTCCGTCACGATCAGCGAGACCGGCATGCGCGCGGGTCTTCTCACGCTTGCGCCTGCCTCGGCTCGCCGCAGGGCGGCCTCGTAGTCCGTCACCAGCACGTCGGCCGTGCAATCGGAAGGCTCGCCCACGTGGACGAGAAGGTCCATTTGCGAGCGCAGGAGCGCCGAGATGCCAGCCGCCACGTAGGGGTCCTGATGGGCGACCGCCACCTGGAGGCGGGGGCCGTGGGTCGGTGTTGTCGTCATGAACGCAGCTCCTTACGAAAGGCGTGCCAGGAGTCTGTGCGGACTACGTGCGCCGTTCCAGTTATTCCCTGTCATTGCTTGTTAAGTCCCTGCGTGTCGCTGGCAGCTGCCAGCGCGACCACGCTCGTGATGCCATTGCGGGCCATCTTGGCGTAGGGACACAGGCGCTCGGTGTTGCGCACCAGTTCCTCGGCCACGCTCTTCTCGACGCCGGGCAGGAAGATGCGCACGTCGGCGCTGAGCGAGAAGAGGCCGTCCATCGGGTCGCGGCCGAAGGCCACGAAGACTTCCACTCTCGCACCTCGCAAGGTGATCCGGTTGCGGGTGGCCAGCAGATTCAGCGCGCCATGGAAGCAGGCTGCGTATGCGGCCGCGAACAGCTGCTCGGGGTTGGTGCCGCCGCCCTCCCCGCCCATCTCGGTGGGAAGGCGCAGTTGCACCTCGAGGTTGCCATCGTCGGACCGCGCAACGCCCGAGGCGCGGGCGTGCTCCGCCTCCCCTCCGCTGACCGTGACCTTGGTGGAGTAGATCGGTTGGAAGTCGGCGCCGCTGTACTTGTTCAGCAGTTCGACGGGAGGGGCTTTCAGCTTGGACATGATCGATGGAACTTTGCACCGGGGAGCCGGCAGCCTCTGCCGCCCCGCACGCCAGGACAGCGGACGGCCAGCCAGGGACGCCGGCTGGCAGTCCACCGCGTTGCGCGCGGCGGCGGCAGAGGTGCCTGCATTCAGCGAGGCGCCTTGGGCAGGGCGAACCAGGCCTCGAAGCCGAGCGCTCCGATGCGCGGGCCGGGTCCGGGCACCAGCGTGTCGTCCTTGAGCTCGGCGCCGAAGTAGCGCGCATGCACGTCCGCCACCACGGTGCGCGGATCGTTCGAAGCCTTCAGGTAGCGCTGCACCAGTTCGGACAGGCGCACGCGCTCCGGACCGGCGATCTCGACCGTCGCGTTCTTCGGCGAGCCCACCGTGTAGTCGGCCACCGCATCGGCGACATCGTCCGAGGCGATCGGCTGGACGTAGGCCGGCGACAGATGGACCTCGTCGCCCTGCACGCCCGATTGCGCGATGGAGCCGAGGAACTCGAAGAACTGCGTCGAGTGGACGATGGTGTAGGGCATCTTCGATTCGCGAATGAGCTTCTCCTGCGCGACCTTGGCGCGGAAGTAGCCGCTGTCCGGCAGGCGGTCGGTCCCAACCACCGACAGCGCCACGTGGTGCTTCACGCCGGCGCGGGCTTCGGCCGCCAGCAGGTTGCCGGTGGCGGTCTGGAAGAACTCCATAACAGCCTTGTCCTCGAAGGACGGCGAGTTGGACACGTCCAGCACCGTGTGTGCCCCGGCCATCGCTTCGTCCAGCCCTTCGCCGGTGAGCGTGTTGACGCCGGATGCGGGCGAGGCTGCCAGCACCTCGTGGCCGGCAGCGCGCAGCCGGCTGACAACCTTGGATCCGATGAGGCCCGTGCCTCCGATGACGACGATCTTCATGATGAGCTCCTTTGCGGTGGGTTTCAGGACAGCTTCGCCTTGTCCAGCCCGAACACCTTGTCGGACGAACCGGGCACGGTCTTGAAGCCGACGTTCAGGCGGCTCCAGGCGTTGGTGGACATCACGAGGAACGTGAGGTCCGAGATTTCCTTTTCCGACAGCTGCGTGCGCACGCGGTCGTAGATGTCGTCCGGCACACCCAGTTCCGGCAGCTTGGTGAGCACCTCGGTCCAGGCCAGGGCGGCGCGCTCGCGCGGGATGAAGAGCGTGGATTCGCGCCAGCCGGCCAGGTGATGCAGGCGCAGTTCGCGCTCGCCGTGGATCCTGGCCTGCTTGACGTGCATGTCCAGGCAGAAGGTGCAGCCGTTGAGCTGCGAGGTGCGGATGGACACCAGGTCACGGATCGATTCCTCGATCGCGCCTTCCTTGATGGCATTGAGGAATTCGACGAACTTCTTGAACAGCTCGGGAGACTGCTCCACATAGTTGACGCGCTGGGTCATTGACTGGGCTCCTTGATGGGGTCGGTTGATGCCTGGACTCGGTGCGGCGCGATTGCGCGCTTGCGGTGAATCGCTGATGCGGTATCGATGCTAGGTTTGGGGGTCGCTTCACGGAAGGCATGCAGGCGGACCCACGGTGTTGAGTTCTGCGCACCAATGCGGCGGCAGCCTCACATCAGGATGCTGTTCACCGGCTCGGGCAGCGGCGGCGTGGTCTCGCCCAGCGCGCCCATCAGCTCGCGCTCGATGAGCCGGGCGAAGTAGGTGATGGGCACGTCGTTGGCACCGCCCTCGAAGGGGTTCTCGGTGCTCTCCCCCACCTGCTCCAGCGCGTTGTACATCCAGGAGATGGTGGCGCTGAAAGGCACCACCAGCCACACCATCCAGCCCTGCATGAGGCCGGTGATGCCGTCGTTGAGCTTGTCGAACTCCTTCAGGAGGCCGAAGGGCAGCAGGACGCAGAAGGCCCACACGAAGATCGTGTTGATGATGGCGTACTGCCTCGGGTAGGGCGAGTTCTTGATGCGCTCGGCGCGGCCCTGCTGGTCGATGAATTCCTTCAGCAGCTTGTTCAGCTCGATGGAATAGGTCAGCGACAGGCGCCCATGCTCCAGCAGGCGGTGCAGCGCGCGGCCCTGCAGCCACAGGACCTGCATGGCAGGGTCGGGGGCGCCCAGCACCCGCTGCAGTTCCTGCGGCTGCAGGTGGCGGCGCAGCTCCACTTCCAGCGGCGTGTCGTGCTCCTGCACCCGGTACAGGTGCCGGTACTCGGCGTTCGAGGCCCTTTCCTGCGACTCCCACGGGCGCGGCGCGCGCAGCGCGTAGCGCAGGCAGCTGAGCCAGGCCAGGTGCCGCGCGACGAGGTCCCGCGCGTCGTCGCGGCCCGGCACGTAGTTGTGCACGCTCGCGCCCCAGAAGCGGCTCGTGCCCAGGATGGCGGTCCACAGCTGCTGCGCCTCCAGCGTGCGGTTGTAGGTCTGCACGTTCTTGAAGCCCACGATGAAGGAAGTGGCCGTGCCCAACAGGCCCACCACCGTGAGCGGGATGCTCAGCCAGCGCATGCCCAGCACCTGGTAGAGGATGACCGGCACGCAGCCCACGGCCACGAGAAGGTAGATCTGGCGCCGGGTCCAGACGATGAACTCGGAAACCCGGTAGGACTTGCCCAGGTGCATGTCGATGTCTCTCCTCAGGCGTTCAGCGCCATGCTCTCGATCACGGCGAGTACCTCGCGCGGCTCGGCGCGCTGGCGGACGTCCTCCTCGATGAGCGCGAAGCGGATGTTGCCGCCGGTGTCCACCACGTAGGTGGCGGGCACCGGAAGCACCCACTGCCCGTTGCCGTTGAGCACCGGGATGTCGGTGCCCACGCTGCCGTAGTACTCGACCAGGTCCGGATGCAGGGTGTACGCCAGGCCGAAGCCGTTGGCCGCCTCCAGCTGGCAGTCGCTCAGCACGGTGAAGGCCAGCGCGTTGTCGTCGGCCGTCTTCATGGAGTTGTCCGGCGTCTGCGGCGAGATGGCCACCAGCGTGGCACCCAGCCGCGCCAGGGCGGCGGCCTCGCGCTGCCAGGCGCGCAGCTGCAGGTTGCAGTAGCTGCACCAGCCGCCGCGGTAGAAGACGATGACCAGCGGCCCCCGGTGCCACAGGTCCGACAGGCGCATGGGCGTGCCCTCAGCGTCGGGCAGGGTCACGTCCGGCGCGAGCTCGCCGGCACGCCGGGCGCGCGCGGCGATGCCCGTGGCGTCGAACACCATCTCGGCCTCATTCGGCGGTGTCATGCGCTGCCTTCTGCGAGACGCTGTCCGCCGCCTCGATGATGAGCCGGCTCACCGCGTTGGGCTTGGAGATCATCACCACGTGCGAGCCGCCCTTGACCACCACGGTCTTCTTCGACTTCGCCCGCTGCGCCATGAAGGCGAGCGCCTGGGGCGGGATGTTCAGGTCACGGTCGCCGTAGACGAACCAGGAGGGCACGTTCTTCCATGCGGCGCCCGGCGCGCCTTCGGCCAGCGCCGCATCGGTGATGGGCCGCTGCGCCACCGCCATCAGCCGCGCGGCTGCCGGTGCCACGTCGGCGGCGAACTGCGCGGGGAACTTGTCCTGCTGGATGTACAGGTCCTTGGCGCCACCGGGCAACGCGACCGGCTCTGCCAGGGCCGTGCCCAGCGTGCTGCCCGGGAACTTGCCCGACAGGTCGGCCGCCGATTCGCCCGGCTCCGGCGCGAAGGCGGCCACGTAGACCAGCGCCTTGACGTTGGGCATGCCCTCGGCCGCGGCCGAGATCACCGAGCCGCCGTAGGAATGCCCGACCAGCACCACGGGGCCCTTGACCGCGGCCACCACGGTCGACACGTAGGCCGCATCGGACTTCACGCCGCGCAGCGGATTCGCGGCGGCGATGACGGGGTAGTTGCGTGCGCGCAGGTTGCGCACCACGGCATCCCAGCTGGCGGATTCGGCGAAGGCGCCGTGCACCAGCACGACGGTGGGCGTGGCGACTTCGGCGTGGACCGGCGCGGCAAAGTGCAGCGTCATCAAGCCGATGGCCGTGGCGGCGCGGGCGAGTCGTGAGAGATTTCTCATTGGAAGTTCCTGTGGAGGTTTGGCCTGGCTTGGAGGTGGCTGGCGCACGCGTGCGCAGAAGACGGGAGCGGCAGGCGCAGACACGGGGCCTGCGCTCCCTGGGAAATCGGGAACGACCGGGCCCGCGTCAGCAGACGCGCTGGATGGACGACAGATGCTGCTGCGGATTCGCGCACACCGGCCGCGCCGAGCAGATGTCGCCGTCGCGCATGTCGCTCATCGCATCGAGCGACACAGTGGCCAGCCTCAGCTGCGAATGGGCCGCCTCGCCAGCGATGACCAGTCCGGCGGCTGCCACCGCCAGCAGCGCGATCGCCAGGAAGGCCCCGCCGGCGGCGAGCAGCGACGCATCGCCCACGATCGAGGTGGCGGCGTGGGACAGCGGGTCCATGCGATATGGCGGCGAAGAAGGCGTGCTCTGGATCATGGTGATTCCCCTGGGGCGGCGCCCCGTCCCCAGAGCGGCCGGGGCACCGGGTCGCGACCATCGCGACACGGTTCGAATGTAGGAATCACGCCTTCGTGGCGGTAGCCCTGCGGGAGGGACCGCCGTGTTGCATGCGCGGCATCAATGCGCTCGCAGTGCGCCGCGCGAAGGTCTTACACCTGGGTCTTGTCGGCGTAGCACCAGCGCCAGTCCTCGCCGGGCTCGGCGGACTGAACGATGGGGTGGCCGGTTTCGTGGAAGTGCTGGGTCGCGTGCTTGCCCGGCGACGAATCGCAGCAGCCCACGTGGCCGCAGGTCAGGCACATGCGCAGGTGCACCCAGCGCCCGCCGTTGCGCAGGCACTCCACGCAGCCGGCACCCGAGGGGCGCACGTCGTGGATCTGGTCGAGATGGGTGCAGGGGATGCTCATCGGATGCTCCTGGTGGGCGATGGTCTACATCGCATCGTAGTCGGGACCTTCGCCGCCCTGGGGGGCGACCCACACGATATTCTGCGTGGGGTCCTTGATGTCGCAGGTCTTGCAGTGGATGCAGTTCTGCGCGTTGATCTGCAGGCGGTCCTCGTCACGGTCGGTCGTGAGGAACTCGTACACGCCTGCCGGGCAATAGCGGCTCTCGGGACCGGCGTAGAGGCGCAGGTTGGTTTCCACCGGCACCCGCCGGTCGCGCAGCCGCAGGTGCACCGGCTGGTCTTCCTCGTGGTGCGTGTTGCTGAGGTAGACCGAGCTCATGCGGTCGAAGCTCAGCTTCCCGTCGGGCTTGGGGTAGTGGATCGGCTCGCTCTTCGCCGCCGGTCGCAGGCTCTCGTGGTCGGGCCGGCGGTTGCGCAGGGTCCAGGGCGGGGTGCGGATGCCCAGGCGCGGCATCAGCCATTGCTCGATGCCGGTCATGAGCGTGCCCACCAGGCTGCCGTACTTGAACCACAGCTTGAAATTCTTCGACTCCTGCAGTTCCGCATGCAGCCAGCTCTTCGCGAAGGCCTGCGGGTAGGCCACGAGCTCGTCGCCCGATCGACCGGCGCGCAGCGCGTCGCAGACGGCCTCGGCCGCCAGCATGCCCGTCTTGATGGCCGCATGGCTGCCCTTGATGCGCGCCGCGTTCAGGTAGCCGGCCTCGCACCCCACCAGCGCGCCGCCCGGGAAGACGGTCCTGGGCAGGCTGCGCGGAAAGCCGTTGTTGATGGCCCGTGCCCCATAGCCCAGGCGCCGGCCACCCTCGATGTGCGCCCGCACGGCCGGGTGCGTCTTCCAGCGCTGGAACTCCTCGTAGGGACTGAGCCAGGGGTTGCCGTAGTCCAGGCCGACCACGAAGCCCAGCGAGACGCGGTTGCCTTCCAGGTGATAGATGAAGCCGCCGCCGAAGGTGTCGCTCTGCATCGGCCAGCCGGCGGTGTGCACGACCAGGCCGGGCCGTGCACGGGTCGCATCCACCTCCCAGCTTTCCTTCAGGCCGATCGCGTAGCTGACGGGATCGCGGTCCCGCGCCAGATCGAAGCGCTCGATGAGCTGCCGCCCCAACTGGCCCCTCGCGCCCTCCGCAAAGATGGTGTACTTGCCGTGCAGCTCCACGCCGCGCTGGTACGCAGGCCCATGATCGCCGCTGCGCGTGACCCCCATGTCGCCGGTGCCCACGCCGATGACGCGCCCCTGCGGGTCGTACAGCACCTCGGTGGCCGCGAAGCCGGCGAAGATCTCCACGCCCTGCGCCTGCGCATGCTCGGCCAGCCACTTGACGACCCGGCCCAGGCTGATCGCGTAGTTGCCCTCGTTGCGAAAGCAGCGCGGCACCAGCCAGCCCGGCGTGCGCAGCGAGCGCTTCCCGCCCAGGAAGAAAAACTCGTCCGCCGTCACCGGCTGGTTCAATGGCGCCCCCAGCGCCTTCCAGCCAGGCAGCAGTTCGTCGATGGCCCGCGGGTCCATCACCGCGCCCGAGAGCGTGTGGGCGCCGGGCTCGCTGCCCTTCTCGAGTACGACGACCGAGGCCTCGGGCATCAGTTGCCGGATGCGGATGGCCGTGGCCAGGCCTGCGGGGCCGGCACCGACGATGACCACGTCGTAGTCGAACTTCTCTCGCTCGCCTGCAGCTTCGGTTGTCACGTGCATTCTCCAAGGGGCGCCTTCCACCCGCCGCGTCACCGTGTTGCTGGTCGGATTTGCAGGAACCGCAGGGGTCCCGCCGACGTGAGTTCGTCCCGTGCACGAACGGATGGAAAGTGCACGCCTCTTACAGCCGCCTCGGCAATCTGGCACCCGTCGTCTTCGTTGCGGCGGGCGGAAGGCAAATGGAGGCCCGCCTCATCGGGAGCGCGGGCCATGAAATCGTCGCCGCCGCGCTCAGACCAGCCGCACCCTGGCATGCATGCCGGTGCGGGCCATCTTCGCGTAGGGGCAGATGCGCTCGGTCTCCGCCACCAGGCCGGCGGCCTCGTTCGCGTCCAGGGTCGGCAGGCTCACCTCCAGCTCGGCCGTGATGAGGAAGAGCCCGTCCACCGGGTCCCGCCCGAAGGAGACGGTGACCGCGATGTCGATGTGTGGCAGCCCCATGCCCCTGGAAGCCGCAACGATGGACAGGGCGCCATGGAAGCACGAGGCGAAGCCGGCCGCGAAGAGCTGCTGCGCATTGGTTCCGGCACCGTCACCGCCCAGTTCCATGGGCTGCGTCAGGACGAGGTCCAGCTTGCCATCGTCCGACACCGCGCGGCTGGTCCTGGGCTCGCGGCGCGCCTCGCCGGCCGACACGGCCACGGTGGTGGTGTAGAGCGGCAGCACCTCCGCGCCCACGTAGGGCGTGAGCCGCATGGCCGGGTGCTCGGCGTGCATCCTCATCGCAGGACTCCTGTGGAGGCGAGGGGCGCCGCGCCCGCCAGCGTGGCGGGCTCGAAGGCCGAGCCCTGTGCCAGCGTGCGGTGCACCGGGCAGCGCAGCGTCATCTCCAGCAGGGCCGCGCGCTGCGCATCGTCGATGTCGCCATCGATGCTCAACTGGCGGCTGAACACGTCGGGCGGCGATGCGTCCTTGTCGCGGCGGTGGCTCACCTCCGTGCGGATGCGCGTCACGGCCCAGCCCCTGCTGTCGGCGTAGTGGCGCAGGGTCATGGTGGTACAGGCGGCCAGGGCGCAGGCCAGCATGTCGTAGGGCGTCGGGCCAGAGCCCAGGCCACCCACGGCCTCGGGCTCGTCGGCGATCCAGCGCCGGCCGCCGGAGCGCAGCTCCAGCTGGTACTTGCCCGTGCCGGTCTCCACCGCCACCGCGTCGGCCGCCTCGCGCGAGGCGGTGATGGCGGTGGAGGCCTGGGGCAGGTAGCGCCCGGCCCAGGCCGTGATCAGCGTCGCGACGTGCTCCGCATCGCTGCGGTTGGACAGCAGGTGGTCCGCATCGTCCAGCGAGACAAAGCTCTTGGGATGCCGGGCCGCCAGGAAGATGCGCGTGGCGTTCTCGATGCCCACCGTGCGGTCGCCGGGCGCATGCAGCACCAGCAGCGGCCGGCCCAGGACGGCGATGCGCGCGCCCTGGTCGTGGCCGCGCAGGTCCTCGACGAAGGCGCGCCCCACCGACATCGGCCGCTGCGCAATCTGCACCAGCGTGCTGGGCTCTTCTTCCAGGCGCGCCAGGCCGGCCGGGTCCAGCAGGTGCAGCACATGCTCCACGTCGAAGGGCGCCGCGATGGTGGCCACCGCCCGCGCACTGTCGATCGCGCCGGCGGCGGCGAGCATGGCCGCACCGCCCAGGCTGTGCCCGATCAGCAGCTGTGGCGGCATGCCGGCCGACTGCATTGCGGCGGCGGCATCGACGAGGTCCTGCACGTTGAGGCTGAAACTCGAATCGGCGAAGCTGCCCTCGCTGTCGCCCAGGCCGGTGAAGTCGAAGCGCAGCACGCCGATGCCCTGCCCCGCCAGGGCGCGCGCGATGCGCACCGCCGCCAGGTTCTTTCGCCCACAGGTGAAGCAGTGCGCGAACAGTGCCCAGCCGCGCTCCATCCCTTCGGGCATCTCCAGGCTGCCGGACAGCCGTTGCCCCGAGCGGGCCTGGAAGTCGAACTGATGCGTGGGCACGGCGCTCAGTCCTGCAGCAAGGTGCAGTCGCGCCAGCTCAGCGCCGACAGCAGCACGCCCTCGCCTTCGATCTCGAACTCGTCGGGCAGCGGTCCGTCGATGCGCTCGAGCTGCACGGAGCCCGCGAGCCGCTCGCTGAGCTCCTGCGCCCATTGCGGCCCGTTGGCCATCCAGCGCGGGCTGGCGTCGTCGCCATCGGGCGAGGGCTCCAGCATCACGATCACGCGCAGCGCCGCCGCATCGGTGGCCTCGTCGTTGCGGATGGCCCAGAGGCGCCGCACGGCGGGGCGGTCTCCATACCAGCTGTTCAAGGCATCCGAGGTGGGCGCGTCGTGCGTTTGCACGTCCAGGGAGGGAGTCAGTGTGATCTTCATGATGTCGTCGCTGCGTGGGGTTAGGGTCGGATGGGGCGGGCCAGTGCGTTCACGAATCGTAGGAAGCCGGCGGCCCCCGCAGAAGCCATCCGCAATGCCTCACGGTGTTGACGGGCACGCACCAATCCACCGGCGCCGCGCGGGGGCTTCGTTAAACTTTGCGACCCTTTTCGGGGATCATCGACGCATGGACAGGCATGCTCGTGCGATGCCGTCCCTCACGAAACCTCCCATGCAGCCAGAGCAAACCCCCTCCACCCAGGAGCCGACCGAGGTCTGCTGGCGCTTCGGCGCGTTCGTGGTGTGGGAAGGCCAGCGCCGCGTCGAGCGGGACGGCCAGGAGGTGCGCATGGGCTCGCGCTCCTTCGAACTGCTGCTGCAACTCATCAGCCGCGCCGGCGAAGTCGTGAGCAAGGGGGACCTGCTCGCCACCGTGTGGGCCGGCGTGGTGGTGGAAGAGGCCAGCGTGCGAGTGCACATCTCCACGCTGCGCAAGGCATTGGGCGAGCCAGCCGAAGACGACGACTGCAAGGAATGGATCTCCAACATTCCACTGCGCGGCTACCGCTTCAACGGCCGGGTGCAACGTGAAACGCCAGGCGCCAGCGCACCGGCCAGGGTCCCCGCATCACCCGCCGCCTTCATGAAACTGCCGGTTCGCCTGACGCGGCTGATCGGGCGCCAGGCGGACGTGGAACGCATCCACCTGGCGCTCCGGCTCGGACGGCTCGTGACCGTGGTCGGCACGGGCGGCGTCGGCAAGACCAGTGTCGCGATCCGTGCAGCCGAGAGCCTGGAGCAGCACCGGCCTTCGCAAGTCGCCTTCGTGGACCTTTCGCCCGTGGCGTCGGGCGAGCATGTGCTGAGCACCCTGGCGCGCGCACTGAGCGTGGCCACCGACATGGGCGATCCCCTGCAGGCCATCGCCCAGCGGCTGGCCGGCCAGGACGTCCTGCTGCTCATCGACAACTGCGAGCACGTGGTGGACACGGTCGCGCCTCTGGTGAGCCGGCTGCTTTCGGCATCGCCCGCGCTGCACATCCTGGCCACCAGCCGCGAGGCACTGCGGGTGCAGGGCGAGCATGTGCTGAGGCTCTCGCCCCTGGCGGTGCCGGACGCGGACGACGTGGGCCTGGCCGAGGCCCTGTGTGCGCCGGCGGTGGAACTGCTCGTGGAGCGCGCGGCGGCCGCGGGCTCGCGGTCCTTCGGCGAATCCGACGGCGCCTCGCTGGCCACCATCACGCGGCAGATCGACGGCATTCCCCTGGCCATCGAGCTGGTGGCCGCGCGCCTGGGCGTGCAGCCGCTGGGCGATCTCGCGATGCGCCTGAACGACCACATGCGCCTGTACTCCATCGACAAGCGCGCCGTGCTGGCCCGCCACACCACGCTGGCCGCTACGCTGGAGTGGAGCGCTGCCCTTCTCGTCCCCGAGGAGTTGAAGCTGCTGCGCCGGCTGTCGGTCTTCCGCGGCCGCTTCGACGTCGAGTCGGCGCTGAGCGTGACGCAGGGCGACCTGGACCCGGAGCTGGCCTTCGACGCGCTGATCTCGCTGGCGAACAAGTCGCTGGTGGCCTTCGACAACAACGACGCCATCGCACCGTACCGGCTGCTGATCACGACCAGAAGCTTCGCATCCGCGCTGCTGGTGGCCAGCGACGAACGACCGCAGATGCTTCACCGGCACGCGGTGCTGATGCTGGAGCTGATGAAGACCGCCGCGGCGCAGCTGCAGCACATGGGCGAGCAAGCCTGGCTGGACGGCTACGCCTACCGCCTCGACGACGTGCGCCAGGCGATCGAGCTGTGCCTGACGGAGCAGGTCGACATCCGCTTCGCCACTTCGCTGCTCACGGCTTCGGCGCCGCTGTGGTTCCAGGTCTCGCAGGTTGCCGAGTACCGCGACTGGTTGCGCTTCGCCCTCGACATCGTCGAGCAGCAGAGCGAGCCGGACATCGAGACCGCGACCTTGCTCTACACCGCCCTGATCAGCCCGCTGCTGAGCACGGGAACGCCCACCGACGAGCTGGACGCAGCCTGCGACCGCGCCCTGGAAGGCGCCCTGGCCGTCCAGGTGCGCCACCTCGAACTGCACGCACGCTGGGGGCGCAGCACGCACGACATGTTCCGCGGCGAGTACCTGGCGGCGCTGCGCAACGGCGAGATCCTGGAGAACGCAGTGCAGGGCTGGGACGACCCGCCGGCGCGCATCCTCTCGCACCGCGTGAGCGCCATGGCCAACCATTTCTGCGGCAACCTTGAACTGTCCAGGCAGCACAGCGAGGCGGCACTGGGCCTCTCGGGCCCGTTCGGGCGCACGTCCGTCACTGCCGTGGTGGGGCCAGAGGCCGTGGTGGCCGCCAAGGCCGTGCTGTGCCGCACCTTCTGGCTGCAGGGGCAGACCGCCAGGGCACTCGAGACTGCCAGCGATTCGGTGGCTCGCGCCGAGGCGGCAGGCAACTCGGTGTCGCTGTGCGCGGCCCTGTACGGCAGCTGCGCGGTCGCCCTGTGGTCCGGCGAGGTGGAGCTGGCCCGCCGATGGATTCCCAGGATGATGGACGAGGCCCAGCGCAAGGGCCTGGCGGGCTGGTACCGCTATGCCGAGTGGTTCGACCAGGGCCTGCAGCTGCAGATGGCGACGCAGCGCGAGCTGCACATCCGCCGCGTGCGCGAGCAGCTCGCGGGCTACGACGCGCCCCACAAGGAGATGCTGCTGAGCTTCTGCATCGACTGGCTCGACGACCAGGTCATCGAGCGGGTCGGGCGTGGCGAGGGCCTGTGGATCGCCGCCGAAGCGTGGCGCGCCGCCGGCTGGCGCGAGGAACAGCGCGGAAAGACCTCCGAAGCAGAAGACTTCTACCGGCGCGCCATCGACATCGCCAGGCAGCAGGGCGCGCTCAGCTGGGAATTGCGCGCGGTCACCAGCCTGGCCAGGCTCTGGCACCGGTCCGGCCAGGGCGCGCAGGCCGCGGTCCGGCTGGCCGAAGTTGCCGCGCGCGCAGCGGCCGCTGACGGCGAAGGCCCTGCACTTGCAGAGGCCCATGCCCTGCATACGCTGCTCACCTGCCCCTGATCCCAGGCGGCGCACGGCCCGGCCGAGGGCCCGTATCCGGCCCAATAACAAACATTGACAGGCATTAACTGGCCTCGGCGGGCCGGCGCGCGCAGAGTTCCGTGCACCTCTCGTGGAGGCACTCGCACTCTGCAATTCCTCAAGAAACTACAAGCCGCCTCATGTCAACGCCTGCCCTTCCCTTTTCCTCGACCGTGCCGCTCGCGCCGCGCGCCGACCCGCTGGCCTCCAGCTTCGCCACCACCTACGCGGGGGTGGTCGCCTTCATCGCCGTGGTGGCCGAAGGCAGCTTCGCGCGCGCCGCCGACCGGCTGGGCATCGGCCGCTCGGCGGTCAGCCGCAGCGTCCAGCGGCTGGAGGACCAGCTCAACGTGCGCCTGTTCCTGCGCACCACGCGCAGCACCACGCTGACCCGCGAGGGCGACATGTTCTATGCCAGCTGCCACACCGGCGTGGACCGGATCGTCCAGGCGGTGGAAGAGATGAAGGACCTGCGCGAAGGCCCGCCGCGCGGCCACCTGCGCATCAGCTCGGCCGTGGGCTTCGGGCGCAAGGTCGTGGCACCGCTGCTGAGCCAGTTCCAGCGCGCCTACCCCGAGGTGACCATCGACCTGGTGCTCAGCGACAAGCCCGCCGACTTCATCACCGACCGGGTGGACATCGAGTTCCGCAACGGGCGCATCGAGGACGCGCAGATCATCGCCCGCCAGATCATCCCCATGCAGATGCTGGTGTGCGCCTCGCCGGCCTACCGGGAGGCCCACGGGCTGCCGGCCACGGTGGCCGAGCTGGCGCAGCACCAGTGCATCAACTTCCGGCATGCCTCCGGCCGCGTCTTCGAGTGGGAGTTCAAGGTGGGAGGCCAGCTGCACAAGTACCTGCCGCAATCCAGGCTCACCTACAACGACGCGGACCTGATGCTGCAGGCGGTGCAGGACGGCCAGGGCATCGCCCAACTGCCCGGCTACCTGATCTGCGGCGCGCTGAGCGGCGGCACGCTGGTGTCCTGCCTGGCGCAGCACGCGCCCGATGATCGCGGCCACTACGTCTGCTACCTGAGCCGCCAGCACCTGCCCACGCGCATGCGCGCCTTCATCGACTTCATGATCGAGAAGATTCGCGCCGCCGACCTGCAATGCGCCGCCGACCTTGAACTGCAGGCAGCCTGAGGAGCGCATGCGCGTCGCCTGCATTGGTGCCCGTCGAACAACAGCGTGAGTCCCTGCCCGAACCTACCGGGGCCCGAGGCGCAAACCTACGATGACTTCGCCACATTCAACACCAAGAGGATCCCATCCATGACCGAATCGCACGACCCCGCGCGCCGCAGCCTCATCGCCGGCGGCGCCGCGCTCGCCACCGGCGCGCTGGCCGCACTCGCCGAAGGCACCGCCAGCGCCGCCACCGCCTCTTCCCGCCCAACCCAACCCAGCAGGAGCCCGCGCATGACCAGCAGCACCATCACCACCAAGGACGGCACCCAGATCTACTACAAGGACTGGGGCGACGGTCCCGTGGTCACCTTCTCCCACGGCTGGCCGCTCAACGCGGATGCGTGGGATGGGCAGATGCACTTCTTGGCGCGCAACGGCTTCCGTGTCATCGCCCACGACCGCCGCGGCCATGGCCGCTCCACGCAGTCCTCGTCGAACAACGACATGAACGGCTACGCCGACGACCTGGCCGAGCTCTTCGAGGCGCTGGACCTGAAGAAGGTCGCGATGGTCGGGCATTCGACCGGCGGCGGCGAGGTTACGCGCTACATCGGCCGGCATGGCACGAAGCGCGTGGCCAAGGCCATTCTCATCGGCGCCGTGCCGCCGGTGATGCTGAAGTCGACCTCGAACCCGGAAGGCCTGCCTCTGGACGTCTTCGACGGCATCCGCGCCGGCGTCGCGGGTGACCGTTCGCAGTTCTACAAGGACCTGGCCATTCCCTTCTACGGCGCCAACCGGCCCGGCGCCAAGGTCTCGCAGGGCATCATCGACCAGTTCTGGCTGTGGAGCATGCAAAGCGGCCAGAAGAACGCCTTCGAATGCGTCAAGGCCTTCTCCGAGACCGACTTCACCGAGGATCTGAAGCGCTTCGACATCCCCACGCTCTTCATGCATGGCGAAGACGACCAGATCGTGCCCATCCACGACTCCGCGAAGAAGGCGGCGCGCCTGGTGAAGGGTGCCAAGGAAATCTACTACCCCGGTGCGCCGCACGGGCTCACGGCCACCATGCAGGACAAGGTCAACGCCGACCTGCTGGCCTTCCTGAGCAGCACGGCCTGAAGGGACGAACGGGATACGACCACGCCATGCTCCACCTGCTGCTCCAGACCACGATCGAAGATGAACCGGACGACTGGAACGTTTCGCGCTTCAGTCTCCTCACCGCCTACCTGGGCGCACTGCAGGATGAGCAGGGCCGGCCGGCCTTCCGCGTGACGGCGCGCAACCGGGGGCCCCGGAGCGCGCCCGACCCGGTGCTCTCGAGGCTCGACGAGTCGGACGTCGACCAGCTGTGGCTGCTGGCGGTCGATACCGGCGATGGCCTCACACCGGAGGACTGCGCGGCCATCGGCCGCTTTCGCGGCAAGGGCCGCTCGCTTCTGGTCACGCGCGACCACATGGACCTCGGCAGCTGCCTGTGCAATCTCGCGGACGTCGGCCGCGCACACCACTTCCACAGCCGCAACTGCGAGCCGGACCAGAGCCGCCAATGCGTGGACAATGCCAACAGCCCCGGCATTTCGTGGCCCAACTACGACTCGGGGGCCAATGGCGACTACCAGCGGGTCTGGTCCACGGGCAGCATCCACCCGGTGATGCGCGACAGGCACTCGGCCAGCGGCGTCATCCAGTACCTGCCGGCCCATCCGCACGAAGGCGCGGTGAGTGCGCCGCCGGACGACCCGAGCTGCCGCGTGATCATGGAAGGCAAGAGCTCCGCGACCGGCCGCCGCTTCAACCTCGCAGTCGCCTTCGAGCGCACCGGCAAGGGCGGACGGGCCATCGCACAGTCGACCTTTCATCACTTCGCCGACTACAACTGGGACCCGGGCGCCGGATGTCCCTCCTTCGTGGTCGAGCCCGCCGGCTCGGGCATGGCGCGCTTCGCCGAGGCCGCCCGCTCCACCCGGCAGTACGTGCGCAACGTCGCACGGTGGCTCGGCGCGTAGCCATCTCCCCTCCCCACCATCTTGAGCTGGCGCCACGAGCGCCAAAGGAATACCCATGCCCGAATCCATCCGCATCGATTCGCCCGACGGCAGCTTCATGGCGTACATGGCCCGCCCCGGTGCCACGCCGGCGCCGGCGGTGGTCGTCATCCACGAGGTGTTCGGCGTCAATGCCGACCTGCGCCAGACCTGCGACGAGCTGGCCGCGCAGGGCTACCTGGCGATCTGCCCCGACCTGTTCTGGCGCGTCGAGCCCGGCCTGGACATGACGGACCGTACCGAGGCGGAGCGCGCCAAGGCGCTCGCGCTGTACAACGCATTCGACCTGGACACCGGCGTGGCCGACATCGCAGCCACCATCGACGCCGCGAGGCGCCTGCCGGAGTGCAGCGGCAAGGTCGGCGTGGTCGGCTACTGCCTGGGCGGGCTGCTGAGCTACCTGACGGCTGCGCGGGTCGGCGCCGATGCCGCGGTGGCCTACTACCCCGGCAACGCCGACAGGCACATCGACGAAGCGAAGGATGTCGACAGCCCCCTGATCGTCCATCTTGCCGAAGAGGACGAGTACATCGGCAAGCCCGCACAGCGCCAGATCCGCGAGGCGCTGGCCGACCGGCCGATGGTGCAGCTCTTCAGCTACCCGGGCTGCGGCCATGCCTTCGCACGTCACCGCGGCATGGCCTTCGACGCCGAGGCAGCCGCGCTGGCGAACCGACGCACCCGCGACTTCCTGGCCGTCTACCTGAAGCAGGCCTGACGCCCTCCGGTACTTGCAAAAAAGAAGCCGCACCGGGCGACCGGTGCGGCTTTCAATCTTCGGCAGGGGCCTGCGTGCCGACGGTCATGAGATCGATGGATCGGCGCCCGCGCGGCGTCCTACTGCACCGGGATGAAGAACTGATGGTTCTTCGGCTTGATCAGCGTGACGATGAACTTCGCCGGCTTGGTGTTGCTCGCATTGCGGCCCACGGTGTGGACGTCGTCCGGCGCCTCGTAGAAGGTCTGGCCCGGGCCGAGCGTGACTTCCTTGCCGCCCTTGACGGCCATCACGATGCTGCCTTCCAGCACGTAGACGAAGGCGTGCGAGTCGTGGCGATGTACCGGGTCCACCGCGCCTGGCGGGTAGTCCACGCTGATCACCAGGACCTCCTTGCCCGGCATGTCGGGCAGGTCCTGGGTCGTCAGCTCCTTGACCACGGCCTGGGGCGCGGCAGCAGCATGCTGGGCGAGCAGCACGCCGGCCACGATCAGGAAATGTCGTGCGGTGCTCTTGAGGGAATTCATGGTTGCGATCCTTGGGTTGCTTGGGTTGCTTGGTTGCTTGGGCTCGGGTTCTTGGCTTTTGCGAGGCCTAGAAGGGCTCGAAATGCGCGGCGCCCACCGTCTCGAAGGGCGTGATGGGCGTGGACTCGAAAGGCGCCTGCGGCGCCGGCCAGCGCACGACCGGCGGCATCGCCGGGCTGTCGATGGACGGCTCGAAGCGTGCCTGGCCGGGAGGCTCGGCAGCATCCACGGGCTCGATCGCGTGCATGACGGTCCAGGTGCCCAGTGCCGACAGCAGCGCAGTCAGAAGCAGCTTGTTCATGATTCGCACCTCGATGAAAGTAGGAGCACAAATCGTAGGAAGGGCCTGCCTGATCCGGTAGGCATGCGAAAGGGCGCACCGTGTTGATGAGTGCGCACCAATTGCCTTTGTTGCCTTCAGGGCAACATTGCAATGCCCATGTGCCGGCTTCCGGCCTGCGATGCGCCTGCCTAGCATCCACGCACCGAATCCATCAACGACGAGGTGAGCACATGAACCGGTCCATCCTTGCCCAGGAGAACACCGTCTTCCAAGGCAGCGGCGGCGTGAGCGCCAACAACCGGCCGCTCGGGTTCCAGCCAGCGTTCCGCAACAACGAGACGGGCTGCATCTACGCCTCGCGCTTCGCGGACGGGCGGCTCGCCCCCGTCCACGTGATCGACGGGCTGCCCGAGGAATTGGTGCTCGAACGCTCGGCCGCCGGCAGGGTCACCTCGGTGAAGTCCTCGGTGCAGGCAGGGTTCACGCTTCGCGGCGACTTCTACGACCGCGAACAGGCGGCGAGCTACTCGCAGGGGCGCCTCGAACCGGCCGCCCTCTGCCACTGAAGCCCCTGCCGCGGGCACGCCGCATTCAAAGCTGGCAACATCGCAGCCCCTCCAGAACACCCCCGGGCCTCGCCGACCACCCATGACAAGAATCGGAAGAACAAGCACCGCATCCGTTCTCGCCATCACGGCGCTGCTGGCCTCATCGATGTCGGCGCATGGCCAGCAGGCGCCCCTGGATCCGGACACCGGCCTTCCGGTGTCCAGGGTCTTCGAGTTTCCCGAACTGGGCGTGGTCCGGCCCTTCTGGGACCGGCGCGTCACCGGCTATATCACGACCTCCGATGGCACGCGGCTTCGCTACAGCGTGCTGCTGCCCAAGGGCGCGGGCCGCTTCCCGGTGGTGCTCACGCTCAACGGCTATGACGCGGGCTCGATCGGCACCACGTCCTTCCTGCGGCACCGCACGTCCATGTCCGTGGCGCTGAGCCAGCGCCTGGTGGAGGCCGGGTACGCGGTGATGGGCGTGAACACGGCCGGCACCGGTTGCTCCGATGGCCGCCTGGAGTACACGCGGCCGCAGCTGGGCCAGCATGGCGCACAGGTGGTGGAGTTCGCCGCGGCGCAGCCCTGGTCCGACGGCAAGGTGGGCATGGTGGGCGCGTCCTACAGCGGGTCCTCGCAGGTCGCCACGGCGCAGAACCGGCCGCCGCACCTGCGCGCCATCGTGCCCGGGATGGTGCTCACCGACTACCGCGATGCCATCGCGCCCGGCGGTGTGCCGGCACCGGGCTTCCTCGCGCCCTTCCGCGTGGTCTTCCGCGCCTTCTGGAGCGACATCGTCGCCAAGGCCGCGAAGGAGGAAGGCGACGAGGGCTGCTTGCAGCAGGTGCAGGCGAACCTCGTGGCGGAGGAGTCGAACTCGGTCATGCACCTGCCCGTGGCGCACCCCCTGCGCGACGACTACATGAACACATTCGACCTCGCGCGCCACGCGGACCGCATCCAGGTGCCGGTGCTGTCGATGGAGGCCTTCCAGGACCAGGCCATCACGCCGCGCAGCAGCCACTACCAGTCGCGCCTCGATCCGGACCGGCTGTGGCTCGTCCAGACCAACGGGCACCACGACATGTATTCCGCCACGGCCTTCCAGGCGACGGTGCTGCGCTTCCTCGACCGCTTCGTGAAGGGCCAGGACAACGGCTTCGAGCGCGACACGCCGCGCACCACCGTATGGATGGAGGCTTTCGAGACGGGCGACGGCGTGCTCGAACGCCGCAGTTCGCCCAAGCCGCGCTGGGTGGTGAGCAGGCCTTCGATCAAGCCATCCGACCTGGCCATCAGGACCTTCCACCTCGCCCCGGGCGGCAGGCTGGCCGAAGCCCTCGCGCCGGGCGCCGCCGACGGCTGGGACTACCCGGGCGCCGGCGTCACCGTCAACGATGTCGCAGGCACCTCCTTCTGGGGCGCCCTCCCCGCCGAATGGAAGAAGACCAGCCTGGCCTACACCTCGGCGCCGCTGGAACGCAGCATGCTGGTGTACGGCCCCGGCAGCGCGGACCTCTGGGTCACGGCGAACGCCGGCGACGCGGACTTCCAGGTCACGGTGACCGAACTGCGACCGGATGGCCAGGAGACCTACGTGCAGCGTGGCTGGCTGCGCCTGTCGAACCGCACCCTCGACGACGCGCGCTCGACCCCGCTGCTGCCGGTGCACACCGAGCGGCCCGATCAGCTCAGCCCCGTGCTGCCCGGCCAGCCGGTGCTCGCCCGCGTCGAGATCAACAAGATGGGGCACTACTTCCGCCAGGGCTCCAGGCTTCGCATCTGGATCGACACGCCCTCGCAGACCGGCGGCCTGGTGTTCGACACCTTCACGCAGCCGCAGCGGCTGCATGTGCTGCACACCGCCAGGTACGACTCGCTGGTGCGCCTGGGCGTGCTGCCCGGCGTGGACGGGCCGCCGGACTACCCCGCCTGTGGCAGGACCCTGCTGCAGCCGTGCCGGCCCGACCCGCTCGCAACCCACTGACACCGCAACGCGAAAAGCACCATGCAGCACAACCCGGCGCTCGATGGCCTGCGCGCGCTTTCGGTCCTCGCGGTCGTCTTCTTCCATTGCAATGTGCCGGGGGCAGGCGGCGGCTTCGCCGGCCTGGACATGTTCTTCGTCATCTCGGGCTACCTCATCACCTCGATGCTGGCCGGCGAATACCGGCATGGCGGCGGCATCGAGGTCGGGCGCTTCTATGCCCGGCGGGCGCTGCGGCTCTATCCCACGCTGCTGCTGATGCTCGCGGCCTACATCGGCCTGGCGCCCCTCGTGTGGCCGACGGAAAACCGCTGGATGATGGCCTCGCTCTCGGCCTTCTACGTCATGGATTACGCGATGGCCTTCATGACGACCCTGCCGCCCACGGTCGCGCACACCTGGTCGCTGGGCGTGGAGGAGAAGTTCTACCTGTTGTGGCCCCTGCTGCTGCCCGTGCTGCTGCGCACGCGCCGTCCGGTGGCCTGGCTGCTGGCGGCCTTCATCGTCTTGACCACGTGGCGCTGCTTCGTTGCATTCAACTGGCGGTGGCAGCAGGCCTACTTCAGCTTCGACACGCGCATGACCGGCATCCTGCTGGGCGCCATCGCGGCGCTGGCACGGCCCAGGATGTCGGGCCTTTCGCTCGCGGTGGCCTGCGCGGCCCTGGCCTTTGCGGTGGCCCTGCCCTTCATGCCCTCGCTGCCCTTCCACCGCAACACGGAGGCGGTGACTCTGTCGATCACGCTGGCGGAGCTGTGCGCCTTCGTGCTGGTGTGCCATGCCGCGCAACGCCCGACCGGCGGCGTCATCGCTTCGCGGCCGATGGTGTACATCGGACGGCTGTCCTACGGCATCTTCATCTGGCACTTCCCGCTGGTCTTCACGCTGCGTACGCTGGAAACGCCCACGTGGATCACGCTGGCCTGCGCCATCGGCTTTTCCTTTCCCATGGCAGCGATCTGCCTGCACCTGGTGGACATGCCCATCAAGCGTTGGCGCGAGCGGACCTGGACGCCGGCCCGGCAGGGCAGCGCCACCTGAGCCTGCCCGGCCTGCAGCCACCCTCACCGGTCGGGTGCGTCGCGCCGCAAGCCAACTGAACTCGCTGCCCATCGCCAAGCGCGCCAGTCGTGCCTTTCTGGAACAGCTGTTTGTCCATGCAGGGGCCTACTCGACGCGCCTTCCGCTCCCTAGATTCATGGCTCAACTCAATTCAAGGAATGCACATGAGCAAGCTATCGGGAAAGTTCGCCGTCGTCACCGGGGGCAACAGCGGCATCGGCCTGGCGGCGGCCAAGGCCTTCGTCGCGGAGGGTGCGCGCGTCGCGATCGTCGGCCGCCGGCAGCAGGCGGTCGACGCGGCCGTGGCCGAGCTGGGCCCCGCAGCCTTCGGCGTGGTCGGCGACGTCGGCGATCTGCAGACGCACGAACGGCTCATTGCCGAAGTCGCCGAGCGCTTCGGCGGCATCGACATCTACATGGCCAACGCGGGCATGAACAACATCGAAGCCTCCGAGGCCGTGAGCGTGCAGAGCTACGACGCGCAGTTCGGCAGCAACACGCGCGCCGTGTTCTTTGGCGTGACCCGGGCACTGCCGCTGATGCGCGATGGCGCATCGATCATCCTCACCGGCTCGATCGCCAGCGCCAAGGTGCTGGAGAACCATGCGGTCTATGCCGGCACCAAGGCGGCCATCGGCGCCTTCGCGCGCAGCTGGGCGCTGGAGTTCAAGGCACGGCGTATCCGCGTCAACGTGCTGAGCCCAGGACCGACGGACACGCCCATCCTCGAGAAGCTGGGCGTGTCCGAAGCCGACCGGCCCGCCTTCGAGAACGCGATGGCGTCGGCGATACCGCTGGGCCGGCTGGCGACGACCGAAGAGCTTGCGAGCGCAGCCCTATTCCTCGCCTCGGACGACAGCCGCTTCATCACCGGCGTCGACCTGCGTGTCGATGGTGGCATTGCGCTGACCTGAATCTTTCATCCTTCTCGTGAGAACCAAGCCATGAACCCAACCCATAACCCCGAGATCGTCGCCTTCATCGACGTGCTCGCCGACACCGGCAGCCACTACCGCATGGACGAGATGGAGCGGCTCTACACCGAGGACCTGGGCTTTCTCGTCCTGACGCCCCAGGGCGAGGTGGCCCGCTTCACGAAGGCCGAGATGATGGCGGAGTTTCGAAGCCGGCGCGATGCCGGCGAGAAGCCGCTGTCGACGGAAAAGCGCATCCTGCACATCGAGGAGCAAGGCGACGACGCCACGGCGATCCTGTTCCGGCGCATGAGCGAGCTGGCCGATCCGGCGCTGTACGAACTGCGCTTGCGCAAGGTCGACGGAAACTGGCTTGTCTGCGGCGAGACCGTCATGCCATGGCCGGACCTGGCCCATGCCAAGGGCTTCCTGCCGCCTCGCGCCGCCACGGCCTGAGAGCGTCTACCCGGCGCGCCCCGCCTGTCGGCGGGCGCCGGCCTTCGCTGCGGCGGACGCGGCGATCGAAGCCACCATGTGGCGCACGAAGCCGCCCACCAGCGGCGGCAGCGTGCGCCCCTCCAGCGTCAGCGCCTGGAGCCGGCGCTGCTGCAGCAGCGGTTCATCGAAGGGGCGGGCCACCAACTCGCCGGCCTCGAGCAGGTGCGCCACGGTAAGCCGGCTGGACAGCATGATGTCCCTGCTGCGCAGCAGCGGCAGCATCACCGAGGAGAAGTTGCTCACGAAGAGCGGCCGGTACTGCAGGCCCTTGGCGCTGCAGGCCAGGTCGAGCAATTGCCGCGCCGTCATGCCGGGGCTGCCCACCAGCAGCGGATGGCGCACCGCCTGCGCCAGTTCGACCACTCGGCGGCGCGCCAGCGGATGTGCCGGCCGCATCACGGCCAGCACCGGGGCGGGCGCCGCATGCTCCACATGCAGGCCGGCCTCGGGCGCCACCACGTACTTCAGGCCGATGTCCGATTCGCCGCGCAGCAGCCGCTGGCTGACCTCCTCCGGCGTGCCCACGTGCAGCTCGATGGCGGCCGACGGCGTTGCCGCCTGGAAGCTGCCCATCAGCCGCTGCATGAAGCCGCTGGCAAAGCCCTCGGTGCAGCAGATGCGTACGCGGCCCGCCGACTGGCCGCCCAGGCTGCGCACCTCGTCGATCACCTGCCCGGCATCGAGCACCGTGTTGCGCAGGTGGCCGGCCAGGCGCTGACCGGCGGCGGTAAGCACCATGCCCTGGCGCTGCCGCTCGAACAGCGGCGTGCCCAGGCCGTCCTCCAGCTTGGCGATCTGGCGGCTCACCGCCGAGGCGGCGACGAAAAGCCGCGCCGCGGCCTGGTTGACCGAGCCGGCCTGCGCCACTTCCAGGAAGTAGCGCATCGGGATGCTGAGCAGCGAGGGGTTCATGGATTGTCCAGTCGATTGCCTCAAAGGCAACGCCAGTGTGCCAAATCGGTGGTAGCGGCAATACCCATCCGGCCTTCAACTTGCGTCATCCTCGGGAGCACCCCATGAAGCGACACGATGCACTAGCGCTGGCCGGCGCCTATTTCGACAACGGCCGATTCTTCGATGACCTCTCGCGCCGCGTGGCGATGCGCACCGAGAGCGACACGGGCAGCGTGCCGCCTTCGCTCGCGGCCTACCTGCAGGAGGAGCTGGTGCCGCGCCTGGCGCCGCTGGGCTTCGACTGCGAGATCGTCGCCAACCCCGCGCCCGGTGGCGGCCCCTTCCTGATCGCACGCCGTGTGGAAGGCCCGCGCCTGCCCACGGTGCTCAGCTACGGCCACGGCGACGTGGTGAGCGGGCAGGACGCACTGTGGCGCGACGGCCTCTCGCCCTGGCAACTGGTGGCCGAGGGCGAGCGCTGGTACGGCCGAGGCACCGCCGACAACAAGGGGCAGCACAGCATCGCGCTGGGCGCGCTGGAGGCGGTGCTCAAGGCACGCGACGGGCGCCTGGGCTACAACATCACCTGGCTGGTCGAGATGGGCGAGGAAGCCGCCTCGCCCGGGCTGGAAGCGGTGTGCGCGCAGCGCCGCCACGAGCTGGCGGCCGATCTCTTCATCGCCAGCGACGGGCCGCGCGTGCGGGCCGCGCGCCCCACCCTCTTCCTCGGCTCGCGCGGCGCGGTCAACTTCAGCCTTCGGCTGAAGGCACGCGAGCGCGGCTACCACTCGGGCAACTGGGGCGGCGTGCTGAGCAATCCGGCCACGGTGCTGGCGCATGCGCTGGCCACGCTGGTGGATGCGCGCGGACGCATCCTGGTCGATGCGCTGCGCCCGCCGCCGATGAGCGAAGCCCTGCGCGCCGCCGTGGCGGAACTGGAGATCGGCGGCGGCGCCGACGACCCCGAACTCAGCATCGACTGGGGCGAGCCCGGCTTCACGCCGGCCGAGCGCCTGGTGGGCTGGAACACGCTGGAGGTGCTGGCCCTGGGGGCCGGACAGCCGCAGCGTCCGGTCAACGCGATCCCTTCCGAAGCCGTGGCCCATTGCCAGCTGCGTTTCGTGGTGGGCACGCCCTGGCAGGAGTTGGAGCGCATCGTGCGCGAGCACCTCGCGGCGCAAGGCTTCCCCCAGGTGGAAGTGAAGGTGACGCTCAGCGGCGCGGCCACGCGGCTGGACCTGGACAACCCCTGGGTCGGCTGGGCGCTGCGCTCCATGGAGGCCAGCAGCGGCAGCCGTCCCGACCTGCTGCCCAACCTCGCCGGCTCGCTGCCCAACGACATCTTCGCTCGCCTGCTGGGCCTGCCCACGCTGTGGGTGCCGCATTCCTACCCGGCCTGCGCGCAACATGCGCCGCACGAGCACCTGCTCGCGCCGCTGGCGCGCGAAGGGCTTCAGCTCATGGCCGGCCTGTACTGGGACCTGGGCGAGTCGAACGCGCCCTGGAAGGCCGGGGCGCTGAAGGCCGCAGCCTGACCAGACCACCCCCACCTGATCGATTTCCGGAGTTCTCCCTTGATGATCAAGCGCCAGTTCCTTCACGCCCTCGCCATTGCAGGTGCCGTGCTCGTCCCCGGTCTTTCGCAGGCCCAGGAAGCCTGGCCCGCCAAGCCGATCCGGCTGGTGGTGCCCTTCCCGCCCGGCGGCGGCACCGACCTGGTGGCGCGCGCGCTGGGCCAGAAGCTGGGCGAGCGGCTGAAGCAGCCGGTGGTCATCGACAACAAGCCCGGCGCCTCCACCATCATCGGCACCGACGCGGTGGCCAAGGCGGCGCCGGACGGCTACACGCTGCTGCTCTCGGGCTCCACCAGCTTCAGCGTGAACCCGGCCCTGCGCGCGAAGCTGCCCTACGACCCGCTGCGCGACCTGGCGCCCGTGGCCATCGTGGCGCGCACGCCCCTCGTGCTGGTGGTGGCAAGCGGCGCGCCCTGGAAGTCGGTGGACCAGCTCGTCGCCGCCGCCAAGGCCAGGCCGCAGGGCATCCGCTATGCCACCTTCGGCGCCGGCTCCGGCCCGCACCTGGCGGGCGAACTCTTCGCCCTGGCCGCCGGTGTGAAGCTGCAGGACGTGCCGTACAAAGGCAGCGCGCAGGCCACGCTGGCCGTGATGAGCGGCGAGATCGAGGTGGACATCGACACCGTCGCCACGGTGGCGCCGCACATCAAGGCCGGCAAGCTGCGCGCCCTGGGCATCGTGGGTGCCGGCCGCTCCAGCCTGCTGCCCGAGGTGAAGACCCTGGCCGAGCAGCAGCTGCCCGAGGCAACCTTCGACGCCTGGTACGGCTTTGCCGCGCCGGCGAAGACGCCCGCGCCCGTGGTGGAGCGCCTGTCGCGTGAACTCACCGCCGTGATGGCCGACCCGGCCCTGCAGGCGCAGCTGCGTGCGCAAGGCATGGAACCGGTGGCCATCGGCGCGGCGGGCTTCCGCACGCAGATGGAAGGCGAGATTGCGCGCTACCGCGCACTGGCACATCGGGCCGGCATCGCAGTGGAGTGAACCGGCAACCTTCAGGGAGAACCCTGTAGATCCTGCAGGCAGTTGCCTGAATTCTGGCCAAAGAATCTGCACGAAGCACAGTCATCGACCAGCGTGTGACGAGGCGCTTCCAGGGAAAACACAGGCGCTGCGACGCGGCACGGCACTTGCAAAAAGCCGTTGTCATCCGCATCGCGCTTTCCATGAATTCCCAGCCACACTGCAATTCGCTTCTCGAGGCCGACATCGAGGTCCTGGGCCTGTCCGTGCGGGCCACCAACGTCCTGCGGCGCAACGACCTGCACACGGTCGGTGAACTCACGCGGGTGTCCGAGCGAACCCTCTTCGGCATGACGCGCCTGGGGCGCAACATCGTGGTCCAGATCGCATCGAGCGTGGAACGCCAGGGGCTTCGCCTGGCGGATTAGCTGCGCGGCTTCTTCCTGGCGGGCGCTGCGCTGGCCTTCGCGGCGCGCGCCTTGCCATCGCTGGCCTGTGGCGCCGATGCCAGCCGCTCGCCCTTGCGGCTGAAGCGCTCGATGCGCTGGCGCGACAGGCCCAGCAGGCGCACGGTGTTCACCAGCGCCATGTGGCTGAAGGCCTGCGGGAAGTTGCCCAGCATGCGGCCGGTGGCGCCGTCGATTTCCTCGGACAGCAGGCCCACGTCGTTGCGCAGCGCCATCACGCGCTCGAACAGGGCCTCGGCCTCTGCGCGCCGGCCCACCAGCGCCAGGCCGTCGACCAGCCAGAAGCTGCAGGGCAGGAAGCTGCCCTCGCCCGGCGGCAGGGCGTCCACACCCGTCGCGGTCTGGTAGCGCCACACCAAGGGGCCGCGGCTGAGTTCGCGCCGCACCGCTTCCACCGTGCCCTTCACGCGCGGGTCCTCCGGCGGCAGGAAGCCCACCTGCGGAATCAGCAGCAGGCTGGCGTCCAGCTCGCTGCCGCCCAGGCATTGAACGAAGCTCTTGCGCTTGCGGTTGTAGCCCTCGCGGCAGACACGCGCGTGGATGGTGTCGCGCAACTCGCGCCAACGGTCCACCGGTCCGTCCAGGCCGAACTGCTCCACAGACTTCACCGCGCGGTCGAAGGCCACCCAGGCCATCACCTTGGAATGCGTGAACTGGCGGCGCGGGCCACGGATTTCCCAGATGCCCTCGTCCGGGTCGGCCCAGTGCTTCTCGAGGAAGTCAAGCAGCGCGTGCTGGATGCGCCAGGCATGCGGCCGCGGCGGCAGCCCGGCGCGGCGGGCCAGGTGCAACGTGTCCATCAGCTCGCCGTAGGTGTCCAGCTGCAACTGGCGCGCGGCCGCATTGCCCACCCGCACGGGCGCGGCGCCTTCGTAGCCGGGCAGCCAGTCCAGCTCGTACTCGTCCACGCGGCGCTCGCCGGTCACGCTGTAGAGGGTCTGGATGTCGGCCGGCCGGCCGGCGATGGCGCGCAGCAGCCATTCGCGCCAGGCGCCCGCCTCCTCGGTGTAGCCCGCGAGCAGCAGCGTGTTGAGGGTGAAGGTGGCGTCGCGCAGCCAGCAGTAGCGGTAGTCCCAGTTGCGCACGCCGCCGGGCTCCTCGGGCAGCGAGGTGGTGGGCGCCGCGACGATGCCGCCCGAGGGCTTGTAGGTCAGCGCCTTGAGGGTGATGAGCGAGCGCAGCACGTCGGCCTTGCCGCGGCCGCGGTAGCTGCAGCGTGCGGACCATTCCTTCCATTGCCGCTCGGTGGCTTCGAGCAGCTTGCGCGGCGATTGCGGCGGACGCGCCGGCAGGTGCGAGGCGCGGTGGCTCAGCTGCATGGGGATGCACTCGCCCGCCGACACCTCGAACTCGGCCAGCGTGCGCAGCTGGCGGCCATGCGTCTTGACCGGCGTGCGCAGTTTCAGCGTATCGGGGCCGGCGGTCGCCACCAGCGTGCCGTCCTCGCGGCGCACCCAGGGCACGATGGAGCCGTAGTCGAAGCGCATGACCAGCTCCATGTGCATCGGCACGCGGCCACGCAGGCCCTCGACCATGCGCAGCACGTCGGCCCGGCCGTTGGACATGGGCATGCAGTCGGTGATGCGGACCGCACCCTCGGCGGTCTCGAAGGTGGTTTCCAGCACCAGCGTGCCGGGGCGGTAGCGGCGCGTGACCCGCCGCGGCTCCTTCACCGGCGCAACCAGCCAGCGCCCGTGTTCCGGACCGCCCAGCAGCGCGGCGAAGCAGGCCGGCGCGTCGAAGCGCGGCAGGCACAGCCAGTCGATGGAACCGTTGCGGCCCACCAGGGCCGCGGTGTGGCAGTCGCCGATGAGGGCGTAGTCTTCAATGGGTTGCGAAGGCACTGGCCACAGCGTAGCAGCGGCGGCGCGACGCTGCACGGCGGCGTGGGCTACTCGATTGCCTTGCCCATGTCCTCGACCACCTTCTTGGCGTCCCCGAAGACCATCATGGTCTTGTCCATGTAGAACAACTCGTTGTCCAGACCCGCGTAGCC
>NZ_FOUG01000027.1 GCF_900114785.1 Variovorax sp. OV329
GTCGCGCGCGAGGTGAGCTGGTCGATGCCGTCGCGCACCTCGGTCACTTCGGAGAACATCACGGTGGCGCCCGCGCGCACCAGCAGGTCGGTGCAAAAGCCCACTGCCGGGTTGGCCGTGACGCCCGAGAAGGCATCGCTGCCCCCGCACTGCACGCCCACCACCAGTTCGCTGGCGGGCACGCTCTCACGCCGGCGCGCGTTCAGGCGCTCCAGGTGTTCCTCGGCCTGGCGCATGACCGAGTCGATCATGGACATGAAGCCCACGTGCGCCTCGTCCTGCAGGCACACCACGTCCAGCTGGCTGGTGGCGTTCTCGCCCACGTCGGCCACGTTGCGCTCATCCACCAGCGGGATGGTGCCGGGGGGCAGCAGGCGCTCGGGCTGCAGCTTCTCGCAGCCCAGGCTCACCACCATCACCTCGCCACCAAAGTTGGGGTTCAGGCTGATGTTGCGCAGGGTGCGGATGGGAATGATCGCGTCGGGCGCGTCGATGGCCACGCCGCAGCCGTAGCTGTGCTCCAGCGCCACCACGTCGTCGACATGCGGATACTTGGGCAGCAGCTCGGCCTTGATGCGCTGCACGGCGAAGTCGGTGACGCCGGCCACGCACTGCACGGTCTGGGTGATCGCCAGGATGTTGCGCGTGCCCACCGTGCCGTCGGGGTTGCGGAAGCCCTCGAAGCTGAAGCCTTCCAGCGGCGCGGCAGCCGGCGGCTTGACGGTGGCGATGGGCAGGCCCTGCAGCTCGCGCGCGGCGGGCATCTGCAGCAGGCGCTCGTGCACCCAGCTGCCTGCGGGAATGGGCTTGAGGGCGTAGCCGATGGCCACGTTGTAGCGCAGCACCGCATCGCCTTCGGCCAGGTCGACCAGCGACACCTTGTGGCCCTGCGGCACGTTGTCGACGAGGGCGAGGCCGTCGTCGAACACCGTGCCGGCCTTCAGGCCACCGTCGTTGGCGACGATGGCGACGTTGTCGGCCGGATGGACCTGGATGCGATGGGGCGCGCGGGTGCTCATGGCGATGCTCGGGCTACTTGGCGACGACGGTCGGGTTGAAGAGCTCGGGCAGCCACATCGAGAAGGAGGGCACGTAGGTCACCAGCATCAGGCACACCAGCAGCGCGCCGTAGAAGGGCCAGATGGACCGCATCACCGTCCCCACGGAGACCTCCCCGATCGCGCATCCTATGAACTGCGTGGTGCCCACCGGTGGCGTGTTCAGCCCCAGCGCGCAGTTGATCAGCATCACGATGCCGAACTGCACCGGGCTCATGCCGAACTGCATGGCGATGGGCAGGAAGATGGGCGTGCAGATCAGGATGGTGGCTGCCATGTCCAGGAAGGTGCCCAGCACGAACAGCAGCACGTTGATCATCAGGAAGATGACCCAGGGCGAGCTCGACACGCTGGTCATCAGCTCGCCGGTCTTCTGCGGCACTTCGTACAGCGCCATGAAGTAGCCGAAGGCCGAGGAGATGCCGATCAGCAGCAGCACCACGCCGGTGGTGCGGCAGGCCTTGGCGCAGGCCTTGATGAAGTCGTGCCAGCTCAGCGAGCGGTACACGAACACCGTGACGATCAGCGCCCACAGCACCGCGGTGGCGGCCGACTCGGTGGCGGTGAACACGCCCGACAGGATGCCCGCCAGGATGATGACCACGATCAGCAGCCCCGGCAGGGCCGCGATGAAGGCGGCCAGCACTTCGCTCCAGCCCGGGAAGGCGCCGCGGATCGGGTAGCCGCGCTTGATGGCCACGTAGTAGGCCGCCGCCAGGTTGCACAGCGTGAGGATCAGCGCGGGAATGAGGCCCGCGAGGATCAGGCTGAGCACGCTCACCGAGGCGATGCCCGTGGTGGCCAGCGTGAAGATGATCAGGTTGTGCGAGGTGGGCATCAGTGCGCCCACCAGGGCCGCGTGGGTCGTGACGTTGACCGCGTAGTCGGCGTCGTACCCTTCCTTCTTCATCAGCGGGATCATCACCGAGCCCATGGCCGAGACGTCGGCCACCGGCGAGCCGGCGACGCCGCCGAACAGCGTGCAGCCCACCACGTTGCTCATGCCCAGGCCGCCGCGCACGTGGCCGATCAGGCTGTTGGCGAAGCGCACGATGCGCTGGGCGATGCCGCCGTAGAGCATGAGTTCGCCGGCGAACACGAAGAAGGGGATGGCCAGGAAGGAGAAGATCTGCATGCCGCCGACCATCTTCTGGAACACCACGGCGGTGGGCAGGCCCGCATACCAGACCGTGGCCACCGAGGCCAGGCCGATCGAGAAGGCCACCGGCACGCCCAGGACGAGCAGTGCCGCGAAGGCGATGGTCAGGACAGTCAGTTCCACGCTGGCACCACTTCCTCGCCGCGCAGCAGCGCGACGATATGTTCGATTGAAAAAAGCACGATGAGGATGCCCGCCACCACCAGCGCGAGGTAGTCCGCGCCCACGGGGATGTGCAGCATGGGCTTGAGGTCGGTCCACTTGAGCTGGGTCCACATCCAGCCGCTCCACACCATGATGGCGCCGAAGAAGGCCACCAGCGCGTGGATCAGGATCTCGACCTTCAGGCGCGCCGATTCGGGCAGCAGGGACACCAGCGAATCGAGCCCGATGTGGCCCGAGTCGCGCACGCCCACGGCCACGCCCAAGGCGGTGACGTACAGCACCAGCTGCAGCGCCAGGTCCTCGGCCCAGGTCGGCGTGTCGTTGAAGACGTAGCGGCCCACCACCTGGTACTGCACGCACACGATGATGCCGATGAGCATCACCACGGCCAGCATCAGGCTGTACTTGGAAAGAAAGGCGCAGATGCGCGAGTAGAGGTGGCGCGCGGGCGGACGCTCGTGCCCCTCGTTCAGCTCGTGGAGCTGAAGGGGCACGTCGTTCACGTCCGCGGCCGTCTCTGCCGGTTGGGCGGCGAGGGTCATGGAAGTCTCTTCAGGATGGGTCCGGGACCGTCCCCGCCGTGCGGGGCGGGAACGGGTTCACGACAAGGCGCGCGACTTACTTACTTGCCGCTGTCCTGCACGGCCTTCACCAGGCGTTGCAGGTCAGGCGTGGTGATGAACTTGGCGTACACGGGGGCCATGGCCGTGCGGAAGGAGGCCTTGTCCACGTCCGTGACGATGGTCGCGCCGCCCTTGGTCACCACGTCCAGCGACTTGGCTTCCTGCTCGTCCCACTTCTTGCGCTGGAAAGGCACGGAGTCCTTGGCGGCCTGGCGGAAGAGCGCCTGGTCTTCCTTGGACAGCTTGTCGTACACGGCCTTGGACATCACCAGCATTTCCGGCGCCATCGAGTGCTCGGTGCGCGAGTAGATCTTCACCGCCTCGTAGTGCTTGAAGCCGTCGTAGGAGGGGATGTTGTTCTCGGCGGCGTCGATCAGGCCGGTCTTCAGCGCGGTGTAGACCTCGCCGGCAGGCATGGGAGTGGGGTTGGCGCCCATGGCGCTGGCCAGCGCGATCCACAGGTCGGACTGCTGCACGCGGATCTTCAGGCCCTTGGTGTCGGCCACCGACTTCACCGGCTTCTTGGCGTAGATGGAGCGCGCGCCGCTGTCGTAGAAGGCCAGGCCGACCAGGCCTTCATGCTCGCAGCCCTTGAGGATTTCCTCGCCGATCGGGCCGTCCAGCGTCTTGCGCATGTGGTCGATCGAGCTGAACAGGAAGGGCATGGTGGGCACCAGCGTCTTCGGGCACATGGAGTTCAGCGCGCTGATGTTCACGCGGTTCATCTCCAGCGCGCCGATCTTGACCTGGTCGATGGTCTCCTTCTCCGAGCCGAGGGCGCTCTTGTTGAAGACCTTGATCTTGTACTTGCCGTTGCTGCGCTTTTCCAGCAACTCGCTCATGTGCTTCACGGCCGCCACGGTGGGGTATTCGTCGCTGTTGTGCACGTCGGCCGAGCGGAACTCGACGGCGTGTGCAGCCAGGGCGCAGGCACTCGCGGCGAGCGCGATCAGGGTGCGGGTGTATTTCATTTGTCTTCCTCTTTGGTGGGTGGTTGAAATCTGATGGAAACGCTTGAAAAACTCAGAACCGGCAATCGGGCTCGGGCAGGCCCTTCACGCCGGGGTTCAGCGCGAACACGCCGCCGGCCAGGGGCTGGTCGGACAGGTCGCCGCCCGGGCGGATGGAGGTCACGAACAAGGTGTCGAGCGCGCTGCCGCCGAAGGCGCACATCGCGGGCTTCTTCACCGGCACGGCCAGCGAGCGGTCGAGCTTGCCCTCCGGCGTGAAGCGGTGCACCAGGCCGGCGTCGTTGCCGCAGATCCAGTAGCAGCCATCCGCGTCGACCGCGGCACCGTCGGGGCGGCCGGGCAGGGGCTTCATGTCCACGAACAGGCGCCGGTTGTGCGGCGTGCCGGTCTGGGTGTCGTAGTCGAAGGCCCAGATGGCCTGCACGTTCGGATGCGAGTCCGACAGGTACATGGTGCGGCCGTCGGGGCTGAAGGCCATGCCGTTGGGCACGATCATGTGCTCGAAGTGCACCCGCAGCGCCGCTTCGGCGTTGACGTCGCTCTGGTAGCGGTAGACGCGGCCGACCTCGCGGGCCGCGGCCATGTCCATCAGCATGGTGCCGGCCCAGAAGCGGCCCTGGCGGTCGCAGCGGCCGTCGTTGAAGCGCATGCCCGATTGCTCGTGTGCCACGTGGGCCAGGCGCGTCGTGGCCAGGGTGCCGTCGTCTCGCGTGGCGATGGCGAACAGGCCGCTTTCCATGCCGGCGATCCATTGGCCCGGGTGGCCGGCGCGCGGCGCGATGCAGGCGAGCATCTCGTCGCCGGTCCAGATCTTGTGGGCGCCGGTGGACGGGTCGATGCGATGCAGCTGGCGGGCGGGAATGTCCACCCAGTAGAGGGCCTGCTCCTGCGCGCTCCACACGGGGCTTTCGCCCGTGGCGCAGCGCGCGTCGAGGATGAGTTCGGCTTGCATGTGAGGCAACGCGGGATTCGCCTCAGTCGCCGAAGGGGCCCTGGGCGGTGAAGGCGCCGCCCTGGTAGATGGCGTTGGGATCGGTGGGTGCCACCGGCGGCTGCGCCTCGACCTTGGCGCGGAAGACCTCGGAGCTGTCCTGCGGCACGAAGCCCAGGTGCGCCGCCGCGCTGTTGTCCCACCACACGTCGCGGTTGGCCGACATGCCGTAGACCACGGTGTGCTTCACGTCCGGCGTGAAGAGCGATTTCTCGATCAGGCTGGTCAGGTCGCGGTAGCTGAGCCAGGTGCTCATCATCCGGCGGTTCAGCGGCTCGGGGAAGGAAGAGCCGATGCGGATGCTCACCGTCTCGATGCCGTAGCGGTCGAAGTAGAACTGGGCCACGTCCTCGCCGAAGGACTTGGACAGGCCGTAGTAGCCGTCGGGCCGGCGCGCGGCGTGGGCGTCGATGTGCTCGCTCTGCTCGTAGAAGCCGATCACGTGGTTGGAACTGGCGAACACCACGCGCTTCACGCCGTGGCGGCGGGCCGCCTCGTAGATGTGGAAGACGCCCTTGATGTTCGCTTCGAGGATTTCCTCGAAAGGGCGCTCGACGGACACGCCGCCCAGGTGGACGATGGCGTCGCAGCCGGCCACCAGGGCGTCCACGGCCTTCTTGTCGGCCAGGTTGCAGGGCGTCACTTCCTCGTGGGCGCCGGCCGCGGGTGCCATCTCGGCGACGTCGGACAGGCGGATGACTTGGGCAAAGGGTTGCAGGCGCTCGCGCAGCACCTTGCCCAGGCCGCCGGCGGCGCCGGTCAGCAGCAGGCGGGAAAGCTTGGGGGCCGCAGTAGTGGCTGGGGCCGGAGTCTTGCCGGATGTCTCGCTCATAGGTATCGTAAGTTATCTGTTGTCGTACAACTGCCGCGCAATTATCATCAGGCCATGTCGCGCGTGTCAACAGAGCTTCCCAGGCCCACCGGCGCCCCGGCCGACGCGCCGGTCGCGCCGGCGACCCGCGCGCGGCCTCGGGGCCGGGGACTGGCGCACGCCCTGGTGGACGCCTTCGGCATCCAGATCCGCGACGGCGCGTTGCGGCCGGGCGACAAGCTGCCCACCGAGTCGGCCATCATGCAGTCCTTCGGCGTGAGCCGGACCGTCGTGCGCGAAGCGCTGTCCAAGCTTCAGGCGGGCGGCCTGGTGGAAACGCACCACGGCATCGGCACCTTCGTGCTGCAGCCGCGCACCACGGGCATGTTCCGGCTGGATGCGGGCGACATCGCCACCTCGGTCGACGTGCTGGCGGTGCTGGAACTGCGCATCAGCCTGGAGACCGAGTCGGCCGGCCTGGCGGCCAGCCGCCACACCGAGGCGCAGCTGCAGGCCATGCGCCAGGCGCTGGACGACTTCGAGACCAACGTCGCCCAGGCCGGGGACACCGTGGCGCCGGACTTCCGCTTCCACCTGGAGATCGCCCAGGCCACCGGCAATCCGTACTTCGCGGACATCATGAGCCACCTGGGCACCACGATCATCCCGCGCACCCGCATCAATGCCCTGCGCAACATCGACCGAGGCGCCGAGTACCTGAGCCGGGTCAACCGCGAGCACGAGGAGATCTACGCCGCCATCGCCCGGCGCGACTCCGAGTCGGCGCGCGCCGCCATGCGCATCCACCTGACCAACAGCCGCGAACGCCTGCGGCTGGCGCAGGAGGCCGCGCGCCTGGCACAGCAGGGCGCCGAGGCCAAGCCCTCCCGCTGATCCGTGAATCCGGCGGCGATCGGCCGCCATCCGGCTGGACAAGTCGTTCTTTCAGTTGTACGATGACTGATGACAAGTCGGACACGATGCCCGCTGCAATCCGCGGCGAAGGCATGGGCCGGCTCCCTTCCACACCCCAAGGAGACAAGAGATGAACGTTCAACGCCGGCGCCACCTGATCGGTGCCTCCCTGCTGATGGGCGCCACGCTGGTCGGGGCGCATGCGCCCGCCCTGGCGCAGGCCGAGTGGAATCCCACCAAGCCGATCCGCATCGTGGTGCCCTACCCGCCGGGCGGGTCGTCGGACATCATCGCCCGCGCCATCAGCCAGCCGCTGTCCGCGGCCCTGGGCCAGACGGTGATCGTCGACAACAAGCCGGGTGCCAACGGCAACCTGGGCGCCGACCTGGTCGCCAAGGCGCCGGCCGACGGCTACACGCTGCTTCTGTGCGACGTGGGTGCGCTGGCCATCAGCCCCTCGGTCTACACCAAGCTCAGCTTCGACCCCTCCAAGGACCTGCGCGGCGTGACCATGCTGGCCTACTCGCCCCACCTGCTGGTGGTGCACCCCTCGGTGAAGGCCGACAGCCTGAAGGAGCTGGTGGCGCTGTCCAAGACCAGCGACCTGAACTTCGCCGTCACCGCCACCGGCAGCGCGCCGCACCTGGCGGGCGTGGCCCTGCAGCGCGCGGTGGGCGCCAAGTGGGTGTACGTGCCCTACAAGGGCGGCGTGCAGGCCATCCAGGACACGGTAGCCGGCCAGACCCAGGTGCTGATGAACGGCATGCTGGCCACGCTGCCGCAGGTGCAGAACGGCAAGCTCAAGGTGCTGGCCGTGTCCAAGGCCACGCGCATGCCGCTGATCGGCAACGTGCCCACCGTGGCCGAACAGGGCGTGCCCGGCTTCGAGTCCGGCACCTGGCAGGGCGTGCGCGTGCCGCGCGGCACGCCCGACGCCGTGGTCAACCGCCTGAACAAGGAACTCATCACCATCATCCGCTCGGCCGACATCCGCTCGCGCCTGGCCGGGCAGGGCGCCGAGGTGGTGACCATGACGCCGGCCGAGGAAGAGCAGTTCTTCAACAAGGAGCGCGCCCGCTGGGCCAAGGTCGTCAAGGACGCCGACATCCGGCTCGACTGAGCATTTCCTTTCTTTCCCTCACACCATCCCCAACCCACCCTCACTGGACCGTTCGCAGATGAATCCGCAAGAACTCAAGACCATCATGGGCTCCGGCCTGCTCTCCTTTCCGCTCACCGACTTCGATTCGAACGGCGACTTCGACAAGAAGGGCTACATCGAGCGCCTGGAATGGCTGGCGCCCTACGGTGCCACGGCCCTGTTCGCCGCCGGCGGCACGGGCGAGTTCTTCTCGCTGACCGGCGAGGAATATCCCGAGATCATCCAGACCGCGGTCGACACCTGCCGCGGCAAGGTGCCGATCATTGCCGGCACCGGCGGCCCGACCCGCTTCGCCATCCAGTGCGCACAAGCTGCCGAGAAGGCCGGCGCGCACGGCATCCTGCTGCTGCCGCACTACCTGACCGAAGCCGGCCAGGAAGGCCTGGCCGCGCACGTGGAAGCGGTGTGCAAGAGCGTGAAGTTCGGCGTCATCGTCTACAACCGCGCCAACAGCCGCCTCAAGCCCGAGACACTGGCCAGGCTGGCCGAGCGCAACCCGAACCTGGTGGGCTTCAAGGACGGCGTGGGTGACATCGAGGCCATGGTCGCGATCTACCAGAAGATGGGCGACCGCTTCGCCTACCTGGGCGGCCTGCCCACGGCCGAGGTCTATGCCGCTGCCTACAAGGCGCTGGGAACCCCGGTGTACTCGTCGGCGGTGTTCAACTTCATCCCCAAGACCGCGATCCAGTTCTACGAAGCCGTGCGCGACGACGACATGGCCACGCAGCACCGCCTGCTCAAGGACTTCTTCATGCCCTACCTGGACCTGCGCAACCGCATGCCCGGCTACGCCGTGAGCATCGTGAAGGCGGGCGCCAAGCTCGTCGGCCATGACGCCGGCCCGGTGCGCGCACCGCTGACCGACCTCAAGCCCGACGAATTGGACAAGCTCAAGGCCCTGATCGACACTCTCGGCCCGCAATAAGCGGCGGCACCTCAAGAGGAGCGAATCCAGATGCAGCAACACGACAACTTCATCGGCGGCCAGTGGGTCAAGGGCAACAGCTACAGCCCCAACATCAACCCGTCGAACCTGGCCGACACCATCGCCGAGTACGCCCAGGGCGACGCCGCGCAGGTGAACGCGGCGGTGGCCGCCGCCACTGCGGCCTTCCCGGCCTGGGCCACCGGCAGCGTGCAGGCGCGCTCGGACGCGCTGGACAAGATCGGCAACGAGATCCTGGCGCGCAAGGAAGAACTGGGCACGCTGCTGGCGCGCGAAGAGGGCAAGACCAAGGCCGAAGGCATCGGCGAGGCGGCCCGCGCCGGCTACATCTTCAAGTTCTTCGCCGGCGAATGCCTGCGCCTGGCCGGCGAACTGCTGCCCTCGGTGCGCCCCAACATCGGCGTGGAGATCACCCGCGAGCCCGTGGGCGTGGTGGGCCTGATCACGCCGTGGAACTTTCCCATCGCCATTCCGGCGTGGAAGATCGCCCCGGCGCTGGCCTTCGGCAATTGCGTGGTGCTCAAGCCGGCCGACCTGGTGCCGGGCTGCGCCTGGGCGATCGCCGAGATCATCAGCCGTTCGGGCATCCCCGCGGGCGTGTTCAACCTGGTGATGGGCCGCGGCAGCGTCATCGGCAACGCGCTGGTCGAGCACCCGGGCGTGCATGCCATCAGCTTCACCGGCTCGGTGGGCGTGGGCCGCGGCATCGCGCAGCGCTGCGTGGAGACGCACAAGAAGGTGCAGCTGGAGATGGGCGGCAAGAACCCGCAGGTGGTGCTGGATGACGCCGACCTGGCGCAAGCCGTGGAACTGAGCGTGCAGAGCGCCTTCTACTCCACCGGCCAGCGCTGCACCGCTTCCAGCCGCCTGATCGTCACCGAAGGCATCTACCCCAAATTCATCGAGGCCATGAAGGCGCGCATGGAGAAGATCAAGGTGGGCGACGCGCTGGCGCAGGGCACGGACATCGGCCCGGTGTCCAGCCAGAGCCAGCTGGAGCAGGACCTGAGCTACATCGAGATTGGCAAAGGGGAGGGCGCCACGCTGGCAGCGGGTGGCCAGCGCCTGAAGCTGGACACCGATGGCTTCTACATGCAGCCGGCGCTGTTCTCCGAGTCGGTGGCGGCGATGCGCATCAACAAGGAAGAGATCTTCGGCCCGGTGGCCAGCGTGATCCGCGTGAAGGATTACGACGAAGCCCTGGCGACGGCCAACGACACCGAGTTCGGCCTGTCGGCGGGCATCGCCACCACCAGCCTGAAGTACGCCACGCACTTCAAGCGCCACAGCCAGGCGGGCATGGTGATGGTGAACCTGCCCACGGCGGGCGTGGACTACCACGTGCCCTTTGGCGGGCGCAAGGGCTCGAGCTACGGCCCGCGCGAGCAGGGCAAGTACGCGCAGGAGTTCTTCACCACGGTGAAGACGGCCTACACCCTGGCCTGAGAAGAAGAGAACTGCATCACGCCGTCGGCCAGCTTCGCCCAGCGAAGCTGGACCCAGTCGGCGAGGTAGTTCTGGTTCAGCTGCCAGGGCTTGTCCCGGCCCTGCTTGGGCAGTTGCGCATGCGCGCGCTGCAAATAGCCCGATGACAGCGCGCCCCACGAGGGCTGCGCTGCGTCCGCGTGCTCGTCCACGCGCGGCGTGCACTGCACGTAGCCGCGGCTGCGCATGTGGTTGAGCAGCCGGCAGACGAAGACGCTGGCCAGGTCCGCCTTGAGCGTCCACGAGGCGTTGACGTAGCCGACCACGGTGGCCAGGTTGGGCACGCCGCCGAACATCACGCCCTTGTAGTAGACGAGTTGCGAAGGGTCGATGGCGCGTCCGTCCACTACCAGCCTCAGCGCGCCCAGCGGCTTGAGCTTCAGGCCGGTGGCGGTGATCACGATGTCCGCGCTCAGGTGCGCGCCGCTCTTTAGGTCGATGCCGTTGCGGGTGAAGTGGTCGATCTCGTCGGTGACCATGCTCACGCGGCCCTCGCGGATGCGCCTGAACAGGTCGCCGTCGGGCACCAGGCACAGGCGCTGTTCCCAGGGCTTGTAGCGCGGCGTGAAGTGCCGGGTCACGTCGTAGCCCGGGCCCAGCTGCTGGCGCACCATGCCGACCAGGAAGGCCTTGGCCCGCTGCGGCTTGCGCATGCAGGTGCGGTAGACGTACATGGTGAAGAGCAGGTTGCGCCAGCGGTTCAGGCCGTGCGAGAGGCGCGGCCCCAACCGGCGCCGCAGCCAGTTGGCCGAGGCATCCACCGAGGGCCGCACGGCCATGTAGGTGGGCGAGCGCTGCAGCAGCGTCACGTGCGAGGCCTGGGTCGCCAGGGCCGGAACGAGCGTCACGGCGGTGGCGCCGCTGCCGATCACCACCACCTGCTTGCCGATGGCGTCGAAGTCATCGGGCCAGTGCTGCGGATGCACCACGCGGCCGGCAAAGGCATCGAGGCCGGCGAACTCGGGCGTGTAGCCGCCCTGGTAATCGTAGTAGCCGGTGCACAGCAGCAGGAAGCGGCAGCGCAGTTGCAGGCTCCCATCGCTGCGCTCGATGCCCACCGTCCACAGGGCGTCCTCGCTGGTCCAGCGCGCCTCGCGAACGGCGTGGCCGTAGCGGATCAGCGGCGCCACGCCTTCCTCGCGCGCCGTGTCCTGCAGGTACTGCAGGATCTCCGGGCCGCTGGCGATGCTGCGCTCGCCGGTCCAGGGTCGGAAGGCGTAGCTGAGCGTGTGCATGTCGGAGTCGGAACGCACGCCCGGGTAGCGGAACAGGTCCCAGGTGCCGCCCAGGCGGTCGCGCGCCTCCACGATGGCGACGCTGTGCTGCGGGCACCGGCGCCGGATGTGGCTCGCAGCGCCGATGCCGGACAGGCCGGCACCGACGATCAGCACATCGACATCGAGGGCATCGTTCGGGTCTGCATCCATGCTCGGCTCACCTCGGCAGTGCCAATGCGAAGCTCAGGCTCGCCACTCCCAGCAAGGTCGACAGCGTGACGAGCCCCGCCACGAAGGGGCCGTTGTACCCCATCCGGCTCGCCAGCACATAGGCGCTGGAAGCGGTGGGCACGGCGGAGAAGGTCATCAGCACGGCCGCCTGCGTGGGCTCCAGCCGCATGGCGCGGGTCAGGCCCCAGGCCACCAGGGGCAGCAGCAGGTGGCGAATCGAGAGCACCGACACCGCCAGCACCTTGCCCCGGCCCAGCGTCGCGAACTGCATGCCCGCGCCGGCGGCCATGAGGCCCAGGGCCAGCGAGGCGCCGCCGATGCGCGACAGCGTGGGCGTGAGCCAGTTCGGCACGGTGAAGCCCAGGATGTTGGCCAGCAGCCCGGAGACGGTGGCGATGATGAGCGGGTTGCGCACCAGCTGGCGCACGAAGCCGGTCTGCGCATGGCGCGCCATCGGCCACACCGAGGCCACGTTGAGCAGGGGAACGCACACGCCGATCAGCACCGCGATCAGCAACAGGCCCTGTGCGCCCGCCAGCCGGTCGGCCAGCGTGAGGCTGATGAAGGAGTTGAAGCGGAAGGCCACCTGCGCGCTCGCCGCATGCTCGCGCCGGTCGATGTGATGACGCAGCCAGGGCAGGTAGGGCAGGCTGTAGGACAGGGCGATGCCCGTCAGGCTCAGCATCACGCCGGCGGCCACCAGGCTGGAAGTGGCGCCGAAGTCCAGCGGGCTGCGCACGATCGAGTGGAACAGCAGGACAGGGAAGAGAAAGTAGTACACCAGGCTGTCGACCTGGTCCCAGACCTTGCGGTTCAGGCCGGTGTATCGGCACAGGAGCCAGCCGCAGGCGATCAGGGAGAAGTCGGGAAAAAGCAGCTGGGCATGGTTCACCCATCCGAGGATAAACCGGCCATTGCCATGGGTAATCCAGGGAATGGTCTGCCGGCGCTTGCCGCTAGCATCGAGGTCTCGAATTTTGTTCCCGACCCCTTCCAATCAAGGAGATTCCTAGATGATTCAAAGTCGCCATTGGGCCGCGATGGCCGCTGCCAGCGCGATGCTCACCATGGCAGGCCCCAGCCTGGCGCAGAACTACCCCAACAAGCCGATCGAGCTGCAGGTGCCTTTCGCGCCAGGGGGCACCACCGACATCGTGGCCCGCGTCGTGGCCGACCCGCTCAGCCGCGTGCTGGGCCAGAGCGTGATCGTGATCAACAAGGCCGGCGGCGGCGGTGCCGTGGGCGCCAACGAAACCGCCAAGGCAGCGCCGGACGGCTACAAGCTGGGCGTGGCCACCGTGTCGAGCACGGCCGCCAACCCGGCCATCAACCCCAAGACGCCCTACAACCCGCTCACCGACTTCACGCCCATCATCAACCTGGCGGCCACGCCGAACGTGATCGCGGTCAACCCGAACTTCCCGGCCAAGAACTACCAGGAATTCGTGGCCGAGCTCAAGCGCAACCCGGGCAAGTATTCCTACTCCAGCTCGGGCACGGGCGGCATCGGCCACCTGCTGATGGAGCTCTACAAGAGCCTGACCAACACCTACGTCACCCACATCCCGTACCGCGGCGCGGGTCCGGCGCTGACCGACACGGTGGGCGGCCAGGTGCCGATGATCTTCGACAACCTCCCCTCGGCCATGCCCTTCATCCAGGCCGGCAAGCTGGTGCCCATCGTGGTGGCCGCGCCGCAGCGTCTGAAGGAACTGCCCAACGTGCCCACCTTCAAGGAAGTGGGCCTGGAGCCGGTGAACCGCATGGCCTACTACGGCATCCTGGGCCCCAAGGGCCTGCCCAAGGAAGTGGTGGACAAGATCAACGCCGGAGCGAAGAAGGCGCTGGAAGAGCCCGCGGTGCGCAAGCGCATCGAGGAAACGGGTTCGGTGGTCGTCGCCAACACGCCCGAGCAGTTTGCCGAGCAGATCAAGGCCGAGCTGGCGATCTACAAGCAAGTGGTTGCCAAGCAGAAGCTGACCCTGGACTGAGGACGCATCAGCTCTGAGCAAAGAGAAAGCCGCCTTTCGGGCGGCTTTCTCTTTATGTTTTGCTAGGCTTGCGCCCCGATGAATTCCGCGCCTGCTGCCACCGCCTTCCCCGAAATCGACGAGTTCGTCGATGCGCTGTGGCTCGAGCACGGCCTGGCCAAGAACACGCTCGAGGCGTATCGGCGCGACCTGAGCCTGCTGGCGCAGTGGCTGCGCGAGCGGCACGCCACGCTGGACGCGGTGCGCGAGCACGACCTTCAGGCCTACATGGGTGCGCGCCTGTCGCAGAAGGGCAAGGCCACCTCGGCCAATCGGCGCCTCACTGTCTTCAAGCGCTACTACCGCTGGGCTCTGCGCGAGAAGCGCATCGATGCCGACCCCACGCTGCGACTGATGCCCGCGCGCCAGTCGCTGCGCGTGCCCAAGACGCTGACCGAGAAGCAGGTGGAAGACCTGCTGGCCGCACCCGACCTGAACAACCCGCTGGGCCTGCGCGACCGCGCCATGCTCGAGCTGATGTACGCCAGCGGCCTGCGCGTGAGCGAGCTGGTGGGCCTGAAGGTTTTCGACCTGGGCATGAACGAAGGCGTGCTGCGCGTGATGGGCAAGGGCAGCAAGGAACGCCTGGTGCCCTTCGGCGCCGAAGCGCGGCACTGGATGGAGCGCTACCTTCACGAGGCGCGCGAAGAAATCCTGGCCGGCCAGCAGACCGCCGACCTTTTCGTCACCGCGCGCGGCGCGGGCATGACGCGGGTCATGTTCTGGATCATCGTCAAGAAATGCGCGCTGGCTGCCGGCATCCGCTCGCCACTGTCGCCGCACACGCTGCGGCATGCCTTTGCCACGCACCTGCTCAACCACGGCGCCGACCTGCGCGCGGTGCAGATGCTGCTGGGCCATGCCGACATCTCCACCACCACCATCTACACCCACGTGGCGCGCGAGCGCCTGAAGCAGCTGCACGCCCAGCATCACCCGCGCGGCTGACGCCGCCGCATCGATCGACTGAAGACATGAAGCTCCAAGATTCCTCCATCGCCCGCCGCACCGTGCTGGCCGGCGCCCTCGCGCTGGCTGCCCTCGCAGGCAACGGCGCCGCATTCGCGCAGCAGCCGCTGCCCAAGACCATCCGCATCGTCGTCGCCTATCCGGCCGGCGGCGTGAGCGACGTCATCGCGCGTGCGCTTGGCGACAAGCTGTCGGCGCAGATCGGCAGCGCCGTCGTGGTCGAGAACAAGGCCGGCGCCAGCGGTGCCATCGGCATGGACGCGGTGGCCAAGGCCCCTGCGGACGGCAGCGTGCTGGGCTTCTCGGCCATCAGCCCGCTGGTGCTGAGCCCGCACCTGGGCAAGCTGCCTTTCGATGCGCAGAAGGACATCGCGCCGGTGGCCAGCGTGATGGTCTCGCCTGTGCTGCTGCTGGCCACGTCGGCCAGCAAGAGCCAGGACTTCCCGGGACTGGTGCGCGATGCCAAGGCCTCGCCGGGTGCGATCCGCTGGGCCACCTCGGGGCCGGCGTCGCTAGGCCACATCATGCTGGAGCAGCTCGATGCCGCGGCCAAGCTGGACATCACGCACGTGCCCTACAAGGGCGGCGGCCAGCAGCTCAACGATGCGCTGGGCGGACAGTTCGAGATCCTGTCGACCAACGCCGGGCCCACGCTCACGCCGCACATCCAGTCGGGCAAGCTGCGCCCGCTGGCGGTGGGCGCGCCTTCGCGCCTGCCGGGCCTGCCGCAGGTGCCCACGCTGGCCGAGCTGGGCTATCCGGCGGCCAATCTTTCGTCGCGCTTCGGCATCTTCGTGCCGGCGGCCACCCCGGCCCCGGTGATCGAGCGGCTCAACACCGAGATCAACCGCGCCCTGGCCAACCCCGAGATCGCGGCCAAGCTGCGTGCCACCGACAACGAGCCGGCCGGCGGCAGCCCGGCCGATTTCGCGCGCGAGATCGCCCGCGAGTACGAGGCCAACGGGCGCATCATCCGCGCCGCCAACATCAAGGCCGACTGATCACCGGGCCGCGGCCTGCGCGTCGAGCATGCGCAGTTCTTCCTCGCTGAAGCCCGCCCTCGCGCGGGCTTCGTGGTTGAAGGGCGGCTTCAGGCGCGGGGCCTCGTAGCGGGCCACCAGCTGCGGATAGAGGGGCTCGGGGTCCAGCCCGGCGCGCTCGCACAGCCACCGGTACCAGTGGTTGCCGATGGCCACGTGGCCCACCTCGTCGCGCAGGATGATGTCCAGGATGGCCACCGCCTCGTGCGCGTCGGGCGTGTTGACGCGGCGCAGCTTGGCCTGGATCTGGGGCGTGGCGTCCAGCCCGCGTGCCTCCAGCGTGCGGGGCACCAGGGCCATGCGGGCCAGCACGTCGTCCTTCGTGCGCTCGCACATGGTCCACAGGCCGTCGTGGCCGGGGTAGTCGCCGTAGCGCCAGCCCATCGTCTGCAGGTGCGCATGCAACAGGCCGAAGTGCTGCGCCTCCTCGTCGGCCACGCGCAGCCAGTCGCGGTAGTAGGCGGCGGGCATGCCGTCGAAGCGCCACACGGCGTCCAGCGCCAGGTTGATGGCGTTGAATTCGATGTGGCAGATGGAATGCACCAGCGCCGCGCGGCCTTCAGTAACGAACGGCGAGCGCTTGGGCACCGCGAAGGCGGACACGCGCTCGGGCCGGTCGGGGCGGCCGGGCACGCCTTCGTCGTCGTCGGCGGTGCGCACGGCGCCTTCGCCGATGCCCTCCAGGTCGTCGCTGGCGGCCAGCGCGCGGGTGGCCGCGACCTTCAGCTCGGGGTCGGCCAGGCGCAAGGCCTCAAGGGCACGAAGGCGGGGGTGCATCCCTACAATTCTAGTTTTCGAGGGGAATCTGCAATGGCCTTGTATGAACTGGACGGCGTGGCGCCTAAGCTGGCGGACGGCGCCTGGGTGGCGGACAGCGCGCAACTCATCGGCAACGTGATCCTGGGCGAGAACGCCAGCGTCTGGTTCGGCACCGTCGCGCGCGGCGACAACGAGCCCATCACCATCGGCCGCAACACCAACGTGCAGGACATGTCGGCCCTTCACTCGGACTCGGGCGTGCCGCTTACGCTGGGCGAGAACGTCACGGTGGGCCACATGGTCATGCTGCACGGCTGCACCATCGGTGACAACACGCTGATCGGCATCGGCGCGGTGGTCTTGAACAATGCCCGCATCGGCCGCAACTGCATCGTCGGTGCCGGCAGCGTGGTGACCGAGGGCAAGGAGTTTCCGGACAACTCCCTCATCATCGGCGCGCCGGCCAAGGTGGTGCGCACGCTGGACGAGGCCTCGGCCGCGAAGCTGCGCGCCAATGCACAGCACTACGTCCACAACAGCGAGCGCTTCCGCAAGGGCCTGAAGAAGGTCGGCTGAAGAAGTGCCAGACCACCCCGAGGATTCCCGCGTGAGCGAACTCCACAAATTCCTGTTCGAAGGCCTGCCGGTGCGCGGCATGGTCGTTCGCCTGACCGACGCCTGGCAGGAAATCCTGGCGCGCCGCGCCTCCAACACCACCACCGGCCCCTATCCGGCGCCCGTGGCCGAGCTGCTGGGCGAGATGACGGCCGCCGCTGCGCTCATGCAGGCCAACATCAAGTTCAAGGGCTCGCTGATCCTGCAGGTCTTCGGCGATGGCCCGGTGAAGGTCGTCGTGGCCGAAGCCAAGCCCGACATGAGCCTGCGCTCCACCGCCACGGTGACCGGCGAGATAGCGCCCGACGCGCGCCTGCCGCAGATGGTGAACCTGCACGGGCGCGGCCGCTGCGCGATCACGCTGGAGCCCGCCGAGCGCGTGCCGGGCCAGCAGCCCTACCAGGGCGTGGTGCCGCTGGCCGATGCGCATGGCAAGCCGCTGCGACAGCTCAACGAGGTGCTGCAGCAGTACATGCTGCAAAGCGAGCAGCTGGACACCACGCTGGTGCTGGCGGCCGACGACAAGGTGGCCGCTGGCCTCTTGATCCAGCGCCTGCCCACCAAGGGCGAGGCCAACCTGGCGGGCGACCCCGGGGCGGCGGTGCAGGGCATCTCGCTGGAGGACCGCATGGGCCACAACGAGGACTACAACCGCATCTCCATCCTGGCCAGCAGCCTCACGCGTGACGAGTTGCTAAGCCTGGACGTGGACACCATCCTGCGGCGCCTGTTCTGGGAAGAGAAGCTGCTGCGCTTCGAACCCCAGGTGGGCATGCTGGGCCCGCGTTTTCGCTGCACCTGCAGCCGCGAGCGCGTGGCGGGCATGATCCGCGGCCTGGGCGTGCAGGAGGCCGAGGAGATCCTGGCCGAGCGCGGCGACATCGAGGTGGGCTGCGACTTCTGCGGCAAGCAGTACCGCTTCGATGCGGTGGACGCGGCGCAGATCTTCACCGCGGCCAAGGACCAGTTGCCGGGTAGCCCGACGGTCCAGTAAGACCGCCGGTCGCTCAGCCGGCCTCGCGCCGGCCCTGAACCAGGTCCTGGAACAGGCGGTGCTCGCAGCCGGGATCGGAGCACTTGTCGCAGCTCCACGTCCAGCGGGCACTCGTGCCGACCGGCTCGTTCTCGGGTTGCTGCCCCAGCAGCGGCTGGACGAGCCGCCAGGCGCCATCGAACTGCGCCTTCTCGTCGCCGTGAAGCACCGAGAAGCCGATGCCGGCTGCAGCAAGCCGATCACGCCACCGCATGTCTTCCTGCTCGCCGGCCGCATCACGCGGCGCGAGCAGCAGCACCAGGGCAGGGGCCTTCAGGTCGGCGAGGTCCTCGACCACCTGCGCGTCGAAGTCCGTGCCCAGCAGCCGCGGCGTCAGGTCGCGCAGCAGCGCATGGCGACCGCTGCGGACGGCGCCAAGCAATGCGATCTGCGAAGACATCGGGGAAGAATGAAAAAAAGCGCCCGGCGGGCGCTTTGCTCAGCGGGTGATCTGGACGTACACCTCGTTGGGCTTGACCATGCCCAGCTCGGCACGGGCCCGCTCCTCGACCATCTCCAGGCCTTCCTGCAGGTCGCGCACTTCGGACTCCAGCCGCTCGTTGGCTTGCGAGGCGCGCGTGTTGGCCTCGTTGAGCTTGGCCAGGGCCTCCTTCTGGCGCGCCACGTCGGGAATGCTGCCGCGCCCGCTCCACAGTTGAAACTGCAGGGCGAGCAAGAGCAGGACCAGGATGATCGGAACGATGCGCGAGCGCATGACGGCCGGCGTGGGGTCTCAGCCGGTTGCGTTCAGCGCAGGTTGTAGAAGGCTGCGCGGCCGGGGTAGCTGGCCACGTCGCCCAGGTCTTCCTCGATGCGCAGCAGCTGGTTGTACTTGGCCATGCGGTCCGAGCGCGACAGCGAGCCGGTCTTGATCTGGCCAGCGTTGGTGCCCACCGCGATGTCGGCGATGGTGGAGTCCTCGGTCTCGCCCGAGCGGTGCGAGATCACGGCGGTGTAACCGGCGCGCTTGGCCATCTCGATGGCGGCGAAGGTCTCGGTCAGGGTGCCGATCTGGTTGATCTTGATCAGGATCGAGTTGGCGATGCCCTTGTCGATGCCTTCCTTCAGGATCTTGGTGTTGGTGACGAACAGGTCGTCGCCCACCAGCTGCACCTTCTTGGCGAGGCGATCGGTGAGCAGCTTCCAGCCGTCCCAGTCGCCTTCGTGCATGCCGTCCTCGATGCTGATGATCGGGTACTTGTCGCACCAGGTAGCCAGCATGTCGGTCCACTGGGCGGCTTCCAGCTGCAGGCCGCCTTCGCCGGCCAAGACGTACTTGCCGTCCTTGTAGAACTCGCTGGCGGCGCAGTCCAGGCCAAGGGCGATCTGCTCGCCGGCCACGTAGCCGGCCTTGTCGATGGCTTCCAGGATCAGCTGGATGGCCGCCTCGTGGCTCTCGACGTTGGGGGCGAAGCCGCCTTCGTCGCCCACGGCGGTGGGCATGCCGCGGCTGTCGATGATCTTCTTGAGCGAGTGGAACACCTCGGCGCCGTAGCGCAGCGCCTCGCGGAAGGTGGGGGCGCCCACCGGGATGATCATGAACTCCTGCAGGTCCAGGCTGTTGTTGGCATGCGCGCCGCCGTTGATGACGTTCATCATCGGCACCGGCATCTGCATGCCGCCCATGCCGCCGAAGTAGCGGTACAGCGGCAGGCCCGATTCCTCGGCCGCGGCGCGGGCCACGGCCATCGACACGGCCAGCATCGAGTTGGCGCCCAGGCGGCTCTTGTTGTCGGTGCCGTCCAGGTCGCACAGCGTGCGGTCCAGGAAGGCCTGCTCGGAAGCGTCCAGGCCCAGCACCGATTCGGAGATCTCGGTGTTGATGTGCTCGACCGCCTTCAGCACGCCCTTGCCCAGGTAGCGGCTCTTGTCGCCGTCGCGCAGCTCGATGGCCTCGCGCGAGCCGGTCGACGCGCCCGAGGGCACGGCCGCGCGGCCCATGGTGCCCGACTCGAGCAGCACGTCGCATTCGACGGTGGGATTGCCGCGGCTGTCGAGGATTTCACGGCCGACGATGTCTACGATTGCGCTCATGGTCTCTTGCTTTGATGAGGGGATGACAGTGTGGAGGGGAAAGGGGTGGCGGTTATACGCGCAGGCCGATGAGGCTCAGAGCCCTTCGACCGCGATCATGCGCATGACCGCCGCACCGGCGCGGGCCTCGCGTGCCTTGTGGTATTCGGGCGTCTCGTAGAAAGCCTTGGCCTTCTCGAAGCTGGGGAACTTGAGCACCACGATGCGCGAGGGCGTCCAGTCGCCCTCCAGCACCGCCACCTGGCCGCCGCGCGCGCACACCTCGGCGCCGTGGGCCTGCATGGCCACCGAGGACCACTTCTTGTATTCCTCGTACTGGGTCGGGTTGGTGACTTCGACGTGGGCGATGACGTAGCCGCTGCTCATGGTGCGTGTTCCTTCAGGCTTGGAAATTGGTCTCGAGGAAAGGCGTCTTCTTGGTGATGCGGTCCAGGGCGACCAGCGTTTCCAGCAGCGCCTTCATGTGCTTGAGCGGCACCGCGTTGGGGCCGTCCGACAGCGCCTTGTTGGGGTCCGGGTGCGTTTCCATGAACAGCCCCGAGATGCCCACCGCCACCGCGGCGCGCGAGAGCACCGGCACCATCTCGCGCTGGCCGCCCGAGCTGGTGCCCTGGCCGCCGGGCAACTGCACCGAGTGGGTGGCGTCGAACACCACCGGGGCGCCGGTCTCGCGCATGATGGCCAGGCTGCGCATGTCGCTCACCAGGTTGTTGTAGCCGAAGCTGGCGCCGCGCTCGCAGGCCATGAAGCTGTCTTCGGGCAGGCCCTTCTCGCGCGCGGCGTCGCGGGCCTTGTCGATGACGTTCTTCATCTCGTGGGGCGACAGGAACTGGCCCTTCTTGATGTTCACCGGCTTGCCCGACTGCGCCGCGGCGCGGATGAAGTCGGTCTGGCGGCACAGGAAGGCGGGCGTCTGCAAAACGTCGACGAACTTGGCCGCCTCGGTGATGTCGTCCTCGTTGTGCACGTCGGTGAGCACCGGCAGGCCCAGCTCGCGCTTGACCTTGGCCAGGATGTCCAGGCCCTTCTCGCGGCCGGGGCCGCGAAAGCTCGAGCCCGAGCTGCGGTTGGCCTTGTCGAAGCTGCTCTTGAAGATGAAGGGGATGCCCAGCGAGGACGTGATTTCCTTCAGCGTGCCGGCGGTGTCCATCTGCAGCTGCTCGGACTCCACCACGCAGGGGCCGGCGATCAGGAAGAAGGGCTTGTCCAGCCCGATGTCGAATCCGGTAAGTTTCATGGGGTCTCCGCAGTAAGCGCCCGGGCGGCCTGGATCAGGCCACCACCTTCAGCGAGGTCTTCTCCACGCCCTGGTGCACCAGCGCCGCCTCGACGAAGGCGTTGAACAGCGGGTGGCCGCTCCAGGGGGTGGACTTGAACTCGGGGTGGAACTGCACGCCCATGTACCAGGGGTGCTGGGCCTTGGGCAGCTCGACGATCTCGGTGAGCTGCTCGCGCTGCGTCAGGGCCGAGATCACCAGTCCGGCCTTGCGCAGCTGGTCCAGGTAGTTCACGTTGGCCTCGTAGCGGTGGCGGTGGCGCTCGGTGACCACGTCGCCGTAGATGCTGTGGGCCAGGGTGCCGGGCTGCACGTCGGAGCTCTGCGCGCCCAGGCGCATGGTGCCGCCCAGGTCGGACTGCTCATTGCGCACCTTGATGCTGCCGTCCGCGTCCTTCCACTCGGTGATGAGGGCGATGACGGGCACGGGCGTGCTGGGGTCGAACTCGGTGCTGTTGGCTTCCTTCAGGCCCGCCACGTTGCGGGCGTACTCGATGGTCGCGACCTGCATGCCCAGGCAGATGCCCAGGTAGGGGATCTTGTTCTCGCGGGCGAAGCGGGCCGAGCAGATCTTGCCTTCCACGCCGCGCTGGCCGAAGCCGCCGGGCACCAGGATGGCGTCGTACTTGGCCAGGCGCGAGACGTTGTCGGGCTCGATGGTCTCGGAGTCGATGTAGTCGATCTTCACGCGGGCATGGTTCTTCATGCCGGCATGGCGCAGCGCCTCGTTCAGCGACTTGTAGCTGTCGGACAGGTCGACGTACTTGCCCACCATGGCGATGGTGACCTCGTGCTGCGGATGCTCCACCTCGTGCACCAGGTCGTCCCAGCGCTGCAGCTTGGCCGGCGGCGTGTTGATGCGCAGCTTGTCGCAGATGAGGCCGTCCAGCCCCTGCTCGTGCAGCATGCGGGGCACCTTGTAGATGGTGTCCACGTCCCACATGGAGATCACGCCCCACTCGGGCACGTTGGAGAACAGCGAGATCTTCGAGCGTTCGTCTTCCGGAATGGGCCGGTCGGCGCGGCACAGCAGCGCATCGGCCTGAATACCGATTTCGCGCAGCTTCTGCGCAGTGTGCTGGGTGGGCTTGGTCTTGAGCTCGCCCGCGGCGGCGATCCAGGGCACGTAGCTCAGGTGCACGAAGGCGGCCTGGTTGGGGCCCATGCGCAGGCTCATCTGGCGCACGGCTTCGAGGAAGGGCAGGGACTCGATGTCGCCCACCGTTCCGCCGATCTCGACGATGGCCACGTCCACTTCATGATCGGTGCCGATGCCGGCGCCGCGCTTGACGTATTCCTGGATCTCGTTGGTGATGTGCGGGATCACCTGCACCGTCTTGCCCAGGTAGTCGCCGCGGCGTTCCTTCTCCAGCACCGACTTGTAGATCTGGCCAGTGGTGAAGTTGTTGGCCTTGCGCATGCGCGTCGTGATGAAGCGCTCGTAGTGACCCAGGTCCAGGTCGGTTTCGGCCCCATCGTCGGTGACGAACACTTCGCCGTGCTGGAACGGCGACATCGTGCCCGGGTCGACGTTGATGTAGGGGTCGAGCTTGATGAGGGTGACTTGGAGGCCGCGCGATTCGAGGAGCGCGGCGAGCGAGGCGGAGGCGATTCCCTTGCCGAGGGAAGACACCACACCGCCGGTAACGAAGACGAATTTGGTCATGCCAGTACCGAATGCGGGATTCGGGCAGTGGGAAATTCGAATTATAGGGGAGGGTCCCCTGCCGCCTTGGGACGCGGGCCAAATACCGGGGCGCGGCGTGGGCCTGCCCTCATTACACTTGCGACCCTATGCAAGATCTTGCCGGCAAACACATCGTCCTGGGCCTTACGGGCGGCATCGCCTGCTACAAGTCGGCCGAGCTGTGCCGGCTGATGATCAAGGCGGGCGCCACGGTGCAGGTGGTGATGACGGAGTCGGCCACCCAGTTCATGACGCCGGTGACCATGCAGGCCCTGTCGGGCCGACCGGTCTACGTCTCGCAGTGGGACGGGCGCGAGCCCAACAACATGCCGCACATCAACCTGAGCCGCGAGGCCGATGCGATCGTGCTGGCGCCCTGCAGCGCCGACTTCATCGCGCGCCTGGTGCAGGGGCGCTCCGACGAGCTGCTGAGCCTCATGTGCCTGGCCCGCCCCATCGGCCGCGTGCCCCTGTTGCTGGCCCCGGCCATGAACCGCGAGATGTGGTCGCACCCCGCCACGCTGCGCAACCTGGCGCAGGTGCAGGCCGACGGTGCCATCGCCCTGGGCGTGGGCAGCGGCGACCAGGCCTGCGGCGAGACCGGCGACGGCCGCATGCTGGAGCCGGCCGAGTTGATGGAAGACATCGTGGCCCACTTCCAGCCCAAGGTGCTGGCGGGCCAGCACGTGCTGGTGACGGCCGGCCCAACCTTCGAGGCCCTGGACCCGATCCGCGGCATCACCAACCATTCCTCCGGCAAGATGGGCTTCGCCATTGCCCGCGCCGCGCGCGAGGCCGGCGCGCGCGTCACCCTGGTGGCCGGGCCGGTGCACCTGCCCACGCCGCGCGGCGTGGACCGCATCGACGTGCAGTCCGCGCAGCAGATGCTGGCCGCCTCGCAGGCCTCGGCGCAGGACGCGACCGTGTTCGTGGCCACCGCGGCCGTGGCCGACTGGCGCCCGGCCAGCCACAGCCAGCAGAAGATCAAGAAGGACGGCAGCGGCAAGACGCCCGTGCTCAACTTCGTCGAGAACCCCGACATCCTGCTCGCCCTGGCGCAGGGCGAGCGCGCGAAGAGCGGCAAGCTCTATTGCGTGGGCTTCGCCGCCGAGAGCGAGAACCTGGTGGAGCACGCCAAGGCCAAGCGCGAGCGCAAGGGCATTCCGCTGCTGGTGGGCAACATCGGCCCGCTCACCTTCGGCCAGGACCACAACAGCCTGCTGCTGGTGGACCCGACCGGCGTGCGCGAACTGCCGCGTGCCGCAAAGCAGGTGCTGGCCCGCGAGCTGATCGCCGAGATCGCGGCCCGCCTGCCGGGCTGGAAGCCGGCCTGAGCCATGGCCCATCCCTGGGACACCCCGCCCAAGGGCGACTTCGCGGCCTACGTGGAGCGCCTCTCGGCCCAGTCGGCGCAGCGCAGCCTGGTGGCGCAGCGCGCGGCGCGGCAAGGCAGCCAACAGCTTCCGGATGATCATTTCGGCAGGCCCGAGTCCGATTCACCCGTGTTCGGCGGTGTGAACGACCCGGGCTCGGCCGATCAGGCGCGCGCCCTGTCCATCCCGCCCGGACTGCAAGTCCCGGGCGAGCATCCGCTGGCGCGCGGACTGCGCCAGATCATGAAGAAGCTCGAAGACAACCTTCAAGACATCGCACAGAAGCAGAAGCAGCAACAGCAGAAGATCAAATGAGAATCGACGTCAAAGTCCTCGACCCCCGCATGGCCGACCAGCTGCCTGCCTACGCCACCCCCGGCAGCGCCGGCCTGGACCTGCGCGCCTGCCTGGATGCTCCCATCACCCTGGAGCCCAACGGCTGGCAGCTGGTGGGCACCGGCATCGCCATCCACCTGGCCGACCCCGGCTACGCCGCGCTGATCCTTCCGCGCTCGGGCCTGGGCCACAAGCACGGCATCGTGCTGGGCAACCTGGTGGGCCTGATCGACTCCGACTACCAGGGCGAGCTGAAGATCAGCGCCTGGAACCGCAGCGACGTGCCCTTCGTGCTGCAGCCCATGGAGCGGCTGGCCCAACTGGTCATCGTCCCGGTGGTGCAGGCGAAGTTCAACCTGGTGGCCGAGTTCCCGCCCAGCGAGCGCGGGGAGGGCGGCTACGGCTCCACCGGCAAGCACTGAGCCAGAGCGGGACTGACCCTGAAGTCGTCTGTTTCTGACAGGTAAAGGCGGGAACCTGCCCTTGCCGCTGTGCTCGAATCATGCAGAAGATGCGTTATGTCATCAACGATGAGCAAACGTGCCATCTGAAGACGAGGAGCCCCTACATCATGAACAACACGCTCAAACGATTCGGCCAGGTCGGCCGCCTTGGCCTGGGTGCCGCCGCGCTCGCCGCGCTGACGGCCTGCGTGGCCCCGGCCCCCTACTACCAGACCAGTTCCTATCCCTACCAGCCCGCGCCTTACCCCGTGGCTGCAGCGCCGGCCCCCCACGTGAGTTATGGCCGCGTGGTCAACATCGAGGTGATGCAGAGCCAGACCTCCGGTTCGCAGCAAAGCGCCGTGGGCGCGGTCACCGGTGGTGTGCTGGGCGGCGTGCTGGGCCACCAGGTGGGTGGCGGCAGCGGCAAGGCCGCAGCCACCGTGCTGGGCGTGGTGGGCGGTGCCCTGCTGGGCAACGCGATCGAATCCAATGCCCGCGCGCCGCAGGTCTACCAGAACTACCGCGTCTCGATCCAGACCGAGAACGGCAACTACCGCGCCTTCGACGTGCAGAACCCGGGCGACCTTCGGGTGGGCGACCGCGTGCGCATCGACGGCAACCAGATCTCGCGCGTCTGAGCGGCCGGACGGCATCAATTAAAAAGCCGGGCAGTGCCCGGCTTTTTCGTGCCCGAGTCGAGCTCAGTGCAGCGTGCCGTTGCCCGGCGACGCGGGCTGCACCTTGAAGAAGCCGGTGCCCGCGCTGCCGCTGCCGATCTCGTCCTCGGTAGCCTCGCGCACGGATTCCACCTTGAGCTCGATGCGAAGGGCGATGCCGGCCAGCGGATGGTTGCCGTCCAGCACCACGTGCTCCGGGTAGATCTCGGTCACGGTGTAGAGCAGGTCCTTGGGCATGCCATCGCTGTGGCCCTTGGGCAGCGCGGCGCCGTCGAAGGTCATGCCTTCTTCCAGTTCCGTAGGGAAGATGGTGCGCGGCTCGAGGAACACGCGCTCCTCGTCGTAGTCGCCGAAGGCTTCCTCCGGCTCGATGTGAAGTTGCAGCGTGGCGCCCGGGCCGTGGCCCTGCAGCGCGGCTTCGATGGGCTTGAGCAGGTCGTCGCCGCCCACCAGGAACTCGACCGGCTCATCGAGCTCGTCGAGCAGTTCGCCCAGCGTGTCCTTGAGCTTCCAGGTCAGCGCGACCACGCATTGTTCAGTGATTTCCATAAGCGAGAATTCTCCCATGGACATCCAATCGCCACTGGCGCTGCTGGGCAATATCAGCCCGCAGCAATTCATGCGCCGCTACTGGCAGAAAAAGCCCCTTCTGGTCCGCGGCGCCGTGCCCGACATGGTGCCACCGATCGCGCGTGCCGAACTGTTCGACCTTGCTGGCCAGGAGGGTGTCGAGTCGCGCCTGATCCAGCACGGCGCCAAGGGCTGGACGCTGCGCCAGGGCCCCTTCGGCCGGCGCGCATTGCCGCCCGCCACGCGGCCCGGGTGGACGCTGCTGGTGCAGGGCGTGGACCTGCACCACGCCGGCATCCACGCGCTGCTGCGGCAGTTCCGCTTCCTCCCGGATGCGCGCCTGGACGACCTGATGATCAGCTACGCCAGCGACCAGGGCGGTGTGGGCCCGCACTTCGACAGCTACGACGTGTTCCTGCTGCAGGCGGCGGGCAGGCGCCGCTGGTCCATCGGGCGGCAGCGCGACATGCGGCTGCAGGAAGGCGTGCCGCTGAAGATCCTGGAGAACTTCGAGCCCGAGCAGAGCTTCGTGCTGGAGCCCGGCGACATGCTCTACCTGCCGCCGCGCTATGCGCACGACGGGGTTGCCGAAGGCGGCGACTGCATGACCTATTCCATCGGCCTGCGCTCGCCCGCCAAGCGCCACCTGGGCGCCGACCTGCTCGCGCGCGTGGCCGAGGCACATGCGGAAGAGCTGGAGCACGCGTCGCCGACTTCTGCATCGCACACGCACTACCGTGATCCGACGCAAGGCGCCGTCACCGCACCCGCCGCCATGCCCGAAGCCCTGCAGGCTTTCGCGCGCGAGGCCGTCGCGCTGGCGCTGCGCGAGCCCGACGCCATCGAGCGCGCGCTGGGCGAATCGATGACCGAGCCCAAGGCCAACGTGTGGTTCGACGACGACGCGCATGTGCCCGACGAGCCCTGGCAGCGCGTGGCCCTGGACCGGCGCACGCGCATGCTCTACGACGCACGCCACATCTACATCAACGGCGAGAGCTTTCGCGCGGGCGGGCGGGACGCCACCCTGATGCGCCGTCTCGCGGACCGGCGCGAGCTTCAAGCCACAGACCTGCGCGGCGCGAGCAAGGATGCGATCGAGCTGATGCGCGACTGGTGCGACGCGGGGTGGGCCCATGCCGAATGAAGCATCGGGCATCAATGCCGCAGTGCTTCCCTCCGGCCCATTCGCGGGGCCCGACGAATTCGCGCAGCTGATCAGGACTGCCCTTGATGCCGCAGCGCGTGAAGGCTGGCGCGAGTGGACCTGGAGCGACCCCGATTTCGTCGACTGGCCCTTGGGCGAGCGCGTGGTGGCCGATGCCATGCAGCAGTGGTCCTCCGCAGGCCGCCGTCTCACGCTGCTGGCCGAGCGCTACGACGTGTTCGAGCGCCATCACGCACGCTTCGTCCACTGGAGGCGCATGTGGGGCCACATCGTCGATGCGCGCGTGTGCCGCGGTGCCGGCCTGCCCACGGTGCCCAGCGCGATCTGGACGCCTACCTGGGCACTGCGGCGCCTGGATGTTGAGCGCTGCCGTGGCCACGCGGGTACCGATGCCATGAGTCGCCGAGCCTTGCGCGAGCAGCTCGACGAGTGCCTGCGCAGCAGCCGCGAAGGCTTTCCGATCACCACGCTGGGCTTGTAGGCCAAGGCCGCAAACACCGTTTGATACACGCCTGAAGCGGCTTGCGGGCAGGGTGCGGGTCTAGAATTTTTTCGTGTTCCCGACTCGCATTCAAGGAGCTTTCATGAACAAGTCCGCCTGGCTCATCGCCTCACTGATCGGCGCCGCTGCACTCACTGCCTGCAACAAGCAGGAAGCCGCGACGCCGGCGACGAGCACGACCACGCCACCTGCTGCTGTCACACCTGCACCCGCACCGCCGCCTGTCGTGGCGCCTTCGCCCGCAGCGCCTGCTGCAACGCCGGGCACGCCCGCACCCGACTCGCAGGCCGCGCTCGACGAAGCGAACAAGGCCGTCGAGGCCGCACGCAAGGCGGCGGCTGACGCGGCCGCCAACGCACCGCCGAAGCAATAGCTCGCAGACTGCTGGCGTTCGACGCCTCAAACAAAAAGCCGCCCTCGGGCGGCTTTTTGCTTCCGGGGCGCGCGCCTGCGCGACTAGACGTCCAGCCAGGGCGTGCCCTCGGCCGCGTTGGCCGTGAGCATCTCGTCCGCATGGGCACCCAGCACCTGCGCCATCGCCTGGCGGACGATGTCGGGCCGGTTGTTCTGCTCGCTCAGGTGCGCGGCCACCAGATGCCGGATGGCGCCGTGGCACAGCGCGGCCGCGATGCCCGCTGCTGCGTCGTTCGACAGGTGTCCCCACTTGCCGCCCACGCGCTGCTTGAGAAAGGGCGGATAACTCGACACCCCCAGCAGGTCCACGTCGTGGTTGAACTCCAGCAGCAGCGAATCGAGCCCGCCCAATTGGGCAAGCACATGTGGCGTGGCATGGCCCAGGTCGGTGAGCACACCCAGGTGGCGCGCACCGTCGGTGCAGCGCAGCTGCAGCGGCTCGCGTGCGTCGTGCGGCACGGTGAAGGGCCTGACCTGCATGTCGCCGACGGCAATGGCTTCGCCGTCGCGCGCGAAGTTCAGGCGCCCCTCGTAGTCGCGCGCGCCGCTGGCCATCCAGGTGCCTTCGCTCATCCACACGGCGGTGCCGTGGCGGCGTGAGAAGGCATGCGCGCAACCGATGTGGTCGCCGTGCTCGTGGGTGATGAAGAGGGCGTCGATGTCCGTGGCTGCCAGCCCTGCGCGTTCGAGGCGCGCCTCGAGGTGGCGCAGCCCGAAGCCGCAATCCACCAGCACGCGGCTGGTGGTGTGGCCGTTGCCGGCCTCGATCAGCGTGGCGTTGCCGCTGCTGCCGCTGCCGAGGCTTCGAAATCGCAGCATCGGCTAGGGCCTGTTCACGCTGTGCAGGAGGATCGCCTTGCCCGTCAACGGGCAGGCTCTCACTTCATGTCGTCGGCAATGACCTGGACGATCTTCTTCGCGCTTTCGCTGTTGTCGGGCGCGCCGGCTTCGTTGAGCACGCTCACCGTGCTCAGGTCGCCCTGGCTCTTGACCTGCACACGCAGCTTCAACGGCTTGAGGTCCTTGCCGGCCTGGCCGAAGGTGATCAGCTTGGCCCAGGTGCCCGGCTCCTTGCGGTCCGGCGGCACGTAGCGCACGAAGTAGGTGCCGGCGGCGCGGTCGCGGTCTTCCACGGTGAAGCCGGTGCGGTCCAGCGTCAGGCCGACACGGCGCCAGGCGCGGTCGAAGTTCTCGTTGATGCGCACGGTGGGCATGCCGTTGCCGTCGGTGCTGACCGTGGCGCGTTGCGAAGCCGGGGCGCCGCCCGCGGCGACCAGCGCCTTGGACTGCTCCTGCGACACGCCCAGCTTGACCATCAGGCGGCGCAGGAATTCGGTTTCGAGTTCGGGGTCGGCCGGGCGCGGCTGCCAGATGGTCTGGTCCTTGGCGCTGTTGGAGTAGACCTCGGTCATGCCGCGGTGGCTCACGAAGATCTCGGTGCTGCCGCCGCTTTGCTCCAGGCGCGTGCGGAAACGGTCCAGTTCGCCGGTGGAATACACCGAGTCGACCAATTTGCCCAGCGTGCCGCGGATGATGTCCTGCGGCAGCTTGGCACGGTTCTCGGCCCAGTCGGTTTCCATGATGCCGATGTTGCGCTGGTCGGTGGTCAGCAGGAAGCCGTTCTCCTGCCAGAAGTCGCGGATCGAATCCCAGATCTGGTCGGGCGCGCGGTTGACCACCAGCCAGCGCTGCGTGCCGTTGCGCTCCAGGCGCACGTCGCCGATGGCGTTGACGGCCGTGGGCGCGCTGGGCGCGTTGGTCATGCCGGCCTGCATCGCGTTGGCGGACACCGCACCCCCGGGGATGGCGTAGCGGTTGTCGCGGGTCAGCTGGGTGAGGTCGGGCGGTACTTCCAGCGTCGGCACCTTGCCGGCGCTCTTGTAGTCGATCTTGTCGCTCTCGAACACGGAGCAGGCTGCAAGGCTGGCGGCAAGGGCCAGCAACGCGAGGCGCGAAAGAGTTTTCAAGGTCATCTTCCTGATTGGGGGTGGGCGCTTCAGCGCTCTAGGAGGCCGGTCTTGGCGGGGCGCGGGGGCCTTGGCTTGCCGGCTTGCTGCAGAGTCAGAAGGCGACTTGGTTGGATCAATCCTTGAGCAGGCCGCTCTGGCGCAGAGCGGCTTCAACCACGGGGCGGGCCCCTTCGGACAATTCGGTCAGGGGCAGGCGCATGGCGCCGCCGCACAGGCCGAGACGGGACATGGCCCACTTCACGGGAATCGGATTGGGCTCCACGAACAGATGCCGGTGCAGCGGCAGAAGTTCCATCTGGATCTGCATGGCGCGCCGCGCATCGCCGGCGATGGCCGCCACGCACAGCTCGTGCATCTTGCGCGGCGCCACGTTGGCCGTGACGCTGATGTTGCCCTGGCCGCCGCACAGCATGAGCGCCACGGCGGTCGGGTCGTCGCCCGAATAGACGGCGAAATTCTTCGGCACATCGCGGATGAGCCACTGGGCCCGCTCGATGTTGCCGGTGGCTTCCTTGATGCCGACGATGCCGGACACCTTGGCGAGGCGGACCACGGTGTCGTGCGCCATGTCTGCCACGGTGCGGCCGGGCACGTTGTACAGCACGATGGGCAGGTCGCCCACGGCTTCGGCGATGGCCTTGAAGTGCTGGAACTGGCCCTCTTGCGTGGGCTTGTTGTAGTAGGGAACGACCTGCAGCTGCGAGTCGGCGCCCACGCCCTTGGCGTACTTGGCCAGCTCGATGGCTTCCTTGGTGGAGTTGGCACCGCAGCCCGCCATGACGGGCACGCGCCCCTTGGCCTGCTCGACCGAGACGCGGATGATCTCGCAATGCTCCTCGACATCGACCGTGGGCGACTCGCCCGTGGTGCCGACCACGCCGAGGCAGTCGGTGCCTTCTTCGATGTGCCAGTCGATCAGGCGGCGCAGGGCCGGGTAGTCGACGCTGCCGTCTTCATGCATCGGCGTCACGAGCGCGACGATGCTGCCAGTCAGTTGCTGCTGCAAGGGGGTGTCTCTTTAGGACGAAAAGACCACATTCTACCGGGGCCGGACCCCCGGCCGGGGCCTCAGCCCTCTACCGCCAACGGGTAGCGGGGCGGGGTTTCCCCCGGGTCCTGCGGCGCCCGGACGGCCGCGATGCGCTGCACGAAACGCTCGGGCGAGGGCAGGAAGCCGTCCTCGTAGGCCACCACCCGCAGGCCGGCGCAGGCGCGCAGCAGTTCGCCCGGCGCCAGCAGGAAGTCCGGCCTGGAGGGCTTGCCCACGCTCTCGTTGCCCTGGGCGAAGGTCTCGTACAGCAGCACGCCGCCGGGGGCCACTGCGGCCACGATGTCGGGCAGGCGGGTGCGCCAGAGGTAGTTGGTGACGACCACGCCATCGAAGGCCTGGCCGGAGAAGGGCCAGGGGCCGGACTCGATGTCGGCCAGCACCGTCGGGCCGAAGGCGCCGGCGGAGGCCAGCGCATCGGCGGCACGGTCCACGCCGGTGACCGGATGGCCCAGCCCCGCCAGCCACTTCATGTGCCGGCCGCTGCCGCAGGCCACGTCCAGCACGCGGCCGCCGGCCGGCAGCAGGTGCGACCAGCGCTGGACCCAGCGCGAGGGCGCCGACAGCGCGGCGTGCGGATCGGTGCCGCTCAGAAGCATGCCCAGATCTGGTCGACCAGCGTGACCAGGAAGGCCGGGCGGGTGTAGAGCGCGAACACCGCGCCCAGCGCCGCCACGGCCGCCGCCCACCAGGCGGTGCGTTGCAGGTTGTGGCGATGTGCGGCGCTCATGAGGATTCGATTGTCGCGCGCCTCAGGCCGCCTGCGGCGCCGGCCGCACCGGCCGTGCGATGGCGCCTTCGCGCACCGGCAGGTTCACGATGGCGGCAAACACACCCAGGGCGATGGACAGCCACCAGACGACGTCGTAGCTGCCCGTGCGGTCGTACAGGAAGCCGCCCAGCCAGACGCCCAGGAAGGAGCCGATCTGGTGGGAGAAGAAGACGAAGCCGCTGAGCATCGACAGGTGCGACACGCCGAAGATGCCGGCAACGATCGCGTTGGTGGGCGGCACGGTAGACAGCCACAGGAAGCCGATCACCGCCGAGAACACGTACACCGAGACCGGCGAGATCGGCACCGCCAGGAAGATGGCGATGGCGATGGCCCGGCCGAAGTAGATCGCCGCCAGGATCTTGCGGCGCGCCATGCGCTGGCCCAGCGAGCCGGCGGCGTAGGTGCCGAAGACGTTGAAGAGGCCGATGAGCGCCAGCGCGTAGCTCGCCACCTCCGGGCCCAGGCCCTTGTCGCGCAGGTAGCTGGGCATGTGCACGCCGATGAACACGACCTGGAAGCCGCACACGAAATAGCCGGCCATCAGCAGGCGGAAGCTGGGGTAGCGGAAGGCCTCGGCCACCGCCTGGGCGATGCTCTGGTCGCGGTGTGCGTGGCTGGTGGTGTGGCGCGGCTCGCGCAGGCCCAGGGCCAGCGGGGCGATGATCAGCGTGGCGGCCGCCAGCACCAGCAGGGCGTTCTGCCAGCCCAGCTGGGCGATCAGGTGGCCTTCCACCGGCACCATCAGGAACTGGCCGAAGGAGCCGGCCGCGGCCGCCACGCCCATGGCCCAGGAGCGCTTCTCGGCCGGAATCTGCCGGCCGATCACGCCGTAGATGACGGCGTAGGTGGTGCAGGCATGGGCGGCGCCGATCAGCACGCCGGTGGTCAGGGCGAACATCAACGGCGTGGTCGACAGGGCCATGCCCGCCATGCCCAGCGCGTAGACCAGCGCGCCCATCATCAGCACCTTGGAGGCGCCGATCCTGTCGGCCATCATGCCGGCGAACACGCCCATCACGCCCCACGAGAGGTTCTGCACCGCCAGGGCGAAGGAGAAGGTCTGGCGCGACCAGTCCTGCGCCTGCGTGATCGGCTGCAGCCACAGGCCGAAGCCGTGGCGGATGCCCATGGACAGGGTCACGATCAGGGCGCCGCACAGCAGCACGCGCTGCAGGCTCAGGGGTTGCGGGGAATTCATGGTGCGGGCAAATGTAAACAAAAGGGCCGGCGGCTGCTTGTCGCCTGCGCAGCGCCATTGTTGAAATCTTTGGTGTGCTTTGATGCGCCGCGGCATCGGCCTGCAAATCGGGCGACCGGCGCCGACCTAGAATCCGCCGCTTATGGCAAGCAAGGAACCAGGTACCTACGGCGAGGCGTCCATCCGCGTCCTCAAGGGGCTCGAGCCCGTCAAGCAGCGGCCGGGCATGTACACCCGCACCGACAACCCGCTGCACATCATCCAGGAGGTGCTGGACAACGCCGCGGACGAGGCGCTGGCCGGCTTTGGCAAGAAGATCAAGGTCACGCTGCATACCGACGGCTCGGTGAGCGTGGAAGACGACGGCCGCGGCATTCCATTCGGGTTGCACCCGGAGGAAAAGGCGCCGGTGGTGGAACTGGTCTTCACCCGGCTGCACGCCGGTGGCAAGTTCGACAAGGGCTCCGGCGGCGCCTACAGCTTCTCCGGCGGCCTGCACGGCGTGGGCGTGAGCGTGACCAACGCGCTGTCCACCCGGCTCGAGGTGCAGTCGCACCGCGAAGGCCAGGTGGCGCGCCTGGCCTTTTCCGCCGGCGACGTGGTGGAGCCGCTGCAGGTGCGGGCCATCGAATCCGGCGAGCGCCGGCAGGGCACCACGGTGCGCGCCTGGCCCGACGGCAAGTATTTCGAATCGCACACGCTGCCCATCAATGAACTGACGCACCTGCTGCGCAGCAAGGCAGTGCTGATGCCCGGCGTGGCCGTCACGCTAGTCAACGAGAAGACAAAGGACACGCAGCAATGGCTCTACAAGGGCGGCCTGCGCGACTACCTGATGCAGACGCTCAACGGCGACCCTGTCATTCCGCTCTTCGAAGGCACCGGCTACGCGGACAAGAACGCCGACAGCTTCGCCGAGGGCGAGGGCGCCGAATGGTGCGTGGCCTTCACGGAGGAAGGCCAGCCGGTGCGCGAGAGCTACGTCAACCTGATTCCCACCAGCGCCGGCGGCACGCATGAGAGCGGCCTGCGCGACGGCCTGTTCAACGCGGTGAAGAGCTTCGTCGAACTGCACTCGCTCCTGCCCAAGGGCGTGAAGCTGCTGCCCGAGGACGTGTTCGCACGCGCTTCCTACGTGCTCTCGGCCAAGGTGCTGGACCCGCAGTTCCAGGGCCAGATCAAGGAGCGCCTGAACTCGCGCGACGCGGTGCGCCTGGTGTCCAGCTTCGTGCGCCCGGCGCTGGAGCTGTGGCTCAATCAGCACGTGGACTACGGCCGGAAGCTGGCCGAGCTGGCCATCAAGGCCGCGCAGACGCGCCAGCGCGCCGGCCAGAAGGTCGAGAAGCGCAAGGGCTCCGGCGTGGCCGTGCTGCCCGGCAAGCTGACCGATTGCGAGAGCAAGGACATCGCGCACAACGAGGTCTTCCTGGTCGAGGGCGACTCGGCCGGCGGCAGCGCCAAGATGGGCCGCGACAAGGAAGCGCAGGCCATCCTGCCGCTGCGTGGCAAGGTGCTCAACACCTGGGAGGTGGAGCGCGACCGCCTGTTCGCCAACACCGAGATCCACGACATCTCGGTGGCCATCGGCGTGGACCCGCACGGCCCGGACGATACGCCTGACCTCTCGGGCCTGCGCTACGGCAAGGTCTGCATCCTGTCCGACGCGGACGTGGACGGCTCGCACATCCAGGTGCTGCTGCTCACGCTCTTCTTCCGCCACTTCCCGAAGCTGATCGACACCGGCCACGTCTACGTTGCCAAGCCGCCGCTGTTCCGCGTGGACGCGCCGGCGCGCGGCAAGAAGCCGGCCGCCAAGCTCTACGCGCTGGACGAGGGCGAACTCACCGCCATCCTGGACAAGCTGCGCAAGGACGGCGTGCGCGAAGGCGCCTGGACCATCAGCCGCTTCAAGGGCCTGGGCGAAATGAGCGCCGAGCAGTTGTGGGAGACCACCCTCAACCCCGACACCCGTCGCCTGCTGCAGGTGCGCCTGGGCAAGCTGGACTTCTCGCAGACGCAGGGCGAGATCACCAAGCTCATGGGCAAGGGCGAGGCGGCGGCGCGGCGCGAACTCATGGAACTGCGCGGCGACGACGTGGAGGTCGATGTCTGATCGGGCAAGCGCCCGGCCGTGCGTTCGAATCGATTCAACGAGATCCGATGGACGACAACATTCAAGCCGGGCTGGGCGATGTCCAGATGGACGTCTGACCAACTGCAACGCGCGAAGCCTGGTCTTCGCCTGCGCACGGTGCTGATCGCACTGGGCATGGCGGCGCTGTGGCCGCTCGCGCAGGCCGCCAGCATCTACGGCTACGTGGACGAGAAGGGCGTGGCGCATTTCGCGTCCGAGCCGCTGGATGCGCGCTACCAGCTCTTCTTCAAGGCGGGCCAGAGCTTCGACACGGCAGCCGGCCTGCCGGGCGCGGGCGCAGGCCGCGGCGGGTCCACGGCCGCGCAGCGCAGCCTGCTGGCCATGTTCGATGCCTCGCCCGGCTACAGGAACGCCAAGCGGGCGCTGCGCGACGCGGCGCACCGGCACGACATCGACTACGAACTGCTGCAGGCCCTGGTGGCCACCGAATCGGGCTTCGACCCGCAGGCCGTGTCGCCCAAGGGCGCGCTGGGCCTGATGCAGGTGATGCCCGACACGGCTGCGCGCTACGGCGTGCGCGGCGACGCACGCGCCACCGTCGAGGCCAAGCTCTTCGACCCGCGCCAGAACGTGGCCACAGGCTCGCGCTACCTTGCCGACCTGATCGTCCTCTTCCCTGGCCGGCTGGACCTGGCGCTGGCTGCCTACAACGCCGGCGAGGGCGCGGTGCAGAAGGCGGGCAACCGCATTCCCAACTACCCCGAGACGCGCAACTACGTCGCCACCGTCATGCAGCTGTACGCCTACCTCAAGCCCGAGGCAGCACTTCGTGCCGGCACGGGTGGTGGCAAGCCTGGCCGCGTGCGCATGGAGCTGGCAGGCCCCAAGGGCGGCGCGATCGGCCGCGGCAACGTGCCGCCGCCGGGCATGGCGATGCCGGCCGCACCGGCCCTGCCTGAGACGCCCTGATCTTCTTGCGCATCCGACTTTCAAATTTTCTTGAGTAGCCTGTTTTCTTATGGATTCCGAACAACCCACGCTCGACCTTCCGCCGCCCGATGATGACGGCGGCCTGACCCTGGCCGACTACGCGCAGCAGGCCTACCTGGAATACGCGCTTTCCGTCGTGAAGGGCCGCGCGCTGCCCGACGTGTGCGACGGCCAGAAGCCTGTGCAGCGCCGCATCCTGTATTCGATGTCGCGCATGGGCCTGGGCTTCGGCGGCGCCAACGGCACCGTGGGCGCCAAGCCCGTGAAGAGCGCCCGCGTGGTGGGCGACGTGCTGGGCCGCTTCCATCCGCACGGCGACCAGGCGGCCTACGACGCGCTGGTGCGCATGGCGCAGGACTTCGCGCAGCGCTACCCGCTGGTGGACGGCCAGGGCAACTTCGGCAGCCGCGACGGCGACGGCGCGGCGGCCATGCGCTACACCGAGGCGCGCCTGTCGCGCATCACCAGCCTGCTGCTCGACGAGATCGACGAGGGCACGGTGGACTTCGTGCCCAACTACGACGGCAGCACCGACGAGCCCCGGCTGCTGCCCGCGCGCCTGCCTTTCGTGCTGCTCAACGGCGCCAGCGGCATCGCCGTGGGCCTGGCCACCGAGATCCCCAGCCACAACCTGCGCGAGGTGGCCGATGCCTGCATGGCGCTCGTCAAGAGCGGCGGCAAGCTGAGCGACGAGGAACTGGCCGGCATGATCCCCGGCCCCGACTATCCGGGTGGCGCGCAGATCATCAGCAGCCCGGCCGACATCGCCGAGGCCTACCGCACCGGCCGCGGCTCGATCAAGGTGCGCGCGCGCTGGAAGATCGAGGACCTGGCGCGCGGCCAGTGGCAGCTGGTGGTCAACGAGCTGCCCCCGGGCGTGAGCTCGCAGAAGGTGCTGGAGGAGATCGAGGAACTCACCAACCCCAAGGTGCGCGCCGGCAAGAAGGCGCTCAGCGCGGAGCAGACGCAGTTGAAGGCCGCGGTGCTCTCGGTGCTCGACGTGGTGCGCGACGAATCGAGCAAGGACGCGCCGGTGCGCCTGGTGTTCGAGCCCAAGACCAGCCGCATCAGCCAGGAAGAGTTCATCACGACGCTGCTGGCCCACACCTCGCTGGAAAGCTCCGCCCCCATCAACCTGACGATGGTGGGCATCGACGGCAAGCCGGTGCAGAAGTCGCTGCGCCAGATCCTGAGCGAATGGGTGGAGTTCCGTGCGAAGACGGTGCAGCGCCGCTCGCAGTACCGCCTGGACAAGGTGCTGGACCGCATCCACATCCTCGAAGGCCGGCAGCTGGTGCTGCTGAACATCGACGAAGTGATCGCCATCATCCGCGCCGCCGAGGACCCCAAGGCGGCGCTGATCGCGCGCTTCAAGCTGTCGGATCGCCAGGCCGAGGACATCCTGGAAATCCGCCTGCGCCAACTGGCCCGGCTGGAAGCCATCAAGATCGAGCAGGAGCTTGCCAACCTGCGCGAGGACCAGAAGAAGCTCGAAGAAGTGCTGGGCAATCCGGCCACGCTGCGCCGCCTGCTCATCAAGGAAATCGAGCAGGACACCAAGACCTTCGGCGACGAGCGCCGCACCCTCATCCAGGCCGAGAAGCGCGCCGTGGCCGAGGTGCGCGTGGTCGACGAGCCGGTGACGGTGATCGTGTCGCAGAAGGGCTGGGTGCGCACCCAGAAGGGCTGGGCGGCCGATCGAAGCGCGCCGGCGGAATACAGCTTCAAGTCCGGCGACGAGCTCTACGAGGCCTTCGAATGCCGCAGCGTCGACACGCTGCTGGTGTTCGGCACCGCCAAGGACAAGAGCGTGCGCGTCTACACCGTGGCGGTGGCTTCGCTGCCCGGCGGGCGCGGCGACGGCCAGCCGGTGACCACGCTCATCGACCTGGAAAGCGGCACGCAGGTGCAGCATTTCTTCGCCGGCCCGGTGGGCGCCAGCCTGCTGCTGTCCAACACCGGCGGCTACGGCTTCATCGCCACGGTGGAGAACATGATGTCGCGCCAGCGTGGCGGCAAGGCCTTCATCGACGTGGGCGAGGGCGAGGGCCTGTGCCGGCCCTCGCTGGTGGGCGGGGCCAGCGGTGCCGAGCCGCAGTCCATGGCCACGCACGTGGCCTGCGCGTCCACGGGCGGACGCATCCTGACCTTCGAGATCGCCGAACTGAAGGCGCTGCCCAAGGGTGGCCGCGGCCTCACGCTGATCGACCTGGATGCCAAGGACACCCTCGCCGGCGCCGCAGCCTACACGCGCAGCGTGAAGATCGAAGGCATCGGCCGCGGCGGCAAGCCGCGCGACGAGACGCTGGAGATCCGTTCGCTCAACAACGCCCGCGCCGGTCGCGGACGCAAGGGCAAGGCGGCCGACCTGGGCTTCAAGCCCACTTCCATCGTGCGGGTGCAATGATGGTGGACAGCATCGGCATCATCGGCCTGGTCATCGTCGTGGTGAGCGGCCTGGGCAGCTTCGTGCTGGGCCGCTGGCTCTCCAACAGGCGCCGCGCGAAGAAGGGCGCGGAGAAGCGCGCGGCCGAGCAGGCCGCCCAGAGCCGCCAGGTGCGCCGCGCGCGCGAGCGGCGCGACCGGCGCTGAGCCACGACAATCCCTGCATCCCCCTCTTTTTTCTCCAGAAGCGAAGCGGCACCCATGTCCCTCCCTCCCATCGAAATCGAGACCGCCCCGAACCCCACCGCCTCCATCGTGCTGATGCACGGCCTGGGCGCCGACGGCAACGACTTCGTGCCCATCGCGCAGGAGCTGGACCTGTCCAGCGTGGGCCCGGTGCGTTTCGTTTTCCCGAACGCGCCGGTGATGCCGGTCACCATCAACGGCGGCTACCAGATGCCGGCCTGGTACGACATCTACGGCCCGAACCTGGTGCAGCGCGAGGACGAGGCGGGCCTGCGCCGTTCGCAGGCCAGCATCGAGGCGGTCATCGAGAAGGAGAAGTCGCGCGGCATCGCCGCCGACCGCATCGTGGTGGCCGGCTTCTCCCAGGGCTGCGCCATGGCGCTGATGACGGGCCTGCGCCACAAGGAAAAGCTGGCTGGCATCGTGGGGCTGTCGGGCTACCTGCCCCTCGCAGCGACGCTGGAAGCCGAGCGCCACGGCGCCAACCACGACACGCCCATCTTCCTGGCCCATGGCAGCGCCGACCCGGTGGTGGTGCTGCAGCGCGCCACCGCCACCCGCGACGCGCTCCAGGCGCTGGGCTACCAGGTCGACTGGCACGAGTACCCGATGGCGCACTCGGTCTGCATGGAGGAGATCGCCGATCTCAACGCCTGGCTGCTGAAGGTGCTGGCCCGCTAGCGGCCGCCGGGGGCGCTTGACCGTCCCCGAGCAGGTCTTGGCGGGGCATGCTAACTTCCAGCCCCACAAAAGAACGACCGGTCCTATGGAAATGAGCACATTGCAGGAGCGTGTGGACGCGCTCTCGACCGCGCGTCTGCTGGGCATGCGCCGCGGCATCGAGAAGGAAAGCCTGCGGGCCCAGCCCGACGGCCGGCTGGCCCTGACGCCGCACCCCGCGGCGCTGGGTTCGGCGCTGACCCACCCCCACATCACCACCGATTTCAGCGAATCGCAGGTGGAGCTCATCACCGGCGCCCACACCGAGGTGGAAGCCTGCCTGGCCGAGCTGACCCGCATCCACCAGTTCAGCTACCGTGCGCTGAAGGAAGGCGACGAGCGCCTGTGGGTCTCGAGCATGCCCTGCGGCCTGCCGGCGGACGAAACCATTCCGATCGGGCGCTACGGCTCCTCCAACGTGGGTCGCGCCAAGAGCGTCTACCGCATGGGCCTGGCCTACCGCTATGGCCGGCGCATGCAGACCATCTCGGGCATCCACTACAACTGGTCGCTGCCTGAAGTGAGCAGCGAGCAGTACTTCGGGCTGATCCGCAACTTCCGCCGCAACGCCTTCCTTCTGCTCTACCTCTTCGGTGCATCGCCGTCGCTGTGTTCCACCTTCGTGGCCGGCCGCGAGCACGAGCTGCAGCCGCTCGGCGAAGGCAGCATGCACATGCCGCACGGCACGTCGCTGCGCATGGGCCGGCTCGGCTACCAGAGCGATGCGCAGGCCTCGCTCGCCGTGAGCTACAACAGCCTGGACGGCTACGGCGCCTCGCTGGAAGACGCACTCACGCACCCCTGGCCTGCCTACGAGGCCATCGGCATCCAGGGCCCGGGCGGCGAATACAACCAGCTGGCCACCACGCTGCTGCAGATCGAGAACGAGTTCTACGGCACCATCCGCCCCAAGCGCACCATCTTCACCGGCGAGCGCCCGCTGCACGCGCTGCGCGAGCGCGGCGTGGAGTACATCGAGGTGCGGCTGATGGACCTGGACCCCTTCGAGCCTGTGGGCATCCGTGCATCGACCATGCGCTTCCTGGACGTGTTCCTGATGCACTGCCTGCTCACCGACAGCCCCGACGACACGCCGGCGGAAATCGCCGAGCTGGCGCGCAACCAGCACCTGACGGCAGCGCGTGGCCGCGAGCCCGGCCTGAAGCTGCAGCGTGCGGGCCGCGAGCTTGGCCTGGCGGCGTGGGGCGCGGAGTTGATCGCGCAGCTCGGCCCGATCGCCGCCGCCCTCGACGCGGCGCATGGCGGCGAGCTGCATGCGCAGGCCGTGCGCGACGCAGCCGCTGCGCTGCAGTCGCCCGACAGCCTGCCTTCGGCCCGCGTGCTGGCGGCCATGGCGCGAGACCATGACAACTCCTTCGTGTCCTTCGTGCGCGCGCAGTCGGAATCGACGCGCGAGTACATCGACGGCCTGCCCTGGGCCGAGCATGAGCAGGCGCATTTCGAGCAGATGACGCAGGACTCGGTGGACGCACAGCAGAAGATCGAGGACGGCGACACCATGCCCTTCGAGATCTATCGCCAGCAGTACGTGTCCGCCGACCGGCTCGGCCTGCGCAGGCGCGCGGCCGTCGCGTCCCTTTAGCTTTCCTGTGCCGCGCGAGCCCTGAGAAGGGCTGCGGGGCGACAGCGCGTCCCTTTCCTTTATTCCAACGACATCGAGACTACGCAGGACCTTCGACCATGAGCAGCAGCAGCACCCACGACAAGATCGGCTTCAAGGGCCGCGTGGCCATCGTCACCGGCGCCGGCGGCGGCCTGGGCCGCCAGCATGCGCTGGCTTTGGCCGCACGCGGCGCCAAGGTGCTGGTCAACGACCTGGGCGGCACCGTGAACGGCACCGGCGGCTCTTCCACGGCGGCGCAGGCGGTGGTGGACGAGATCAAGGCGGCCGGCGGCGAGGCCCTGGCCAATGGCGCGTCGGTGACCGACTTCGCCGCGGTTCAGGCCATGGTGCAGCAGGCGGTGGACGCCTGGGGCCGCGTCGACATCCTGGTGAACAACGCCGGCATCCTGCGCGACAAGAGTTTTTCGAAGATGGAACTGGCGGACTTCCAATTGGTGGTCGACGTTCACCTGATGGGAGCGGTGCACTGCACCAAGGCCGTGTGGGCGCTGATGAACGAGCAGAAGTACGGCCGCATCGTCATGACCACCTCGTCCTCGGGCCTGTACGGCAACTTCGGCCAGGCCAACTACGGCGCCGCCAAGCTGGCGCTGGTGGGCCTGATGCAGACCCTCAGCATCGAAGGCGCGAAGAACGACATCCGCGTGAACTGCCTGGCGCCGACGGCGGCCACGCGCATGACCGAGGACCTGTTCCCGCCGCAGATGCTGGAAGCCTTCAAGCCCGAGGCCGTGGTGCCCGCGATGCTGGTGCTAGCCAGCGAGCAGGCGCCCAACCGCACCATCCTGTGCGCCGGCGCGGGCACCTTCGAGGCGGCGCACATCACGCTCACGCAAGGTGCCTACATCGGCATCGGCGATCATGCGCCCGAAGCGCTGGCTGCGCGCCTGGCCGAAGTGACCGATCGCGACGACGAGCAGGTGCCGCAGAGTGGCACGGCTCAGGGCAGCAACGAGGTGGCCAAGGGCATGGCGGCCGCGGCCCGCGCCTGAGCGCTGCGGGTCGCACAAGCGGCTAGTCGGCCGGTTCGTCCCGCAGAGGGACGGCGTCGTCGGCGTCGGCGCTGTTGCGGATCGTGTCGCGCCGCCGATGGTCGGCGCTGCGGCCGAGCTTGTTGTCCAGCAGGTGCCGCAGCTTGTCCAGTGCGCCGCGGAAGGCCTCGTCGGTTCCGCTGGCGTGGTGCGTGACTGCCAGCGCGCTGTGCCGCGGCAGGCGCGCTTCCATCGTGCAGCGCTTGTCGCTGGCGCCGCCCTTGTCGGGCGTGCCGCCGGCCAGGTGCACCTCCACGCGGGTGATCTCCGCGGCGAAGCGGCTCAGGCCCTGCCGCAGCTCGCCTTCCGCCCACCGTTCCAGCGTCTCCTTGTTGTCGATGCCGTTGCCGGCGTTGACCTGGATTTGCATGTTGTGCTCTCCCTTTCGCGTTGTCGACGATGCATGATGGCGCTTTTCCCACATGACCGCCACCCGTACCGCGAGCCCCTCCAGATGATCGACCAACTGCCTGACACCCTCTGCTACCTCAACGGCGAGTACACGCCGCTCAACCAGGCCAAGGTCTCGGTGCTTGATCGCGGCTTCATCTTCGGCGACGGCATCTACGACGTGGTGCCGGTGTACGGACGCAAGCTGTTCCGTTTCGAGCAGCACCTGGCGCGGCTGGACCGCAACCTGGGCAAGCTGCGCATTGCCAATCCGCACAGCGCCGAGGAATGGCTGGAGCGCTGCCGCAAGCTGATTGCCGCGCACGCCAGCGAGGACCAGATGATCTACATCCAGGTCTCGCGCGGCGTGGCGGTGCGCGACCACGTGATGCCCAAGGACATCGAGCCCACGGTATTCATCATGGTCTCGGCCATGAAGCGGCCCGGTGCGCAGACGGTGCGCGAGGGAGTGGCCTGCGTGACGGCAGAGGACTTCCGCTGGGAGCGCGGCGACATCAAGAGCACTTCGCTGCTGGGCAACGTGATGGCGCGCCAGGTGTCGGCCGACGTGGGCGCCACCGAGACCCTGCTCTTCCGCGAGGGGCAACTGACCGAGGCGTCGTCGTCCAACGTCTGGATCGTGCGCGACGGCGCGGTGTACGGCGTGCCCAAGAGCGAACACGTGCTGGAGGGCATCCGCTACGAGCTGATCCGCGAGCTGTGCGAGCAGGAGGGCATTCCCTTTGCGCTGATGCCCATCGATGCGGCGCAGGTGCATGGCGCCGACGAGCTGATGATCAGCTCGGCCAGCAAGGAAGTGCTGCCGGTGGTGCTGCTCGATGGACAGCCCATCGGCACCGGCAAGCCCGGCCCGGTGTTCGAGCGCCTGTACAGCGCCTACCAGGGCGCGAAGGCGGCTCAGTCGATTGCCTGAAGACAAGTAGAACGCATGCCCATCCAGTGGTTTCCCGGTCACATGCACGTGACCAAGAAGGCGATTGCCGAGCGCATGACGGAGATCGACGTGGTGATCGAGTTGCTCGACGCGCGTTTGCCCGGCTCCAGCGCCAATCCGATGCTGCACGCGCTGACCGGCCACAAGCCGCGGCTGAAGGTGCTCAACAAGCAGGACCTGGCCGACCCCGTGGTGACAGCGCGCTGGCTGGCGCACTACAACGCGCAACCCGAGACGCGCGCCATCGCGCTGGACGCGAGCGAGCGTGCCCCGGCGCAGAAGCTGGTCGCGGCCTGCCACGCGCTGGCGCCCAATCGTGGCGGCATGGCCAAGCCGATGCGGGTGCTGATCTGCGGCGTGCCCAACGTGGGCAAGTCGACGCTGATCAACACCTTGAAGGGCGAGCGCAAGGCGAAGACGGGCGACGAGGCAGGCATCACGAAGCTGGAGCAGCGCATCACGCTGGCCGACGACTTCTACTTGTGGGACACGCCGGGCATGCTCTGGCCGCGCATCATCGTGGACAAGAGCGGCTACAACCTGGCGGCGAGCGGCGCCGTCGGCCGCAATGCCTACGACGAGGAAGAGGTGGCGCTGGAACTGCTCGACTATTTGCGCCAGCACTATGCGCCCTTGCTGGAGGCGCGCTTCAAGCTGAGCGAGCCGATCGCGCAGATGCGCGACGAGGAAGTGCTCGAAGCCATCGGACGCAAGCGTGGCGCGCTGCTGGGCAAGGGACGCGTGAACATGCAGAAGGCGGCGGAGATCGTGATGAACGAATTCCGCGCGGCGATTCTTGGGCGAGTGTCTTTGGAGACGCCTGAAGAGTTCGCGTCGTGGCTCGCCGAGGGGGAGCGCAAGGATGCGGAGCGGCAGGCCAAGAAGGATGCCCGCAAGTCTCGTCGCAAGGGGTCTGTTTCTCCTGACTCTCCTGAGGTTTCGGAGTAGTTTTTCGGGCAAGGCCTGAGCGATGACGTTGTTCGGGGCGGGTCAAAGTTCTGTGTGCAGCGGTGGTGTTGTTCGGGGCGGGTCAAAGGCCTGTGTGCCGCTGTGTGCGCAGCGCGCCACTTGGGCGGTCGTCGCCTTTGGCGCCGACTGCCCTGTGCTGCTCGCGAGACCGGCCCCGCGGCGGAACTCACTCCGCGAACTTCGTTCGCTGCGTTCAGACAGCCGCCGCAAGCTAGATGTGATGTCTCAATAGGTTGTTCACCCGGAAGAGTCTGGGAGACTGGAGTTACGACGCTTCAGAACTTTCCAGAAGGAACAACCGGGTGAACAGC
>NZ_FOUG01000020.1 GCF_900114785.1 Variovorax sp. OV329
TGGGCTTGCCATCGGGGAAATTCTGGGCGTGGGCCGTGCCGAGGGTGGCAGCGGCGGCGACGGCGATGGCCGCCAGGGCGAGGATCTTCTTCATGCGGTCTCCGGGGAGTGTTCAACCAACCGTAACAAATCGAGACGCGAGTTTATCGGCTGGCCAAAGCCCTACGAATAGCAATTGCCCCTAGCACGTCGTCCTACAGCGCCCTTTGCGCGGCATCTGCTCAGAAAGTCACGCCCAGCAGATCGTCCAGCTCACGGTAGTCCGGCAGGCGCGTGTCGATGGCCTTGCCCTCGCGAACGACCGTGCGGTCGAACTGGTGGCGGGACAGCATCTCCGAATAGCTGCGCGCCTTGAGAACGATGAAATCGGCGCCGGCGCCCGGGCGCAGCACGCCGCGGTCGATGCCCATGATGGCCGCGGGTGTCTCGGTGGCGGCGCGGATCCAGTCCGAGTGCGGATGGTCCAGGTGCAGGATCTTCACCGCCTGGGTGTAGGTGTCCAGCATGTCGTGGTCGCCATAGGCGTAGAAGGGGTCGCGGCAGTTGTCGCCGGCCACCGCCACGCGCAGGCCGCGCGCCTTCATCTCATGCAGCACCGTCACGCCGCGCCAGCGCGGGGTGCGGCCTTCCTGGCTGCGGTCCTGCAGGTACATGTTGACGGTGGGCAGGCTCACGATGTCGATGCCGGCCTCCTTGCAGGCGCCGAGCGCCTCCTCGATGTACTCGTCGGTCTGCAGCGCCAGGGCGGTGACGTGCCCGCACAGGATGCGGCCCTTGAACCGGCTCGCGAGGGCACCGCGCGCCACGTGGATCAGCGAGCGGGCGCGCGGGTCGGTGGATTCGTCCACGTGCAGGTCCAGGTCCAGGCCGCGCTCGGTGGCCAGTTGGAAGATGCGCGACAGCGCCTCCTCGATCATCGGCGGCGTCGGCTCCGCCGGAAAGCGCTGCGACTTGGTCACGCAGCCCAGCCGGCCGCCGCTGTCGGCCACGATGTCGGCCAGCTGACGGCCCTCGTCCGTGAGGAAGACGTCCACCGGCGCGATGGAGGAAGCCTGCAGCTCGACGCGCCCGGCCCAGCGCTCGCGCATCTCGCGGAACACCGGGAAGGAGATCGCGGCCTGCGGCGCCAGCGAATCCAGGTGCGTGCGGATCGCGACCACGCCCTTGGCGTAGGCGGTCTTCAGGCCGAACTCCATGCGGCGGCGCACGTCCTCGGCATGCCAGTGGGCGCTGCGGTCGCGCGCCGTGGCCATCGAGGCGCCCGCGCCGTCCCCGGTCGGGTTGGCCTGGCGTGGCCAGATGTGGCCCTTGTCCAGGTGCGTGTGCAGGTCGACCATGCCGGGCAGCACCATCGAGGCGTCCATGTCGGGGCCCAGTTCGATGGGCAGCGTGCCGCCGGGCACGATGGCCTCGATGCGGCCGCGGTCGACGAGCAGGTCGATGGCCACCACGCCGTCCCTGCCGGGCGGCAGAGGGGTGCCGGCCTGCACCAGGCAGTCGGGCGCGCGCAGGTTGCGAAGGGCGTAGCGATCGTGTTCGGGGGGCTGGAAGAAGGCGTGGGTCATTCGTGGATCCGTGGTCTGGCTGCGGGCACGGCTCGATGCCCTTGGAGGCTTGTCGACGCAAGGAGCATGCCGCGCCGCAGCATGGGCGCGGGCCGGGCCGGGGCGTCCCGGGCTTGCGATGGCCGGGCGGCGGGAGGATAGTGGCGCCATCGAGAGCCCGCCAGACGGGCAAAAGGAGACGCCCATGCCAAGCCGATCGAGCGGCCTCGCGGCCGAAACGGAGAAGGTGCGTACCTTGGCGCTGGTCGGCCCGTCCGCGGGCGGCAAGACCACGCTGGCCGAGGCGCTGCTGCAGGCGGCGGGCGCCATCGGCGCCGCGGGCAGCGTGGAGCGCGGCAGCACCGTGAGCGACCACGACCCCATCGAGAAGCGCATGCAGCATTCGCTCAGCGCCTCGGTCATGCACATGGTGCACGACGGCACCCGCATCCATTTCATCGACACGCCCGGCAGCGCCGACTTCCTCGGCCACAGCCTCCCCGCGCTGGAAGCGGTGGAGACCGCGGCGGTGGTCATCAACGCCTCCACCGGCATCGAGCCGATGGCCGTCCGCATGATGGAGTACGCGGCGCAGCGACAGCTGGACCGGCTCATCATCGTCAACAAGATCGATGCGCAGGGCGTGCAGCTCGCGCGGCTCATGGACGAGATCAAGGCCACCTTCGGGCGCGAGTGCCTGCCGCTGAACCTGCCGGCGGAGGGCGGCGCGAAGGTGGTCGACTGCTTCTTCAACCGCGAGGGCGAGTCGGACCTGGGCGCCGTCGATGCGGCGCACCGCGCGCTGGTGGAGCAGGTGGTGGAGGTGGATGCCGCCTTCGTCGACCGCTACCTCAACGAGGGAGACGTGGATGCGTCCGAGTTGCATGCGCCGGTGGAGCAGGCGCTGCGCGAGGCGCACCTCATCCCCGTGTGCTTCGTCTCCGCGCGCACCGGCGCCGGCATCGCCGAACTGCTGGACATCATCGTCAAGCTGCTGCCCGACCCGACCGAGGCCAACCCGCCCCAGTTCCTGCGCGGCGAGGGCGAGAGCGCGCGTGAGCTGGCGGTGTCGCCCGACCCCGGCAAGCATGCGCTGGCCCATGTGTTCAAGGTGACGGTGGACCCCTACGTGGGCAAGCTGGGCGTGTTCCGCGTTCACCAGGGCACGCTGGCGCGCGATGGCCAGCTGTGCATCGGCAGCAGCCGCAAGCCCTTCAAGGTGGGCAACCTCTTCCTGCTGCAGGGCAAGGAGCACGTGCCGGTGGCGCGCGCGCTGCCGGGCGACATCGCCGCGGTGGCCAAGGTCGACGAGGTGCACTTCGATGCCGTGCTGCACGACGCGGGCGAGGACGAGCAGGTTCACCTGGCGCCGCTGAAGTTCCCGGTGCCGGTGCATGGCCTGGCCATCGAGCCCAAGCGCCACGGCGACGAGCAGCGCATGTGGGAGATCCTGGGCAAGCTGGTCGACGAGGACCCGTGCCTGCGCCTGGAGCATGCGGCGGTGACCAACGAGACCATCGTCTACGGCCTGGGCGACCTGCATTTGCGCGTGCTGCTGGAGCGGCTGCGAGAGGTCTACAAGTTCGAAGTCAACACCCGGCCGCCGCGCATCGCCTACCGCGAGACGGTGACGGCACCGGCCGAGGGCCACCACCGGCACAAGAAGCAGACCGGCGGCGCCGGCCAGTTCGGCGAGGTGTTCCTGCGCATCGAGCCGCTGGCGCGCGGCTCCGGCTTCGAGTTCGTGGACGAGGTGCGCGGCGGCGCCATCCCCAACAATTTCATTCCCGCGGTGGAGAAGGGCGTGCGCGACGTGCTGGCGCACGGCGCCATCGCCGGCTACCCGGTGGTGGACGTGCGCGTGGTGGTGTACGACGGCAAGCACCACAGCGTGGACAGCAAGGACATCGCCTTCGCCACGGCCGGCCGCAAGGCCTTCGTCGCAGCCATCCAGGCGGCGCGGCCCATCGTACTGGAGCCGGTGGTGCGCATCGACATCGAGGCGCCCGAGCAGTCCATCGGCGACATCACCGGCGACCTGTCGAGCCGGCGCGGCATGGTCAGCGGCACCGCCGGCGGCGTCGCGGGCACGGGCGTGATCCGCGGGCAGGCGCCGCTGTCGGAGCTGTCGGGCTACCAGTCCAGGCTCAACGCGATGACCAGCGGGCAGGGCCGCTACACCATGGAGCTGTCGCATTACGAGGCGGTGCCGCCGACGGTGCAGCAGACCCTGGTGGGGCAGCACAAGCAGCGCGACGACGACTGAGCATGCCGGTGTGGCCGCCGGCAGGGCCGCTCAGCGCGCCTTCGTCGGCGCCTTCCTGGTCGAAGCCTTCTTCGTCGGGGCCTTCTTCGTGGCTGCCTTCTTCGCCACGGCCTTCTTCGCAGCCGACTCCCTTGCCGTGGTCTTCCTGGCGGCCTTCTTCTGCGGCGCGGGCGTCCGCAGCACCGCCTCCCACGCCAGCCGTGCCCAGCGGGCGGCTTCCCCGCGGTCCTCGTAGATCTCGGGCGGGGCCTCGAGGTAGGAGGTGGGCATCATCCTGCCCTGGCGCATGTACTCGAAGGGCGCGAGCCGCTTCGCGTCGAACTCCGCGCGGTTGTCCTCATCGGTCTTGAGGTAGAGCCGCCCCTGCGTGACCAGTGCGAACATCCGGCCATCGTGGTAGATGCCCCAGCCGCCGAACATGCGTCTGGCAATCACGTGGCCGAAGCGCTCGAACACTTCCGGCAGTTCCTCCACCAGGCCGCGGCTGGGGTCGGGGCGCAGGTTGCCCGCCCGGCCGCTCACCGCTTGGTCGCCCGGGTCATGAGGTAGTGCTGGCGCACCAGGTTGTCCTCGAAGTAGCGGGCGAGGAAGCCGTCGAGCTCGGCCCGGAAGGCCGCCAGCTTCTGCGGCTCGGACTGCAGCGCGGCCACCAGCTTCACCACCGGGCCCAGCGTTTCCTCGATGCCCTTGCGGTAGTGCTGCGGGCTGAGTGTCGGGTAGACCATGACGTCGCGCTCGAACTGGATGTCGGTCACCGCATCGCCCAGGCGCTGTCGCACCACGTTCGGGTCGCCCCACTGCGGCGGCGGCGCGGCGCCGGGTGGTGGCGGCACGTGCTTGCCGACCAGCGCGAACATCTGGCCCACGAAGTGTTCCGGCGGCCAGGTCGAGAAGGCGATGGTGCCGCCCGGCTTGAGCACGCGCAGCATCTGCGCGACGGCCACCTCGGGCCTCGGCGCGAACATGTGGCCGAACTGGCTGGTCACCACGTCGAAGGCGGCGTCCTCGTAGGGCAGGGCCTCGATGTCGCCTTCGCGGAAATCGATGTCCACCTGCGCCAGCTCGGCGTGCTTCCTGCCGTGCGCGATGAGCACCGGCGAGAGGTCCAGCGCGCTCACCGTCGCGCCCGCGCGCGCGGCCGTGATCGCCGCGACGCCGGTGCCGCAGCCCACGTCGAGCACGCGCTGGCCCGGCCGCACGCGCGCGTGCCGGATCAGCCGCGCAGCCGGCATGGTGGTGACCGCCTCCAGCGGTGCGAACAGGGCCCAGCCTTCGCGCTGGGCGGACTTGAGCTGGACAAAGGGATCGTCGGACATGGCCTGCCCTCCTTGCGCTGCACGGACGTGTAGACGGCGATTCAAGGCCGCGCCGGGCCGGCTGTCAAGGCTCGCTGCCTTCCTTGAGCGGGAAACCGGCCTCGCGCCAGGCCTTCATGCCGCCGTCCAGCGCCACCGCATGCGCAAAGCCCAGCTCGCGCAGCGTGGCGGCCGCCAGCGTGGAGATGTAGCCCAGCTCGCAGCAGGCCAGGATGCGGCGCGTGGGGTCGGGCAGGTCGGAATTCACGCGCAGCTCCAGCTGGCCGCGCGGCAGCAGGCGCGCGCCCGGCACGTGGCCTTTCTCGTAGGCGTCGCGCTCGCGCACGTCGAGCACGATCAGGTCGTCCTCCTGCGCTTCCACCCGCGACTTCAGCTCGGCCAGCGACATGAAAGGCACCGTGGCGGTGGCCCGCGCCAGCAGCGAGGCCACCGTCCTGCCGCCGCTCATGTTGGTTCGAAGCGCCTCGGTGATGTGCGTGGGCATCGTGAGGTTGAGGTGGTTCATCATCTCGACGAACTCGGCGCGCTCGCGCTTCTGCAGCCGCGGGTTGCTGGCCAGTTCCTCGCCGATGGTGGAGTGGCTGCGGCCCTTGTAGTCGTGCGCGGGGTAAACCTTGAGGGCCGGGTCCAGCTTGAGCAGCTTGTTGAACAGGCTGTCGTGGAGCTGTTCCGGATCGCCGCTGGGCAGGTCGGTGCGGCCGGTGCCGCCGATGAGCAGGGTGTCGCCGGTGAACACCCGGTCTTCCACCTGCAGGCACATCGAGTCGCCCGTGTGGCCCGGCGTGTGCAGCGCCGCCAGGCGCAGCTTGCCCAGCACCAGCATCTCGCCGTCGGCCAGGCGCATGTCCACGAAGGGCGCGGGGCTCCTGCGGTGCATGATCACCGGCACCTGGAGCTGGCGTGCCAGCTCCTTGGTGGCGGAGAAATGATCGGCATGCGTGTGCGTGTCGATCAGGTAGCGGATGCGCACGCCGTTCTTGCCGGCGAGCGCGAGGTAGTGGTCGATCTGGCTCAGCGCCGGGTCGATGAGCGCGGCCACGCAGGTCTCTGCGCAGCCCACGAGGTAGGACTGGCAGCCGCCGGTCGCGATCTGTTCGAAGACCATGGTGGCCACCCTGCCGTTCACGTCAGCCCGGCTGCTTCACCACGCGCAGGTAGGGCTTGGGCGCCTTCCAGCCTTCTGGGAAGAGCTTCTTCGCATCCTCGTCCGACACCGAGCCGGCGATGATCACGTCGTCGCCCTGCTTCCAGTTCGCCGGCGTGGCCACCTTGTGCTTGGCGGTGAGCTGCATGGAGTCGAGCACGCGAAGGATCTCGTCGAAGTTGCGGCCGGTGGTCATCGGGTAGGTCAGCATCAGCTTGATCTTCTTGTCCGGGCCGACGACGAAGACCGAACGCACCGTGGCATTGGTGGCGGCGGTGCGGCCGTCGGAAGAGCCGGGTTCCTCGGCGGGCAGCATGTTGTAGAGCTTGGCCACGGCCAGGTCGGTGTCCCCGATCATCGGGTACTTCGGCAGGTGGCCCTGCGTTTCCTCGATGTCCTTGGCCCACTTCTCGTGCGCGTCCACCGGGTCGACCGACAGGCCGATCAGCTTCGCGTTGCGCTTGGTGAACTCGTGCTCGATACCTGCCATGTAACCCAGCTCGGTGGTGCACACCGGCGTGAAGTCCTTGGGGTGCGAGAACAGGACCGCCCACTTGTCGCCGATCCAGTCGTGGAACTTGATCGGGCCCTGGGTGGTGTTGGCCGTGAAATCGGGTGCGGTGTCGTTGATGCGCAGAGACATGGCGCTGGCTCCTGAATTGCCGTTATTTGCTTAGAACCTGCAGTGATGTTTCCCTTGGGATTTTCATGCTGCAGGGCCAATGCGAAGTACACCATTTTCCTGATGCATGTGACAAGTGCAGGGCTTGCGCTTGCATATGCGAGGCCGGCCGCGAGCGCTGTGCCGCAGCGCGATCGCGAGGGGGACCCGAGCGCGACTCAGTCGTCCCTGCCCTTGCCGCGTCCGGTGAGGAAGTCGAGCGTCGCCTGCCAGGTGGTGGGCGAATTCAGGATGCCCAGGTGCGAGGACTGCAGGATGGGGTCGTAGGCACCCTGGCCGGTGAGCACGATCTCGCGCGCGCCGCGCAGGCTCGCGCTCCTCGAGAAATCGGTCGGCTTGCCGAAGGAGTCCACCGCGGGCACGGGCGCCACCACGCCGTCCTGCACCGGGAAGTAGACGAAGCTTGCATCGCCGTTACGGATCACCAGCGTGCGCGGCACCTCGTCCTCGTCGCGGCCCTTGCGGCCGTTGAGCAGGCGCAGGAAGGGCGTGTCGGGCGAACCCAGCTCCAGGCACACCTCGCTGGTGGGCGTGAAGCCGCCGGCGGCCGGTGCCTGCCAGTAATTGGCTGCGCCCGGCGAGCAGTTGATGATGCCGTGGTTGGGTCCGTCGATGGCGACGAAGCGGCGCACCACATCCGATGCCTCGTCCTGCCGCATCCACTCGCGCGCCAGGGTCACGCCCAGGCTGTGGCCGACGATGTCCACGCGCTTGGCGCCGGTGAAATTTAGCACGGAGCGGATGAAGCGCCGCAGGTCAGGCACGTTGGCCGCGTTGGTGTGGGCGATGCTCGAACGCCGCGTCTGGTCCGCGCCCAGGTCGCACTGGTCGCCCTGGTAGCCCACGCCCCACAGCTCGCTGGGGCTGTAGCCGTTGTCGGCGAGGAACTGCGCGAGGGCCTGCACGCGGCCATACGGGTTGCAGGCGGTGGGGAAGGGCGTGTCGTTGTTGCCGTGGATGAAGATGACCGGCGTGCGGGTCACCGGGCCGGCCGCGCCGAAGCCGATCAGCGGCCGCGCGAGCGAGGTGTCCTCGATCGATGGAAAGCCGGGCGGCAGCGTGTTGCCCACCTGGCCGGCGGCCTGCGCGCCGGTGCTGAGGGCAGAGGCGGCCACCAGGGCAGCGAGAGCGGCGGCGTTGCGGATCCGGGGCGAGATCATCGGCGACTCCTTCTTTCGGGCGCCGCGATGATGCCGATACATGCCGAGGCTGACAAGGAGGAGACGGGGGTTGCGCAGCCTTGCCTGGCCGGTCGCCACGCCCGCGACGCGTCGGCTTCTGCACGAAAAGGTGCAGAGATCACGGCACCGATGTGTCTTTTCACACCCGGAGCCACCCCTTGCGCCGCTAGCATTTCCTGCATGGATCACAGGCCCATGTTCGACGCGGAAGTGCTTCGGCTCTTCGAGTGGCTCAAGCACTTCGAAGCCGGGGTTCCCCTGCTGGATGGCGGGGGGCAACGCTATGCCTGCGGCCTGATGGAGACGCGCGTTCGCTACTCGTGGTTCAAGGCATCGACCGCCGGCCTGCCCTCGCTGTGCCTGTCCGAGCTGGATCTCGCGCAGCCGCAGCGCGGCTTCGAATTCCTGGCGCAGGTGGCGAGGCACTTCGCCGGCGTCTCCCATGATCTCCAGGCCCAGGTGCTCTACGTGGAGCAGCCCAAGGGCGCGGTGCTGTGCAACTGGCTCGCCGACAACGGCTTCAGCCTGTGCGCGGCGCCCGGAGAAGAGCGCCAGTCCTGGTACCTGCGGTGGCCCCGGGCACCGGAGCGGCGCCACTGGTCGGTGGACGTTGCGGGCTCCGCAATGCCCTCGGTTCGCGACGTGCTGATGGGCCAGCATCACCGCAGCCGTCGCGCATCGCCCGCAGGCACGACGCGCTGAATCGCGCGCCCCGGGCGGGCTGCTTCTAAGCCAGCGGCAGGCTCACCCGCACGCGCAGCCCTCCGCCCTCGTGCGGCAACAGATCCAGCCGGCCGCCATGGCCGCGCGCGATGCGGTCGACGATCGCCAGGCCCAGCCCAGATCCCGAAACCCCCGAGCGCGATTCGCCGCCCGCGCGCCTGAAGGGCTGCTTGAGAACTTCCACCTGGTCGGGCGCCACGCCCTGGCCGCGGTCGGTCACCTCGATCCACACCATGGCCTGCTCCCTGTCCTGGCCGGTGCGCAGGCCCACCGGAGGTTTGCCGTGGCGGAAGGCGTTCTCCACCAGGTTGTCCAGCACGCGGCGCAGCGCTTGGGCGCGCACCTTCACCGGCGGCAAGGAGGGCGCCGTCTCCAGCGCCAGCGTGCGGCCGTGGTCGATGTTGGCCGCCTGCACCTGCGCCGCCAGCGCGTTCAGGTCCATCGGCACGCGCGGCTCGTCGGTCTCGCCGCGGGCGAAGTCGACGAATTGCTGCACGATCGCATCCAGCTCCTCGATGCTGCGGGCCATGCTGGCCGTGAGTTCCGGCTCGCTGCTGCCGCCCAGGATCTCCACGCCCAGGCGCAGCTTGGTCAGCGGCGTGCGCAGGTCGTGCGAGATGCCGGCCAGCAGCAGCGCGCGCTCGCGCTCGGTCCGGTCCAGGCTGGCCACCAGCTGGTTGAAGCTGTGGCTGACGGTGGCGATCTCGGTGGGTCCGTCCTCTGGCAGCGGCGCCGGCGGCTGGCCGGCGGCCAGCGTGCGGGCCGCGCCCACCACCCGGACCAGCGGTCGGTTCAATCGCCACTGGAACCACAGCGCGCCGGCAATGGCCAGCAGCACCACGCACAGGGTCATCATCAGCCAGGTGCCGGCGAAGTCGCGCTCGGGCAGCACGCCCGGCAGCAGCACCGTCTGCTCGCCGCCGGCCAGCTTTTTCATGCGCAGCGCCAGGCTGCCGCCGTCCTCGTGGCGCCAGCTGACTTCCACGTCCTGGCCTGCGAGGCGCTGCGACACCGCGTCGACGAAGCCGCGCTGGAAGGCGGTGAGCTCGGTTTGCATCAGCACCGGCGCCGCCGCGGGCGCCTGGCCGGCGCGCTGGCGAGCCTGTTCGTTGAAGGCCTGCACGTAGGCCTGCTGCTGTGCCGGCGGCAGGGCCTCGAGCCCGTGGTGGATGGAGGCGATGCTGCGCGCCACGCTCTCGGCCAGCTGCGCCAGGCGCGGGCGCACCACCAGGTGCTCCAGCAGCAGCGCACTGCCCAGCTGGCTGAGCACGATGAGCAGCACGATCAGGAGCGCGTTGCGCCCGAACAGGCTGCGCGGGAGCCAGCTCATTCCGGTTCGGGCACGAAGACGTAGCCCACGCCCCACACGGTGCGGATGTGCCGGGGCTGCGAGGGGTCGGCCTCGATCAACTTGCGCAGGCGCATCACCTGCACGTCGATGCTGCGGTCGGTGGCCTCGTGGTCGCGCCCGTGCGCCAGCTCGATCAGGCGGTCGCGGCCCAGCGGGCGGTTGGGGTGCTGGGCAAAGGCGGTCAGCAGGCTGAATTCGCCGGTCGTCACCGACAGTTCGGCGCCGGCCTTGCTCAGCGTGCGCCGGCCCAGGTCGAGCACGAAGTCGGCGAAGCGGATCTCGCCGTCGCCCGGCAGCGGGCCGGTGTGGGCGCCCAGCATGCGCTGGCGCCGCACCAAGGCCTGGATGCGCGCGAGCAGCTCGCGCGGGTTGAAGGGCTTGGGCAGGTAGTCGTCGGCGCCCATCTCCAGGCCGATGATGCGGTCCAGCGGGTCGCCGCGGGCGGTGAGCATCAGGATGGGGATGGTCTCGCCCTGCGCGCGCAGGCGCCGGCAGGCGGCCAGGCCGTCCTCGCCCGGCATCATCACGTCCAGCACCAGCACGTCGAAGCGCTCGCGCGAGAGCAGCTTGTCCAGCGGCGCCGCACTCTCGACCGTGCGCACGGCGTAGCCCTGGTCGCCCAGGTAGCGCTGCAGCAGCGCCCGGATGTCGGCTTCGTCATCCGCAATCAGGATCCTGGCCAGCGGCTCGGTCATGGCGGGCAATGGTAGCGGCGCCCCGGCGCCAGCGGGGATTCCGGAACCTATGACAAACGATGACAGGCGCCCTGGGGCGCTGTCATGGATCGTCATGAACGGCCGGTTTCCCGCAACGGTTGGCTCACACCTGGGGAAGACAGTAGAGGCACTTCTTCAACAGACCTGTCCCAACCCCCAAGGAGCCTTCCATGACCCGCCTGAACACCACCGTCCGCAACGCCGTCCGCGCCACCCTCGCCGCCGTCCTGGTGGCCGGCGCCGCCCTCTCGGCCAACGCCCAGCCCATGGGTGGCAACCACATCGAGGAAGCGCTGACCGTGATGCACCAGCGCTTCGACAGCGCCGATTCCAACCACGACGGCCGCATCTCCCGCGAGGACGCCCGTGACCGCATGCCCTTCGTCTACCGCAACTTCGACGCCATCGACACCGCCCGCAAGGGCTACGTGACCATGGCCCAGATCGAGGCCTATGCCGCCCGCCAGGGCATGGCCCGCCGCGGTGGCGGCATGCGTTGAGCCCCTGACCGCCCGAACGACCACCACGAAATCCAGAAAAGGAGATCACCATGTTCGCTGATGCCATGCAAAGCGCCTTCGGCCAGGACTACCTGGAATGGCTGGGCTTGCTCGCGCTGATCGTCTTCAGCGCCGCCACCGCCGAGGGCCTGATCAAGACCTGCCTGCGCCGCGACAGCTACGACTGGCGCGCCTACTTCGCCTCGATGGCCGACATGGTGGGCCGCAAGCTGGTCGGCCTGCTGGGCCTGTCGCTGGCCACCCCGGTGTTCGCGCTGGCCTATGCGCATCGGCTCACCACCATCGAGCTGTCCGCGCCGCTTGCCTTCCTGGTGCTCTTCGTGGGCCTGGAGTTCTGCTACTACTGGTACCACCGGGTGTCGCACAAGTCGCGCTGGTTCTGGGCCACACACGCGGTGCACCACTCGCCCAACGAGCTGACCCTGGCCACCGCGCTGCGCCTGGGCTGGACCGGCAAGCTGACGGGTGCCACGCTGTTCTACACGCCGCTGGTGTGGCTCGGTTTTTCGCCCACCGCCGTGCTGGCCGCGCTGAGCGCCAACCTGCTCTACCAGTTCTGGCTGCATGCGCCCTACATCCCCAGGCTCGGGCCGCTCGAATGGATCCTGAACACGCCCACCCACCACAAGGTGCACCATGCGTCGAACGAGGAGTACCTGGACTGCAACTACGGCGGCGTGCTGATCATCTTCGACCGCATGTTCGGCACCTTCGTGGACCTGCGTGACGACATCGAGATCCGCTATGGCCTGACCACGCCGCTGGTGACGAACAACCCGGTGCTGATCTCGGTGCACGAATGGATCAACCTGGGCCGCGACGTGAAGGCCGCCGGCAGCTTGAAGGAGCGCCTGGAGATCGTCTTCGGCCCGCCCGGGGGCAAGCCCAAGCCGGTGGCGGTGGCCGCGGCGGGCCGACCGGTGGCTGCAGTTGCTGCAGAGATCGGAGGGCCGGCGCACTGAGGTCGCTTCGACGAACCTCGAACCAGGCCCCGGGCATTGCACGACGCGTGCATGCCCGGGGCCTTCGGCGTTGTCGCTCGGCATGCCACGGCGACAATGGGCACAGCTTCACCGTGGATGCACCAATGAACGACGACTTCGAGGAACGGATCCGCTCGGGCCAGGCGCTGAGCGAATCGATGGGCAACTTCCATGTCACCGGCTGGGACCCCGAGCGCAAGACGGTGGACGCCGCTTTCACCATCCGGCGCGAGTACTGCCACACCAACGGCACCATTGCCCAGGGCGGCTTCATCACGGCCTGGCTGGACGCGGCCATGGCCCATGCCGTGATGCACGACACCGGCCACAAGCAGACCGTCTTCAGCCTGGAGATCAAGGTCAGCTTCTACGAGAAGGTGGGCCCCGGCGAAGGCCGGGCGGTGGCCAGGGTCGTGCGGCGCGGCAAGCGCGTCGCCTTCATGCAGGCCACGCTCTACAACCCTGAGGGCAAGCTGGCGGCCGAGGCTTCGTCCACCGGCGTGCTGGCCGAGCTTTAGCAAAAGAGGGCGCCTGTCGATGCGGCTGGATGAAGGCGTTGCAAGACTGCTCTGGCGCGCGCTGGCGCTGGTCTTTCTCGCGCTGGGCGTGATCGGCGCATTTCTTCCGGTGCTGCCGACGGTGCCTTTCCTGATCGCCGCCGCGTGGGCAGGCGGACGTGGCTGGCCGGCGCTGGAGCGCTGGCTGCTGGACCACCCGCGCTACGGACCGTACATCAGGAACTGGCGGCAGTCGGGCGCCGTCCCGCGCCGCGCCAAGTGGGCCGCGACCGTGATGATGGCGATCAGTGCGCTGCTGCTGATGCTGGGCACGCAGGCGCCGATGGGCGTGAAGGTGGGCGTGCCGCTGGTGATGGGCGCGACCGCGGTCTGGCTGTGGCGCAGGCCCGAGCCTTGATGGCGGCTAGTCGTGGTGGCCGGCCGGCTGGGGCAGGGCGTCCATCGCCATGCCGAACACGCGCAGTGGCCGGCCGAGGCTGGTTCGCCACTGGCATTGCACCACCTGCGCTTCCTCCAGCACCTCCAGCACGCGGTACACGCCGCTGAGCTTGATCGGATTGCCGCGCCCCGCCAGGGTCTGGTGGATCTCGCTGACCGGCAGGGCCTGGCCTTTCATCTCGTGAAGCACCTGCAGCACCGCGGTGTGCGCCGCGCCGATGCGCCGGCCGCTGTCAGGGCCCAGCCGCATGCGGAGCATCTGCGCCAGCTCGTTGGCCGTCGGGTCGCTGGAGGAGGAGTCCGTCATGTGTTCGTTTCGCGGCCCGGCTCGCCGGATGGCGGAGCGGAAATCGGCAGCAGTAGGACTTGAGAATACTACTGACACGAACACCTGGGCACCGGGAAAGACACGGCATCGTTCCGCGAGCGAGGCGGCGCCCGCTCGCGATTCGTCGATTCGGTTGGCCAGCGCCCGCCAAGCAGGCAGGATCAGCCTACCGGCCGGGCGTCTCGGCCTTGGAGCTGCGGATGCCGGCGATCTGGCCGCGCACGACCTTCCAGAAGTTCTTGCCGTCGTCCAGCAGCCGCCAGGCATTGGAGCGGTGGGCCAGCACGCCCACTTCCGGGAGCGCTTCGCGCAGGTTCTTCAGGCCCAGCAGCTTGGTGTACTTGCGCACCGTCGCCGGGCTGTGGATCAGGAAGAGCACGCGCCAGCCGTAGTGCCGGCCGATGAGCAGCATGCCGATGGCGCTCTCCAGATCATTCAGCTCCCCCTGGAAGCCGTCGATGGCGCGGTCCACCACCGTCATGATCTGATCATCGGACATTGCCACGGGCGAGTTTCCTGAGCCACAAAGAAGGTGGCAATGTTAACGCTGCGCAAACGCGCAAACGCGCCAGCGGGCGACGGCGCTCAGGCCTTGCCTCCACCGGCGTCGTCCGCCTTCTTGCATCCGCTGAGCATGGCCGCCACCAGGTTCTCGCGATGCCGCCAGCTGGTGAAGGCCACGCCGGCCAGGTGCAGGGCGGCCAGTGCCACCACGGTCCATGCCGAGGCGCGGTGTGCGATCTCCACCCAGGCCATGCCCCAGAAGTGGTCGGTGGTGTAGAGGATGCCGGTGATGCACACGAAGGCCACGCACACGAGCAGCGCCACCACCATCCATCCGCCCAGCGGGTTGTGGCCCAGGTAGCGGCGCTCGCGGCCCCGCAGGAGGTCGCACGTGTAGCCCAGCACCGTGCGGGCACCCGCGACGAAGCCACTGAAGCGCGCATAACGGCTGCCGACGAAGCCCCAGGCGCCGCGCGAAGCGACGATGGCCAGCGCCGCCCAGCCGAAGGCGATGTGCAGCGACAGCCGCGCCTCGCCGGCCCACCAGCACAGGGCGATCGAGGCGACCAGCGACCAGTGCAGCGCACGCTGCAGCAGGTCCCACACCTTCACCCGGACCGTTGCGGTACCGCGCTCGAACGTCATTCCGGCTGCTTGACCTCGCCGATCTTCTCGAAGGTCTTGGGGTTGAAGAAAGCCTCGGTGCGCTTGCCGCCGGCGTCGAAGCCGTAGACCTCGTAGCAGCCATTGAAGTTCTTGACCTGGCGGACCTTCCAGCCTTCGGCGACGAGCTTCTTCTGCAGTTCCATCTGCGGCTTCATCTCTTCCTTGGGAACGGGCTCGCAGCGCACGGCGTCGTGGTCCACGTACTGCGCGGACGCCGGCGCGGCCGCGGCCAGCAAGAGGGCGGCCAGGGGTGCCAGGGGGAGGATGGATCGTTGAATCATGTGAGTGCCTCTCTTTGTCGAAGAGGAAGCGCTGCGCCGGCGGCTCAGACGTCGAGCCACATGCGCAGCAGGTTGTGGTAGGTGCTGGTGAGGCCGATCACGCCCGGATCGGTCTCGCCGAATTGGCTGCGCAGGTGGCGCAGGTGGTTGTCCATGTCGAAGAGCAGGCGGCGCTGCTCGTCGCTGCGGACCATGCTCTGGATCCAGAAGTAGCTGGCCAGGCGCGCGCCTCGCGTGACCGGCTCCACGCGGTGCACGCTGGTGCCCGGGTACAGCACCAGGTCGCCGGCGGCGAACTTGATGCGGTGCTCGCCGTAGGTGTCCTCGATCACCAGCTCGCCGCCGTCGTATTCGGAAGGCTCGCTGAGAAAGAGGGTGCACGACACGTCGGTGCGCACGCGGCCGGCGCCGTTGCGCAGGTAGCGCACGGCACTGTCCACGTGGTTCCCGAAGGCGTTGGCTGCACCGCCGTAGCGGTTGAACAGCGGTGGCGAGATCTGCTTGGGCAGCGCTGCCGAGAAGAAGGTCTGGTGACGCTCCAGCCCGCGCAGCAGCAGTTGCTGCGCGGCCCGGGTCTCGTCGCAGTCCTCGCGAAGCTGCTCGTTGTTCTTGGCCTGGGCCGACTGCGAGCCGGCGGTGAGCCGGCCGTCTTCCCACGGCGCCTTGGCCAGGATGGCGCGGGCCTGGGCCACCTCCTGCGGCGTCAGCACGCCTTGAACATGCAGCAGCATCGCGAACTCCTTCTGTCTTGCCGATTCAACGAATCAGAAGCGTACCCCGACGGTCGCCATGTACGTGCGCTGCTGGCCCGCGATCACGAAGCCCGGGTACAGCTGGTCGCCGTAGAGCTTGTTGGTGAAGTTGCTCACGTTCAACTGCGCGAACACGTCCGGGGTGAACTTGTATTCGAGCATCGCGTCGCCCACCACGTAGCCAGGCACGTAGGCCGTGGTCGAGGCCGCACCCGTGGTGCCCTGCAGCGGACGGTTCTCCGAGGCGCCGCGGATGCCGCCGGCCACGCGCAGCTTCTGCGTGGCCTGGTAGCTCACCCACAGTGCGCCGCTGTTCTTGGGCACCAGGCCCACGGGCGAGCCGACGATGTTGGCGTTCACGCTGCCGGCCTTGTCGATCTTCGCATCGGGGATGTAGGCGTACGACAGGTACACCTCCCACTGCGGCGTCAGGCGCCCCACCACCTCGAGCTCCAGGCCCTGCGAGTGGCGCTTGCCCGACAGCAGGTAGGCGTCGCCGGCGAAGTCGGAGTCGGTGGTGCGCTCGTTGTACTTCTCGGTGCGGAAGATCGCCGCACGGGTGGACAGCTTGCCGTCCAGCCAGTCGAGCTTGCCGCCCACTTCGATGTTGCGGCTCTTCTCCGGCGGCGTGTTGGCGTTCTGCGGCGTCACGTACTGGTAGGTGTCGGCCGCGGTGTTGAACGAGGTGCCGTACGAGAAGTAGTAGGACTGCGCGGCCGTGGGCTGGTAGAGCACGCCGGCGCGGTAGCTGGGCGGCTGCTCCGACAGCTTGGAGCTCACCGTCGCGCTGGGGTTGGTCGTGTTGGTGTTGGCATAGCTGATCTGCGAGAAGTCGCCGCGCATGCTGTCCCAGCGCAGGCCGCCCAGCAGCTTCCAGTGCTCGGCGACCTGCACCAGGTCCTGCACGTAGGCGCCGAAGTTGCTGGCGGAGTATTCCTGCGTCTTGCGGTAGGTCGGGCTGACGGCCAGGTTGGGCAGGCCGTTCGGGTTGGCCACCGTGGTGGTGCCCTTGTAGAAGTTGGTCCCCACCGTGCCCCACGCGCCGAAGCGGTCGGCCGATTCGCGCGAGGCGTCGACGCCCGCCAGGATCTCGTGCTTGTAGCCACCCCAGTTGAAGGTGTTGCTGTAGTCGCTCTGCAGGTAGGTGCCCTTGTAGTGGTCCTTGCGCGGCGCGAGGCCGATGCCGTAGACATAGGTGCTGGGCGCCAGGTTGGAAGCGTTCACCGCTCCCGCCGCCGCGCACGAGGCCGCGCCCGTGGCGCTGAACGAGGGAAAGCGGTTGCAGAAGGCCGCCGTGGTGCCCCATTGCGAGCGGTCGAAGGTGCCGCTGCGCGCCTGCGTCTTGATTTGGCCGCCGTCGTCGAAGGTGTGGAGCCACGAGCCGTTGACGTAGGCCGCCTCGCCCTTGAGGTAGTCGCTGGGGCTGCCGTAGTAGGCGCCGGGCTGCAGCGCCGGGATGGTGCTTTGCGCGATGCCGTTGTTGAAGGTGCCGTTGGCCAGGTAGCGCGTGCCGGCCATGGGCACGTTGTCCACGTTCAGGTAGAAGGCACCGACGCTGAATTCGTCGCGCGAGCCGATGCCCCAGCTGTATTGCGGCGCGATGCCGTACTTGTCGATCTTGGCGCCGTCGTTGTCGGCCTTGTTCCACATGGCGTTCAGGCGGAAGGCGGAGTCTTCGCCCAGGCGCTTGTTCATGTCGGCCGTGGCGCGGTAGAAGCCGTCGCTGCCCACGGTGCCCACCAGGTCGTTCTGGTCGGCCAGCAGGGGCTTCTTGGTCACCTGGTTGATCACGCCGCCGGTGGAGCCGCGGCCGAAGAGCATGGAGGCCGAGCCGCGCAGCACCTCGATGCGGTCCAGGTTGAAGGTGTCGCGGTCGTACTGCGAGGGGTCGCGCATGCCGTCGATCAGCAGGTCGCCCACCGTGGCCACGGGGAAGCCGCGCAGGCGGATGTCCTGGTCGGTGCCGTTCTCTGTCGCCGCGAAGGTGATGCCGGCCGAATAGTGCAGCGCCTCCTTCAGGGTGTTGAGCTTGGCGTCATCCATCAGCTTCTCGGTGATGACGTTGATCGAGTTGGGCACGTCGCGGATGTCCTGGTTGCCCTTGGCGACGCCGGTCTTGGTCGTCTGCAGCTGGTCCCTGCCCTGGATGTCGGCCTCGCCCGTCACCGTGATCGGGCTGAGCGTTCCGCTGGCCTGCGGCGCCGCGGCCGGCTGCGCGGGCGACTGGGCCCAGCTGCTGACCGAGGCGGCCAGCATCAGCGCCCCCAGCGGGAAGGCGCCGGCCTCGCTGGCAATGCAGGGACGTGGAGAAGACAGGCGCGCAGCATGCTGCACCGCCTTGCGACGAGTAGGTCTAGCCAAGATGGCCTCCAGTGAGGGCTGCCCGAGGGGCAGCGATGTGAAGGCTGGCTATCCCGAAGAACGGAGTTGGCTCGCCGAAATGAGAATAATTCCGAAGTATATCGACTGGTTACAAAAGTAGAGCTTCACATCCCCACCCTCTGGGGCCTGATTTCAGGAGCGGGCACTGGATATCCGCTCGGCGGGACGTAGACTGTGGCGTCCTACCAACTGACAAAGACAATGTCACACCAAGCTGCATCTGGCACTGTCCCGCCACGAAGCCCGCCTTCATCAAGGTCGGCGCAGCGCTCCCTTGCGGATGGGCGCCATCGCCAGTCCCCGCCGACGAACGAGGCCTTGATCGAGCGGATCCAGCGAGGCCTGGGCCCGGCGGTGTCGCGGCGCGTCGGCCCGCAGCACGCGGCGGTGCTGGCCACCATGCTCGAGATGGGCAACCCGGCGCCGGAGGTGCGAGACATCTACCGCGCCATGCTCGAATCCGGCCGGGACATGGTCATGGCCCGCCTGTATCGCGTGCTGCGCGTGCTGGAAGAGGCCGAGGTGGTCCGGCGCGACTGGAATGCCTACGGCGGCCGGGTGCGCGGCGCCTACCGCGTGCAGGGCCGCGATGGCGAGCCGGGCGACGACGCTGCCGCCTGCGCGCAATGCGGCGGCGCCCATGCAGCGGACGCGCCGCACTTCCAGCGCGGCGGCCGCCCCGGCGGCGTGGCCATCACCTTGGCCGACAAGTCATGAGGACGCGGCGCACAGGGTAAGCTTTGCCCTGGCGCTGCCCCTGTCTCCCAACCGCAGCCGCGGCGCCACCCGGCCCTGCCTTGCAGGGCTTTCCTTTGCGTGATCCAACATGTTCGAGGCCTTTGTCGTCATCGCCCGCGAGGCGGGCGAGTTGCTCCTGATCCTGCTGGCCCTGTCGCATGCCGCCCGCCGCGGTGGCCGGCCGGCGCTCATGCGGTGGGCGGGCGCGGGCGTGCTGGCCGGATTCGCGGGCGCCTGGGCCATCGTGGCCGCCCTGCCGCCCTCGGGCATGAACGAGTGGCTGGACATCGCCCTGACCTTCGGCTTCGGTCTGTCGCTGGCGCTGGTGTCCTGCGGCACCATGGCTTCGCTGGCGGGCGTGGGCGAGCGCGCGACCGAGTTGCTGGACACCTGGGCGGCGCACCCCGCCGCGGGTGTCGCCGTGTTCGCGTTCGGCGCCTTCAGTGCGCTGCGCGAGGCGCTGGAGGCGTTGATCCTCATCCGCTTCATCTCCGCGCAGGAGCCTGCGCACGACGTGGCCCTGGGCATCGTGCTCGGCCTGGTCGCCTGCGGCCTGCTGGCACTGGCGTGGCGCGCGTTGGCCGCCCATCGAGGCACGCGCTGGACCTTCCGGCTCTCCGCCGTGATCCTCTTCGTGCTGGGCGCGCAGATGGTGATCGAGGCCGTGGTCGAAACCCTGGTGCGCGGCGTGGGCGGCCAGATGCTCGTGCGCCTGGGCTATGCGATGCTGCCCTACCTGGAAAACGGCGAGCGCTACTGGATGCTGTGCGCCGGGCTGGCGCTCATTCCGCTGGCCCTGTGGACGCGGGTATGGTGGCGCCGCGCCGGCACCTGATCGCAGAAGGAAACACGAACATGACCGCAGAGTACGCCAACGAAGACCTGACGCGCGCGCAGGTCGATGCCGACAAGGGCACCACGGTGCTGGAGTTCGGCGCCACCTGGTGCCCCATCTGCCAGGGGGCGCAGCCACTCATCGACCAGGCCCTGCAGGGCCGCCCGTGGAAGCACCTGCAGATCGACGACGGGCCGGGGCGACCTCTGGGCCGCTCTTTCCAGGTCAAGCTCTGGCCCACGCTGGTGTTCCTGCATGACGGCAAGGTGCTCGCGCGCGTGGTGCGGCCCCAGACGGCGCAGGACCTGGCGGACGCTTTGGCCAAGACCGAGGAATCGGCGGCGGGTTAGCCGACCGCCCTCGGTTCAGGCGAACGCGATCGCGCAGCCGGCTTTCTGCAGTTCGTCCAGGCCGGGCTGCCGGCGCGCGCCGCCGTCGGTAACCACGGTATCGATGGCCGCCAGGCTCGCGTAGGCGATGCGGCTGCGCTGGCCGATCTTGCTGTGGTCGGCCAGGATCACGCAGCGCCGGGCGCTGGCCACCATGGCACGCGCCACCTCCGCCTCGCTGCGCTCGAAGCTGCTGGCGCCATGCGAGGCGCAGATGCCCACTGGCGAGAGCAATGCCACGTCGGCGCTGTAGCGCTGGATCTCGGCAATCGTCAGATCGCCGGAGGTGGCCGGCGCCTCGGTGAGCAGCCGTCCCCCCAGCAGGATCACTTCGTTGGCCTTGCGAAAGTGCTCGTCCCTGTTGAGTGTGCGCGCCACGTCCAGGCCGTTGGTGATCACGGTGAGGCCGGCGAGGGCGCTCAATTCCTCGGCCAGTTGCGCGGTGGTGGTGCCGGCATCGATCAGCAGCGTCTGCCCGGGCGAGAGCAGGCGCACGGCCGCGCGCGCGATGGCTTTCTTCTCCCTGGCGCGGCTGGCCTGGCGAACCGCCAGCGGCGCCTCGCCGCCGATGTCCAGGGCCACGCCGCCACCGTGCACGCGGCGCAGCGCGCCCTCGGTTTCCAGCTCCTGCAGGTCGCGCCGGATGGTCTCGCGCGAGACGAGCAGGTCGCGCACCAGGCGCTCGGTGCTCACTTCGCCATGGGCCGTCAGCAGGGCCTTGATGCGATGGAAGCGAGCTTCTTGAAGCATGGGTCGTCCGGGTGGGAAACGAAGCGGGGCGCACGCGGCGCCCCGGGTTCAGGAAGCGGGGCGCCGCGGATCGTAGCAGCGCCCCGGTGCCTCAGAGATCGCCCAGGCCCATGGCCGGGTCGCTCACCGAGTGCGCGCCCGTTTCCACGCGGCCGGCGAAGCGGCGGTAGTAGGACGGATCGGCACTGCTGGTGACGGCGAAGTCGTACCAGCGGCCGCTGCCCTTCAGGTCCCAGTGCTGCTCGGCCGAGCTGCCCGCCGCCACGGTTGCGGTCCACGGGCCGTCCTCGCGGTAGGCCTTGGCGCGGATGACGAAGTTGCCGTTGCCGGAGCCGCCGTTGAGCATCTTCAGGAAGACGTTGCCGTTGGCCACGTCATAGCACACGCGCACCTCCGGGTTCGGCGCGCCGCCCGCGCGCAGGCGGTTGAGGTCGCCGCGGAAGTGGCGGTGGTAGCCGTTGGGGCCCAGCACCCACAGGTCGTACAGGCCGGCGTTGTCGGTCATGGCGGCCCAGCTGTCTTCCAGCAGGCGGTCGGGCTGCACCATGTAGCGGCGCGGCGGGCGGTCCAGGTGCAGCTTGTCGTAGACGTGGAACACGGCGGCCTGCTTGCCGGTGTTGGAGAAGATCAGGCGCACCGTGCCCGCAGTGGCGTCGGCGCGCGCACTGGTGTGCAGCTCGTAGGGCAGGGCGCGCGAGGGCCGCGTGCCGATCGACTGCACCGGCAGTTGCGGGTTGGTCGGGGGCACGATCTGCGCCAGCGCCTGCTGGGCGGCGCGCAGCTGGTCGGCCGCGGTCTTGCTGGTGCGCCCGCCCAGCGTGGGCAGCGCCTCGCTGTTGGGCGTGGCGAAGTTGAAGGCGCTGGTCAGGTCGCCGCACACCGCGCGGCGGTAGGGGCTGATGTTGGACTCCACCACGCCGAAGCGCTGCTCCAGGAAGCGCAGCACCGAGGTGTGGTCGAAGACCTGAGAGTTGACCCAGCCGCCGCGGCTCCAGGGCGAGATCACGTACATGGGCACGCGAACGCCGGGGCCGTAGACCTTGCCGTCGGCCACCGGCTGGCCGGTGGAGGCGGCTGCGTGGGTGTAGCGCTCGAAGGCCACGTCGGCTTCCGGCAGCGTGGTCTTGCCGGCCACCGCCGGGTTGCCGCTGCCGTCGGTGTAGGTCGAGGGCGCGCAAGGCGAGGGCACGTGGTCGAAGTAGCCGTCGTTCTCGTCGAAGTTCACGATCAGCACCGTCTTGCTCCACACCTCCGGCACGGCGGTGAGCGCATCCAGCACTTCCTGGATGTACCAGCCGCCCTGCACCGGGCTCGACGGGCCGGGGTGCTCCGAGTACGTGGAGGGCGCAACGATCCACGACACCTGCGGCAGCTTGCCGGCGAGGATGTCCTGAGGCCGGAGACACCTTGGTCGAATCGTGGGAGACGGGCTTGCCCGAGACCTCGTTGGCCAGGCGGTACTGCTTGAAGCCGGCCAGCGGGTTGTCGGTGTAGTTCTCCGGCATGTTCTGGTAGACGATCCAGCTCACCTTGGCTTCTTCCAGCCGCTCCGGATAGGTCTTCCACTCGTAGCCCTGGGTGGAGGCGCCGATAGCGTCCCACACGTTCACCACCGAGGCCACGTTCGCGCCGGTGGGGCCGTTGGTGCCGGTCCAGTGGAACATGCGGTTGGAGTTGGTGCCCGTGTGCATCGCGCAGTGGTAGGCGTCGCAGATGGTGAAGGCATTGGCCAGCGCGAACTGGTAGGGCAGCTCCGCTTCCTTGAAATGGCCCATCGACGCGTTGGTCTTGTAGCGCGGCCATTCGCACATGCGGCCGGCGTCCCAGGCGTTCTGCCCGTCGCCCCACGAATGCGGCGTGCCGCTCACGCGCTGCGCGTTGCCCTTGCTGCTGTCCAGGTGGTAGGGCAGCACCGGCTTGCCGTTGGCATCGGACTGCTGCCACACCGACAGGCCCTTGGGTAGCGGGATGGTGAAGCGGTCGCCGAAGCCGCGCACGCCCATCAGCGTGCCGAAGTAATGGTCGAAGGAGCGGTTCTCCTGCATCAGGATCACCACGTGCTCGACGTCCTGGATGGTGCCGGTCTTGTTGTTGGCCGGGATGGCCAACGCGCGGCGGATGCTGGGCGGGAAGGCGGCCAGCGTGGCCGCGGCGACACCGGCGTTGGCCGATGCGCGGAGGAACTTGCGACGGGAGTTCATGCGTTCTTGTGTGGGTGTTGTGGGTTCGGATGAATCAGGGCGCGCAGCGCAACTGGGGCGGCGTGCCGGCGTTGTCGGTGGGCGGCGTCGTGCCGCCGTCGCCGCCGTTGCCGGTGGCCGGTGGGGTGCTGCCGCCAGGCGTGGAGGACGAGGAGCCGCCGCCGCAGGCCGCGAGCGCGAGGCAGGTGGCGGCCAGCACGAGGCCGAGCCGCAGGGAAGGAAGGAGTTGCTTCATGGTGGTGTGGGTGTGGTGCTGCTTCTTTGCGGGAATGCAGGATGCGAACTCCCCCGCCCGCCGCGGCCATGGGGCCGCGCGGTTCGAAGTCGTCGTACTCCTGCGGGAGTTGGGGGGTCAGTGCGCCAGCGTGGACAGCGGCTGGCCCGACTTGAAGAGGGTCGCGATCTCGTCGGCCGTGAGGGCGCGCTTCCAGATGGCGAAGTCGTCGAAGTCCATCGCGCCGCGCGGCGAGGCGGCATTGCGCTGGTAGTACAGGCCCGTGCCGTCCTCGTTCAGCCCGATGCCGTTGCCCAGGCCGCCCAGCTTGGCCACCAGTGCCGAGGTGATGGCGGTGCTGCCGGCCTGCGTGCCCAGCGCCGGATCGATCACGTAGCCGGACATCTTGAGGCTGGCCTTGTCGATGACCACTGCCACGTAGGCCCACTGGCCGGCGCTCAGCTTGTAGCCGTTGCTGTCGGCCCGCGCGCTGCCGGTGCCGACGTTGAAGCGGATCTCGCAGCTGCCGAACAGGCCGATGGCCAGGCCGGCCGCGCTGCCGCTGTCGTAGTTCTTGTTGGCGACCACCGAGGCGCCGTTGCTCACGCCCTGGCTGCAGGTGGCGTCGGTGCGCATCCAGAAGCCGATGGTGTAGGCCGTGACCGAGGCGTCGGTGGCCACGTCGCTGGCCTGCAGCAGGCGGTAGCCGGCCAGGCCGCTGGCGTTCTTCACGTTGGCGTCCACGCGCAGGGCCTTGGCCTTGTAGGCGGGCTTGAAGGGGTCGTCGGACACCAGCGATCCGCCGTCGGCGTCGGCGGCCCAGGACGCCATGGTCGATGCCGCCATCGCGTCGGTGGGCGCGAGGGCACCGAAGGGGTAGTACAGCGCCAGGCCCTGGGCCAGCGTGGGCGCCAGCACCACCGGCTTCACGTAGTTGATGGATGCGTCCAGGCCGGTCGCAGAGTCGCCGGCCACCACCGTGTAGCGATAGCGGTGGACGCCGTCCGCCGGTGCCACGATGGCATCGTTGTAGCCCGTGCTGCCGGCGGCCAGCGTGGCCACCAGCGTGCCGTCGCGCAGCACCTGCACCGGCACGTCGGTGTTGCCGGCCAGCGTCCAGGACAGCACCAGGCTGGCCTTGTCCGAGCCCGTGGCGGCGCGCAACTGGCGCACTGCAGTCGTGGCTTGCAGCGCGATGCCGTCGAAGCCGCGCTGCGCGGCCGCGGGCAGCAGGCCCAGGTGCGCGAGCGCGGTGGGCGCCAGGTCGGCCGCGGAGGCGCCCTGCATCAGCGTGGCCAGGTCGGCGGGCGCGACCGTGCCCACGCCGGGCAGCAAGGCCAGTGACTTGTTGCTGGCGATGACGACGGTCTTGTCCTGCAGCGACTGCGCGCCGGTGGCACTGCCGAAGGCATCGAGGCCGTGGTCGCTGGCGAGCAGCACCAGCCAGTCTTCCTTCGGGTCCTGCGCCTGGCGGCGCGCGATGGTGTCGAGCAGGCGCTGCACGCCGGCAGCGGTGCTGCCGACGCTGGCGCGGTAGGCGCTGCTGCCCAGCCCATCGAGGGCCGCCTGCGCGGGCGCCGCGTACTCGGCCACCAGCAGGTCGCTGCCGGCGGCGATGAGGCGGGCGGCATGCGTGGTCACGCAGTTGTCGTCGGCCGCGCAGTCGACGAAGTCGTCGATGCCCGCCGCCACCGGCGCGTCATTGCCCAGGCTTGCCGCTGTGAGGCTGCTGGCCACCACGCTGGTGCGGTACGCATAGGGCTGCGTGCGCTGCCGGGCCTGGGCCAGCAGCGTGGGCGTGCGCGCGATGTCGATGTGCTGGCCGCCGCCGTCGTACTTCACGCCGTGGCGCGCCCAGGTGCCGGTGAGCAGCGTGGCCCACGCCGGGCCGGTGGTGGTGGGCTGCTCGCTGGGCGTGCCGCCGACGCCGCCGGTCCAGGCCGGCGCCGCCTTCAGGCTGGCCAGCGCGCCGCCGGCGTGGAGGCCCTGCAGCGCTGCGTAGGTGAGGCCGTCGACCTGGATCATCAGCACCTTCGGCCCGCTGTGGCCTGCGTTGACCGGGTCGCTCGAAGGCCCATCGGAGCCGCCGCCGCTTGCGAGCGGCGGCGTACTGGTGGAAGAGGGGCTGGTGCTGTCGCCGCCCCCGCCGCATGCGGCCAGGGACGACAACACGACGATGCTTGCGATCGCCGCTTTCAGCCGGTGCGGCTGCACGCGCAGGTGAATCCAGGGTGAGTGATGTGGCATGGCATTTCCGGAGGGGATGCCGCGGCGGGCCGCGGCGCGATGTTGTCGATGCGTTGCCGGGACCCGCCATGCGCGAGGAAAGGCAACAAATGACTCAAAAGCACAATATGCCAAGCAGAAATGTCAGGTCCGTGAATGAGCGAGCGCGCGCCGACCTCGCATCCGCCGGTGCGGTCCGAAGAGATGGGCGGTCCGGCGGGCGCCGGCTTCAGTCCGCCGGCCGCTTGATGACGAAGCCGCGCTCCACGTCGCCATCGAAGCCGAGCTTCTCGTAGACCCGATGGGCCTGAGGTCGCAACGCGCCCGAGAGCAGGACCACCTTGCAGCAACCCAGTTGCCATGCCTGCTCGAGCGCGAAGCGAAGGCAGGCCTCGGCCAAGCCGCGGCGCCGCAGGTCCGCAGCCGTGACCACATGTTCGATGAAGCCGATGGGACGGCCGCCGCTGGCGAGGTTGGCGATCAGCGCCAGCATGCAGGTTGCGCCGATCCGCCCTTCGGACTCGCCTACGACAACCAATGACTGCGCGCCGTCGCTGATGCGGGCCCAGAGCCGGGCGGCATTCTCGCGCGCGAGCGGCGGGTCGTGCGGCCGCAGTTCGCGGTACAGCGCGAGGACGGCGTCCATGTCCGCCTCGCCGGCCTTGCGAGTGATCATCAGCGTGTCTCCGGGCGATGCCGGCCCGCCCGTGCGAATGCGGGCAGCGCCGATCGGCCAGTGGCGACTTTATCGATCCTGCCGTGAAGGCGCGCTTTTCCTGCGCGACGGAATCCAGTAGGCGAGCGTGCCCGCCGCCACCAGCGCAATCAGCCCCGTGGTGGCGATGCCCGCGGCCAGCGAAAGGCTCGCCGCGAGAAAGGACAGCAGCGCCGGCCCGCCGGAGGAGCCGATATCCGACAGCAGTCGCCACACGCCCAGGAAGTGCGCGCGCCCGTGCCGCGGCGAATGGTCGGCGCCCAGCGTCATGATCATTCCGGAGCCGATGCCGTTGCCGAAGCCGATGGCCAGCGCGGCGATCAGCAGGGTGGCGAAGCCCGTGCTCAGCGGCAGCAGCAGCAGCGCCACGCCCATGATGATCATCGAGGGCACCGCCACCCAGCGCCTGCCGTTGCGGTCCATGACCTTGCCCGCGGGGTAGAACACCAGCATGTCGATGCCGCCGGCCAGGCCGTAGATCAGCGAGGCCACCGCCGGTGCCAGGGCCAGGTGCTCGGCCCACAACGGGATGACGGCCTGGCGCGAGGCGCGCACCGCGCTGACCAGCAGCACGCCGATGCCCAGGGTGAGGAACACCCGCCGGTGGTCGCGCAAGGTCGACAGGATGGTGGTCGGCTCTGGCTGGACCTTCCCCTCGGGCAGCGGCGGGGCGACCAGGTCCGGGATGCTCGCGCCCACGGCGGCAGCGCCCAGCACGGCCACAAGCCCCACGACGTAGGCGGCGCCCAGGCCGAAGGCGTGCACCGCGGCGGCCGATAGAAAAGGGCCGGCGAACATCCCGATGCGCATCACCCCGCCCAGCGTCGAGAGGGCTCGTGCGCGGTAGACGATCGGAACGGCTTCCGTCATGTAGCTCTGGCGCGCCAGGTTGTAGACGGCCTGGGACATGCCCACGATGAAGCATCCCGCGGCGAACAGCCCCAGATGCGAAGTGCCCACGCACAGCGCCATGCCGATTGCGCTCCAGATTCCCGCGGCAACGATTGCCCAGCGCTCGCCCCAGCGGATCGTGATCATGGAGGCGGGGATGTTGTTGAGCAGCGAGCCCATGCTGATGAGCGCCACGATCAGTGCCGCCATCGGCACTGACGCGCCCAGGTCGCGCGCCGTCAGCGGAATGATGGGGAGGATGGCGCCCTCACCCAGGCCGAACAGCAGCGACGGGCCGAAGGCAGGGACGGCGATCTTGCGAAGGGAGAACTCGGAGCTCGGCGAGGCGGCGGTGGGTGGCGCGGAGGGGGGCGGCATGCAGGCAGGGCGGGGCTCGGATCGGGGCCCGGCCCGGCGGGAGGGCAGGCGGGCCGCCATTGTCCCGCCGCTGCGCCAAGCCTGCAGCGCTGGGGGCTCTTCGCGGCGATCGAGGCGAGGGCCAGCCCACCGCAAGGCGTGGACAGCGTTCCCACGCCGATTGTCCGCGTGGCCCTACAGGTGGCCCCTATCGCCGTCGCGAGGCGCGCCGCAGAATGAATCGAACGAGGCGCCTGCCGGCGACCTGGGCCTGGCACCAACCCGCGTGCACGACGGGCGCGGGGCGCTGCTTCTTCTCAACCCCCTCATCCATCCACAGGAGCTCACACATGGGCACGTCCACCTACTCTTCGGCCAACGACACCGTGACCCGCCCCGCCCATCAACCGCGGGATTGGGTTCGCCAGGCGATCACCTGCGACGATCGCCGCCCGAGCATGCCCCACGAGCACCTGGCCACCCTGGCCGCCGGCGTCGGTCTTCTCTTCTGTGCGCTGACAGTGCCACGTCGCGCCGTGGCCGTCGTGCATGCTGCATTGGGCGGCGCGCTGCTGTTGCGCGCGGCCTCGGGCCGCGACGGCCTGCGCAAGTGGAGCGGTTCGGCCGGCGCGCGTCCGCCGGTCGATCCGACGTCGGACACGGCGGTCACGCCGGCGCAAGCGGATTTCGATCCCGGTGGTGTCTGAAGTCCTGCAACGGCCAGGGCCATTGGACCCCAAAGAGCGCACCTTCTTCTTATTTCTCGGTGCGATGCGAGCCGATACCTCGCAATATTCGTCCGAAGCTGCAATTCCGCACTGGGCGAAGTGCACTGTGCGCGGCATCATCGTGATCTGGATCGGGCCAGCGCTGGCCCGTCATGGATGCCGCCCACCGATGACCCCCATACTGCGTACCTGGACCTTCTGGATTCACACCCATCTGCGCGAGGAATGCCGCGTGCACCTGGAGGCGACCAAGCTGCCGGAGTTGCGGGCGCAGCCCGGCAACAGCCGAGCGGCCGCAGTGTTCCGGGAACTGGAGGACGGCACGACCGAAGTTGTCGTGATGTCGGTCTGGGATTCGATGGCCAGCATCGAAGCCTTCACGGGCAAGGCACCGCTGACGCCCACCATCGATCCCCAAGACCGCCCCAAGCTCTTCGACCACGAGCCACAGGTGCGGCACTACCCCATGCGTACCTTGGACGACGTGCCGGCGGATTTGTTGCGCGAAATCAGTCCCTGAGCGGCCGGCCGAAGTCTCTTCTCGTTCTTGTCTTCCTATTGCCCGTAGAGCGTTCTTCTAGAGCGCGCCGCACAGCGCCACCGCATAGGTGGCATCGCCCCGCGTGTCGAATCCCTGCTTGGCCGGAAGGCGCAGGTCGAACACGCCGCCGGGAGAAGCGCCGCGGTCGGCCGTGTTGGTGAAGCGGCGCACCACGCCCTTGAGCGCAGCGTCCACCGTCTGCTGGGCAGTACGGCGGCGCACCACGATTTCGCGGATGCGGTTGCGGTCATGGCGCACCAGCGCCTGGTGGTCGCCTTCCACCACGCACAGCGTGCCTTCCTCGAACTTCAGCACGCTCTGAAAGCGTTTCCACACGGAAGCCACGGAAGGCTTGATGGCGCTGAGTTCGCAGTCGCACTGGCGGGCGAAGTCCGACAGCTCGGCGTGCAGCGCGGACGAGATGCAGGACACCAGTTGGCCGCCGTCTGCCGACGGATCGCCGAAGAAGAAGGACACGGCGCGCGAGTCGGTGCCGTAGACCTGCTCGTAGTGCGCCCGCGCGTAGGCGGTACGGCTGTCGGGGTCGACCCACTCGGGCGACCAGGGCAGGACAAAGTACTGGGCTTCGGAGGGGCCGACGATCCAGACCAGGGAGCGTTGCCCGGGCGTTTCCCGGATCCAGCGCTGGAGCGCCGCCATGGCCGCAGGGCGCTCGCCGTTGAAGAACTGGAAGCTGGCCTTGCGCGTGACCGTCGCACGACCCCAGGTGCGCTGCACCTCGCAGGCGATCAGTGCGCCTGGCGCGAGGTGCACCCGGATTTCGGCGCCGCTGAGGAGTTTTGGAAGTCCCATGCGCACATTGAACCCGGAAACGGCGCAGAAGAAAGCTCACAGAAATGATAGGTCCGCGACAGGCCGCGGCAGTGCAAGCTAATTGAGGAGGCCTGAAAGCAGGGCCTGCACCACCGCTGCCGTTTTGTTGGCGGCCCCCATTTTCTGAACCACGTTCTTGATGTGAAAGTTCACCGTCGGTACCGAAATCGACAGGATCGCACCGATGTCGGCGGCGGTCTTGCCGTCCGCGGTCCACTTCAGGACCTCGATCTCGCGCGGCGTCAGCGGCGACTCGGGCACGACCGCGTAGCGCGGCTTCATGAAGCGCGACAGCGCCAGGTGCGCCGCCTGCACCAGCCAGCGCATCTCGCTTTCCTTGGCCGCAAGCTCCTGCACATTGAGGATTTCGGTCGAGCGCGACAGTGTCAGCATCCCGCCAACGCCGAAACCGTCCAGGCTGGACTGGGCCCAGCCGAAGCGAAGGCCGTGGTCGCGCGCCTCCTCCCACAGGTTGCGGGCGGAAGCAAAGACCTCGTCCGTCCATACCAGCGGCTCCTGGCTGAGCCGGCCGTGGCGCACGCTGGGGTCGATGTTCAGGTAGCCGGCCTGGAGGTAGCGGGCCTGCCAGTCGACGGGATAGTTGTTGAGGGTGATGACCTTGGGGTTGGACACCGGAACCGCCAGCCGCAGGCCGTAGGCGCAGTGTTCGAAACCGAGCCGGCGCGCTTCCGCTTCCAGGGCGTCGAAGACGGCCTGCTCGCTGGGCGCCCGGTCGAGGGCGGTCAGCAGGTTTTCAGCGGATGGCTGCATGGCGGACCCGCCACGGGGCGGGTGACGTCAAGCGCTCATGGTCGGACATGGAAGGCTCAGCGTGGCGCCGCCATGGATGGCGAACGTTTGAATCCCTGAACCTTCAATTTACATGAATCGAGACAGTCTGACTGTGGTGGCAATGCCCATGGGTGGCCGCGAAAAGTGTGAATCGCGTGAGGATTTCTGCAGAAGTCGCGCCTGCCTTCGCACCAGCGCTTGATGCGGGCGCCAGCCGGCATCAAGCTGAAGCAATAGCGTTGAACGAGCGCCGCGTCTGTTGGTGCTCACATACCGTCGAATGGAGAGTTGAACATGAGAACAATTTCGTCAGATGGCTACCTGCGGCTGAAGACCCGGGAGCTGGACTGCATCCCGCTGAAGCACCTGATTTCCAACGTCGACGACGAGGAAATCAGCCAGGCGCCCAGTTGCGCCGTCACCACAACCTTGTCCGGCTACACGGAATGGGTCAGCCCGATCGAGCCCACCCTCAGCATCGGCTGGGACTGGGAGTGGCGGGGCCTGGCCGGGAAGTCGGCCGGCGTGGTCCGCCTGGGCCTGCCGCGCACCAACATCCTCGTGGTTTCCGATGCCTGCGTGCCGCTTCCGTGGGAAGACAGCCTGCAGGTGCTGGCCGGCTTCATCGACGCCATCGACTGGCAGCGCGCCGCCCTGGATGCAGCTTTCCGCTCGGGTAACGATGTGACCTACAAGAACTGATAGTTTCGCCGGCGCGGCCTGGGCGATGAAATGTCCCGATACAACTCGGGATTTAATCAAATGGAAGTACTTGCCGGCCGCCCCCACGAACTCTCCCCTCAGCTGCTCGAAAGCGTCGAGCGCTACCGCTACAAGGTCTTCGTCGAAATGCTCGGCTGGGAGCTGGATACGCCCCCCGGCCTCGAGCGCGACCAGTTCGATCATGCGGGCACCCTGTACCTGGCCGCGCGAGACGAGCAGCAGAACGTGGTGGGCACCGCCCGCCTGCTGCCGACCACCAGCCCCTACCTGCTGGGCGATGTCTTCCCGCAGCTGATGGGCGGCGCCGAGCCTCCCAAGGACCCCGTGGTGTGGGAGCTGTCGCGCTTCGCTGCGGTCGACTTCACGGTGCCCAATGGCGGCGCGCTGGGCCAGTTCTCGTCGCCGGTGGCCGTGGGCCTGCTGGAGAAATCCATCGAGCTGGCGGCCGCGCAGGGCGCGCAGCGCCTGATCACCGTGTCGCCGCTGGGCATCGAGCGCCTGCTGCGCCGCGAGGGCTTCCGCGCGCACCGCGCCGCGCCGCCGCAGATCATCGACGGGCATCCGATCTTCGCCTGCTGGATCGAGGTGACGCCGCGCACGGTGCCCGCACCGCGCAGCCAGACCACGCACTGAGTGCATGCGGGCCAGCCGCACTGCCCGCTGACCGGGGCGCACGGCGCAAGGAACAGCGGCCCTGCAAGAGGGCCGCTTCCGCTTTCTAGCGCGCCACGGCCGCGAGTGCGGCGTTGAGCGTGGCGCTCGGGCGCATCACCGCGTCGGTCTTGGCGGTGTCGGGCAGGTAGTAGCCACCGATCTCGGCGGCCTTGCCCTGCACGGCGGCCAGCTCGTCGACGATCTTCTGCTCGTTGCTGGACAGCGCGGTGGCCAGCGGCTTGAACTGGGCCGCCAGGTCCTTGTCCTCGGTCTGCTCGGCCAGTGCCTGCGCCCAGTACATCGCCAGGTAGAAGTGGCTGCCGCGGTTGTCGAGCTGGCCGGTCTTGGGGCTCGGGCCCTTGTTGTTGTCCAGCAGCTTGCCGGTGGCGGCGTCCAGCGTCTTGGCCAGCACCTTGGCCTTGGGGTTGTTGTTCTTGATGCCCAGGTCTTCCAGGCTGACGGCCAACGCGAGGAATTCGCCCAGCGAATCCCAGCGCAGGTGGTTCTCTTCCACCAGCTGTTGCACATGCTTGGGCGCGGAGCCGCCGGCGCCCGTTTCGTACATGCCGCCGCCGGCCATCAGCGGCACGATCGACAGCATCTTGGCCGAGGTGCCCAGCTCCATGATCGGGAACAGGTCGGTCAGGTAGTCGCGCAGGATGTTGCCGGTGGCGCTGATGGTGTCCTGGCCGCGGATCACGCGCTCCAGCGTGTAGCGCATGGCACGCACCTGGCTCATGATCTGGATGTCCAGGCCGGTGGTGTCGTGCTCGTGCAGGTACATCCGCACCTTGGTGATGAGCTGCGCTTCGTGCGGGCGGTAGGCGTCCAGCCAGAAGACCACCGGCATGCCCGAGTTGCGCGCACGCGTGACGGCCAGCTTGACCCAGTCGCGCACGGCGGCGTCCTTGGTCTGGCACATGCGCCAGATGTCGCCCTTCTCCACGTCCTGGCTCATCAGCACTTCGCCGGTGTTCAGGTCGGTGATGTTGGCCACGCCGTCTTCGGGGATCTCGAAGGTCTTGTCGTGCGAGCCGTATTCCTCGGCCTGCTGCGCCATCAGGCCCACGTTGGGCACGGTGCCCATGGTCTTGGGGTCGAAGGCGCCGTGCCACTTGCAGAAGTTGATGATCTCCTGGTAGATGCGGGCGAAGGTCGACTCGGGCATCACGGCCTTGACGTCCTTCAGGCGGCCGTCGGCGCCGTACATCTTGCCGCCGTTGCGGATCATCGCCGGCATGGAGGCGTCGACGATCACGTCGTTGGGCGAATGGAAGTTGGTGATGCCCTTGGCCGAGTCCACCATGGCCAGCTCGGGGCGGTGTTCGTGGCAGGCGTGCAGGTCGCGCTTGATCTCGTCCTGCGTGCTCTGGGGCAGTGTGGCGATCTTGTTGTACAGGTCGACCATGCCGTTGTTGACGTTCACGCCCAGCTCGTCGAAGAGCTTGGCGTGCTTCTCGAAGGCCTCGCGGTAGAAGATGCGCACGCAGTGGCCGAACACGATGGGGTGCGACACCTTCATCATGGTGGCCTTCACGTGCAGCGAGAACATCACGCCGGTCTTGCGAGCGTCCTCGATCTGCTGCTCGTAGAAGGCCAGCAGTTCCTTCTTGCTCATGAACATCGAGTCGATCACCTCGCGGTCCAGCAGCGAGACCTTGGGCTTGAGCACGATGGCCTTGCCGCTCTTGGTGATCAGCTCCATCTTCACGTCGCGGGCCTTGTCCAGGGTGATGGACTTCTCGCCGTGATAGAAGTCGCCGTGGTGCATGTGCGACACGTGCGAGCGCGAGGCCTGGCTCCAGTCGGCCATGCTGTGCGGGTGCTTGCGGGCGAATTCCTTCACCGCCTTGGGTGCGCGCCGGTCGGAGTTGCCTTCACGCAGCACCGGGTTGACGGCGCTGCCGATGCACTTGTTGTAGCGGGCGCGGATGTCCTTTTCCTCGTCCGTCTTCGGGCTCTCGGGGTAGTCGGGGATCTTGTAGCCCTTGCCCTGCAGCTCCTGGATGGCCGCCTTGAGCTGTGCGACCGAGGCGCTGATGTTGGGCAGCTTGATGATGTTGGCGTCCGCCCGCAGCGTGAGCTTGCCCAGCTCGGTCAGGTTGTCCGGCACGCGCTGGGCCTCGGTCAGCGCATCCGGAAACTGTCCCAGGATGCGGCTGGCCACCGAGATGTCGCTGGTCGTCACCGAGATGCCCGCGGGCGCCGCGAAGGCCTGGATGATGGGCAGCAGCGAAGCGGTCGCCAGGCGGGGAGCCTCGTCGGTGAGGGTATAGATGATCTGGGGGGTTCCGGCGGTCATAGCAGTCTTGCGAAGAGGTGGAAACAACGCCATTCCGCCCGTCGCCATGGCCGGCGGAAATCGCGAACTGCCGAACTTTAGCAAGTTGGCGCGGGCTTGCCCCCATCCGGCCCCTTAAACCCTCAACTGGCGCAGGCTGGCGGGCCGTGCGCAACGGCGCTTACTTGTAGCTGCGCGCGTCTTCGATCACCTTGCCGTCATTGGGCAGGATGCCTTCGCCGACGATGCGCACGTCCCCGCGCAGCTTGGTCACCTCGCGGATCGCCTCGGATGCGCGCTCGGCCAGCCCTTCGGGCGCTTGCGCACATTCCAGGTGCAGGGTCATGCGGTCGTCGGCCATCTCGCCCTCCACCACCAGCCGGGCGCGCAGCACCTCGGGGAAGCGCCGGACGATGGCGGCCACCTGGCCGGGGTGCACGAACATGCCGCGCACCTTGGTGGTCTGGTCCGCGCGCCCCATCCAGCCCTTGATGCGCTGGTTGGTGCGGCCGGTGGGGCAGTGGCCGGGCAGCAGCGCCGACAGGTCGCCGGTGCCGAAGCGCACCAGCGGGTAGTCCATGTTGAAGGTGGTCACCACCACCTCGCCCACTTCGCCGGCGGGCACCGGGTCGCCGGTGCCCGGACGCACGATCTCCAGCAGCACGCCTTCGTCCAGCACCAGGCCTTCGCGCGCGGTGGTCTCGTAGGCGATCAGGCCCAGGTCGGCAGTGGCATAGCACTGCAGTGCCTGCATGCCGCGCTGGGCGAACCATTCCACCAGGCTGGGCGGGCAGGCCTCGCCGGAAACCAGCGCCTTGGTCATGGAGGACAGGGCGAGCTGCTTCTCCGCCGCCTTCTCCATCAGGATCTTGAGGAAGCTGGGGGTGCCCGCGTAGCCCTCGGGCTTCAGGTCGGCGATGGCCTCCACCTGCTGCTCGGTCTGGCCGGTGCCTCCGGGGAACACCGTGCAGCCCAGCGCGTGGGCACCGGTCTCCATGATCGAGCCGGCTGGGGTCATGTGGTAGCTGAAGCTGTTGTGGATCAGCTCGCCTGCGCGAAAGCCTGCGGCATGCAGGGCGCGGGCGGTGCGCCAGTAATCGGGCGTCGCGCCCTCTGGCTCGTAGATGGTGCCGGGGCTGGCGAACACGCGCCGCATCAGCGGGCCGCGGCCGATGGCGGCGAAACCGCCGAAGGCGTCGGCCGCGCGCGACTTCTGCTGCAGCGCCAGCAGTTCGCTCTTGCGCGTGACCGGCAGGCGGGCCAGGGCATCGCGCGAAGTCACCTGCGCGGCGTCGACCTCGGCCAGGATCCTTCCCAGCGCGTCGGAGGCTTTCTGCACGTGCGCGATCTGCCGGGGCAGGCGTTCCATCAGGCGGCGCTCGCGCTCCTGCGGTTCGCGCGTCTCGAGGGCGTCGTAGTGGGGGTTGCTCATCATCCCTAGCCTTCCGATGTCCGGGTGCTCATGCCAGCCAGCGCTTGCGGCGCTTGTAGCTCTTCACGTCGCGGAAGCTCTTGCGGTCCGCGCCGCCCATGCCCAGGTAGAACTCCTTGACGTCCTCGTTCTCGCGCAGGCTGGCGGCTTCGCCGTCCATGACCACGCGGCCGTTCTCCAGGATGTAGCCGTAGTCGGCGTAGCGCAGCGCCATGTTGGTGTTCTGCTCGGCCAGCAGGAAGGTGACGCGCTCCTTCTCGTTGAGGTCCTTCACGATGCCGAAGACCTCTTCCACGATCTGCGGCGCCAGGCCCATGGACGGCTCGTCCAGCAGCACCACGCTCGGGTTGGCCATGAGCGCGCGGCCGATGGCGCACATCTGCTGCTCGCCGCCGGAGGTGTAGGCCGCCTGCGAGCCGCGCCGGGTCTTCAGCCGCGGGAAGTAGGCGTAGACCTTCTCCAGCGTCTCGGCCACCTTCGCCTTGCCGTCGTCGCGGGTGTAGGCCCCGGTCAACAGGTTCTCCTCGATGGTGAGGTGGGCGAAGCAGTGCCGGCCTTCCATCACCTGCACCAGCCCGCGCTTGACCAGGGCGGCCGGCGACAGCGCCTCGATGCGTTCGCCACGCAATTCGATGGTGCCCTTGGTCACCGCGCCGCGCTCGCCGGCCAGCAGGTTCGACACCGCGCGCAGCGTGGTGGTCTTGCCCGCCCCGTTGCCCCCGAGCAGCGCCACGATGCCGCTTTCCGGCACCTGCAGCGACACGCCCTTGAGCACCAGGATCACGTGGTTGTAGATGACCTCGATGCCGTTGACGTCGAGAAGGATCTTGCGTTCGTTCATATCGTCTCTAGTACATGTGGAAGCGAAGCACGCCGCGCTTCCAGATGCCGGCTCGCAGGAACCGGAGCCCTCCCGCCGGCGGAGGGTAGGAGGGGGTTGCTGTCAGTCCGGCAACGCTTGCTGCAGCGCCGTCCAGGCACTGCGCTCGATCGCAGCCGTCATGCGCCGCAGTCGGTCGCGTCGCGGCGGGTCAGCTTCTTGTCGGCGACGTACTTGTCGGCCGAGGTCTTGACCATCGGCTTGATGATCTGCTCGTCGGCCTGGTACCAGTCGGACATGCCGCCCCACTGGCTGCCGTCCCAGGTGTAGACGCGCGCCCAGCTCGAGCCCATGTGGTCCTGGCAGGATGTGCTGATGGGGCGCAGCACGCCCGAGAAGCCCAGCGAGTCCAGCTTCTTCTGGTCCAGCGCCAGGTTCTCCAGGCCCCAGCGCACCTGCTCGCCGGTCATGACCTTGCCCTTGCCGAAGCGCTCCTGTGCGCGGCGCACCGCTTCCACGCCCAGCATCTGGATGATCACGCCGCGCGTGTACAGCACCGAGCCCACCTCGTCCTTCGGACCGGTGCCCTGGCCCTTCTCATGCACCTGCTTGAGGATGTCCTGGATCACCTTGGGCTGCGTGCCCGAGGTGTTCAGCGCCAGCGCGTTGTAGCCCTTGGCATTGGCGCCCACGTCCTTCACGTCGGGCTCGGCGCCGGCCCACCACACGCCGTACATCTTCTCGCGCGGGTAGCCGGTGGCCACGGCTTCCTTCAGCGCGGTGGAGTTCATCACGCCCCAGCCCCACAGCAGCACGTAGTCGGGCCGCTGCTGGCGCACCTGCAGCCAGGCCGACTTCTGCTCCACGCCCGGCGCGGTCACCGGAATGAGCGAGAGCTCGAAGCCGCTGAGCTTGGCGCGCTCCTGCAGCAGCGGGATCGGCTCCTTGCCGAAGGGCGAGTCGTGGTAGACCAGCGCGATCTTCTTGCCCTTGAGCTTGTCCAGCCCGCCTTCCTTCTTGGCGATGTGCTGGATCAGGATGTCGGCCGCCGTCCAGTAGCTGCCCATCAGCGGGAAGTTCCACTTGAAGGCCGAGCCGTCCTGCGAGGCGGCCAGGCCGTAGCCCAGCGTGAGCAGCGGGATCTTGTCGGCCGGAGCCTTGTCGGTGAGCGCGAAGGTGATGCCCGTGGCCTGCGGATCGATCAGCGTGGCGCCCTTGCCCTTGAGGCGCTCATAGCACTCCACGCCCTTGTCGGTGGCATAGCCGGTCTCGCACTCTTCATACGAGATCTTCACGCCGTTGATGCCGCCCTGCGCGTTGACCAGCTTGATGTAGTCCTGCTTGCCATTGGCCCACGGCGTGCCGTTGGGCGCGTAGGGGCCGGTGCGGTAGACCAGCAGCGGGAAGAACTGCTCCTTGGCAGCCTGTGCCATGGCCGGCGCGGCGCCCAACAGGGCAGACACCGCGGCCAGGGCCAGCGCGATCGACTTCAGCTTCATCTTTGTCTCCTTTGGTATGGCACTCGGGGTGCGGTCTTGCTAACGACTGGGTGAATCAATGGGGGAAGGGCCACAGGCGCAGCTTCTCCTTGCCCGTGGACCACAGGCGCGCGAGACCATGCGGCTCGACGATGAGGAAGAAGACGATCAGCGCGCCGAAGATCATGAATTCCAGGTGCGAGGCCAGCGCCGTCGAGATGGAGAAGCCGAACCAGCCCGGCAGCTGGTTGAGGAAGAGCGGCAGCAGCACGATGAAGGCGGCGCCGAAGAAGCTGCCCATGATCGAGCCCAGCCCGCCGATGATCACCATGAACAGCAGCTGGAAGGAGCGGTCGATGTTGAAGGCCGCCGGCTCCCACGCACCCAGGTGGACGAAGCCCCACAGCGCGCCCGCCACGCCCACGATGAAGCTGCTCACCGCAAATGCCGTGAGCTTGGCGTACACCGGGCGGATGCCGATCACCGCGGCCGCCACGTCCATGTCGCGCATGGCCATCCACTCGCGGCCGATGGCGCTGCGCACCAGGTTCTTGGCCAGGAGCGCGAACACCACCACGAAGGCCAGGCACAGCACGTATTTCTCGATGGCCGACTCGATGGGAATGCCCAGCACGTTGAGCCCCGCCACGCTCACCGATCCGGACGCCGAGTTGTTGGTGAACCAGTTGATGCGAAGAAAAGCCCAGTCGGTGAAGAACTGCGCCGCCAGCGTGGCCACCGCCAGGTACAGCCCCTTGATGCGCAGCGAAGGGATGCCGAAGAGCACGCCCACGCCGGTGGCGCACAGCCCGCCCAGCAGCAGCGAGGCGATCAGCGGCATGCCCGGGATGCGCACGTGGAAGTTATAGGCCGCGTACGCGCCCACCGCCATGAAGGCGCCCGTGCCCAGCGAGATCTGCCCGCAGTAGCCCACCAGGATGTTCAGGCCCAGGGCGGCCAGCGAGAGGATCAGGAAGGGGGTGAGGATGGCGCGCAGCCAGTAGTCGGACACCGCCATCGGCACCACGACGAAGGCGATGACCAGCAGCGCGAGGATGGCGACGCGGTCCTGCAGGATCGGGAAGATCTGCTGGTCGGCGCGGTAGCTGGACTTGAACTGGCCGTTTTCTCTATAAAGCATGTCAAACCCGATCGATGATCTTCTCGCCGAACAAGCCTTGCGGGCGCACCAGCAGGAACCCGAGCGCCAGCACATAGGCGAACCAGATCTCGATGCCGCCGCCCAGCAGCGGCCCGAGGTAGATCTCCGACAGCTTCTCGCCCACGCCGATCAGGAGGCCGCCGATGATGGCGCCGGGAATCGAGGTCAGCCCGCCCAGGATCACCACCGGCAGCGCCTTCAGCGCCACCAGCGACAGCGAGAACTGCACGCCCAGCTTGGAGCCCCAGATGATCCCCGCCACCAGTGCCGAGAAGCCCGCCACCGACCACACGATCACCCAGATGCGCGAGAGCGGGATGCCGATGGACTGCGCTGCCTGGTGGTCGTCCGCCACCGCGCGCAGGGCCCGGCCCGTGGCCGTCTTCTGGAAGAACAGGGCCAGCAGCACCACCAGCAGCGCGGCGATGCCGGCCGCCACCAGGTCTTCCTGGCTGATCAGCAGGCCGCCCTCGAAGACCTTGTCGAACACCAGCAGCGGTTCCTTGGGCATGCCGACGTCGATCTTGTAGATGTCGTTGCCGAACAGCGTCTGGCCCAGGCCGTCGAGGAAGTAGGCGATGCCCAGCGTGGCCATGAGCAGCGTCACGCCTTCCTGGTTGACCAGCTTGCGCAGCGCCAGCCGCTCGATCAGCCAGGCCACCACGACCATCACCCCCATGGCCGCGATGAAGGCCAGCAGGTTGGCCAGTACCAGGCTCTGGAAGCCGAACCACAGCGGGAACCATTCGGCGAAACGCGCCATGGCCAGCGCCGCGAACAGCACCATCGCCCCCTGCGCGAAGTTGAAGACGCCCGAGGCCTTGTAGATCAGCACGAAGCCGATGGCGATGAGCGAATACAGCATGCCCACCATCAGGCCGCCGAAGAGAGTCTCGAGGAAAAAGCCCATGTTCTTGTCCGCCCTGTGTGCTCAGTGCTCGACACCGAGGTACGCGCGGATCACGTCCTCGTTGCCGCGCACTTCATCCGGCGTGCCGTCGCCGATCTTCTTGCCGTAGTCCAGCACCACCACGCGGTCGCTGATGTCCATCACCACGCCCATGTCGTGCTCGATCAGCACGATGGTGGTGCCGAACTCGTCGTTCACGTCCAGGATGAAGCGGCTCATGTCCTGCTTCTCCTCCACGTTCATGCCGGCCATGGGCTCGTCCAGCAGCAGCACCTGCGGCTCCATGGCCAGCGCCCGGCCCAGGTCCACGCGCTTCTGCAGGCCGTAGGGCAGGCGGCCCACCGGCGTCTTGCGGTGTGCCTGGATCTCCAGGAAGTCGACGATGTGCTCGACGAACTCGCGGTGCCGCAGCTCCTCGCGCTCGGCGGGGCCGATGCGAAGCGCCTGCGCCAGCAGGCCGCTCTTCATCTTGAGGTTGCGCCCCGTCATGATGTTGTCCAGCACGCTCATGCCCTTGAACAGGGCCAGGTTCTGGAAGGTGCGGGCCACGCCCATCTCGGCCACCTGGCGCGAGTTCATGTGCTTGAAGGTCTTGCCGCGGAAGGTGATGGAGCCCTGCTGCGGCGTGTACACGCCGTTGATGCAGTTGAGCATGGAGCTCTTGCCCGCGCCGTTGGGGCCGATGATGGCGCGCACCTCGTGCTCGCGCACGTTGAAGCTGATGTCGGTGAGCGCCTTCACGCCGCCGAAGGACAGCGAGATGTTCTGCACGTCCAGGATCACCTCGCCGATGCGGCGGCGCGCGGCCGGCACCGGCGCCGTGTCGGCCAGCAGGGCGCTGTCTTCGATGCGTGCGTTCATGCTGCGGCCCTCACCGGTGGGAAGCGCCTGGCTTCGACGATCTTCAGGGTGGCGCTCACCGCGCCGCTGCGGCCGTCCTCGAACTTGACCTGGGTCTCGATGAACTGCTCGGTCTTGCCGCCATACAGCGCATCGACCAGCACTGCGTATTTCTCGGCGACGAAGCCGCGCCGCACCTTGCGTGTGCGGGTCAGCTCGTCGTCGTCGGGGTCCAGTTCCTTGTGCAGCACCAGGAAGCGGGCGATCTGCGTGTCCGCCATGCCTTCCTCGGCCGCCAGGTCGGCATTGACCTTTCCGATGCACTCGGCCACCAGCGCCAGCACCTCGGGCTTGCCGGCCAGGTCCACATAGCCGCCGTAGGGCAGGGCGTGGCGCTCGGCCCAGTTGCCCACGGCCTCGTAGTCGATGTTGATGGCGGCGCAGACCTCGTCGCGCGCGTTGCCGAAGCACACCGCCTCCTTGATCTGCGGGAAGAACTTGAGCTTGTTCTCGATGTAGTTGGGCGCGAACATCGCGCCGCCCTTCATGCGGCCCACGTCCTTGGCGCGGTCGATGATGCGCAGGTGGCCCTCGCTGTCGAGCACGCCGGCGTCGCCGGTGTGGAAGTAGCCATCGGCATCCAGCACCTCCGCGGTGGCTTCGGGGCGCTTGTAGTATTCCTTGAGCACCGACACGCCACGCACCAGCACCTCGCCGTTGTCGGCGATCTTCAGCTCCATGCCCGGTGCGGCGGTGCCCACGCTGGTGAGCTTGACCCGGCCGTCCTGCTGCAGGCACACATAGGCGCAGGTCTCGGTCTGGCCGTAGAACTGCTTGAGGTTCACGCCGATGGAGCGGTAGAAGCGGAACAGGTCCGGCCCGATCGCGGCGCCCGCCGTGTAGGCCACGCGGATGCGGCTCATGCCCAGCACGTTGCGCAGCGGCCCGTAGATCAGCAGGTCGCCCAGCTTGTAGAGGAAGCGGTCCTTCGCCGATACCGGCGCGCCGCCCAGGATGTCCGCGCCCACGCGCTGCGCCAGCGCCATGCACTTCGCGTACAGCCAGCGCTTGGGCGCGGCCGCGTCCTCCATGCGGATCGACACGGCCGTCAGCAGGCCTTCGAAGGTGCGCGGCGGGCCGAAGTAGTAGCTGGGCCCGATCTCGCGCATGTCGTTCATCACCGTCTCGGCCGACTCGGGGCAGTTGAGCGTGAAGCCCGCCACCAGCCACTGCGCGACCGAGAACAGGTGGTCGCCCACCCAGGCCATGGGCAGGTAGCTCATGATGTCGTCGCCCGGGCCCAGCTTGTCGGTCTCCACGCCGCCGCGGCCGGCCGCGATGAAGCCCGCGTGCGTCTGGCACACGCCCTTGGGCCGGCCGGTGGTGCCGGAGGTGTAGAGGATCACCGCCACGTCGGTCGGCTGCACGCTCTGCACGCCAGCGTCGAAGTGGCCAGGGTTCTTCGCATCGAACTCGCGGCCCAGCTGGCGCAGCGCGTCGAAGCTCAGGAGGCCCGGCTGGTCGTAGTTGCGCAGGCCGCGCGGGTCCTCGTAGATGATGTGCCGGATCTGCGGGCGGCTCTCGCGGCATTCCAGCAGCTTGTCGACCTGCTCCTGGTCCTCGGCGATGACGAACTCGATGTTCGCGTCGTCCAGCATGAAGACCATCTCGGCCGCCACCGCGTCCTGGTAGAGCGGCACCGGCACGCCGCGCAGGCTCTGCGCCGCGGCCATCGCCAGGTACAGGTGCGGCCGGTTGGCGCCCACGATGGCCAGGTTGTCCAGCGGCTGGAAGCCCAGGCTGGCCAGGCCGCAGGCGATCTCGCGCACTTCGCGCGCGCAGTCCTGCCAGCGCCAGGTCTGCCAGATGCCCAAGTCCTTCTCGCGCATCGCAGGCGCATCGGGCCGCTCTGCCGCGTGCTGCAGAAGCAGCCGCGGGAAGGTGTCGGTGGGGTGTGTCTGCGTGTTCAAGATGGCGCGAATGTAGGCCCGCGCTTTGACGCTCCGCTGTCGTTCCAACGACAATCCTAGGGACACTACTCCCCGGAGTTTCCCGATGCAGTCCAGCGTTGCGGCAGTTCCCATCCCGGCCTTCCCGCGCGATGGCGGTCCGGCCAAGAGCCACCAGGGCGGCACCTCGCTGCGCGAGCGCGTGCGGCCGGCCTCGCGCGTCGAGCTCGACAGCGTGCCCTGGCTGCGCGCGCTGGCACCGGCCGAGCGCGACCGGGCCCAGTCCGTCATCGTGGTGGGCGACGCCGAGCCGGGCGACCTGGTGTGCCGCGTGGGCCGCCCGCCCACCTACTGGTTCGGCGTGATCGAGGGCCTGCTCAAGATGAGCAAGGACCGCGCGGACGGCAGCTCCATGACCTACAGCGGCTTGCCCTCGGGCGGCTGGTTCGGCGAGGGCACGGCCATGAAGCGCGAGCCCTACCGCTACGACATCCAGGCGCTGCGGCGCAGCGTGGTGGCAGGCCTGCCCGTGGACGACTTCCACTGGCTGCTGGACCACTCCATCGGCTTCAACCGCTTCGTGATGAATCAGCTCAACGAGCGGCTGGCCCAGTTCATCGCCGCGCGCGAGAACGACCGCCTGAACAACCCCGACGCCCGGGTGGCGCGCAACCTGGCGCAGCTGTTCAACCCGGTGCTCTTCCCCGGCGTGGGCGAGCTGCTGCGCATCACCCAGCAGGAGCTGGCCTACCTGGTGGGCCTGTCGCGCCAGCGCGTGAACGAGGCGCTGCGCACGCTGCAGGCGCGCGGCGCCATCGTGGTGGAGTACGGCGGCGTGCGCGTGCTCGACATGGAAGCGCTTCGCAGCGGCGGGGTTGTCGAGCGATGACAAAGCCGGGCTGCCCGCGCATGATGCGAGCTCTTGCCTTCAGACAAGGAGAAGAAGCCGTGACGATGAAGCCCGACACCCCGCGTTCTCTTGTGCTTGCCGCGGCCCTGGTGGCCGCCGCGCCGCTGGCCGGCGCCGCCGGCTTCTCGCTCGGCAGCCCGACCATCAAGCCCGGCAGCACCCTGACCGAAGCGCAGGTGTTCAACGGCTTTGGCTGCAGCGGCAAGAACATCTCGCCGGCCCTGAAATGGAGCGGCGCGCCCAAGGACACCAAGAGCTTTGCCCTCACCGTGTACGACCCCGATGCGCCCACCGGCTCCGGCTGGTGGCATTGGGTCATTTACAACATCCCGGCCAGCGCCACCGAGATCCCCGAGGGAGCCGGAACGGCCGACGGCAAGGGCCTGCCGGCCGGCAGCCAGCAGGGCCGCACCGACTTCGGCGTGCCCGGCTTCGGCGGCGCCTGCCCGCCGCCGGGCGACAAGCCGCACCGCTACATCTTCACGGTGTACGCGCTCAAGACCGACAAGCTGGACATCCCCGAGGGCGGCACCGCCGCACTGGTGGGCTACATGATCAACGCCAACAAGCTCGCATCGGCTTCCTTCACCGCGAAGTACGGGCGCAAGAAATAAGCACGGGCATCTTCTGCTGCGAGGAGTGAATGGGCTGGCTCGAAAACCTGATCAACACCGCACTGGTCACGATCGCCGAATCGCTGTCGACCTCCGAAGGGATCATTGCGGCGGTGTCGGTGACCATCGCCGGCGGGCTGGTGGTGGCCAGCAGCTTCGTCAAGACCATGATCCCGCTGCGGATGCTGGCGGTCGCCAGCAACGTGGGCTTCATGGTCTACGGGGCCCTGCATCCTTCGCTGACCATGCTGATGCTGCACGCCACGCTGCTGCCCATCAACATCTTCCGCACGGCCCAGATGGTCTGGATGACGCGGAAAGTGCGAGAGGCCGCCAGCACCGCCGACCTCTCGGGCGTCTGGCTGCGGCCCTACATGCGCAGCCGCCGGCATCGGGCCGGGCACGTGCTGTTCCGCAAGGGTGATCCGGCCGACCACCTGTTCTTCCTGGCCGCCGGCAAGATCGAGTTCATCGAGATCGGGCAGGTGATGGAGGCGGGCCGGCTGTTCGGCGAGATCGCCTTCTTCGCGCCCGACAAGTGCCGCTCGCTCACGGCCCGCTGCGTCACCGCCTGCCAGGTGCTGCGCATCGACGAGAACACCTTCAGGCAGCTGTATTTCCAGAACCCGGCCTTCGGCTTCGAGGTGGTCTCGCTCATCGCCGGGCGGCTGATGGCCGACCGGCAGCGGCTGGAAGCACTGGTCGCTGCGGGGCAGGCGCCGCCGCAGCCGGTGGACCAAGCGGCCGCCTGAGCCGGGGCCCCAACGCCTAGTGCAGGCGCATGGCGCGCGCCGCCTCGAGGATCACTTCCTCCGAGGGCAGCTTGCCGATGCCCGCAAGCCCTTCCTTCTGGCACTCGATCTCCACCCAGCGCACGATGCCGTCGCGGTCGATCATGTACAGGGCCTTGAGCTGCGGCCACTGCCGGTCGATGTCGGCCTGGTCGTTGGGCGTGCCGGTATAGCCGTCCTCGACAGTGAGCTTCACCGACAGGTCCTGCACCGACATCGGCGCAGGAAGGTCGCCGAAGGGGTTCACGCGCACCTCGCCAAGGGCCTGCAGCATCTCGGGCGTGGGCTCCGGCTTGGGCACGCGGAAGGCCCGGTGGATGCTCAGCGCCGGGTCGGACGCCAGGCGCAGCCGCGTGGGCCTGAACTTGAAATACACCCGGGCATGCTCCGGGTCGGTGGCCACCACCGCCAGGCTTTGCACGCCCAGGGCCTTGAGCTTGTCTTCCATCGCGCCCAGCTCCACCAGCTGGCGGCGGCAGAAGGGGCACCACAGGCCCACCATGAGCGCCAGGAAGAGGTTGCTCTTGCCGCGGTAGTCGCTCAGCTGCACAGGCCCGTTGCCGTCCACGGCGGGCAGGGCGAACTGGGGTGCGGGCTCGCCCGGCGCCACGGGCATTTCCATCATCGATGCGGAACTCATGTCGACTCTCCTTGCGCGCTTTTGTCAGCAAAGGAAGGGAAGCACCATCAGGGCGTCGGGCTCGAGGCCGGCGCCTTCGCACAGCGCCTGGGCCTTGGCCAGCCAGACCTCGGCCTCTCCAGGTCGCCCGGCGTCCAGGTAGAGCGTAGCCAAACCGTCGTAGCAAGGGAAGAGCAACTGCGGCTCGGCCACCTGCTCGGCCAGTTGCAGCGCCTCCTGGTAGGCGGCCAGGGCACGGGGATGGTCGCCGTGGCACTGGTGGATCTGGCCCAGGACGATCAGCGGCACCGCCAGGTGGTCGACCAGGCCGAGCCGCCGATCCAGTTGCACGGCGGTCTGCGCCGCCGCGATGCCCTCGGCCTCGCAGCGGTTGGTGAGCGCGCAGTAGGCCACCGCGAGGTTGGCATACAGGCGCGATTGGAAGGCCAGGTCGCCAACCTTGCGCGCCGTCTCCAGCCCGCGCAGGCAGGTCTCGATGCTGCGCTGCGGATCCAGGGTGGCGTAGAGCACCCCCAGGTTGGTATAGCCGCGGCAGGCGGCCTGCAGCAGGTCCAGCGCCTCGGCCTGGGCGACGCTGTGCTCGATCTCCTTCACCGCCTCCTCGGGCCGGCCCAGGCGGGCCAGCGCGACGCCCAGCGTGTTGCTGGCCTCGGCGCGCACGATGGTGGCGGCGCGGGCGCGCTCGGCATCGTGCTCGCCATCGGCCGGCGCCATGGGCACTTCGTCCAGCGCACGCCGCGCCCAGGCCAGCGCGCCCGCGCTGTCGCCGGCGCGGAAGGCCAGGCGGCCCAGCTCCTGGAACAGGTGGGCGCGCTCGATGGCGTCGCCCTGCTCGCCCAGCTGCGCCAGGCCTTCGTTGAAGCAAGTGGCGGCACGCTCGCGGTCGCCGGCTTCCCAGTGCAGGCCGCCGATCTTGCGCAGCACGCGGGCCGCGCGCACCGGCTCCGCGCCTTGCCGCGACAGCGACTCACGGATGGTCTCGTAATGCTTCAGGGCCTCCTCGCGCTGGCCGGCCAGGGCCTGCATGTCGGCCAGGCGCTCGTGCGCATCGAGTTGCAGGTGCGCTGCGGCTTCATCGGCCGTGCTGTCCGCCTCGTCCAGCGTGCGCATCGCGCGGCTGTAGTGGCGCATGGCGTCCTCGTTGGCATACACGCCGCGCGCCCAGTCGCCGGCGGCAAGCAGGTAGCGCGCGCCGCGCAGCTTGTCGGGCGACAGGCTCCAGTGGTGCCCCAGCGCTTCCAGCTCGACCAGGCGGCGCGGGGCCAGGCCGTCGCGATCGGGGCCGCCCTGTGCCTCGCGGACTTCCAGCGCACGGCCGACGCGCGCATGCAGTTCGCTGCGCCGCGCGAGCAGCAGGTTCTGGTAGGCCACCTCGTGCAGCAGCGCGTGGGTGAAGCGCCAGCGCGCCTCGCCATGGGGACGCAGCAGCTCGGCGGCGGCCAGGCGCTGGAGCGCTGCGTCGGTGGCCGCCGCCGGGGCGCCGGCAATGCTGCGCAGCAACCCGGCATCGAAGTCGGCGCCCAGCACCGCGGCTTCCTGCAGGGTGCGGCGCTCGTCCGCGCCCAGGCGGTCGATGCGCGAGAGAAGCAAGCCATACAGCGTGGGCGGCACGTCGGGTGTGCCGTCGTCGGCAGCCGTAAAGCGCCACTGGCCACCCTGCTGCAGAAGCTGGCCGGCGCCCGCCAGGCTGCGCACGATCTCCTCGACGAACAGCGGGTTGCCGCCCGCGCGCGCCGTCACCAGTTGGCGCACCGGCGCCAGGCCGGCATCGCCGGTGGCGCCCAGCAGCTGGTCCACCAGCGCCTGCGTGTCCGCGGCGCCCAGCGGCTCCAGCGCGACCAGGAACTGCCCGGCCTGCGCCGCGTGCAGCGCGCGGGCGTCGGGGCGCTGGCACAGCATCAGCATCAGGGGACGGTCGGCCAGCTGGTCCAGCACCTCGACCAGCAGGTCGATGGAGGCGGTGTCGGCCCAGTGCACGTCGTCGAGCACGATCATCAACGGCTGCGTCGCCAGGCGCCGCTCCAGCAGGGCGCGTGCGGCCAGCACGATCTGGCGCTGCAGCTGCTCGGGCTCGATGTCGCCGGGCCGCGGGGCCGCATCCTCCTGCATGCCCAGCAGGTAGTTGAGCACCCGCGAGACGGCGTCGGCCTCGCTGGCGTCCGCGCCCAGGGCACGCAGGCCCTCCTGCAGCTTGTGCTGCGCCACCGCCAGCGAATCGCTTTGCTCGACCCGGTAGGCGTCGCGGAACAACGCGCCGAAGGCGCCGTAGGTGGGCTCGCCGAGGGACGAACAGCTGGCCCGCCGCACGCTGGTGGCCGCCAGTTCATCGGCGCGCTGGGACTGCAGGCGCGCGAAGAATTCGGCCAGCAGCCGCGACTTGCCGGCGCCGGCTTCGCCCGTCACGCACACCAGCTGGCCCCGGCCGGCCTGCGCGGCGTCGAAGGCGGCCATGAGCTGCGCCAGCTGCATGTCGCGGCCCACCAGCGGCGCCGCCAGGCCCAGGTCGGCCAGGCCGCGCGGCGAGGCCTGCGCCGCTGCACTGCGCAGCCCCAGTACCTGGAACACGCGCATCGGCTGCGCCTTGCCGCGCAGTGCCAGCTCGGCCGGCGGCGCGAAGTCGAAGCGGTGCTGCGTCAGCGCCTGCGTGGCGGCCGATACCAGCACGCTGCCCGGCTCGGCCGCGTTGAGCAGGCGCGCGGCGGTGTTGACCGTGTCGCCCGTCACCGCATAGGTGCCGCCCGCGCCGCTGCCCAGGCTGCCCGCCACCACGGCGCCGGTGTGCACGCCGATGTGCAGCGTCACCGCCCGCGCCAGCCGGGGCGCCCAGCGGTGGCTCAGCTCGCCGATGCCTGCCAGCATGTCCAGCGCGGCGTCGACGGCGCGCACCGGGTCGTCCTCGTGCGCCCGCGGCGCGCCGAACACCGCCATCACCGCGTCGCCCACGAACTTCTCGACGAAGCCGTCGTAACGGGCCACGCTGGCGGCCATCACCTCGAACAGGGCGTTCTGGAAGGCGCGCAGGGTCTCGGGGTCCAGGCCCTCGGCCAGCGAGGTGAAGCCGGTCAGGTCGGCGAAGAGCACCGTGACCAGGCGGCGGTCGGCGGCCTGCGCGTCGTTGTCGTTGGCGGCCGGCGGGGGCGGCGCGGGGGCCTGCGCGAGGCCGCAGCGGGGGCAGAAGGCGAAGCCGACCTCCAGCGCATGGCCGCAACCGTGGCAGCTGGGGCCCACCTTGTGGCCGCAGCGCTGGCAAAAGGCGGCCCCCGGCAGCAGGACGCCGCCGCAGCCGGAGCAGGACGCGGGCAGGAGGGCCGACATGGTCGGCTGCCATCCTGCGCCAGTTCGGCCTTGGGCGCTACTGGTGGCAACCGGGGCGCTCAGCCCTCGTTCTGGATGGTCTCGCCCTGCAGCTTGCCCATGTCGCGGATGTTTTCCTTGTGCCGGCGCCAGCCGCGCCAGGTGCGCTTCGCGTTGGCCCAGGAGATGGCGTAGTACAGCATCTTGAAGCGGCGCAGCCCGCCCCACATGGGCGTGCTGCCGTAGATGTCGCCGGCCAGCAGCGACATCAGCGCCTCCTTCACCCGCATGAAGTTGTTCGGGTGCATGAACATGTCGCGGATGGTCGGGTTGGTGGCGCGGTAGATGAACCACGAGTACTCGCGCGGGCCCTTGCGCATCATCTGCTCGAACTCGCGCCTGGCCTTCGCATGCTCGGCCGGCCGGTCCAGCGCCGTGGCGACCAGATCGGCGCCGTCGAAGGCGCTGTGCATGGCCAGGTACACGCCCGAGGAGAACATCGGGTCGATGAAGGCGAAGGCATCGCCCAGCATCAGGTAGCGGTCGCCCGTGCAGTGCGTGCCGTTGTAGGAGAAATTGCCCGTGGCATGCACCGCGTCGTCGACCAACTCGGCCGCCTTCAGCCGGTCGGCCAGCTCGGGGCACATGGCGATGGTGTCGAAGAAGAAGTCCTTCAGCGGCTTCTCGCGCTGCTTCAGGTAGTAGGGCCAGCACACCGCGCCCACGCTGGTGGTGCCGTCGGCCAAGGGGATGAACCAGAACCAGCCGTGTGGGAACCAGCAGATGCTGATGTTGCCCTCGCGCTTGCCTTCGAGCCGGCGCACCTTGCGGAAGTGGCCGAAGAGGGCGGTGCTGTTGTGCTCGGGGTTCTTTTCCTTGCTCTTGAGCTTGTTGCCCAGGAAGGTGTCGCGGCCGCTGGCGTCGACCACGAAGCGGGCATGCCAGGTGCGGCGGCTGCCGTCTTCCAGCTGCGCCTGCACAATGGCGCCGCTGTCGTCGAACTGCACGTCGCGCACCTTGCAGCCTTCCAGCGTGCGTGCGCCACGGGTGGCGGCGTTGCGGAACAGCAGCTCGTCGAGCTCGGAGCGGCGCACCTGCCAGGCCGAGGGCATGGTCTTGTCCCAGGCGTCGGCGAACTCGACATAGCTGCGGTGCGCGTGCTCGATGGAGACGAACTCGATGCCCCACTTCTTCATGCCGATGGCATCGACCTGGTCGTGCACGCCCAGGCGGCGGAACAGGTCGACGTTGGCCGGGAGCAGCGATTCGCCGATGTGGAAGCGAGGGTGGTGCTCCTTCTCGACCAGCACCACGTCGCGGCCCTGCTGCGCCAGGAGGGCCGCGATGGTGGAGCCGGCCGGGCCGCCGCCGATGACGAAGACGTCGCAGCCTTCGATGGTCGGGACTTCGGGAATGGCGGAGGCAGTCGATGTGTCTGGCATGGGTGGAAAGCGCCTGCTAACTCTGTGGGAGGGGTACGTAACCCCGCAGGATAGCGCGCGACCACCCGTCGTCCTGTCAGAACTTGGCGCGTGAGCTCAGCTGCAGCTCACGGCCGGGCCGGGGCAGGATCGAGGAGGTGTGTTTCAGCGTTCCAGGAGATTCCGCAAGGGCCGGGGAAAGCCGCCCTTCTTCGACGAGGCGTCGGGCGCCGCGGCGCTGGCGCCCGTGGAGGTCTTCGCGCTGCCGCTGTAGGCCGAATCGCAGGGCCGGGTGTCGGTCACCTTGCCCAGCAGGCGCTCGCCCAGCAGGGTGATGCCGCCAGTGGCCACCGCGGCGCCGATGTTGACCGCCTCGCGCGCCGTGCCGGCCAGGTTCACCTGCACCTGCGGGGCCGCCAGCGGCCCGGCGATCTTCACGATGCCGGCGAAGGCGGTCGGGTCCAGGCCGGTGCCCTTCTTCACCGTGGGCCGCATGCCCAGGTCCACCTGCTCGCTGGCCAGGTCGATCAGGCCGGACATCACCACGCTGACCCGCTCGCCGTCCACCGCGATCGAGCGGTCGATGTCGATGCGGCCCGCCTTCACCGGCAGGCGCGCCGCGGCGCACAGCACCTTGAAGCTGTCGACCTCGCCGCGCAGCGGCGTGAGCGCATGCAGCAGCGCCGTCACGAGTTCGCCCGGCACGCTGTTGCTGCGCCGGATGGCCGAGGAGGCCTCGCCCATGCGCATGCGAAGCTCGCCGTTGAGCGAGGCGGCCAGGCGGTGCGGCGAGTTGCCGCTGGCGGACAGCTTCGCGTCGAACTCGGTGCGGCCGCCGGAGATCACCGCCTCGCGCCGCATCAGCGCCAGCAGCGCGTCCATGGCCACGCCGCGCGCCTTCATCTGCAGGCCGATGCGCGGCGCCGTCTCGCCTTCGGGCTGCGCCCATTGGCCCGAGAGGTTGAAGCTGCCGCGCGCCAGGCCGAAGTCCAGCTGGCCGATCTCCAGGTGGTCCGCCCGGCTGCTACCGCGCGCCTTCACCGCGATCAGCTCCAGGCCATTGGGCAGCACCAATCTTTCGGTGCGCAGGTCGGCCTGGATCGACAGGTGCGGCAGCTTCAGCGCAGGAAAGGGCGTGTCGGAAAACACGCGCGCATCGCCCTTGGTGTCCGGCGCAGACGGTCCGGCGCGCTGGGCCGGGTACAGCCGGGCCAAGTCCAGCCCGTCCGAATGCAGGGCCAGCTGGATGGCAGGCGGCGTGGCGGTGCGGTCCCAGACGATGCCGCCGGCCACCGTCTGACCCTGGCTCTCCAGCTCGAAGTTGTCCACCTGCAGCATGCGCGGGCGCCAGTTCAGCTCGCCATTCAGCTTCGCGGGCACGGGCAGCGGCAGCGCCACGCGCAGCAACTGGCCCAGCGCCTGGGTGGCCTGGATGTCGGCCTGCACTTTCAGCTGTGCCTGGCCCGCCGCCTCGCCCAGACCCACCTGGCCGTCGACGCTGGCGGTGGCGCCTTCCATGCGCAGGTCCAGGTCCAGCGGAATGGCGCGGGCGCCGGAGGTTTCGTCGCGCTGCACGCCCACGCCGCCCTCGGCATGGATCTTCTGCGCGCGCCAGAGGGTGTCGATGGCAATCTGCCAGGCGTCGGGCCCGCGGGCCGGGTCGGGGTGGCGCTCCAGCGCCAGGGACTCGATGTCCAGCGCCTCGGTGTTGCCGCTGCGGCCGCTGCGCCAGCGGAGCTTGGTGTCCCTGGCGGTCAGCCGGGCCAGGGTCACGCGGATCGGGCTGGTGGTGTGGACGGCGGTGGGCGGCGCCTCGGCGGTGCCCGCGCGCTGGAAGCTCCAGTTGCCCTGGCCGTCGGCGTTGGTCTCCAGCAGCAGGTCGGCGCCGGCGATCTCGATGCGGCCGATCTCCACCCGCCGCTCCAGCAGCGGCTCCAGCGCCAGGTCGAAGCGCAGCTCGTGGATGCGCGCCATGTCCGGCTGCGAACCCCAGGGGGCGTTGCCCAGGCGCACGTCCTCGGCGACCAGGGCCAGGCGCGGGTAAAGCGACAGGTGCACCGGTCCCTCGATGGCGAAGTCGCGCCCGGTGGCGGCCTTCACCTCCGCCACGGCGCGCGCCATCACCGCGCCGCGGTCGACGGCCTGCACCAGCAGCCACGTGCCGCCGGCGAGCAACAGAACCAGCAGTGCCACGGCCGCCAGCAGGGCGCGCAGCCATCTTCTTCTCATGGGGGCTCCTCTCGGGAGCCTGGATTTTTACGCTTTCTTTATGCGCCTGCGCTGGGTATCTGCCCTGTTTTTACGCACGAAGGCGAAGACTCCCTCTCCATGCATTCGCTTGAATCGAGGAGCTCTTGATATGGACATCGTTTGGATCGCCGCCCTGGCCCTGTTCTGGGTGGCGTTGATCGTGGGCGTGGACGGCCTGCTGCGGCTGGTGCGCGCCAAGAAGGAGGGCCGGCCATGATCGGCATGGAAGTCCTGTACGGGCTGGGCGGGCTGATCGCCGTGCTGCTGCTGGCCTACCTGGTGTTCGCGCTGATCTGCGCCGAGGAGTTCTGAAAATGACTTCCTCTGCCTGGACCCTTCTGCTGGTCTTTCTCGCGCTGTTGGGCCTCCTGGCCTGGCCGCTGGGCCGTGCGCTGGCCGCGCTGTGCGAAGGCCGCGTGGCGGGCTGGATGCGGCTCGTCGAGGCGCCCCTCTTCCGCCTGGCCGGCGTGCGCGCCGACGACACCATGCACTGGCGCGGCTACGCGCTGGCGCTGGTGGCCTTCAATGCGCTGGGCGCCTTCTTCGTCTACGGCCTGCAGCGGCTGCAAGGCTTGCTGCCCTTCAACGCGGCGGGCCTGGGCGCGGTCTCGCCCGACTCGGCCTTCAACACCGCCGTGAGCTTCGTCACCAACACCAACTGGCAGGGCTACGTGGGCGAGGCCACCATGAGCCACCTCACGCAGATGCTCGGGCTGGCGGGCCAGAACTTCCTCTCGGCCGCCACCGGCATCGCGGTGGCCTTCGCGCTGGCGCGCGGCTTCGCAGCGCGCGGCGCCGAGGGGCCGGCGCGCGGCCACATCGGCAACTTCTGGATGGACGTCACGCGCATCACGCTGTGGCTGCTGCTGCCGCTTTCCTTCGTGCTGGCGCTCTTCTTCGTGAGCCAGGGCGTGATCCAGAACTTCTCGCCCAACCTGGACCTGGGCACGGTGGAGGGCGCACGCCAGTCCATCGCCATGGGCCCGGTGGCCTCGCAGGAAGCCATCAAGATGCTGGGCACCAACGGCGGCGGCTTCTTCAACGCCAACTCGGCCCATCCCTTCGAGAACCCGACGGCGCTGGCCAACCTGGTGCAGATGCTGGCGATCTTCCTGATTCCGGCTGCGCTGTGCTTCGCCTTCGGCCGCGTGGTGGGTGACCGCCGCCAGGGCTGGGCGATCCTGGCCGCGATGACGGTGATGTTCGTGCTGGCGGTGGTCGCGCTGATCCCGGCCGAGCATGCGGGCAACCCGGCGCTGGCGCAGCTGGGCGTGGCGCCCGGCGCGGCCAACATGGAAGGCAAGGAAGTGCGCTTTGGCATCGATGCCTCGGCCCTCTTCGCCGCCGTGACCACGGCCGCTTCCTGCGGCGCGGTCAACGGCATGCACGACTCCTTCACGCCGCTGGGCGGCATGGTGCCGCTGGTGCTGATGCAACTGGGCGAGGTGGTGTTCGGCGGCGTGGGCGCCGGGCTGTACGGCATGCTGATCTTCGCCATCCTGGCGGTGTTCATCGCCGGCCTGATGATCGGCCGCACGCCCGAATACCTGGGCAAGAAGATCGAGGTGCAGGAGATGAAGCTCATGTCCATCGCGATCCTAGTCACGCCGCTGCTGGTGCTGCTGGGCACGGCGGTGGCGGTGATCGCCGAGCCGGGCAAGGCCGGCATCGCCAACCCGGGCGCGCACGGCTTCTCCGAGATCCTCTATGCGCTGAGTTCGGCCGGCAACAACAACGGCAGCGCCTTCGCCGGCCTGTCGGCCAACACGCCCTTCTACAACGCGCTGCTGGCGCTGGTCATGTGGCTGGGCCGCTTCGGCGTGATCCTGCCGGTGCTGGCCGTGGCCGGTGCGGTGGCCGCGAAGAAGCGGCTGCCCGAGAGCGCCGGCACCCTGCCCACGCACGGGCCGCTGTTCGTCGTCCTGCTCATTGGCACGGTGCTGCTGGTGGGCCTGCTCAACTACGTTCCGGCGCTGGCCCTGGGCCCCGTCGTCGAACACCTGATGCTCTGGAAGAACTGAGCCATGACTTCGATTGCCAACGACAAGACCCTTTCGCTGCTGGACCCGGCCCTGGTGCTGCCGGCCCTGCGCGCTTCCTTCGCCAAGCTGAGCCCCCGGGTGCAGTGGCGCAACCCGGTGATGTTCGTGGTCTACATCGGCTCGATCATGACCACGGTGCTGTGGGGGCACTCGCTGCGCTTTCCCGGCGACAGCGCCATGCCCTCGTCCTTCGTCGGCGCGGTGGCGCTGTGGCTGTGGTTCACGGTGCTCTTCGCCAACTTCGCCGAGGCCCTGGCGGAAGGGCGCAGCAAGGCGCAGGCCGCGTCGCTGCGCGGCATGCGCAAGGACACCTGGGCCAAGAAGCTGGCCGAGCCGAGGCATGGCGCTGCGTTCTCGCCTGCCCGGGCCCTCGAGCTTCGCCGGGGCGACGTCGTCCTGGTCGAAGCCGGAGACTTCATCCCGCTGGACGGCGAGGTCATCGAAGGCGTGGCCTCGGTGGACGAGAGCGCCATCACCGGCGAATCGGCGCCGGTGGTGCGCGAATCGGGCGGCGACTTCTCGGCCGTGACCGGCGGCACCCGCGTGCTGTCCGACTGGCTGGTGGTGCGCATCGCGGTGAACCCGGGCGAGTCCTTCCTGGACCGCATGATCGGCATGGTGGAAAGCGCGAAGCGGCAGAAGACGCCCAACGAAATTGCGCTGACCATCCTGCTGGTGGCGCTGACCATCGTGTTCCTGGTGGTCACCGTCACGCTGCTGCCCTTCTCCATCTTCAGCGTGCAGGCGGCGGGCACGGGCACGGTGGTGTCGCTCACCGCGCTGGTGGCGCTGCTGGTGTGCCTGATCCCCACCACCATCGGCGGCCTGCTGTCGGCCGTGGGCGTGGCCGGCATGAGCCGCATGATGCAGGCCAACGTCATCGCCACCTCCGGCCGCGCGGTGGAGGCGGCCGGCGACATCGACGTGCTGCTGCTGGACAAGACCGGCACCATCACCCACGGCAACCGCCAGGCCAGCGCCTGGTTCACCGCGCCGGGCGTGTCGCGCAGCCGGCTGGCGCGCGCCGCGCTGCTGGCCTCGCTGGCCGACGAGACGCCGGAAGGCCGCAGCATCGTGGAGCTGGCGCGCCAGGAAGGCATCGACGCCTCGCCGGTGGCGGATGCGCGTTTCGTGCCCTTCACCGCGCAGACGCGCATGAGCGGCGTCGATCTGCCCGCCGGTGTCGACACGCACGAGGCCGGCCCGACTCCGCTGCGCAAGGGCGCGGTGGACGCTGTGCGCCGGCATGTGGAAGCGCAGCACGGCCTGATGCCGCCCGAGCTCGCGCGCACGGCCGAAGACATCGCCCGCCGCGGCAGCACGCCGCTGGCGGTGGCGCAGGGCTCGCGCGTGCTGGGCATCGTCGAGCTCAAGGACATCGTCAAGGCCGGCATCGGCGAGCGCTTCGCGCAGCTGCGCCGCATGGGCATCCGCACGGTGATGATCACCGGCGACAACAAGCTCACCGCGGCGGCCATCGCGGCCGAGGCCGGCGTCGACGACTTCCTGGCCGAGGCCACGCCCGAGGACAAGCTGGCGCTGATCCGCAAGTACCAGGCCGACGGCCGCCTCGTGGCCATGACCGGCGACGGCACCAACGACGCGCCGGCTCTCGCGCAGGCCGACGTGGCGGTGGCCATGGGCAGCGGCACGCAGGCGGCCAAGGAGGCCGGCAACATGGTGGACCTGGACTCCAACCCGACCAAGCTGCTGGAGGTGGTGGAGACCGGCAAGGCCCTGCTGATGACGCGCGGCTCGCTCACCACCTTCTCCATTGCCAACGACGTGGCGAAGTACTTCGCCATCATCCCGGCGATTTTCGTGTCGACCTATCCGCAGCTGGCGGCGCTCAACGTGATGCGGCTGGAAAGCCCCTCGTCGGCCATCCTGTCGGCGGTGATCTTCAACGCGCTGATCATCGTCGCGCTGATCCCGCTGGCGCTCAAGGGCGTGCGCTACCGCCCGGTCGGCGCCGCCGCGCTGCTGCGCCGCAACCTGGCCATCTACGGCCTGGGCGGGCTGCTGGTGCCATTCGTGGGCATCAAGCTGATCGACATGCTGCTGGCCGCTGCCGGCCTGGCCTGATTGGGAACATCCTCATGAACAACATCCTTCGTCCCGCGCTGGTGCTCTTCGTGCTGCTCAGCGCGATCACCGGCATCGTCTATCCGCTCGCCGTCACGGGGGTGGCGCAGTCCGCCTTCGCCGAAAAGGCCAACGGCAGCCTGCTTCGCAACACTGAAGGCCAGGCGGTGGGCTCCGTGCTCATCGGCCAGGCCTTCGCCGATCCGAAGAACTTCTGGGGCCGGCCCTCGGCCACCGCCGACAAGCCCTACAACGGCCTGGCCTCGGGCGGTTCCAACCTGGGCCCGCTGAACCCGGCCCTGCGCGACGCCGTGGCGCAGCGCGTGGCGGCGCTGCGCGAAGCCGATCCGGCCAGCCGCGAGGTGCCCGTCCCCATCGACCTGGTCACGGCCTCGGGCAGCGGGCTGGACCCGCACATCTCGCCCGAGGCGGCGCGTTATCAGTTGCCGCGCGTGGCGAAGGCGCGCGGCCTGCAGCCGCAGGTGCTGGAAGCACTCATCGACCAGCACACCGACTGGCCCTGGCTGGGCTTCCTCGGCGAGCCGCGGGTGAACGTGCTGGAACTCAACCTGGCCTTGAACGGCCCGCCCATGCCTTAACCTCGCGAGCCTGATGCCCGAACTCGCCCGACCGGACCCCGACGAGCTGCTTGCGCACATCCGCGCGCAGGAGGCCCAGGCACGGCGCGGCAAGCTGCGCATCTACTTCGGCGCCAACGCCGGCGTCGGCAAGACCTGGGCCATGCTCAGCGCCGCGCAGCGCGAGCGGCAGGCCGGCCGCGACGTTGTCATCGGCGTGGTCGAGACGCATGGCCGCGCCGACACCGCCGCGCTGCTGGCCGGCCTGGAGCAGTTGCCGCGGCGCGCCATGCCCTACCGCGGCCGCGAGCTGCCCGAGTTCGACCTGGACGCCGCCCTGGCGCGCAGGCCGGCCGTGATCCTGGTCGACGAACTGGCGCATTCCAACGTGGAAGGCTCGCGCCACGCCAAGCGCTGGCAGGACATCGAGGAGCTGCGCGCCGCCGGCATCGAGGTGTGGAGCGCCCTGAACGTGCAGCACCTGGAAAGCCTCAACGGCACGGTGGGCGCGATCACCGGCGTGCGGGTGCACGAGACGGTGCCCGACGCGGTGCTGGACCAGGCCGAAGAGGTGGTGCTGGTCGATGCCACGCCGGACGAGCTCACGGCGCGGCTGGCGGCGGGCAAGGTCTACCTGCCGCAGCAGGCGCAGCGTGCGGCGCAGAACTTCTTCCGCAAGGGCAACCTCATCGCGCTGCGGGAGATCGCGCTGCGACGCACCGCCGAGCATGTGGAGGACGACGTGCGCGGCTGGCGGGTGGAGCAGTCCAGCCACCATGTCGCGACGGGGCCGATGGCGGCCTGGCACACCTCCGGCGCCATCCTGGCCTGCGTGGGCCCGCATGCCGATGCGGCGCAGACGGTGCGCACGGCCGCGCGCCTGGCCGGCCAGCTCAGCGTGAACTGGCACGCGGCCTATGTGGAGACGCCCGCGCTGCAGCGGCTGGCGGCGACCGGGCGCGACCGCATCCTGGCGGTGCTGGCGCTGGCCGAGGAGCTGGGTGCGTCGACCGCGGTGCTCACCGGCGACGCGGTGGCGCCGGTGCTCGCTGCGCAGGCGCAGCGCCTGAACTGCGCCACCGTGGTGCTGGGCCGCCCGCGCGAGCGGCAGGGCTGGGCGCGCTGGTGGCCACGTACGGCTCCGGGCATCGCGCGTCAGCTGGCGCAGCTGTCGCCCACGCTGGACATCGTGAGCGCCGGCGTGGCGGACAGCTCGCGCCGCCTGCCGCGCCAGGTGCTGGGCACGCGCGGCGAGGAAGACACCGACACGCCGCGCGCACGCTGGCCCGGCTATGCCTGGGCCGCCGCCACCAGCGTCTTCGTCACATTGCTGGCGATGCCGCTGGTGCATCTGCTGGAGGGCGCCAACATCGTGATGCTCTTCCTGCTGGGCGTGATCGGCATCGCGCTGCGCTTCGGCCGGGGGCCGGCGGCCTTCGCCGCGCTGCTCAACGTGGCGGCCTTCGACTATTTCTTCGTCGACCCGCGACTGTCCTTCGGCGTGAGCGACTGGCAGTACCTGCTCACCTTCGCGGTGATGAGCGCCGTGGGCCTGATCATCGGCCAGCTCACCGCGGGCCTGCGCTTCGCGGCCGGCGTGTCGGCCAGCCGCGAGCGGCGCGCGCAGTCGCTCTTCGAGCTCAGCCGGGAGCTGTCTGCGGCGCTGCAGTCGCAGCAGGTGGTGGCCATCGGCGAGACCGCGGTGCAGCGGCATTTCGGCGGCCCGGCGCTGGTGCTCGCCACGGACGAGGACGATCGGCTCCTGATGCCCAGCACGGCGCCGGCCGGCTTCGATGCCGGCGTGGCCGACTGGGCCTTCCGCCACGGCCAGCCGGCCGGCCTGGCCACCGCCACGCTGTCGGCGCAGAGCTGGCACTACGTGCCGCTGAAGGCGCCGATGCGGGTGCGTGGCGTGCTGGCGCTGCAGCCGGCACGGGCGCGCTGGCTGCTCATCCCCGAGCAGTCGCAACAGCTGGACACGCTGGCGCGGCAGATCGCCATCGCCCTGGAGCGAGTGCACTACGTGGACGTGGCGCAGCGCGCGGTGGTGGAGATCGAGTCGGAGCGACTGCGCAACGCGCTGCTGGGTGCCATCTCGCACGACGTGCGCACGCCGCTCACTGCGCTGATCGCGCTGGCCGAGTCGCTGCGCGAGTTGCCCGAGGGCCCGCAGGCGCAGGCGGCGCGGGCCATCGTGGCGCAGGCGCACGAACTCAATGCGCTGGTGGGCAACCTGCTGGACATGGCGCGGCTGGAAAGCGGCGCCGCCGGCGGAGCGGTGAACTTGCGGCGCGACTGGCAGAGCGTGGAGGAGACGGTGGGCGCCGCCATCCGCGCCGCGCGCTCGGCGCTGGGCGCCGTGCCGGTGCGCACCGAGCTGCCATCCGACCTGCCGCTGGTGGAATTCGACGCGGTGCTGATCGAGCGGGTGCTGGTCAACCTGCTGGAGAACGCGGCCAAGTACGGCGCGGCGCCCATCGTGGTGTCGGCCGTTGGCGCCGAGGGCACGCTGCTGCTTCGCGTGCGCGACCACGGGCCCGGCTTGCCGGCGCGGCTCAAGGGCCGCGAGCAGGCGCTGTTCGACAAGTTCACGCGCGGCCAGGCCGAGTCGGCCACGCCGGGCGTGGGCCTTGGCCTGGCGATCTGCAAGGCGATCGTGAACGCGCACGGCGGCAGCATCGACGCTGCCAACGCGGACGGCGGCGGGGCAGAATTCAGCGTCACGCTGCCGCGCCGACCGCCTCCGCCGGAGCCGCCGCTGGCCGAATCTTCCGAACCGCCACCATGAGCCAAGCCCAAGCCACCGCCGTCGTCATCGAGGACGAGCCCCAGATCCGCCGCTTCGTGCGTGGCGCGCTGGAGGACGAGGGCTGGCTGGTGCACGAGGCCGCCACCCTGCGCGACGGCCTGGCCGCCGCCGGCACGCGGCAGCCCGACCTGATCGTGCTGGACCTGGGCCTGCCCGACGGCGACGGCCTGAACCTGATCCGCGACGTGCGCGGCTGGTCCTCGGTGCCGATCATCGTGCTCTCGGCGCGCGCGCAAGAGGAAGACAAGATCGATGCGCTGGATGCCGGCGCCGACGACTACCTCACCAAGCCCTTTGGCACCGGCGAGCTGCTGGCCCGCGTGCGCGCCAACCTGCGCCGGCCGCGCGCCGCCGCTGGCGCGGAGGAGGCTGCGGCGCCCTTCCGCTTCGGCGAGGTGGAGGTCGACCGCAACGCGCGCCTGGTGCGGCGCGCCGGCGCGGAGGTGCATCTCACGCCCACCGAATACCGCCTGCTGTCGGTGCTGGTGAGCAATGCCGGCCGCGTGCTCACGCAGCGCCAGCTGCTGCGCGAGGTGTGGGGGCCTTCGCACTCCGGCCAGAGCCACTACCTGCGCATCTACATGGGCCACCTGCGGCAGAAGCTGGAGGCCGATCCGGCGCAGCCGCGGCACCTGCTGACCGAGACGGCGGTGGGTTACCGGCTGGTGCCCTGAAGCCAAATGCGGCGCTGAGCGAAAATCCCCTGATGCCCGACGCCGCCGCAGAACCCGTCCGTCTCAACAAGCGCATGGCCGAACTCGGCCTGTGCTCGCGCCGCGAGGCCGACGAGTGGATCGAGCGCGGCTGGGTACGCGTGAACGGCGAGCCGGCCGCCATGGGCGTGAAGGTGCTGCCGCAGGACCGCATCGAGGTCGACCCCAAGGCGCGCGGCCAGCAGGCGCAGCAGGTGACCATCCTGCTGCACAAGCCGGTGGGCTACGTGAGCGCGCAGGCCGAGGACGGCCACGAACCGGCCGTGAGCCTGATCGGCCCGCGCACCCACTGGAAAGGCGACGGCAGCGGCATCCGCTTCGCGCCGGCGCAGCTGCGCGGCCTCGCACCCGCCGGGCGGCTGGACATCGATTCGGTGGGCCTCCTGGTGCTGACGCAGGACGGGCGCATCGCCCGCCAGCTCATCGGCGAGGACTCGGGCATGGAGAAGGAATACCTGGTGCGCGTGGCCTACGGCGCCGTCAACACCAATCCCCAGGCCACTTTTCCGGCCGAGCAGCTGGCCAGGCTGCGCCACGGCCTGAGCCTGGACGGGCAGGCGCTCAAGCGGGCGCAGGTGGATTGGCAGAACCCCGAGCAGCTGCGCTTCGTGCTCACCGAGGGCAAGAAGCGGCAGATCCGCCGCATGTGCGAACTTGTGGGCCTCAAAGTGGTCGGACTCAAGCGCATCCGCATCGGGCGCGTGGTGCTGGGCCACCTGCCGCAGGGGCAGTGGCGCTACCTCGCGCCCAACGAGCGTTTCTGATGCGCCACAGGCTCATCGCCTGCTAAGAATGCGGCGCTAGGCTGGAGCGCGGCCGCGCAGGACATCGCGGCGAGAAAAGGACGACACACATGCGCGTGCTGGTGGCGGAAGACGACGAGATGATCGGCCAGGGCCTGGTGCAGGCGCTCGAAGGCGCGGGCTGGTCGGCCGACTGGGTGCGCACCGGCACGCTGGCCCAGAGCGCCATGGCCGACGGCGGCTACACCTGCGTGCTGCTCGACCTGGGCCTGCCCGCGCAGGACGGCACCGAGGTGCTGCGGCGTGCGCGCCAGGGCGGCGACACCACGCCGGTGATCGTGCTCACCGCCCGCGATGGCGTGGACGACCGGGTGCAGGGCCTGGACCTGGGCGCCGACGACTACCTGCGCAAGCCCTTCGAGTTCCGCGAGCTCATGGCGCGCATGCGCGCGGTGGTGCGCCGGCGCGACGGCAGCGCCCACTCGATCATCGGCACGACGAAAGTGCAACTGGACCTGAGCACGCGCGAGGTCTTCCTCGACGGCCGGCGCGAGGCCCTCACCGCGCGCGAGTTCGCCCTGCTGCATGCGCTGCTGGAGCGCCCCGGCGCCATCCTCTCGCGCGAGCAGCTGGAGAACCGCATCTACGGCTGGGGCGAGGAAGTCACCAGCAACGCCATCGACGTGTTGATCCACGGCATGCGCCGCAAGCTGGGGCCCGAGGTCATCCGCAACGTGCGCGGGCTCGGGTGGCGCGTGATGCAGGCATGAGCGCAGCGCCGGGCCGCCCCAGGCAAGCTCGCACCGCAGTGCGAAGCACGAAGGCAATCCATTGACCCCCACCCGACCGCACTCGCTGCGCCGCCAGCTGTGGTGGTGGCTGGTGGGGCTGTACCTGGCGGCCACGGCGCTCACGGCGCTGTTCTCCTACCAGGCCTTCGGCCGGCTCATCAACACTTTCATGGACGAGCAGATGCGCATCGTCGCCGACTCCTACGCCGGCGGCGTGCAGTCGCGCACGCTGCAGCCGCTGGCCAGCGAGAAGGCCCTGCGCGCGGGGGCCTTCGTGGTGCAGATCTGGAGCGCCGACGGCGCCATGCTGCTGGCCAGTTCCTGGCCCGCGCTGGGCCTGCCCCTGCAGACGCAGGCGGGCTTCGACACGGTCGAATGGGAGGCAGATGGCGACGACCGCTGGCGCGTCTACACCGTGCTGCCCGATCCGCAGTCGCCCGCGGCCGACCGGCCGCGCGTGCAGGTGGTGCAGAGCGCCTCCTTCCGCCAGCAGCGCGCCACGCGGCGGGCCTGGCTGGAGAGCTTGCCCATCGTGCTGCTGCTGCCGGTGTCGCTGCTGGTGCTGTGGCTGATCGTGGCGGCCGGCTCGCGTTCGCTGCGCCAGGTGGCGCGCGAGGTGGCGGCCCAGGACGAGCGCAACCCCGCCGAGCTGCCGGTGGCGCGCGTGCCCGAGGAGATCGGCCCGCTGGTGCTGGCCTTCAACAGCCTGCTGGCGCGGCTGCGCAATGCGCTGGCCACGCAGCGCCGATTCGTGCAGGACGCGGCCCACGAACTGCGCACGCCCATCACCGCCATCGGCCTGCAGGTGGAGAACCTGCGCGGCCTGATCCCGCCCGGCGAGGCGGCCGAGCGCTTCGAGCAGCTGGAAGCCGGCGTGACGCGAGCGCGCCACCTGTCCGAGCAGCTGCTGCGCCTGTCGCGCCAGGACGTGCCGGCGGCCGCGGACAGCGCCGACGCGGACCTGGCCGCCGTGCTGCGCGAGAGCGTGGGCCAGCTGATGCCGCTGGCCGACCGGCGCCGCATCGACGTGGGCTTCGAGGGCAAGGGCGCGCCGCGCGTGGCCGTGCCGGCGGCCGAGCTGCGCAGCATCTTCGACAACCTGATCGACAACGCCATCCGCTACGCGCCCGAGGGCAGCGCGGTGGACGTGCGCTTGCAGGGCGGTGCGGCCGGTGGGCCGGTGGTGGTGGAGGTGCTCGACAGCGGGCCGGGCATTCCGCCGGAGTTCATCGGGCGCGTGTTCGACCGCTTCTTCCGCGTGCCCGGCGCGCCGGCCGGCGGCAGCGGGCTGGGGCTGGCCATCGCGCAGGGCGTGGGGCGTCGGCATGGCCTGCGCATCGAGCTGCGCAACCGCGAGGACACGCGCGGCCTGCTGGCGCGCGTGACGCTGGGTCCGGTGCCGGGCAGCGCCTGAGCCTTGCTGCTCATTCCCGGCTCATTTTTCGCTCACGCTGGGCTCAGTCTGCCTGCCTAGAGTGGTTGCAAGGCCTCGATGGCTGCGCGCGCCCGAAGCGCGCGCACCCGGGGGGCCTTGATTCATCCACCGTACCACTCGAGGAGACCATCATGCGCACCACCCACAAGCTCATCGCCATCAGCGTCTTCGGCAGCCTGGCCGCGCTCGGCAGCACCGGCGCCCTGGCGCAGCAGACCAGCGACGGCGGGGACTACCGTCCGATGACGCTCAATTCGCCCGACAAGCCCGAAGTGCAGCAGGGCGCGCTCGCCGCGGCCCGTGCGCATGGCGGCGCCGGCTCGGAAGGCACCGGCTCGTCGACCGCGCCCACGCCCACCAGCGCCAGCAGCAGCTCGGCCGACGCCGACCAGGGCGCGCTGGCAGCCGCGCGCGCACATGGCGGTGCCGGCTCGGAAGGCATCGGCAGCTCGACGGCGCCGACCATGCCCAACTCGGGCAGCTGATTCCGATCGCTTGATGTTCCTGGGACGGGCCGTCGGCGGCGGCCCCGATCAGCCGCCCTGCGCAGGGGCCGGCTGCGCGGCGGCAGGGTCCTGCTGCGGCATCTCGATGATCGCGCCTGGCACCACTACGGTGGCTTCGCCGATGCGATCGAAGCGGTAGTCATGCCCATTGAGCCGGACCGTCTTCATGTTGGTCCAGACGCGGTACTCATGGCCGTCGCCCACCGGCTTCGATTCCAGGATCCTGAACTGCGGACGCACGGTGATCGAGATCGAAAAACTGCTGGAGGCTCCCCGGCTGCCGGGGAAGGACTGCGTTGCGCCCTGAAGCGGCAACAGGAGGCCTGTGGCGATCGCCACATGCACCCAGGGGTGGCTGACTGACACGCTCCCGAACATGGGCTCTCCCCCGTCCCGGCACTCGCCCGCGTCGCTAGGCGCGGCTTCAAGGCCAGAATCGGATGTTCCTTTCTTGGAGCCGGAATACACCGTTTCCTTACGCTTGGTAGCAATTGGGGGTTCCATGATCTGTCCATGATCGCGGCTGCCGCGAGGCCTGGATGGCGCGAGCAAGGCCGTGTTCGGCGCGTTGTTGGGCCCATGGAGACGGGCACCTGACTGCTAGCGTCGCGCCGCCGCAGAATCGCGTGCATGAGCATCCCGGTATTGCGCACGGCGCGCCTCCTCCTTCGTGGGTGGGAAGAGGAGGACCTGGCCGATTTCGCGGCCCTTAATTCGGATCCGCGCGTGATGGCACTGCTGTCCGGCCGCTTGTCGCGTAGCGAGAGCGACGCGCTGGTGCAGCGCATGCGTTCGCGCTTGGAGGCGTCGGGCTTTGGCTGGTGGGCCGTCGAGGCGCCTGGCCGGGCGAGACTGGTGGGCGCGGTCGGCATCCTGGCGCCGCGCTTTTCGGCGCACTTCACCCCTTGCGTGGAGATCGGCTGGCGCCTCGCCGCCCAGCATTGGGGCCAGGGCTATGCGACGGAGGCCGCTCGAGCAGCACTGCGTTTCGGATTCGAGAGCCTGGGGCTCGATGAGATCGTGGCCTTCACCGTGCCGCACAACCTGCGCTCACGCGCGGTGATGGAGCGGCTGGGCATGACGCGAAGGGACGCCGACGACTTCGATCATCCACTGTTCGAGCAGGCGCATCCGCTGTCGCGTCACGTGCTCTATCGATTGCGCCGCGATGCGTGGCGCGAGAGGCCTCAGTAGGTCACGCTGACGGTGACCGTGTCCTTGTAGTTGTCGGGCCGCACGTTCGGAATGTTGGGCACGCGGCCGTACACCGGAATCGGCTGGGCCAGGCCGTTGCCGGTGCCCGTGAGGCTGTTGGCGGTCTGGTTGCCCCACTGCTGGCTGCGCGCGGCATCGCGGTAGAGCTGGTAGGGCACCGTGTCCGTGTTGCCGGCGATCGTGCCCTTCATGGCGGAACTCCCGGTGGTGCTGTTGTTCGACGGGATCAGCAGCACGCGGTAGGCGGTCGGCCTCGAGCAGGTCACGTAGACGTTGGTCTGTGCGTTGATGCCGGTCGCGGAGGGAATGCCGTCGACCGAGCCGAAGTCCAGCGGGTCTGCCGTCACCAGGCAGCTCTTGACGACATTCGCAGATACCGCAAAGCCGAAGGTGCCGCCGTCCGTGGTGGCCGAACTGCAGTCTCCGATCCCGCTACTCGAGGTCGATGACGCCGTGTAGCGGAAGGCCGTGTGGTTGCCGGTGAAGCCGCTCGTGTAGGTGCCGTTGGGCAGCGCCGCCTGGCCGGAGCCGATCAAGCCGCGCATGTCGAAGCTGCCGGTCGTCACGCTGGGGGTCGAACTGCTGACACGTGTCGGCATCGTCACCACGACGTCGTATGCATCGGGGATGGGTTGCGTGGTCGATCCCCAGATGATTCCCGTGGCGCCCTGATAGAACTGCACGTTCATCTCGTTGGGGGTGCTCGCGGAGTCGCGAAGGATGCGCGGGTTCCAGTGGCCGCCGCCCGACGCGATGGAGGCCGAGCCGTCGCCGATGTTGAAGCACAGGCGCATGTAGCGGGTGCCGCCGCTCTGGTCGTTGCTGCAGGTATACGTGAGCGTGGAGGTGGCGCTCAGGGTGCCGCCACTCACCAGGTCGACGTCGCCAAAGTTCAAGGCGGTCATGTTCGCAGTGCAGCTGGGCGCAGCAGAGGCTTCGCGTGCCGGCAGCGCCCAGGTCGCCGCGCACAGGACCAGGCCGAAGAGCAGGCGCCACCACCGGCGCATATCGGTCGTCATCATCGCGAACTCTCCTTGACGCATTTCAGCGGGCCGATCTGCGGAATGCCGTTGCCGCTCTTTCGGAAATCGAAGCGCGTCACGCAGACGCCCGTCGGCGTCCTCACTTCGAGCGTGTTGTGCTCTTCGAGCGTATCCAGATAGGCGGCGCCGTCATAGCCCACCAGTGCCATGCCGCCCTTGCCGTTGGCCCGGACGCTGGAGCCCAGTGGCAGGAACTCGCCCTTCTCGTCCACCAGGATCAGCGCGGCCGCCTGCACCGGACGGATGCCGAACTCGACCAGCGTCCCGGCGCGGTCGGTGGGCGTGGCCACGGTCCTGACCCGGTCCACGCGCACGTCGGCGGGCAGTTGCATCGGGTCGATCGAGAGCTGGTTCACCTGGTAGGACTGCAGCGGCGTCACCAGCAGCATGCCCTTGGCGTCCGTGCTGCCCATCAGGCGGTTCTCCAGCTTGACCGGCACGTTCGGCATGCCGTCGGTGGACACCACGGCGAAGCCGTCGTCCAGGCGGCGCGCGGCGAAGGGCTGGCCGCCCATGAACACGAGCGAACCGGTGGCGCCGGCGTAGGCATAGCGGCTGCTGCCGAAGGCGTTGACGCCAGCCAGTGCCCGGCCATAGCGGCCCAGGTAGTTCACTTCGGCCGCACCGCCGTTGATGTCGGCGTCGCCGGTCTGGGCCCCGGCGCGCCAGCCCCAGCCGCCTTCGTTCGGCGCGGAATGCTGGGCGTCGGCCGTGTAGATGGTGCGCCGGTCGTCGCGCTGCACGCCGGCATTGGTCGAGATGTTGCCGTCCAGGTACCAGCTGATGCCCACGAACACGCTGCTGTTGCGGTTGTCGTTCAGGTCGCGATTGAAGCTGACATTGAGCGATCCGCGCTGGCCGATGGAGCGCGACCAGTAGGCCGTGGCATAGCGGGTGGCCACTTCGTTGGGGTAACGCAGGTACAGGTAGCTCAGGCCGAAGCTGCCCAGCAGGTCGGTGCCATAGCCCACCGAGGCGCGGCCGCTGCGGTCGGGCACCGGCGCGCCATAGAGCGAGGCCACGTCGCGGTAGCTGTCGTTGGTGCGGGTGCCTTCCAGCTGGAAGTTGAAGCGCTGGTCGCGCCAGGAGTAGCCCATGTTGAACAGGGAGCCCTGGCGGCTGTCGTAACTGCTTTGCGCGGCGCCAGCCGTCACGATGCCCAACTGGTTGCCCAGCATGTAGACCGCGCTGCCGCCGGCGTTGACCAGGCCGCGCGTGCTCTCGGCGTGAGTCTCCACGGTGAGAGTGTTGGTCAGGCCGTAGCGCCAGGTGCCGCTGGCGGCGGGGTCGCTGCCGTAGTCGTTGGACTTGTAGCCGTAGTTCTCGCGCACCGCGCCGATGTCCACCGACCAGTCCGACAAGCCCTGCTGCAGCATGCGCTGCTGCACGTCGTAGAGCGAGTAATCCAGGGTGGTGGAGCGGCCGAAGGCATCCGTCAGCACCACCTGCGCATTGCCGGCGCCGCCGATGCCCGGCACGGTGTTGAGTTGAAAGGGACCGGAGGGCAGCTGGCCGGTGTACTGCTTCATGCCGTTGACGAACACCTCCACCTGCGAGGGCAGGGCGGCCGAGCCGAGGAAGGCCGGGATGGGCGTGGTGGTGCGGTAGGGCTGCAGCGCGAAATTGCGCGACAGCTGCACGCCGCCGATGAGGGTAGAGCGCGACCAGGCCAGCGCGGCGGTGTTGGTGTCGCCCACCCGCAGCGTCACCATGTCGTCGGGGAAAGAGCGGCTCCAGGTGGTGTCCAGGCGCACCGAATGCTGCGACCACGGCAGGTCCTGCCCCTGCGTGCCCTGGGTGAGGAAGGTGCTGCTGAAGACCTGCTTGCCGGTGAACGCACGCAGTTCGGTGAACGCGTTCATGCTGGACGAGTTGCGCTCGCCCTTGGTGCCGTACAGGTCGTAGTTGAGCAGCAGGCCCGGCGAGGCATTGGCGTCGGGCACCGGGATCTCGTTGGTGTTGACCACCGTGCGGTCCTGGCGCAGCACTTCGGCGCTGGCGGTGATCTCGACCGTCTGCCGTTGCGCGCTGTAGCGGACGTCCACGCCGCGCAGGCTGTTCAGGCGCACCGGGTCGGAGCTGCCGGGCGGCAGCACGAAGCCCAGGTCGCGCAGGGTTGCCGCGTCGGCCCACAGTTCGCCGTCGCGCAGGCCGAACTGGACCAGGCCCCTGGCATTGCCGTTGAGCGTCAGGTCCAGGATCAGCTCCGAGCCGCGCGCGCCGGCCAGGCGCTGCAGGTCGGCCTGGGCCAGCATCACCGGTCCCGAGGTCGAGTCCGGCCCGGCCGCCGCCCCGTGCGAGGGAGAGGCCAGAGCGAACAGGAGGAGGGGAACGATGTGGTCAGCGCGCGGGCTCGATCGGCGGAATGTTCTGCTGCGTCGCGCTGCCATTGATCAGTGTGTCCAGGGTTCCGCCGCTGGTGAAGGTCGCCGGCGGTGGCTTGACCGCCCAGCGCATCTGCGCACCGGGCAGGACGTAGCCGAGCAGGCCCGGGTGCACCGGGGTGCGCTTGCCGCGGCTGTCGGAGAAGCTGAGGTCGGCCACCTGGGCGTGGGTGCCGCCGGTGTTGCTCACTTCAAGGACCGCCTGCTGTCCGTTCTGGCGCACCTTCCAGCTCAGCTGGGGCGGGCTGTCGGCGACCGGCCCCATGAAGACGGGGACCGAATAGCGCAGGACGAACTGCACGCCCTTCTTGGGGCCGGAATCGGGCAGCGGCAATTCGTCGATGACCACCCGGTAGGCGGCTTCGGCGTCTGCAGGCGGCGGACCGGTGCGGATCACTCGGATCAGCTGCCGGTCGGCGGCGGCCAACTGGATCATGGGCGGGCTGACCAGCACTTCGCGCGTCGGGACCTCCTGATCCTCGCCGTTCTGCTGCGTCCATCGATACACGCGCACCTGCGCACTGATCGGCCCGTCCCCCGTGTTGCTCAACCAGAGGCCGTCGGCGTTCTGCTTCGCCTCGAGAGTGAGGGACGTGGGAGCGACCTGCAGTCCACTTGCGCCGGCCAGGACATGGAACACCAGGCCCAGGGCGAGCAGCGCAAGCGGTTTAAGTCGCATCACAGTCCTTCGGTCGATCCCGATCAGTAGCGAACGTTGACCGTCACCGTGTCCTTGTAGGAGTCGGGGGTGAAGTTCGTGCTCGGGACCGTAGCGTACACAGGAATCGACTGGGCGAGGCCGGTGCCCGTGCCGCTCACGCCATTGCCCACGGTGGCGCCGTTGGTGTTGGTGTTACCCCACTCGACGCCCGTGGCGCTGACCTTGCGCAGTTGGTAGGGCACTTTGTCGGTGTTACCGGTGACAGGGGCCACGTTCTGCGCCGACATCAAGCCGGCACCGGTCGTGTCGTTGTTGGTCGGGGTCAGGCCGATGGTGTAGGCGGTGCCCTTGGAGCAGGTCACCGAGATGCTGTTGGTGGCGTTCAGGTTGGCCGTCGGGTTTGCGTCCTGGTTGCCGAAGCTGATGTCGGAACCGGCACCGGCGGTCACGGCGCAGGCCTTCACAACCGTCAGCTTGACGTCGAAGGTGGCGGTCGCCGGGTTCGGGGCGGCGAAGGCGGCAGCGGTCAGGACGGCGGCGGCGGAGGCGATCAGGAGCTTCTTCATGATGATGGTTACTCGCAACGAATTTGTTAAAAAGTGATACCAAAGCACACACAGGACAGACGAAGTGTAGGTGGCCTCCTACCCATCTGTAGGTAGCTTTGGACGAAACGAATACCAAACGTTAAATCCCACACGTTCCGGGAAACAACACGTCGTCTTCGTCTCCGGGACGCCGTCTCATCAATGTGAGGTAGTTCACGGCAGCGCCGGCCCCTCTCAAAAAAGCGTTGAAAATGTCGCGCTCGCCACCAACTCGGTGACACCGCGCGCAGGCCCCCTTCGAGGAATAACCCTGCGTGACGGTAGGAAATAAAGTTTTCAAGCCATGACCAACGCCACCAGCAAACTCCCTTTCCAGGCAGAAGTTGCCCAACTCCTGCACCTCGTCACCCATGCGCTGTACTCGAACAAGGAAATCTTCCTGCGCGAGTTGATCTCGAATGCCTCCGACGCCTGCGACAAGCTGCGCTTCGAAGCCATCAACGACAGCGCCCTGTACGAAGACCAGCCCGATCTGTCCGTGCGTGTTTCCTTCGACGAGAAGGCCCGCACGCTCACCATCCGCGACAACGGCATCGGCATGTCGCGCCAGGAGGCCATCGACCACCTGGGCACCATCGCCAAGAGCGGCACGAAGGAGTTCATGGGCCGCCTGACCGGCGACCAGAAGGCCGACGCGCAGCTCATCGGCCAGTTCGGCGTGGGCTTCTACTCGGGCTTCATCGTGGCCGACAGGATCACCGTCGAGTCGCGCCGCGCCGGCCTGCCGGCCGGGCAAGGCGTGCGCTGGGTCAGCACCGGCGCCGGCGACTTCGAGGTCGAGGACATCGACCGCGCCGAGCGCGGCACCAGCGTGATCCTGCACCTGCGCGAGGACGCCGAGGAATACCTCAACGCCTGGAAGCTCAAGTCGGTCATCGGCAAGTACTCCGACCACATCTCCCTGCCCATCCTGATGGAGAAGGAAGAGTGGAAGGACGGCGAGCTCATCACCCCCGGCGACGAAGCCGGCGGCCGCGAGCCGGGCGGCATGGTCAAGACCGGCGAATGGGAGGCGGTGAACAAGGCCAGCGCCCTGTGGACGCGCGCCAAGAAGGACATCACGCCCGAGCAGTACGTCGAGTTCTACAAGACCGTCTCGCACGACTTCGAGGCGCCCCTGGCCTGGAGCCACAACCGCGTGGAAGGCAGCACCGAGTACACGCAGCTGCTCTACATCCCCGCCAAGGCGCCCATGGACCTGTGGAACCGCGAGCGCGCCTCGGGCGTGAAGCTGTACGTCAAGCGCGTGTTCATCATGGACGACGCCGAGGCGCTGCTGCCCGGCTACCTGCGCTTCGTCAAGGGCGTGATCGACTCGGCCGACCTGCCGCTGAACGTGAGCCGCGAGCTCCTGCAGGAAAGCCGCGACGTGAAGGCCATCCGCGAAGGCAGCACCAAGCGCGTGCTGTCGATGCTGGAAGACCTGGCCCGCCAGGAGAAGGAAGGCGAGACCGAGGAGGACAAGGCCAAGTTCGGCAAGTTCTACGCCGAGTTCGGCGCGGTGCTCAAGGAAGGCCTGGGCGAGGACTTCGGCAACCGCGAGCGCCTGGCCAGGCTGCTGCGCTTCGCCTCCAGCACCACCGACTCGGTGACCGTGAGCCTGGCCGACTACAAGGCGCGCATGAAGGAAGGCCAGGAGGCCATCTACTACATCACCGCCGACACCCTGGCTGCCGCCAAGAACAGCCCGCAGCTGGAGATCTTCCGCAAGAAGGGCCTCGAGGTGCTGCTGATGAGCGACCGCGTGGACGAGTGGGCGCTGAACTACCTGAACGAGTTCGACGGCACGCCGATGCAGAGCGTGGCCAAGGGCTCGGTGGACCTGGGTAGCCTGCAGGACGAGGCCGAGAAGAAGGCGGCCGAGGAAGCGGCCGAGTCCTTCAAGCCCCTGCTGGAGAAGCTGAAGGAAGCGTTGAAGGACAAGGCCGAGGACGTACGCGTCACCACGCGCCTGGTCGACTCGCCCGCCTGCCTGGTGGTGCAGGACGGCGGCATGAGCACGCAGCTCGCGCGCATGCTCAAGCAGGCCGGCCAACCCGTGCCCGAGATGAAGCCGGTGCTGGAAGTGAACGCCGAGCACCCGCTGGTCAAGAAGCTGGATGGCTCCGCCCATTTCGACGACCTGGCCAACATCCTTTTCGACCAGGCACTGCTGGCCGAGGGCGGCCTGCCGGCCGACCCGGCGGCCTACGTGCGCCGCGTGAACGCGCTGCTGGCCTGATCCGCCAGGCGCTGAAGTAGAGAGCGGGCTTCGGCCCGCTTTTTCATGGGCTCTTGCGTTCCACCAGCTTGAAGGTGCCGGTGGCGAGCGAGAGCAGTTCGCCGCTCTCGCTGCGCGCTTCGCCGCGCACGAAGCACAGGGAACGTCCGCGCCGCTCGCAGAAGGTGGTGGCGATCACGTCGCCGTCGCTTGGCGCCACGAAGTGCAGCGTCATGTCCACCGTCACCACGCCGAAGCTGGTGGGCGCATGCGAGCGCGCCGCGCAGGCCAGGGCGCAATCGAGCAGAACGGCCAGCGCGCCGCCATGCACTTCGCCGCGGCTGTTGCTGTGCGCGCGGTTGCGCGGCATGCGCACGCGCGCTCGGTCCTCGCCAATGGTTTCGCCCTTCAGGCCGAAGACTTCCACCATGGGCATGGCGAGGCCGAAGAGCTGGTCGGGGCGGTCGTTGAGATCTGTGCTGTCCATGGGGCCGGCACCTTAGCACGCGACCCGGGCGCGCCCGGCGTCAGTGGCGCTTGAAATACTGCACTTCGCGCTCGTGCTTCTCGGCTGCTTCGCGCGTGCCGAAGGTGCCGAGGTTGCGGCGCTTGCCGGTGCGCGGGTCGAGCTTGCGGGAGTAGAGACGGTATTCGCCGGAGGCGAGCTTGCGGATCATGGCGGGGCTCCTTCCAAGGGATGGCCAGGAACCCAATCTAGGCCGACGTGAAGCCCGTGCCTGTCGGACGGATGCCGCGCCGCCTGTGGGCGGGCGCTTCAGGCGTACAGCGGCTCCTCGGCCATCGCCTCGCACTGGTCCTGCAGCATCTGGATCTGGCCTTTCCAGTAGTCGCTCGAGCCGAACCAGGGGAAGTTGATCGGGAAGATCGGGTCTTCCCAGCGCCGCGCCAGCCACGCGCTGTAGTGGATCAGGCGCAGGGTGCGCAGCGGCTCGATCAGCGCGAGTTCGCGCCGGTCGAATTGGCGGAACTGCTCGTAGCCGTCGAGCAGGCCCGAGAGCTGCGCCGTGCGCTGCGCACGCTCGCCGGAAAGCAGCATCCACAGGTCCTGCACCGCGAAGCCGGTGCGCGCGTCGTCCAGGTCGACGAAGTGCGGACCTCCGCCGGGACGGTCGGTCGGCGTCCAGAGGATGTTGCCGGGGTGGCAGTCGCCATGCAGGCGCAACTGGCGCAGCTCGCCGAGCTTGTCCGCGTCGCCGCTGAGCGCGGTGGCGGCGATCATCTCCAGCGCCTCGTTGCAGGCGATCTCCCAACCGCGCTGCACATCCAGCGGTACCTTGTCGTTGCGCAGCAGCCAGTCGCGCGAGGCAATGCCGAATCCCTGCAGGTCCAGCACGGGCCGCTCGATGAAGGGCCGCGCCGCGCCCACGGCGTGGATGCGCGCGAGAAAGCGGCCGATCCACTCCAGCACCTCGAAGTCGTCCAGCTCGGGCGGGCGGCCGCCGCGGTAGGGGCTCACGCTGAAGTCGAAGCCGGCGTGGTGGTGCAGCGTGGCGCCGTTCAGTTCCATCGGGGCCACGGCAGGCACTTCGCCCTCTGCCAGTTCGCGCGAGAAGGCGTGCTCTTCCAGGATCTGCTCCTTGCTCCAGCGGCCCGGCCGGTAGAACTTGGCCACCACCACCTGCCGGTCTTCCAGGTGGATCTGGTAGACGCGGTTCTCGTACGAGCTCAGCGCCTGCAGGCGCCCGTCGCCGTACAGGCCCAGGGGGGCCAGTGCATCCAGCACCACGTCGGGCGTGAGCGTTTCGTAAGGGTGCGCCAAAACGGCGCCGGAAGAAGTCATGGGGCGATTGTCGCCCCGCGCCGGGCGCCCGATCAGCCTGTTGCGCGCATCGACAGGATGTGTCCGGTGCGCGGTTCGCTGCGGTTGGCCAGCAGTTCCTGGTACGCCGCCTGCACGGCGGGAACGCCCTGTTGGCGCGACACGACCAGCCAGGGTGCTGCCGGGTCGGTCGCCTTGGTGCACACGGCCTTCCACGCCGCCAGCAGGCGCTCGGCGAAGCCGGCGGCGCCCCAGTCCTCGTGGCGCTTCTTGATCTGCGCCGGCGCGAAGAAGAAGACGGGGCGCGGGCCCGGCAGGTCCTTGGCGCTGCCGCGCGCATCCACGTGCGTGCTGCCGATGGCCAGCGAGTGGCGCAGGCCGCCAAAGTGGGTGTGGATGCCGCGCCGCACGTCGGCATTGCCGGAGAAGTCCACGTACACGCAGGCGGTGTCGCCCGGCAGCGTGGCGATCTCCTCGTAGGCCAGCACGCGCGTGTAGCAGCCCAGGCTTTCGCAGAAGGCCTTGTTGCCCTTGGAGGTGAGGCCGATCACCTGCAGGCCCGGCCGCTGGGAGAGCTGGAAGGCGGTGCCGTAGGCGGTCTTGGCCGAAGCGCTGGACAGGATCACCGTGTCGGCACCGTAGAAATCGTTGTCTGCCAGGAAGTCGTCGATCAGCCAGGAAGTGGTGAACAGCGGGCGCAGCAGCGCCTGGATGTCTTCGCTGTCCCGCGTGTAGAAGGGGTCGGCCGTCACCCGCGTATAGCGGTTGTAGACCGGGTGCAGCTCCTTGCGGTGCGGCGCGGCGTCGACCAGGCCGTCGGGCCGCAGCCGGTCGGGCTGCAGAACCGCCTGGTCGGCCAGCGGCCAGTAGCCGTACAGGCGCTCGCCGACGGCCACGCCGGGGTGCAGGCTCTGCGCCACGGTGCCGAAGCCCCACACCGGCACGATGCCCCAGCCATCCTCGCCGCTGGGAAAGAAGCCCCAGTAGTACATGTCCTCGCCAAAGGCGGCATAGGTGATGTTGTTGGTGGTGAGCGAGAAGGAATCGATGCGCACGCGGACCTGGCCGGCGGCCAGCGGTGCGTCCTCGCGTTGCTCGATGCGGGTGGTGGCCAGCGCGTCCTTGCGGGTCAGCAGGGTGGTGGTGCTCATGAAAAAAGCTCCTTCGCAAAAACCTGATGCAGGCTTGCGAAGGAGCTTAGCGCGATGCCGTGCGCCGACGGATGACCGCGGTGTGTCCGGCGTCGCCTGGGCGACGCGACGGCTTCAGCCGAAGGCCAGCACCAGTGCCAGCGCGATGGCTGCCGGCAGGGCCTGCACGAAGAGGATCTTGCGCGCGGCGGTCAGCCCGCCATACACCCCGGCCACGATCACGCAGGCCAGGAAGAAGATCATGAAGGTGCGGTCCTGCGTGGCCAGCCCCCAGAAGAGGCCGGCCGCCAGGAAGCCGTTGTACAGCCCCTGGTTGGCGGCCAGCACCTTGGTGGCGTCGGCCATCTGCTGTGTCTGGCCGAAGGCCTTCAGCCCGGCCGGCTTGTCCCACAGGAACATCTCCAGCACCAGGATGTAGACATGCTCTATCGCGATGAGGAACACCGCGATGTGGGCAATGAGCCGGGCCATGCCAGCCGCTTAGGCGATCGACAGTTCGACGTCGATGTTGCCGCGCGTGGCGTTGGAGTAGGGGCAGACCTGGTGGGCGGTGTCCACCAGCTTCTGCTTCTGCTCGGCGTCCAGGCCCGGCAGCGTGATGGCCAGCTTGACCGCGATGCCATAGGCGGCGCCGCCGTTCGTCGGGCCCAGCGAAACGCTGGAGTCGATGGCCACGTCCTCGGGCACCTTCACGCCGATCTTGGGACCCACGGCCTTCATCGCGCCGATGAAGCAGGCGGCGTAGCCCACGGCGAAGAGTTGCTCGGGGTTGGTGCCGGGCTTGCCGGAACCGGGCGAGCTCAGCTTGACGTCGATGGCGCCGTCGCTGGACTTGCCGGCGCCGTCGCGGCCACCCACGGTGTGGGCCTGGGCGGTGTAGAGAACCTTGTCGAGTTTGGTGGTCATGGTGAGCTTTCTTCGGTTGGGTTGATGGAGGGGAACGGAAAACGATGAATCAGGCGGCCTTGATGCGCTCGCGCAGCTGCTGCACCTGGCGGGTGAGCGAGACCAGCTCGTCCAGCGAGCACTGGCTGGCATCCAGCAGGCAGGCCGGCACCTTGGCGGCACGCGCCTTCAGGCGGCGGCCCGCGGCGGTGAGGCTGATGTGCACCCGGCGCTCGTCCTTCACGTCGCGGATGCGGCTGACGTAGCCGGAGGCTTCCAGGCGCTTGAGCAAAGGAGTGAGGGTGCCGGAATCGAGCGAGAGGCGCTGGCCCAGCTCGGAGACCATGAGGCCGTCCTGTTCCCACAGGGCCAGCATGACCAGGTACTGCGGGTAGGTGAGCTCCAGCTGTTCCAGCAAAGGCTTGTAGAGCCGCGTCATGGCCAGCGAGGCGGAATAGATGGCAAAGCACAGCTGGTTGTCGAGCAGGAGCATCTGGTCGACACTGGCGCTGGACGAGGGCTTTGCGGTAGGCATGGGCTGGATTGTAGCGAGCAATTAAATTGCGTGCAAAGTAATTGTGTAAGCAAACCCTGCACTAGGCAGGGTTGAAGGGCGTTTCGACAGCGCTTCGAGGGCGCGAGGGCTTGGTGCCCTTTGAAAGGCCCGGGCTCAGCGCCCGGTAAAGCGTGAGGGCCGTCGCTCGATGAAGGAGCGCACGCCTTCGGCCGCGTCCTCGCTGTTGGACAGGCGCTTCTGCGTCTCGATGAATTCGGCCATGGCCGCCATCGGCCCGCTCTCGATGGCCTTGAGCACGTTCTGGCGCGTGGCCACCACCGCCAGCGGCGCCTGCGCGGCGATGCGATCGGCAATGCGCAGGGCCTCGTCCAGCTCCTCGCCGGCGGGCTTCACGCGCTGCACGAAGTTCAGGCGCAGCGCCTCGGCACTGTCGAACTCGTCGGCCGTGAGCAGGTGCAGCATCGCGTTGCCCAGGCCCGCGCGCTCGGCCATGCGCAGCGTGGCGCCGCCGGTGGCCATGATGCCGCGCTGCACCTCCAGCTGCGAGAAGCGGCAGTTGTCCGCCGCCACCACGATGTCCGCGCCCAGCATCAGCTCGATGCCGACCGTGAAGCAGATGCCCTTCACGGCAGCCACCATCGGCTTGGTGCGCCGACGGTAGCCCGGCATGCCCAGGTCGTGCGGCTCCACTAGGCCGAAGGGCACGGCCTTCTCGCCGCGCTTCATGTACTCGGCGATGGCCGGCAGGTCCAGGCCCGCGGTGAAGTGGTCGCCGAAGGCATGCAGCACGCCCACCCGCAGCTCCGGGTCGTCGTCCAGCCGCGTATAGGCCTCGGCCAGCTGGCGAAACATGGGCGCGGTCCAGCCGTTGCGCTTGGCCGGGCGGTTGATGCCGATCAGCAGCACGTGGCCGCGCACTTCGGTGTCGATGCAGCCTTCGGCCGGCGGGGTGGTGGGCGTGACGCTCATGCTGCCTTGTCTCCTGTTGTTCGTCGCCGTGCGCGGCGGATCAGTATTTGTAGACGCCCTGGCTGGTCTTGCGGCCCAGCTGGCCCGCGGCCACCATTTCCTTGAGCAGCGGGCAGGGGCGGTACTTGGAATCGCCGAACTCCTCCAGGTACACCTCCATCACCGCCAGGCACACGTCCAGGCCGATCATGTCGGCCAGCGCCAGCGGGCCGATCGGCTGGTTGCAGCCCAGCTTCATGCCGGCGTCGATGTCCTCGGCGGTGGCCACGCCCTCGGCCAGCACGAAGAAGGCCTCGTTGATCATCGGCACCAGGATGCGGTTGACCACGAAGCCCGGCGCGTTCTTCACCGTGATGGGCGACTTGCCCAGACGCTCGGACAGCGCTTTCACCGCATCGTGCGTCGCGTCGCTGGTCAGGTAGCCGCGGATGATCTCCACCAGCGCCATCATCGGCACCGGGTTGAAGAAGTGCATGCCGATGAAGCGGTCGGGGCGCGAGGTGGCGGCCGCCAGCTTGGTGATGGAGATGGACGAGGTGTTGGAGGCGATGATCACCTCCGGCGCCAGCAGAGCGTCGATCTGCTTCAAGATCTTCAGCTTGAGCTCGTGGTTCTCGGTGGCCGCCTCGATGACCAGCTGGGCTTCCTTCAGGTCGTCGTAGTTGGTGCTGCCCTTGATGAGGGCCATGGCGGTGGCCTTCTGCTCGGCCGTCAGCTTTTCCTTCTTGATCAGGCGGTCGAGGCTGCCCGACACCGTCGCTACGCCCTTGTCGACCGCGCCCTGCGAGATGTCCACCATGACGGCGCGGATGCCCGCCACCGCGCAGGCCTGCGCGATGCCGTTGCCCATGGTGCCTGCGCCGATGATGCCGACGGTCTGGATGCTCATGTGAATTACTCCTGGAAACAATGGTGAAACGACAAAAAGGGTGGCCTTCGCGGCCGAAATACCCAACATTGTCGCGAAGAAAAAGCCAATCTTGCAGCCGCTTGCCATGAACAAGCGTTGGATCTGGCAAAGTGACGGCGCAGGATTCACCTGCAGCAGGGAGTGAATAAAACATGAAACCGACCATGAGTCGGGCCGTCTGGCATCGCCGGGCCCGTCAATCCACCGCTCACATTACTTTTCAGACCGCCCGCCTTGGATCGGATGGTGTTCGATGAGTAGCCTCGGGTGGATTCGCAGAGGCGACGAGGCAGCGTGCGGCGCTGTTGTAGACGAGGGGCTTGCGAACTTCGTCAGCCATGGCGTCGAGGTCAGCTACCAGGGGGCTCGCATGAGGTGTCCAAGACACTGTGTCATCGCCGAGGGCCTTGAGCAGTGCACGCTTCCCAATGGCCGAAAGAGACCCCACCACGGCCACAGGACCAGCGGCGGATGCCCGCTTATTTCGACATGCAATGGTGTCGACGGCTGGGGCGGCAACGGAAACCTGGCGCCGGCAAGCTTCTTCCAGAACGCCGATGGCCAATGGATCGAGGTAGCTGCGCCAGGGCCTGCCCAGGCTGTGCTAGATGAGATGCCGCGCCTTGTAGGTCAATCTATGGAAGGCGTGCCCTATTTCATCAAGACGGCCGACGGCAGAACGTTCGCTGGAAAGACTCAAGCAGGGGGTCTGCTGCCTCGCATCGAGTCGCCTCACGATTTCGAGGTCTACTGGGTGACGAGGCCTTGGCGCAAGCAGGGAGCTCGGCGCATTGACCAAGAAGCTGGCAATGCAAGCCGTGGTGCCGACGAACGCGGTGAAGGATTCTGTTTGCCGCATCAATGTGGAGGAGGTGACCTTTGCACAGTTGTGGGATGCCTACGTCACGGGGAATCCATTTCGTGACGCGAAGACGGGTGAGGTTCCACTGGGCTACGGCAATCAGTGCGCCATCCGGATGAGCGCCACGCTTCACAAGTTAGGTGTGGAGATGAAGTCCTACACGCCGACCCACGTCACCGTGAAGCCGGGCAACGTCTTCGGCAGGATTCTGCTCAATGGCAAGTACACGGCGACGCGCGCTGATCAGATGGGCTCATGGCTCAGCAAGCAGCCGTTCTGCGGCTTGCCGCCCCGGCCGGAAAACATCACGGGCAAGGATTGGGAGTCCAAGGTCAAGGGCAGGACTGGAATCATCATGTTCGACGGGTATTGGATTCGGGCCGGCGAGTCTGCGGCCGATGCGAGCGGAGGACACATCGACCTTTGGAATGGCTCTCGGATGACCCTAAGTCCAGCGTCCATCGGCCGGTGGTTGGGCATGAGTCGATTCGTCCCAGAATTGCCGATGGGTTGGTCAGATCTTGCGGAATCGAAGGTCATCCTTTTCTGGGAGGTCAAGTGATTCGAAGGCTCTCGATTGCGGGACTCTTTCTCCTGCTAGGCTTTCCCAGTCTTCTGGTATTCGAACAGCTTTACGGTTGGTTTTGCAATACGTTTTCAGTTCTTTGCGCTCGCTACAAGGGCCCCTGCCCAGACCTCGACAGCTGTGACGCCGACTTCCTGCGAAGTCTGGCGATCGGAGCCTTCTATTTGGGCCCTTCCGCTGTGTTCGCCGCGACGGCTTTCTTGTGTGCGCATCGCCCGCGCAGAATGATTCAATGGGCTTCACTTGTCGTGGTCCTCGTGCTGGGTCATTCCGTGGTCGCATCGCTACTTATTCAACTTGGCATTCGCATCTCCTAGTCGCAAAGCGTTCGTGCGCCCCCAGGCAATCTCTCCGCATACCACGGCGACGCGCGACCAGCTTATTCCGACCACCGAGAATCGAAGCTGATTCCTTTCTTTGAGGTTAAGTAGAGCATGCGTAGGGCCTTCATATTCGTTCTCTGGCTCTTGTTCGGCACTTGTTCGACTTGGTGCCTCATGCTCTTGAAGTCGCGTTCAACACGAACGTATGCCGTGAATCCTGCCCCGCTCAACTGAAGGCTGTCTCCTTGGGGGTCTACGCCGCGATGCCAGTCGCATGGGGAATCTTCTTGATGCGGCTGCCCGGCCTGCCACTGGCAAGAGGCATCTTCCCCTTGGTTGCGCTGTTGGGTTTCCCTAGTCTGGTGATAGTCGAGCAGTTGTGCCGTTTTGCGGCGAACTCGAAAACCATCCTCTTTTGGGAGATGAAACGATTCGTCGGCTCGCGGTAGCAACCGCCTTCGCTTTACTCGGCATTCCTAGCTTGCTAGTGCTTCATCACCTTTACGGCTGGCTTTGCACAACTTTTACGAACACCTGCGCTCCATATCGCGGTCCATGTCCGAGCTGGACGCCTGTGCTTACGACTTGGGCCATAGTCTCATGATTGGCATGTTCATTCTTGGCCCTCTCACAGTCTTCGGACTGGTCGCCTTCGCTCTTCAATCCGCCCTCGTGGTCCAGTTTGATGGGGTCTGCTGACCATCGGGCTCGTCCTTGTGCATTCCTTGGTCGCGATCTCCTTCATTCAGCTTCGAAATCGCCTGCTTTAGGCAAACAACAGTCTTGCAGCTTGCGACCTTTCGGCTCGATGCCGAAGCCGGAAGAGATCGCTGAATGGGCCCGGGAAAAAGTCAAAGGTCGCACCTGGATCAACGGCGTCTATTGAGGGCTCGGCCATTTCTCGAGGGATCCGCAGAACGTCGTAAAGTCGCCGGCATGACCACCCTCGGCACCCCCCTCTCTCCCTCGGCAACCCGCGTCATGCTCCTGGGCTCCGGCGAACTCGGCAAGGAAGTGCTGATCGCCCTTCAGCGCCTGGGCGTGGAGACCATCGCGGTCGACCGCTACGAGAACGCCCCCGGCCAGCAGGTGGCACACCACGCTCGCACCATCACCATGAGCGACCCCGAGCAGCTCAAGGCCCTGATCGAAGCCGAGAAGCCGATGCTGGTCGTGCCCGAGATCGAGGCCATCGCGACGCCCATGCTGCAGCAGCTGGAAGACGCCGGCGTGGTGCGCGTCATTCCTACCGCGCGCGCCGCGCGCCTCACCATGGACCGAGAGGGCATCCGCCGTCTCGCCGCCGAGACACTGGGCCTGGCCACCAGCCCGTACAAGTTCTGCGACTCGCTGGAAGAGCTGCAGGCCGCCATCGATGGCGGAATCGGCTATCCCTGCGTGGTGAAGCCGGTGATGAGCAGCTCCGGCAAGGGCCAGAGCAAGATCGACGGCCCCGACGACGTCAAGAAGGCCTGGGACTACGCCATGGCCGGCGGCCGCGTGAGCCATGGCCGCGTGATCGTCGAGGGCTTCATCGACTTCGACTACGAGATCACCCTGCTCACCGTGCGTGCCCTGGGCGAGGACGGCCAGGTGCAGACGCACTTCTGCGAGCCCATCGGCCACCTGCAGGTCAGCGGCGACTACGTCGAGAGCTGGCAGCCGCATCCCATGGCCCCGGCCGCGCTGCAGAAGGCGCAGGCCATCGCGCAAGCCGTGACGGCCGACCTGGGCGGCCAGGGCCTGTTCGGCGTGGAGCTCTTCGTCAAGGGCGAGCAGGTGTGGTTCAGCGAAGTGAGCCCGCGTCCGCACGACACCGGCATGGTCACCATGGCCACCCAGTGGCTCAACGAATTCGAGCTGCACGCCCGCGCCATCCTCGGCCTGCCGGTGGACACCAGCCTCAAGAGCCCCGGCGCGAGCGCGGTGGTCTATGGCGGCGTGGATGCCCAGGGCATCGTCTTCGATGGCGTGGAGCAGGCGCTGCAGGTGCCCGGCGTGGACGTGCGCCTGTTCGGCAAGCCCGAGAGCTTCGTCAAGCGCCGCATGGGCGTGGCGCTGGCGCATGCGGCGGACATCGACGCCGCGCGCAACCGGGCGCGGCAGGCGGCCAGCCGCATCAAGCCGCGCACCGCCTGAGCCTCCATGCGGCGCGCCTTGCGGTTCATCGCTGCGCTGCTGCTGGGCGTCCTGGTGCTGGCGCTCGCCTTTGCGCTGGTGCAGCTCCACAGGCATCCGCCGCTCGAGCCCTATGCCGGCCTGACCCTGCCCGAGGCGGGCGCGGCGCCCGGCGCCGTGCGGGTTCGATTCGGCGGCGTGGCCACGCTGCTCTTCGACGACGGCGAGACCGCCTGGATGACCGACGGCTTCTTCTCGCGCCCCGGCTTCTGGACCACCCTGGCCATGCCCATCGGCCCCGACGCCGCGCGCATCGACGATGCGCTGCGCCGCATGGGCGTGACGCGCCTCGCGGCCGTCGTGCCGGTGCATTCGCACTACGACCACGCCATGGATTCACCGGTGGTGGCCAAGCGCACCGGCGCGAAGCTGATCGGCTCCGCGTCCACCTTGCACATCGGCGGCGGCCTGGGTCTTTCGCCAGAACAGATGCAAGAGGTCTCGCCCGGCCAGACGGTGCGGCTGGGCCGGTTCACGCTGCGCTTCATCGCCGGCCGCCACAGCCCCACGCCCTACAGCGACGGCCACTCGGTGGAGAACATCGAGGCCGACCTGGTGCCGCCGCGGCGCGTGTCGGCCTGGCGCGAGGGGCAGGTGTGGTCGCTGCACGTCAGCCACGACGGCGGCGGCAGCTGGCTGGTGCAGGGCAGCGCCGGCTTCGTCCCCGGCGCCCTGGCAGGCCTGCACGCGGACACCGTGTTCCTGGGCACCGGCACCCTGGGCCGCAAGGACGAGGCCTATCGCAGCGCCTACTGGAAGGAGACCGTGCAGGCCGTGGGCGCGAAGCAGGTGGTGCCCATCCACTGGGACGACTTCTGGCGCCCGCTGGACGAACCGCTGCTGGCCATGCCCTACCTCTTCGACGATTTCGGCGCGGCCATGCTGGACCTGCAGGCGCGCGCGGTGGCCAGCGGCGTGCGGGTGCGCATGCCGCCGCTGTTCGTGCCTTTCGCGCCCACTGCGCCTTCCGCGCCCTAGCCACTTTCCGCAAGCCCGCGCCGCGCGCTCGCCCTAGGCTAGTGCGATGAGCGAGCCAGCCCCTTCGAACAGCAGCAAGACCGTGCGCATCGGCGGCGCCTCCGGCTTCTGGGGCGACAGCAGCGAAGGCCCGCGCCAGCTGGTGCGCCACGGCCAGATCGACTACCTGGTCTTCGACTACCTGGCCGAGACCACCATGGCCGTGCTGGCCGCCGCACGCCTGCGCAAGCCCGAGATGGGCTATGCCACCGACTTCGTCGACATCGCCATGCGCGACGTGCTCGCCGACGCACTGGCCAAGGGCATTCGCATCGTCAGCAACGCGGGCGGCATTCATCCCGAGGGCTGCGCGCAGGCGCTGCGCGCACTGGCCGCCGAACTGGGCGTGGCGGTGCGCGTCGCCGTGGTGACCGGCGACGATGTCAGCGCCCAGCTGCCCGCACTGCGCGCCGCCGGCGTGTGCGACCTGGGCAGCGGCGAGCCCTTGCCCGAGCGCATGGTCAGCGCCAACGCCTACCTGGGCGCCATCGCCGTGCGCGATGCGCTCGCGGCCGGCGCGCAGGTGGTGATCACCGGCCGCTGCGTGGACAGCGCCGTCACGCTGGGTCCGCTGATGCACGAGTTCGGCTGGGCAGAGGACGACTGGGACCGCCTGGCCGGCGGCAGCCTGGCCGGCCACATCATCGAATGCGGTTGCCAGGCCACCGGCGGGCTGCACACCGACTGGGACAGCATCCCCGGCTGGGACGACATCGGCTACCCCATCGCGCTGTGTCGGCAAGACGGCAGCTTCTCGATCACCAAGCCTCCCGGCACCGGTGGCCGTGTGCTTCGTGCTGCGGTGGCCGAGCAGATGCTCTACGAGATCGGCGACCCGGCCAGCTACCTGCTGCCGGACGTGGCCTGCGACTTCCGCGAGGTGCGCGTCGAGCAGGAAGCCGAGGACCTCGTGCGCGTGCACGGCGCCCGCGGCCGCGCGCCGGGGCCGCACTACAAGGTGTCGGCCACCGCGCAGGACGGCTGGCGCTGCGCCGGCAGCCTGGTCATCGTCGGCTTCGACGCGGCGGCCAAGGCGCGCCGCACGGCCGAGGCGATCCTTGCGCGCACGCGGCGCATCTTTGCCCGGAAGGGGCTGGCGGACTACCGCGCCACTCATGTCGAAGTGATTGGCACCGAGGTGCTGTACGGCCCGCGCTCCGCCACGGCCGGCTCGCGCGAAGTGATGATGCGTTTGGTGGTGGACCATGCCTCGCGCCAGGCGCTGGAGATCTTCGCTCGCGAGGTGGCGCCCGCCGGCACCTCGTGGGCGCCGGGCACCACCGGGCCGGGCGCGGGGCGTCCCGGCGTGTCGCCGCTGGTCAAGCCCTTTGCCTTCTTCATCGACAAGCGTGCAGTGCAGGTGCAGGTGGCACTCGATGGCGAGGCGCCGCTTCCGATCGCCGTCCCATCGGGCACCTCGCTGGTGCCCGCTTCATCCTTGCCGCCACCGCTGCCGATCCAATGGCCGGCCAACGAGCCGATGCGCGAAGTGCGCCTCGTCGACCTCGCCTGGGGCCGCAGCGGAGACAAGGGCGACATCGCCAACATCGGCCTGGTCGCGCGGCGCGCCGAATGGCTGCCGCTGCTTTGGCAGCTGCTCACGCCCGAGGCGGTCGGGCAGTGGCTGTCGCACCTGGTCAAGGGCCCGGTGGAGCGCTTCCACCTGCCAGGCATCGCCGGTATCAACTTCATGCTGCACCAGGCGCTGGCCGGCGGCGGGCCGCGCTCGCCTCGGCTGGACCCGCTGGGCAAGGGCATGGCACAGCTGCTGCTCGACATGCCGCTGAATGTCCCCGCGGCGCTGCTGGGTGAACTAGGGAAAGTCCCCGCGAAGTGATGCGCGCCTCCGCCGCTACCATGCCGCCAACGCGAAGCGCCAATGACCCGTGCACGGGCGCGCCGACTTCGCAACCCACAGGAGACAGCATGCGGGAAGAGGGCATGGCGCCGCCGTCCGTCAAGGCCGGCGACCGCCTGATGTGGCTGACGACGCAACGTGTTTTCTACGCGGGCCTCCTGGGCCCCGTGGGCGCGCGCGCTTTGGGTGGCTGGGGCGTGTACGTCTCGACCTCCTCGGCCGACCCGATCCGCGTGTGCATCGGCGGCGGCGCCTGGCAAAGCGGCGAGCTGCTGGTGGTGCCGCCGCAGGTGCCGCACCGCGTGGAAAGCGCCAAGCCCCTGGTGCTCAACCTCCTGATCGAAACCGAGTCGGTCGACCCCGACCGCCTGCCCGACTTCTTGAAGCAGTGCGGCCGGGTCGACGCGCCCGAGTTCGTCGCGCGCGTGCGGGCCATGCATGCGCGGCTGCTGGCCGCCTCGGGGCGCGAGTCCTTCGATGGCTTCGATTTCGACCTGCTCTTCTTCGGCCAGCCGCTGCCCGCGCGCACGCTGGACGCGCGCATCGCCCGTGTGATCGAGCGCATCAACGCGGACCCGGCGCAGAGCGCCTCGGCGCAGGAATGCGCCGGCTGGGTTCACCTGTCCTTCTCGCGCTTCCTGCATCTGTTCAAGGACGAAGTGGGCCTGCCCTTTCGCAGCTTCCGCGCCTGGAAGCGGGCGCGCAGCCTGCTGCGCCATGTGCGCCAGTCCAGCACGCTCACCGACATCGCGCTTGATGCCGGCTACCCCGACGCCACCCATTTCAGCCATTCGATCCGCCAGGTCTACGGCCTGCGGCCCAGCGAGATCCTCGCCGGCTCGCGTCGCCTGGCGCTCCACGACGACGAAGCTGCCGGCAGCGCACGCGCCATCCGCCACTAGAAGACACAAGGTGTGAAAGAACCCGGCATGCGAGCTCCTTCCACTGACTGCTTCTTCTAAGGGCCAGGCATTTGCAAGTCCTCCAGCTTCTGCTGTCCGGCATCGCGCAAGGCTGCATCTACGGCCTGATCGCGCTGGGCTTCGTGCTCATCTACAAGGCCACCGAGACCGTGAGCTTCGCCCAGGGCGAGCTGATGATGCTGGGCGCCTTCTGCGCGCTGGCCGCCATGACCTTCTTCGGCTTGCCGTTCTGGCTGGCCGCGTTGCTCGCGGTGCTGGTGATGGCGCTGCTGGGCGTGCTGCTGGAACTGGTGGTGATCCGGCCGGTGCTGGGCCAGCCGCAGTTCGCCATCGTGATGCTCACCATCGGCATCGGCTACGTGATGCGCGGCGTGATCACCATGGTGCCGGGCATCGGAACCGAGACGCACACCCTGCCCGTGCCCTACAAGGACGAGGTGTGGAAGCTCGGCGCGCTGGTGCTCAATGTGGAGCAGGTGGTGATCGTGGTGGCCACGGCCATCCTCTGCGGCCTGCTCTTCGTGCTGTTCCGCTACAGCAAGCTGGGCATCGCGATGCAGGCCTCGTCGCAGAACCAGCTGGCCGCCTACTACATGGGCATCCCGGTCAAGCGCCTCAACAGCCTGGTGTGGGGCCTGGCCGCCGCGGTCGCGGCCATCGCCGGCATGCTGCTGGCGCCCATCACCTTCGTGCACGCCAACATGGGCTTCATCGGGCTCAAGGCCTTCCCGGCCGCGGTGGTGGGCGGCTTCGGCAGCCTGCCCGGCGCCATCGTGGGCGGGCTGGTGATCGGCGTGGTGGAGTCCATGGCCGGCTTCTACCTGCCCGACGGCTTCAAGGACACCGCCCCCTACATCGTGGTGCTCGTCATGCTGATGGTGAAGCCCAACGGCCTGTTCGGCGAGAAGCTGCGCAAGAAGGTCTGACGCCCCACCATGCGATTCATCTTCAAGACCACCTACGCGCAGGACATCGAGCTGGCCAAGCATGGCGGCCAACGCTTCTGGTATGGCCTCTTGTGCGCGCTGCTGCTGCTCGCGCCCTGGCTCATCGACGAATACTGGCTGGCGCAGCTGACCTTCGTGCTGATCTACGGCATCGTGGGGCTGGGGCTGATGCTGCTGGCCGGCTTCACCGGGCAGTTCTCCATCGGCCATGCGGCTTTCCTCGGCACGGGCGCCTACACGCAGGCGGTGCTCTCCAACATGGGCCTGCCTTTTCCGATCGCGATGGTGGGTGCCGCGGCGCTGTCGGCGGCGGTGGGCGTGCTGGTGGCGCTGCCGGCGCTGCGCCTCAAGGGCATCTACCTGGGCATCGCCACGCTGTCCTTCGGCTTCATCGTGGAAGAGGTGTTCGCGCGCTGGGAGAAGGTCACCGGCGGCAATGCCGGCCTGCACGTGAAGCCGGCGCAGGTCTTCGGCTGGGAGCTGGGCAGCGGCAACGGCTTCTATTTCGTGTGCCTGGTGCTGGCGGTGCTGTGCACCCTGGCCATCCTGAACCTGCTGCGCTCGCCCACCGGCAGGGCCTTCGTCGCCATCCGCGACTCCGAGATCTCGGCGCAGAGCATGGGCATCCACCTGGCGCGCTACAAGACGATGTCCTTCGCGATCTCGGCCGCGCTGGCCGGCCTGGGCGGGGCGCTGTATGCGCACAAGCTGAGCTTCATCTCGCCGGACCAGTTCAACATCCTGCAGTCCATCGACCTGCTGCTGCTGGTGGTGATCGGCGGGCTGGGCTCGGTGCACGGCGCCTTCCTGGGCGCGATCTTCCTCATCTCGATGCCGCAGCTCATCTCCATGTCCAAGGACTGGCTGCCCCCGGTGATCGGCCAGGCGCCCGGCCTGCAGGGCCTGGTGTACGGGCTGGTGCTGATCGCGTTCGTGCTCTTCGAGCCGCTGGGCATCTACGGGCGCTGGCTGAAGGTGCGCACCTGGCTTCAGCTCTTTCCCTTCTACCGGCGCGGCCTGTTCAAGCGCCAGAAGTCCTTCACCAAGTCGGACCGGCTGAGATGAGCGACGAAGTCCTTCTTTCAGCCCAGGACCTGAGCGTGCGCTTCGGCGGCGTGCTGGCCGTGAACAAGGTCAGCTTCGACGTGCGGCGCGGCGAGGTTTTCACGCTCATCGGGCCCAACGGCGCGGGCAAGACGACGGTGTTCAATCTCATCAGCCGCATCTACAACCCGACCACCGGCAGCATCACCTGGCACGGCGGGCCGCAGCCCATCGCCCTGACTCAGCTGGCGCCGCACTCGATCGCGGCGCTGGGCATTGCGCGCACTTTCCAGAACATCGAGCTGTTCGAGCACGCGACGGTGCTGCACAACCTGCTGATCGGGCGGCACGTGCACCGGCAGACGGGGTTGTGGAGCGAGATCTTCTTCACCGGCGCCACGCGGCGCGCCGAGATCGCGGCGCGCGAGAAGGCGGAGCAGGTGATCGACCTGCTGGACCTGCAGCATCACCGCGACTCGATGGTGGCCGGCCTGCCCTATGGCGTGCGCAAGGTGGTGGAGCTGGCGCGCGCGCTTTGCACCGAGCCCAAGCTGCTGCTGCTCGATGAACCCTCGTCGGGCCTCAACGTGGAGGAGACGGCCGACATGGCCTTCTGGATCCAGGATATCCAGCACGAGCTGGGCATCTCGGTGCTGATGGTGGAGCACGACATGTCGCTGGTGTCGCGCGTGTCGGACCGGGTGCTGGCGATGAACCAGGGCGAGGTGCTGGCCACCGGCACGCCGCGCGAGGTGCAGTCGGATGCCAAGGTGGTGGAGGCGTACCTGGGCACGGTGGATGACGTGAGCAACCTGCGCAGGGCAGCATGAGTGAAGCCATCCTCCAGCTGCAGAACGTCGAAAGCGCCTACGGCCCCATCAAGGCCATCCGCGGCGTCAGCCTGAAGGTGCGCCCCGGCGAGATCGCCACCGTGCTGGGCTCCAACGGCGCCGGCAAGACCACCATCCTCAAGACCATCTCCGGCATCATCGACCCGCGCAAGGGCAGCGTGGAGTTCAAGGGCCGCAGCATCACTGCCAAGGACCCGTCCTTCATCGTGCAGCAGGGCCTGTCCCACGTGCCCGAGGGGCGCGAGGTGTTTCCGCTGCTGTCGGTGCGCGACAACCTGCTGATGGGCGCCTACACGCGCAGCAACCGCGACGAGGTTGGGCGCGACATGGAGACCGTGTTCGCCTACTTCCCCATCCTGCGCGAGCGGGCCGGGCAGGAAGCCGGGCTGCTCTCGGGCGGGCAGCAGCAGATGCTGGCCATCTCGCGCGCCATCATGGCCGCGCCGCAGCTCATCCTGCTGGACGAGCCCAGCCTGGGCCTGTCGCCCAAGCTCACCAAGGAGATCTTCGAGATCGTGGTGCGCATCAACCGCGAGCGCGGCACCACCATCCTGCTGGTCGAGCAGAACGCCAACATGGCGCTCAATGCCTCCGACTACGGCTACGTGCTGGAGAACGGCCGCATCGTGCTGGAAGACAGCTGCGATCGCCTGCGCGAGAAGGAGGACATCAAGGAGTTCTACCTCGGCATGAAGGACGAAGGCGTGCGCGGAGAGCGGCGCTGGAAGAAGAAGAAAACCTGGCGCTGAAGGCCGCAGCAAGGAGGAACGACACCATGAAAGGCCTGTGGGACACCCAGCACATCCAGCCGCGCACCGACGTCGGGCTGGCCGGCGAGACCATTCCCGCAATGTTCTGGAACGGCGTGAACCAGCGTGGCGAGCAGGTGTGGATGCGGCAGAAGAAGCTGGGCATCTGGCGCGCCTGGACCTGGAAGCAGACCGGCGAGGCCGTTCGCGAGATCGGCGGCGGCCTGCTGGCCCTGGGCTTGGCGCGCGGCGACTGCGTGTCCATCCTGTCGAACACGGTGGTCGAATGGGTGCTGGCCGACCTGGCGGTGCTCAGTTGCGCGGGCGTGTCCAACGGCATCTACCCCACCGACGCTTCTTCGCAGGTGCACTACCTGTGCGAGGACTCGCAGTCGCGGGTGCTCTTCGTGGAAGACGACGAGCAGCTCGACAAGGCGCTGGAAGTGCGCGCGCGGCTGCCATTGCTGCGCAAGATCGTGGTCTTCGACATGGAGGGGCTGCGCGGCTTCCAGGACCCGGACGTGATGAGCCTCGCTGCGCTGCGAGGGCTCGGCCGCGAATACCTGGCCGCTCATCCGAACGAGATCGAAGAGCGTGTCGCGCAATGCCGGGCCGAGGACCTGGCCATCCTGGTCTACACCTCGGGCACCACCGGCAAGCCCAAGGGCGCCATGCACAGCCATGCGGGGCTGGTGTTCACCGTGCGCGGCTACAACACGCTGGTCGCCCAGGACGAGCGCGACGAGCGCATGTGCTTCCTGCCGCTGTGCCACATCGCCGAGCGCATGGGAGGCGAGTACTTTGCGCTCTACACCGGCTCCATCCTCAACTTCGTCGAAAACCCCGAGACGGTGCCCGAGAACGTGCGCGAGATCGCGCCCACCGTGTTCACTGCCGTGCCGCGGGTGTGGGAGAAGTTCTACTCGGGCGTGATGATCTCGTTGAAGGAAGCCAGCAAGGTCCAGCAGGCCGCCTACGCCTGGAGCATCGGCGTTGGCGAGCAGATCGCCACCCGGGTGATGGCCGGCGAAAGCGTCGGCGCGGGCCTGCGATTCAAGTTCCGCGTGGCGCGGGCGCTGGCGCTGGACAACGTGCGCAAGCTCATCGGCATCCACCGCGCGCGTTTCCTCGTGACGGGGGCGGCGCCGATCTCGCCGGAACTGGTCAAGTGGTACTTGTCGCTGGGCGTGCCCATGCTGGAGGTCTGGGGCATGACCGAGACCTGCGGCGCCGCCACCGGCATGCCGGTGCAGCGCATCAAGCCCGGCTCCATCGGCCAGGCGGCCGGCTACAACGAAGTGCGCATCGACGAGGCCACCGGCGAGATCCTGGTGCGCGGGCCCAACGTGTTCATGGGCTACCTGCACCTGCCCGAGAAGACGGCCGAGACCATCGACGCCGAGGGCTGGCTGCACACCGGCGACGTGGGCGGCATCGACGATGAGGGTTTCCTGCGTATCACCGACCGCATGAAAGACATCATCATCACCGCGGGCGGAAAGAACATCACCCCCAGCGAGCTGGAGAACGAACTCAAGTTCAGCCCTTACGTCACCGATGCGGTGGTCATCGGCGACAAGCGCCCGTACCTCACGGTCATCATCATGATCGACCAGGAGAACGTCGAGAAATACGCGCAGGACCACGACGTGCCCTTCAGCAACTACGAGAGCCTCACCCGCGCCCAGGAGGTGCAGGACCTGATCCAGGGCGAGGTCGACCGTGTCAATGCCAAGTTCGCACGTGTGGAGCATATCAAGAAGTTCTTCCTGCTCGAGACCCAGCTGAGCGCCGAGGACGAGGAGCTCACACCCACCATGAAGCTCAAGCGCCAGCTGGTGCAGACCAAGTACGCGCCGCGCATCGAGGCGATGTACGCCGCCTGAGCTGCGCCACCCCTTTCATCTGTTCAACGGCAACCATCCATCCAGCAACGAGGAGACACGCATGACGAAGAAGATGAAGCTCAACAACCTCTGGGTGCTCGCGCTCGCCGCCGCGGCGGTGGCGGGCGCTGGCTCGGCCTTCGCGCAGCAGGGCGTGAGCAAGGACGAGATCCGCGTCGGCACCATCCAGGACCTGTCGGGTCCGCTGGCCGGCTTCGGCAAGCAGTCGCGCAACGGCATGCAGCTGGCGGTGGACGAGATCAACGAGCAGGGCGGCATCAACGGCCGCAAGCTCAAGCTCTACGTGGAAGACTCGGGCTACGACCCCAAGAAGGCGGTGCTGGCGGCGCAGAAGCTGGTCAACCAGGACAAGATCTTCATCATGGCCGGCCACATCGGCACGGCGCAGAACATGGCGGCCATGCCGGTCCAGTTCGAGAAGAACGTGATCAACTTCTTCCCCATCACCGCCGCGCGCGAGATGTACGAGCCTTTCCACAAGCTCAAGTACTCCTTCGCCGCCACCTACTACGACCAGATCCGCCTGGCCCTGCCCAAGATGGTGAAGGACAAGAGCGCCAAGCGCGTGTGCGCCATCTACCAGGACGACGAGTTCGGCCTCGAAGTGCTGCGTGGCGCCGAGGCCGGCATGAAGACCACCGGCATGGAGCTGGTGGAGAAGACCTCGTACAAGCGCGGTGCCACCGACTTCAGCTCTCAGGTCGCGAAGATGAAGGCAGCCAACTGCGACATGGTGGTGCTGGGCACCATCATCCGCGAGACCATCGGCACGGTGGGCGAGGCCCGCAAGACCGGCTTCAACCCGACCTTCCTGGGTTCCAGCGCGGCCTACACCGACCTCATCCACAAGCTGGGCGGCAAGGCCATGGACGGCGTGTACGCCACCATGACGGTGCAGAACCCCTACACCGACGAGCAGTCGCAGCCCATCCGCTTCTGGGCCAACAAGTACAAGACCAAGTTCAACGAAGACCCGACGGTGTTCTCGGTATACGGCTATTCGATCATCCAGTCCTTCGCGGCGGCGGCGCAGAAGGCCGGCGCCAACCTCGGCACCGACAGCTTCATCAAGGTGATGGACAGCATGACCTACGAGCCCGACATGTTCGGCAGCGCCAAGGCCACCTACTCCCCCACCAAGCGCCTGGGAAGCGACCTGTCGCGTCTCTCGCAGATCCAGGACGGCAAGTGGAAGGTGGTGTCGGACTACGTGGCACCATGAGGGCTCCTCCCAGTCGTTGAAGCAGGAGCATTGCCATGGCCCGCCTGTCCGCCGATGAAGTCCGCCAGTACGAATCGGAGGGCTGGGTCATCCCGCAGTTCCGCCTGCCGCCCGCGCGCGTCGCATCGATGCGCGCGGCGCTGGATGCGCTCATCGCCGACAACCCCGGCGTGCGGCCCGAGAAACTGGTCTCGGCGCACATCGAGGGCGACAACGGCGAGGGCGTGAAGGGCAGCGCGCAGTTCCTCGAACTGGCGCGCGACCCGGAGATCGTCGAGCTGGTCTCGGGCGTCATCGGCGAGGACGTGATCCTCTGGGGGTGCCACGTGTTCTGCAAGCCGCCCGCCGAAGGCTTCGAGACGCCCTGGCACCAGGACGGCCACTACTGGCCCATCCGCCCGCTGGCCAACTGCACCGTGTGGGTGGCGCTGGAGGAGTCGACGACAGAGAACGGCTGCCTGCGCGTCATCCCGCGCTCGCACGTGGGCCAGGTGCTGCACCCGCATCTGCATGAGCACCGCACCGACCTCACGCTGAACCAGCGCATGGCCGACGGCACCTTCGACGAGGCGCAGGCGGTGGACCTGGAACTGCAGCCGGGCCAGATGTCGCTGCACGACGTCTACATGATCCATGGCGCGGCTGCCAACACTTCGGCCAAGCGCCGCACCGGCGTGGCGCTGCGCTACATGCCGGCCACCTCGGTGTTCGAGCGCGACCTGCGGCCCTCCGACGGCAAGACCGGCGTGGCCGTCAATTTCGCGCAGCGTCCGCTGTGGCTGCTGCGCGGGGTGGACCGCAGCGGGCGCAACGATTTTCAGGTGGGGCACCGCGCTCGGGGCTAGTCGCGCCTCCTGGTCCCGGTCAGGATCGATGGTCGAAGAAGACACCTACGCACAGGGCCGCGCCAACGACGTACAGCAACCAGGTCTGCGGGATTGCGTAGGGATAGAGCATCAGGGCAACGCCAAGCCATTTGCTTCGCACACGGCCGGCCCGCTTTCCATGGCGATAGACCGCAATGCCAATGAGGCCGAACAGGACGGCGCCAATGATGTAGGCCGGGCTCGGGAGCGAGATTCCGAGCGACTGCAGTGTCTGCAAGCTGTCCATGGAGGGTTTGGCCAAGAAGGGAGGAGTGGCTCTTTGAGCGCCGGCAGCTCATGGGGTTCAGATTCAATGCCGTTCGGGCAATCAGGCGAAGGATGCGAACTCATGGCTCGACCGTGAAGTACAGGCCAGCAAAGCAAGGGAAACTCCGTTGCGCATGGCCCGGGAGATAAAAGGCCCGCTCGAACACGGCCCATTCGTCTCTCAGGACGTAGCCCTGCGCCAATATGGACTCGACGAAACGCGCGCGGTTGAAGATGTGCACAGGCGCGAAGCAGGAATCGCCGAGGTTTTGAGCCGTGACGAAATCCTCGCCGTCATACAGCGGCAACTTGTTGAGGAGAATGTGCCTGGGCTGCCTTCGAGCCTGGCGAAGCAGATCCGCAAAGGGGGGGTCTCCAGATACTGGAGGGACCCGGCTGCGATCCAGATGTCCGCCTCCGTGCGAGATACCGTCTCCGGCAGGTCGGTGGAAAAGCTCAACGCCCGGGCCGCTTGCGCTTCTGCCAAGCGTCGCCCGACACGAACTACCTCCGGGACTTCCACAACGGACCACCGCAGGTCTTCCGGCATCTGCAGCCATTGCCGATAAGCGTAGTGGTGGACGCCGACAGACCCGCCAATGTCGAGAATACTGCTCGAGCCTGATCCGAAGGCAGAAGACAGCCACCACAGAACTGGATAGTCGTACGTGAAGATTTTCCTGGTCCGTACCGAAACGTATTCCGCTGTCAAGGCCTCTTCATCAAACTCACGCGAGGGCGGCAAGAAATGTCGAGCCTCGGCAAACGATGCGAATGTGCCGAAGTAGGAAGCAAAACCTTGCCGGGACAAGAACTGCCTTTGTCGCCATTGCATGAGCGATGGCCGTGTGAGGGGGCCTTCTAGAAAATTCCGGACAAGCTGTGTCGGGCTGGAGTTGGCCATGAGCCGCTTTCTCCTCTTGAAGCAAAGATGGACAAGCCAGTTCACCGAAGGAAGCGAGCTCGTGCTCGCCTCGAATCGCTTCGTGCCGGACGATGCAAGGCAATGCACTGAGCCGGTCGATGCTTCGGTTGCGGGAGCGCACTGCCGCTTGGCAGGTTGACGATTCGAGTCAACTGCAGGCGCGACGGGCGCGAAGACGATGCGCGTCTGCCGCCCAAACCAGCAAGCTCAGGCGTCGTGCGCACCGGCCGCGCTTGCCCCAGGGCGAAGGGGCGCAGCGCGTCCAGAGCTCAGGGGTGCAGTTTCATGGCTGCACTTCAGGCAGCGGATTTTGGAGGGCGCCTCAAGCGAGGCAGAAGCGGCTCAGGGGCGGGCCGCTGTTCGGCGTCGCGCGGAGCCGAAGAGAGAGAAACGAAGTACCTGAGGGGATTCAAAGAGAAGTCGGCCACGGCGCCGGTGGCCCCGTCCATGGCGACGTGCTTGACCGATTCTCCCGATTCGTCGACCGAGATCGAGCCATCCTCGTGGTGGTGGTGGGCCTTTTTCTGAGCGTGCAGGGCCAGGTGTGAGGTCGTCTCTGCCCGCCAAGCGTCGGAAGGCATCTGCCCAGCCAAGGCGTACGGCCTGCACAGGGCGCTCAAGAGGATCAGCAAGAAGACAATCTGCCGAAGCATGCTGGAACTGTAGTCAGCAAGCATGGGTTTCGCAACGGGATTCGCGCCAATGCCGGGGGAGCGCCAGGCACCGCGGCATTCTCCCCCGGCACCCATCAGTCGGCCTCCTGGATTGCTGTAACGACGAACACGCCGTTGACTTTTTCCGCAGTGAACTGGACCTTGTCGCCCTCCTTGAGGCCTCCAAGCAACGTCGGGTCGGCCGCCTTGAACACCATCGTCATTGCCGGCATGTCGAGGTTGAGCAGGGGGCCGTGGCGAAGGGTTACCTTGCCTTGTTCCCTGTCGACTTTTCGGACTTCGCCTTGGCTTTGCGGCGCTGCGCTCGCCGTCGTGTGATGGCTTGCATGGTCGGCGCTCGACTGCGGGGCGGTCTGTGCATGCGCCCCTAGAGCGGTGGCCAGCGCCGCGGCAGCGAGGACGTGACTGAACTTCATCCTGTCTCCTGCAGGACGTGGGGTGTCGGGCGTCATTTGACAGTCACCTTGCCCACCATGCCGGCCTCGAAATGGCCAGGAACGAGGCAGGCAAACTGGAATTCGCCGGCCTTGGTGAACTGCCAGACGACTTCCCCGCGGCCGCCCGGCTTCACGTGTGCCATGTAGGGCGCGTCGTGCTCCATCCCGGGGAATTTCCTCATCATGTCGGCATGCTTGCTCAACTCATCCGGAGTGCCGATAACGATTTCGTGAAGCAAGCGCCCCCTGTTGGTGGCCACGATCTTCACGGTTTCGCCGCGCTTGACTGTGATTGCCGAAGGCGAGAAACGCATCGTGTCGGCCAAGTCGACACCCATGGTCCGAGTGGCCTTGGCCGGGTCGCCCTCGCGGCCGAACGCGGTATCCTGGACTTTGCTCGCGTCGAAGGTTCGAGCGGCGGCCGGGTGGTCTTCGTTTCCATGTGCGAACGCGCCGGACACGCTCACGAAAGTGGTGATTGCCATGAAGGCAGCCTTGATGTTCATTGAGTTGCCTCTGGTCAGTGGTTGTGGCCGCCAGCTGGCTTGCGCACGTTGATGGTGTTGCCGTCGGCGCTGGGCGACGGCGCTCGGGAAGGTTGTTGGACCGGGCCCGTGTATTCGCGGGCAACGGTTCCCTGCGCGTGCTTGTACCAACCGGGGTCCCTGTAGTCGCCCGGCTTCACGTTGTCACGCACCTTCACCACGCTGAACATCCCGCCCATCTCGATCGGGCCAAAAGGCCCGGTGCCGCTCATCATCGGCAGGGTGTTGTCGGGAAGTGGCATCTCCATCGAACCCATGTCGGCCATGCCCTTGTCGCCCATGACCATGTAGTCCGGCACGAGGTTCGCGATGCGTTCGGCGATCCCGCGGAGGTTCACGCCAATCATGTTGGGCACGTCGTGACCCATTGCATTCATCGTGTGATGGGACTTGTGGCAATGGATGGCCCAGTCGCCGGCCAGCGCATCGAACTCGAAGGCGCGCATCTGCCCGACCGCGATGTCGGTCGTCACTTCCGGCCAGCGGGCAGGTGGAGGTACCCAGCCGCCGTCGGTGCCGGTCACCACGAAGTGCGGGCCATGCATGTGGATCGGATGATTCGTCATCGTCAGGTTCCCGACCCGGACGCGCACCCTGTCGCCGGTTCGGCACACGAGTGGGTCGATGCCTGGGAACACGCGGCTGTTCCACGTCCACATGTTGAAGTCCGTCATCTCCGCGGTTCGCGGCGTCGCGCTTCCGGGTTCGATGTCGTAGGAAGAGAGAAGAAAGACGAAGTCGCGGTCGACCTTCATCTGGCTCGGGTCCTTCGGATGAATGATGAACATGCCCATCATTCCCATCGCCATCTGGGTCATCTCGTCCGCGTGAGGGTGGTACATGTGCGTGCCGGAGCGCAGCAAGGTGAATTCGTACACAAAGGTCTTGCCCGGCGGAATGTGGGGTTGCGTGAGACCTCCGACTCCGTCCATGCCGGATGGCAGCAGGATGCCGTGCCAGTGCACCGTCGTGTGCTCTGGCAGCTTGTTGGTCACGAAGATGCGGACCCGGTCTCCTTCGACCGCCTCGATGGTCGGGCCGGGGCTTGAGCCGTTGTAGCCCCAGAGGTTTGCCTTCATCCCGGGAGCGAACTCCCGGACAACCGGCTCTGCAATCAGGTGGAACTCCTTGACGCCGCTGTTCATGCGCCAGGGCAGGGACCAACCGTTGAGCGTCGCCACTGGGTTGTAGGGACGGCCCGTGCTGGGAACGAGCGGCTTTTGCATCGTCGGCGAGGTCTGGTACACCGCCTCGGGCAGCGACGCGGCGCCCACGCGGCTCACCGCGGCAGCACCAAGAGCAGCAGCACTTGCTGCACGAAAGAAATCTCTGCGATTGGACATGTGGGTTCTTCTCAATGGGCGGCCGCCTGCGCGGCTGCGCCAGCTGATGGCGGTAGGGACGCGCCGCCAGCGCCCGGAGAGCGACCCGTCAGGGCCGTCTGCAGGTTCGTCTCGGCGACCCAGAAGTCACGCAATGCCTGCACGTATTCGGTGACGCTGCGCACCTGCTCGCGCGAATCGGCCAGCAACTCGAAGACACCGATGAGCATCCCGTTGTAGCGCAGCAGGTTTTCCTCGGAGATGCGCTTGCGCAGCGGAACGACTTCGTCTCGATAGTGCCTGGCCAGGTCGTAGGCCGTTCTGTAGTCGGAATAGGACTCGCGGACTTCCGACCTGGCGTTGAGGGCGACCTCTGCCGTCCGGTGCACGGACTGCATGTAGGTGGCTTCTGCGCGGGCGGTGCGCGCTGCGCCGAAGTCGAACAGGGGCAATTCAAGTTCCAGCTCATAGCCGTTGGCTCGAGGGTTGCCTGTTTCGCTCTTGTTCTGATACCCGATCTCCAGCGTGTTGAAGAGACGGGTCGTGTTCGTGAGACCCAGTGACCTGGCCGTTGCCTCCGTCGACCGCTTGGCCATCAGGACGTCGAGCCGCTTTTCCATCGCGGTCTGTTCGGCGTCCTGGGGTTCGGTGGGGGTCTTGGGAAGGTCGGGGAGGCGCTCGGGCAGCCTGAAGTCCAGTTGTGCGCCTGAAAGGCCCAGAAGGCGGGTCAGCTTCTCGCGCTCCGATACAGCCTGTCGCTGGGCACGGGAAAGGCCGGAAGTCGCCTCCGAATAGAAGGCCTGCTCCCGCATCTGGGCAAGCCTGTTGAAGTTTCCGGCCTGGACCATCCGCTTGGCCAGTTCATTGGAAGCATCCGCCGTCTCCTTGACCCGACCGAAGTACTTGACCAGTTCTTGCGCCGCCAGCGCATTGAAGTAAGCCCGTCGCGTCTGCGAAGCGATGCCGACGGCGTCATACGCCGCTTGATACTGGGCTCGCTCGAAGTTGCGCTGCTGGATTTCCGTCGCCAGTGGCATGGTGAGCAGCCCCAGGACATCGAACATGATGGCGCGGTCGATCTCGACGAAGCCTCCCCCGGCAAGACGTCCAAAGCTGAAGACCGGGTTGCGCAGGCGACCGGCCTGCACCAGGTCTGCTTCGGCAACGCCGAGCTGGCGCAGGCTGGCCTGCAAGCCGCGGTTGTTCAGCAGCGCAAGCTCGACCGCCGCGTCCGGCGTCAAGGGTTGCTGCAGGATTTCGTCGACTCTTGCCCTTGCGGTGTCGACGTCCTGCTTCGTTCCTTGGGCAACGACGCTTAGGCCGGTACGTTCCCTGGTGAGCTCGCTGACCCTGTCCATGCCGCCGTCCGGAGAGAAGGATGCGCAGCCGGCGAGGATCAGTACGGCTGCCGCAGCAGCTGTCAATCGAATCATGGCTTGCCCCCATGCACGGGGCGATCCTGATGGCCTGCTGGCGAGGGCGATCGCGTGGTCAGACTTCCAGGTGCCGAAGTTGTTTCCGACAAGCCATGGTGAGCATGCACGCCGGGACCTGTCTGGCGGAGCAGGTCGTCATTCAACTGTCGCCAGTTGCCTGGCTTGATGTCTTGCCAGGGCTTGTAGTCCGAGAAGGCGGACTGGTAGCGCAGCGCCGCATCGGGCATCTTCGCGTCGGCCGGGTCAGGCTGCTGCGCGAACGCAAGCAGCGGCAGGCCCAGCGCCAGCGGCGCCGTCAGCCTGGAAAAGGGGTTGTTCATTGTTCGAAACCATCTGAATCATCGGCAGGCACAGCCATGGCCGGAGACGCTCGCGACGTCCGCGCGAGCGGACGTACGAGCCCCGTCAGGCCTCTCGCGGAGGCCTCAATGGGTCAGATGGTTCGTGGGGGACGCTCTTGACCATCCGACAGGAAAGTCGGAGTTGGTGCGGCAAGAGCGGGAAAGGAAGCTGAAACCAATTCGTCGGGCGCCTGCACGCCGGCGGATGCACTCGGCAAGGTCGGGCTTCCACAGGACGCGGAGCACATGTTGCACTTGTCCGGACTCGACGGACCCTGCGGATGGCCATGGCCCGGTCCGCCGTCTTCCACGTGTTGTGTGTGGTCGTGGGCCTGGGCATCGTGTCCGGCGTGCGAGGCGGTGCCGGCGTGAGGCTCTTGCGCTGAGACGAGGTGCCCGCCGTGGCTCGGCGTGCCCGTCGGCCCGCAAACCATCGCAGCCGCCATCGCACCCCGTGCGGGAAGCAGCACGGCGAGCAGCAACAGGAGGCAGATGCGAAGCACTTTCACGGATGTCGAGTCAACGTAGACGAGCCAGATCAAGGGGTGGATCGGCATCCTAAACCTTGTCACTGTGGCAAGGTCAAGAAGAGATTTGCGTGGCGATCGACGCTACTTGGTGCCGGTGCCGAAGCCCGGGTGGCCGGCCACCAGCCGCTCGAACACATCCGCCCCGCCCATCTGGCCGCCCTTGAGCATCAGCTCAAGCCCGTCGAGCCGCGCATCGTCGCTGTGCAGCCGGCACAGCGGAACGCCGGGTGCGAGCAGGCCCTGGTAGGCCAGGGCCCAGGCATCGAGGGCGCGCACCGCCAGGCTGGAGGTGTCGCCGCCGGCGATGCCGACCCGGCGCACCTGCGGGGCCAGGCGCAGCGCTTCCTGCAGCAGCCGTCCGCCCGCCTCGGCCAGCGCGCCTGAATGCAGCTCGACGCGCGCGCCATCGGCCGCGACCGTGCAGGCCAGGGTGTGCCGGCCGGCCCGCAGCGTCGACGCGATCTGCCGCGCGGCGTCTGCGAGATAGCCGCCATCCCCGGCGGACAGGCGTTCGGCGGAAAGTCGAAGCACCTCGAAGGACCGCGCCGCAGCGACCTGGGCCGCCGTCACGGGCGACAGGCTGCCGGCCAGCACGAGCACGGGCCCTTCCGCGGCGGCGATGCCTGCGGGCTGCGGCGCAGGCTCCGGATGGATCGCGTGCGCCACCGCTTCCACCACGCTGCTCGGCCCCACTGCCAGCGCGGGTTGTCGTTGCGCCTGCGCCCACAACTGCCCGCCCAGCAAGGGCAGGTGCGCAGGCTCGGCCACGTCCCACAGCAGCGCGCCGTCGTGCTTCGCAGCGCGAAGGGACAGCGCCTCTTCGCCTTCGGCGTAGGCGGTCCACGGCACGAGCGCGATGCCCTCCAGCCCTTGCCGCGCCAGGTGCAGGCGCAGGTCGGCCTCGTTCATCGGCGTGACCGGATGCCGGCTCATGGTCGGATGCCGGTCGATGCGGAACACCTCGCCCTGCGTACCGGCTGCGGCGAACAGGTTGCCGAACAGGCAGTAGCGGCCCAGGTTGGGCTGGCCGCCGACGATGAAAAGCCGTGGCGTGCCGAGCGCCGGCGCCAGCGTGCGCACCGCCTCGCCGATGCTGCCCACCTGCGGCGCGCTGTCGAAGGTGGAGCAGGTCTTGTAGTGCAGCACGCGCGGCTTCAGCGCGCGCGCCAGTGCCGCCACCGGGGCCAGCTCCTTGCGCATCGCTTCCGGCGCCATCGAGCGCGCGGCACCGGCGATGCCGATGCAATCCAAAGGGCCGGCGGCTTCGAAGCGCTTCGCATCCGGCGTGCCCAGGAAGAGCAGGGTGCGCAACCCGGCGCGCGCCGCTGTGCCCAGCGCATCGGTCGCGCCGGTGAAGTCGTCGCCGTAGAAGAGCAGGGCGGGCGGTGTCATCTGCCGCCGAAGAAGCGCAGGGCCGCGGCCAGTTCGGGCGCATCGCGCGCCGCATCCTGCAGCGAGGTGCCCGCGCGCACCGCCGACCAGGCCTGCCGCAGGCTGGTCACGCCCGCTGCGGCACCGCCCGGGTGCGCCAGGATGCCGCCCCCGGCCATGAACAGCAGGTCGTCGCGGCCGATGGCCTGCCAGGTCGCGGGCACGGTGCCGGCCCACTGGCCGGAAGAGAAGGCAGGCAGCACCGCATCGTCCACGTTGCCCGTCAGTGGCGCGTAGCAGGCGCGTGCCGAAGCCACCACCTCCTCGTCGTCCTGCGCGAACTTGCCCTGCAGGCCGTGCACGTGCATGTGGTCCACGCCGGCCAGCCGCCACAGCGCCTGGTAGGCGTCGAAGCCCATGCCCAGCAGCGGATGGCGCGACATCGCGCCGTAGCCGTTGCGGTGGCCGTGCAGCGCCAGCGGCGTGCGGCGGCGCAGGGTCTGCACGGCGGAGAAGCCGCACCAGTTCAGGCTCACCATCACGCAGCTGCCGCCTTCGCGCTCCACCAGTTCGGCATGGCGCAGCATGGCCTCGGTCTCGTCGCTGATGTTGAAGGCCACCATGACATGCTTGCCGGTGCGCTCCTGGTGGGCGCGCACGGCGGCCATCACGGCGGGCACGCGCTCGGCGAGCGGAGCATGGTCGGGGTTGGCGCAGACCTCGTCGTCCTTGATGAAGTCCACGCCCGCGGCGCACAGGCGCGCGACCAGCGCGGCCGTGTCCTGCGCCGACATGCCGACGTTGGGCTTGAGGATGGTGCCCACCATGGCGCCCTGCGCCACGCCCGTCAGGCGCCGCGTGCCGGCGATGCCCTGCACCGGGAACTCGAAGCGCGCGCGGTAGGCCGCCGACACCTCCATGCTTTCCAGGCGCAGGCCGGTGACCTCGCCCAGGTCGTACAGGTTGCCGGCCACCGTCGCGGCCAGCGTGGGCAGGTTGGTGCCGATGTTCTCCACCGGGTAGGCGATGCGCACCCTGAAGCGGCGGTACGGGCCCTTCAAGCCCTTGCGCTGCAGCCATGCATTGGGCAGCGCGGGCTCTTCCACGCTTTCCAGCGGCTCGATGGCCTCGACCACCGCGCGGGCGCGTTCACGCAATGCATCGGTCTCGCCCTCGACGCGGGTGAAGGTGCCGCAGGACTGCTCGCCGGCCATCACCTCCGCCACGTCGGCGGGGGCCAGCGGCGTCTCGACCACGTAGGTGGCGCGCACGCGCTCGCGGCTCATAGCGTGTCCAGGTCGGGGAAGGGCCGCACCGGCTCGCGGCCGTCCCAGCCCTCGGCCGCCTCGCGGATCAGGCGGAAGAGCTTGCCCTTGGGCCCGGCCACTTCCGACAACTCGATGGTCGCACCGGGGTGGTAGCCGGCCTTGGCGTCGTGGTCCTCAAAGTAGACGAAGCGCCCGCGCTCGCCCACTTCACCGGCCATGCACACCTTGAAGCCGGCGGCTTCGGCACGCTTCAGGTCCTCGTCGAAGTGCTCGGTCCAGTAGGCGAAGTGCTGCGCGCCCACGTGGCCGGCCTGCTGGAAGTCGCGGTACATCGAGGGCACGTCGTTGCGCGTCTGCAGAAGTTCCACCTGCAGGCCGCCGGCGTTGGCCAGCGCCACCGAGTTGTGCGGCTCGTATCGCTCGCCGCGGTAGCTGTAGTTGTGGATCGGCACGCGCGGGTTGTAGAACCAGGGGCCCACGCCCAGCACGCGCGACCAGTAGTCCATGGCCGCCTCGATGTCGGGAACGAGATAGGCCACCTGGCGGATCTCGCCAAAGAATCTGCTCATTTGAGAATTGCCTTGAAGGGCCCCGCCGCGCGGGCGGGGCGTTGAGAAAGAAACGGGTTACTTGCTCAGGAAGCCGGTGGAGAACCACGGCACCGCCGCCACCAGCACCAGCCCGACCATCAGCGCCACCAGGTAGCCCCAGATCGGCCGCATGCCTTCCACCGGGTCCACCTTGCCGATGGCGCAGGCCGCGTAGTAGCCCACGCCGAAGGGCGGCGCGAACAGGCCCAGGCCCATCGACAGCACCACCACCATCGCGTAATGCACTTCGTGCACGCCGACGGCACGGGCAATGGGGAACATCAGCGGTCCGAACAGCACGATGGCTGGAATGCCTTCCAGCACGCTGCCCAGCACGATGAAGGCGACGACCGAGATCGCGATGAAGCCGGCCTTGCCGCCGGGCATCGCTTCCATGGCGGAGGCCAGGTCCTGCGCGAAGCCCGATTGCGTGAGGCCCCAGGCCATGCCGGTGGCCGCGCCGATGATGAAGATGATCGCGCCCGACAGCGCGGCCGTCTCGATCAGCATCGGCAACAAGCGCTTGAAATCGAACTGCCGGTAGAGGAACAGGCCGGCCAGCACCGAGTAGGCGATGCCGATGGTCGACACCTCGGTCGCAGTCGCCACGCCTTCCACCACCGCCGCGCGGATCACGAAGGGCAGGGCGACGGCCGGCAGCGCGTAGACGAAGGCCTTGCCGATCGCACGGCCGCTGGCGCGCTCCACGCCCGAGAGGTCCTCATTCCGGTAGCGCCAGTGCACGACAGCGCACAGCGCCGCGCCCAGCACCAGCCCCGGCACCAGGCCGCCGGTGAACAGGGCGGCGATCGACACGCCGGTCACCGAGCCGATGGTGATCAGCACGATGGACGGCGGAATGGTCTCGGTCTGCGCGCCGGTCGTCGACAGAAGCGCCACCAGGTCGCCCGGCTTGGCACCGCGCTTCTTCATCTCGGGGAACAGCACCGGCGCGATGGCCGCCATGTCCGCCGCCTTGGAGCCCGAGATGCCCGACACCAGGTACATGCCGCCGATCAGCACGTAGCTCAGGCCGCCGCGCACATGCCCAAGCAGGCTTGCGAGAAACTGCACCATGGCCTTGGCCATGCCCGTCATCTCGATCAGCAGGCCCAGGAAGACGAAGAGCGGAATCGCCAGCAGGATCAGGTGCGACATGCCTTCGTCCATGCGGCCCACCAGCACCAGCATCGGCGTCTTCGTCGTCAGCGCGAGAAAGCCGAAGGTGGCCAGCGCGAAGGAAAACGCGATCGGCACGCCCGCGAACACGCAGGCCCCCACCACGCCGCCGAAGAAGATCAGCAGGTTGAGCTTGCCCAGCGGCATCAGTACCGGTGCCATCCACCAGAAGATCGCGCACAGCACGCACACGAGCGCGAGCGCACCGAGCGTGCGTGCGGGCGTGCTCACGCGCAAGAGACGCAGCACGCTCACCAGCACCATCAGTGCCACGCCCACCGGCAGGGCCGAGGCGCGCCAGGCGTTGCTGATCTCCAGCGCCGGCGTGACCACGATGGCCTCTTCCGACGCGTAGTCGAAGGCCGGGTGCGCGATGAGCAGCAGGAAGGCCAGGGACGCCGCCAGCGCCAGCACGTCGAGGAAGGCGCGCACGCCCGGCGAGGCCTTGGCCACGAAGGCCGTCATGCGCATGTGCTCGCCGCGGCGCAGGGCCACCACCGCGCCCAGCATCGACATCCACAGGAACATGATGCCGGCCAGCTCGTCCGACCACACCAGTGGCGAGTGGAAGACATAGCGGGACACCACGCCCGCCAGCAGCACCACGATGTTGGCCAGCACCAGCCCGGCTGCCGGGATCTCGGTCAGCCGGCCCAGCCAGCGGTCCAGCGCATCGACGCCGGCGCGCCAGCCGGTGGCCGCCGCCGTCGGCTGAGCGCTCGCGCCATGCATGCCCATGGTCGGGGCTGCGTTCACTTCAGGACACCTTGCCGGCCGTGGCTTCGAGCAGGCTCCAGGCCTCGGCGCCGAACTTGTTCTTCCACTCGGCGTAGAAGCCGGACTTCTGCAGCTGCGCGCGGAAGCTGTCGGGCGCTGCGGTGTTGAAGGCCATGCCCTTGGCCGCCAGGTCCGCCTGCAGCGACTCGTTGAGCTTGCGCAGGTCTTCCCGCTGCTGCAGGCCGCCCTCGTTGAAGGCGCGCGACACGATGGTCTTCAGGTCGTCGGGCAGGCCCTTCCATGCGCGGCCGTTGACCACCAGGTGGTAGCCGTCCCAGCTGTGGTTGGTGACCGAGCAGAACTTCTGCACCTCGTAGAGCTTGGCCGTCTGCACGATGGCCAGCGGGTTCTCCTGCGCGTCCACCACCTTGGTCTGCAGGGCCGAGTACACCTCGGAGAACTGCAGGCTGGTGGGCGAGGCGCCCAGCGACTTGAACATGGAGATGCCCATGGGGCTCACCGGCACGCGGATCTTCAGGCCCTCCAGGTCGGCGGCGGTCTTGATCGCCTTGGTGCTGGTGGTGGTCTGGCGGAAGCCGTTGTCCCACATCTTGTCGAAGGTGTAGAGGCCGACCTTGGCGAAGGAGGCGCGGATCGCGTCGCCCAGCTTGCCATCCACCGCGCCCCACACCTGCTCGTAGTTGGAGAAGGCGAAGCCCACCGCCGTGATGGCGCTGATGGGCGCCAGGGTGGCGATCACCATGGTGCCGGGGTTGAAGATCTCCAGGCCGCCGCTGCGCACCTGCGCCAGCATGTCGGTGTCGCCGCCCAGCTGGTTGTTGGGGAAGACCTTGATCTCCATGCGCCCGTTGCTTTCCTTGGCGATGCGGGCCGCCACCTCGTTGGCGCGCACGTTCAGCGGATGGGTCACCGGCAGGTTGTTGCCGAACTTGAAGCTGAACTCCGGCGCGGCATGCGCCAGGCGCGGCAGGGCGCTGACCAGGCCGGCGGCCGGCAGCGCGGAAAAGCTGCGCAGCAGGCTGCGGCGGCTGAAAAGAGGCGATTGGCTCATGTCTTGTCTCCTGTCTTTTGTCGTCGTTGAAGTCGTCTGGCCGTCGATGAAGAGGCCGGCGCGTGTTGTTGTGTGCCGATGGTCTGCGCCGCCCGGGAAAGATAGGGCGGCCGCACATCGGGCGCAAACGGCAAGTCTGATGGGTTTTGATGGACCCTGCAGAAAGGCGCTCAGTTGCAGCGCACGTGCATGCCGCCGTCCACCAGCAGCTCCACGCCGTTGACGTAGCGCGCCTCGTCCGAGGCCAGGAACACCGCCGCGTTGGCCACGTCCCAGCCGTCGCCCATGCGCCCGGTGGGCGAGAGCTTGTGGCGCGCGGCCACCATCTCCTCGGTGCTCGGGTAGAAGCCCGAGATCTGCTTGTAGATGTGGGGCGTGTCCATCACGCCCGGCAGGATGCAGTTGGCGCGGATGCCCTTGGCCGCGTACTGCAGTGCCACGCTCTGGGTGAGCGAGTTCACCGCGCCCTTGGAGGCGGCATAGGCGCAGTAGGCGTAGCCCGTCCACCGCACGCCGCCCAGCGCGCCGATGTTGACGATGGCGCCGCGGCCCTGCGCCTCCATCAGCGGCAGCACCGCCTTGCAGGTGAGGAACATGCTCTTCACGTTCACCGTCATCACGCGGTCCCAGGTCTCCTCGCTGGTTTCCACCGGGCCGCCCTGGGAGGTGATGCCGACGTTGTTGTGCAGGATGTCGACCTGGCCGTAGCTCTCCAGCGCCACCGCCACCGCGTGCTGCACCTGCTCGTAGGCCGTCACGTCCGCCGCCACCGCCTGGGAGGCGAAGCCTTCGCCGCGGATCAGCTCGCAGGTGGCCTGGGCCAGCGCCGCATCGCGATCCACGGCCACAACCTTCGCGCCGTGGCGCGCATAGGCCACGGCGGCCGCCTTGCCGTTGCCCCAGCCCTCGCCGGCCGCGCCTGCGCCGAACACGAGGGCCACGCGGCCCTTCAATCTTTCGCTCGTCGTCCTGGTCTCCATCGATGCTCCTGATGCGTCCTAAGTTGCCGCGGCATGGCTTGCCGCGGACAGGGTGCTTACGTTAGGCTCGCGGCCCGTCGGCACCAAGCCGGCAGCCTGATGGTTTTTGATGGAATGATGGAGACAGACCTGCAATGACGCGCAGCCTTCCGGGCGTGGCCGACGTGGCCCGCCTCGCCGGCGTGTCCACCGCCACGGTGGACCGCGTGCTGCACCGCCGCCCCGGCGTGCGGCAGGCCACGGTGCAGCGCGTGGTGCAGGCCGCGGCCGAACTGGACTATCTCCCGCGCCAGGAGCTGCATGCCGCGCTCGCGCCCGAGCCCATGCAGCTGCTCTTCGTGCTGCCCGACCGCAGCAGCCGCTTCCTGCGCATGCTGGGCGAATGGGTGGGCTACTCGCAAGAGCACTGGGCGCCCTTCAACGTCAACTGCAAGACCGCCTTCATCCAGAGCTTCGACCCCGAGGCGCTGGCCGCCCTGCTGCGCCGACGCGGCCAGCGGGTGGACGGCGTGGCCTTCATGGCGCTGGAGCATCCGCTGGTGCGCGAGGCGGTGGACCGCCTCGCCGAGCAGGGCGTGCCCTCGATCACGCTGGTGTCGGACCTCTCGCATTCGCAGCGCGTGGCCTACGTGGGCCTGGACAACCGCGCCGCAGGCCGCACCGCGGCCTACCTCATCGGCCGCTTCCTCGGCCCGGCGCGGCGCGCCAAGGTGGCGATGATCGCGGGGTCCCTGAGCTACCGCGCCCACGAGGAGCGCGAGGCCGGCTTCATGCAACTGCTGGCCGAGCAGTACCCGCAGCTGCAGGTGCTGGACCTGCGCGAGGGCTACGACGACGAGCGCACCAACTACCGCCAGACCCGCGCCATGCTGGAGCAGCACACCGACCTGGCCGCCATCTACAACATCGGCGGCGGGGCGGAAGGCGTGGGCCGGGCGTTGAAGGAAAGCGGGCTGGAACACCGCGTGGTGTTCATCGGACACGGCCTCACGCCCGACACGCGGGCCCTGCTCATCGACGGCACCATGGACGCGGTCATCAACCAGAGCCCGCAGAGTGCCATCCTCACCTGCGTGCGCATCTTCACCAATCTGCGCGACCGGCGCGACATGATGTCGGGCGTGGAAGCCACGCGCAGCCAGGTCATCTTCAGGGAAAACCTGCCCTAGCTGCGGCTCAAGGGCGTTGCGGGAAGCGCGAATTCCGCGGGTGATCCCTGAGTGCCCCGGCCCCGGCTTGCCTTAGCCTGTGGGCATCGAGAACAAAACGCGAGAGACAAGAATGCATAGTGCGATTGCAGTTCTGGCCGTGGGTCTGGTTCTGGCCTGCGTGGGTTCGCTGGCGTATGTGGTGCGCCAGCACAAGGTGCAGCAAGCGGCGCTTGCGAAGGAAGACGGGCAGGCGCCCGGTCGATAGGCCCTTCGCGCCTTCTCTCTCGTCCCGGCCCGCCGCGATCTGGCGGGCTTTGCTTTTGCGCGCGTCGCGCGTGCGCTCACTCCGCGACCATGTCGAGGTCCTTCGCCATCTTGCCGAGACGCGCGGTCTCGCTGTCGACGAAGGCGTTGAACTGCACGCGGTTGCCCACCATCGGCTCGGAGTTGCGGGCCGCCATGTTGGCGCGCTCGCCGGGCGTCGTGACAAAGGCCTGAACCGCGGCGTTGATCCGGTCGAGCACCGCGGGCGGCGTTCCCTTGGGTGCGAACAAGCCCAGCCAGTGCGTCATGCGGATGGCGGGGAAGCCCGCCTCCGCCGTGGTCGGTACGTCGGGCAGCTGCGCCATGCGCTTGTCGGAGGCCACCGCCAGCATCCTCAGCTTGCCGGCCTTGCCCAGGTTCACCAGCGCCACGCTGGGCACGTCCGACAGCACCTGCACCTGGTGCGAACTGAGCGCCAGGCTGGTCTCGCCGCTGCCCTTGTACTGGACGAATGTGAAGGGCACGCCCAGCGCGGCCTTCATCATCTCGCCCGAGAAGTGGCCGGTGCTGCCCACGCCGGTGGTGCCGAAGAAGATGCCCTTGGGATCGGCCTTGGCGTGTGCCTGCAGCTCGGCCAGCGTCTTCACGCCGATGTCGGGGTCGGCCACGATCAGCGAGGGTGAGAAGGACACGCCGCTGACCGGCACCAGCTCGCTGGCTGCATAGGGCAGCTTGCGGTGGATCAGCGGATTGATGAGCGTGCCGTTGGCGCCGGCCAGCAGCGTGTAGCCGTCGGCGGGCGACTTGGCCACCAGGTCCGCGCCGATCACGCCGCCGGCGCCGGGCTTGTTGTCCACCACCACCGGCTGGCCCAGCGCCTTGGACAGGCCCTCGGCGATGGCGCGTGCGCTCTCGTCGCCCGCGCCGCCGGGCGCGTAGGGCGCCACGATGCGGATGGGCTTGGCGGGCCACGCACCCTGCGCGAAGGCCGCGTTGCCCAGGGCAAGGCCGACGACGGCGGCGATGGCGAGGTGTTGGATGGCTGGCATGGTCTTGTCTCCGGGTCTCGTTCTTGAACTTCAGTCGAAGGCGGGCCGCACCACGGGCGCGAGCAGCGCGATGAGCTCGCGCACGTCCTTCACGTCTTCCAGCCCCAGCGTCATCTCCTCGATGGCGCGCTGGCGCGGCGCGTCGACGAGCCCGTCGGTGAGGCTGCGGAACTTGGCGGCCACGCCGGCCGTGTCCTGCGGCTTCTCGATCACGCGGGAGCTGGCGCGCTCGGCCACGATGCGCTGGCCGTCGGTGAAGGTCACGGCCACGCGGGTCTGGCCGCGCTTCATCATTCCGCCGGCATCGAAGGCCGGGTCATGCCGCACCTCCACCTTGGGCAGCAGCGCCCACACGTCGTCCGCATCGATGCGCGCCGGCGAGAACTGGCGCACCATCGCCGCGCCGTCGATGGCCGCCACCGACAGCGCATAGCCGATGTTCATCTGCGCGCCGATGGGCGTGAGCGGGCGCTCGGGCACCCACCAGCCGTGGTGGAAGACGGCGTGCGACACCTCGCATTCGATCTTCGCGATCTCGGCGGGCACGAGCGCTCTCTTCGCCGCCACGTCGAAGAGAGCGTCCAGCGGCGAGTGGATGCCACCCATGGCCGCGTAGGGCTTGATGACGATGCGCTCCACCTCCCAGCGCTCGCCCAGGCCGCTGGTGATCTGCGAGGCGTCGGGCTCGTGGCCCTCGCCGAAGGTCGAAAGGAAGCCGCCGTAGGGCCGCTCGAACACCCGCTTGATGCCGGTGTAGCCGCCCTCGGCCAGCACCGCTGCGTACAGGCCGTTGCGCGCCGAGAAGCCGTGGTGCATGCGCTTGCACATGGCCTCGTACTGCGCCGCCATCAGCCCGGCCGACTGCGTGCCGGCCAGGCCCAGCGCATCCTCGAAGCGCGCCGGGTCCAGCCCCATCAGCTTGCCCACCGCCGCGGCCGCCGCGTGCGTGCCGAACACCGAGCCCGAATGCCAGCCGCGCGACAGCATCTGCGCTCCGTGCAGTGCCATGCCCACGCGCGGGCCCACCTCGTAGCCTGCCAGCGCGGCTTCGAGAAAGCGCCGGCCGCTGGCCTTCGTGCCTTCGCCCTCGGCCGCGGCCCACAGCGCGGGCAGCACGATGGAGGCGCTGTGCAGCGGCCCCAGCGGGTGGTAGTCGTCCAGCTCGAAGCCCTGGATGAAGGTGCCGTTGAGCAGCGCGGCCGCCGGCGCGCTGGTGGTGGCGCCCCAGCCCACGATGCTGCGCTCGCCCGCGCCCTCGAAGCGCAGCACGATGTCCACCGCGGTGCGCGACCACGGCAGCTGCGCGCCGACGATGGCGCAGCCGATGCCGTCCAGCGTGAGTGCCTTGGCGCGTTCGCGCGCCGAGGCCGGGGCGTGGTCCAGGGAGAAGCCGGCGAGCCAGTCGCACAACTGGCCGGTGGGGCCGCTCGGGTCGGTAGCGGGATGGGTGATCGTCATCGCCCTTCCTTCAGTCGATCTGCACGCCGGCGTCGTTGACGGCCTGGCCCCACTTGCGGATCTCGCTCTGCAGGAAGCGCCCGAACTCGTCCGGCGTGGTGATGGCCAGGTCGCTGCCGGTCGCGCGAATCGACTCCTTGATCTCCGGGGCCGCCGAGGCGCGCTGGATCGCGTCGTGCAGCGCCTTCACCGTGGCCGGCGGCGTGCCGGCTGGCGCAAGAAAGCCCACCCACGAGCTGATGTCGAAGCCCTTGAGCCCCTGCTCGTCCACCGTGGGCACGTCCGGCAGCTGCGGATTGCGCTTCGCGCTGGAGATCGCCAGCGGCTTGAGCTTGCCCGCCTTCACCTGCGGCAGTACCGTGGCGAGCGCGTCGAACATCATCGGCACCTGCCCGGCGATCACGTCGTTGATGGCGGCTGGCGAGCCCTTGTAGGGCACGTGGTTGAGCTTCAGGCCGGCCTGGCGCTCGAACACCACCATCGCCAGGTGCGCCGTGATGCCGTTGCCGCCCGAGGCGAAGTCCACCTTGCCGGGCCGCGCCTTCGCGTACTCGATCAGCTCCTTGAGGTTGTTCGGCCCGAAGGTGGGCGTGGCCACCAGCAGCAGCGCGCCGGTGCTGACCTGGGCGATGGGCGCGAAGTCCTTGATCGTATCGTAGGGCAGCTTCTTGTAGAGGGTGGGGTTGATGGTCATCTGCCCCAGCGTGCCCAGCAGGAGGGTGGTGCCGTCCGGCGCACTGCGCTTCACCTCCTGCGCGCCCAGGCTGCCGTTGGCGCCGGGGCGGTTGTCGACGATCACCGGTTGGCCGATCTCCTTGCTCAGGGCCGCGGCGAAGTTGCGCGCGACGATGTCCACCGTCTGGCCGGCGGGGTAGCCAACGACGATGCGCACGGGCCGCGTCGGCAGGGCGTTCTGCGCGAAGGCGGGAGCGGCCAGCGTGAAGGCGGCCAGCGCTGCCAGTGCGCTGCGGCGCGAAAGGATGGGGGGCATGTCTTGTCTCCGTCGGTTGTCGAATGGAATGAAGTTCAGCCTGCGTCGCGCGGCACGTACACCGTGCCCGCCATCAGCCGGCGCGCGGTGCGCTGCAGGCCCAGTGCGTCGAAGCGGGTCGCGGCCGGCGTGTCGCCGGCGCGGGCGATCACCTTCACCGTCATCACGCCCAGTGGATGGCCGATGCGCAGCGTGTCGGTGCAACTGCGCTCGCCCACGGCCGCGTTCACCAGCGTGCCGGGCACGCGCGAGGCGGCGGCGGTGCACATGGAGCCGGTGCCGGCCATGCTGTCGTGGCACTTGCCGAGAAACACCAGCCGCGCGCGCAGGTCGCAGTCGGCGGCCTTCACCGTCTCTCGGTTGGTGTCGACGTAGTCGGCCGGCGGCGCCACCATCACGGCCAGCGGCAGGCCAGGCAGGTGCACGTCCTTCCAGTGCTTGTAGAGGCCGATGCGCTCGCCCGCCTTGGCCTGGATCTCGCCGATGGCCTCGATCAGCGCGCGGTCGGCGCTGATGTCCGGCGGCAACTCGCTGCCCGACAGCCCCAGCGAACTGGCGGCGATGAGCACGCAGGGCGTGGCCGCGTCGACGATGGAGACCTCGAAGCGCCGCCCGTCCTCCAGCGCGATGGTGTCCACTGGCTGGCCAGTGGGCAGCAGCTTGCCGGTCTTGGCGCCCAGCGTGTCGGTGTAGTCCATCAGGATCTCGGCGCCGGTGCCCGGCACGCCGGCGATGGCACAGTCGCCCAGCACGCGCGCCCTGCCGTGCTTCACCTGCACCTTCGACACCAGCAGCGTGCCGGTGTTGGTGTTGTGGATGCGCACGGTGGTGATGGGCTCCGCCGCCTCGACCAGCCCCTCGTCGATGGCGAAGGGCGCCACGGCCGAGGAGATGTTGCCGCAGTTGGCGTCGTAGCCGATCCGGTCGCGCTCCACGTCGGCCTGCGCGAAGGTGTAGTCCACGTCGGCGTCGGTGCGGTCGGACTTTCTGATCATCGCGATCTTCGAGGTGACCAGGCGCGAGCCGCCCATGCCGTCGATCTGCAGCACGTCGGGCGTGCCCATCGCCCGCTTGAGGAAGCGGTCGCGCGCCGCACCGGGTGGCGGCACGTCGGCCTCGTGGAAGAACAGGGCCTTGCTGGTGCCGCCGCGCATCAGCACGCAGGGCACGCCGATCTGCTCGTCGTCGTGGTCGTGGAGGGTGTTCATGGCCGGGTCCTTCTTCATTCGAGCGGGTACAGCTTCACCAGCGCATCCATGCGCGCGCTGTCCTCGCGGATCTGGGCGGCGAATTCGGCGGGCGAGTTCACCAGTGGCTCGGCGCCGGCGGCGGCGATGGTCTTCTGGACGTCGGGGTCCTTCACCGCCTCGTGGAGTGCCGAGACAATGCCCTGCGTCACGCTGGCCGGCGTGCCCTGCGGCGCGAAGAGGCCATACCAGGTCACCGACTGGAACTGCGGGAAGCCGGCCTCGGCGGTGGTGGGCACTTCGGGCAAGGCAGCCGCGCGCTTCTTTCCCTGCGTGGCGAGGATCTTCAGCGTGCCCGCCTTGTAGTGCGGCAGCGCGGCGGTGATGCCGGTGAAGGCCATGTTCACGTTGTTGGCGATCATGTCGGTGACGATGGCGCCGGTCCCCTTGTAGTTCACGACGATCAGGTTCGGGATGCCGGCCTCGGCCGCCAGTTGCCGGGCCGAGATGCGCGCCAGGCTCTCGCCGCTGGCGATGGAGCAGGGCGTGCTCGCGCTCTTGCAGTAGCCGACCAGTTCGGCCAGCGTCTTCGCCGGCACCTTGGCGCTGGCCACGATGGCGGCCGGCGAGATCGACACCGCCGTCACCGGCGTGAGGCGCGCGAGCGGGTCCACGCCCTTGAGGCCCGGCACGTGCCTGGTGACCACGATGGAGGGCACCTGCAGCAGCAGCGTGTAGCCGTCGGGCTTGGCCTCCATCACGCGGCGGGTGCCGATCAGGCCGTCGGCCCCGGGCATGTTCTCCACCACCACCGGCTGGCCCCACAGCTCGCCCAGGCGGCGCGCCACGGCGCGTGCGGTGGCGTCGGTGCCGCCGCCGGGGGTGTAGGGCACGACGAGCGAGACGGGGTGGTCGGGCTTCCAGGCCGGCTGTGCCTGGGCTTGCGGGGTGAGCATGGCGGCGGCCAGCGCAGCGGCCGCCAGGGGCCAGCGGAGGCGCCTGCTTTCTGAATTCATGAGTCCTGTCTCCGTGTTCTTGTGCGTGTTCGATGTGTCAGCGTGCCGGCCAGGCCCAGGGGCGCCGCAGCCGGTCGGCCGCTTGCCATTCGCGGATCAGCGCATCGTCCTTGAGCGTGAGGCCGATGTCGTCCAGGCCCTGCAGCAGCGCATCGCGGCGCAGCGGGTCGACCTCGAAGGCGCGCATGCCGGCCGCCGGGTGGGTGAGGGTGCAGGCCTGCAGGTCCACCGTGAGCGGCGAGCCGTCGGCGCAGGCGCGCGCGATGGCCTCGATCTGTTCGGGCGGCAGGCGGATCGCCAGCATGCCGTTCTGAAAGCAGTTGTTGAAGAAGATGTCGCCGAAGCTGGGCGCGATCACGCAGCGGATGCCCATGCCCATCAACGCCCACACCGCGCCTTCGCGCGAGGAGCCGCAGCCGAAGTTCTCGCCGGCCAGCAGCACGGGTGCGCCGCGGAAGGCCGGCTGGTTGAGCACGAAGTCCGGGTTCTCGCCGCCGTCCTCCCGGTAGCGCAGCGCCTCCATGGCGAAGGGGCCCAGCTCGGTGCGCGCCAGCGTGGTGAGTCGCTCGATGCGCACGATCACGTCGGTGTCGACATTGGCACGCGGCAGGTGCGCAGCGGCACCGGTGACGCAGAGGAAGGGTTGCATGCTCATGCCACTGCTCCCAGCGATTCGACGTCGCAGATCACGCCGGCAATGGCGGCGGCTGCTGCCATCGCCGGACTGGCGAGATGGGTGCGCGCGCCGGGCCCCTGGCGGCCCACGAAGTTGCGGTTGGAAGTGGAGACCGATCGCTGCTGCGGCGGCACCTGCTCGCCGTTGGCGGCCACGCACATGCTGCAGCCCGGCTCGCGCCAGGAGAAGCCCGCGGCCTCGAAAACATCGCGAAGGCCTTCGGCCTCGGCCGCGCGCTTCACGTTCTCGGACCCTGGCACGACCCAGGCGTTCACGCCCGCTGCCACCGTGCGCCCGCGCGCCACCTCGGCGGCCGCGCGCAGGTCCGACAGCCGCGCGTTCGCGCAGGAGCCGATGAAGACCCAGTCCACGTGCGTGCCGGCGATCGCCTGGCCGGCCTGCAGGCCCATGTAGTCGAGCGCGGCGCGCAGGGTGTCGCGCTGCGCATCGCTTGCGGCGGCCAGCGGGTCGGGCACGCGGCCGTCGATGGCGATGGCGTGCTCGGGGCTGGTGCCCCAGGTGATGGTGGGGCGCACCTCGCCCGCGTCGAACACTTCCTCGCGGTCGAAGCGCGCGCCCTCGTCGCTGTGCAACTCGCGCCATTGCGCCACGGCGGCATCGAAGCCGGCGCCCTGCGGCGCGAAGGGGCGGCCGCGCAGGTAGTCGAAGGTGCGCTGGTCCGGCGCCACCAGGCCGAAGCGCGCGCCCAGTTCCACCGAGAGGTTGCACAGCGTGAGGCGGCCTTCCACTTCCATCGCCTCGATGGCCGGGCCGGCGAACTCGATCGCGTGGCCCACGCCGGCGGCGGCGCCCAGCCGGCCGATGATGTGCAGCGCCAGATCCTTGGCGCTGACGCCGGCGCGCAGCCGGCCCTCGACGCGCACGCGCAGCTGCCGGGGCTTGTGCTGGCGCAGCGTCTGCGTGGCCAGGGCGTGGGTGCTCTCGGACGAGCCCACGCCGAATGCCATCGCGCCCAGGCCGCCGTTGGTGCAGGTGTGGCTGTCGCCGCAGATCACGGTGAGGCCCGGCAGCACGATGCCCAGCTCCGGCCCCATCACGTGCACGATGCCCTGGCCGCTCTCGCCCAGGTCGAACAGGCGCACGTTCATCTTCTGGCTGAGCTGCTTGAGCCCCGCATGCAGCCTGCCGCCCAGCGGGAAGGTGGTGGCCACGCGGCCGGGCTGGCTGGACACGGCGTGGTCCGGCGTGGCGAACACCAGCTCCGCGTTGTGCAGCGGCAGGCCGCGCGCCGCCACCTCGCCCAGCGCGGGCGGGCCCGACAGGTCGTGCAGCAGGTGGCGGTCGATGTGCAGCAGCGCCCAGCCATCGCCCAGCTCGCGCACCACGTGCGCGTCCCAGAGCTTGTCGAAGAGGGTGCGCGCTCTCATTTCTTCTGCTCCATGGTGGCGCCGGCGTTGAAGCGGGTGCGCAGCGCGTCCCACTCGTCGGCGCCGAAGCGGCGGAAGGTCTGCGCCACGCTGTGCGTCACGTTGGGCGCCTGGTGGGTGCGCTTGAGTTCGGCCAGTGCGGCGTCGCCCGCCTCGATGGTGGCCTTGAGCATCAGGCCGGGGAGGATCGCGAGCCGGTAGCCCATCTCCTCGGCCTGTCGCAGGTCGAAGATCGGCGTGCGGCCGCCGGGCACCACGTTGAGCAGGCAGGGGCCTTTCACCTGCTTCGGCACGGCGGCGACTTCCTCGACCGTCTGCGTGGCCTCGACGAAGGCCATGTCGGCGCCGGCGTCCAGCGCGGCATTGGCTCGCCACACGGCCTCGTCCAGCGACAGCATGGCACGCGCGTCGGTGCGGGCGATGACCACGAAGTCCTGGGTGCGGCGCGCTTCCACGGCGGCGCGGACCTTGGAGACGAAGTCCTGGCGAGAGATCACTTCCTTGCCGTCGAGGTGGCCGCAGCGCTTGGGCGAGACCTGGTCCTCGATGTGGATGGCGGCCACGCCGCGCGACTCGTACTCGCGCACGGTGCGCGTCACGTTCAGCTCGTTGCCGTAGCCGGTGTCTGCGTCGGCGATCAGGGGCACGGAAATCGAGCGCGCCATCGTGGCGGCGTTGCCCACCATCTCGCCCATGTCCAGCAGGCCGAAGTCGGGAAAGCCGCGCGCGGCCGAGGTGCCGGCGCCGGTCATGTAGACGGCCGGGAAGCCGGCCTGCTCGATCAGCCGCGCACCGATCGCGTCGTAGGCGCCTGGGGCGATGACCATGCCGGGCGCGGCCAGCAGCTGTCGAAGATGGGAGGCGGGGTGGCTCATGGGGTTGTTTCGTTACGTCGTCCTGTTGTACTAACGATAGCACAACATAACAACAAGTCAACCCGGCTATGCTCCACCCCATGAACACGGCGTCCTCTCCGGCCAATCCCATGAACAGCGCGCGCGGCACGGCCCTGCACCGGCAGATCTTCCTGGTGCTGCGCGACGAGATCTCGCGCGGCCTCTTCGCGGGCGGCGCGTTGCCGAACGAGGAGCAGCTGTGCGAGCGTTTCGGCGTCTCGCGCATCACCGTGCGCCGCGCCCTGGGCGACCTGGCGGCCCTGGGGCTGGTGGAGCGCCGGCACGGCCGCGGCACCTTCGTGCGCGGCGACGCTGTGACGCCCTGGCGGCCTTCGCCTTCCCTCAGCGTGATCGACAGCCTGCGCAAGACCGCCACCGAGACGGTGGTGCGCGTGCTCGACGTGGTGCAGACCGTGCCGCCGGCCGACGTGGCGCGCCTGCTGGAACTGGCGCCCGCCGAGAAGGCGGTGCATGCGCTGCGCGTGCGCTCCAATCGCGACGGCCGCCCGGCCATGCTCACCGACGCCTGGGTGCCGGTGCACGTGGGCAAGCGCGCCACGGAGGCGGCGCTGAAGAAGCGCGCGCTCTACGAGATCCTGATGGACCAGGGCGTGAAGTTCGGCCGCGTGGTGCAGGAGTTCAGCGCCACCGTGGCCGACCCTCAGCGCGCCGGTCTGCTGCAGACCGAGGTGGGCAGCCCGCTGCTCAAGCTGGTGCGGCTGATGCACGACCTGGACGACCGCCCGGTGCTGCACCTCACGGCCCACATGGTGGCCGAGCGGGCCAGCATCCTCATGGAGATTCCCGCCGCCACCGTCAACACGCTGACGGCCGGGCGCATCGTGCTGGACGCGCCGGGGTCGGGCAACCCGGACTGATCGCGCCGGTGCCCCGGCAGTGAGCGGTAGCGTCGCTCAGGGCGAGTCGACCTTCTCGTACATCTCGACCTGGCAGTCCCAGGTGCCGGGCTGGGTCGCGCACACGCCGTAGCCGGGAGGCGGGCGGTAGCCGGTGCAGGCGCCGAGCACGCAGGTCAACAGGCAGGCACAAAGAAGTCTCGTCATGCCTGGATTCTGACGCGTGCCGGGCCTATCGTGTGCCGCCCGCGCTCAGCTCCGCCCAGTCCAGTTCGCGCACCAGCACGCGGTAGGCGTCGTCGCCGATGACCTCGCCCTGCCGCAGCTCGAAGGCCCGCTGGCGCGCGGCGGCGATGGCGCGGCGGCGCAGCGGGCCGCCGGGCACTTCTTCCAGCGGCGCGTCGGCATCGTGGGTGGCGTTCAGGTCCACCACCGCGGCGTACTCCTTGCGCAGCAGCTTGGCGGCCAGGCTGTCCTCGTCGCGGATGGCCTCGATCAGCGCGCCGTAGGCGTGCGTGCGCGCCAGGCGGATCTCGCGGCCCACCGGGTCGTCGTCGCGCAGGCCGAAGGCGCGGATCAGCGGCCCCATCGTCAGTCCCTGCAGCACCAGCGTGCCCAGCACCACCGCGAAGGCGCACAGCAGGATGAGGTCGCGGTGCGGGAAGGGCGCGCCCCCGGGCAGCGTCTCCGGAATCGCGAAGGCCGCCGCCAGCGTGACGATGCCGCGCATGCCGGCCCAGGAGAGCACGATGCCGCTGCCCAGCGTGGGCCGCGCCACCTCGGCTGGTTGCCCCCTCAGCCTCCAGCGCTTGAAGGCGTGGTAGACGAACACCCAGGCAAAGCGCGCCAGGATGGTCGCTGCGAGCACCGCCAGCGCCGTGGCCACCGCGCCCGACTGCGTCCCGCTGGCCTCCAGCCGCTGCCAGATGGGGCGCAGCTGCATGCCGATCAGCACGAAGGCGAAGGCGTTGAGCACGAAGACCACGATCTCCCACGCGGCGAAGATGGGCACGCGCATGCGCGCGGGCATGTCGCGGCTGCCGTTGCGCGCCACCGTCATCGCGTAGGCCACCAGCGTGAGGATGCCCGACAGGCCGATCGCCTCGGCCGCGATCCAGACCGCGAAGGTGAAGGCGAACTGGACGATCAGCGTGATCGGCACGTCCTGCATGCCGCGCAGCACCGGCTGCAGCAACCGGGCGAGCAGCACGCCGGCGGCCAGGCTGCCGACCACCGTGAGCAGCAGCACTGGCACGAAGGCGCCGGGACTCAGCTGCCCGGCCAGCATGGCCATGATGGCCAGCCGGTAGACGAGCAGCGCGCTGGCGTCGTTGAGCAGGCTCTCGCCCTCCAGGATCTTGAGCAGCTTGTGCGGCAGCCCGACCTGCCGCATCACTGCGGTGGCGGCCGCGGCATCCGGCGGTGCCACGATGGCGCCCAGGGCGATGGCGATGGGCCAGGGCAGGTCGGGCACCAGCCAGCGCGCCACCAGCGCCACCGCGACGACCGTGGTCCCCACCGCGGCGATCACCAGGCCGGCCACCGGCCGCCAGTTGCGGCGCAGGTCGCGCAGCGAGGTGTCGTAGGCCGCGTCGACCAGCACCGGCGCGACGAAGAGCGTCAGCGCCAGGTGCGGGTCCAGCGTCCAGTTGGGGCTGGACGGCACGAAGGCCAGTGCGGCGCCGCCGAGCGCCAGGAAGGTGGGGTAGGGCGCGCCGACCCGCTGCGCGAGCGCCGCCAGCAGCGCCGCGCCGAGCAGCAGCGCGATGATCCATTCGAAGGTGGCCATGTGTTGTTGTGTGGGTGGTGTGGGAGGCCGGGGTGCGCATTGTGGCGAGATGCCGCGCCACGTGCACGCGGCCGCGCACTTGCATCATGCGTGCCGTCGGCCCATATTGCGCCCCATGACCGCCCCTTCCCGCGCCCATCTTCTGGCCGCTACGCGGGCAGGGCTGTGCGCCTTGCTGCTGCTCGCCGGCGCGCTGGCGATGGTGGGCTGGCCCGGCATCGCGCAGGCTCAGGCGCAGGCCGGCGCGCAGAAGCGCATTGCGCTGGTGATCGGCAACGCCCGCTATCCCAAGCTTCCGCTGACCAATCCGGAGAACGATGCGCGCCTCATCGCGTCGCGGCTGCGCGCGCTGGGCTTCCAGGTCAACGAGCAGTACAACCTCGGCGTGGTGCAGTTCCGGCGCGTGCTGCGCGACTACGCCAAGGAGGTGCAGCAGGACGACGCGATCGCCGTGCTGTACTACGCCGGCCACGGCGTGCAGATCGACGGGCGCAACTTCCTGTTGCCGGTGGACGTCAACCTGCGCGACCAGGAGGAGGTGAAGGACCAGTCGGTGGACATCGACGAGCTGTTCATCGGCCGCATCGACAAGGTGGGCTCCTTTCCGCGCATCGTGATCCTCGATGCCTGCCGCAACAACCCCTTCGCCGGCAAGACGCGAAACATCCGCACGGCCGGCGGCCTGGCCGAGATGGGCGCGCGCGGCACGCTGATCGCGTTTGCGTCGGCCCCTGGCGCCGCTGCGGAGGACGGCCCCGACGGCGGCAACAGCGTCTACAGCAAGAGCCTGGCCGAGGAGATGATGACGCCGGGCATCGAGGTGGAGCAGATGTTCAAGAACGTGCGCGTGCGCGTGCTGCGCGACACCGCCGGGCGGCAGCTGCCCTGGGTGAATACCTCGTTGACCTCGGACTTCAGCTTCAACGCCCAGGGGCAAGGCGCACGGCTGGCGGGCGCCTCGCCATCGCCGGCGCGGCCGGCGGCACCTGCGACCGGCGCTGCTGCGCCGCGGGCCTCCGGGCCGCCGCCCAAGGACATCGAAACCGCACTCGAGAACGCGCGCCGCGAGCGCGACTCCGTCGGCGCGGCTGCGGCCGGCGGGCCAGCCGCAACGCCTTCGCCGGCCGCCAGCGCCGCCGCGCCGCCGTCCGTGGCGCCGCCGGGCGCTCCTGCAGCCACCGCGCCGGCACCTGCCGCGGCCATTCCGCTCAACCCACCCGCCGCATCGCCGCCACCTGCCGCCCCCCCGCCGCCCGTGGTGGCGCTCGCGCCGCCGGTGGCCACGCCATTGCCCGCATCGCCGTCGGCCGGCGCACGGCAGCAGCAGACCTACCTGGCGCGCGACGAGCTGAAGCAGTCGCTGATCGGCAAGTCGCACAGCTTCGAGGACGGGGGGCCGCAGGAGGTGCAGCGCTGGGAGCTGCGCGACAGCGGCCTCGTCTACTACAACAGCCAGGCCGTGGGCCGGGCCGGCGTGAACGGCTCGGGCCGCTGGGAGCTCAAGGACGACGGCAGCCTGTGCGTGCGCTTCAACACCGCGCCGCCGATGCAGCCCAACCAGGCGCGCCGTCCTGACAGCGGCTGCTGGCAGTTCTATCGCGACGGCCAGAAGCTGATGCGCGCCAGCGTCGCCGGCACGCCGGGCCTGCCGCAGGTGGAGATCCTCAACCTGCGCTGAGCGCTTACGCGCAAAAGCGCGAGTCATCCCCTCGATGAGTGTTGTTCCGAAGCGCGGGCCGCCCTAACTTGGAGGCCCTGGCGTGGCGGTGCCGCCATCCGGGTGCATGCCTGATGGCATGCACCACTCCTTCTCGAGACACCGCGACAAGGAGCGAGCATGCCGTCCTTCCAGACACTTCTTCCGCTGGCCGCCGCCCTGGCGATAGCCGCCGCGGGCTGCGACGAGCCGCAGTCCCATCCGTTGACCTTGATGCATGCCGCCTCCAGTGCCGAAGGCGACGGCCAGCAGGCGCAGGCGGCCTTCGCCGAGGGCACGCTGCGCGAGCAGCTGATCTATTTCGGCGAGCGCTTCTCGCGCGAGCAGCGGGCGCTGTCGGAACAGCCGCGCCCCATCGATCCGCAGTCCCCCACCTTCTGATCGACAGGGCGCGCCCATGAAAAAAGGCGCGGCTCGCGCCGCGCCTTTCATGCCTTGCGGGTCAGGACGGATTCAGACCGCCATGATCGACACGGCCTTGGCCACCAGGTAGGCCTCCATGGCCTCGGGGCCGCCTTCGGAGCCGTAGCCCGAATCCTTCACGCCGCCGAAGGGCATCTCGGGCGTGGG